>CAWDTK010000018.1:0-87675 GCA_963805255.1 uncultured Actinomycetes bacterium
CGAATAGCAGGGACTAGGTAGATCGTAGGTGCCCGCGCGCCGCGGCGCCTGCAAGCTGGCCGCCGCGGAGTCATTCCGCCCGCGACGCGGCAAAGCCGGCGAAATCCTGGAACGAGGGCAGAGTGCCGAGTTTTTCCAGCGCCAGGTGCATGACGTGGGTGAAGGCGAAATCTGGGCGCCAGTCGACGACGGGCGGGACGGAGGTGGCCACGCTTTTGCGGATGTCGCCCAGCGGATGATCGCTGGTGATGCAGACGGCCTCAACGTGACCGGGGCCCAGCTGGTACAGCACCCTGGTGGTATGGGCCAGGACCGTGCGCGCCACGTGCGGGCGGCCGGGATCTTCCTGCCAGCGCCGCAGCAAGGCGCGGGCCCGGGGCGTGACGGCGAAGGTGGCGATCACCTCCGCCGAGGTCGTTTCCATGACCTCCTTCCGGCTGCCCGGCCGGTGACATCCCGGGCTGGCCACCGATGCGCGGATCGTCGGCTCGCAACAGCTTCGTTCGGCAAAATTATCGGCCAGAACCGGCATTATGTCGGTATGGGACGTGTCTGGGCGCCCGATTCCGGGGCTGGCGGGGGATCGGTGCTGGAGGCGGTGCTGGAGCGGATCACGTTCGCTAACGAGGAGACGGGCTATACGATCGCCCGGGTCGCCACCGACCGGAGCGGCCCGGACCTGATCACGGTGACCGGGGCGCTGCTGGGTGCACAGCTGGGGGAGAGCCTGCGGCTGACCGGGCGGTGGACGTCGCATCCGAAGTACGGGCGGCAGTTCGATGTGCAGTCGTTCACCACGGTGCTGCCGGCCACCATTCAGGGCATCCAGCGGTACTTGGGCTCGGGCCTGATCAAGGGGATCGGGCCGGTCATGGCGGAGCGGATGGTCGCCCATTTCGGAACGGGCATCTTGCGGGTCATCGAGGAGGAGCCGGGCCGGCTGATCGAGGTCCCTGGCCTTGGCCCGAAGCGGACGAAGATGATCGCCACGGCCTGGGAGGAGCAGAAGGCCATCAAGGAGGTGATGGTCTTCCTGCAAAGCGTGGGCGTGTCCACCTCGCTGGCGGTGCGGATCTACAAGAAGTACGGTGATGCGTCGGTCTCGGTGGTACGGAACGAGCCGTACCGGCTGGCCTCGGATGTGTGGGGGATCGGATTCAAGACCGCCGACGCCATCGCCCGCAGCGTGGGCATCCCGCATGACAGCCCCGAGCGGGTCAAAGCAGGCCTGCAGTACACATTGTCCCAGGCCACCGAGAACGGCCACTGTTTCCTGCCCGAGCCGGTCCTGGTGACCGAGGCCATCAAGATCCTTGACGTGCCAGGTGATCTGACCGAACGGTGCCTGAACGAGCTGGCCAGAGCCGAGGGAGTGATGAGGGAGGACGTACCGTCAGGCACCGGTAGCGAGGCCGTTGACGCGGAGAGTGCCACTCCCGCGGTCTATCTGGTGCCGTTTTACCGTGCTGAGTGTTCGCTGGCTTCGGGGCTGCTGGAGCTGCTGAACGTGCCGGAAGACCGGCTGGCGGCCTTCGCCAGCCTGGACTGGGAGAAGGCGCTGGGCTGGCTGCGGCAGCGGACCGGTGTGCCGCTGGCGGAGGAGCAGGAGCAGGCGGTACGGCTGGCGCTCACCAGCAAGGTGTCCGTGCTCACCGGCGGGCCGGGCTGCGGGAAGAGCTTCACGGTCCGGTCGGTGGTGGAGCTGGCCGCGGCCCGGAAGGCCAGGATCACCCTGGCCGCGCCGACGGGCCGGGCGGCCAAGCGGCTCAGTGAGCTGGCCGGCCACCCGGCGGCCACCGTGCACCGGCTGCTGGAACTGCGGCCCGGCGGGGAGGCCGCCTACGACCGGGACCGTCCGCTGGACGCCGACCTGGTGGTGGTCGACGAATGCTCGATGATGGACCTGATCCTGGCCAACAAGCTGGTCAAGGCCATCCCGCCGGGTGCGCACCTGCTGCTGGTCGGCGACGTGGACCAGCTCCCATCGGTCGGGGCCGGCCAGGTGCTGCGGGACCTGCTGTCGGCGGCCACCGTTCCGTGGGTACGGCTGACGAAGATCTTCCGTCAGGCGCAGGAGTCCGGCATCGTCGTCAACGCCCACCGGGTCAACGCCGGGAAGTTCCCGCAACTGCGCGAGTACCCGGATTTCTTCTTCTTCCCGTGTGAGGACACCGAGCAGGCGGCCGCGCTCGCGGTCGATGTGGCCACCCACCGCATCCCGCGCAAGTTCGGCCTGGATCCGCGGCGCGACGTCCAGGTGCTCGCACCTATGCGCCGCGGCCCTGCGGGCGCGGGCAACCTCAACCTCCTGCTGCAGCAGGAACTGGCCCCCTTCCGGGACGGGCAGCCGGAACGCCGTCATGGCGGGCGGGTGTTCCGGCCCGGCGACAAGGTCACCCAGCTGCGCAACAACTACGACAAGGGCGCTGCCGGGGTATTCAACGGCACCCTCGGCGTGGTGACCGCCGTATCCGCCGAGGACCATACCCTCACACTGCGCACCGACGAGGACGAACTGCTCGGCTACGGGTTCGATGAGCTGGATGAGCTCGCGCACGCCTACGCCATCACCATCCACCGCTCCCAGGGCAGCGAATACCCCGCGATCGTCATCCCGCTCACCACCAGTGCCTGGATGATGCTGCAGCGCAACCTGCTCTACACCGCCATCACCCGCGCGACGAAGCTAGCCGTCCTGGTCGGATCGTCCCGCGCGATCAGCGCCGCCGTACGGACCGCCAGCGCCGGCCGCCGCCACACCGGACTGGCCCAGCGACTGGCGCCGCCTGCGGCGTCTGCCCGGTAGGGTAGGCCCACTTGCGGCAGTGCAGGCGCCCCAGTGCCGGTATGAGGATGGTCCTGGCGATATCGCCGGTAACAACCCCCCAGCATCATGGGCACCAGGTCAGCGCAGGCGCCGCGACGAGACGATCGGTGTACGCGGGGGCGCCGTAGCGGTGGTGAGGAACGAACTGAGCATCGTCACCGCCGTATGGGTAACCGTGTCTGCAAGCCCCTCTCGCGACACCAGGTGCACACCTATCCAGCCGGCTGACGGTAGGCACGATAGCTCACGCAGGCCCTCGGGGATGTCGCTGGCGATGGGCAGCAGGGCAAGTCCCAGGCCGGCGCGGATCGCGGATAGCACGCCGTCCAGGCTTGCCGGCTGTGCTACCACGGACGCCGCCATCCCCGATGCGCCCAGCAGGTCAAACGCGCGCGCCCGGATCGCGCACGGCTCTTGGAACGCCACCAGCGGAAGGTTCGTGCAGCCAGCCGGTATATCCAGGGTGGCGTCGGTGACCCAGCGGATCTGGACGCAGGACGAGGCCAACCTGGCCGGGGACTTCTACCGGATCCGGGACTTCAGCCTGAAGCCCAAGCCGCTGTCCTGGCCGGGCCGGCCGCACCCGGAGATCTTCCAGGGCGGCAACTCCTCCGCCGCCCGGCGCAACGGCGGCGAGCTGCCGGACTGGTACTTCTCCAACGGCAAGGACTTCGGCGGGGTCCGGGAGCAGCTCGCCGAGCTGCGGCAGATCGCGGACGCGGCCGGGCGCACCGGCGGGCCGAGGTTCGGCCTGAACGGGTTCGTCATCGTCCGCGACACCGAGCGCGAGGCCACCGAGACGCTGCGCGAGATCATCGCGAAGGCGCACGTGGAGGCGGTCGAGGGGTTCGGGGCCGCGGTCAAGCAGGCCGGGTCGTCCACCGCCGACAAGAAGGGCATATGGGTGGCCGTAGCACTCTTAAATGGCCCCACTGTTCTTCTTTGATCTGGCCCCACCCGGGGGTCAGGGCGGCGGGGTGGTAACACTCTGATCTGGCCCCACCGGGGATTCCTGGCGTCGACTCGCCGGGCAGGTTCCGGGCAACATGGTGCGTCTGGGTGAATAATTGGTCACATTCAGTCGTTCCTGTGTGGGGTGGGCCGGATGGGACGGGACAAGATGGAGTTGTTTGCCAGGATCCGGGAGGATCACCGGCAGCTGGGTTTAGGGGTCCGGGCGCTGTCGCGTAAGCACGGGGTGCACCGGCGGATGGTGCGGGAGGCGCTGGCCTGTCCGGTGCCGGCGCTGCGCAAGACGCCGGAGCGGGTCTCCCCGGTGCTGGACTCGGTTGCGGCGCTGATCGACGCGATGCTGCGGGAGGACCTGGACGCGCCGCGCAAGCAGCGGCATACCTCGCGGCGGATCTGGCAGCGGCTGGCTGATGAGCACGGGATGCCGGTGTCGTATTCGTATGTGTGCCAGTACGCGGGGCCGCGGCGGGCCGAGATCGAGGCGGAGCACCGGGCGGGGCCGGGCAGCGTGGCGGGGTTCGTGCCGCAGGCTAAGGAGCCGGGTGCCGAGGCGGAGGTGGACTTCGGGCCGGTGAGCATCGTGCTGGCCGGGGAGGTGGCGGCCTGCCAGCTGTTCGCCTACCGGCTCTCGTGCTCCGGGAAGGGCATCCACAGGGTGTATGCCTGCTGCGCGCAGGAGGCATTTTTCGAGGGGCACGTGACCGCGTTCGAGGTGACCGGCGGGGTGCCGTGGCGGCATATCCGGTATGACAACCTGTCCGCGGCGGTGTCGAAGGTGCTGTGCGGGCGGAACAGGACCGAGACGGCCCGCTGGTCCGCGTTCCGGTCCTGGTACGGGTTCGAGGCGTTTTACTGCGGGCCGGGCCTGGACGGCGCCCATGAGAAGGGCGGCGTGGAGGGCGAGATCGGCCGGTACCGGCGGCGCTGGATGGTGCCGGTCCCGCGGGTGGCCTCGCTGGCGGAGCTGAACGCCCGGCTGGCTGAGGCCGACCTGGCCGATGACCGGCGGCACATCGAGTTCCGGGCGGCGGCCGTGGCCGCTGATTTCGCGGCCGAGCAGCGGTTCCTGGGGCCGCTGCCGGGCGATGGGTTCGATACCGGCACGGTGCTGTGGCCGCGGGCCGATAAGTTCGGGCGGATCAGCGTGGGCAAGTGCCGGTACTCGGTGCCGGCCCGGCTGATCGGCGCCCGGGTCCGGATCCGGCTGACCGCCAATGAGCTGGAGGTCTTCGACGGGTCCCGGAAGTGGCGGCGCACCCGCGGCTGGCCGCGGCCGGCGCCGAGCACCTGGACCTGGATCACTACCTGGAGATCTTGCTGCGCAAGCCGGGTGCGCTGCCCGGGTCGGTGCCGCTGGCGCAGGCCCGCAAGTCGGGCGCGTTCACTGCGGCGCATGAGGCGCTGTGGTCCGCGGCCCGGGGGCGGCTCGGCGACGGGCCCGGCACCAGGACGCTGATCGAGGTGCTGCTGCTGCACCGGCGGCTGCCTGCCGCGTCGGTGACCGCGGGGATCACCGCGGCGCTGGGCGCGGGGACCTGCTCCCCGGACGTGATCGCGGTCCAGGCCCGCAAGCACGCCGACGCGGCCGGCGGCGGCCCGGCGCGGACCAGGTGCCTGCCGCGCCGGCGGCTGGCCCGATGCCGCGGGGGGCGTCGGTGATCACGCTGCCGCGCCGTGCGGCGCCGCTGCCCGCGGACGGGCGGCCTGCCCCGTCGGTGGCCGCCTATGACCAGCTGCTCGCCCGCCGGGGCGAGAAAGACATCCCAGGAGCTGAAATGTCAAGCGGCGACGTCAGATTGCGGGGTCTCTTCCCGCTGTGGCCAGGCAGCTGCCTCGTCGTAGGTGGTGCGGGTCTTGAGGCATCCGTGCAGGATGCCGACGAGGCGGTTGGCGACCTTGCGGAGGGCAGGGTTGTGCTCTGCGCCGCGGGCGCGCTCGGCGTCGTAGAGGGCGCGTGCGCCGGGCGAGGCGTTCAGGGCGGCGAAGGCCTGGGCCATGAGCGCGTCGATGAGCCGGTCGTTGTGGATGAACCGGGCGGCGACGACCTTCTTCTTGCCCGACGCGCGGGTGATAGGGCTGGTGGCGGCGTAGTTCTTGCGGGCCTTGCCGGTGGCGTAGCGGCCGGGGTCGTCGCCGAACTCGCCGAGGACCCGGGCGCCGAGGATGGGTCCCAGGCCGGGCTGGGACAGGTAGATCTCAGCGTCCGGGTGGCGGCCAAAATCCGCTTCCACCTGCCCTTGCAGGGTCTTGACCTGCTCGTTGAGGGTGGTGATCACCGCGATCAGAGACCGGACGGTGGCCGCGTAGGCGGCGGTGATGGCGGCGGCTGACCCAGCTGGGCGCTGCGCAGCGCGGCCATGATCGCCGTCGCCTTGGCGGGGATGTCGCGGCGGCGGGCCCGCTTGAGCGACGCGCTGACCTGCGCGCGGGTCAGCTTCGCGGCCCGCGCCGGGTCCGGCGCCTTGGCCAGCAGCTCCAGCGCATCGGGGGCGTCCAGGTCCTCGAAGGCCGCCAGCGCCGCGGGGAAGTACTCCGCAGCTGGTACCGCAGCCGCTGGACCTGCCGGGTTCGCTCCCAGATCAGCGTCTTGTGGGTACGGGCCACCACCTTGACCGCGCGGCGTTGGGCTGTCGCCCGCCACCGCGCGCAGCTGGTGGGAGTCGGTGCGCACCATGTCCGTCAGCATGTGCGCGTCGCCGGTGTCGCTCTTGGCCCCGGACACGCCGTGTCGTTCCCGGTAGCGGGACGCCTGCAGCGGGTTGACCGCGAACACGGTGTACCCGGCCGCGGCCAGCGCGGCCACCCACGGGCCGCGGTCGGTCTCGATCCCGATCACCACCTCCGCATCCCCGGCGCCCTCGCCCAGCTGCTGCCCGATCAGCTCGTGCAGCCGGGCCATCCCCGATACCCCCTCCGGCAGCCGTTTGCGCGCCAGCACCCGGCCCGTCGCGTCCATCAGCTCCACGTCGTGATGGTCCTCAGCCCAGTGATCCCCACGAACAACCGCATGAATTCTCCCGTCCCGGATGCCAGATTGCGTCAGCAGCCTGCGGGAGAACAATCGGCGACCTAATGAAACAGTGCTCACGCCCTCAACGGGCGCGCACGACATCCCAGCAGCGACAACTCTCCCGGCCAGCCGGCAGGGGCACGATCTTTCTTCAGGGCTCACGGCCCTGGAGCACGAAGTGCTCACCTGCCAGCGGCTACCAGGCACCGAGTCTGCCGTACGGCGACTCGCTAACTCTCATTAGGAGGAGCGTGATGGCCGCCAGGCGTGATGAGCTGACCGATACCGCGGCGGACGCGGCGATCGACACCGCGTGCCGGGTGCTGCGGCTGCCCACGATCCGGGACCGGCACGGGGAGGTCGCCGCGGCCGCGGCCCGCCAGCAGGCCGGCTACAAGGGGTTCCTGACCGAGCTGCTGTCCATGGAGTGCGATGACCGGGAGATGCGCCGCAAGGCCCGGCTGGTCCGCGAGGCCGGGTTCCCCCGCCCCAAGCGGCTCGAGGATTTCGACTTCGCCGCGAACCCGGACGTGCCCGCCGCGCTGATCGGCACCCTGGCCCGCAGCCAGTGGGTCGCCGCCGGGCAGCCGCTGTGCCTGATCGGGGACTCCGGGACCGGCAAGAGCCACCTGCTGATCGGGCTGGGCACCGCCGCCGCCGAGCACGGCTACCGGGTCCGCTACGTCACCGCCGCGGCGCTGGTCAACGAGCTGGTCGAGGCATCCGATGACCGGACGCTGTCCAAGGTGATCGGCCGGTACGGGCGGATCGACCTTTTGTGCCTGGACGAGCTGGGCTATATCGAGCTGGACCGGCGCGGCGCCGAGCTGCTGTTCCAGGTATTCACCGAGCGGGAAGAGAAAGCATCCGTCGCGGTCGCGTCCAATGCCGCGTTCAGCGAATGGACCTCCGCGTTCACCGACCCCAGGTTGTGCGCCGCGATCGTGGACCGGCTCACCTTCGACGCGCACATCATCCAGACCGGCGCCGGCTCTACCGGCTGCGCGCCACCGCCGCCCGCCGCCAGGCCGGCACCACCTGACCCGGAAGGAACCCCTGGCCATGTCGTTAATCCATTACCCCGGCAGCGACCACCAGATGGCCGTCATCGCGATCGATGCCGGGCACGCCCGCGACATCATGCTCATGCTCGCCGACGCGCACGCCCTGATCAGCGACCTCGCCGGCGGCGCCGCGCCCGCCGCCGCCGCGCCCGCCGCCGCGGTCCTGCGCGACGCTGACAGCGAATACACCCTGGAGCGCCTGGCCGGCGCACTCGCCGAGACCGTGAACTGGCTGGCCAGGGCTCACAGCACCGCCCTGTCGCACATACCCGGCGACTAGCCAGGGCCCCGGACACACCGCGCCCGGGGCTTTTCTTTTCATTTCACCTCTGATCAGAAAGAAAAGAAAAGCTGTCCCGGGCGCCCCGCGCAGGAAGGCACCCGTCAGTGACCAGCCAGCCCGCCGGCGATGAGCCGACCGCCCTCTGCAAGCGTCCCGGCTGCAGCCGCCCGCTGCCCGCCGCCCAGGCCCGCGGCAGGAACCGGCAGTTCTGCAGCGACGACTGCGCCCGCCGCTACCACAACGGCGCCCGCATCCCGGTCACGGCCGCGGCCCCCATCGGCGACACCGATCCGCTCGCCGCTCTCGACACCCTCCTGCGCCAGGGCGCCGTCCTGGTCCGCGCGGCCCGCGAGCAGGCCGCCACCCTGGACCCCGCCGCTGTCCGCGCCCAGGTCGCCGAAGCCGAAGCAGCCCGCCGCCGCGCCGAGGCAGCCGCCGTCACCGCAGCCGCGCAAGCCGCCGAAGCCCGCCAGGAAACCGAGGCCCTCGCCGAAGCCCTCACCGCCGCCCGCGACGACACCGCAGCCGCACAAGCAGCAGCACAGGAATCGTCGGACACCGCCCGCGCCGACGCCGCCGAGCTTGACCAGCTCCGCCGCGATACCGCCGCGGAGCTCACCGCCATCTCGGCCCGCGCCGCCGAGCAGGCAGCCGCCAGCCGCGCCGACGCCGAACGCTGCACCCGCGAGCGCGACAACGCGGTACCGCCGCCGCACAGGCCCGGCACGCCGCGGCACCGAGATCAGCCGCGCCCGCCAGGCCGAGACCGACGCCCGCCGCGAGACAGCCCAGGCCCGCGCCGACGCCGCCCGCGAACGCGACACCCTGCACGAGCACCATCAGGCACAGCTCGCCGCAGCACACGCGCTCACCCAGGCCGAACGGGCCCGCGCCGAGCGCGCCGAAGCCCAGCTCGAAACCGAGCGCGCCGACCGCCGCACCCTCACCAGCCACCTCACCAGCACCGCCAGCGACAACAGCCAGCAGCCCAGGCCCGGACCCCGGGCCGGGGCCAGATCAAAGTAGAACAATCACGCCCCGCCAGAGCAACAACAGCCCAGGTGGGGCCGAATCAAAGTAGTAGGTGGGGCCAAATGAGGTTGACACAGCCAATATGGGCCGACTCTAGCTTCGAGGACCTGGTGCAGTACAACGACGGGTTCCGCACCCAGCTGATCGGCACCCCCGAGCAGGTGGCCACGCGGATCGTCGCGTACCGCAAACTCGGCGTGGACCTCATCCTGACCGGCTTCCTGCACTACCACGAGGAGATTGAGCGGTTCGGCCGGGACGTGCTGCCGATCGTCCGCGCGCTCGAGGTAGAGGCCGGCCTGGACCCGGCCGCGGTCCCCGACCCGTCTGCGGGCCTGACGGCGGACGGTCCCGTCCCCGTGGGCGCGCGATGAGTGTCACCTCGGCCACCGCGCGGGCTGAGGTTCTTTTTTCGTGATGGGCCAGCGCGCGACCTGCCGCGGCACTGGCGGAACGCCCGCACGCACGCCGGCCACGATCCTGTCGATTGGAAGAAGTATCACCATGTCGGCAACTTCCGGCTCAGCCACGTCCTGTCCCCGACCCACGGGCAGGCCTCGCTATCTCACCCTGTGCGACACCTACTACAGCCTGGACCTGCACGGCTGCGCGCAGGCGCTGGCCGGCGCCGCCTCCGCGCTGCACCCCGCCCTGGCTGTCGTGCCCGCCGCCGGCCCTGGGCAGGCGGCCGTGCCTGGCGCCACCCGGCGGCGGGTGCTGTTCGTGTGCACGGGGAACAGCGGCCGCTCGCCGATGGCGGAGGGGCTGCTGCGGCACCAGGCGGGGGCGCGGGTGGAGGCCGCGAGCGCGGGCATCCGGCCCAGACCGCTGCACCCGGACGCGGTGGCGGTGATGCGGGACCGCTACCGCATCAACATCGTCGGCCACCGGCCCGCGCCGGTGGAGACGGCCGCCCGGGAGCGGTTCGACTACGTGATCAGCCTGTGCGACAAGGCCCGGGAGGCCTGCCCGGAGTTCTCGGGCCGTCCCGGCCTGATCCACTGGAGCCTGCCCGACCCGGCCGCCGGCGAGGGCGGCCTGGCCGGGTACCCGGCCTTCGAGGCCACCGCCGCCGAGCTGGACGCCCGGATCGGGTTCCTGCTCCCCGTCCTGGACCGGGCAGCGCCCGCCGCGGGATAACGGCGGAACGCAGGCCCGGACACTCCGGTCCTGCCGCCCAGAATTAATCAAGCTAGATTGATGTATCATCGCCTGGTGCGCGGACCGCGAGCGGCCAGGCCGCGATGAGCCAGCCCGGCGAAGACGCCCCGGCCCCGGCGGCGCCCGCCGGCCGGCCCCCGGCCGTGCCGCAGGTCGCGCTCGCGACGGTGCTGAGGGAATGGGGCCGGATCGGCTGTATCGGATTCGGCGGGCCGCCTGCGCACATCAGGCTGCTGCGCCAGCTGTGCGTCGAGCGCAGGGGCTGGCTGGACGCCCGGGAGTTCGAGGACGCCATCGCCGTCTGCAACCTGATGCCCGGCCCGGCCTCCACCCAGCTCGCCATCTTCTGCGCCTGGCGCCTGCGCGGCCGGGCCGGCGCCCTCATCGGCGGCGCCGCGTTCATCATCCCCGGCCTGATCGTCATCCTCGCCCTGTCCGTCCTGTTCGTGGCCGGTTCCCCGCCGCTGTGGGTGCTCGGCGCCGGGGCCGGGGCGGGCGCCGCCGTCCCTGCGGTCGCGGTCCAGGCCGGCTGGTCGCTGCTCGTCCCCAGCTGGCGCAATAAGACCGCAGCCGTGCGATGGCTGGCCTACCTGGCCGCCGGGCTCGCCGCCGCGGCGACCATCGGCGCCTGGCTGGTCCTGGTGCTGCTCGGCTGCGGCGCCATCGAGGTGCTGGCCCGCTACGGCCCCCATCCCGGCGGGCGAGGGGCCAGGGGCGGCGGCGGCGACGGAACGCGGCTGCACGGATTCCTCGCAGCTCCCGCCTTCGTCCTCGCGGCCGGGGGCGGGGTGCTGGCGTCGGTGGCGTGGGTGGCGTTCAAGGTCGGCGGCCTGTCGTTCGGCGGCGGGTTCGTGATCATCCCCCTGATGCAAGCCAACGCGGTCAGCCGCTACCACTGGATGACCGGCGCCCAGTTCCTCAACGCCGTCGCCCTCGGCCAGGTCACCCCCGGCCCCGTCGTGCAGACCGTGGCGGTCGTCGGCTACGCCGCCGCCGGGCTCGCCGGCGGCCTGCTCGCCTCCGCGGTTGCCTTCGCCCCGTCATTCCTGATCGTCTTGCTCGGCGGCCCCCGCTTCGAGCAGATCCGCTCCAACCAGCGCGCCCGCGCCTTCCTCGACGGCGCCGGGCCCGCCGCCATCGGCGCGATCCTCGGCTCGGCCGTCACCCTCACCCGGGAGCTCACCCACCCCTGGCAGTACGCGGTACTGGCCGGCGCCCTGGTGATACTGCTCCCGCTGCGCCGCGGCGTCGTCTTCACGCTGCTGTCAGCCGCCGCGATCGGCGTCACCATCGCCCTGGCCGCCGGCACCGTCTCCCCCTGACTACCGCGCCCCCGGCCGGCCCGCTGCACGGCCAACCGCAGAACCTGGTCACCCACGCCGGCCCGGGATGACGACGGGTGGGACGTGTCGCCCCGGCTCGAGCGGTCGCTGACCGCCTGCGCCGGGCTGCGGCTCCCGGAATGCCTCCCGCATGGCCGGCCCGTTCTCAGCGGAATCACGCACCCGGGTAACCGGCAAGGAACTTATGAAGTGCTGCACTACCCGCGAACTCGGCTCCGCGCTCGGCGTCGCCGTGCTCAGCACGGTCCTCACCGCCAGCTTCGCCAGCCACCTGCCCGCCGCCCTGCGGGACCTCCCCGGCGCCCGGGGCAGGCCGTCAGGCACTCGGTCAGCGCCGCCCTCGCGTACGCCGGCAGCGCTTTTAGCCCGGTCGTCCACGCGCACCTGCTGGACGCCAGCCGCTACACGTTCACCAGCGGCACCAGCTCCGGACTCCCCGTCGGGGCCGCCCTGCTTCTGCTCACGACCGCTGTCGTCGCCCTCCAGCACCCCAAGGAATAGAGAAGTAGATAGGATCGACATGATTGTCATCACCGCACCCACCAGCACCATCGGCCGTCGGCTCGTCGATGACCTTCGGGAGCAAGATAGAGACGGCGCGGTGGACGGCCGTGCCTCCGTGCGGTGCCGCTGGGTCATTCCCCCGGCTGGGACCGTAGGTGGTGATGGGAGATGTACTCCTCGGCCTTCGCGTCGGGAAGCCGGACGGCGATCGCCCAGTAGTAGATCACCAGGCTGAAGACCGCGATGACCAGGATGTCCCACCACAGCCCGAGGTGGCCGGCCGCGCCGGTGCCGAAGGTGCCCTGCCAGGAGATGATGCCCAGGCCGATCAGGTAGGCGGGAAGCCACTGCGCGGACTTCCAGTCAAGGGAGGGCGTGTTCGGGTTGGCCTTGAAGGCGATGGACAGGCCGATCAGCACGTAGCCGAGTACGATGGCCGCGCCCAGCCGCCAGATCACGTTCCAGCCGCTCCAGTAGATGATCAAGTTCGCGATGATGAAAGCTACCGGCGACCAGAAGCCGCCGGCGGCATCCGGTACGGGCGGGCCACGCGGGGCTGCTGCTTGCGCAGGGCGCCGAAGGCGAGCGGCCCTCCCGCGTACATCAGCACGCTGGCCGAGGTGATGAAGCCGACCAGCTGATGCCAGCTCGGGAAGGGCAGGAAGAAGATCAGCCCGGCGATGAAGGTGAAGATCAGGCTGAACCACGGGACGCCGCGCTGGTCGGTCTTCTCGAAGATGGCGGGCACGTATCCGTTGCGGGACAGGCCGTAGGAGATCCGTGATGTGGTGGTGGTGTAGATCAGTCCGGAGCCGGAGGGCGAGATGATCGCGTCGATGTACAGGATGGTGGCGAGCCAGCCCAGCCCCAGGAGCGTCGCCAGCCCGGCGAACGGGCCGGCCTCGCCCGTGAACGACAGGGCGGCCCAGCCACGGTGGGAACCAGGAAGAACGCCAGCAAAGGTAGCTGCCACGCCGGCTCTCGCCGCTGAGCCCCAGCTTGACCAGGAAGGCGCCGAAGTAAAGCGCCGCGCCGGCCAGGCAGGCGGCGGCCATGAGGACGTAGCCGAAGATAAGGCCCCATCCGCCGGCGAACGCGGCGCTACGTCCGAGGCCCGACGCCGTGTAGGTGTACAGGGAACCGGCAGCCGCGGTGCGGCGAGCGAACTGGGCGATGCTGTAGCCCACCAGGACGGCAACGACGGTCGCCAGAATGTAGGACCAGATCGTGCCCCGGCCGGCGGTCAGGTAGACCACGGCCAAGGTCCCGATCGAGATACTCGGCCCAGTTGCGGCCAGCGACTGGCCGAACACCTCGAAGCCGGTCACTGACCGGCGCGCCAGCTCATTTTCCTTTACCAACGGAGTGGTACCGTCTCCGGCAGATGGCCCGGCCCGTGGACCGGTCGGCGCCGGGTTGCCGATGTCGCGACTGGCAGTCATTTCATGCTCCTCATGCTCGTTGCCCGGTACTGATCGGTGCCGGTCACCTCAACCGGCCGCGGCGACGGCGGGGGCAGGCCCGTCGGGCGCCGCCGCCCGGATGTGACGTTCGCCGACCGGACGGCCGTCTGCCGGCTCGGCTGCCGACAGGAAGAGAGGGCGCGGTGTCGTGGTGAAGGCAAGCGCTACCAGGCCACTGAGCCCGGTGCCGCCACCAGGCGGCCGCGCGGCGCCGCCGAGAGGACGGCGATGGCGGTGACGGCCGCGGCGACCTGACGCGGCTCGTAACGGCCATCGCTGCGCCAGTTGGAGCGGTCACGCCCGGGCAGGTCGATCGCCGCCGCCCGGGCGGCCGAGGGCGAGGCCAACCTCATCCCACGCCTGGGTGCTGCGGCCCGCCTTGTGCAGGAAGACGACGTCGGACGGACCTGTGGCCCCACACGACTGGCCCCACACGACTGGCCCCACACGACGGCGCTGAGATGCCCGTCGGCCGGGACGTTAACCCAGCTCCTTCGGACCGTGGGCGCGCCGCCGCAGGGTATCCCGGCCGCCTCGGCCGTCTGATGGAGAACTCCGAACCCGTTGCCGGGGTCGGCAAACTGCTGCAGCACTGCACCACCCTTGGCCGTGCCTTCAAAGGACGACGCCTCGTGCAGCGGTTCGATGCGTCGCCGGGCTACCAGGTGCTTTCGGCGCCTGCGGGCGGAGGTGCGGGCGTGCAGTGCAGCGTCAATGCTGCGCTGGGCACCCACCCACAGAGCGGCCGACCTGACAAAGCCCGCTCTTCATCCGGCCCAGGTCAACGTGACGCCGGGCGGTGAGGGGGCAGGCACTGGCATTCACTTCTTCAGGGTGGCATCGGGGCTCAGAAAAGTCAATGTTTCCGACCAATTTAATCGGTTTTCGGTCTCTGAACGGAATCGCCCACCAATGGTTAAGCGGCGGGGCGAGGGTGAGGGCCTCCTCATAGGCGCGCACCGGGTCGAGCAGGCTCAGCGTGGGTGACAGCGGCTGGGCGTCGGTGTCGCCCAGCACGAAGGTCGCCGTCGGCAAGATCAGCAGCTGGTCGTGAGTGCGGCTATGGCAGGATAGGTGTCCCTTCACGTCGGCGTAGAAGGCCTTGCCATTGTTGAGCTTGCTGTGCCGGCTGAAGCCTGCCCGTGGCGGTCGTTGTCGATGAGATCGATGGACAACTCTTGGGTGCTCAGCACGTTCTCGTCCCGCAGTCCGAGCGCCGTCGACACTTCGAGGCCGGCGACCCACAAGGCGTCGAAACCGCAGTCTGCGGCGCCCCGGGCAGGCAGTGCACCGATGACCGCCTCCGCGGCTTCCCCTACCTCTTCGGTCAGCTTGAGCAGGTTGATCCAGCCGTCGGCCGGTCCCGGTCAGCCCGGACGACGACTCATGTGACCTGCGTCATATTCCATTAAATAGGTCGTTTTAGTATGTTAGCCGTATGAGGTCGCCCGAGCCCTTCGTAGCCCGCCGCTACGTCGACTTCAAGCGGGTTTGCAGCGCGATCTGTCGCTGACCGCTGACCGGCGAGCGGGGCCTGTTCATCGGCGGGTTCGCGCAGCGGATCGTGGGCCTGTCCAACGGCGAGTCACGGGACGTCCTGCGGTTGCTGCAGGCCTACGTGACCCGGCCCGAGAACGTGCTGCGGCTGGCGTGGGAGCCGGGCCATCTCGTGTTGTTCGACAACCGGATCACCCAGCACTACGCCGTCGACAACTACGATGACCTGCCCCGGCGGCTCAACCGGGTCACGGTCGCCGGCGACGTCCCGGTCGGTGCCGACGGCAAACAGAGCTATGCCCTCAAAGGCGATGCCTCGCACTACACGCCGGTGGGCTAGCCGGTGGCGGCTGATCCGCAGGCTGCTGCCCGGCGCGCTGCCCGGATTCCTTGTCGGCCTGCACTTCGCGCGGGCCTGCAGCGTGCTTAGCCAGGTCGCCGCCAAGCAGGTCAATGCCATTTCAGGGATCGGATTCATGATGAACCAAGCGCAGACCTGCGACCGGGTGGATGAGATCTGCCTGGGGCTCGTCATCTACGCCGTCCTCCGGCTCGCCGCGGACCAGGCCGTCCGGATCTTCCAGTGCGCCTTGCTGACCTGGCGTCCCGGCTACTCCGGCGCATGACCAGCCAGGAATGGGTGGCGGCGCCGCAAGGCGGCACCCGCGAAGGCATCAGTGTGGTGGCCGAGAACGTGGTGCGCCGGTTCGGCGACCGGATCGTTCTCGACCACCTGCGTCTGGAGATCCCGGCATCGGAGTTCGTGGTGCTGCTCGGCCCCTCAGGCTGCGGTAAGACCACCCTCCTCCGCCTGCTCGGCGGCCTTGACTGGCCAGACGGCGGCACGGTGACCGTGCCGCGGGCACGGGCGATCGTCTTCCAGGGGGCTCGCCTGCTGCCGTGGCAGCAGGTATGGCAGAACGTGACGATCGGGCTGTACGGCAACGATGCCAAACGCACAGGACAGTCAGTTCTGGACGAGGTCGGGCTCAGCGCGCGGGCTGGCGCATGGCCCAGCACCCTGTCCGGCGGCGAGGCACAGCCCGTCGCGCTGGCACGTGCTCTCGTGTCAGACCCTGCGCTCGTCCTGCTCGACGAGCCGTTCGCCGCGCTCGATGCGATCACCAGGCTGCGGATGCACGATCTGGTCCGCGCCCTGCATCACAAGTGCAACGCGGCGACGCTACTGGTCACACGCGATGTCGATGACGCCATCGCCCTGGCCGACCGCATCCTGGTCATGCGCGACGGCCGGATCGGCAGTGAGCACCGGGTGAAACTCGGCAGCCAGGACGGCTCCTGCGGTCTCGCGCGCGAGGAGTTGCGCGCAAATCTTCTCCTCGAGATCGGCATAAGCGCCGGGCGGTGAGTTGACGGTGAGCTGCCGGCAAGTCGTTGCCTTCACAGGAAGTGTGCGTATAGTCGATAAGGTCGGTCGAAATACTACGATAATACTTCGTGACCGGGCTGGTTACGGTTCAGGCGGCGGTGGGTCAGGCGGCTGGCCGCCCGCGGTCTGGCTGGGCTGCGAGCCGAGTTCCGGCGCTGCCGCGTGCGCCACATCGGCGTGGTCGCTGCACGTTGCCCGGTGACCTGATGACGGTGTCCGGATCGCCCAGGTATTCACCGCGCAGGTTCTGGATCAGGCGGGCGATGCGCCCGTAGGAGAAGTCATACGAGTCCGCCCGACGGGCTCACGTCCGGCAGCCTCCACCACCGGCCTGAAGGCCGGCGCACTGACGGCCATATTGGCAGCCGACCTCGGCCAGCCGTTCCGCGACGTACTCCGCAGCGGCCCGCTCCACGGTCAGGACCGGTACCCGCGGCTTGTCCGGCGGGGGCCAGCGCCTGACCTCCAGGCCCGCGGGGTGGACCTGGCGGTGCTCGACCAGGGCATCGACACCTCCACCGCGGTAGGGCGGATGTTCGTGGCCGGTTCCGGCAGGCACGTGACATGCGTGCCGGTCACCACGCCGATGGCGCGGGTCACCACGCCGATGGCGCGGGCTCAGGCTGCCCGGAACCGGCGGTCAGCCCGGCAGGGCCGAGCACGTCATCGCCGTAGAGATCCTGCAGCCAGTTGGTCTGGTAGATGGTCTCGAGGTAGCGCCCGCCCAGGTCCGGGGCGATGGCCACCGCGGTGAGGTCACGCGCGTCATGCTCGGCCAGCCAGCCCATCGCGCCGCTGACCACCGTGCCGGTGGAGCCGCCGAACAAGAACCCGCGCCGGGCCAGGCGATGGCAGGCGCGGATGGTGTCCGCCTCCTCCACCCGTATCACCTCGTCCACATAGGACTCGTCCAGCAGCGGCGGGCGGACGCTCATGCCCAGGCCGGGAATCATCCGGCGGCCCGGCGCACCACCGAAGCTGACCGAGCCGGCAGCGTCGACCGCGACAACCCGCACCGGCCGGCGCCACTCCCGGAAGTAACGCGCGCAGCCCATCAGGGTCCCGGTCGTGCCGGCCCCGACAAACAGCACGTCCAGCTGCGGGAACTGGCGGGCGATCGCCGGCGCCGTCGTCCGGTAGTGCGCCATCCAGTTGCCCGGATTGGCGTACTGGTTGAGCCACACGTACCGGTCGTCGGAGGCGCACAGCGCGCGGATGTAGTTCATCCGCGCGCCCAGCATGCCGTCGACCGGATCCGGCTCGGTGATGACGTGCACCTGGCTGCCCAGCGCCTCCATCAGCAGCCTGGTCGGCAGGTTGCAGCGGGAGTCAGTCACGCACAAGAACCGGTAGCCCTTGCTCGCGGCGATCATGCTCAGCGCCACGCCCAGGTTCCCGGACGAGGACTCCACCAGCACCGATCCCGGCGTCAGCACCCCATCCCGGTCGAGGGCCTCCACCATCTCGGCCGCGGCCTTCACCTTGATCGAGCCGGCGAAGTTGAACCCCTCACACTTCAAGAACAGCGAGCGCCCGAAGACCGGCCGGACGTCAACGTAAAGGTCGTCCTCATTGAACTCCTGCGGAACGGATATCACTGTCACGATGACCCCTCACTCGCTACTGGTGCCAGGCATGCTCGTCACGACATGTCTCCTTTTCGGCGTACGGCAGCCGAATGCGTCCAGCCGGCATCTCATCCGGCAGGCACCTGACGCGGTGCCGCGCCGCCTTCCCCGTGAGGCCCGTTGAGGCGGTGCCGCGGTCACCGGGCCTGCCGTGAACATCGCCTCGGCCGCCGCCACCGCGACGAGTGTCCCTCTTACGCAACGCTTCATATCCGCTCCGATCGCTACGAGTCCGACACGGCGTAACTGTCATGTCGCAGCACCGTGACACCAGAAGGAGCCCCCGGTAACTCGACGCCTCAGGTGTTCGCCCGGTTGACGCGACCGGATATCGGTTTTGCTTACGTTGGCACCGGTATCGTCGGCGGGCACCGTTGGTGGCAGGGCTGGCCCGTTCCCGCATGCCACGGCTGAGTCGGCGCCCACGGGCGTTGCGCGCGGCGGTGATGTCCTTCAGGCTGACGGTAGTCCTGGCAAGCTCGGGCAGATCGCCCGGCACAACAACGCGGCGCCGGTGAAGACACGGATCTCGGCCATGTCCGGTGGGCGCCCAATGGCTCGCGTCGCGGGAGGCTGAGGTCCGTCCGCCTTCACCACCGGCCTGAAGGCCGGCGCACTGGCGGACACTTTGGTAGCGCGAACATAACGTTGTCCTTATCGGGGGCTGGTGTCTGCCTGGTGGCCTGCGGGGTTGCCGACCACCTGGTGGACGGCCTGGCGGATCAGGTCCGGCAGGGAGCCGCCGGCGGTCGGCCAGTGCCCGGTCGCGACCCGGACCGCGGCCAGGACCGCGGCCGCGAGCACGTGCGGGTACAGGTCGCCCTGCGGGTCGGCGCCGGTCCGCTCGGCGATCGCCTTGGCCAGCGGCCCCTCGGCCTGGAGCTGGGTCTTCAGAGCCTCCCCGCGCAGCGCGGGCGAGGAGATCAGCATCCGGATCGGCTCGATCTGCTCCCGGTCCGCCCCGGTGGCGGCCGCGTGCTGCGCGGCGAACACCTCGGCGAGGGAGTCGGCCAGCGGCTCGCCGGCCGGACGGTCCCGCAGGGCCTCGGCGGCCCGGGCGGCACGGTCGGCGTTCAGCGAGGCGATCGCTTCTTCCTTGCTGGAGAAGTAGTTGGTGAAGGTCCGGCGGGAGACGTTCACCGCGTCGGTGATGTCCTGCACCCGGACGTTCTCCAGGCCGCGCTCGACCGCGAGCCGCATCGCGGCGAAGGCCAGTGCCTGCTTGGTCGCCAACTTTTTGCGCTCGCGCAGGCCCGGGCCGGCCGGCTGGGTGGTGGTGCTGTCCATGGGACCTACCGTAGAACCTTTTTTGCCCAATACGCAAGATTGCTCAATGAGAACTGAGTGCTGCCTCCTGTCGGTGTGTCCAACGCAGCGCCTGGATGGCACGTCCAATGGGGCAGGCGAAGCGCGGAGGGTCGATGAGGGATCCTGAGGGGCGGCGGGCGGCGTGGCCAAGTTCCTGGCCCGCCAGTCACCTCAACCCTGCTATCCGTATCGGTGCCCGGCCGCCGATGAGGGCGAGCAGCCACAGCTGGCGTACGTCACGGAGTAGGCGGTGCTCGCCCCGGCAGGCGGTTTCCTGGCAGACCGGCCGGAACATCGGTCAGCGCGTCACGGACCGCGTCGTAGCCAGAAGCACCAGGCCGATACCCAGAGCAGCGCACCACCGTCGAGCTGCGCCTTAGCGACGGGGTCAGACCGCGCGGAATCCGCAGCGGAAAGCCTCCACCCTGGCAATCGTCAGCGTTCCTCCAAACCTCGCCCGGTGCCGGACGCTCCCCGGAACTGGCTCACTTGTTCCGCGGATCGTCGCTCGGGTCTACGTATTCAAGGCTGATCGGGCCGACTGCCGTTACCTGCGTCACGTACTCACCAGATTTGGCCCAGTGGAAGTGACGGGTGCCGCCCGGCAGGACCACGACCGCGCCCGGCGGGTAGGCTTGCAGCTTTCCTTCCTCGAACTGCTCGCCCAGCCCGATGTAGAAAACACCGGATATAACCGTGTACACCCGGTCCTCGTGATGCCAGTGCGGCATGAGCTTCACGCCGGACGGCAGCTTCACCCGGACCACGTACGGGGCGGGCTCCGGCGGATGACCCACAACGACCGCCAGGCGAGCCGGCGGCGGGAACGCCGCGAACGGCTCCCAGTCGATATCCTCGGCCAGTACCGACCTGAAGCCGCCTTCATCTGGTTGGTGGGTGAGCATCGTGACTGACCCCCCGGCTTGGTGACCGACTGACCCGGCATCGGTACCTTCGACCGTAGCGGACCAGCATCGCCCGCAGCGCCTGCGGGGTCCCTGGTCCTAGGGCGTGTCCCGTGGATCATGGGACGGGGTTGCGTAGCCAGATGCTGATCGAGGCGACGTCGATGGTGCCTTGGTAGATGCGCTCGCGCTTGTCGTAGCGGGTGGCCACGGCGCGGAACTGCTTGAGCTTGCTGAAGCAGCGTTCGACGGTGTTGCGCTTCTTGTACCACCCGTCGTCGAAGACCGGCGGCCGGCCGCCGGAGCGGCCGCGGTTGCGGCGGTGGGCTTTTTGGTCTTCCTTGACGGGGATAACCGCCTTGATGCGGTGCTGCCGCAGGTAGGCGCGGTTGCCGGCGGAGGAGTAGGCCTTGTCCGCCATCGCGCGGCCGGGCCGGCTGCGGGGCCTGCCCAGGCCGCGCCGCTGGATGCGGACCGCGTCCATCAGCGGGATGAACCGGGGGGAGTCGCCGTGCTGGCCGGGGCTTGTCAGCCGGACGACGGGGCGGCAGCGCAGGTCAGCGGTCAGGTGAATCTTGGTGGTCAGCCCGCCGCGGGAGCGGCCAATCCCTTCCCGGCCAGATTTCTTGTCATTCGCTGGAGCCCCCTGTGCGGTCATCAGCAGCCGGTGCATGGCGGGCCCCGGCCGCGTGCTGATGGGCCCAGGTGACCGTCGAGTCGGCGCTGACCGTCCAGTCCTTGCCCTCGGCCTCATCACACCCGGCCCGCAGCCCGTCCAGGGCCTTTTCCCAGGTTCCATCCAGTGACCAGCGGCGATGCCGGTTATAGATGGTCTTCCAATTCCCGAAGCCCTCCGGCAGGTCCCGCCACGGGCAGCCCGCCCGGGCACGGAAGAAGATCCCGTTGATCACCGTCCGGTGATCGGCCCACCGGCCGCCCTGCCGCGGATCAGCGGGCAAGAACACCCGCAGCCGCTCCCACTCCTCATCAGTCAGGTCATGGCGTTTCAGTCGCTCAAGCACCGTACTGATCTACAGCACCAGGCCTCGAAGATCCACGGGACACGCCCTAGTCCCTGGTCCACCCGCGACGTCCTGCGCTCGCCGACCGCCGCTAGAGCGACATGCGCAACCTCAGCCTGAAACCGTCTGCCAGAGGTAGAGGTCGCGCCGGGCGCCGCAATGTGCGCAGAACAACAAACCGGTACCTCGCGATCAGCTGACTAGGCAACTCCGCGGTGGCCTTGGCCGCGTGGGTAGCGGTGGCCGCCGCGTTCGTCGCCCGGATCCGGGGCCGCGAGCGGCTGACGTAGCACCCGTTCTCGGCATCAAGGCTTCCCGCCGTCGTTCAAGATTCGAGCTGCGCGGTTCCCCCGACGATAAGTGCATGACAGTAAGGCCCGTCAGCCTAAACCAGGCGCTGGCCGCCTTCAGCGACGTCTACAGTCCGCGGATTGCCGGCCGCGTCAACGACTATGACATCAGGCTCGCGCATACCCGAGGCGAGCACGTATGGCACAACTTCGGCCTAAAGGTCGAGCACAAGGTCGCCGCGTGGCTGGGAGCAGCAGATCAGCGCACTGCCTTCGGCGGGACCATCGACTGGGTCAGGGGCGTAGCTGACCATTCCTGACATCACGTCCGTGTCGCAGGTCTGGCACACGCCGGTGCGGCATGACCAGCGCACCGGCACGTCGCAGGCTTCGGCCAGCTCCAGGAGGCTGGCGTAGCGACTGGCCCAGCGGACGGTCAGGCCGCTGCGCGCGAACGCCACCTCCGGGCCGTCACCCGGCTCGCCGGCCGGCGGGTGCGGCGGCCGGGCGGCGGCCGCCGCGATGCCGGGCGTCTGCGACTGCGCAGTGCCGAAGATCTCGGTCCGCACGCGCCTTGGGTCGATGCCGAGGTCCACCAGGGCGGCGGAAATCTCGGCCATGAACGCGGCCGGGCCGCAGATATAGGCGTCGGCGTCGCGCGGGAGCTCCAGCGCGGCCAGCACGGACGCGGACAGCCGCCCCGGCGTCTGGTAGTCGCGCCCCTGGACGTCACCGGGACCGGGCCGGCTGTAGCAGACATGCCGGTGCCCCCGGGGCAGGCTGGCCAGCAGCGAACGCGACTCCGCGGCGAACGGCTCCTCTGCCCGGCTGCGGGCGCCGTGCAGCCACCAGATGTCGCGGGCGGGTCCGCTGGCGGCCAGGGCGTGCAGCATGGCCAGGACCGGGGTTGCCCCGACGCCCGCGCTGATCAGCAGGACCGGCGTCTCCCCCGGCCGCAGGACGAAGGTGCCGCGCGGTGCGGCCGCCTCCAGCTGATCACCCGGGTGGACCCGCGCGTGCACGAACTGGCTGCCCGTACCGTGCAGCTCGCGCTTGACGCTGACGCGGTAGGAACCGGCGTCCGGTGGTCCGGACAGCGAGTAGCTGCGAAGCAACGGTGGCGCGCCGGGAACGGCGTTCAGCCGGAGGGTCAGGAACTGTCCCGGCAAGGCGGCCGGCAGGGCGGCTCCGTCCGGATCGGCCAGGTGCACCGAGATCACCGAATCGCTTTCCCGTTCCACGGCGGTCACGGCCAGCGGGCGGAACCCGGGCCAGGCCGGCGGCGGGCTCACCGCGGTCAGCCCGGCGTTGCCCGCAGCACCGGGAGCCGCGGCCTGATCGGCGATGGCCCGGAACGAGGCTTTCCAGCCGTCGGACAAGGCCGGGATGCGCAGCGCGCGCAGCACCTGCTGGCGTGGGTGCCCGGGCAGGTAGAGCAGGGCGTCGATCTCGGCCACCGTCATGGCCTCGGCCCCGGCAGCCACTTTGACGATCTGGTCCCCGGCTTGCACGGCGCCCTCGCGCAGCACCCTGAGGTAGAACCCGGGCCGGTGATGGGACACCAGCATGGCCGGCATGCGCGCGTCGTTCATCCGGATACCCACCCGGTAGCAGGTCACCCGCGGCTGGGTGACCTCGAACAGCACGTCGCCGATCCGGAAGCGATCGCCGATGCACACCTGGTCGTCGGCCAGGCCGCGGACGGTGAAGTTCTCCCCGAACTGCCCGTAAGTGAAGTCATCGCGGCCCAGCTGCTGCTGCCAGTACTGGTACGACTCGAGCTGGTACACGAACACGGCGCGGTTCTGCCCGCCGTGCCCGGCCAGATCGCCCTGCCCGTCGCCGTCGATGTTCAGCCGCCGGACCAGGCGCGGGCCTTCGACCGGCCGTTTCCATACCGCCGTGTGCACTGTCTGGCCGTGCCAGGCCACATCCTGCGGCAGTCCCACGTTGACCGACATCAGCCGGCCGACCGGCCGGTCCGCGCTCACTGGCTGCGCTCCTCATAACTGGGCGGGATTTCCCTGAAGCGCGCCCAGGCGGCGGCATGAGGCCGCGGTGCTTGAGACGGGCCGGCCGTGGTGCGGTCGGCGGGTGGCCTGGGGACGGGTCTCACGGCCCGGCGCTGCGATGGCGAGACGACCAGGGCGTCAGCCCGGGCCGCGCTGGTGCTGAGGTGACGGTTTGCTCGCTGCATGGCTGGCCTTCTCGATAAGTGGGCATCCCGGCGCATCGCGTTCGAGCTGAGTCGCCGGCCGGGGCACGGCAGCCTTGGTCAGCTCAGGCCTTCGGCCTTGAGGAACCCGGCGGCTACGGTCGCGTAGTCCGCGCGCTGGGTGGTGATCGCGTTGTCCATCTGGAGCAGTTACGCTCGGAGGCGGGCCGTCCCGCCGGGTAGTCCCTGAACCAGCTCTTGACGATCCGGGCCACGAAGCCGGACAAGAACCCGCGCTGACCGACGCCGAGATACGGGTGGCCCGGCTGGCGGTGACCTGCTCGGCGTGGCCTTCGCGTACTGGGCGAAGATAGGGGATACCGTTCAGCCGGAGGAGCGTGACCATGGACAGTGACGTCCGGACCCGGGACAGGGTGGCAGAACACTGGCATGCCTCCGAGCGGGGCGATATCGAAGCCGAGCACGCCATCTACGCGGCCGACGCGATCCTGGACTACCCGCAGTCGGGTGAGCGTTTCCGCGGTCGGGCCAATATCCAGGCACAGCGCGGAGGTCACCCGGCGAAGCGGCATTTCACGATCCGCCGGATCAGCGGCATCGGGGATCTGTGGGTCAGCGAGTGCATCATCACCTATGACGGCGTCCCCTCGTTCTCGGTGAGCATCATGGAGTTCACCGAAGGCTACGTCACGCATGAAACACAGTATTTCGGCGACAAGTTCGAGGCTGCATCGTGGCGGGCGCCGCTGGCCGAGCCGATCCCGGCCGACGGTGGCGAACCCGGCCAGCCGGCCCGTGGGTAGCCCGTTGGAGCGATCCGCCGCCACGGCCTTGACAGCTGGCCTCACCGCGCGACGAACAGGTCGGCCGGATCCGCGAACGGCACCCGGCACACGGGCCGGGACCAGGGCAAACCGGCCAGGGTGTGCACGGGTGCGACCGGGCGGCCCGGACGCGACGGTGGAAGCGAGCGGAAACCAGAGGATTGGAGCCACGGACATGGACATGAAACTCAACTTCGTCACCGGAGCGTGCAGGGTGCGGGCGCATGAGCGACTATGACGTCATCGTGCTGGGCGCCGGCTCGCCGGGCGAGCACTGCGCCGGGGCGCTGGCCGACGGGGGCCTGCGGGTAGCGGTGGTCGAGCGCGAGCTGGCCGGCGGGGAGTGCTCGTACTGGGCGTGCATCCCGTCCAAGACGCTCCTGCGGCCCGGCGAGGCGGTGCAAGGGGCACGCGAGGCGGCGGCCACCGCGCAGGTCGACGTCCAGGCGGCCCTGGCCTGGCGTGACTTCATGGTCTCGGACTATTCCGATGCCGGGCAGGAGCGCTGGCTGGCGGACCAGGGCATCGACCTGATCCGCGGCACCGGCAAGCTGGCCGGGCCGGGCGTGGTCGAGGTCGACGGCGTGCGCCACACCGCCGAACACGTCGTGGTGGCGACCGGCTCCGATCCGGTCATCCCACCCGTCCCGGGCCTGCGCGAGCTGGACGGCGTGTGGACCAACCGCGAGGTGACCGGCATGAAGGCCATCCCGCGGCACCTGCTCATACTCGGCGGCGGCCCCGTCGGTGCCGAGATGGCCCAGGCCGTGCGCCGCCTGGGCGGCGAGGTGGCGCTGGTCGAGGCCGCCGGGCACGTCCTGGCTCGCGAGCCCGCGCCGCTGGGCGAGGCGCTCGGCGAAGTCCTGCGCCGCGACGGCATCGAGCTCGTCCTCGGCGTCCAAGCGACCGCCGCTCGACGTGAGGGTCAGGACTACATCCTGACCCTCGAGGACGGCCGCGAGCTGCGCGGCGACCGCCTACTCGCCGCCACGGGACGGCGCCCGCGCGTGCCCGCCGGCCTGGAAACGGTCGGCGTCCAGGCCGGCCCGCAGGGCATCGGAGTCGACGCGCACCTGCGCGCCGGGCAGCGGCTGTGGGCCATCGGTGACGTCACCGGCATCAGGCTGCTGACCCACGTGGGCAAGTACCAGGGCGAGGTCGTCGCCTCGAACATCCTCGGCGAGCCTCGCGAGGCCCACTACGAGGCCGTGCCGGACGTGGTCTACACCGACCCGCAAGCGGCCGCGGTGGGCGGCACCGAGGCCGAGTTCGCCGCGACCACCCCGGTGTCCGAGGTGGCCAAGACCGCCACCTACACCCATGCTTCCGCCGACTCCAACGGCTTCTTGACCCTGCTCAGCGACGGCGAGCGGCTGACCGGCGCCTACGCGCTCGGCCCTGAGGCCGGGGAGTGGCTGCAGCAGGCCACGCTGGCCATCCGCGCCCGCGTGCCGCTGGCGGTGCTGCGCGATGTCATCCAGCCCTTCCCCACCTTCTCGGAGATCTACGTCAACGCGCTGACGGCGCTCCGCGTCCAGATCACCGCCGCCCGCCAGCCGGCCGGGCGGGATGGCCAAGACAGAGCTAACCGCTAGCCAGGGCCAGCTGGCCCCGGCGGCGACATCGTGATCGGACACCAACCACTGGAGGCACCATGACCACCGCATCCGCGGTCTCTACCTTGAAGCGCGAACCGGAGCTGCCCGGGCAGACCGTCGTCGTGCTCGGCGGCAGCTCCGGCATCGGGCTGGAAACCGCCCGGCGAGCCCGCGCCGAGGGCGCCGACGTCATCATCACCGGCCGCAACCCCGAGCGCCTGCGGGACGCCGCAAACGAGGTCGGCGCGCTGAGCAGCGCGGCCTTCGACGCCACCGATCCGGCCGCCCTCGGGCGGTTCTTCGCCGACCTGCCGGCACCCGTCGACCACGTGATGGTGACCGCCGGCGGCCAGTACTACGCGCGGCTGGCCGACCTCGACCTCGCGCAGGCGCGCCGCACCCTCGACGAGCATCTTCTGCTAGCCCTCCAGATCGCCCGGGACGCCGCGGGCACCATGCGGCCCGGGGGCACGCTGCTGTTCATGACCGGCACCGGCGCCCGCCGCCCGGGCGCCGGTCTCGCGGTGGCAGCGATCGCCGCCGCCGCGTCGCCCGCCCTGATCGCGAACCTGGCGGTCGAAGTAGCGCCGGTCCGGGTCAACCTGATCGCCGCCGGGTTCGTGGACACGCCCCTGTCGGCGCGGCTGCTCGGCGATGACCTCGACCACCGCCGCGATCAGCTCCGCGCGACGCTGCCCATCGGGCGCGTGGTCGGGCCGACCGACGTCGCCGCGCTCGCTGTGCACCTGATGACCAACACCGCTGTCACCGGCGCGACCTACGACATCGACGGCGGCGAGCAGCTCATTCCGGCGTCTAGCGGGTGACCGCCAGCGTCGACGTCACCGTCTCCACCGACAACATCCTCAAGACCAACGAGAGGCGGCCGCCCATGCGTTCCGACATCGTGCCCGGCGGGCGGGGCGTCGACGGGCGGTGACATCGCGGTGGCGCTCGCCGGGATCGATCAGCGCATCAGCCGGGTGGCGGCAGCCGCGGCCACGCCTGACTGGACCCGGCCGGGCATGCGGGACATCCGCGACCCGTCGCGCGTCCTGCCGCAAGGCGAATCCGATGCGTACGCGCAGTGGTTCTACAATCATCCTGACCCGCTGTCCCACCTCAGTCACTACGCGCACGCGCCCGCCATCGCCTTCGAATGCGGCGCCGGCGGCACGCACGTCCCACCGGACGGGGCGCTCCGATTCCGCGACGCCCTGGCGAAGGCCTACCCGCATGCCGCCGCGGGTGTCCGCGTGACGCTCCATCCCGGGACCGGGCATATGGAATCGGCCAAGAAACCCGCACTGTTCCAGAACTGCCTCGCCTGGCTCGCGGAAGACCACACCCACCCCTGACAAGGCTGCGGATCTCACGCATCAACGGGGTCCGGTCAGAGATCGGGATGATCCATTCTTCGATGACGCCCAGCGAGGACTTTGAGCGCCTCGCCGCTCCGCTGCGGCGAGCTGATCGCGCACTTGCTGATCCAGCCCCGGCATCGAAAGCACCGTGACCAGTGAGCACGGCACGGCTGCCTGCGTCCGCGTCCGGGACGCGCTGCCGGGGGAGCGCCGGCGGATGCCGTGGCTGGCCGCGGACAAGGAGCACGAGTTCGACGGACCCCAAGGCAAGGCGAGCCTGCCCGGCATGTTCGAGGGCCGTCGCCAGCTGATCATCTACCGCGCATTCTGGGCGGTCAGGGGTCCCAGGTGACGTGGAGGGCGGGCGGCTTGCGGAAGACCAGGCCAAACGGGGCCGCGGCCGGGCGGGCGGGGTCCAGGCGGAGGCGGGGGAGGGCCAGCAGCTCGTTCAGGGCCGCGTGGGTTTCGGCCCGGGCCAGGGTGGCGCCGATACAGAAGTGCGGGCCGTGCGCGAACGCCAGATGCCGCCCGGCGTTGGAGCGGAAGATGTCGAACCGGTCCGGGTCGCGGAACACCGCCGGGTCCCGGTTGGCGGCGGCCAGTGAGACGCTCACCCGGTCCCCGGCCCTGATCGTGGCGCCGCCGATCGCGGCGTCCCGGGTCGCGTAGCGGTCGAGCAGGGCGGCGGCCGGTTCCAGCCGCAGCGACTCCTCGATCCCGGCCGCGACCAGGCGCGGGTCGACCCGGACCAGTTCGAGCTGGCCCGGGTCGCTGAGCAGGTGCAGGACCGCGTTGGCGATCATCCCGTCGGCGGTGTCGATCCCGCCGAACATGACCACGGCAGCGTCGGAGATGACCTCCGGCGTCGTCAGATCGCCCGACCGTACGGCGTCCGCCAGCACGGTCGGCCCGCCTGCGCCGGGCTGGCCGCCCGCGCCCCCGCGGTTACCGTTGGGGCTGTTCTCGATAGCGGCCCGCAGGCCGGCGGCCAGCTGGGCGAACGCCCCGGCGGCGTCCGGGTCCGGTGGCTCGCCGGCCGCCGCCGCGGGCGCCCCGGCCGGATTCTGGTCGCCGGAGAGGCTGGTGACGCCGCCGGCGATCCGGGCGTAGGCGGACAGAATCTCCTCCGGCCCCAGGTGGCGCAGGCCCAGGGCCTCGGCGACGACCGACACGGCGAGCGGGCCGGTGACGGCCTGCCGCAGCTCGGCCGCCCCGTCCGGGCGGATCGCGGCCACCAGGCGGGCCGCTTCGGTCTTCGCGGACTCCCCGAGCCGGGCCGCAGCGGCCCCACGGTGAAACGCGCTGAAGAACGGGGCCCGGTGCCGGGCGTGCGCCGCCCCGTCGAGCGAAAGCATGCTCGGCCCGACCACCCGCGCCGTGGAGAACCGGGGATCATCGACGGTAAAGGTCCGCGAATCACGCATCACCGCGACGGCCGTCGCGTAGCTGGTGACAAGCCACCCGCCGAGCGCCGGCACCCACGCCACCGGCGTGCGCTCGCGCAGGCGCGCCAGCAGCGGATGTGGATCCCGCTCCAGCGCGCCGAGGGTCAGCGGCTCCCCGTCCGTGGCGCGGCCACCACCTCTCGCTCGGTCAGGTGAATGTATGCGGCCGGTTCCGGTGCCGCGGCGGTTCCCGGCGGCCGACCACGATGGCGGCGATGACCGCGACCACGGTCACGCGCGCGGCAATGCACCAGCGCGAACTCCGTCTGCCCTGCGAGCCCCGCCTGGTGTATTGTGCGGCCCCGGTCTCCGCGACCATGGCCCCGGTGCCGGTGCCGGTGCCGGTGCCGGTGCCGGTGCCGGTGCCGGTGCCGGTGCCCAGCACTCGTGATGAGGAACCTCTCGCCCCGTCTTGCCTGCACCCGTGCCGCTCCTGTGCCGCCGGGCCGCGAGAAGCCCGCGAGCACGAAGTTCGTCTCTCTAGCATGTGGGCCGGAAGAGGGGCACACCTGGCAAAAGTGTAAAAAAGTTTCACCTTGACTGGCAACTATTTAGTTGCCTAAAATCGGAGGCAACCAGAAGGTTGCCTATTTGGGGCCCGGGCTGCGGGCCAGGCTCCGGGCCAGGTGGCAGGGAATGGACGCGGTTTTCAAGGCGCTCGCGGACGCCAGCCGGCGCCAGCTGCTCGACAGCCTGAGCCGCTGCGGCGGCCAGAGCCTGCGGGAGCTGTGCGCCGACCTGGCCATGACGCGCCAGGCGGTGTCCAAGCACCTTGCCGTGCTGGAGGACGCCGGGCTCGTCGCCACCGTGCGGCGGGGGAGGGAGAAGCTGCACTACCTCAACCCGGTGCCCATCCATGAGATCTACGAGCGCTGGATCAGCAAGTATGAGCGCGGCCGGCTCGAGGCCATCAGCAACCTCAAGGCCGCGCTGGAGGACGCGACCATCCCGGAGGAACAGGAGTCATCCCATGAGTGACACCAGCTTCGTATACGTGACCTACATCAGGACGACGCCGGAGAAACTCTGGCACGCGCTGACCACGCGGGAGTTCCTGGCGCAGTACTGGGAGATGGGCCCGGCCGGTGTGGATCCGCAGGTCGGCTCGCCGGTGAAGTGGGATATGGGCGGGGAAGTCCGCGACCTGGAACAGGTGGTGCTGGAATCCGAGCCCTATCGGCGGCTGTCCTACTCCTGGCATACCTATCAGCGGGAGTGGAGCGAGATGTCCGGCTGGACGGAGGAGGAGTTCGCCGAGCTGGCCAAGGAGAAGCGCTCCAAGGTGACCTTCGGCATCGAGCCGGCCGGGTCGTCGGTGAAGCTGACGGTCACCCACGACGACTTCGAGCCGGGCAGCGAGATGCTCAAGGCGGTCAGCGGCGGCTGGCCGCAGATCCTGGCCAGCCTCAAGTCCCTGCTGGAAACCGGCGAGCCCCTGACCTGGAGCTGACCGCTGACGGCGGCGATTATCCGCCCCGGGCCGATCCGGGGCGGATAATCGGCAGCTGCGGAAAGCCGCCCGGGATCGCGGAAGCGGAGCCGTCAGTAGATGGTGTAGCCGCCGTCGAGGACGAGCACCGAGCCCGTCATGAACGAGCTTGCGTCGCTGGCCAGGTAGACGACGCTCGGTGCGATCTCCTCGGGCGTCGCGTAGCGCTGCATGGGGGTGTCCTCGATCCAGTGCCGCCGGAATTCCGGCTGATCGACCGGGGCCATCTCGGTCTTGACGTAGCCGGGCGCGAGCGCGTTGACGCGGATGTTGTGCGGGGCCCACTCCGCGGCCAGGGACCTGGTCAGCTGGTGCACGGCGGCCTTGGAGGCGTTGTACGCGGGCTGCCACTGCGGGCGGTTGACGATGATCGACGAGATCGACCCGATGTTGATGATCACCCCGCCGCCGGCCGCCGCCATCCGCCGCGCCGCCACCGTACTCGCGGCCCACACGCCGTACACGTTGGTGTCGAACACCTCGTCCCACTCGCTGTCCGGCACCTCCAGCGCGGGCCGGTGGAAGCAGATGCCGGCGTTGTTGACCAGGATGTCCACGCCGCCGAGCTGGCTGGCCGTCTCGGCGATCATCCGCTCGAGGTCGGTACGCACCGTCACGTCCGCCGTGATGGGGATGACCCGGCGCCTGGTGCTCGCGGAGATCTCCCGGGCGGCCTCGGTGACCTCCGGCTTGCCGCGGGCGACCGCGGCGACGTCGGCGCCCGCCTCGGCCAGTGCGGTGGTGAACGCCCGGCCCAGGCCCCGGCTGGCCCCGGTCACCACCGCCCGCCGTCCCGTCAGCTCGAACCGCCTCAGCACACCGGCGCTCAATGCCACCTCCGCACGGAATAGGTTCGCCCGGCCACGGCCCGTTCGGTATCCATCCGCGCCGCACCTGGCCTCAGACCGCCCATAAATTCACTGCCATTGTCCTGTCCATTGATCTTGTGCCCGGGACCAGGCACCGCACGCACATTTGCGGCACCGGGCTCTGCCCAAACGCCGACCCGATCCGCACCCGCAGGCGGGTACTGCAGATGTGGTCCGCCGTCTCGGCGCTCACGGCCGGCATCGGCTGCGCCGGAACGTACGCCGGGATCTCATACTTCCTGGGCGCCGAGATCGCCCAGCGCATTGGAAGTGCCGGCACGAAGGCGGTGATCGGTGTAGCCGTGATCGTCGCGATAGGACCAGGTATCAGGGCGGCGGTGTCGAGGTGGCGTGCCACCCGGCAGCGGCAGGCGGAGTGCGCAGTGTCAGCCGGTCTCAGCCCGGCAGGCTCTCGACGGTGCCGGCGGCGATGGCGCTGGCGAGCTGGGCATGGTCCCGCTCGTTCTGATCAGCGTACAGGCGGGCGAACCGGCCGATGCCAGCCGTGAACCCGGGGCCTTTCCCGATGTAGCCATCAATGGCCACCGGGTCGCCGGTGCGGGCGTGGGCCCGGGCGAGGGTCTCGCCGCATGCGGCAGCGAACTCGGCGAGGCGGGGCGCGATCAGGTCGGTGCTCGGGATGATCTTCATGTCACGGAACTGCCGCACGTAATAGTCCTTCCCGTGGAGCGACCCCCAGCCGACGAAGATGTCGGTAGCGCTCTGGACCAGCCGTTTGCCGCTGATCACCCGCTCGCCGTGGCTGCCGTGGCGGCTGGGCTGGGTGTGGGGCTCATACACCGACGGCCCGGCCTGCTTTACCTGCAGGAACAACGGGTCGGCGCCGGTGCGGCCCTCCAGGAGGACCAGATAGACCTGCATCCCCACGCTGCCCACCCCCACGACCTGGCGGACCACGTCGACCTCGGTGAAGCGGTCGAACAGGCTCCGCCGGTCTTCCTGGAGGGTCAGCCGGTACCCGGCAAGGAGGTGGTCCACGAGGTCGGCCTGCTCGTCGTCACTGATCGTGACGCGAAGCGGGGGCTCCTCGGTTATCCGGGGGCGTCCGTGCGCCATCACCGTGAGTCTGGCAAACGCTCCACGGCTCGTGCGGCGCGCCCGCTTCTTCTCAATGTGGATCGAAACCAGCCCGCGGTCGGCCGGCCCGAAGTAGTTGATCAGGCGGCTGACGTGCGTGCCGTCGTACCAGATGTCAAGCTCAGGCATCGCCGCATAACGGCGCATGCGCCTACGGTAGGCCTCCACGCCGGCGGTTACGGCCGCATCGGCCCTCGCCGGCTTGATCCGGTTTTCCCGCGCCGCTACCACGAGACTGGCGGCGAAGCGCTTGATATCCCACTCGAAGGGGCCGGGGAGGGTTTCGTCGAAGTCGCGCAGGTCGAATGACAAGTTCCGCTCCGGCGTGGCCCACAGGCCGAAGTTCAGCACGTGGGCGTCACCGCAGAGCTGCACCACCAGCCCGCTGTTGGGCTGGGAGGCGAGGTCGCCAGCCATGACCGCTGCGGCGCCCCGGTAGTAGTTCCATGGCGAGGACGCCATCCGCTGATGCCGGATGGGAACGAGTCCGGGGACCCGGATCTGGTTCTGGGACAGGATCGTCGTCAGCGCATCGTGCCCGCGTTCATCCTCATCCCAGTACCCCAGCGCGCCCCGCCGGGCCCGTTTCCGGGCAGCTCTTCCCGATGCCCGCCGCTCGTCACTTGTGGCGCGCAGATCGTGCAGCGCGGGCGATGGTGCCGGTGAGCCGCTATCCGTCATGAAACTTCGTCCCCTGCCGGGCGCCGCCGCACGGGCCGGGGGCCCAGCGGCCCGTCCAGCCCAATTCTAGTAAATGTGCCATGTCACCAACGGCCTCCGCCGGATCCATGTGATCCGCTCATCCTTATGGCGGTACGGCGGCTAAGCAATCATCCGGAGAAGGTGATGCTGTCCCGTGACAGCCAGCATGTCGTCCCGGGACCGGGGCAGCGACAGGTTCCTGGGACGCTGAAGCCCGGCTGGGAACCGATCTGCGCGACCTGCTGGTGATCCTGGGCCGGGACCGAGGCAGCTATAGTACAGAGAGTAACTATAACATTACTCTCTGACGTTACTGGTTGGAGACCCAGAATTCTCTTCCCCCGCCCTAGAGAGGATGCGGATGAAGCGCCCGGTCGCCGTCACCCTGGCGGCAGCAGCCGTCACCGTCGCCGCGCTGGCCGGCTGTACCAGCTCGGCTCAGCACACCGCCAGCCCGGGGGCCAGCGGGACAGCGACTGCAGCGGCCCAGGATTACAGCCGGGCACTGTGTTCGGAGCAGGCGGCCTGGAACCAGCGCGGCCAGGCATCGGTGCGGGCCCTGTACGCCGACACCGGGGTACCGACAGATGCGTCGCGATGGGGCCTCGGCGGCGCGCGGATCTTCCTCGACTGGGCCGAGGATCTTCGCGATGCGCGTGTGCTGACCGCCGATCTCCTCGGTGTGTTGCTGACCAGGGTGGAGAGTGGCACGCGGATCACCCGGGAAATCCGCGCGGATTTGCAGGCGAGCGGACTGCCGCTGTTCGGGGCGGAGATCCCGAAGCGCACAGCGGCCGAGCGCATGGTGGGCAACCGCCTGGTGGTGGGTGACGAGGGAACCGATGCCGACATCAACGACGCGTACGTCGCACTGACACTCGAGTGCATCGCCCGCATCAACGAGGTTCGGGGCAAGTGTGGACGGCACGGGAAAGGCTGACTGGCATGAGTACGAAGAATCGATCCGCGGAGACCGTCGCGGCCCTGCTGTCGGCGGCGCTGGCGATCGTGCCGGACGCCGACCCGACGCGCACAGCGGGGGAGCAGGTGGACGACGCCGCCGCGGAGGTCGTGCGGCCCGTCGTACCGGCGGCGGATCATCGTGCGCATGCAGAGGACGATGCCGCCGAGCTGGACGACACGGATTTGGAGGCGTTCGAGTTCCCGGCTAACACGCCGATTGTCCGTCCGCGGCGTCGGCGGAATCCCCTGTATCAGGCGGTGCGGATCAACCGGCCAACGGCGGCCGTCCTGCGTGCGCAGTGGTTGCTCGCGCGGAAGTCGGACCCGCTCGTGACGTTTACAGAATTCGCGACGATCGTTTGCCAGCATGGGCTTCGGGCGCTCAAGGAGCAGCGCGAGCGGGGGGGGGTAGCCCGGCCAGGCCAGGGGCGGTGAGCGTCGGTGAGGCGCTGGCTGCGGGACGGCAGGGGAGTGTCATCTGGGCCCAGCCAGTCGTTGAGGCGCGAGCGGATCCACCCGGCGGGGGAGTGCACCCCGGCCGTGTAGCCGTGCTGGCGGCCGCCCGGCTCGGGGTCGATCGCGTGCAGGACATGACGGGGTGACCAGCCTGCAGCGAAGAACGGGCGGGCCAGGTGCCGCAGATGCTCACGGGAGATCCGCCGCAGCACACGGGCACGCTCTTGCATGGCCTGAGCCGCCCCCAGTGCCGGCCTGTGAGGAGCAATGGAACCGGATCCGGCGTTAGCTCAGCGTGCTGCCGGCATCGCCCCGGCTCTCCCCGCTCGGGCACCCCACGATCAACCTGGATGGCCGCTGCCGCACCACCAGCCGCCCGCCCGCCGCCGGGCTCCGGCCTCTGCGCGCGGGCTGACTCAGGATCCTGCACAAATCCTCGTACAGGGGCCGTATCTGGGTCGTCCCCGCGAAACACCACGTGTCATGATCGAGCGAAGCGAAGGGGCGCCGTGGAGTACGAGACCGCCGCCGAGGCCCACCGCGACCTGAAGCTGGCCAGCGGCCGGCTGGCGCTGGCCGGCCGTCTCGCCGCCCTGCTCGCCCTGACCCCTGCCGTGCTGCTGCCCACGGTCTGCTACCTATGCCAGGGCCTGATCGCGCCGCCCGAGGAAGCCGACCTTCGCGAACGCCTCCAGGCCCAGGTCCTCCAGCGCCCAGAGGACGAGTAGCCAGCAAGATCAATCTCAGCGCCAACCACGGTTCCATTGATCCCCGGGGCCGTCTACGGGGTGCTCGCCCGGCTCGGGGTGCTCGGCCTCGAGCTGATCGAGGTCCGCCGCTTGCCGCCCGCCTGACTACGGCGCCCGTGATCAGGGAGCGCTCACCGTGACAGCCGGGACCGTGCCCCGCCGGAGACGGGTTGTAATGCGCGCAGTTCACGGGTGATCCTGGATGTGGGACCTGGTGGCGGATCGGATGCCGTTGCCGCACCGGATTCCCGCCCGTGCCTGACCAGGCCGGCCGGGCGGTGAATACGACGGAGAGGAAAGTCCAATGAGTCACGCTGACCGCATGAGGTCGCGGATCACCGCGGCAGCGGTGGCAGCGGGGGCACTTGCCGTGGCTGGCATCACGCTCGGCACGTCCTGGGCGGCCATCGCCCAGGCCGCGCCCGCCGAGCCGGCCGCGCAGCAAACCGGCTACAGCTTTAAGACGCTGGACAACGCCAACGGCGTGACGTCCAACCAGCTCGGCTCTGGCGCCGCGGGCCACCAGAACAAGGGATACCTGCTGGGCAAGACCACGCTGCACCTGAACCTGATGCAGATGCCGACCGGTACGGTCTCGATAGGCCAGGGCGTCGTTGGCATCACGATGTTCGGCCTCACCCCGGGTTCCGTGCACACGGTGACGTTGCACGGCAACCCGATCGGCACGCTGACCGCGAACGCGACCGGCCAGGCCTTCGCCTCTTTCACCGCGAAGAGCATCCCGGGTGGCAGCAAGGTGATGATCCTTGACGCCGGGCCGGGCACGACCGTGATCGCGCAGACCTGCCCGCTCGGCAACGGCAACGGCTCCTACAAGCTGAACGCGATCGAGGCCGGCTTCCCGCAGGGTTCGCTGCAGGGGCACGCGACCCTCGTCTACGACCCGAACGCGAAGACGATCACCGTCACGCTGAACGCCAGCGGGTTCACCCCGGGGGCGCACGCCGCGCACATCCACATCGGCAGCTGCCAGAGTCAGGGCCCGGTGAAGTACATGTTTACGGACTTCACCGCTGACAGCCACGGCAACATCTACAACCAGACCCGCGCCGTCACGGGCGTGACCTCGGTCATGCTCAACGGCGGCTGGTTTCTGAACCTGCACCAGGGCAACAGCAACGACATCCTGAGCAAGGCGGGGCAGCCGACTATTTTCTTCAGGCCGCTGCTCTGCGCCAACATCTGATGCTCACGCTGACTGGCGGACCGCCGTGGTTTCAAGGCCGGGGCGGTCTGCCGCATTCGCCACCGCGCCGGGCCATCGCGTGACATGATCGGCAACATTTCTCCGGCCAAGGGCGGCGCCCCGTCTGCTAGCCGGGCAACTTCTCAGCGAACTCAAGGAGCGACTGAAGCTGCTCCGCGCTCAGCTTCGCGGCATCATCGGCCGTGATGGGGCCCGCGCCGCCCGGCTCAGCAGTCGTGTGCCTGGTGCGGCACCGATAGAGCATTCCGCGCAGGGCCGAGCGCGACCTCAGCCCAGGACAAGGACATCGGGCACGAAGCGATCGTCTCGATGTCGGTAGGGGCGCGCACAATGGCACCGGCGTGGATGGCCGGAAAAGGCGTTGCATAGCCGGCGTGCCCGGCAACCGGGCCAGCACTGTTTCTCCCGCAGTCCCCGGGGTGTGACCGCGCCCCCGGCCGGTGGCCCCGAAGCTCTCGGCTCTTTCGCCCCCGGTGACACGTTCCTTACCGGCGCCCCTTCTTGGCCGCGATGGCCTGGGCCACCGTCTGGTGGATGCCGAAGGCCTTCGTCAGCCCGGTGGTCCGGAAGATCTTCAGTAAACGCGCCTGCGTGCAGACCAGATCCAGCGAGCCGTCGCGCGCCCGCACCCGCTTCAGGGCCCCTACCAGCACCCCGAGGCCGGTGGAGTCGAGGAACTTCACCTTCTCCAGGTTCACGATGAGCTGGCAGTTGTCCTTGCTGGCCAGAGCGGTGAGCAGCTCACGCAGCCGCGGCGCGGTATAGATATCGATCTCGCCCTCGACGTCGATGACCTCGATGCCGTCTTTGCTGTAGTGACCCAGCTTCAGCTCCACGAATCCTCCCGCGGCCTGCAGGGCGTCCTCTCAGTCCATCCCGGCGAATGGGCCGGCGTAGCCAGAGCCAAGGCGTGATCTTCTGCCGCATTCAGCCACGCTCCGTTATCATGTCTATACGAAATCATGCCATCGGGCATCCCCCAGCGGATGGCATACGGAAAACCTGCGCGGCGATCACGCCAGTCACCCCAGCCGGGGGGTCCCGGGCCAGGCCGTGGCGGCAAGAACGGCGCCGCCGGGCAGTTCACCGCGCGGCCTGGTCATCAGGCGCCTGGCCCGGCTGGTGCCGGCGGCGGCCCGGTCGTTAGGAGGGCATGTCCGGGGCGAAGAACAGCCCGACCAGGGTGCCGTCGGGCCGGGTCACCACCACCCGGGTCACTTCGGCATGGCCCATCCGGTGCGCCAGCGCCGCGGCGCCCTCGCTGGGCCGCACCGTGGGACACGCCGAACCGCATCACCGTCCCCGCCTCAGCCTCCCCGGCGGCGGACGTCAGGGCGTCCCGGTAGGCGGCGCCCATGACCACCCCCGCCTGGTTGAGTATCAGGACTGGCCCGAATCCCTGCGCGTCCAGCAGCCGCAGCGCCTCGGCGGCCGGGGTGTCCTCGGCGGCGGTGGCCACGCCGCGGCGGGTGAACATCCCTGCCAGCTGGGCCGTGCCCTCAAACGGCAGGTCGGCAGCCAGCCAGTCGCTCTTGCCGGCGACGTAGTCATACACGGGTGCGAACCCGGCAGCTTCGAGCCGCCACGCGGCTCGTGGGCTCATGTCTCAAAGCGAGTCGTGGCAGTACACGATGACCGGCCGGGACCGGTCCAGCTGCCCGGTCCTGGCGTCCAGCTCCTTCAGCGGCAGGCTCACCGCGCCGGGCAGGTGCGCCCAGTCATACTCGTCGGCGGGCAGCACCTCGATCAGCTGAGCCTGCTGGCTGATCAGCGTCCGCAGCCCATCGCGCCCGATCCCGGTCGGCATGACGATCCTCCTGATCCCGGCCACCCGCCGCGCCTGGCGGCTGGCCGGTAGATACCCGGTAGCCGGTGACATCCTCCCCCTCTGCCAAAGGCGGGGGCACTTGCCTGAGTGGCCGTCCGGCCCCGGCCGGCGCGCGGCTGCGGGCGCGGCGCAGGCCCGCTGTGATGGCGGACGTACTGGGCGGCAATGGCCAGGGCCACGGCGAGCGCCAGCCCGAGACCGCCCCAGGCCAGTGTCCCGGCCGCGGCCAGGCCGGCGGCCAGCAGCGGCAGGCCGCAGCAGGCCAGGGGTGCCAGCAGCAGCCACAGCCAGCCGGGCCCTTGGCGATCCCCGCTGCGGCCGGCATCCTGGCCGCGCCGGGCAGCGCGGTCGTCTGGTACGAAGCCGACGAGCTGGACCCGGTCCCGCACACCGGATGGAGCGTGATCGCGACTGGGATGGCCCGGCTAGTCCGCGAACCCGCCGCGATCACCCGCTACCAGCAGCTGCTGGAGGCGTGGGCGGCCGGCCAGATGCACTACGTCATCTCTATCAGACCCCAGATCATCACCGGGATCCGCCTTGTCGGCTGGTGCCGCTGACAATCTCATATCCCCGGACCGCCGCAGCCACCCGCCCCTTTCCGTGCGGCCATTCCTCAGCCCCATGCCCGGCGGAAGAGGACCTACCCGTCAGTTACGTTGCCCCTGGTGACGCGGACGCGAGTGGAGGGTCCGCCGTGAGTTCAGCCTGGCTGAAGGTTCCGCACCGGGAACCCGCGGTTGTCCGGGAGCTGGCCGCTGGATCAGCGTCGGTTCGTGGCGGGGTACGTCGTGCTGGTGGGGACGTGAGTCAGTCGCGCCGGGCTGGGCCTGGCCTGCCGCTTCGGGGACCCGCGATGCGATTGGCCTGCGGAACGCTGTCAATGAGGAGGCCGACCGGCGCCTTGCCAGCACACGGTGGCCCGTAGCGAGGCCTCCGCGAGAACTCCGCATAGCTGATCGGGGCGTGACGGTCAGTGGCTTGTGGCTGCCACGTAGCGTGGCTGCCAGGCAACAACGCTGGTGAGGAGGCTGAGTGGATGAGACCGCGGTCACGGGTCCCCCGTGGCGTGCTGGTCGCCACCGGGGCGGTTGTGCTGGTCGTCGCCGGGATTGCGGGCTACCTGAGCTTTGGCTATTCGCTGTGGGTGGCGGTGGCCATGACCCTGCTGACACTGACCACAGTCGGGTTCGCGCCCGGCAGTCATCTGTCAACTGGTGTGCTGGTTTTCACCGCCGGGCTGGCCTTCCTCGGCGTCGGCCTGTTCTTCGTCATCCTGGGCCTGGCCGCGACCGCGATCGTGGAAGGCCGGGTGAGCCTGTTTTCGCGGAGCCGCCGGATGCGCCGGCGCCTTGATGAACTCCGCGGGCACTTCATCGAAAAGACCGGGCACGCGCTGATCGGCGCCCGCCAGTGGATACCCCGCGAGCACCTCGACGATCCGGTGAAGTCCCTGCTCATGGGCCTGCCGGCGGACCTTGAGTTCCGCACCAAGGGACAGCTGGCCACCGGCATCTGCGCCAGCGCGTACGCCGACGGCATCCGCTTCGATTTCGCCTGCGGCGACGAGGTCTACGGCAACTGCACCCAGCTGCGGGAGTTCTTCGAGACCCGCGGCCAGGCGTACGTGCTGCGCGTGCCGCCGGACTTCACCCTCACCCTGGCCGCGGGCACGAAGCTGACCTGCGCGGAAGCGGTCAAGGCGCTGCTGAAGCAGCAGCGGCGCTGGGAGGTCCGCTCCGCCGGCGGCGGCGCCAAAGGCGAGCGCTGGTATGCCTGGGCGTGGATCGCCACCGCCTCCCCGCGCCATCACCTGCTGGTCCGCCGCCACATCAAGACCGGCGAGCTGGCCTTCCATTACTGCCACGTGCCCGAAGGGCAGCTGCTGACCAAGACCCGGCTGATCCGCGCCGCTGGGCTCAGATGGCCAGTAGAAGAAGATTTCGAATTCGGCAAGGCCTGCTTCGGGCTTGACCAGCGCCAGACCCGGCTCCACACCGCGATCCTCCGCCACGCCGTACTCGTCATGGCCGCCCTGGCGATCTGCGCCGTCACCGCCGCCCAGGTCAAAGATCGCACCGATACCCAGGCGCCACCCCCGGTCAGGCCCGATCAGCCGCCACCGCCAGAACCCGGCATGATCCCGCTGACCATCCCGGAGATCAAGCGGCTCCTCGCCGCCCTCACCACCCGGCCCCTGCCCCCCTGCCCCGTGGCACGTCACCCACTGGGACACATGGACCCGCCGCCACCAGGCCCGCTCACGATGGTTCCACAAACGCGCCAGACTCGCCCGCGACGCCGAAATTGCCCTGGTCAGCTAGCGGAATGCGGCTGCCGTACCAGGCGGAGCCGGTTTTCAATGACGCGCCCGGGGCGACCCCGAGCCTTCAGGGTGCCCAGTACGAGCAGCAGGGACAGTAGCGTGCCCCGGCTTTTACCGCCGAGGGCAATGTCTCTGGCTACCAGTCCAACGGTCCCGAAGTCCGGGCGGCACCATCCGGCCGTGCCAGGCCACATCTTGCGGCAACCCCACGTTCACCGAAAGCAAGCTGCCAACACGCCGGTCGTGATCACCAGTTGCGCTTCTCGCCGCTGCAGCTGTCCACGCTGCGCCAGGTGACAGGCGATTCTGTCTGGCCCATGCGCCATCCCGGTCCCAGCACAGCAGACAGTACGCAGCTTGAGTCTTTGTCTAGCTGCTAGCAGGCGTGAGGACGCCCCGGAACCGCATCGCCCCGGCGAGCATCTTGTCGAAGGCTTGCGGCGCGTCCTCGAGCGACGCCTGTTCGGTGATGGCCCGGACCCCGGACTGTGCGGCGAACCGCAGCGTTTCCTCTACCTCGCGCGACGTGCCGCTGGCATGGCCGCGCAGCGTCTTCTGCCCGGTAATCAGCTGAACGGGGCTGACTTCGATCGTGTCGGGGGAGACGCCGATGACGACCAGCTCGCCGCGGGCACGCAGGCCATCGATAGCCGCCGTCATCGCCGTCGGCTGGGACACCAGCGCCAGGACAACCTTGGCGCCGCCGAGCGCTTGCAGCGCCGCGGACACGTCTTGCGCGGTGCTGTCGATGTAGTGGCGCGCGCCAAGCTGCCGGGCGGTCGCTTGCTTGTCGCCGCCGCGGTCGATGGCGACGGTGTCGAAGCCCATCTTGCTGGCGAACTGGACCGCCAGATGCCCCAGTCCGCCCAGCCCGAGGATCGCGACCAGGTCGCCGGGCCAGGCCGAGGCGCGGCGCAGCGCATTGAACACGGTCACACCGGCGCAGCCCATCGGGGCGGCCTCGGCGAAGGTCAGCTCGCCGGGGATACGGGCCAGCGCGCTGACCGGCACCACGGTCGACTCGGCGTACCCGCCCGGATAGGCCAGCCCGGGCACCTGCAGGTTCACGCAGTTGATCGCGTCACCCTCGCGGCAGGCCGGACAGCGGCCGTCGTTGCCGCCGAACCAGCCCACGGCCACCCGGTCGCCGGGTTCCCAGCCCTCAACACCGTCGCCGAGCATGTCAATGCGGCCGGCGATCTCGTGACCGGGAGTAAGCGGGAACGGTCCCTCGCCGAACACGCCTTGCACCATGCTGGCGTCCGAGCCGCAGATGCCGCACGCCTCGACCGCGATTCGGACCTGCCCGCGGCCGGGGCTGGGTTGCGGGAGGTCAACGACACGCAGCGGCGCATTGACCTGGCTGACCTGAACGCCGCGGATCGTGCTGGTCATGGGCGGATCTCCTTAGGTCAGTTAAGAAGCCGGCGAAGACTCACAGTGCCCAATCCTCCGGTACGGGCATGCCGTCGGTTTGCCCGGGGGCGGGGTAGCAGGTGTATTCGCGGGCGTCGCCGCCATAGACCGTGGCCGGGTCCCGCTCGGTTCCCGCCGCGCCGATCCGCCGCCCCTGCACAAGGTCCGGGGTTGGCATGAACAGCCGGCCAACCGAGGCCAGCGGATCCGCGAGGTCCTGATCGGGAACGCGGCGCGCGGCCTGCGATCGGCGGGCCGCTGGACGATGCCGGGTTTGATCCCGCGACGCTCGTGTAAGGCCCGGCACTAACCCCACCAGCGCGTCCAGCGCGCTTTGCGACCCGGCAGATGTGCACCACCGTTAGCGGTCCACATGCTGGCAGCGCGCACGCGGCTGGCTTCGGGTCGCCTTCGGCGAGTCTCGGCGGCCAGTTTGCCGGCGTCACGCCGCTGGATAGCGGCGGCGAAAGCCAGGCCGAGCAGGACAAGCAGGAGAAGCCGGAGGAGGAAGAGCCCGAGGAGGGCCAGCCGGAGGCGGGCGGAGGGGACAGTAGCGGCTGGCAGTCCCGGGCAGCCGAAGAGCCTGCTGGTCCCTCGCCTGCGTATGGCGGAGCAGCCTGGAATGGCGGTGGGGCCAACCGGTATCAGGACAGCGTGAGCGGTGCGCAGTTCCGGCCGGAAATCGCGGCTGGCCCGAAGATCATCGAAGGTTCGGTGATCAGCGACCTTCCCGCGATCGAGCCTTATCATTAGCATTAGCGGCAGGAACAGTAATAGTCCCTGGCAGGCCGGGCGAGGGCAGTAGTCACGCGGCGTTGGATCGCGCCGTCGCTGACGACGACCTGCGGCGTGAAATCGAGGCCCGGGCATGTGCACCAGGTCTATTTTCCCACTGTGCTGGTAGGGAAGCTACATCTGGGCATGGCCCTGGTCGTCAAGCTTCGTTCCTCGCGCTGCTGGTTTTGTCCTGGTCGTCTCGTGGTGCGGTGAGCGTCCCCGGCTCGCGCATCAGCCGGTCCAGGTCCCGGAGCTCACGGAGGCGCTCGAGGAGACGTTCGCGGTGCCGGTCGGACAGCGGGACGCGGCGCCAGCTGGTGTGCTGACGCCGCGTTTCTGATCGGCGGCTAGGCTCCGGCTTCCGCCTCGGCCTCATGGCGGGAGGCTTCAGTCAGTGCGGCGAACACACGCCTGCTGCTCGCCCCCGGCCCCGCTACGATCGACCGGTGCGACCGTCTCCGACGCCCAATACTCACGGAGGCTCGCGATCAAGTGCCCGTCGGACTTGAGCATTCTGACGGCTGCGGGGGTCGAGCTGGCGTGCCCCGTCTCACCGGCCCGCCGTGATGAGGTAGCCAGGGAGCGCCTGGCCGCGGAGCGGGCCTGGTAACCGTCGTCAAGACCCAGAGGCATACCGCGTCGGTCGCCGCCGCTGCACGGCATGCCGGACGGACGACGCCCCGCATCGAAGACGCGCTGGCCGAGTACCTCGACGCCCGCGGTTTCTGAGAAAGGAGGATCGGTGAAGTTCATCCACGCGGACCACAGCCTCGATCTCGACGGCATGACCGTCACTACCGGGGTCACCGGCGAAGGCGATGTCTGGATCAATGACCTCTTCCGGCTCAGCCCGGATATGGCCCTCGCCTTGTCCGCCAAGCTGGCAGAGAACGCCGCGATAGCGCGGAAGCAGGCCGGGCTCGATGCCATGGCGCCACTAACAGTAAGCACGAATGACCAATAGTTAGCAGGCCACCACTGCGGGCGGACGCAGCAGCGGCCCTAGGCCAAGCGATCTGCAAAAGAGATCGCGACCACGAGTAAGACGGTAGACCAGACCCGCGCAGTATCCGCATCGGTTATCCGCTGCCCGTCCTGCGCCAGCCACCTTCACCGGTGCCCCAGTTGCGGCTGTCTGCGGGTCCGGCCGCGGCGGTGATCTTGCCGTCCGGACCGGGCAGCCAGAGCCAAGCGCGGCGTGGCCGTACCAGCGCGCCGCGTCCCTCGGCGGTCACCTCGGCGCGGCGGGCGCGCAGCCGCCCGTACCCGTCGCCGATGCCGGCCCATTGCTGCCGGGTGACGTGCAGCCGGACCGGGGCGCCGTCCCACGTCACGGCCACGATGAGCGCTGCGCCGCTTCTGCGTACGGCGGTCTCCAGGCGCCGCCCGGCCTGGGCAGGGGCACGCCCGGGCGGCCGCAGGAGCACGACCTCGCAGGCATCCAGCATGGTCGCGGCCACTTCCGGCCATTGCGGGCCCGGCTCGGGGACGAGCATCATGCGGCCCGGTTCGGCACCGGCCTCCGCCGCGGCGACGATTCCGAGGTGAGGCATCCCGGCTACGCCGCACCACATGCCCGCCTGTGAGGAGCCCGCGATCAGTGCAAGGCATAGCGCCCCGGCGGATTCCACCGTCACGACAGAGCCTTTGGCCAGGCCGCCACCGGGCAGCAGCGGTGCCAGTGCCGGTAGCACTGGCAGCACGTCGTAGGGGGCCTGCTGCGGGACGCCCGCCGTGATTCCCTCGGGCTCCGTCTCCCGGCCCGGGCGGCTGCCGCCGGTGACGGCGAGCAGGATGTGCGATGGGGACCGGATCTCCGTCACCTGGTAGCCGTCGTTTTCCATGCGGCCGCGCAGTATCCGCACGGGGCCCCAGCCGTAATCGCACGGGAGTTCAATGCATGCCCGCATATTTTCGATCATAGATTCGATTGACCCGGAATGGGACAACGCGATCCTCGCGGCCTGCGAAACGGTCCTTCCCAGTGCCCCCTGCTGGTTCCTTACTTCTGCCCCGCCAGGACGGGTCAGGCCGCCCCGGGGGAGCGATAACCCCGCGACCACAGGCACTAGGTTCTGCGCGTCTGCCCGTAATCCGGATTTCACACTCAGCGTCATCCGGATTTCACGCTCAGCCCCGAGCATGGGCAGATGGACAACAGCAACGGAACCTGGCTGACATCGGTACAGATCACCACCGAGCCCGGCGGCGCGCGCACGTTCGAGCCTGCCGAGCAGGGGCAGGTGACCGACCGCTACACCAAAGCAATCGAGCAACTCGGCTCGGACAAGCTCGATGTGCGAATCGGCGGCATCTACGCCCTCGAACGGGTCGCCCGCGACTCCGCAAGAGACCACCCGGCCGTGATAGAGGTCCTGGCGGCGTTCATCCGCGAGCACTCACACGAGCGGTGGCCGCCATCAGATCCCGACGGCCGGGAGCAGGCACGACGGGCGCGGCCCGACGTTCAAGCCACCGTCACCGTGGTGGGGCGCCGGGATGCAAAACGCGACATAGAACGAATTAACCTCAGCGGCGCGAACCTCTTCGTCGCGCACCTCCGCGGCGCGGACCTCACCGGCGCGAACCTCTACAGCGCGGACCTCACCGGCGCGGACCTCACCGGCGCGGACCTCAACAGCGCGGACCTCACCCGCGCGGACCTCACCCGCGCGGACCTCACCCGCGCGGACCTCACCGGCGCGCACCTCCACGGCGCGATCCTCACCGGCGCGAACCTCACCGACGCCAGGTGGCCCGACGCCAGGTGGCCCAGAGATGCGCCAGTTCCGGTGGGCTGGAAACTAGACACCGGCTCCGGCCGACTGGAGAGAGCAGGCACTGGCCCTGGACCAACAGAGGCGAATTAGCTTCCGTATGTTCACCCGCAGGGCTGCGTATCCGCTGACGGTCGGCCAGCGATGCGTGCCACAACCTGTCCGGCCTGGGCGCGCATGCCCGCCGCCCGCTGCTCACTCCCCGGTGTTTCGGCGTGGCGTCCGGCGCGCTGGCGCCGTGGTGCCAGTCTTGGCTCCTTCGGCGCGCAGCACATTAGTTAGCGCGCGCTTGGTCGAGTTCGCGCTCGGCACGCTCGGCCCGGGCCCGCTGGTCGGCCCGCGCTTCTTCTAGCGCCGCGGCGCGCGCCTCAGCGGCGGTCTCGATGCGGGCCAGCTCGGCGGCGTGCTCACGGTCCCGCCGGGCCAGCTCCGCCTCAGCCGCCTGAATACGGGCCTCCATGGCCTCGCGGAGCTCGTGCCGCTCGCGCGCGGCGTCAGCCCGCGCCTGGTCGAGCATGCGGCCGCCTTCCTCATGGGCCCGGCGCCATCGCCGACGTCGTGGACGCGTTCTGCGGACTGGACCTGGTCCGCGCCTGGGGTGACGGGGCCAGCGTGGCCGCCGGCGGCACGCAGATCGACACGTTCATCGACAACCTCCTCGCCGAGACCTCGATCAGGTATGGCGGGGCAGGCCGGATCGCCTACCACCACATCTCCGACACCTACATCGCCTTGTTCTCCCGCCAATCGCCTTGAGGTCAAGGTGCCGATGGCCTTTTGTCCGACAATGAGCCTCATGACGTCGGCGACTCGCGGCACCTCGAAACCAGCCAGTTCACAGATCCGGGCGTAACTCTTAGCCGCCAGAGCGTCACCTTGGCGCGTGAGCGAGTCGGGGAAGACGACCCTTCTCCGTCCCCAGTGGGCCGGATGTCGAACTCAACGTATTCCGCGCCCGTATCTGCGGCAGGCGCATACGCTTCGAGGGTCCCGCTCCGGCGGTTCTCAGACCCGCCCTTGTGCGCGGAAATGGCTACTACATCAGATGTCGCGCGCGCGCCGTTACCCACGAAGTTATTTCGCACACGTAACGTCACCGGGGATCGACGCCCTACAGGCGTGCCACTTCCGTCGTCAGCGGCAGTTCGACAGCCAGCGACCGTACCGCATCTCCGTTGGCGTATAGCCGTTCATCCGGACGGCTGTCCGGCTCAGGTGCGCGCCGTCAGCGAATCCGGCCGCATAGGCCGCCTCCGTAACTGGCGACCCGTCGGCGAGAAGACTCAGCGCCGTAAGGTATCTGTGCCAGAGCAGATACCGCCGGATCGGGACACCCACCTGCTCGCGGAAGACGTGCTGGAGCCGGCTCTCCGACAGGTAGGCGATACGCGCCAGATCGTCGATCGAGGGCGGCGGCGCGGGCGTCTTGCGCAGATGCTCCAGCACTGCTGCAATGCGCGGGTCGAGCTTGGGCTCGGGAGCTACGCCGACCGCTAGCTCACCAAGGGCCCGCCGCCACCGCGCGTACGCTTCGTCGCAGCTGATGTTCGCGCCCAGGACGGGTCGCACCGCCTCCGCGATCCGAAGGCAAAGGACCTCGTCAAGCACTGTGTAGGGTCGACCCTCAAGCACCCGCTCGCGGAGCTCCTGGCCGATCCTGCTCTCCCCTTCGATCCACCCGATCGCGGTCAGGCATCCGTCGCAGCGGAATGCGTGGAGGACATCGGTATCGACCAGAGCGCCACGGACGTGTTGCCAGAACGCCGTCCACCTGTACGCGCGGCATCCTGTCCAGGCCGACCGAGAGCTGCAGGGCGCTGTGCTGGTGGGGCGTCGCGACCAGGGTGTCCGAGAACATCAGGAACTCAGTGGGCCAGAGGAAGCCGCGGATGGCTCGCGGAGGGCGCCCGCGCCTGCGCTGCGTCGGCACCATGCGTTCATCATCTGTCCCGTGCGCCGTCATCACCGCCGGATGCCTTGCCTCGTCTGACCGTAGCCCGCACAGCAGGATTGTTCAACCGGCCAGCTGGATCGTTCAAATGACCAGCCTGATCATTCAAGCCAAACCGCGCCCTCTTCTGGCACCTTTGTAGGTGCAAGCTCATTGCGCTCTAAAGCCCCGCCAAAAGGCGGTTTGAGCAAGTCAGCAGCACGTACTACTCACCCACCGAAAACGAAAGAGGAAAGACCAAATGAACCTTCGACTTGGCGACATCGCGCCGGATTCCGAGGCCGAAACCACCGAGGGGTGGCTGAAGTTCCACGACTGGATCGGCGATTCGTGGGCGGTGCTGTTCTCGCACCCGCGGAACTTCACCCCGGTGTGCATCACCGAACTGGGGTACCTGGCGAAGATCAAGCCCGAGTTCGACCGCCGGAATGCAAAGATCATCGGGCTGTCGGTCGACCCTGTGGACAATCACGGTAAATGGGCAGACGACATCGAAGACACCCAGGGGTCCGCGCTGAATTACCCGTTGATCGGCGACAGCGATTTCAACGTCTCCAAGCCGGGTTATCAGAAACTCTCCAGTCGGATCTTTTACGGATCTCCATTTAATTGTTATTAAAGTTCTAATTTCGGCCCGGCGCGCCGAAAAGACAACGACTCCCCGCATCGGTAGAAAGGAGGTGCTAACCAAAACCCTCAGCAGATGGAGGAGCCGTTGCGTTACCATCGTACCTTCGGACTGAACGCCGAGCAACTCGATGAGCTTGAGGAGCGTATCGAAGACATCCTGCCCGAGCCCTGGGATAAGGGAATCGGACGGCCGAAGAGCCTCTCGCTGCGGGAAGCGATCATGGTCACGCTGCTGTACAAGCGGCAGAATATGATCGAAGAAGTCATTGCCGATCTTTTCGGAGTCTCCCAGGGTACCGTCTCGGACATCATCACAGAATTCACCCCGCTGATCGCTCAGGCTACTGGAGAATTCCGGCCTGACGCGGAGGAGGCGAAGCAGATGACCAGGGGCCGGCTGGCGCTGGTAGACGGGACGTTGTGGCCGTGCTGGTCGTGGGAGAACGCCCCCGAGCTGTGGGCCGGGAAATACAAGACCACCGGCCACGGCAGCCTCATTATCAGCGACGAATCGGGAAATATAATCTTCGTCTCGGACCCGGCTCCCGGATGCGACCATGACATGAAGAAACTGGAAGGCGAGGTGAAGGAGATTCTCGACCTTGCTGGATCCGTTATCGCAGACAAAGGATTTCAAGGATCCGGTTACGTCACGCCGGCAAAGAAGCCAAAGGGTCGTGAACTCTACATGCGTGAGCATGAGTACAATAACCAGGTCAGTTCCATACGCGCTCCCGTCGAACGTGCGGTTGCGCACCTGAAAACCTGGAAGATCCTTTTCGCCGATTATCGGCGGCCGCTCAACACGTTTCTTGATTCTTTCCGCGCAGCCATCGGTCTCTATTTCTTCGAATTGAGTTTTCAATAATCCTCAAGCTCTACGGGATGCTGCCCGCCGCCACGACTGGCGATCCCGAACGGCGGACTCCGGCCGATAACCAGACCGTGCGCAACGTGTTCGTGATCGGGCCGGACAAGAAGGTCAAGCTGATCCTCGTCTACCCGATGACCACGGGCCGCAACTTCGACGAGGTGCTGCGGGTGATCGACTCGCTGCACCCGGGTCCCCGATTCCGCGACCGTGCGGATCATCGGAGCGCTGTGAGGCGTCGTTCGTATCCGCATGATTCACAGAGGGTCCAGTTACGTTTATCCGGGTCGACTTCCTTTGTCTTAAGCCAACTTATTTCGCGCCACCTAGCTAGCTAGATGATTCCCGCGACGAAGGATGCGCTCGGTACGCCATGCCTGGAACTCGGCTGACCAGACCCCGGCCGAAGAGGGGCGTTGGTAAGAACTCTGCTACCAGGGGTCAAACCTGAATCGTCTGCACAGGCGGAGGGCTTATGTCGGGCCGCTGGGGGTGTTCGGACCGGGGGTCTTCTCCCGAACGTGTCCCCAGCCGTCATGTCGCTCTGTGTGATGGCGGCGACTGTGTGTGTTCTCATAAATGAACAACTAACGACATGATCACCGGCGGGGCCCGGACCGGGCGGGCGCCGCCCGGTGACTGTCGTGAAAGGCGTGGCAAAGCCGAGGTGTCCGGCAACCAGGCCAGGACCGTTTCTCCTGCAGTCCCGGGTGTGACCCCCGCCTCCCCGCCCCCGAAGCCCCCCAGCAGCATTCGGTCCCGGGACCGGTCGTGCGGGGCCTGGATCACCCGGCTGGCCGGGGTCAGAATGAGACGAGCCGCGGTGCTCCGGCGTGGTAACCGGGGATGGCGCCGCGGCGGACCACGACGTGAACGGCGTTACTCGGCAGGTGGGGATCACGGATGGGCGCTGCCATCGACAGGACCGCTGTCGACAAGGTACTGCGGGACGCGGTGGACTCCAGCGGGGTGCCTCACGTCGCGGCGATCGCCGCTGACCGCCACGGCGTCATATACCTGGGCGCGGCCGGGCCGCGGGCCGTCGGGGAGAACGACCCCGTCACCATGGACACGCTGTTCCGGATCACGTCGATGACCAAGATGCCGTGCACCGTGGCCGCGCTGCAGCAGGTGGAGCAGGGCAACCTCGACCTGGATACGCCTGTGGCTGACTACTGTCCCGAGTTCGCCGGGGTCCAGGTGCTGGCCGGCTTCGACGGGGACACCCCCAAGCTCCGCCCGCCGGCCAGGCAGGCCACGGTCAAGAACCTGGTCACGCACACCTCCGGGCTGGGCTACTGGTTCTGGAGCGAGCCGCTGGCCCGGTGGGAGAAGGCCACCGGCATCCCGAACGTCGCCGCGGGTTCGCGGGCATCCTTTACCGCCCCGATGCTGGCCGACCCGGGTGAGGCGTTCATCTACGGCATCAGCACCGACTGGCTCGGCAAGGTCGTCGAGGCGGTCACGGGCGTCGGCCTTGACGTGGCGATCAAGCAGGGTGTTACCGGGCCGCTCGGCATGGACCAGACCACTTTCCTGATGAATGATGCCCAGCGGGCGAACTCGGCGCCGGTTCACGTTAAGGGCGAGGACGGGAACTGGGTGTCCGTCGGCGAGATCTTAAATCAGGCGCCGGACTGGTGGTCCGGCGGGACCGGGCTGTACGGGCCGCCGTCCGACTACATCAAGTTCGAGCGGGCGCTGCTCCGCGGCGGCGAGCTGGACGGCACCAGGATCCTGCGGCAGTCCACGGTCGACGCGGCTTTCACCAACCAGATCGGCGACCTGGACTTCCCCGCCGAAATCCCGACCGCGGACCCGGCCTCCAGCTGCACCTTCAGCGTCGGCCCCGGCTTCAAGTGGGGCTACGGCCTGCTGCTCAACACCGCGGACATCCCGGGCATGCGGCGGGCGTGGTCCGGAGCCTGGGCAGGCCTGTGCAACACCCATTTCTGGGTGGACCGCGCCGCTGGCATCTGCGCGTCCATCTACGGCAACTTCCTCCCGTTCGTGACGCCCGAGGCAATCGCGATGTACGAAGGATTCGAGCGGGCGCTGTACGCATCGCTGTGACCCGCGGGGAACCCAGGCGGGTCAGGAACACTACGGCTCAACTCCGCGAGCGGAGCGAAGCGGACAAAAGGGCTCGCGGCACCATCCAGCGCAAGAACAACGATTAGGATCACGGCCAGGTAACGAGAGGGAGCGGGTTGCGCGACCGGCGCGGCCTGTCCGCTACGGCTAGGACTCCTATAGCTCACCGAGACTCGCGACACAGCCGACACTCCCGAGCGTAAGCAGCAGGCCGCGCAGCTCGTCGAGATCGTCCGTGACTGCCTGCGGCGTCACGCGCAGCTGCAGGGCGCGCTGCAGACTGCCAGGCCGGAGATTTCGTGTCCCGTGACAGTCATCGTGTCGTCGGCGGCCCTGGAAAGTGACACGTTCGCGGTCACACCGCCGGCCCGGTTTGTGACAGCCGGCATGTCGTTTCCGAAGTTCTTCGCGCAGACGAGATCAACCTGGTCGCGGCGCATCGGGGCCGGGTGCGGCCGGCGCCCCTGACGCCGGAGGTGTTCGCCGCGGCGATGACCCGGTGGGACGGCAGTGCCCCGGCCACGTGGAACAGGCATCTGGCGCCGTTGCGGTCATTCGCCGGCTATGCGCTGCGGCAGGAGTGGCTGACCGTGGACCCGGCCCGGCTGCTGGAACGCCGCAAGGACACGACATCCCGGGGGAGACGTACCGCATCGTTGAAGCTGTCGACGCCGCCGCGTACCAGTAAGTAAATCGCCTGGGTATCCCCAGGAAGGCCCGGCCAGCTCCATCCTCCGGTGGGCGAGGCGCTCGAAGGCGTCGATCTTCGCTGGGTCGATGACGGACTCGACGACACCGGCGATCAGCCTCAGCCCGCGCCGCTTGTCGCGCGGGGGCGGTTCCGCGTCGGCCGGGCGCGCCGCCCGAGCCGGAGTCCGGCGACCAGCAAGAGCGCGCAGGCCCCGATGAGTATGGCCTCGATGGTGAACGCGGCGTGCAGCCCGAGGTGATCGGCGAGGCTGCCGAGCAGGTAGAGGGCGGCGATGACGAGCACGCCGCCGAGTAGCTGGGTACGGGCGTTGGCGGCGTCGTCGTTTCCGGGCGCGGCGGCCAGGGTGAGGGCGAGTGAGAGCGGGTAGAGGTTGGCGACGCCGAGGCCGCAGACGAATAGCCCGGTGATCGCGAGGATGGGCAGGCCGGCGAGCCAGAAGAGCAGGAACCCGGCGGTGGTGACGGCCAGGGAGGCGCACAGGAGCGGAACGGTCCGCCCGGCGCGGCGGGTAAGCCAGGCCGCGCCGACCCGGCCGCCCAGGATGCCGAGGTAGAAGCCGCTCATGGCGGTGGCGGCCTGGGCGGTGCGCAGCCCGGTCGTGGTGAGCAGTTCGGCGCCGAAGTAGACCGGGCAGAACTCGACCGCGATGCCGGCCGCGACGAGGGTGGCCAGCAGCCAGCAGGACAGCGGCAGCCGGGCCCGGCCTCCGGCGGGCCGGGCGGTAGGCGCCGCGCGCAGCGGCTGATGCCGGTAGCGCAGGTAGAGGCCGGCGAACAGGACGGCGGGCAGGCCCATCGCCGCCCGCCAGCCTGCGGGGGTGTCCTGGAGCAGGCCGAGCAGGAGCGGGGCGAGCACCGCGCAGGCGGCCGCGCCGACGTTGGCTTCGGTCAGCGCGCGGTCGCGGCGTTCGCCGTGCCGGTCGGACAGGATCGCCTGGGTGCAGGTGAGCAAGGTAGTGCCGGCGAAGCCGAGCACCGCGGCGCCGAGCATGGTGAGTGCGACGCTGCGGGAAACGGCGAACAGCCCGGCGCCAGCGGTGGCGCCTGCCGCCGGGCACGACAGCAGCGCGGCGCGGGGCAGCAGGCGCGCGAGCGCGGTGAAGGTCATCCCGGCCAGGGCCGCGCCCGCCGCCCACAGTGCCGAGTAGGCACCGAGCAGGGCATAGGAGAAGTGCAGTTCGGCCTGCAGCAGCGCCAGCGCTGGCCCGAACGCGTACAGCCAGAAGGCGTAGCCGGCCAGCGCGGCGTAGCTCAGCAGCGTCGGCGCGTCCCGGCCGAAGGCCTCGCCGCGGGAGTGGTCCGCTGCGTGCTCCCGGCGTGATGGTGGCGAGCCGCAGCACGCCCGCGCCGCCTCGCCGGGACGCGGCGGCGCCGCCCGGCGAGGAGGTGCGGGACAGCGCATCGTCTGGTCGGGGTCTGCCGGACCGCGCTTTGTGTATCGATACACAGTTTCATCGTAAGACGTTGTGTATCGATACACAACTACACTATGAGGGTGAATCAACAACGAATCCGGCCGACGCTGCGCCAGGTCGCCGACGCAGCCGGGGTGTCGGTCATGACCGCGTCCTACGCCTATTCCCAGCCTGAGCGGGTCGCGCCGGGCACCGCGGCGAAGGTCCGAGCGGCCGCGGAGAGGCTGGGCTATCCCGGCCCGCATCCTGGTGCCCGGTCGCTGCGCCGGGGCCGGGCGGGCAGCCTGGGGGTGATCCTCGGCGAGCGACTGGCCTACGCCTTCGACGACCCGCAGGCGGCCCGGTTCCTAACCGGGGTGGCGGAGGTCTGTGCAGCCGAGGGTGTCGGCCTCACCTTGGTCCCGATCACCGGAGCCGACAGCGACGTGCGGCGTGTCAGCGAGGCGGTGGTGGACGGGTTCATCGTGTGGACCACCAGCGACGACGATCCGGTCCTGGATGCCGTTGCGGCCAGCGGACTGCCGGCGGTCGTGCACGCCGGCCCGGCCCGGCCCGGGCTGCCCATCGTCGGCATCGACGACCGGGCCGCGGCCACGGCGATCGGCCGGCTGGCCTTCACCGGTGCCACCCGGCCGGCGGTGCTCAGCTTCCCCGTCAACCGCAGCCGTGCCCGGGCGCTGCTCACCGGCCCGCCCGGCCCGGCTGTGACCTACCCGGTGACCCGGCACCGGTGGGACGGCTTCCTCGACAGCTGGCGCCAGGCCGGGGGCGCCCCGGCCGACCTGCGGATCGCCGTGTGCCCGGCCAACGCCACCGCACATGGCGAAGCCTTCGCCGACGAACTATTCCGCGGCGACGACCCGCCCGACGCGATCGCGGCGATGAGCGACGAACTGGCTCTCGGCGCGCTCCGCGCCGCGGCCCGCGCCGGCCGCAGCGTGCCCCACGCCGTCGCGATCACCGGATGGGACGACAGCGACGCCGCCGCGCCCGCAGGACTGACCACCCTGCGGCAATCGCTGCGCGATCAAGGCAGCCGCTGCGCGCACATCGCCCTCGGCCACCGCGAACCATCAGCAGAACAAGACCCACCGAGTTGGCAGGTCGTCGAGCGCGCCAGTACCCGTCCGCCAGATTAGCCGGATGTTAGAGCGGATACGTAATCTCGATAATCAGCCGACGCGGGGTTGCCGGGATTGATGTGGGACTTGGACAACACCCCTCTACCTACGCAGCTTTGACGATCGCTCGTTTGCGGCTGGTGACACGTTTGTTACCCAGCGTCCGGCGGCTGCTCAGACGGTTTGCTCCGGGTGCCGTAGCACTTCGGGATCGTGCAACGCGAAACAGCGGGCGGACCGCCCCAAGAGAGTGGCGCAATCGTACGGGCCGACCCCAAGCACGCAAACCCCGCAAGATCAGCTATTTGGCCCCTGGCCGCACGGTTCTTCCGGTCAGGGCATGGGCGATGACTCCCCGGCACGCGCAAAGGAGCCCAGGGCCAGCATGAGAGCTTGCTCTTATCACGCCAGCCCTGGGCCTGGCAGGGTAACGTGCCTGTGTATAGGTCTGTGGAGGATTTAGGTAAACATGCTGGTCAACCGCTTCGCAGCTGTGGACGAGCGCGGGTGTGGAAAAGTGGATAACCGTTGCGACACGGAGTCCTGCCAGGTCGCGGACCTGTTGCTATGCACAGGCGGAGCGAAGTATCCGCAGGCGAGCCCTTCAGGCCCGTTCATCCCTTGCTGCGGGCAAGGTGTGAAGCAGCAGCTACCGGCGGCCGCGCGGGCCCGCAGGGCGGTGGTCCGGCGTGTCCGGCAGGCCCTTACGGACTCGCTGGTTCAATGCCTGCACGTATCGTGCTCGCTCCGGCTGGGCACGCGCCTCAGATCGACCCCCGCAGCCAAGCAAAACCCCAGGTCACAGCCTCACGTGAACCCGACATGGCTTATATCCGTTGTGTTGGCTTTAGGGGGCACTGCCGCGGCTGGATGGTTGTCCGGCTGCACGAAGGGGTGTCGTGTTGTTCCGTGTTCTTGGGCCGCTGGAGGTCCGCACCGGCAGCTGCTGGACGGCGGTCGGGGCACCGAAGCAGCGGGCGGTGCTGGCGGCCCTGGTGCTGGCCCGCGGCGGGGTAGTGTCGGCTGAGCGGCTGGTAGACGAGCTGTGGGGGGCGCAGCCGCCGCCGTGTGCGCGCCAGCTGGTCAGCAAGTATGTGCTGCAGGTGCGCCAGCTGGCCGGCGACCCGGGCGGCCGGATGCTGGTGACCCGCTCCCCGGGCTATCAGCTGCTGACAGCGCCGGAGCAGGTGGACGCGCGGCGCTTTGAGGAGGCGCTGGCGGCCGGCCGCACGGCGCTCGGGGATGGTGACGCGGGGCAGGCGGCGAAGCTGCTGGGTGAGGGGCTGGCGTTGTGGCGCGGACCGGCGCTGGCCGACGTGCCCCGGGGCATGCTGGTCGCGGCGGAGGCTGACCGGCTGGACGAGCTGCGGCTGGCCGCGGTGGAGCTGCGGGTGGAAGCTGACCTGGCGGCCGGCGGCACGGCCGCGGGCCTGGCGGCGGAGCTGCGGGGGCTGGCGGCGGAGCACCCGCTGCGGGAGCGGCTGTGGTATCAGCTGATGCGCGTGTTGTGGGAGGGCGACCGCCCGGCCGAGGCGCTGGAGGTCTACGCGCGGGCCCGGCAGGTGCTGGCCGAGGAACTAGGCACCGATCCCGGCCCCGGCCTGCAGGAGCTGTACCAGCGCATCCTGGCCGGCGAGGCGCCGCCAGCCGTGCGGCTGCCCGCCGCCGGTGCTGCACCGGCGGCGGGCCAGGCGGTGCCGGTGCCGCGTGAGTTGCCGCTGGATGTGGCGGCGTTCACCGGGCGGGCCGGGGAGCTGGCCGGCCTTGACCGGCTGCTGGACGCGGCCGGTGAACCGGGCGGTCCGGGCGCCGGGCCGGCCGCAGTGGTGATCTCGGCGGTGTCGGGTACCGCCGGCGTGGGCAAGACCGCGCTGGCGGTGCGGTGGGCGCACCGGGTGCGGGACCGGTTCCCGGGCGGGCAGCTGTATGTGAACCTGCGTGGGCATGACCCAGACCAGCCGATGACGGCCGCCGATGCACTGGCCGGATTCTTGCGCGCCCTCGGCGTGGCGGGCCAGGACATCCCGGCGGAGACCGACGAACGCGCCGCCCGGTACCGGAGCCTGCTGGCCGGCGGATGCTGATCCTGCTGGACAACGCCCGCAATGTTGACCAGGTCCGTCTCCTGCTGCCCGGCGCCGCGGCCTGTGCAGTGGTGGTGGTGACCAGCCGCGACTCGCTGGCCGGCCTGGTGGCACGGCACGGCGCCCGGTGCCTGGACCTGGACCTGCTCCCCCCCGGCAACGCGGTCGCATTGCTGCGGACGCTGATCGGCGGCCGGGTCGACGCCGACCCCGGCGCGGCCGCGGCGCTGGCCGCCCAGTGCGCGCGGCTGCCGCTGGCGTTGCGGGTGGCCGCCGAACTCGCCGCCGCCCGCCCGGCCGCCCCGCTCGCCGAGCTGGTCGCCGAGCTGGCTGACCAGCAGCGGCGGCTGGACCTGCTGGACGCCGGCGGCGACCCCCGCACCGCGGTGCGGGCCGTGTTCTCCTGGTCCTACCACCACCTGGGCGCTGATGCCGCCCGCACCTTCCGGCTGCTGGGCCTGCACCCCGGCCCCGACTATGACCGCTACGCCGCCGCCGCGCTTACCAGCACCCCCCTCGAGCAGGCTGGGCGGCTCCTGGACCAGCTGGCCCGTGCGCACCTGATCCACCCCACCCGCACCGGCCGCCACGCCATGCACGACCTGCTCGGTGGCTATGCCGCTGGGCAAGCCCACGCCGACGAGGCCGAAGACGCCCAGCGCGAGGCGCTGACCGGCCTATTCGACCACTACCTGACCACCGCGGCCGCCGCGATGGATGTCCTCGTGCCAGGCGCCGAATCCGCGATGGATGTCCTGGGCTTGGCCGAGGCGCGGCGCCGCCCGCAGGCCGACCGCGCATCGCATGTCCCGCCGCTGCGCACCGCGGCACAAGCGCGCGGCTGGCTGGAAGCCGAACGAGAGACCCTGGTGGCCCTGACCGCATATGCGGCCGCCCATGGCTGGCACCGCCACGCCTCCTGCCTGGCTGCGATCCTCGTCCGCTTTTTCGCGATCTTCGCACACCGTCTGGACCCCGCGCCCCCGGCCATGCTCGCTCCGGGCGTGCACGCCGCCGGGCAGGCCGATGCCCGCGCCGCGCGGGCTACCGCGCTGAGAAGCCTTGGCGCGGTCGAATGGTGGCCCGGCCGTGATCAGGAGGCCACCGGTCACTACCTGCGAGCCCTCACGATCTCGCGTGAGCTCGGTGACCGTGGCGGTGAGGCTGACACGTTGCGCGCTATCGGCTTCACATTATGGCTGCGGGGCCGTTATCGGGAGGCTGCCAGCCGCCACCGCCGGGCCCTGGCGATCTTCCGTGAGCTCGGCGACCGGGAGGGCGAAGCCCGTACGCTGTTCAGCCTGGGTTTCGTCACATGGGAGGAAGGCCGCCATGAGGATGCCGCCGACCACAGCCGGCAGGCGCTGGCCATTGCACGTGAGCTTGGTGACCGTGGTGGCGAGGCGTGCGTGCTGGATAATCTCGGTGTCGCCTTGTGGCGGGAAGGCCGCTACGCGGATGCTGCCAGATATCACCGGGAGGCGCTGGCCATCTTCGGGGAGTTGGGTGACAAGCGCGCCCGTGCGCGTGCCCTGACCGGACTTGGGCGTGCGTTGTCGCGGCAGGGCTTCTACCCGGAGGCTGGCAGCTGCCACCGGCGGGCGCTCGCTACATTCCGCGAACTTGGCAGCCGGGGCGGTGTGGCCGTGTCCTTCGGTAATCTCGGTGGGGTCCTATTGCGTCAGGGCCGCTATCAGGAGTCCGCTAGCTGCTACCGGCAGGCTCTGGCCATCTGCCGTGAGCTGGGTGACCAGCTCGGTGAGGCGTTCCAGCTGACCGGCCTCGGATCTGTGCTGTCGCGGCAGGGCCACCATCAGCAGGCCAGTGATCACCAGCAACAGGCGGCGGCGCGGTTCCGCGATCTGGGCAATCAGCACGGTGAAGCCTGCGCCGTGGATAGCCTGGGCATCGTCTTGTCGCGGCAGTGCCGATACCAGGAGGCCGTCGGCCACCACCGGCAAGCTCTAGCGTTGCACCGCGCGCTGGGCAACCGGTCCGGCGAGGCCGAGGCGCTCAACGGCATCGGCGAGAACATGTGCGCCGCTGGCCAGCCTGATCAGGGCCGCGCCCGTCACGGCGACGCGCTCATCCTGGTCCTTCGGACAGGTGACCGCTACGAGCAGGCTCGCGGTCATCAGGGCCTCGCCCGCGCCTGCCAGGCCACAGGGGATCTCGGTCAGGCGCGTTGCAACTGGCAGCGTGCCCTTGCCCTCTACACCGGCATCGGTGTCCCCGAAGCTGATCAAGTCCGCGCCGCGCTCGACAGTCTGCCTAACCGCATCCTGCCGCTGTGACGAGCTGGCGGAACACTACGGGTCAGAATGTCGCCGTGACACCGGACTTCCGCAGGTGGTAGGCAAGCGATCAAGGAAATCTGGGGCGTGACCCGCCGGAACGCGACGATGGCTTGATCGCGTCGTGTTACTACGCCCTGGCAAGTGGCCCAGCCTCACCATGGTGGACTTTACCGGCAAGACACTCATCGCCATCCTTGGCGATACTGGAGCCGGCAAGTCCACGATTCTCGAAGCGATCACCCTCGGCCTGTACGGCTACTGCATCTGGACTGACCGGGAGCATGGGACGCTGATGGCAGCAGGCGCCGGCCAGATGACCGTGGCCTTCACCTTCGCGCACGACGGCCAGCGGTGGCGGGTCTGCCGTGTCTTCCACGCCAACACGACGCCCTCCAGCCACCTGCTCCAGAACCTCGGCACCGGCGAGCGGACCGGCAACAAGAAAGCGGTCAAACACAAGATCAAGGCGCCGCTCCAGCTGGACTTTGACAGCTTCACGACCGCCGTTCTACTGCCGCAGGGAAAGTTCGACCGGCTCCTGACCGCGTTCGTAGTAACGCAGCGTGTACATGCTGACTCCGCTGTGACGGGCGGCCTCGGCGATCGACATGCCGTCCTCGGGCACGGCGGGCCGGGGTGCCGGATGGCCGGCGCTGGACATGGGCGCACCTCCGGGCCGGCAGTGATCGGCTTGATTTACAGCGCCCTCCAGATTGTGGCGTTGGGTCCTGCGCGGCGACCTGCGGCGATACCCGATCCGCTGTCCGGCCCCACCGTGCTGCAGGGCGATGGGCAGGACGGCGGGGGAGGGCGCCGCGGGTGCTCGCGGTTGATCACGTCGACAGAGCGTCGCGCTCGAACAGAACACGAACAGAACGCGGGAAAGGAGGACGGCTACGGACGACTCGAGCTGACGAAGTTCCACATGCCGGCAGACCAGAGTGGCAACCGGAACGAGCCGGCGAACACACTGGGCATTCGCCATGTCGCATTCGCCGTCGAAGACATTGACGCCGTCGTCTCCGGTCTGCGAGCGCGCGGGTGAACTGTAGCGTTACGAGGACAGCTACCGGCTCTGCTACGTCCGTGGTCCAGAGGGGATCATCGTCGAGCTGGCGGAGCAGATCAGCTGACGTCGGCCCGCCGCCGATGAGTCTTCACCCCTGCAGGGCCCCGTGTAGGAGCGCTCCGCAAGAGGCGCGTGATCACTGACCCGAAGGTTCAAAAACACCCTCTGACGGCGACGGCGACGGAGGCGCCGTCGCCGCCCACCGCGTACAGCACGCCTTCCGCGACGCCGACCGGGAAGCCGATCCGCATCTCCGGCCAGTGAGCGGGAACGATTTCGCCATCGCGTGGACCACGGCGGCACGCCGGGCACTGACCAGGCTCCCGGGGAAAGTGGCTACTGCCGTCGTGGAGTTCCTCTACGGCTCACTGGCCGCCAGCCCGCACCGCGTCGGAAAGCTGCTGAAACTCAGCCTTGCGGGGCTTCATAGCGCACGCCGCGGGGATTATCGCGTGATCTACCGCATCGATGACCAGCAGCGCCTGGTCACCGTCATAGCCATCGAGCACCGCTCCGACATCTACCGGCCACGACGACCTTGACCGTCCGCGCAAGCCGGTCAGCGCGCCACCTGCCTCGCATGGCGGCCGGTTCCGGGCTGTACTCGCCGGGCCTGGTATTGGGCCCTGGTGACCCGGATGCCGACGGCCTCGGCGAGTCGGCGCAGGCGGCGGGTACCCGCGTGCCCCTCATCCGGGTGCCGCGGCTGTTGAGCAGGATCGGCCCGCGGTCCCGGCGGCCTATTGCCCGGTCGCCCCGCTCCGTGCACGAGGCAAGGTAACTGCGCAGGTCAGATTCGGGGCGGTCGCGGGAAGAGCCCTTGAAGCGGGCGAGGTAGGCAGGTACTGTCAGCCGCAGCCCGTCATTGAACGGCGCCGGAGGATCGAAGGCACTGGGGCCAGCTTAGTGAAGTTCAGCATGCTCTGACATCCACCTGGTGGTGCTCACGCGAGCAGGCCGCCCCGTCGACTCGGGGCGGGCCCTTGCCGGATGCTGCTGACGAACGGTAAGAAGTGCTGTGTGGGGAGGGATGCTCCCACGAGACCCGCCGGGCGTGGGCATGTCGAGCTGCGTCTCGCGGGCACTTTCGGCGTCATCCGTGACGGCGGCGAGCTTTCCGAGGGCGAGGTCGGCAGCCGCAAGTCCCGGACGTTGCTGAAGCTGCTCGCGGTAGAACGACCGGGGCTGGTTTCCGTGGACCGGATCGTGGACGTGCTGTGGGCGGACGATCCTCCGGCGGCTGCCGGGCCGAACATCGCCACGCTGGTCAGCAGGCTCCGCGGTGTGCTGGGTCCCGGCGTCATCCTGGGCGGCCGCCAGGGTTACCGGCTCGCCGGCGAGCCGGAGGTCAGCGTGGACCTCGACAATGCCGCCCGCTACTGCGAGCAGGCAGAACGCAGGCTGGCGGTCGCGCCGGCGGTTGCCCTGGCCGCGGCGGAAAGGGCCATCGACCTGTTGTCCGCCGACGTGGTGCTGACCGACGAGCCGTACGCGAGCTGGGTTGATCCGGTCCGCGGTGAGCTGCGGGACCTGGTCCGCCGGGCGCGGCTCGTCGCAGCCGAGGCGGCCCTGGCCACCGGCGACACCCGTTCGGCGGTCCGTTACGCCGAGGCGGCGATGACGGCCGACCCGCTCGATGAGAGCGCGCACCGCTGGTACATGTCTGCCGCAGCGGCAGGCGGCGAGCCGGCCCGGGCGCTGATGGCCTACGCGGCGCTGCGCGAACGGCTGGGCCAGGAGCTAGGCGCCGACCCCGCGCCGCAGACCCAGGAACTGCACCTGGCGATCCTCCGCGAGCAGCAGGACCGGCTGCCTGCAGGCGGCGGGGCACCGGCTCGCGCCGTCCGGGCGGCCCGTCCCGCACGGCCGACCCGCCGCGGTCCGGTGCTGGCAGGCCGAGATGCCGAGACGGGAGCGCTGCACGAGACCTGGAGCCGCGCCGTAGCCGGGGATCCGAGCCTGGTCATGATCGTCGGGGAGGCCGGGATCGGCAAGACGGCCCTCGCCGAGGATCTCGCGGCCGAGGCTGAAGTGGCCGGCGCGACCGTGCTGCGGACACGCTGCTACGAGGCCGAACGATCGCTGTTCCTGCAGCCGGTCGTGGAGGCGGTGGCGCCGGTGGTCGGCAGTATGCCCGCGAGCTCCCTGCGACAGCTGCTCGGCGAGCATGCAGCCGCGACCGCGGCCCTGCTGCCCGAGGCCGCGGCGCTGCTCGGCCCCGCGCCGTCCTGGCGAGGCACCCCCGATTCCGAACGGCGCCGGTCCTTCCAGGCGGTGACCGCCTTCCTGAACGGGCTCGCCGCCCGCAACCCGGTACTGGTCGTTGTGGACGACCTGCAGTACGCGGGGCAATCCACGATCGAGTTCGTTCACTACCTCGGACGTCACCTGGCCGGCGCGCGGCTGCTCGTTGTGGTGACCGTCCGGGCCGAGCACGACGAGCAGATCGGCGCGGTGCTCGCGCCGGTGGCCACCAGGGTCGACGTGGGACCGCTCAGCCCGGAGGCGGTCGCGCAGCTGGCCGGCCAGGCCGGGCACCCAGGGCTGGCTGACGCTATCCTGCAGAGCACTCGCGGCCACACGCTGTTCGTGGTTGAGGTGCTGCGGGCGCTGGCCGCGGGGGAGTCCGGGGTGCCGGGATCGCTGCGCAGCGCCGTCCAGGGCCGCGTCAGGCGGACCGGCGCAGCCGCGGAATCGCTGCTGCGGGCGGCATCGGTGCTCGGCGCCACAGTCGATCCGCTTGCTCTCGGCGAGCTGCTCGACCTGACCCCGGCGACCGCGCTCGAGCTGTGCGAGCTGGCCCTTAAGGCCAGGCTGCTTGCGGTCAGCGGCCGCGACTACGAGTTCGCCAACGACCTCATCAGGGAGGTCATGTATGCCACCACCCCGGAGCCGGCTAAGCTGGCCTATCACCGCCGGGCGGCCGACCTGCTGACCGGCCAGCCGGAATCGCTGGCCAGGCACGCGTGGGCCGCGGGTGACTGGCCCAGGGCGGCGCGGGCTTGGGTGCTCGCGGCCGAGGAGGCCATGCGACGGTACGCGACGAGCGATGCGATCGCGCTGAGCGCGCAGGCGCTGGAGGCGGCCGAACGCGGTGGTGATGGGGAGGCGCGCGCCCGGGCGCTGGTCCTGCGCGGACGTGCGCACGAGGCCGTCGGCTCCTACGACGCCGCAGTCGCCGACCTGAAGCTGGGCGCCGCGGGCGCGCGAGCGGCGGGTGACCGCCGCCTGGAGATGCGAGCCCTGAGCGAACTCGGCCGGTCTCGTCCGTGGAAGTTCCCGGCCGACGGCGACGTTATCGTCCACTACACGTCCACCCTGACCGGCGGCCTGCGGATCGCTCAGTCACTCGGCGACTGGGCCAGCGAGGCCGACCTGCTGTCCCGGCTGGCAGTTATCGCCGCGAACCAGCTGCAGCTTGGCGACGCACTGGACCACGGCCTACGCGCCGTGGCTGCCGCCCGCGCGTCCGCGGACGAGCAGGCGGTAGCGGCCGGTCTCGACGGTCTCAAGACCGCCTACCTCAGCCTGGGGGACGTCGGGGGCCTCGCCGGGGTGCTGGCCGAGCTCCGCCCGCTGGTTCGCCGCCGCGGCGATCTGTTCCACTTGCAATGGGCGGAGTTCGACGCCGCATTCCCGTTCATCGCCGCGGCGGACTGGGACAAGGCAACGGCCGCCATGCGGAGCGCCATCGAGGTCAACCGCCGCGGTAGCTACCCGCACTTCGCGGCGTGGTATATGGCGCACCTCGGCTGGCTGGCGAGGCTCCGCGGCCGTGACGGTGAAGCGGTGACGCTGGGCCGCCAGGCGCTGGCCATGACCGAAGAGCACCAGCATGCCTGGTGGCAGGCCGCGGCGTGCGCCTTCCTCGGCGGCACGGTCCTGCGAAGCGGCGACCGGGCTGAGGCGATCGGGTTGTTCGAGCGCGGCCTAGCCGCTGCCGGGACAGGAGGCGTGGAGGCCTACCTGCTGCGCTGCGCCGCTCCGCTGGCCGCGGCCACCGGCTCGCCTGCGGTGCTCGCCGACGCGGACCGGCTGCTCCGGGAGGCCGACATCCCGGCCGACGGGGCGTGGTTGCTGGGCGAGGAGGCCTACCTCGCCCTGGCGCAGGCCTGGCTCGGGCGCGGCGAGCCGGAACGCGCCCGCGCGGTTCTCGCGCCGCTGCTGGCGCTGGCCGAGCGGACGCCCTGGACGGCCACGCTGGCCGCCACGCTGGTCGCCGACGGGCAGGCCCTCATCGGGCTCGGTGCGGCGGACCGGGCCAGGGCGCAACTGCTGCGGGCCGAGCGCATCTCGTGCGAGCACGGGCTGCCGCATGTCCGGCAGGACGCGCGTTGGGCCCTGCGCAGCCTCAGATGAGCTCTGCGAGCATCGCAGCCGCCCGCGCCGCTCCGCCGGTTTCCAACGGCCGGTAGCTGACCGGGCGCGCGATCTCCTCGGCCATCGCCGCGGCCAGCCCGTCGGGCCCGGTGTCCTCGTAAGCCAGGCAGCGGCCGGCACCGTACTGCGCCAGCCGGTGCCGGACATGAAAGGTCTGCTCGAAGTGATGACGCAGCGGCACGTAGATGAACGGGCGCCCGGCCGCGGTCAGCTCCATCGTGGTGGTCAGCCCGCCCTGAACCACCGCGAGGTCGCACGCGGCCAGGTGCCGGTACAGGTCGTGGACGTAACCGCGCACCTCGAGGCCGTCAGCAGACTTTACCGACGCGGGGCCTATCCGCGGCCCGGTCACCACCACCATCCGCAGCCCGGGGATGAGCCTCCTGGCCACCGGAAAGGCCGCTACCGCGCGGCGGAGCAGGTCGGTGCCCACGCCGGAACCGCCGACGGTGACCACACAGAGCTTCTCGCCGGGCCGGTAGCCGAGCTCGGCGCGGATAGCGTCACGGTCGTCGAGCCCGCCCGGGATGCCGGAGACATACCCGGAGAACCGGTAGTGCTGCTCGACCCAGGCCCGGATCTGCGGCAGCCCCTCCCCGAACGCGGCGGGGATCACATCCCCGGGGTTGCCGACGAACACCGCCCGGTCACGCAGGCTCGGGAAACGGGCGACCTGCTCGATCATCTCCGCGTTATGGTCGGCGGTAAGGGCCTGTTCCCTGGCGCCGCCGTCCGGCATCGGCAGCCAGCCGACGAAGTCGGTCATCCAGGCGTAGGGCGCCCGCTTGAGCTCCGGGTTCTCGTGCAGGAAGTAGTCGATATCCCAGCCCTCGTCGACGACCCACAGGTCGTACTGCTCTTCTGAGACCAGGTCGCAAAACACCATGAAGTTCCTCACCAGGATCTCGTCCATGCTGCGGATGGCCCGGAACACGTTCAGGTCGTGCTCGCCCGCCTCGGACTCGATGTGCGAGCTCTCGCTGGCCAGCCAGCGCGAGGCCGGGTGCACCCGCTCGCCCCGCTCCTCCAGCATCTGGGTCACCGGGTGCTGGGTAAGCCAGTCGATCTGCAGGTCCGGGTGCCGGGCGCGCAGTTCGGCGGCGATGGCGAGGGCGCGGCTCGCGTGGCCGAGGCCGATCGAAGAGCTGACGTAAAGTACTCGCTTACGACGGTCCCGGGCCCTGATCCAGGTTCGCGATGTCGGCGCGCTAACAGGGCCGAGGGATTCGGCGAAGCCCCGGATGAGAAGGTTCACCTGGACCGGGTCGCGCAGCGTTGGGGCGTGCCCGCCGCCGCGTATCGTTACCCGTTGCCCGCCGGTCCAGCGGGCCAGCGCCATTCCCGTCTCATAGGGCACGATCCCATCCTGGTCGCCGTGCACGATCAGCACCGGGCAGCGCACCTGCCGGCAGACGGCCTCGGCGTCGGCAGCGGTGACCTCCCCAACGCCCTGTGTGGTCAGCAGCAGCGTTTCGGCGGTGGTCTCCAGGCCCCAGGCCACCCCGTCCTCGCGCTGCTTGGTCGAGTGCGGCTCGGTGAACACCTGCGACATGAAGAACTCGACCCAGCCGCGGTAGTCGGCCAGCCAGCAGTGCCGGTTCGCCTTCCCCCACCCCTCGTAGCTGTCCTTCGGCTCGTCGAAGTCCGGCGGGAGCGGCCACGGCAGTGCCGCGCCGATCGCGACCACCCCGGCCGCCCGTTCCGGGTACCAGGCAGCCAGCTGCAGCGCGTGTCGGCCGCCCACGGACAGGCCGACGAGCACGGCCTGGTCTACTCCGGTCGCGTCCAGCACGGCGATCGCGTCGTCGACGTACTCCCGGTCCCGGTAAGCCGCCGGGCTCGCGGGCCGGTCGGCCCGGCCGTTGCCCCGTCCCTCGACGGTGATCACCCGGAACCGGCGCGCCAGGTACGGCACCTGGTCCTTCCACTGCCGGGCATGCACGATCGCCCACGAGGTGAGCAGCAGGATCGTCGGCTCCCCCGCGCCGAACACCTCGTAGCCGACCTTGACACCGCCACGCTCGATGAAGCCCTCTGTATCGGGATACCTCGCGCGCATGGCCGCCTCCCCGGGAAATCGCCCTCCCCACCGTTGTATCGATGCCCATTGCAGCCCGATTGCAATGCCAGTGCAACGGCGTGACCGAGCCTGTCCTCAAGGCGAAACCATCACGGGAGGTTCATTATGGCCATCGATGAAGGCAAGCTCCACGAGTTCCTCGGCAGGTTCGTTACCGATCTCGGCGCTGTGGTGGCCGCGGGCAACGTGGTGATTGGACACCGGCTCGGCCTGTACCGGGCGCTCGCGTCCGGGCCCGCTACCCCCCAGGAGCTTGCGCAGCGCACCCATACCAATCCGCGCTACGTCGCCGAGTGGCTACGCGGGCAGGCGGCGGGCGGCTATGTCGAGTACGACGCGGCGGCGGACAGCTACTCGATGACGGAGGAACAGGCGTTCGCCCTGGCCAGCCCGGACGGCGCCGTCTACGCCCCCGGCGCGTTCATGCTGGCCCTCGGCGCTGTGCGGGCAGAGCCGAGGATCACCGAGGCCTTCCGCTCCGGTACCGGCCTGGGCTGGCACGAACAGGACGAGGACGTCTTCATCGGCTGCGAGCAGTTCTTCCGCCCCGGCTACATCGCCAGCCTGATCCCGTCCTGGATTCCCGCGCTGGACGGCGTCGAGGACAAGCTGCGGGCCGGCGCCACCATCGCGGACATCGGTTGCGGGCTCGGGGCGTCGACAATCCTGCTCGCGCAGGAATACCCGAACTCGCGGTTCCTCGGCTCGGACTATCACGGCCACTCGATCGAACTGGCGCGCAAGCGGGCCACCGATGCTGGCGTCGCCGACCGGGCGATCTTCGAGGTCACCTCGGCATCGTCGTTCTCCGGATCCGGCTACGACCTCGCCGCCACCTTCGACTGCCTGCATGACCTGGGCGATCCGCTCGCGGCCGCCAGGCATGTCCGCCAGTCCCTCAAGCCGAACGGCACCTGGCTGGTGGTCGAGCCCTTCGCGGCCGACAACCAAGCAGGCAACATGAACCCGGTCGGACGGGTCTACTACGGCTTCTCCAGCCTGCTGTGCGTGCCGAACGCGATGTCGCAGCCGGGCGGATATTCGCTCGGCGCGCAGGCGGGAGAGGCAGCGATCCGGCAGATAGCGACAGAGGCCGGGTTCACCAGGTTCAGGCGTGCCGCCGAGACCCCGTTCAACCTCGTCTACGAGGCGCGCCCCTAGACGACCACAACCCGGGAGTGTATCCATGAGCAAGATCGGACCGCCCAAGCGCATCATCGAGATCGAGCCGGTCGGGCAGCCGGCCGTCGAGCCCGTCGAGCCCGTCGAGGTGCCCGCGCCCGCCAAGGTGCCTGCGCGTGTCTAGGGTCGAGTTTGGCATCACGCCCCTACGCGGCTACCGCACGTGGGACATCCGCGACGGCCGCCTGGTGAGCTTCCACGGTAACCAGGCATGGCCGCTGCGTGCCCCAGTCCAGGCTGTCTGCCAGGCCTGTTCCCGCGCGATCCTGCCCATTCCGTCTGGGACCAGGCACGGCCACTTTGCAGGCGAAGGCTGCGGCCTGTACGCCTGGCGCGCCCCCGAACTCGTCCAGCGTCACTGCACCCCGCTGAGTAAGCGCCTAAGGTGCTGGGGAGCCGTCGAGGGCTGGGGCCGCACGGTCGAGCACGAGAAGGGATTCCGCGCGCTCTACATGCGCCTGCTCGCCATATCGCCCATATTTCCGATCGACATAAAGCTTCTGGAGGCCATGGCCGCCGCCTACGAGATCCCGCTCCTGACGAGCGTGGCCGACGTGCGACGCGCCTTCCCGCCACTGACCACCGGAGCCCTGTGATGACCAAGCACCTGCCCGCGACTTCCAGCTAGTAGTCGGCGCACTCCGATGCTAACCCTGTCTTTTCACCGAGCCGTGTGGGCTGACTGGCGCGCCTGAATGGAAAAGTGCTCCTGAACTGGGACGATTAGGGGTGTTTGGGTCCTTATCGCGCCGGGTTCGAGGAGCACTTTCTACGTGAACGGTACAGGGTGGTCGCGGGGTCTGGAAGTCACTGGCGGCGGTACGGGGATCGTGTCGCATGCGGGCCTGGTTCTGCTGCGGCAGCTGGCGGACCGGACGGGGCTGACGGCGGGGCTGTCGCGGGCGCTGCCGTCGCCGCTGTGGGGGCATGACCGGGGCCGGGTCGTCAGCGATCTGGCGTGCGCGATCGCGGACGGCGCCCGGGTGATCAGTGATTTCCGGGTGATGGGCGATCAGCGGGAGCTGTTCGGCCTGGTGGCGTCGGTGCCGACGGCGTGGCGGGCGCTGAAGGAGATCGCCGGCGCCGGCGACCGCGCGCAGCGCAAGCTCGCCGCCGCGGTGAACAAGGCGCGGCGGCACGCGTGGGCGCAGGCCGGCACGCTGCCGCCGGTGCGGGTCGCGGACAAGACGCTGGAGGGGGTGACGTGTATCCGGCTGGACGCGACCGTGGTGCCCGCGCACTCGGATAAGGAGCTGGCGGAGCCCAATTTCAAGGGATTCGGCCATCACCCGCTGGTCGCCGAATGCGACAACGTGCGGGAGCCGCTGGCGTGGATGCTGCGCCCCGGCTCGGCCGGGTCGAATACCGCCGCTGATCACCTGCAGATCCTGGGCGAGGCGATCGCCGCGCTGCCGCCGGCGTTCCGCCGGAAGCTGATGATCACCTGCGACGGGGCCGGCGCCAGCCACGCCCTGATCAGGGAGCTGGACAAGCTGGCGGCCCGCCCCGGGTACCAGGTGATCTACTCCGTGGGCTGGGAGCTGGGCAAGCGGGAAAAGGCCGCGCTGGCCCAGGTCCCCGAGGACGCCTGGGAAGCCGCCGTGGACGCGCACGGGAAAGTCCGCGAGCGCCGCGCGGACGATGCCTGCGGTAATCTCCGGTGCGCGCACCGGGCCTGCTGGATCGAGGAAGCCCACGTCATCGAGCTGACCGGGCTGCTGCGCGAAGGGCCGGCCGGGGACCAGCTCAAGGGCTGGCCCAAGGCGATGCGGATCTTCGCCCGCCGGGAACGCCCGCACCCGGGCGCGCAGCTGACCCTGTTCGAGGCAGAGGACGGCTGGCGGTACTGCCTGTGGGTAACGAACCGGCCCGCCACCACGCGTGGCTGGCTGGGCCAGTGCGCCTACATCGACGCGGCGCACCGGGTCCACGCCCGGGTGGAGGACGTGATCCGCACCGGCAAGGACACCGGGCTGGGCCATTTCCCGTCGCATGACTACAAGGTCAACCAGGCGTGGCTGACCGCCTCCATGATCGCCTGCATCCTGCTGGCCTGGCTGAAGCTGCTGGCCCTGGACCGCGACCTGGCGAAAGCCGAGCCGAAAACGCTCCGCTACCGGATCCTGCACGCCGCCGGCCGCCTCGTGCACGGCGGGCGGCGAAGATGCCTGAAAATCGCCGCGACCTGGCCCTGGGCCGACGCCATAACCGCCGCCTGGCAGCGCATCCAGGCGATCCCGCAAGGCCCCTGACCAGTGCTAACCCATCCCTGCGAGCAAGGAAGGAGAACCCGGGGCCGTGGAACCCCGGCCACCCGGCCCGCCAGCCGGGCCACCGTCATACACCGAAGCTAAAATCCCAGCCCAGAACACGGTCCGCACGCCGCTCAGCGGCAGCCATCAACCCCGATGAAAGATCAGGGCTAACGACAAGGCGTAATTGACGACTGTCGCCGACATTGGCGGCATGCAGGTGAGTGAATAATTACGCGAACGTGCAACGCGCACTCAATTCGGCATGACCGAGCATCGGCAGCCGCGCCGCGTGTGCACGGGATATTGGTTAGCCGACTTGATCACGACGATGAGCCGACGACCTGTTGTGTGATTTGTGTGAGTAACCAAGAACAGAAGGTCAGGTTGCGTGCGGTGCGCGCCGGACTGGGAGCCGTATCCAGTAGGGCGCGCTGCAGACTGCCGGCCGGAGATTGTCGATTGCCAACGTGACTGGCGAATGTGACGGGTAGTTGGCGGGCCGCCCTGCGGCGGCTGTGCAGCCTGCTCTGGTCTGACGTGACAGGCCTTCTGGCGATAACGCGTCGTTCCGCACGTTCAGGTGGACGGGATGTGACGCTTCGCCATCGGAGTTGGCGAACGAGCTGGAGTGGCGCAGCCGCTACGTGCCGCTTAGGCGCATGTCCTCGAGGGCGGGGGCGAACTCCATGGATCTGGCGATGATGGCCTCGAAGATGACGGCGACCAGTTCATCGATGAACTTCCAGGTGACGGTGCGGTCGCCGACCCAGGTGAGCGAGGCGCGGAGCCTGCGGTAGATACTCCGCATCCCGCCAGATAAGCAGATCACCCAGGTTCAAGCGCAGCATGGTCGGTCCTCCGTGTTAGTTGTGGCGACGGTGTTGAAGTCGAGGCGCTGGGTGAGATCGGCCACGAGCTGCCGGTGCCATATCAAGTGCTTGATGTGCGGCATTGCCAACGCGGGGGAGCGGCGGTTGATCATCGCCCTGCCTTCGCCGATCGTGCGGCCGGCCGCGAAGACATTGCCGATCTGCTCATGCACTGCCGGCTGCGGGTGGCAGCGGGCGTGTCGGGCGTTACGAAGGAACGCCAGGTCGGTCATGGTCTTCGGGTCCGGCTCGTGCAGCACTACGTGTCGCCACCCGACCGCCCGGCACACCCGCGCTGCCTCGTCGAACTGGTCACGGACCTCCCGGGTCATCCGTGCCGGCGGCTTGACGTCGTAGACGACCTGATCGCCGTTGCGGTGGACGGCGAAGAAGTCTGGATCGTGGCGAACCGACTTCGCACCCCGCCGGAACAGGAGTCGGAACGGTTGGGCAGCGATCCGCTCGACCTCACCGTCGAAGTCGAGAGCGACGAGGCAGGACGCTTCGAGCGCGCTCTCGTACCAGATGTGCTGACCGGTTCGGGCCCAGAAATACATGCCATGCTGGTTCGGGCGGTTCTGCCACTGGCAACCGACTCTCACCGGGTCGACGTCGACCAGAGGAAGTTCCAGTAGCCGCCGATCGGCATCGTGGACCGCGAAGGTGCGTCCCGAACGCCAGGCCGCCCAGATGATCAGGCTCGCCCTTGGGAGCGTGGCCGCGGACAACGAGCACCATTCGTTCGAGCACCTGTGCCGCCAGGTGGCCAAGCGGCGCATCGCCACCAACGTGGTTCCGGCCACCGGGCCGGTGTCGGCCGGCGGAGATCAGGGACGCGACTTCGAGACCTTCCATACGTACCTGGCCGCCGAACTGCCGTTCGCGATCGGGTTCCTCGCACTCGCCTCCTCCGACGTCGTCGTGTTCGCCTGTACCATCCAGCGGGAGAGGCTGCGGGACAAATTCGAGGGCGACATCAAGTCCATCTGCACCCAGGGCACGCATGTCGACAGGATCGTCATCTTCGCCACCGCGAACGTTCCGACACGGCTGCGGCACGACCTGCAGGAGTGGGCGGCGCGAGAGTACGACGTCGCGCTGGAGATCATCGACGGGTCGGCCCTGGCGGACTGGCTGGCTGAGCCGGAGCTGTACTGGATTGCCGAGGAGTACCTGCACCTGCCCGCTGAGCTAGCCCCCGAGGCTGACCAGCCCGGCCACGACGCGCAGCTACCGCCCTGGTACGTCGAACTGCGCGCGTACTGGCAGGAACCCAGCAGGCAGCCGGTCAACCTCGGCGACCTGTTCGACCTCCGGCACGGCCTCCGGCACGCCATCCCGCCGGGTCCGGCCCGCGCTGACCTTCCGGGATGGCTGTCGCTGATGACCCGGCTTGCCGAGCAGAGCCCGGATCCCGAGGTCCGCCTGCACGCCGTCTACGAGATCACCACGGCCCGTATCCGCGGCACCGCCGACCTGCACCCCGCCGAACCACTGATCCGCCAGTTCATCAACGAGGTGCAGCACAGCGACGACCCGGGACTGCTGTTCGACGCGAGCGTACTGATCCAGTTCTGCGCCACGGCGGCAGGCCTGGGCCACACCAGCATCCCGATGGCCGAGGCCATGGGCTGGACACCGCTGCTCCGCCGTCACGTCGGCCAGCTGCTGGACCGGGACTGGGGCCCGAACACGCGAGCCGGCCTGCTCCAGGCCGCCGCGCACCTGGCACTGCACGTCGACTTCACCGGCGCCGAGGACGGCGGGGGGAGGGCGACACTCGATGACATAGACCGGCTGTACGGCTCGCTGATTGAAGCGATCGAGCACGGCACGCTCCAGGCACACCTTGGGACCGCGCCGGTAGTCGACCTCGACGCGGGCATGCAGCACCTGGCCAGCCTAGTTGAGCTGCTACCCGATGCCCCCGCCTACCCGATCGGCACGTTCGCGATGATCGTCGACCTGCTCGCGCCGACCTTGCGGGACCATCCGCTCTACCGGCAGGTATGCGACGGGCTGGACAGGGCGGTCGCCGCCCAGGAAGGCGACGCGGTAGCCGGCGACCGGTGCCGGCAGCGCGCCGAAGCCCTGCAGCAGGCAGGACGGCTGCTCGATGCCCTGCGCGAGTTCCACCAGGCCAAGATCAACTGGTTCCACGGGGACACCCTCGACGGCGCGCTACGGGCGATGGCCTGCATCACCGACCTCTACTCCGCTCTCGGCCTCTACCTCGCCGCCAAGAAATACGCGCTGGCCATGGCCGCCCTCGCCCGCGCGGACCCAGCCGACCATGAACTCATCCCCATGGCGCTGTTCTCCGCCGCCAACATGGACCACCTGGCCGGAGCCTGGGCCGCGTCCGCCGAACTGGCGACGATCGCCGGCCAGGCCCACCTCCGCTGGGCACCCGACGCGGGCAACCTCGAACGCCACGCCTATGTGAAGGAGGCCATGAAGTACCAGGCGTTCACCGCAGTGATCGCTGAGCAGACCCGGCCCGAGTTCATTCCGGCGATCTACGGCATTCTAAGAGGCGGCCTGTTCGACGGCTTCACTCATCCTCGCGCAGCGTCCCCCGAGACCGTGGTGCGCGCCGAGCAGGAGTGGACGGACTGGCTGCCGGATATGGCGGGCGCCCCGTTCAGCGACGCCGGGCCGGCGCGCGCCATCACCTTTCGCGCCCTTGGGGTGCGGTGGACCGTGCACGGCCGCAACGAGCAAGACACAGTCCTGGCCCTGGAAGACTTCACCTCCACCCTGCAGATCCTGCTGGCCGAGTTCGCCTCGCTGGACCCTGTCCTGATCAACCAAGACGTCGACATCGAGGTCCGCGTCCACGAGCCCGGCCATCCGCCCGCCGAAACCTACCTGACCCGCACCGGCAGCGGGCGCCGGCTGTGGCTGCTGTTCCTGCCACTGGGGGACCCCGCCGATGCGAAGCCCTCCGGCTCGGGAGAGCAGGAGCCCCGCGACGTGCTGCACCTTGCGTTCCAAGTGCTCCTGGGCAACTCGCTGCTCGACCGGCAGGGGTTCAGCGACCTCATGGAGCAGGCGGCACGCAACGGCCTGTTCTCCAACCTGGAAATCGGCTGCCCGTACCGGGAACTGGCGCTGTTCGGGATCAAGCCGGTTCCGCCGCTCGCCGAGCCCCAGTACCGGCCCCTTGCCAATACTCAGCGGCCGAACCCGCGGGCCGCCGCCTCCCAGATGCAACAGCGGACCGGCCCCGGACCGGGCTACACCACCGAACGAGCGAGCAAGATCCTCGCCGAACGCTACGAAATCCTCCCGATCTCCATCGGGCACACCCTTCCCAGCCTGCTGTCCGATCCGGCCGCCGCCGGCATCTTCCGTCAGTTGCGCCGCGCCGGCTGGAAAGACTGGCACCTGCTCAGCGTGGTGGCCAACCTGACCATCAGCCACCGCCTCACCCTCCGCCACGGCGCGATCACCGCAGACCGCGCGCGGCAGATGGCCGACACGTTCCGCGCCGAGGCACTGCGCGCTGAAGAGCCCGGCGATCCGCGGCTCCCATCGGCACAGATCACCCCGGGCACAATGGAGCAAGGCATCCGGCTGGTCGCCGTGACCAGCCTTCACCGCTGGGGCCTGGCCCTGCATCACGGCACCACCGACCCGGACGCCGTGGTGCAGCTCCTCGCCGAGCGCTACGGATTCTGGGACGACGACGTGCCGCACCCAGATTTCTTTCACTGATCCCGGGCCGGCCCGGCATGACATCCAGCGGCCGGGGGCGAGTGCAGCGCACCCATCTGACCTGGGCCGCGGAACCAGATCGTGCCAGCGCAGGAACCGGTGACCGCGGCCGGGCCAGGCAGTCCGCGCTCGGCAGAGCGGGCCAGCGGAGCCTGTCAAACTCAATGAGACATCAGGCGGCTGGTTTTGTCTGACGGGCCTCCTGGGTTTCGATGGTGGTGCGGGGCTTGTTGATCCAGACTCTGGCGGGCAGGGCCGGGGCTAGCGGGCGGCGGCCGCGGAACCGGTCAGGGCGGGCCGTGAAGGCGCCGTCGAGGACCTGCTGCCGGCGGGCCTGGATGGCCCAGGCGGTGCCGTCGTGGACCGAGGCGGGCGTATGAAGGCCGATCCCGGAATGGCGGTGCTCAGTGTTGTAGTAGGTGAAGAAAACGTCGCAGAATGCGCGGGCGTCCTCCAGGGTCGCGAAGCTGCCGGGGAAGACCGGGCAGTACTTGAGGGTCTTGAACGCCGCTTCGGAATACGGGTTGTCGTTCGAGACGTGCGGGCGGGAATGGCTGCGGGTGATCTTCAGATCGGCCAGCAGTCCGCTGACGTCCTTGGAGGTCATCGAGGTGCCGTTATCAGCGTGGATGTAACAAGGTTCCGCGCCGCCGTTCGCGATGATCGCGTTCTGCATGAACGCTTTCGCCAGGTCGCCGTTCTCGGTGAGGTGCACCTCCTGGTGAATGGCCTTGCGGGAGAAGATGTCCAGCATCACGTACAGGTCGAAATAGGTTCCGCGCCAGGGTCCTTTGAGCTTGGTGATGTCCCACGTCCATACCTGGTCCGGGCCGTCGGCGACGAGCTCGGGCCGGACCCGGGGCGGGTGCTGCGCCTGGGCGCGGCGCTCGCGGACCTGGTCCGCCAGCGCCAGCACCCGGTACATGGTGCGGATGGAGGCCAGGTAGATGCCTTCGTCGAGCAAGATGGCATATACCTGGGCGGGAGATTTGTCCGCGAACCGGTCGCTGTCCAGCATCGCCAGCAGCGCCTGCTGCCCGGCCCAGCTCAGCGCCGCCGGATGCGGCGCCCGCGGCTCGGCAGGTGCCTTTTCCGCTGGCGGTTTCGGGTTGCGCTGGCGGTGCAGCGTGGCCCGTGATTTCCCGAGCAATTCGCATGCTCTCTTCACACAGGTCAGCGGTTCGAGCTCAGCGAATGCGGTATCGGTTACTTCTGCCGCTTCGCGCTTGAGTCCGCGCTCTCGGAGAGCAGCTCCAAGAGCGCGTGCGCTTTTCCCACCACCTCAAGCGCTGCTTTGGTCCGGGTCAACTCCGCGGTGAGTTTCTCGTTCTCCTTGCGCAGCCGCTCGTTTTCCACCGCCTCCGCGCTGCGTCCCGGCCGCCCGGCCGGCTTGGTGTCCAGCGCGCTTATCGCGGCGGCATCGCGTGATTTCCGCCAGTCGGCGATATGGGAGCTGTACAGCCCTTCCCGGCGCAGCAGTGCGCCGCGCTCGCGCCCGGTCTCCAGGGCATCGTATTCCTGGACGATCCGCGCCTTGTACGCCGCGGTGAAGGTCCGCCGCTTCGGCTGCCCTGCCCGCGGCCCCTTGCCGTCCGGGGCCACGACACCATCTTGCCCGGCCGAGCCGGAAGCCATGTCCTGCATGGTCATAGTCACGTGAGGTAGTTCCTGTCTCGCCCTGCTCGCTACAGAGATTTAGTTCACTCCTGTGTCTCATGCGAGTTTGACAGAGAGGGCAGCGGCCATCGACGCCCACACGTGCAAGCCACCGGGGACAGGCGGCACGCAAGCCGGTACGGGCCCAGTGGAGGGCACCGGTTTCCGGTGTTTTCACCGATCAGCCGCGGCGGGGAGACGCACCAGAAGTGCTGCATAATCACGGTTATGCAGCACACGGCCCGGCGGGCGGCGGGGAGAGGCCCGCCCGCCGGTGCAGCCTCTGCCTGATCAGCAGCCAGCAGCACCGCGGCGCGCCCGGGCGGTGAACGACGGGCTAAGCGCCAGCCCGGCGGTGAGACGGGAGCGGTCAGGAGGTCATGGCCAGGTGGACGACAACGGCCGCCGCTGTGACCGGCCGACCGGTACCTCACGTCCTGCGGTGACGAGCAGCTTCTGGACCGACTTCTCGTACTCATCGGTCAGGTCGAAGAACGGCACGTGCCGGGGGGAGGCCGTCAGCGGCGGAGGATCGCCCCACTCCAGGCTGTTCAGCAGCCGGCCCCACCGTGCCTGGTCCTGGATGTCGCCAGGCAGCGGCGCGAAGTCCCGGACGCTGCGCAGTGGCCAGCGCTCCTGCACGCCGAGTTCGGTGAGCAGCCGCTGGTAGAACCGCTTGTGGCGGCGGTCGGGCGCCGGGACAGCCAGCTCAGCCCAGTAGGAGCTCGCGAACAGCAGGCTCAGGGCCGTGCATTCGGCGTGCATGGCCCACTGGGGGAACTGCCAGCTGACCCCGGGCAGGACGGACGGATCTCCCGCCCGGGCGCATTGCTCCCAGCGGCCGACCAGGACGGGATACCACGACGGGTGGAAATCCACTCGCCAGGACAGGCGCAGGTAGCTGTCAGCGAGCCGGTAGGCGTGCATCACGGCGGACGGGCCCCGGCGGCGAGCCGCCCGATTGAGGCGATGCTGCGCCGCCGCCACCTGAGGGAACTGCGTGAGGTCAAGGCGCTGGCCGCGGCCTTCCCCGAACAGCCAGTAGCCGTGCCGCAGGCACAGCGTTTTGTGCGGGAACAGGCGCACATCCAGATAGGCGCCGCGGCGGCGCAGGAAACACCCCGGGCAGTCAGCTGTCAGCTCCTGCAGGTAGGAGACCCGGACGGCCGCCGGCTCCCCGGGCTGCTCGAACGTGACGGGCGCCAGGGACGGAATCGCCCGCACCAGGCGGTCCGCGGGCAGGCCGGTATAGCCCAGCAACCGGGCGAAGGCGGCATCGTTCACGGTCAGGACCGTCACGGCCAGGTCGGGCCCCCCGCGCGGCAGCGGGCTGCCGCGCAGCGGGCCGAGCAGCTCGATGATAGTCCGGAAGTCGGTGCGGTTGGCGGCAGCCAGCCGCGCGGCATACGACGCCGACAGTTCCCCGTGCCGGGGCCGGGGCAGGACCGGGACCCGCCGGGGACGCGGCGCCGGGTAGGTCATCGTGTTTTCGCTGGCCGCTTTTTGCGGCGCCCGCCGCCCGCCGCGACGGCGGCTTCCTCCACGGCGGCATGGTCCAGCTCGATGCTGTCGAGCAGGTTTTTGTCGATGCGTTCGGTGCCGGCCAGGATGGCCTTGATCGCTGCTTCGCGGATCAGGTGCGACAAGGACACGATGTAGCCGCCGGTGCGGCCGTACAGGTACGGCGACAGTGCCTTCAGGGCACCCTGCCGGTGAGCATGCAGCCGCAGCGCCCGCTCGAAACCCTCGACGAGCCGTTCCCAGTCCGCGCGCTCCGCCACGGTGGTGTAACTGGACGGTGCCGCTGGCAGGGGGGTGAACCGGCGCGCCAGCTGGTGCCCGCGCGACCCGGTGAAAAACCCGCAGTTCTCCACGTTGATCCCCGCCAGCACGAACGTGGCCGGAACATGGTCCATGAAGTACTTCAGCTGATCGGACTGCTGATCGTGGCTGGCCCGGGACCGGTCGATCTCGTGGACTTCATCGACGATGACCAGGCTGGTCCTCAGGTCACCCATCAGCTGGCACGCCTGGTGGGTCAGCGCGGTCTCGGAGGTGCGGGCGGCATACGGCGCGCCCAGGAAGTACAGCAGCTCGGCGGGCAGGGCCTTGGGGTGCTGGCCGGTGGGCATGGTGATGTAGACGACCGGGACCGTCCCGGTCATCTGGGGATTCCGTTTCCGGTACGCCTGTTCGACGGTCCGCCCCAGCGCCCGGATGGCGGTGCTTTTCCCCACGCCGGGCACGCCGCTGAGGATCATGCCGCACGACGTTCCCAGTTGCTGCCCGCGGTTCAGGCGCATGAACAGCATCCCCTTGGCCACCGTGCGGTCCAGTATCGGGGTTTTCAGCGCCGGCAGCGCCGCGTGGTAGTCGCTGCGCTCGTCGTCGTAGGCGAGGCGCTCCGCCGGGGTGAGGCGGTCCCGCTCGGCCTCGGTGAGCAGCGACACCAAAGCGGGCTGGTGCCCGACAAAGGCGCGCCAGCTGTCCAGCGTGGTCACCACGCTGGACGTGAAGCTGGCAGGCGTCACAGCCGCCACTGCACACCGCCCGGGTCAAACACGTCGTAGGCGTCCTGGCTGGTTTCCGGCTGCTCCGCCGGTTCATCATCGGATTCCGGCGAATCGGCGGAGTCCTGCAGTTCCTTCGGCTGCGGGCGGACTGGCCGGTTGGCGTCCACCGCGACTGCCTTCGCCTCAGCCGGTGTCAGATCCTGGCCGTGAGCACGGCTGAGGAGGTCGGCGACGTTCCTGGCGATGTCTGCCTCAGGCGGGCGGGGGCCGGATCGCCCGATGGTCATCTGCCGGGCATGCTCCCACAGCGCCAGGCCGAATGGCTGCCCCGCGAGGGACCGGTAGACCCAAGGGACCGTAATCCATTCGCCAGTGCGGTGATCCCGCAGCCATACGACCGTGGCGTCGTAGGGGTCGTAGTGGACCTCCCATTTCTTATTCGCGCCCGGCAGGCCCGAATCCAGCCGCCGGTATGGATTAAGGGCCTTGCAGTCATAGGTCCGGTTGTCGATGGTGAGCCCGTAATCGTTCACGGTCCGGAACACGGCGGGCAACAGCTCCATGTAGTCATCGCCGGTCAGGGGGAGCGGGACGTAGCCGCTGATGCCGACGCACGCGGCGAACATCTCGTTGGGGGACAGGTCCCGTCCCTCACCCCAGGTGTGGCTCAGTCCTTCGTGCGGCCGGTTCTGCCAGCAGGCGATCACCCATTCGTCGAACAGTTCCTGCAACTGGGCGACCGTCCAGATGGCATCTTCCGCGGCGTCCGGCCCACGGCGCGTGGTGTCCCGGCCGGTGTAGCCGGCCACGTGCTGGCAGAACAAGGTGTTGATCGACGCGAATGTCCGCTCCACCAGGCTTTTGTCGCTGCCGGTGTAGGGGCGCGCTGGCTGGACCGAGATGCCGAGCGAGGCGCACGCCCGCACGAACGTCTCCGACAGGTAGACCCGGCCCCGGTCGCAATTGATCGTTTCGGGAATGATGACCGGCTTGGCCGCTGCGTTGGCGAACCGCTCATCGATGCTCAGCAGCCGCTCGTGAGGGATCACCGAGTGCGCATGATCCAGGGACTCTGACCAGCCCGGCCGCATGGGCTCGGGCACGAGCATGCGCGCGAGCACGGCAGCGGCGTCCACCGCCTTGGTCGTCGGGGCGATGATCCCCGCGAGAATGCTCCTGGTCGCCGCATCGACCGCCATCGTGAGCTCAGCCCTGCGGATCACGCCATCGGCATACCGGCACATGATGTCGAGCTTGTTGGTGTCGATCGGGACGTCTTCACCGGGCCGCAGGGCGGTCACCGGGGTGAACGGGCGATCCGGGCGGTTCACCGCCGTCCGCCGCGATGCCTCGCTGACAAAGTTGCGGCGGCCGCGGTCCATATGGACCATCAGCCGATACAAGGTGCGCTTGTGCGGGAGCGGGACAGCGCCAGGGCCGTACTCGACATCCAGCCGCCGCTGCAGCTCGGTGAACATCACCGACCGGGCCACGGTCGACCGGCCCCGCGGCTCGGCCAGCATCTTCTCGATGGCCGAGATCACCCGGGGGTCGGTCTCAGCCCCCGGAGTGACATCGCGCAGCTTGCGGCGGTCGGCCAGCCCGATCAGGCCGTCCTCGCGGTAGGCCCGCCGCAGCCGCTGCAGATGTCGGCGTGTCATCGGCCGGCCTGCTGCCTCGAACTCAGCGATCTTCGCCTTCTCCCGCTCCTCAAAATCATGCAGGGCCGGGTCATAGGCATCGCGCGGTGGCTGGCCGGGATGCTGGCCCGTCTCAAGCTCGATGAGATGGCCCTCGAGCCAGCGCACACGTTCCTGCTCGGCGGCGCTCAGCGCAGCCAGCCGGCCATCCTGGGGTACCCGCTGGGGTGGGGCGAACCCGAGCGCCTGAAAACCCGGCGCCGTCAGCAGATAAACGAGCAGGACCGCAGACAGCTCGCCGTACTCGTCCTGCAGGGTGACAGCGGTGCCGTTGAGCTGGATGACCGTATAGATGTCCTCACCCAGTGAGATCCGCTGCCCGGGCCGCAGCACCCTCTGCGGGTCCCCGTCCCCGGTCATGTCGCCTCCAGGGGATCGGCGCTCACAGCAACGATGGTGCTGTTACCCAGTGGCCTGGACAGGTCTGCCGTCAGCCGCCCAAGCCACAGCAAGTGGAAAACGACCGGCATCACCCGGATCGGGTCACCCGCCCGCCCGGCGACATCGGCCAGCGGCCCCGGCTGGGCGAGTGCGGCGATCAGCAGCTCTTCAATGCCGGCGTCGGCGAACCGGGGATGACGGTACCCGGCCAGCCACCGCAAATTGGAAGCCCAGACCGGATCTGGCTCGCTGACCAGGCGGAATTCCCATCCAGCTGCCTGGCAGGCAGCTGCGGTGACCGCGCACTTGTACCGGAAATCCTCGTCCATCCTTCTGGCGGGCCGGCAGTCGGTGACGATACCCCGGCCGTCGAATGTCTGGCAGAAAAGGTCGGGGATGTGCCGCACCGAGCGCTTCTTCAACGGCCAGGTCAGCGCGAAAGGCTTCCCGGCAATCCCGGCGATCCGGGCGTCACGGTCAGCCTCGATGATGTGATGGCGCTCCAGCCAGGACTCGTAGACGACATGCGACCTAGTTGTCGCCGACCACCACCATCCTGGGAAATTCCGCTGCCCTCGGTAGGCCGGGGGCTTGCGAAACGGCCGCGTCCCCCCGAAATCGATCAAGCCCGCGTCATCCACAGCCACTACTTGCCAGGCACCGCGGTCGTCCGCGTACACAAGCTGGATACCGTCAGGCAGCTCGCACGGCGTTACCACCGGGAGGCGCGGCCCGGCGGCGTGCACCTGATCCGGGATCACAAATCCGATTGTGCTCGACGGCTGATCGAAATCTCGTACGACACGCCGAACATGGATATGACCATTTACGAACACAGATACGAGCTGCCGGGAACTTCACCCGGCGATCCCGCCGGTAATGATCTCCCGACCGGTGCGCCCAGCAAGATCAAACGACAAGATGACTGTCACGACGACATGTCAAACGACATGATGGCTGTCAAACGACACGACGGCTGTCACGGGACAGACGGGCGGGGGCGGTTACCCTCGCGCCTGCCTCCGAAACGCCGATAATGCACATTATGTAAAGTTCGGGTACTCCTCCTGCCAGCAGCTCGGCATCGATGCCCTCTGCCGGTGTCGCGCCTGTCCAGGCCTGCCGGCGAGCAGCAGGCCGGGCCGGTCTCTTTGTGGCCGGTTCGCCATCGCATGATCGCCGGGCGTCCGAGGCCTCCGGTGGGGTCCGGTGATCAGGACGGTTCCGGAGCGGATCTCACTCATCGCGGCTCACCTCGCGGCCGCCGGGGCCCTTGCCCGCCCCGGTGGTCCGTGTCGTGGTCATGCGTTCACCAGCCCAGCTCGCCGTCGTCTTCCTGGAACGTGCCAGTGGGCCCGTCCTTGCCGATCGTGGCCATGCGCACGATGACCTGAGCACTCTGCCCGACGGGGCGGCCGCCGCCGATGCCGGCAGTGAGGTCGGTGGCGGTGTAGCCGGGCTCGACCGCGTTGAACTTCACCTCCGGCGCGGCCCGCGCGTACTGGACCGTGAGCATTGAGACGGCCGCTTTGCTCGCGCCGTAGACGATGGCCGGGACGTGCGAGGTCGGCCGCGACGGCTCGTGGTTGGCCCAGAACGAGCCGAGCGCGCTCGAGATGTTGACGACGACAGGGCTCTCCGACCTCCTGAGGAGCGGGAGCGCCGCCTCGGTGACCCGGATGATGCCAACGGCATTCGTGTCGAACGCCCGCAGCGCATCCGGCCCGTTGAGCGCGAGCATCCCGATGCCAGCGTTGTTGACCAGGACGTCGAGCCCGCCGCCGGTCTCGATCTGAGCGAAGGCGGCGGCGACTGAGGCGTCGTCGGTCACGTCGAGCTGAACGAACCGGGCGCCCAGCTCGTCGGCTGCCGCACGGCCACGGGCCTCGTCGCGGGCGCCAACGTACACGGTGTGCCCGGCGGCGGCGAGCTGCCGGCCGGTTTCCTTGCCCAGGCCCTTGTTCGCCCCGGTGATCAGTGTGGTTGTCATGCTCCGAGTCTGCGTCGTGCGCACGCCCGCAGGAAGTGGTCCCGTTGCCGTAGGACTGCCAGGCCACCACAACGCGCGCCGAGTCGCGCAGACTGGACGTGTGGAGTCGTGGGAGTTCGGCCAGGCGTACGCCGCTGGCGCGACCGCGCCGCCCCGGAGACGGCGGGCGTGCCGGCCGGTGGCCGCCGGCGCGCTGCCGGGCTGCGCCGCGAGGAGCTCGCCGGGCTGGCCGGCACCGGGGATGCCCCGATGTCAGGTTCGGGATCGGTTCACTGCGACCCTTACGACGTCACCCGGATCTGGGTCCGCAACCACCACGAGGGCAGGTGGATCACCGTTCCGTCGAAGCACCTGCGCAGCGCCCCGGCCCCGTTCGGCGAGCTGGCCTGGCAGCATGCCCGCGAGATCCTGGCCCGCCGCGGCCAGGATCATGCCACCGGGGCGGAGATCGCCGGTTCAGTACGGACCGGCCGAGCGCATCCGCAGCTGCCTGCCGAAGGGCAGGTTTGGCGCCCGTTGCGCTCAGATCATTCATCCGTCGTGCCCTGCCCAGTCACCGCGGCGTGCGCTCAGGGCGCCGACCCGCTGGCGGTCCAGCGCTGGAAGACGGCGACGTGCTCCGGCGGCCATGCCCCGTCGCAGGGCATCGTGCCGTTGCGGAGGCGCTCGAGGATCGCGTCCTGGTGCGCCTGGACGTCGCTGTGGGACCAGAGGTCGAAGGCTTTGAGCATCGAGTCGCGGTCCTTTTCGCGGAACATAGGACGGACATCACGCTCGAAGCTCGGCCCTGCGGGTGAGTCCGGCTGGCCGGTCATGGGCTTCTCCCGCCGTTGTGACAGTGCGATGCTTCCCTCTTCAGCAACCGTATCGGCCAGAGCATCTCCCGGGCCACGTGGCGCCATACTTGCCCACTCCGCAATAGCCGCAGGCGTCACAGATCACATCTGGATCCTATTCAAGTCAAACAACCCACTACCACGCCGTGCAGTCGCGTTGCACCGGCTGGCGCCGATCGTGAACGAACGCTCCGAATGTTCTTTCTGGACGGTCGTAACCAGCATTGGCGACCCTCCGTCGCTGAGCCAATCCCGCGCTTGGTTCGCCCACCCGGCAAGCCCGCAGGCTCCAGGGCCGCCACCCGACCGCGATCCGAGCGCCTCCGGCCCGGGTTACAGGCGGGAGGTGAGCTCGGTCACGATGTCCGCCGCCGACTGTGGCTGTCTCGCGAGCGCGACGCCTTGTCCGGCCCACATCGAGAGCGCTTCGATCTCACCGGTGGTCCCGGCCATCGGCGGCGCTGGCTCGTAGCGGACGATTGCTTCGCCGGAGGCGAAGTGCGCGATCACATCGCCTTCTCCCGGCCGCTGCCCGGGTGGGGGGCGGCCCGCGGCTTCCCACGCGTTGGCCGTTGAGTTGCGGAGGGCGCGGTGGGGAGAATCGGGCCACCCGACCTCGTACAGGTTGGCGTACCACTGCGGATCGGTCTCGGCCGCCGCCATCAGCCGGCGCCGGTAGTCCTCGTGGATCGGCATCTCCTCGGCCAGCAGGAACCGTGTGCCCAGCCACGCGGCCTGGGCTCCCAGGGCCAGCACCGCGGCGACGCCGCGGGCGTCACCGATCCCGCCAGCCGCGATCACCGGCACCGGCGTCACCGCGTCCACCACAGCGGGCACCAGCGGCAGTGTCGCGACGGTACCCCGCACGTGCCCGCCGGCCTCCCAGCCTTGCGCGACGATCACGTCCACGCCGGACGCGACCGCCCGCCGCGCCTCCTCGGCACTGCCGGCCGTGAGCATCACGACTCCCCCGGCGTCGTGCACCGGCTCGATGTAGCCGCTGGGATCCCCCGACATGAACGAGACGATCCGCAAGCCGGCCTCAAGGGCCTGGTCAAGGCGACGATGGTGATCTTCGGTGAGCACGAAGTTGCCGCCGAACGGCCGCGCGGTCAGCGCCGCCGTCTCCCGAACGACGGCTCCGGCGTCAGCGGACCAGGTCAGCGTCACCATGCCGAGCGCGCCGGCATTCGAGACCGCCGCGGCCAGCCGGGGAACCGCGGCCATCGGTGCCTGGACGATCGGTTGTTCAGTCCCGAGCATCTCGCATACCGGCGTGCGCACTGCCTTCGCCCCTTCCGCGATCTTTGCCGGCCACCAGGTGACCCGCCTTGCATATCTCGCCGCGGCTTAGCCAAGCGCCGCAAGGCAGGCCCGGCGAGCGCGCCTCACCTGGCTCACCCGGGTCATTCGCCGCGGCCACCGCGCGGCGGGCAGCAGACAAGGGCGGCGACGCGAGTTGCCTGGTCCCCGGCCTGAGGAGTCACCTGGGCCGCTGAGTGCAGCAGCAATCGTTGCTGTGTCACTCATACGATGACGGCACCGACCCGGGGGACCGCCGGTCCCAGCCGTGAAACTTCGAGTAGTCGCCCGCGTCCCAGGCCTCGCGCAGGCCCGGGGTGCTCAGGTCCCAGTCCGGGCGGATCTCGCTGGTGGCGGCACGCAGGTCATGCCACAGGTCGCAAAACGACGGGCGGCCCCAGAACCAGTAGCCGTTATAGGCACTGTGAATGACCAGCCCCGGCTTGAGCACCAGCGTGTGCGGGATCATGGGGTTGTGCTCGGGGTCGGTGTACTCGGCGATGTCGAGGTCCTGCTGGACGGTCCGGCCGGGATCGGACAGGAACGCCCACTGGGCGCCCACCGACGCGCGGAACTCTTGCAGGCTGTGATGGTCGTCGGTGGCGATGGTGGCGATCTGGGTGTAGGCCACCGCGATCTTGGAGTAGTTGGCCGCCAGCTCCAGATGCTGCTGGTGCTCCTTAGGGCAGTAGTTGCCCCGCGCCAGGGTGAGGATCAGCGGATCGCGGCCCTGAAGCTCGCTGAGCGTACGCACCGTGCCGGTGTGGTCCGGGAGGGCGTAATCGGGGAAGATGCCGCCAGGTCTGATGTCAGGACGCATCGGATGACTACCTCTCACAGCATCGAGTGCCCAACCTGCATGGTGCCACTGTCAACTGCGTCACAACAAGCCCGTTCTACCCACAAGCACCAGACCGACACCCAGGGTAACGGAACCCGCCCCCCGGGCTGATTACGGGATGTTGCAGTTGTGCCTGCACCCATTCGCTCTCGGGCTGGCCGGCTTCGATGGCCTCGATGCGCCCGTCCTTAGCTTAGTGGGTGATCCCATAAGTTCGTGAGGGGTGTCAGGCGACCTCCGTGAGGTCGGTTTGCCGTCTGGTGTCTTGTTTTTCGTGTTCGCTGATGCGGTGGAGCAGGTCCTTGAGGTCGGCGGCGGTGTATTTCCAGTTAAATGGCTTCGCGGTCTGGTTGTAGCGGTTCACGAATGTGAGCAGGGTTTCGGATAGTTTCTCCAGGCTGGGGAAATCGTTCGGGGAGACGGCTTTCTTCTGGATGATGGAGAAGAAGATCTCGATCTGGTTCAGCCAGGATGCGTGGACCGGGGTGTGGATCATGATGGCGTTGGGGTGCGCCCTGCGGAGCCGGGCGATGGCGGCCTTGCCGCGGTGGTCCGAGCCGTTATCTACGATGACGAACACGCGCGGGGCGTCCCGGTACTCCGGCCTGGCCATGACCTGGCCGGCGAGGTCCATGAACGGGACGATGCCCGTGGTCTGCGGGGTGGAGGCGAACACTTCGCCCGTGTGCACGTCCAGGCCGGCCAGCAGGGCGAGCGCGCCGTGCCGGGTGTATTCGTGCTCCACGCGGGCGGGCCGGCCGGGCGCGGCGGGCAGCGTTTCATGGATACGGCCGCGGGCCTGGATGGACGGCTTGGCGTCAAAGGACAGGATCCGGTCGCCCGGGCCGAGCGGCTCACCGCCGTAAAGCCCCTGGTAAAGGTCCAGGATCACTTTCGCTTTCACCTCGAAGTCCGGGTCACGGGGAAAGATCCAGGACTGGTACTGCCACGGCTTCACCGGGTTCCCCGCCAGGATCCGCAGCAGCGACGACACGGACACCGGCTCGCTGACCAGCGCCTGCGCCTCCAGCTCACGCTTCAGTTCCGGGCCGCTCCACCGGGACAGCGGCACCCCCGTGGCGGCCGGCAGCTGGCACGCCAGCGCGACCACCGCCGCCCGGGCCTCCTCGCTGATCTCCCGCGGCCGGCCGGACCTGGGAAGATCCTTCAGCCCCCCCAGCCCGTGCAGGGTGAACCGGCCCCGCCATTTGCGCACCGTGGCAGCGGCCACGCGCAGGTCAGCGGCGATCCGCTCGTTAGCCCGGCCCCGGGCGGCAGCCAGCACGACCTGCGCCCGCAGCCGGTCCCGGTACGGCGTCTTCGCGCCCCGCACCCGGTTCTTCAGGATCTTGCGCTCCGATGCGGTCAGCATGACTGGCACCGCGGCAGGCGGCATGCCCTCTCCCAGGGAAAATTACAGCAATGTAATTCATTCCAGGGCACAAGATCATAACCAGGGCAGGCACTCCCCGACGGCATGATGGGGCACATGCCCGCCATCCCGGAACCGACCCGCGACTCCATCACCTGGCGGCTGATCCTGCACGCGGAGAAGAACTGGCCGCAACTGGACAAAGTCCAGGTCACCTGCCGCGGAAGCTTCGCCTACGCCGCCGGCGTCCTGCCCGGCGGCGAGAAGATCCCCCTGTTCCGGCTCCGCTACGGCGGATCCGCGCACTCCTTCGGCTTCGCGATCTACACCGCCGGACGCTACGAAGACGCCCTCCTGCTCACCGGGCAGCCCACCGGAACACCCCAGGAAGCCCTCGACACCGCCTGCACCGTCCACCTCGCCAGCCTCGGCCACGAACCCGAGAACTGACCCCCAACGAACTTACGGAGCCACCCACTTAGCCAGCGAGGCGAGGCGGGCATCAGTCGACGGGCAAGACACGGATCAGGTTGCCGTCCGGGTCAGCGATGACGAAAGTGCGGCCGGATAC
>CAWDTK010000019.1:0-664602 GCA_963805255.1 uncultured Actinomycetes bacterium
CCCGACCATTGTGCCGCGCGGTGTGACGAGGAGAACTCCTCGCGAAAAGAGCGCGTAGCGCGATACCGGGCGCGAGTCCCGGGCCACCGGCCTGGGCGAGCGCCCGGTGCTATCGGCGAGCACCGTACGGCTGCTACGGCGAGGCGATCGTTACCGGCCCAGCGAACGGGCCAACGGCCCGGTGAGTGGCCGGTGTGCCGGCGAAGCACCCCGGCGCGGGCGCGGAGCGCATCCGGGGTTCCGGGGGGCCGTCCCCCCGGGCGCGCACTAGACTCCCTGTGTGACAGCACGATCTATCGACCTTTCCCCGCAGTACTCGCCGGCCGAGGTGGAGGGGCCGCGTTACGCGCTCTGGGAGAAGGCCGGTTATTTCACCGCCGGCCCGGAGCGGGACGCCCCCAGGTTCTCGATCGTGATCCCGCCGCCGAACGTGACCGGCGTGCTGCACATGGGCCATGCGCTCGAGCACACGATCATCGACGCAATCGTGCGGCGCCGCCGGATGCAGGGCTACACCACGCTGTGGCTGCCCGGCATGGACCACGCGGGAATCGCCACGCAGAACGTCGTGGAACGCGAGCTGGCCAGGGAGAACCTGAGCCGGCACGACCTCGGCCGGGAAGCGTTCGTCGAGCGGGTCTGGGAGTGGAAGGCGGCCTCCGGCGGGAAGATCCTGTCCCAGATGCGCCGCCTGGGCGACAGCGTGGACTGGACCCGCGAGCGGTTCACGATGGACCCGGGCCTGTCCCGCGCCGTGCAGACGATCTTCAAGCGGCTCTTCGACGATGGCCTCATCTACCGCGCCGAACAGATCATCAACTGGTGCCCGCGCTGCCTGACCGCGCTGTCCGACATCGAGGTGGACCACAGCGACGACGACGGCGAGCTCGTCTTCATCCGGTACGGCAGTGTTAGCCGGGGGGGACGCCCCCCCCAGACCCCCCCGGGAGGGGACGACGACTCGATCGTGGTCGCGACCACCCGCGCGGAGACCATGCTCGGCGACACGGCGGTGGCCGTGCACCCCGGCGACGAGCGCTACCGGCACCTGGTCGGCCGCGAGGTGGAGCTGCCGCTGACCGGGCGGTGGATCCCGGTAATCGCCGACGAGCACGTCGACCCCGCGTTCGGCACCGGCGCGGTGAAGGTCACCCCCGCGCACGACCCGAACGACTTCGGCATCGGGCGCCGCCACGACCTGCCCAGCCTGACCGTGCTGGACGAGCGCGGCGTGGTGACGGCGCACGGCCCCTTCCAGGGGCTCGACCGCTTCGAGGCGCGCCCGGCGGTCGTCGCGGCGCTGCGCGAGCAGGGCCGGATCGTGGCCGAGGTGCGCCCGTACCTGCACGCCGTCGGCCATTGCCTGCGGTGCCGCACCACGGTCGAGCCGAGGCTGTCCCTGCAGTGGTTCGTCCGGGTCGCCCCGCTGGCCAAGGCGGCCGGTGACGCGGTGCGCGACGGCCAGACCCGGATGCACCCGCCGGAGATGGCGGCCCGGTACTTCGGCTGGGTCGACCACATGCACGACTGGTGCATCAGCCGGCAGTTGTGGTGGGGCCACCGCATACCCGTTTTCTACGGGCCGGACGGCGAGGTCCGCTGTGTCGGGCCGGACGAAGAACCGCCCACCGGGCAGGGCTGGCGCCAGGACGCCGACGTGCTTGACACCTGGTTCTCCTCGGCCCTGTGGCCGTTCTCCACCCTCGGCTGGCCGGACGACACGGCGGACCTGCGCGCCTTCTACCCGACCAGCGTGCTTGTCACCGGCTACGACATTCTCTTCTTCTGGGTTGCCCGGATGATGATGTTCGGCCTGTACGCGATGTCCGGCCCCGTCCTGGCCGACGCCGTCCCGTTCCGTCACGTCGCCCTGCACGGTCTCGTCCGCGACGCCACCGGCAAGAAGATGTCGAAGTCGCGCGGGAACGCGGTCGATCCGCTCGATTGGATCGACCGCTTCGGCGCCGACGCCACCCGGTTCACCCTGGCCCGGGGGGCGAACCCGGGCAGCGACGTCCCGGTCAGCGACGAATGGGCGGGCGGCTCGCGGAACTTCTGTAACAAGCTGTGGAACGCGGCGCGGTTCGCCCTGGGCAACGGGGCGCGGGTGCCGCGGGCGCTGCCGGATGCCGCCTCGCTGTCCGTTCCCGACCGCTGGATCCTTTCCCGGCTGTCCGCGGTGGCCGCCCAGGTGGACACCGATTTCGAGCGGTTCGAGTTCGCCAAGGCGTGCGAGACGCTCTACCACTTCGCCTGGGACGAGTTCTGCGACTGGTACCTGGAGCTAGCCAAGATACCGCTGGGCAGTGCCGGGGCCGGCGAGCGGCCGGCGCCGGACCGGGCGCCGGGCCAGGGGCCGCGCCGGCGGCGGGCCCGGCGTCCGCCGAAGCCACCCGGGACGTGCTCGGGTTCGTGCTGGACCACCTGCTGCGGCTGCTGCACCCGATCATGCCGTTCCTCACCGATGAGCTGTGGACGGCCCTGACGGGGGAGGAATCGGTGATGGTAGCCCCGTGGCCGCGGCTGTCCATCGCCGATGCCGGCGCGGAAGCGGAGATGGCGTCCGTCATGCGGCTGGTGACCCAGGTCCGGCGGTTCCGTTCGGATCAGGGCCTGCGTCCCGGCCAGCGGGTCGCTGCCCGCCTCACCGGGATCGAGTCCGGCCCGCTGGCCGGCCACGAGGAGCGCATTCGTTTCCTGCTCCGGCTCACCGCCCCGGACACCGGTTTCACGCCGTCAGCCTCGGTCGAGGCCGAGGGCGTCACGATGGAACTCGACACGGCCGGGGTGATCGATGTCGCGGCGGAGCGGCGCCGGATGGAAAAGGACCTCGCCGCCGCGCGCAAGGAGGCCGGGCAGGCTAGCGCCAAGCTCGCCAACGCCGGGTTCACCGCCAAGGCGCCGGCCAACGTGGTCGGGAAGACCCGCCAGCGTCTCGCCGCCGCGAAGCAGGACATCACCCGGATCTGCGACCAGCTGGCTCGGCTGCCGCAGTAACCCGGCCGGCCTGTCCGCTGGCAGCCGGGCTTCATCCGCCGCTGCCCGGCCGGACCCTCCGCTGCCGGGCCGGATTTCATCCGTCACTGCCCCGTCGGCCTGCCCGGCCCTGCTACCTCACCAAACCGCTCAGTTCTGTTACAGCAGTGACCCGTGGGGTGAAGCTCCCGCACTGCCCCGGCGTGCCCGACGTGATGTGTTAGCCACAGTTTGTTGCGAATGCCGGGTTTGAGCGTCACTATGTAATCAGGGGGGATCAGAGAGCGACGGCCTGCAGAGGGGAGATCCTGTTGGCGGAAACGGCGGCGCGGCCCCTTCCGGTCCCTGAACTTCCGCCGCCGGCCAGGGCCGCCACCTTCCGCGAGGTATTCGCGGATCGTGAGTTCCGTGCCATCTGGCTGGCCGAGCTCGCCTCGATCGCGGGCGACCAGTTCGCGCGCGTGGCCCTGACGGTGGTGGTCTTCGAGCGCACCCACTCGCCGTTGCTGACCGCGCTGACCTACGCGGTGAGCTACCTGCCGTGGGTGGTCGGCAGCTTGTTCCTATCCGATCTCGCTGATTCTCTTCCGCGCCGTGACGTGATGATCGCGGCCGACCTCGCCCGGCTGCTCCTCGTCGCGGCAATGGCCCTGCCCGGCATGCCGCTGTGGGCGATGGTGGTGCTCCTGTTCGCGGTCACCACCCTGAACGCACCCTTCCAGGGCGCCCGGTCCGCACTCCGCGCGACCATCCTGCCGGGCGACCGCTACGCGCTCGGCCTGGCCGTTTTCCAGGTCACCCGGGAAATCGGCGTGGTCGGCGGTTTCGTGGCGGGCGGCTACATCGTCTCCATGCTGCATGCCCGGACGGCGCTGCTGATCGACGCCGGGACCTTCGCCGCCTCCGCACTCCTGCTGGGGACGGCTGTGCAGCGCCGCCCCGCGCCGGGACGCCGCCGCGAATCGCGCCTGGCGGAGACGGCGGCCGGGCTGCGGCTCGTGTTCGCCACCCACCGTCTGCGGACGCTCATGCTCCTCGGCTGGCTGGCGGCGTTCTACACGGTGGCGGAGGCGCTCGCGGTGCCCTATGCGGCGGAGTTGCGGCGCGGGTTCGTGGCGGCGGGCCTGATCTTCGCGGCGGGCCCGCTCGGCAGTTCCGCCGGCATGGTGGTGTTCACCCGGCTGGTGAGCCCCGCGGCGCGGCTGCGGTGGATGGGCCCGATGGCCATCGCCGCGTGCCTGGTCCTGCTCGCGTGCCTCGCCCGCCCCGGCCTGATCCCGCTTCTGGTCATCCTGACGGTTTCGGGCCTGCTCGCCGCGTATCAGATCGCCGCGAACGCTGGCTTCGTGATGGCGGCGCCCGACGCCCGGCGCGGGCAGGCCTACGCGATCGCCAACGGGGGGATGATGCTCGGCCAGGGTCTCATATACGTGCTGGCGGGGGCAGCCGCAACATTGGCTGCCCCCGCGCCTGCCATCGTTATCGCGGGAAGCGGCGCCCTGGGCGCCGCCATCGCGGTCCGGCTCGTTCTGCCCTGGCGCCGTAATGGGCCAGTAACGTCCGAAAGGGGGTAATGATCTGTATGATCCCCGGCATGGACGGGGTCTCGTGGCCATTAGTCCCAATCGATGCTCATGAATCCTCCCTTTCTCGGGCACCGGCGCTTTCCGCTGCTCCAGGCATGCCTGTCAGCCCCAATCAGTCCGCATGGCTTTTCCTTTCTCGCGATCCGGTGATATACGCAATATCCCATTTTGGGTGGTTCGTTACACCTTTCGCCTATCGACCGTTTTGTAACGATTTGGCCGAAAAGCGAATTATTAGACGAAGTCTTCGGCGAAACTTTCACGGCAAGCTGCAGGTGGGATGAAGTCGACCAACGCGTCCGCCACGCGGGGCCGCCGATGGCAAGCGGCGGCCATACGGCACTGGCCGGTCTGGTCACTGCCCCGCTTGACGCGTGCGTACGTGATCGCCGTACCGGTGGCGGCGGCCATCGCCACGGGGGTCGCAGCGGTTCACACGCACTGGCGCGTGTCCCAGCTCGGGGTCTTCTTCCTGCTGCTGGCCAGTGCGGCGGCGATGGTCGAAGCGACCCGGGACGTCAAGCTACCTCGCGACACAGTGACCCGTGACCTGCAGGAGGTCTGGTATCTCTCCATCGCCTTGCTGCTGCCCCCGATCTACGCGCTGCTGACCCCGATTCCGCTGACGATCATGAAACAGTGGCGGGTGCGCCGCAATCTCGCCCACCGGCGGGTGTTCAGCTCCGCCTCGAACGGGCTGGGGTACGGCGCGGCTTCGTTCGAGTTCCACAGCGGTTTCCAGCCCGCTCTCGGCGCCTCTCCCGGCAGCGGCGCGCACACGGTCGGCTTGCTGGGCGCCATTATCGCCGCTGCCATCACGGGCTGGGCGATCAACCTCTGGCTGGTCGTGGGAGCCGTCAAGCTGACGGTCCCGGCCGCCCGGGTCCGGACCCTGATGCTCACCCGGGAGGCCGTCACTACCGATACCGTGGTGACGTGCCTGGCGTCGCTTGTCGCCTTCGGCCTGTCGTTCACCCTCGCGGTGCTCATCGTCGCGGTCCCCGTCGTGCTGATGCAGAAGCGATTCCTGATGCATTCCCAGCTCGTCGCGGAGGCGCGTACCGACGCCAAGACCGGGCTGCTGAACGCGGCGACCTGGCACCGTGAGTCGGAAACCGAGCTGTCCAGGGCCAAGGGCTGGTCGCCGACCTCGGCTGCGATCGTCGACATCGACCATTTCAAGGCGGTCAACGACACCTACGGCCACCTGGCCGGCGACCGGGTGCTGCGGGTCGTCGCCGACCGGTTCAAGGCCCAGCTGCGCGAGGGCGACCTGATCGGGCGGTTCGGCGGCGAGGAATTCGCGATCCTGCTGCCGCGCACCGCCGGGTCCGAGGCCGTGCGGGTGGCCGAGCGGCTGCGCGGGCACATCGCCGACGCGCCGATCGCCGTCAGCGACGGGCGGGATGAGAGCATCCTGGTCAGCATCACCGTCTCCGTCGGCGTGGCCGAGCTGGCCAGCTCGCGGCAGGATCTGGACGACCTGCTCGCCGCGGCGGACGCGGCCCTCTATGTGGCCAAGAACGCGGGCCGGAACCGGATCCGCGTCAACACGGCCGAGCTGGCCGCCGCCCGGGTTCCGGCGCCGCGGGGGCCGGGCCCGGCCGCCGCCGGTCCCCAGTAGCCTGGACGGGTGACCACCGCGACGTGCCCGAGTCTGCCGTGACCGACGACGCTGTGCTGCGCGAGGTCGAACGTGAGATCGTCAGCCGCCGCCCCGAATCGTCGATCGAGCCGACGCTCGACCGGATCGCCACCCTGGTCAGCCTGCTCGGCGATCCGCACCGCGCCTTCCCCGTCATCCACATCACCGGCACCAACGGCAAAACTTCCACCGCGCGCATGATCGACGCGCTGCTGCGCGAGCGCGGCCTGCGGACCGGCCGTTTCACCAGCCCGCACCTGATCTCGATGCGCGAGCGCATCTGCATCGACGGCGAACCGATGGACCCGGACCGGTTCGTCACCCTCTACCAGGAGGTTCTCCCGTACGTATCGCTGACCGACGAGCGCCACGGGGTGCCGCTGTCCTTTTTCGAGGTGCTGACCGGCATGGCCTTTGCCGCCTTCGCCGACGCCCCGGTCGACGTCGCGATCGTCGAGGTCGGGCTCGGCGGTACCTGGGACGCCACCAACGTCGCGGACGGCGTGGTCGCCGTGGTCGGCCCGGTCGCCATCGACCACACCCGCTACCTGGGCGACACGGTGGAGGAGATCGCCGCGGAAAAGGCGGGGATCATCAAGCCGGGTGCGCTCGCGGTGCTGGCCCAGCAGTCGCTGCCCGCGGCCGGGGTCCTGCTGCGCCGGGTGTCGGAGGCCGGCGCGACCGTGGCCCGCGAGGGCATCGAGTTCGGCGTCCTGGAACGGGACATCGCGCTCGGCGGCCAGCAGCTCATCCTGCGCGGCCTGAACGGCACCTATCCGGACGTGTTCCTGCCCCTGTTCGGCCTGTTCCAGGCGGGAAACGCCGCCTGCGCGCTGGCCGCGGTGGAGGGGTTCGCCGGCGTCGCGGAGGACGGGCCCGGCGTCCCCTGCGGGCGTGCCCCCCTCGACCCCGAGCTCGTCCGGCAGGCGTTCGCCGGCCTGCGGTCACCCGGGCGGCTGGAGGTCCTGCGGCGCAGTCCCACGGTGATCGCCGACGCGGCGCACAATCCAGCCGGCATGGCGGCCAGTGTGGCCGCGGTGACCGAGGCGTTCAGCTTCAGCCGGCTCGTCGGCGTGCTGGCGGTCAGCGCGGACAAGGACGTGGCCGGGATGCTCGACGAGCTCGAGCCCGTCCTGTCCGGCCTCGTGGTGACGCGCAACTCCGCGGACCGCTCGATGCCCCCCGGGGAACTGGCCGAACTGGCACGCGACGTCTTCGGCGCCGACCGCGTCCAGGTCTCCGCCCGGATGGACGACGCCATCGAGACGGCGGTGACCCTGGCCGACGAGGGGCCCGAGACGGACCTGCCCGGCGGTGGGGGTGTGCTCATCACCGGCTCGGTGATCACGGCGGGCGACGCCCGGCAGTTGCTGCGCCCCGGCGCCGGCACCGGCGATGCGCGGAAACCAGACGCCGGAACCGGCCGGCACTCGTTCACAGCGGCCGATCTTTCGTGACCAGGCCCGCCTCCGAAAACGCCGGCCCGGCGGACGCCGGCCCCGGGACGGGCCGCGGCGGCAGGCGCCACCGCCCGATCCTGCGCCGGCTATGCGCCTCGGTGCTGGTGTTCGAGGCCATCGTACTGGTCCTGGCCGTGCCGGTCGCGATCACGATCGAGCACCTCGGGCACGGCGTGGCCGGCGGCGTGGGTGGCGGGCTGGCGCTCGCCGCCGTGGTGCTCGCGGGCCTGGTCGGCCGGCGCCGGTGGGCCCTGATCGCCGGCACCGTGCTGCAGATCCTGATCATCGTGGCCGGGGTCAAGGTTCCCGCCCTCTATGTTCTCGGCGTCATCTTCGCCGCCTTCTGGTTCACCGGAATCTGGATGGCGAACCGGCTGGAGCCGCCCGGCACAGGTTAGTCTAACAATTGTCACCCTGAGTAATTATAGATGAGCTTCTAGTGATAAGAGGCCGTCGTGGCGTCCGCCGGCAAGCTGGCCGGCGGCGGCTCTGCTTCCCGCTGATCGGCGGTCACCGGCCTGGTGACCTGGTGGCCGGATCTGTGCAGGTGCGGATGGTGATACGGCTGGCCGCCGTGCCGCCGGCCGCCGCGGTGCCCTCGCCGGGGGCGCTGGCCGGCGGGGACTGGCCGGCGCCGGCTCCGCCGTGACCGTGCTGGCGGTCATATTTATCGCCGGCCGGGCGTGCCGCGCCGGTGCCGTGAGCCGCAGGCGCGGGTAAGCTTCGTTGCCGCGGGTCATATTCCTGATCTGCTCGCGACAACTAGCCAGTTGCCCTGCGAGAAGGAGCGTCCTTGCCGGAACGTACTCTTGTCCTCATCAAGCCCGATGGTGTCCGCCGCGGGCTGATTGGCGCGGTTATTTCCCAGATTGAGCGAAAGGGCCTGAACGTCATCGCGCTGGAGCTGCGGACGCTGGACTGGGAGACGGCGAACACCCACTACGCCGAGCACCTCAGCAAGCCCTTCTTCGACCCGCTGGTCGATTTCATCACGTCCGGGCCGCTGGTGGCCCTGGTGGCGGAGGGCCCCCGGGCCGTGGAGGCGTTCCGCGCGCTGGCCGGCGCCACCGATCCGGTGCAGGCCGCCCCGGGCACCATCCGCGGGGACCATGCGTTGGAGATAGGTGCGAACGTTGTGCACGGGTCCGACTCAGCGGAATCGGCCCAGCGTGAAATCAAGATCTTTTTCCCTGAGCTTGCTTAATCGTCGCTGCTGAGGCAAACACATAAAGCACGCGGCCAAGGCGGCGGACTTCAGGAATTTCTGCACAATGCTTCACCCGGCCCACGAGGCTCCGAAGCGCCCGATCGGGAAGGTTACCGTCCCCCATGAGTAATGCGATGGCGCTCCTCGGCCGCGACATGGCGGTCGACCTGGGCACCGCTAACACGCTCGTGTACGTGCGCGGGCGCGGAATCGTGCTCAACGAGCCCTCGGTGGTGGCGCTCAATACCAACAACGGCCAGATCGTCGCGGTCGGCATCGAGGCGAAACGGATGATCGGCCGGACGCCGGGCAACATCGTGGCCGTCCGGCCGCTCAAGGACGGCGTGATCGCCGACTTCGACGTGACCGAGCGGATGCTGCGTTACTTCATCCAGAAGGTGCACCGGCGGAGCCACCTGGCCAAGCCGCGGATCGTCGTGGCCGTCCCCAGCGGCATCACCGGGGTGGAGCAGAGCGCGGTCAAGGAGGCCGGTCACCAGGCGGGCGCGCGCCGTGTCTACATCATCGAGGAGCCGATGGCGGCGGCCATCGGCGCCGGGCTGCCGGTCAATGAGCCGACCGGAAACATGGTGGTGGACATCGGCGGCGGGACGACCGAGGTCGCCGTGATCTCCCTCGGCGGCATCGTCACCTCACAATCCATCCGCATCGGCGGGGACGAACTGGACGACGCGATCATCAGCTTTGGCAAGAAGGAGTACTCGCTGATGCTCGGCGAGCGCACGGCCGAGGAGATCAAGATGGCGCTCGGGTCGGCGTTCCCGAGCGCCGAAGAGCCGCACGCGGAGATCCGCGGCCGGGACCTGGTCAGCGGCCTGCCGAAGACGATCGTGATTTCCGCCTCCGAGGTCCGGCGGGCCATCGAGGAACCGCTTAACCTGGTCATCGACGCGGTGAAGACGACGCTGGACAAGTGCCCGCCTGAGCTCGCCGGTGACGTGATGGACCGGGGCATCGCCCTGACCGGCGGCGGGGCGCTGCTGCGCGGGCTCGAGCAGAGGATCCGCGAGGAGACGGGGATGCCCGTCCATGTGGCCGACAACCCGCTGGATTCGGTGGTGCTCGGAACCGGCAAGTGCGTCGAGGATTTCGACACGCTGCGCCAGGTCCTTGTGCCCGAGACCCGCCGCTGATTCAATGGGCCGCCGCGGCAGCGGTGCCCACGAGGAGCCGCATTGCACGACACCCGGCGAGGACGCTTGGTCCTCGGTGCTGCGCTGATCGCCGCCGTGGCGCTCATCACGGTGGACTTCCGCGACGGCGGCTCGTCACCGGTGCGTGGCGTGGGGGCCGGCATCTTCGGCCCCGTGGAGCGTGTGACCAGTGACGTCACCAGCCCGGTCTCGTCTCTCTTCAACTGGGTCGCCGGCGGCCCCTCGGCGGACAGCAAGATCGCCGCACTGCAGGAGGCCAACGCCCGGCTGCGTGCCGAGCTGAGTGCGGTGCAGCTCACCAAGGCCGATCAGGCGCAGCTGCCGTCGCTGCTGCAGCTGGCCGGGCGCGGCGGTTACCGGATCGTCGCCGCCAGCGTCATCGCGGCGGGGGAGGACTACGCGAACTCGGTCACGCTCGACGTGGGCAGCCGGGACGGCGTGCACGCGCAGGAGACGGTCCTCAACGGTGACGGCCTGGTCGGGACCGTGACCCAGGTCAGTACGGACACCTCGACGGTGCTGCTGGCCACGGATGCGTCCTCGGTCGTGGGGGCGCGGATGGCGGGCAGCAACCAGATCGGCTCGGTAACCGGCAGCGGGAAGTCGCTGTCCGGCCCCTACCTGCTCAGCCTCCGGCTGTTCGACGCGAACGCGGTGCTGCAGGCCGGGCAGAGCCTGGTCACCTTCGGCTCCGTGCAGGACCGGCCGTTCGTGCCGGGCGTGCCGATCGGGCAGGTCACGAAGGTGCAGGGCAACGCCGGGTCGCTCACCCAGACCGCGCTGGTCAAGCCGTTCGTGAACTTCACCTCGCTCGGCGTCGTCGGGGTCGTGATCGCCGGTCCCGCCCAGAACCCGCGGGACTCGGTGCTGCCGCCCGGTCCCAAGCCCGTGCCCACCGTCACGGTGACGGTCACGCCCGGCGCGTCCGGCGCCACCCCGTCGGTCTCCGCCACGCATTCCGGCCCCGGCCCCACGTCCCCGACCGTCCCGGGCGGGTGACGTGCGCCGGCTCCTGATCTCCTGTGCGGTCGTCGCGGTGGCACTGCTCGCCCAGCTCACCATCGTCAACCGGCTCGCCCTGCCCGGCGGGGCCGGGCCGGACCTGGTCCTGCTCGCCGTGGTCGCGCTCGCGCTCACCGGCGGCGCGCTGCCGGGCCTGCTGACCGGCTTCCTGGCCGGGCTGGCGCTGGACGTCGCGCCGCCCGCCAGCCACACGATCGGCCAGTACGCGCTGGTGTTCTGCCTGGTCGGGTACGGCTGTGGCCGACTGGCGGGGGGGCTGGGCGAGGCGTCGCCCGGCCTGTACGTGGGCATCTCGGCCACGGCCGCCGCGGCCGGCGCGGCTCTGCACGCCGCACTCGGCGTGATGCTCAGCGATCCCGAGGTGACCTGGGCGGCCGTGCGGCACGTGCTTCCGCCGTCGCTGATCTACGACGTGATTCTGAGCCCATTCGTGCTGTACGCCGTGGTCCGGCTCAACGGCTGGGCCGGACGATCCGGCGCCGGGGAAAGCGCGGCGGCCGCAACCGCGTCCGCGAGCTGGGCGGGCGGCGCGGCCGGCTTGCCCGGGCTCGCCGGCGGAGCCGTCCGTCAGGCGAGCGCGTCGGGCACGCCCCGGCTGAACCTCGGTGACCGCCGCGGCAGCGAGGCCTGGATCTTGGCCGCGCCCCGGACGGCCAGTACCGCCCACCCGGGCGTGCTGCGGCGTCCGGGCGGGCGGGGTGAACCCCGGCTGCGCTTCGGCGGGCCGGGCGGCGCCGTTGGCCGCCCGGCCACCGGCGGCAAGGCCGGCGGGCCCGGCGGGTCGGCCGCTACCCGGGTCACCGGCTCGAAGGCCCCGAGAATGCGCTTTACCCCGGGGCGGCGGGACGCCCTGGCCGGGCGGGGGACGGGCATGACGGCCCGGGCCGCCGTGCCACGCTTCCGCGGGCGCAGTGTCACCGGCACGATCGGCACCGGCGGCGCGCCCAGCCGGACCACGCCGCGGCGCGGCGCGTTCGGGGGCCGGCGTGCGCTGGGCAGGCGCCCGTCGATCGGCCGGGGTTCGTCCGGTGGCGGCGTCTCGCCCCGGCCGGGTTCGTTCGGCCGTGGCCTGTCCGTCCGGACCCTGTTCGGGCGGGGCCGGTCCGGACGGGGCCTGTCCGTCCCGAGCCTGCCCGGGCGGGGCGCGTTCCGGCGGGGTTCCCCCCGCCGGGGCTCGTTCGGCGGCATGTCGTCCGGGCGGGGGGCGTCTGGTGGCAGCTCGCCCGGGCGGGGCGCGTTCCGGCGGGGTTCCCCCCGCCGGGGTTCGCTCGGCGGCACGTCGTCCGGGCGGGGTTCGTCCGGTGGCAGCTGGTCCGGGCGGGGGGCGTCTGGTGGCAGCTCGACCGGGCGGGGCGCGTTCCGGCGGGGTTCCCGCCGCTGGGGTTCGTTCGGCGGCATGTCGTCCGGGCGGGGGCCGTCCGGTGGCAGCTCGCCTGGGCGGGGTTCGTCCGGGCGTGGCTCGTTCAGCCGCCGCCCGGCCCCGCGGCTGCGCACGCGCCGTGGCTCGGTGCGCGCCCGGGTGCGGCGGTTTCTGGGCAGGGGAACGGGAGGTTATCGGTGATTTCGGCGTCCCGGCGGCGCATGGTGGTGCTGTACGTGGTGGTGGGCTCGCTGCTGATTACGCTCGGCGGCCGGCTCTGGTACATCCAGGTGATGGACGGCACCAGCTACGTGAAGCTGGCGTCGGCGAACCAGACGCGGAACATCGTCGTGCCGGCCGTGCGCGGCCAGATCCTCGACGACGTGGGCCGCGCCCTGGTGACCAACCGCGCCGCGCTGGTGGTCTCCGTCGACATGATGACGCTGTCCCAGCGCCCCGACGGCGGCGCCGCCGTGCTGCGCCGCCTGGCGCCCATGCTGAACATGCCGTACCAGCTGCTGCAGGAAAAGGTCCGGCTGTGCAGCCGCTCGGTGGCCCAGCCGTGCTGGGCCGGTTCCCCGTATCAGCCGATCCCGGTGGACCAGGGCGTGAGCGCCCAGGTGGCGCTGCAGATCATGGAGGAGCAGAACCAGTTCCCCGGCGTGACGGCGCAGAGCCAGGGGGTGATCGAATACCCGTCACCCGGCGGCGCCGACCCGGCTCAGGTGCTGGGGTACCTGCAGCCCGCCACCACCCAGGAGCTGAAGGCGGACCACCTGCCGTCGGCGGTCGGCTACTCCACCGCGGACCTGGTTGGGCAGAGCGGGCTGGAGCAGCAGTACAACAGCCAGCTCACCGGCAAAACGGGCACCAACACGGTCTCGGTGAACGCGGCCGGGGACGTCACCGGAACGGCGGGCGGCGCGCCGGCCCAGTCCGGCGACGACCTCGTCACCAGCATCAACTCCGCCATCCAGGCCGACGCCCAGCAGGCGCTGAACACGGCCATCAGCAAGGCGCAGGCCGCCGGCAACGACGCCAACCAGGGCGCGGCCGTGGTCATGACCACCACCGGGCGGGTCGTGGCCATGGCCAGCTACCCGGACTACAACCCGAGCGTGTGGACCAACGGCATCTCCCGGGCGCAGTTCAGCGCGCTGTTCGGCGCGCAGGACGGCGCCCCGGCCATCAACTGGGTCACCCAGGGCCAGTACGCGCCCGGCTCCACCTGGAAGGTGACCTCCACCGCCGCCGCGGTCGCGAACGGCTACCCTCTGGACGGCTCCTACGACTGTCCGGCGTCGATCAGCATCGGCGGGCACAGCTACATGAACGACGGCGAGCCGGGCCTCGGGGCGATGTCGTTCTCCGAAGCGCTCATCCAGTCCTGCGACACGGTGTATTACAACCTCGGCTACCAGATGTGGCAGCACGACAATCGCAGCGCCAACGTCGTGACCAGCCCGAAGGCACCGGTCCAGAAGATGCAGCAGATGGCGCTGGACTGGGGCTTCGGCAAGCCCACCGGCATCGACCTGCCGGGCGAGTCCAGCGGCACCGTGCCGACCCGGCAATGGCTGTACTACTACTGGAAAGACAACGCCTACACCGGCCAGGACTGGTGCAAGAACGGCAAGGCCGACGGCAGCTACGTCCAGCAGATCGAGTACCAGGATTGCCGGGACGGCAACGTGTGGGAACCGGGCCAGGCCGCGATCGCCGCGATCGGCCAGGGTTATGACCTCGTGACTCCGCTTCAGCTCGCCAACGGCTACGTGGCCCTGGCCGACGGCGGCACCCTGTACCAGCCGCGCATCGGCGAGGCGCTGGTCAGCCCGTCCAGCCAGAAAGCACAGCAGATCACGCCGCCCGTCGCCGGCCGCCTGCCCGTCTCGGGCAACACGCTCGCGTACATCAGGAACGCGCTGGCGGGCGTGGTGACGCAGGGCACCGCGGCCGGCGCGTTCTCCGGCTTCCCGCTGCACCAGGTCTGCGTGGCCGGCAAGACCGGCACCGCTCAGGTCATGGGGAAGGTCGCCACCTCGGTGTTCGCCTCGTTCGCGCCGTGCAGCAACCCTAAGTACGTGGTGGTCGTCATGATCCCCGACTCGGGCTACGGCGCGGATGCCTCCGCGCCGGCCGTTCGCCAGATCTGGGACGGCATCTACGGCCTCGAGGGGCACAAGGCCGCGGTGCCCGGCGGCCAGGTGCCCCCGTCGGTGCCGCAGATCTCCGCCACCGGGCAGATCATCGCCCCGAAGGGATACACGGGATGAGCGCGGGACGCCCGGACCTCGGCCGGGTAGGGGTCGCGCCACGCGGCTACGGCGGCGGGCGGGGCATGCCGGCCGGCGCGTTCCGGGCCCGGCCGCGGTCCGTACTGACCCGCGTCAGGTCACGGAATTCCGTCCTGCGCCACCTGGACTGGGCGCTCATCGCCGCGGTCCTCGCGCTGTGCGTCCTCGGGGCACTGCTCGTCTGGTCGGCGACCGAGCCGACGCTGGCGGCCGAGGGCGCCAGCCCCCGGACGTACCTCGACAAGCAGGCCGTCTACGTCGTGCTCGGAATCGTCCTCATGGCCGGGGTCAGCCTCGTCGACTACCGGCAGCTCCGGGTCTACGCGCCGGCCATCTACGGCGTGGCCGTCTTCGCGCTGCTGGTGGTCGTCACCCCGCTCGGCTCCACCGTCAACGGCGCCAAGGGCTGGATCGACCTGCCCGGCGGCTTCCAGATCGAGCCGTCCGAATACGCCAAGATCGCGCTCATCCTGTTGACCGCGATGCTGTTCAGCGAGCTGCGCGAGGGGTCCCGCAACCCCGACGCCGGGCGGCCGGATCCCCGGCTGCGGGACGTGGGCATCGTGATCGCGTGCGGGCTGCCGCTCGTCGGGCTCGTGATCATCGAGCCGGCGCTGGGCATCGCGATGGTCCTGGTGGTGGTGCTGGCCGGGCTCATCCTGCTGTCCGGCGTCCGGCTGCGCTGGGTCATCGGCCTGGCCGCGGCCGCGGCCATCGGCGTGACCGCCGTGCTCAGCCTGCACCTGCTCAAGGGGTACCAGCTCACCCGCCTGACCAGTTTCCTGCACCCATCGTCGAACGCGGCGGGTTCCGGCTACAACGAGATCCAGGCCAAGATCGCGATCGGGTCCGGCGGCATGTTCGGCCAGGGCCTGTTCCACGGCCAGTCGGTGTCCGGCAGCTACGTCCCGGCGCAGAGCACGGACTTCATCTTCACCGTGGCCGGCCAGGAACTCGGCTTCGTCGGGGCCGTCGTGATCGTCGCCCTGCTCGGCGTGGTGGTCCTGCGCGCGCTCCGCATCGCCACCCGCGCGGACGACCAGTTCGGCATGCTGGTGGCCGCCGGCATCGCGATCTGGTTCGTGTTCCAGTCGTTCGTCAACATCGGCATGACCGTCGGCATCATGCCCATCACCGGCCTCCCGCTGCCGTTCATCTCCTACGGCGGCTCCGCCATCTTCGCTGACATGATCGCCATCGGCCTCCTGCTGTCCATCCACCGCAAGCGCCTGGTCTTCGGCGGAGGGGAATATCCGTGACGGGCCCGGTGCTGTGCGTAAGTGTCAGTGCTAACGCGTTCGGGGGCCGGAAAGGCCGGGTTTTGCTTTTGGCCCGTGCGATTTGCGACGGAACGGTTGTGCACGATAGGTAGGCTGGTCCAATGCCAGTAGAGTCGGTTTACCAGCGCCTCGAGCCACTGCTCCCGCGCGTCCGGAAGCCGATCGCCTATGCCGGCGGCGAGGTGAACTCGGTGGTCAAGGACTGGGACACCACCGACGTGCGCTGGGCGCTGCTCTACCCGGACGCCTACGAGGTGGGCCTGCCCAACCAGGGCGTGCAGATCCTCTACGAGATCCTCAACGAGCAGGACAGTGTCCTGGCCGAACGCACCTACAGCGTCTGGCCGGACCTCGAAGCCCTCATGCGCGAGCACGGCCTGCCCCAGTTCACCGTGGACGCCCACCGGCCGGTGGGCGCGTTCGACGTGCTCGGGGTGAGCTTTTCCACCGAGCTTGGCTACACGAACCTGCTCACCGCGCTGGACCTGGCCGGGATTCCGCTGCACAGCGAGGACCGGGACCCCGCGGACGGCACCTGGTACCCGCTCGTCATCGCCGGCGGGCACGCCGCCTTCAATCCCGAGCCGATCGCCGGCTTCCTGGACGGTGCGGTGCTCGGTGACGGCGAAGAGGCCGTGCTGGCCATGACCGGGAAGATCCGGGACTGGAAGCGCGCGGGCCGCCCCGGCGGCCGGGACGGCCTGCTGGCGACGCTGGCTGCCGAATGCCATCTTTACGTCCCGCGCTTCTACGACGTGGACTACCTCGCGGACGGGCGGATCGCCCGGGTCGCGCCCAACCGGCGCGGCGTCCCGCCGGTCGTGGCCAAGCACACCGTGATGGACCTCGACAACTGGCAGTACCCGGCCAAGCCGATCGTTCCGGTCGCCGAGACCGTGCACGAGCGGTACAGCGTGGAGATCTTCCGCGGCTGCACCCGGGGCTGCCGGTTCTGCCAGGCGGGGATGATCACCAGGCCGGTGCGGGAGCGGAGCATCACCACGATCGGTGCCATGGTCGAGAAGGGGGTGGCCGCGACCGGCTTCCAGGAGGTCGGCCTGCTCTCGCTGTCCAGCGCCGACCACAGCGAGATCAACGAGATCGCCAAGGACCTCGCCGACGCCTACGAGGGCACCAACACCGGCCTGTCGCTCCCGTCCACCCGGGTGGACGCGTTCAACGTGACGCTCGCCGGCGAGCTCAGCCGGGGCGGCCGCCGGTCCGGCCTGACCTTCGCGCCCGAGGGCGGCTCGGAGCGGATGCGCAAGGTGATCAACAAGATGGTCACCGAGGAAGACCTGATCAGGACCGTGACCACCGCGTACTCGGGCGGCTGGCGGCAGGTGAAGCTGTACTTCATGTGCGGCCTGCCGACCGAGACCGACGAGGACGTGCTCGCCATCGCAGCCCTGGCCCGCAAGGTGATCCAGGCGGGCCGCGAGGCGACTGGGCGCCGGGACATCCGCTGCACGGTATCCATCGGCGGGTTCGTGCCCAAGCCGCACACGCCGTTCCAGTGGGCCGCCCAGTGCGACCACGAGGTCGTCGACGCGCGGCTGCGCCAGCTCGGTGCCGCGCTGCGTTCCGGCCCGGCCTACGGCCGCGCGATCGGTTACCGCTACCACGACGGTGAGCCGTCGGTGATCGAGGGGCTGCTGTCCCGCGGGGACCGCCGGGTCGGCCGGGTCATCCTGGCGGCGTGGCAGGACGGCGCGCGCTTCGACGGGTGGAGCGAGTACTTCTCTTATCCCCGGTGGGCCGCGTGCGCGGACAGGGCCCTGGAGGGCGAGCCGGTCGACCTGGCCTGGTACACCACCCGCGAACGGGACCGCGACGAGGTGCTGCCCTGGGATCACCTCGACGCTGGCCTCGACCACGACTGGCTGTGGCAGGACTGGCAGGATGCGCTCAGCGGGGCGGCCGAGGTCGAGGACTGCCGGTGGACCCCCTGCTACGACTGCGGCGTGTGCCCCTCGATGGGAACTGAGATCCAGACCGGCCCGACCGGCGAGCGCCTGCCGGCCGGTACCCGGCTGCTCCCGGTGCTGAGCGTGAGCTGACATGGCCGCGCCCGGAGTCCGTTCCGCGTCCGGAGTCCGTTCCGCGTCCGGGGGGAGTTCCGCGTCCGGGGGGAGTTCCGCGTCCGGGGGGAGTTCCGCGCCCGGGGGGAGTTCCGCGCCCGGGGGGAGTTCCGCGCCCGGGGGGCGTCCCGCGTCCGGAGCGCGCCCGCCGTCCGGAGCACGTCGCGTACCCGGTGGCCAGCCGCCCGCGCCCGCGGTGCAGCACCTCCTGGTCACCTACGCCAAGCGGGGCCGGATGCGCTTCGCCAGCCATCGCGACGTGGGCCGCGCCTTCGAGCGGGCAGTGCGCCAGGCGGGGATCCCGATGGCGCGGTCGGCCGGGTTCAACCCGCACCCCAAGATCTCCTACGCCAGCGGGACGCAGACCGGGGTAGCGAGCGAGGCCGAGTACCTGACCCTCGCGCTGACCATGATGCAGGACCCGGTACGGCTCCATTCGGCACTGGACACGGCGCTGCCGGACGGGATAGACGTTATCGAAGTCAGGGAGGATTCCGGCGGTGCGCTGAACGGCCGCCTGATGGTGTCGGAGTGGCTGGTGGAACTGCCCGGGATCGCACCGGAGGCCGCTGGGGCGGCGTCCCGGGAGTTCCTGGCGGCCGCCGACGCGCAGGTGGAACGGCTGACGAACAAGGGTGTCCGCCGCCTGGACGCGCGCGGTGCCGTGCTGACGATGGACGTTGGCCCGCGCGCCTCCGATGACCGCTCATCTGCTGGTGCGATAATCCGAATGGTTGTTCGGCACACGGAGCCTGCCGTGCGGCCCGAGGACGTCCTGGCCGCGCTGCGGCAGATCGCCGGCCTGGCGCCTGCCTCGCCGCCGGCCGTGACAAGGTTGGCCCAGGGCGTGCTCGGAGACGACGGCTTGGTGGGACCGGCGCAGCCGCCTGCGATGGCGGGACACGCTGGTGCGCCAGCACAGGCGCCCCAGGCTCAGGTATCGCAGACCCGGGCGCCGTACCACGAGGCGCCGGGGGTGCCGCACCACGAGGCGCCACGGCCGGCGCCAGAACAGATGGACGTGCCATGAGGGCGCCGGTGCGCCCCATGGGATGCGGACCCGTGCTGCATGGCACGCTGGTCTGCTTTTCCGCGAGGCGGCCGCTCTGCCGCTCTGCGGCTGTGCGGCACGCGGGACAGTCTTCGCGGCCTCGTGCAGAACTGAGACAGGTAACGAACCTGGGCGCCGTAGCCGCTGTTGTGGCCGGCTCCGTCCAGGGATGTGGAAACGATGTGTTCCCGCGCGGCGCGCAGGACCCCTCACGGATCCGCGCGCCCGGGAGCTTGACGGGAGATTGCCCGGATGCTCGAGAACGAGCCGAACGACAGAGAATTTAATGATGGGGCAGGTGGATCAGCCAGTGGCGCGGTAAGCGCCGGGACTGGCCGCGGTGGTGTCTCAAGCCGCCCGGTCGGCCCGCCGGATCCGGTGATACCGGAACGTCAGGCGCCCAGCGCGCGCACGTCGCCCGGTACATCCGGGCCCGGTGCGTCTGGGCCCGGTGTGTCTGGGTCCGCGGTGCCCGGTGCGCCCGCGCCGGCTGTTTCCTTCCAGCCGCCGCAGGTCCTTTTCCAGCCTCCGGCGGCCACATCGCCGGACCCGGCTTCCCCGCCGGGCCAGGCCGCACCCGGCCCGGTCTCAGGCAGGGGACCGGACCAGGACGCGGACGACGAGAGCGGCGGCCGGCGCGCTGGCACCCGGCGCCGCAGCAACGGCCGGGCCAAGACCGCCGCGGCCGGTGGTACCCCGGCCGCGCGGCAAGGCGGCAACGGCGGACGGCGTGGCGGCGGTGCCGCGGCCGCGGCCGGCGGCGACGCCGACGACCAGGCGGACACGGAAAGTCTTGGGTGGGCCGGCCAGGCGGCCGGTGGCGCGGCGGGCGCGCCCAGCGTGACCGGGCCGGACGATGAGGCCGACGACGGCGCTGAGGACGGTACCCAGCTGGGGCGCCGCCGCCGGAGGAGGGGCGGCCGGAGCCGCACCCGGGGCCGGGGCGGCGACGGCGCGGATGACTCCGGCGCCGAAGCAGGCGACGGGGAGTCCGCCGCTGGCAGCGGCGGAAGCCCGGACGGCAGGTCCCGCAGCGGCGCAGCCCCCCGTCCGTCAATGGGCGCCGATGAGACCGAGTCCGCCGACGCCGAGGCGGACGACCAGGACAGCGATGAGGGAGACGACGAGAACGGCGGTGCGCAGGGCCGCCGGCGCCGCCGGAAGCGGCGTCGCGGGGCCACGGGCGACACCGAGCGCGCGGGCGCCGAGGACGACCCGCCGGACACCGTGGTGCACGTCCGGGAACCCCGGTCAGCCGCGAGCCGCGGCGCCGACGACGTCCGCGCGGTCAAGGGATCGACCCGGCTCGAGGCCAAGCGGCAGCGGCGGCGCGAAGGCCGCGAGTCCGGCCGGCGCAGGCCCCCCGTCATCACCGAGTCGGAGTTCCTGGCCCGGCGCGAGGCCGTCGAGCGGACGATGGTCGTGCGCCAGCGCGGCGACCGGACCCAGATGGCCGTGCTCGAAGACGGCATCCTCGCCGAGCACTACGTGAACCGCACCAGCCACCAGTCCTACGTCGGCAACGTTTACCTCGGCAAGGTGCAGAACGTGCTCCCCTCGATGGAGGCGGCGTTCGTCGACATCGGCAAGGGCCGCAACGCCGTGCTCTATGCCGGCGAGGTGAACTTTGACGCCAGCGGGCTCGAAGGGCAGTCGAAGCGGATCGAATCCGCGCTGAAGTCCGGGCAGCCCATCCTCGTCCAGGTGACCAAGGACCCGGTGGGCCACAAGGGCGCCCGGCTGACCAGCCAGGTGAGTCTGCCCGGCCGTTATCTGGTCTACGTGCCGGGCGCGTCGATGACCGGCATCAGCCGCAAGCTTCCCGACACCGAACGGACCCGGCTGAAGAAGATCCTCAAGAAGGTCATGCCGGAAGACGCCGGCGTTATCGTCCGTACGGCCGCCGAGGGCGCGACCGAAGACGAGCTGGACCGGGACGTGGCCCGGCTGGCCGCCCAGTGGGAGAGCATCGAGCGCAAGGCCCAGACGGTTAGCGCGCCGGACCTGCTCTACGGCGAGCCGGACCTGACCGTCAGGGTCATCCGGGACGTGTTCAACGAGGACTTCAGCCAGCTCATCGTGGCCGGTGACGACGCATGGGACGAGGTCGCCGAGTACGTCCGCTACGTCGCGCCGCACCTGGCCGACCGGCTCAGCCGCTGGGGGGGAACGGGCGGCCGGGATGCCTTCGGCGAGTACCGCATCGACGAGCAGCTGGCCAAGGCCCTGGAGCGCAAGGTGTGGCTGCCGAGCGGCGGCTCGCTGGTGATCGACCGCACCGAGGCGATGACCGTAATCGACGTGAACACCGGCAAGTTCACCGGCCAGGGCGGGAACCTGGAGGAGACGGTCACCCGCAACAACCTCGAGGCGGCCGAGGAGATTGTCCGGCAGCTCCGGCTGCGGGACGTCGGCGGAATCGTCGTCATCGACTTCATCGACATGGTGCTGGAGAGCAACCGGGAGCTCGTGCTGCGCCGCCTGCTGGAATGCCTGGCCCGGGACCGCACCAAGCACCAGGTCGCCGAGGTGACGTCGCTGGGCCTGGTCCAGATGACCCGGAAGCGGGTCGGGGCCGGCCTGCTGGAGGCGTTCTCCGCGCCGTGCGAATGCTGCAACGGGCGCGGGGTGCACGTGTCGCTGGACCTGGCTGACCTCGGCCAGCCCGGGCAGGGCTGCCAGCAGGGCACTTCGGCGGGTAGCCACAGCCACAGCCGCGGCGGTGACGGCCGCGGCGGTGACAGCGGCCGCAGCGGTAACGGCGGTGACAGCGGTAACGGCGGCGGCCGCAAGGGCCGCGGCGGCGGTGATAGCCGGCGTCGCTCCGGCCAGGCCGCCGCCAGGGCCGATGAGGCAGCGGCCGCCAGCGAGAGCCCGGCGGACGTCAGCGTCACCCCGGCCGGCGTCAGCGGCGGCGCGGCCGGCGCCGGTCCGGAAGCGGCGTACGTGGGCCAGAACGGCGCCGCGCCGCCCGCAGATGCTCAGCCTCCGGCGCAGGAGCCCCCCGCCCAGGAGCCGGAAGCCCAGGAGCCGGAAGCCCAGGAGCCGGAAGCCCAGGAGCCGGAAGCCCAGGAGCCGGAAGCCCAGGAGCCGGAAGCCCAGGAGCCGGAAGCCCAGGAGCCGGAAGCCCAGGAGCCGGAAGCCCAGGAGCCGGAAGCCCAGGAGCCGGAAGCCCAGGAGCCGGAAGCCCAGGAGCCGGAAGCCCAGGAGCCGGAAGCCCAGGAGCCGGAAGCCCAGGAGCCGGAAGCCCAGGAGCCGGAAGCCCAGGAGCCGGAAGCCCAGGAGCCGGAAGCCGGGGCCGGGGAAGCCGGGGCCCCGGAAGAAGCGGCCGGGCCCGAGCCGACCTCGGCGCCGGCACCGTGACCGAGACCGAGACCATGAGGACCCCGGCCATGAGATTCTGCGTAACGTAGAAGCTCTGGTAACGTTGGCTGTCGGCGCATGGGACGTGCCCGCCACGGGCCCCCGGAGCGTCAGTTGGAAGTTCAGGCGAGCCCGTCGTTGCGACACCGGTCCCCGGGGCAATAACCGGGTGACTCGCGAGGGCACGCACGAGGGAGAGAGAGTTCTCGGGTGTACGCGATTGTGCGCTGCGGCGGCCGGCAGGAAAAGGTGTCGGTGGATGACGTCCTGAACGTCGACAAGCTTAAGGGCGACGTCGGCTCGAGTGTCACGCTGCCGGCGGTCCTGCTGGTCGACGACGGCGATGTGATCAGCGATCCCGTCAAGGTCGGTGGGTACCGGATCACAGCGGAGATCGTCGGCGACGCCGCCGGACCCAAGATCAACATGATTCATTACCGGAACAAGACCGGCTACCGGCGCCGTCTGGGCCATCGCCAGAAGTACACCCAGGTCCGGATCACCGGTATCGACGCGCCGGATAAGGCGGACCCGGATAAGGCGGACACTGTGAAGGCGAAGAGCTGAGATGGCACACAAGAAGGGCGCTTCGTCCAGCCGGAACGGCCGCGACTCCAACGCTCAGCGGCTTGGCGTCAAGCGTTTCGGCGGCCAGCGCGTGAACGCGGGCGAGATCCTCGTCCGCCAGCGGGGTACGCACTTCCACCCCGGCATCGGCGTCGGCCGTGGCGGTGACGACACCCTGTTCGCGCTCGTCGCCGGGACCGTGGCGTTCGGCTCGCGCCGGGGCCGCCGCGCCGTGAGCATCGTGCCGGAGTCCGGCGAGCACCCGGCGGCCGAAGGCTAGTCCACGGCCCAAGCTGACACTGATATGCGAAGGCGGACCGGCCACCCGGTCCGCCTTCGCCATGTCACGGCCGGTGGCCGCTGGCGTCGGCGAGCCAAAGGCGCCATTGGCCCGCCGGAGCGGTAGCAATGGCGCCATCGGGCACGTTATAGCGAGACAAGCACGGCGGGCAGGAAGGAGGGGACGTTGTGGCGGAGTTCGCCGATGCGGCGCTGCTGCGGGTGACCGGCGGGAACGGCGGCCACGGCTGCGCGTCGATCAGGCGCGAGAAGTTCAAGCCGCTCGGCGGCCCCGACGGCGGGAACGGCGGCCGGGGCGGCGACGTCATCCTCGAGGTCGACCCCGGCATGGCCACCCTGCTGGACTTCCACCGCCGTCCGGTAAGGCGCGGCGGCAACGGGCGGTCCGGTGCAGGCTCCAACCGCAGCGGCGCCGAGGGCAGCAACCTGGTCATCGGTGTGCCCGAGGGCACCGTGGTCAAGACGGCCAGCGGCGAGGTGCTCGCCGACCTGATCGGCGCCGGCACCCGCTTCGTCGCGGCCGCGGGCGGCAAGGGCGGTCTCGGGAACGCCGCGCTGGCCTCACCGCGGCGCAAGGCCCCGGGCTTCGCGCTCAAGGGCGAGCCGGGGGACGAGCACGAGCTCGTCCTGGAGCTGAAGAGCATCGCCGACGTGGGGCTGGTCGGCTTCCCCAGCGCCGGGAAGTCGTCGCTGATCGCCGCGATGTCCGCGGCCCGGCCGAAGATCGCCGACTACCCGTTCACGACGCTGGTGCCGAACCTGGGCGTCGCCGAGGCCGGGGACGTTCAGTTCGTCATCGCCGATGTGCCCGGCCTGATTCCCGGCGCGAGCCTGGGCAAGGGCCTCGGGCTTGAGTTCCTCCGGCACATCGAGCGCTGTGCGGCGCTGGTGCACGTCATCGACTGCGCCACCGAAGAGCCCGGCCGCGAGCCCCTCGCCGACCTCGGCGTGATCGAGGCGGAGCTGGCCGCGTACCAGGACGTGACCGGCGCGGAACTGGCCAGCCGGCCCCGGCTGGTCGCGCTGAACAAGATCGACGTCCCCGCGGCCCGCGAGCGTGCCAGGCCGGGCCAGAGCGACCCTCACCGCCCGGGGCCTGCAGGTCTTCGAGGTCTCCGCCGCGACGCACGAGGGGCTGCGCGAGCTCGGCTTCGCCATGGCCGGGCTGGTCACCGCCGCCCGCGCCGCCGCGCCGCCGCCGCAGCCCACCCGCCGGGTCATCCGGCCCGAGCCGGCCGCCGGGCCCGGCTTCGAGGTCATCCGGACTCCGGCGGGGGCGTACCTGATCCGGGGCGAGAAACCGCGCCGGTGGGTGCGGCAGACCGACTTCAGCAACGACGAGGCCGTCGGATTCCTCGCCGACCGGCTGGCGCGGCTGGGGGTGGAGGACGCGCTTGGCGAAGCGGGCGCCGAACCGGGCGACGAGATCCTCATCGGCGACCCGGACGACCCGGTGGTGTTCGACTGGGACCCCACGGTACCGATGGGCACCGGCCGCGGCCCGCGCGGCAGCGACCGCAGGCTGCCCGGATGACCCGGCCTGCGCGCGCCGGCATCGCGGCGGCGCGCAGGATCGTGGTCAAGGTCGGATCATCGTCGCTGACGACGGCGGACGGCAGTATCGATGATGACCGCATCGTTGCGCTCGCTGATTCGCTAGCCGAACGGGCCGGAGCCGGGACTCATCTCGTCCTCGTCTCCTCCGGCGCGATCGCCGCCGGGATCGCCCCGCTGGGACTGCCCAGCCGGCCGCGGGACCTGGCCACCCAGCAGGCGGCCGCGAGCGTGGGGCAGGGACTGCTCATCGCCCGGTACGCCGCGGCGTTCGCCCGGCACGGGATGCGCACCGGCCAGGTGCTGCTGTCCGCCGACGACCTGATGCGCCGCGCGCACTACCGGAACGCGCAGCGGACCCTGGACCGGCTCCTCGACCTCGGCGTGCTGCCGATCGTCAACGAGAACAACACCGTCGCGACCGACGAGATCCGGTTCGGCGACAACGACCGGCTGGCCGCGCTGGTCGCGCACGTGACCCGGGCCGGGGCCCTCATCCTGCTGTCCGACGTGGACGGCCTGTACGACGAAGACCCGCGCCGCCCCGGCGCGCGGCGGATCACCGAGGTCCGCAGCCGGGCCGACCTGGACGGCATCCGAATCGGCCGCAGCCACGGGACCGGTCCCGGCACCGGGGGGATGGCCACCAAGGTGGACTCGGCCATGATCGCCACCGGCGCGGGCATCCCGACCGTGGTGGCCAGTGCCGCCGGGGCCGCCGCCGCACTGGCCGGTGAGCGGCCGGCACCTATTTCGCGGCCACCGGCCGCCGGCCGAGAACGCGGCTGCTCTGGCTCGCGCACGCCGCCGGGGCCCGCGGCCGGCTGCGGCTGGACGGCGGCGCCGTGGAGGCCATCGTGGCGCGGCGCGCGTCCCTGCTGCCCGCCGGGATCACCGGCGTCGAGGGCACGTTCGACGCGGGCAACCCGGTCGACCTGTGTGACGGCGACGGCCACGTCGTCGCGCGCGGCCTGGTCAGCTACGACGCCAGCGAGATCCCCGGGCTGATGGGCCGCTCCACGCGATGGCTGGCCCGGGAACGCGGTCAGGAGTACGAGCGCGAGGTCGTGCACCGCGACGACCTGGTTATCCTCGCTCCATCGTCCCGGGCGGACGGTCACCGGGTGCGGGCGACCCGGGCCTCGTCCCGCACCGGGTCGTCGGGCGCGTAGACCGCGCCGTCCGCGCCGGAGATGAGGAAGCGGCCGAAGGAGCGGGCGAACCAGCGGTCGTGGGTCACCGCGAGGATCGTGCCGGAGCAGGACCCCGGGCAGGACGTAGCTGAGCTGACCGACTTCGGCGGTGACCCACGAAGACGGACCCCCGGGTCGGTCAGTCGTCGCCGTTGTTGTCGCGCCGGGGGCCGCCGAACCCGCCGCCGAACCGGCCGAACAGGCCCTCACTCGCCCGCATGGCGCCCTCGGCGGCGCCGCGGAACATGCCGACCAGCGGGTCCTCGGTCCGGTTCCACGATTCCTGGTAAGAACGGGCCGCGGCCCTGATCTCCTCGCCGATCGTCGCGGTCGAGTCGCTCTCCCGGCGCGGGTAGTCCCCGGCCAGGATCCGCTCGTACTCACCGCTGGCTATCCACCGGTTCAGCTCGGCGAAGCGGACCACCGCGAAGGGGTGCGTGTTGCCCTGCAGCTGGAGGATCTTCAGCAGGCCGTCGCGGACGTCGGGGACCGCGTCGTAGTCGTGCGCCTGCTCCATGAAGGCGTCCGGGTTCAGCTCCGACAATCTTGCCCCGCCGGCCAGCTTCATCAGCACCCGCCGCGCCGCGTCCACGTCCTGGCTGGCCAGCAGGCCGGCCCGGTCGCAGGACACCTCGGACTTGCGGTACCACTCCTCCAGGCCCCAGATGATCCCGCGCAGGCCGAGGTAGCCGATCGGCATCCAGGCGATCCGGGCGGCCAGGTTGATCAGGTGGAAGAGCATCGTCCGGTAGACGGCGTGGCCGGACAGAACGTGCCCGAGCTCGTGCCCGACCACCGTGCGGAGTTCCTCCGCGTCGAGCAGGTCCACCAGGCCGGTGTTGAGCACGATGAACGGCCGGTCGGAGCCGAGCGTCATCGCGTTGACGATAGGGTTCTGGGTGACGAACACCTCGGGGATCTGCGGCAGGTCCAGGATGTAGGCCCCGTCCCGGACCATGTCGTTGATCTGCGGGAACTGCAGCTCGGAGACGCGCACGCCGCCGGACAGGAAGTTCAGCCGCAGCGCACGCTCGTTGAAGAGCCCGGACAGCTTGCGCAGCAGCACGTCGAACCCGGTGAGCTTGCGCATCGCCACCAGGGCGGAACGATCGGCGGGATGCTCGTACGCCCGGGAACTGATTCCTGGCAGACGTACACGCGCTCGGTCGGGCACTGGAGTCATATCTCGTATGTTAGCGCCGTCCGCAAGGGGACGGCGCCGCCGGGAAAGTAACAGCGCCGGGCCGCCCACCAGCGACGGGGAACAGTTGCCCTGGCCCGGCGGCGAGTCCCCCGCCACGGCCTATACCATCCCGTTATGAACGCTGGCCGGGACACTCGGCGGATCGGGGTGATGGGCGGCACGTTCGATCCGGTCCATCATGGGCACCTCGTCGCCGCGAGCGAGGTTGGGCACATCTTCCAGCTGGACGAGGTCATCTTCGTGCCGACCGGCCAGCCCTGGCAGAAGGACGGGCGCGACGTCTCGCCGGCCGAGGACCGCTACCTGATGACGGTGATCGCGACCGCGTCCAACCCGCGGTTCAGCGTGAGCCGGGTCGACATCGACCGGCCCGGGCCGACCTACACCATCGACACCCTCCGCGACCTGCGCGCGGCCGCGGCGCCCGAGGACGAGTTCTTCTTCATCACCGGCGCCGACGCGCTGGCCGCCATGCTGTCCTGGCACGACGTGGAGGAGATGTTCGCGCTGGCCCATTTCGTCGGGTGTACCCGGCCCGGGCATCATCTCAGCGAGGCCGGGCTGCCGGCCGGCAAGGTCAGCCTGGTGGAGATCCCCGCCCTCGCCATCTCCTCCAGCGAGTGCCGCGTCCGCGTCGCCGAGGGCGACCCCGTCTGGTACCTGCTCCCCGACGGGGTCGTTCAGTACATCGCGAAACGCCGTCTCTACCAGTACCGGGGCGGTCAGGGGCTCAACGGGGCGCGGGTAAAGCCGTAACGTGGAGGGGTAAGAGGAATACGTAGCCCGGCAGCGGGCCACGGAAAGCCCCGGGCGCCGAAGCCCGCACACGAAAAGCCCGCGCACGAAAAGCCCGGACATGGAAGCGAAGCCCGGACATGGAAGCCCGGACATGGAAGCACTGCCAAGGAGGGCGAACAGCACACGTGACCGCGACCCCCAGGGCCGTCGAGCTCATCGAGACCGCAGCGATGGCCGCGGCCGACAAGCTCGCCACCGACATCATCGCCTACGACGTGAGCGACCAGCTTGTCATCACCGACGCATTCCTGCTCTGCTCGGCCGCCAGCGACCGGCAGGTCCGCTCCATCGTTGATGAGATCGAGCTGAAGCTGAGCCAGGCCGGAGCCAAGCCCGTCCGCCGTGAGGGAGAGCGGGACGGACGCTGGGTCCTGCTCGACTACATCGACGTCGTCATACACGTGCAGCACGCGGATCAGCGGATCTTCTACGCGCTGGAGCGCCTCTGGAAGGACTGCCCCGTCATCCGGCTTCCCGAGCCGGTCACCGCGGGCCCGGCGGGCCCGGCGAGTCCAGCCCGTGAGCGCGGTCGCGCGGGCGCTCCGAACGGCGGCGCCCGCTGAGCGCCCAGGTGCCGCCGGCCGCGCCGGCCGGGGGATTGTCCAACGCCACCCAGCACGCCACCCGCCTGGTGCTGTGGCGGCATGGGCAGACGGTGTGGAACTTCGAGGACCGCTTCCAGGGCCAGACCGACATCCCGCTCAACGAGACCGGGATGGCCCAGGCCGAACGGGCCGCCCGGCTGCTCGCCGCGCTGCAGCCCGACGCCATCTTCTCCTCCGACCTGAGCCGCGCCGCGACCACGGCGGCGCCGCTGGCCAGGATCACCGGCCTGCCGGTCACCCTCGAGAAGGACCTGCGCGAGCGGAACGGCGGGGTCTGGGAGGGACTGAGCGGGCCGGAGATCCGGGCGCGCTACCCGGCCGAGTTCCTGACCTGGTCACCGCCCGAGGGGGAGACCGCGGCGGGGGTCGCGGACCGCGTGTCCGGGGCGCTGGAGCGGATCGCGGACAGCCTTCCCGCGCGGTCGCTGGCCGTGGTCGTCAGCCACGGCGCGGCGATCCGCCTCGGCATGTCAAAGTTCCTGCGCATGCCCGAGGACCTGTGGAACATCCTGGGCCCGCTGTCGAACTGCTCCTGGTCCGTCCTCGGGCAGCGGCACGGCCAGTGGCGGCTGGTCGAGCACAACGCCGGCACTCTCCCCGAGCCCGTCCTGTCCGACGACCGTGATCCGGGCGGATTTCCCGCGGATGAAGTCGCAGATGATTGACCCCGCGCCGGAAACCATGCTGCGGGCGTGGCGGTCCTGCGGCGACTTCGATGCCGAACGGGCCTCGATCGGACCTGGCTGCACCGGATCGCCACCAACGCGTGCCTGAACGCGCTGGAGAGCCGCAGCCGCCGGCCGCTGCCCTCAAACCTGACCGGCGCGGCCGTTCCTGGGCGCCCTACGCGGCCGGCAGGCAGCGGACGCCCTCGATGTCGCCGGACAGCACCGCGGGCCCGGCCGAATGCGGGATCACCACGGTGCTGCCCCGCCCGATCAGGAGGGATGACCCGTCCTGGGTGGCCAGATGACCGCCTCCGGCGGTGACCACGAGCACGCTGTAGCTCTGCGACAGGTGCCGGGTCACCTGCGTGTCGACCCGCTCGGCGAGGAAGAACGGGTCGGCTTCAGCCGGCAGCAGCGAGCCGACCGCGCTGTTCAGCGACCGGCCGTGCAGCTCCTTGAGCCGCTCCGGCGGGCAGGCGCGCCGGTCGATGCAGGCCAGCGCCTCCTCCAGCGGGAGACCGAGCGTCGCGTCGCTCTCCGGCAGGGAGAACGTGCTCCACTCCAGCATGATCGACAGGTCGGCGGGTTCCTGCAGTTCGACGACGAGGATCCCGGCGCTGATGGCGTGCGGCGTCCCGGCCGGGCACAGCACGGTGTCGCCCGCCGCCACCGGCACCCGGTTGGTCACGGCCAGCATCGCCCCGACGTCCTGGTCGCGGGCCCAGCCGGTCAGCTCGGCGGCCCCGACGTCGCGGCTGAAGCCCAGGTACACCGCGGCGTCCGGGTCCGCCTCCAGGACGACCCACGCCTCCGTCTTGCCGTGCGGGCTGGCCAGATGCCCGGCGGCGAAGCTCCGGTTGGGGTGGACATGCACGGGCAGCCGCTGCCCGGCGTCGAGCAGCTTCACCAGCAGGCCGGTGTCGGTGCCGTACCGGGCGACGTGCGCTGCGCCCAGCCACGCCGCCGGGTCGCCGGCCACCGCCTCCGTCAGCGGGGTGCCGTCCGGCAGCCGGGTCAGCCCGTCGGTTTCGCTGCCGAACCGTGCCGTGACCGACGCGATCCAGTCTTCGGGCCGGTCCGCATGCCCGGTCGTCCCGCGCAGCCGGTCGATGCGGCCGTCGCCGCGGTAGAACATCGCCGGCATGTTGGGCCCAAGCACGATCGGCTGCACGAGACTGACCTCCAGGGAACGACGGCGCCCCCGAAACCATAACCGCCCCGGGACCGCGCCGCGAGATAGCCCTGAGCGCGGTGGGGTGTACACCTAGATACACCCGTCCATCTTCCTCAAACCCGGCCTGCAGCCGTCCGGCGACGGCAACCGGTGCGTGCTCGCCGTCCTGGCCTACCTCGGCCGCTGAGGCATAACCGCTGGCGGCCGGTGGTTAGGCGCAACCGGAAGGGAGTTGCGATGCCGAAGGCAGTACGGTTCGACGAGTACGGCGGGGTCGACGTCCTGAAGGTGACCGACGTGCCGCAGCCGGTGCCCGGGCCCGGCCAGGTGCTGGTCCAGGTCAAGGCGGCGGGGATCAACCCGGGCGAGGCCAAGATCCGCGAGGGCTTGATGCACGCGAGGTTCCCGGCCACGTTCCCGTCCGGCGAGGGCAGTGACCTGGCCGGGATCGTCGCCGCGACCGGTCCGGGCGTCACCGGGTTCTCGGCCGGCGACGAAGTGATTGGCTTTACCAACAACCGGGCCAGTCACGCCCAGTACGTCCTGGCCGAGGCGGTAAACCTGACCCCCAAGCCGGCCGGCGTGCCCTGGGAGGCCGCGGGTATGTCCTGTTCGTGGCCGGGGCTACGGCGTACGCGGCGGTGCGGGCGGTGACGCTGGCCGAGGGCGACACGGTGGTCGTCTCGGGCGCGGCCGGGGGAGTCGGCTCGATCGCGGTCCAGCTGGCCCGGCGGGCCGGGGCCACGGTGTTCGGCCTGGCCAGTGCGGCCAACCATGAGTGGCTTCGCGGCCACGGGATCATTCCGGTGACCTACGCCGACGGCGTGGCCGATCGGATCCGCCAGGCCGCCAGCAAGGTGGACGCCTTCGTTGACACGTTCGGCGGGGACTACGTGCAGATCGCGCTGGACCTCGGCGTCGAGCCCGCCCGCATCGACACGATCGCCAACCGCGAGGCCGTCGAGAAGTACGGGGTCAAGGGCGACGGCAGCGCTGCGGGAGCCAGCGCCGGCGTGCTCGCCGTACTGGCCTGGCTGGTCGCGGCCGGGGAACTGGAGATTCCCATCGAGGCGGCCTACCCGCTCGATCAGGTGCAGGACGCCTACCGACGGCTCGAGCAGGGCCACGTCCGCGGCAAGATCGTCCTGCTGCCCTGACCCGGCCGCGGCGTCATGGCCGGTGTGCCCTTGCGCCGCCGGCTGCGAACGCGGGGGACAGCGGCGGTCACGAGCCGTCCTGGCGCCGCGCCGTCAGCGTCAGCCCGGCTGACCGGAGCCGGTCGGCGAGTACGCGGCCCATGGCCGTCGCCCGCAGGCATGCACGATGCGCGCGCCCGTGCCCGCGGCCAGATCGTGGTACCGGTCGATGCTCTGCCGCTCGAACAGCACCTCACCGGACAGGTCCGCGTAATCGGTGCCCGCGCTCGCGCACGCCTCCACCAGCGGAAGTCCCCGGTGGCGATACGGCCCGACCGTGGTCGCCACCACGCGCGCCGAGCGGGCCAGCGCCGCCAGTGACGCGGGATCGGCGGAATCGGCGGCCAGCAGCGGCCAGTCTTTCGCGGTGTCGCCCAATCCGGCGCGGACCTCCGCGAGCCGCGCCCCGGACCGCCCCGCGAGCCCGATCCGGGTCCCGGGCGGCGCATGTTCGGCGAGGTAGGCGGCCACCAGGCGGCCGGCGAAACCAGTGGCGCCGAACACCGCCACATCCAGCTCACGGTCTTCGTCCATCCGCCCATGGTAGGACGCCCTCGCTCAGCGACCGGCCCGGCGGCCCGCGGCATGCGCCGATGTGCGCGGGCCGGCCACCCAGCGCCGAAATCCGGGCCGGTGGACCCCGCCATCTCTACCATTAGCATCATGAGCATCAGCGATGAGAAATACGTTGCGTCGACAACGTTCCGCAAATCGGGCACGGGAGTGCCCACGGCCACCTGGATCGTCCCGCTGGACGGGGACCGCGTCGGGTTCTGGACGTCCTCGAAGTCCGGGAAGTACAAGCGCCTGCGCGACGATCCGAAGATCACCCTTCAGCCGTCCGACTCCCGCGGCCGGGTCAGGGCGGGGTCGTCACCGGTCGAGGGAACGGCCGAGCTGGCCACGTCCGGGACCGACTTCGACGCCATCCAGGCCAAGATCCGCGCCAAGTACGGCTTCATGGTGACGATGTCCAGGTTCTTCAGCACCCTCGGCCATCTCGGCAAGGGCGACTTCCCCTACGGCGACGTCGGCGTGGTCGTCACCCTCGCCGATCAGCCCTAGCCGCCTAGAGAGTCACCAGGATCTTTCGTCCTGGGGGTGCCCGGGTCAAAGTTTCCAGGCGCCGCGCGGCCTGGGGAGGGGCACGCCCGGGCGGTCGCAGTAGCACGACCTCGCAGGCATCCAGCATGGTCGCGGCCACTTCCGCCCACTGCGAGCCCGGCTCGGGTACGAGCATCATCCGGGCTGGCCGCCGGGGCTCGGCGCCGTGGCCGACCGGGGAGCGCCGTGCTGATGATCGTCCCGCCGAGTGTCCCGGCGCAGCCACCGCCTAGCGTTTGCCTATGTTGAGACGCTGGCAGGGAATCCGCAGGCTGGTAGGCGGCATCGCCGCTGTCGTGCTGGTGCTGGCAATCGCGTGGGTGCTGTTCGTGCCTGCGGCCGATTGGCTCGCGCACCATGACGTCGGTTCAGCCAAGGGATCACTCCAGACGGCACGGGACGCCGCGAGGGGCCGGTTGCTGACACTTGGCGCTGGCCTGTTCGCCGCCGGGGCGCTGGTCTTCACCGCGCGGAACTTCACCTTGTCGCGGCGCACGTTCGAGCTGACCGAGCAGGGGCAGGTGACCGACCGCTATACCAAGGCCATTGAGCAACTCGGATCCGAGAAGCTCGACGTGCGGATCGGCGGCGTCTATGCCCTGGAGCGCGTCGCCCGTGACTCTGCCAGAGACCACCCGGCCGTGATGGACGTTCTCGCCGCATTCATCCGCGAACACTCACACGAGCCATGGCCGCCATCAGATCCCGCCGGCCGGGAACGGGCACGATCGACACGGCCCGACGTCCAAGCCGCCCTGACCGTGGTCGGGCGCCGGGATGCAAAACGCGACACAGAACGAATTAACCTCGGCGGCGCTGACCTCACCCGCGCGAACCTTACCCGCGCGCACCTCGGCGGCGCGAACCTCACCGACGCGGACCTCACCCGCGCGCACCTCACCGACGCGCACCTCGGCGGCGCGCACCTCACCGACGCTGACCTCACCCGCGCGAACCTTACCCGCGCGCACCTCACCGGCGCGCACCTCGGCGGCGCGCACCTCACCGGCGCGCACCTCAACGGCGCGCACCTCGGCGACGCGCACCTCAACGGCGCGCACCTCGGCGACGCGCACCTCAACGGCGCGCACCTCGGCGACGCGATCCTCGACGGCGCGGACCTCACCCGCGCGCACCTCGGCGACGCGATCCTCGGCGGCGCGATCCTCTTCGACGCGGACCTCACCCGCGCGAACCTCACCGGCGCGGACCTCACCGGCGCGCACCTCACCGGCGCGGACCTCAACGGCGCGGACCTCGGCGACGCGGACCTCTCCCGCGCACACCTCGGCGACGCGCACCTCAGCGGCGCCAGGTGGCCCAGAGGTGCGCCAGTTCCGGTGGGCTGGAAACTAGACACCGACTCCGGCCGACTGGAGAGAGCAGGCACTGGCTCTGGACCAGCAGAGGCGAACTAGCTTCCGCATGTTCACCCGCAGGGCTGCGTATCTGCTGACGGTCGGCTAGCGATGCGCTTTACAGCTTGGTCCGGCCTGACGCGCATGCCCGCCGCTGCTCACTTCCCGGGATTCCGGCGCGGCGTCCGGCACGCTGGCGCCGTGGCGCCGTGGCGCCAGTCTCGGCCCCTCGGCGCGCAGCACATTAGCGCGCGCCTGGTCAAGTTCACGCTCGGCGCGCTCGGCCCTTGCCCACAGATCGGCACGCGCTTCCCCCAGTGCCGTGGCGCGCGCCTCGGCGGCGGCCTCGATGCGGGCCAGCTCGGCGCCGTGCTCGCGGTCCCGGTGGATGAGCTCTGCCTCAGCGGCCCGGATACGGGGATACCGGGGCCGAGAATCGTCACGGCGCCCAGCCACCTATGACTGCATGACGCGCCATGGCGTAGGCCGACTAACCCAACGGGACGTGCCTCGGCTGATGGCTCGCTCAGGGGTTCATGGCCCAGAGCACCTGACCGCCGGTCCGATGCCGGTCAGGCCGGAACCGCCGACGCGGGGGACACGTCCAATCTGCGGGCGGAAACTCTCCCCCCAAGTTGTCCGCCAAGGCCCGGGTCGGGACCTGGGCGAAGGCGAACAACGTCGAGATCGTCTCTACACCGGGCCATTTCTTTGCTTAACCGCATCGAAGCCCAGTTCATCGCGCTGCGCTATTACGCGCTCGACAGCACCAGCCACGCCAGTCACAAGGAGCAGGCCAGCATGATCCGCCCGTACATCATCTGGCGCAACAACCACGCCCACGATGAACGGCTCCGCCGCATCGTCGGCCGGGACAAACGTAGCCTGATGCGGCACCAGCACGTGATCACCTGCGCTTGCGGCCACAATAAGGCCGCGCATGAGCATTACCGGGCCGAGACTGACTGCGGGCTGTGTGACTGCCCGCGCTGGCGTCGGCGCTGGCGCAGTGCGATCAGGGATGCTGGCGTCTTCTACGACGCGGGCTGGGAAGACGCGCTCTACGGCGTCCCGCCCGAACAGCCGGCGGCCAGGCGGCCACAGCACCTGCAGGTGGTGCCCGGCGGCTGACGGCGGCCGGGAGCACGAAGACGGCGGCCCGCTGGGGGAGTCCCTGGCGGGCCGCCGTCATTTGATGTGGGCCCGAGGCCAGCCGCTTTACCGCTGAGAAGGACGACGGGACCACGAGCCACATCGTCGGCCGCGCTTCCCTGAAGGGGCTGCTGGACCGGCTCGATGAGATCGTGGCCGGCCGATGACACAGGTACCGCACCGGGCAGCGGCCCCGTGTGCCGCACACCTGCCCTCAGACGGGACGTAATCGGCATACAACGTTTCGTCCGGCCTGGGTTATCCCTCGTCCCGTCCCGCCCTCGGCCGGCTGGCACACATCCGCGCCGTCCTGGCCGCCCGATTGTGGCTCCAGGCACGGGCGGCTTCCGCTCGGCGTGCCCGGGGTTTGGGTGAGGACTTAGGCCCCTGTCCGGATAATCACTCGGCCTGGTTGGATGGGGAGATGGGGTTGCGGAGCGCGGGCAGTCCATGACGTACCTGGTGCACGGCATGGTGCGCGGTTACCGCCGCGGGTACGCGCAGTGCCCGGTGCTCGTTGTGCCGCCGGCGAAGGAGGCGGGCCAGTGACTACCCCGGCCGCGGCCACGTACGCGCTGCTGACTGATGGCAGCACGGTGGAGGTCAGGCCAGCCCGGCGGCAGGACCATGAGGCGGTGCGCGCCATGCACGCGGCCATGGCACCGGAGAACATTTACCTGCGGTTTTTCAGCATGAGCCCGAACGCGGCCGAGCAGGAAGCCCGGCGGATCTGCCGCGAGCCGGATTCCGAGCATGTGGCGCTGCTGGCCTGGCAGGGCGACCGGCTGGTCGGCGTCGCCGCCTACGAGCTCACCGGGAAGCCCGGCATCGCGGAGGTCGCGTTCGCCGTGCCTGATGACGTGCACGGCCGCGGCGTCGCCAGCCTGCTGCTCGAGCACCTGGTCGGGCTGGCGCGGCAGCGCGACCTGCGGGCGTTCACCGCGGAGACGCTGGCGGAGAACTCGGCGATGCTGCGGGTGTTCGCGGACGTCGGCCTGCCCGCGAAGCGGCGGATATCCGCCGGCGTGGTCGAGCTGACCTTCCCGCTGCCCGACCGCGACGACAATTACCGGCTGGGCAGTTACCTGGAGACGGTGGCCAGCAGGGAAAGCCGGGCGGACGTGGCGAGCCTGCGGCCACTGCTGCGGCCACGATCGGTCGCCGTGGTGGGCGCGAGCCGGCGCGGCGGCACATTCGGCCGGGCCATCCTGCGCAACATCGTGACGGGCGGCTTCAACGGGCCTGTGTATGCGGTCAATCCGAACGCCCAGACCATCGAGGGAGTGCCCTGCGTGGCCTCCGTTGACGACCTGCCCGGGCCGGTGGACCTGGCGGTGATCGCAGTGCCGCCGTCTGCGGTGCCCGAGGTGGCGGCCCAATGCGGCCGCCACGGGGTCGGGGCCCTCATCGTGATAACTTCCGGCCTGGGCGCGGCGGGCGCGGAACTGCTGGCCGTCTGCCGCCGGTATGGCATGCGGCTGGTCGGGCCCAAATGTTTCGGCGTGGTGGTGCCCTGGATCGGCCTCGACGCGACCTTCGCCGCCAGCCACCCGGCCCGCGGTGTGGCTGGCCTGGTCGTGCAGTCCGGCGGCGTGGCGGCCGCGCTGCTCGATCAGATGTCCAGGCTGGGTATCGGCGTGTCATCCTTCTTGTCGGCCGGCGACAAGTACGACGTGTCCCCTACTGACATGCTGACCTGGTGGGCGCAGGATGAGGTGACTCAGCTAGCGGTCCTGTACGTGGAGTCTTTCGGCAACCCGCGCAAGTTCGCCGGCACGGCCCGCCGGGTCGCGCAGCGGATGCCGGTGCTGACGGTCGTCGGCGGACGGTCCCCGGCGGGCCACCGCGCGGCCTCGCACACCGCGGCGGCAGCGACGCCGCTGATCAGCCAGGAGACCATGTTCGACCAGGCCGGTGTCATCGCCACGAGGAGTCTCGGCGAGCTTGTCGATACCGTTGCGCTGCTCGCCTGCCAGCCGCTGCCCGCAGGCAACCGGGTCGCGATCGTGTCCAATGCCGGCGGCGCATGCGCGCTGGCCGCCGACGCCTGCGCCGACCACGGCCTGCAGGTCGTCAAGCTCGGCGCCCCCACCCGGCGCGCGCTGCGCAAGCTGCTGCCGGCCGCTGCGGTGGTGACCGGGCCGGTGGACACCGGCCTGGTGGTGACGACCGATACCTTCCGTGCCTGCCTGCAGGAGGTGGCCGCCGACGACCGCGTCGACGCGGTGCTCGCGGTGGCGGTGCCCACAGCTTTCTCCGACCTGAGCGCCGCGGTGGCCGAGGCGGTCGTCAGCAAGCCGCTCGCGGTCGCCCTGCCCGACCGGGCCGAGTCCGTGCGACGGCTCAAGCGCCTGCCCGTCGCCCAGCCGCCGTCCGGCCCACCCGCGGCCACCGGCCCAGCGGGCGGCCCCCCAGCCGCCGACCCGGCAACTGCCGGTCAGGCGGCGGCCGTCATCGACGTGGCGGCGGCGGCCGTCACCGGAGTGCCCTGTTACGCCGACCCGGAGAGCGCGGCCCGTGCGCTCGGCCACGCGGCCCGCTATCAGGCCTGGCGCGTGCGGCAGCGCGGCACGGTCCCCGAGCTGAGCGGGCTGCGCACGGCGGACGCGCGCGCCCTGGTCACTGGTTTCCTGGCCAGCTCGCCGGCCGGCGGCTGGCTGCCGGAAGCCAGCGCAGCCGAGCTGGTGTCCTGCTACAGCGTCCCGGTGGTGGCCACCATAGCGGCGGCCACGGAGGAGGCAGCGGCCACGGCCGCCGGGCAGCTCGGCGGCCGCGTCGTGCTCAAGGCGGAGGCCGAGGGGCTGGGGCACCGGACCGACGCCGGGGGCGTCCGGCTCGATCTGCGCACCCCGCAGGAAGTGGCCGAGGGGTACCGCGCGCTGGCGGCCGGCTCCGGGCCAGGCCTGCGGCGGGTGCTCGTCCAGCCGATGCTGGCCGGCGGCGTCGAGGTGATGATCGGCGTGGTGCAGGAGCCCGTGTTCGGGCCGCTGCTGGTGTTCGGGGCTGGTGGAGTGACCACCGAGGTGCACGACGACCGTGTGACGCGGCTAACCCCGCTGACCGATGCCGACGCCGACGCGATGATCCGCGCGGTGCGCGCTGCACCGCTGCTGTTCGGCCACGGAGACACGCCGCCGGTGGACACCGCCGCGCTCGCTGACGCGCTGCTGCGCGTCTCCAGGCTCGCCGATGATCTCCCTGAGGTCAGTGAGCTGGCTCTCAACCCCATCGTCGCCAGAGCGGACGGAATCTGGTGCGTGGACGTGCGGGTGCGGATCAGCCCGGCAGAGCCCAAGGATCCCTTCCTGCGGCGGCTGCTCTGAGTACGCCGCAGCGCGGACAGCCCCGCGGAGTACGCCGCAGCGCGGACAGCCCCGCGGAGTACGCCGCAGTGCGGACAGCCCCGCGGCCCGGACAGCCTGGATGGCCAAGCTCCCCGGATCGGACCTTCTGGGCGCGCATTGTGCTTCCTGCCACGACGCCAGCGGCACGATCCGGGACGGCGAAGTTTAGCTAGCCCGGACTTGGAGTGCGGCGATGAGCGCCAGGCGTACCTGTTCGACGACCGTGGCGTGGCAGTCGGCCGGGAGGGCGGCTTCCAGCTCGGCCAGGTCGGCAGCGAGCGCCTTGTCGCGGAAGACGCCCGCCACCCAGCCGGAGAACTCATGGCGGGGGCAGTGGTGGCGCAGCACGCCCGGGTCGCAGCGGCCGAGCTCGGCTTCCAGTTCGTCGAGGTTGGCCGCGACAGCCCCGGTGGCGGTATCGGGCCCGGTCTTGAAGTAGAACCGGCGGGCGGGCTCGACGCCGGCCTGCCCGTACTTATACGCGTGGCGCAGATGGGCTGTGGTCCGGGGCCCGAGGGTGAACGCCACCGCCCGGCCGGGGCGCTGTCGCCAAACCAGCACCGCGCGGCCGCCCGGCCCGGTGAGAAGGCGGGCGATCTCGGCGCGGGGCATATCGGCCACCGCCGCGGTGATGTCGATGAACCGGCTTTCGGGCCGGGCGGAGCCGAGGGTGATGACGGCGTCGAGGGCGACGAGGGCGTCAGCCGACAGCTCCGCGGGCTGCCAGGTGACGAGCAGGTAGCCCGCGGCGGCGGGGTCGAACATGCGGTGCGCGCTCACGTCCCGCCCGATGGGCACGTGGGCTTCGTCGACGACCACCCACTGCGGCACCCCGGTTGCGGCCCGGTGGGCTTCGACTGCGCTGGCCAGGTCCGCCGCGTAGGCAGCGCGGGCAGCGGTGTCGAGGTGGGACAGGTCGGTGACCACGCTGGTGTGGCCGTGCCGGAGCAGGCGCACGACCTCGGCGGGGTCCGCGAGGCGGCCCTCGCGACCCCCAGTGATGATCACGTCACGTAGCGTGCCGAGCCCGTGATGGTCGCCTTCGGGGTCGAAGACGACCAGGGAGTAGCCGAGGCGGATCAGCTGTTCGCAGATCAGCCCGGCCAGGTAGGACTTGCCCTTCCCGGTGCCGCCGCAGACGGCGATGTTGAGCTGCGAGCCGGGCAGCGTCACCGGCTCACCGTGGTCGTCGGTGCCCAGCGTGACCTGCCAGCGGCGGGGGTGAAGGTGCACCCGGCCGGCCAGCAGCGGTCCCAGCAGCAGGTCGGCCACCCCCTCGCCGTCCGGCAGCGCCAGCACCATATCGGCGTGCGCGCGGAGGGCGTCGACCGCATTGGCGACGGCCACCCCGACCTCGCAGGCATCCAGCAGGCTGTGGTCGTTCTCGGCGTCGCCGACGCCGATCGCGTTGTGCGGCGACAGGCCCAGCTCGCCGAGCGCCTCGAGCAGGCCGGTGCCCTTGGTCACCCCGGCCGGCAGGATCATCAGCTCGCCCCGGTTGCGGATGAGCTGGCAGTCCAGGCCGAGCTCGCGGACCACCTCCAGCGCGGCCGGCTCGTCGGCGGCGGCGCCGCCGACCAGCACCTGCCCGCTGCGGTGGGCGACCCCGCGGCCGGTCAGCGCAGCGCTCACCGCGCCGCCGATCGGCGCGGCCAGCAGGCGGACGCCGCCGTGGGTGACCAGCAAGGCGCCGTTCTCGGCGACGACCGCGTCAACGTGCTCGTCGACCTCCGGGAACACGGCGCGCAGCTCGCTCATGATCCGCCCGGTGACCAGGATCACCCGGACCCCCCGGGCCCGCGCCTCGGTGAGCGCGGCGAGCGTGGCGGGCGCGACTGGACCATCGGCCAGGGTGCCGTCGAAGTCGAGGGCCACCGCACGGAAGTAGCCGGCCCCGCCAGCCGCCATGCCCTCGACCAGCAGCCGGTCCGGCCGCCCGGTGCCGCCGAGCGCGAACACCTCCTCGCCGCGGCCGGCGTCGATCACGAGGGCGTCGAATCCGCCGGTCCGGATGGCGCGCAATGTCTCTCGTGCCTCGTCGAGCTCCAGCCGCAATTCCCGCATTGCACGGGCGGCGCCACTGAACAGCTCCTCACCACTGCCGGTGTCGATGACGAGGGCGTCGGCTCCGCCGGCCCGGACGGCGTGCAATGCCTTTCGTGCCTCGTCTAGCTCGAGGCGCAATTCCTCCCGGGGGTTTCCGGGCATCGCGTCCGTGGCCTCCTCTGCCGTCACGGGGAACCCCACCCCGCATCACCGGCGTAGCCCGGACGCGGCGTGTCCGTCACCTGGGGCCTCCCTTCGTGGCGGTTCCCCCTCGGCGAGGCCGGGACCGAAGCGCGCCGGGCCCGTGCCGGGCAGGTCGCCGATGAGTCGCCACGGCGGCACCGGACGGCGCTGACCAGCGTTGGCACGGCGACGGTTCGCTGACGTAGAGCGTGGGCGACCAGGGAGGATCCGCGGCGATACCGGTCACGCGGTCGTGCCCTTTCGCGGCCGGAGCTGCAATCCGACGAGGAGCCGATCGGTGTCGGAGAGGTCGCCGACGATCTTCCGGATGGGCGGCGGGAGCTTACGGACCAGTGTGGGCACGGCCAGGATCTGATCGTCGGCCGCCAGGCGCGGGTTCTCCAGCAGGTCCACGATCTCGATGTGATACTGCTCCGTCAGGTACCGCTCGCAGGCAAGCTGCAGGTTCTCGATCGCGCGGACGCTTTTTGGTGAGCGTCCGGTCACATAGAGCCGCAGCTCCCAGGTCTCAGCGGAGGATGCCGATGCCCCGGCTCCGGTATCGGCGCTGCGGGGTCCGGTCATCGCAGCCCTCCTTCGCCGTGCGAGGCCGGATCGGCCCAGCGCTGCGCGGCCAGGACCGACCGGACCTCCTCGGCGTCCGCCGCCTGACGCTGTTCGCGCGCCTCGATCCGCTCGAGCTCGGCCCGTTCCGCCGCCAGGTCGTCCTGCAGCACGGTGAGCTGGGCCTCGGCCTCCACGATACCCCGGCGCAGTTCGCGCCTGCGACGCATGAGCTCCTCATCCCGCCGCAGTTCCGCGCCGCGCTCCTGGGCTTCCTGCACGAGGCGGCCAGAGCCGGTCACGACGCCCGCCGGGCCCACGTACACGTCAACGAGGTCGACGCCGCGATCGGTGAGCACGAACTCCCGCACCTGGTTGGAATGGGCGCTGCCCCGCGACTTCAGGACGTACAGCAGCCGGTTGCGCTCACCGTCCGACTCGACGTTGCGCAGCAGCAGCCAGGTGTCCACCAGCGACGATATGCCCATCATGCTCGCCTCGTCCTCGTGCGCCAGCGTTGTCGCCATCGCGGTGATCCCCGCCGCCTTGAGCAGGTCGATCTGGCGGGCCACCATCGACGTCACGTTGGGACCGGAGGGCCCGTGGGTGAGGCTGGCGATCCCGTCGAGGACGGCGACGGCCGGCGCGAACTCCTCGATCAGCCGGGCCAGGATCGCCAGGTGGGTCTCCAGCCCGAACGCGGCCGGCCGGGCCGCCCACATGCGCAGCGAGCCGGCCTCGACCCAGAGCCCCAGGTCCAGCCCCACCGATCGCATGTTGCGGATAACCTGGTCGGGTGATTCCTCGAACAGGACCAGCAGCGCCCGCTCACCCCGTGCGCAGGCCGCGTCCACGAGGTGCGCTCCGAGCGTGCTCTTACCCGTCCCGGTCGCCCCGCTGACCAGGACGGTCGATCCGCGGAACAGGCCGCCGGCCAGCATGTGATCAAGGCGGGCCACGCCGGTCGAGATCCGGTCCTCGGACGCGCCGTAATCAAGGGTGACCGACGTGATCGGCAGTACGACGAAGCCATGGCCCGAGATCAGGAACGGGTACTCGTTGGTTCCGTGCACCGACCCGCGGTACTTGACCACCCGGAGACGGCGGGTGGAGACCTCCTCGCGCATCCGGTGGTCGAGAACGATCACGCAGTCAGACACGTACTCCTCAATCCCATGCCGGGTGGACGTGTGGTCGCCCTGCTCGCCGGTCACGATGGCGGTAACGGCGCGGTCCTCGAGCCGCCGGAACAGCCGGCTGAGCTCCGCTCGCACGATGGCCTGGCTAGGGAACGCGCCGAACAGCAGCTCAATGGTGTCGAGCACGACCCGCTTGGCCCCGATGCGCTCGATGGTGTCGTCGAGCAGGGCGAACAGCGGCTCAAAGTCGAACTCCCCCGCCTCGACGATTTCCGCGGGATCCACCCGGAAGGCATGCACCACGAGCAGCCCGTCCCGCTGCAGCCCGTCGAGGTCGAATCCGAGCGAGGCGACGTTGGCGCTCACCTTGCCGGCCGACTCCTCGAAGGTGACCAGCACGCCCGGCTCGCCGTACTCCCGGGCGCCCGCGACCAGGAACTGCAACCCCAGCAGCGTCTTGCCGGATCCGGTGCCTCCCGTCACCAGCGTCGACCTGCCCCGCGGCAGCCCGCCCCCGGTGACCTCGTCCAGTCCCCGGATCCCCGTCGCGGCCTTCGGCAGCCTGGGACCCCCGTCAGCCCCGTCCAGGACTGACATCAGATCGGTTCCGCCATGACCGGATGCCAAGCTTCTCCTAACGACTTCTCCTAAAAGGGCCGGTGCACAGCATCCGGCTTTCCGGCTGCTGCGGGCTAGGGCCAGAAGTCCTTGCTACTCCGCTCTTTTCGGTCCCGCACCTGCCGCGCCGGCACTGGCGCGGATGTCGGGCGGCTGGGCCAGCCGGCTCGGCCGGGCACCTCCTGACGGCGGGCAGGTTCTGGTCAGTTCAGGCGCGGTCGGACAGCACGACGATGGAGCGGGGACTGACGGTGATGTGATCACCGGCTTCCCGTCCCGCCGTTGCGGTACTGCCGGGTACCGCCGGGTCGTAGGTGTCGAGCTCGATGCGCCACGCGGCCTGGTCCCTGGTGGCGGGGAGGACGAATTCGAGGAACTCCGGCCGGGCGTTCACCAGGACCAGGAAGTCGTCATCGAGTAGCGGCGTGCCGTCGGCGGCCCGGTCGGGGTCGCCGGATCCGTCCAGGTAGAGCGCGATGGCCAGGGCGCTCGCGTCCGGCCAGCCGGCGGCCGTCATTTCCGTACCGCCGGGGGTGAACCAGCGCAATTCAGACGCTTCGGCTTCGCCGGGGAAACGGCGGCGGCGAAACACCGGATGTGCCGTGCGGAAGGCGGCAAGCCGTCTGGTGAAATCCAGCAGCTGCGTGTCCGCCCGGGACCAGTCAACCCAGGAGATCTCATTGTCCTGGCAGTATGCGTTGTTATTGCCTTGCTGGGTCCGGCCCATCTCGTCACCGCCCAGCAGCAGCGGGACGCCGAATGACAGCATCAGGGTGGCCAGCATCGCCCGGGACTGGCGCGCCCTCAGCTCGAGGATGGCGGGGTCAGCGGTCGCGCCCTCCGCCCCGCAGTTCCAGGACCGGTTATCGCTGGTCCCGTCATTGTTCGCTTCCCCGTTGGCCTCGTTGTGCTTGTCGTTGTAGGAGACAAGGTCCCGCAGGGTAAAGCCATCGTGGACGGTAATCAGGTTCACTGACGCTATGGGCTGGGGGCGGGAGCCCGGGTAAAGATCCGGCGACCCGCAGAAGCGGGTGGCGAACTCACCGAGGGCGACGTGCTGACCGCGCCAGAAATCGCGCATCGTGTCGCGGTATGTGCCGTTCCACTCGCACCACGGCAACGGGAACCGGCCAGGGTCGCAGCTGTCGATCTGGCCGGCCAGCGACAGCTCGGCGACCAGCTTGGCCCTGGACACCACCGGATCCTGGGCGACCAGATCGAAGAACGCTGATGCTTGCGCGGAGCCGTCATCCTGGCGGCCGAGCGTGCTGGTGTGATCGAAACGGAAGCCGTCGACGTGCATCTCCGTCAGCCAGTAACGCAGCGAATCCATGATCAGCTGCAGCGTCACCGGATTGCCCGCGTTCAGAGCGTTGCCGGTGCCCGTCGTATCGACGTAGTAGCGCGGGTCGTCGCCGTCCAGGCGGTAATACGCGGGGTTGTCCAGGCCGCGGTAGCACAATGTCGGGCCGAGGTCATTGCCCTCGGCGGTGTGGCTGAACACGACGTCGAGCAGCACTTCGAGCCCGGCCGCGTGCAGCGCGTTCACCATTGCCTTGAACTCGCCGACCTGGCCGCCGCGCTGCCCCGCCCGGACCGCCGCGGAATAGCGCTGGTGGGGCGCGAAATAGCCAATCGTGTTGTAACCCCAGTAGTTCGTGAGCCCCTGCGCTACCAGGGACGGCGCAGAGCCGCTTTCGTGCACCGGCAGCAGCTCGACGGTGGTCACGCCGAGATCGATCAGGTGCGCAATGGCCGCTTCGTGGCCCAGGCCGGCGTAGGTTCCGCGCAGCTCCGGCGGGATCTGCGGATGGCGCATGGTGAAACCCTTGACGTGCAGCTCGTAAATGATCGTGTCGGAGAGCCGGTAACGGGGCCGGGCATCGTCCCGCCAGCCGAATGCCTCGTCGGCTATCACGAGGCTTCGTGGCACGCTGGCGGCGGAGTCCGCGGCGCTCGGCGCATCCGGGTCGCGGGCCAGGTACCCGAACACCTCCGGCCCGAACGTGAGGGTTCCGCTGAACGCCCGCGCATAGGGATCCAGCAGCAGCTTCGCCGGATTGCAGCGCAGTCCGCGGGCCGGATCGTAGGGCCCGGTGGCCCGGTACCCGTACGCCTGGCCCGCCCCTATCCCAGGTATGAAGGCGTGCCAGACGCCGGCATCGTGGTCCCGCAGCGGAATCTGCGTCTCCGCGCCGCTCTCGTCGAACAGGCACAGCATCATCCCGTCGGCGACGCCGGAGGCTACCGCGAAATTCGTGCCGCCGTCACGGACCGTGGCGCCCAGCGGGAACTGGCTGCCGGGAAGCGAGCCCCCGGCCTGCGCGGCTGCGGCCGTCATGCCCGGGCCTGCGGGCCGGCGCCGCGGATCCCATCGCAGGCAGAAGCGACCTCGCCGTGGTGGTGGACCGCATCATCGGCTGCGCCGGCGATGGTCGCCCGGGCGTCGATTCGCTCGCTCATTAAGCTCCCCGAAGTCACTGAGGTGGCAGCGGCGGCCAGGCAGGGTCCGGGCCGGTCAGACCGCACGTCTAGCTAACGCATTCCGCGAATCGGGCGCAAGAGTCCCTGGGCGGGCAGTTGCCCCCAGCCGGTCACACGGCGATGGGCCGGCCTGCCGTCCGGTAGCCCATGTCCCAGAACATCCACTCGCAGCGGCTGGTCGTCCGGAAGTTCCGGTGCAGCCGAGCGCGCTCCTCCGCGTCGTACGGCAGGCTGCCGTCGGCCAGCCCGGCGAGGAAGGGATGCTTGAGGATGGCCTCGCAGACGCCGGTGACGCTCTGCCATAGCTCACCGGTGAAGCTGCCGGTCATCCGTGCCGCTCCTTGATCGCTGATACGCCGTCCGTAACCGTATTACCGTCGAGGTGTGTAACGGGGCCACCACGTCCCGTTCGGCATGATGATTTTCTTTTCCCGGGGGTGTCGATTCCGGCCATCCCCCTTCGTGATGAGGATGAGAGGCCGCCAGACAGGCGCCCGCCCGAAGGGAGAACGACCATGACGCAGTACCTGCTCGCCGTGCACAGTGTCGAAGGAGAGCCCATGCCTTCCGAGGAGCAGATGCAGCAGGCGTACAAGAATGTCGGCGCCCTCAACACCGAGCTCCAGTCGTCCGGCGTCTGGGTATTCGCCGGCGGCCTCCAGCCGCCGTCGTCGGCGACGGTGGTCCGCGCCCAGGGCGGTCAGGTCGTCACCACCGACGGCCCGTTCGCCGAGACGAAGGAGCAGCTCGGCGGCTTCTGGGTCATCGAAGCGGCCGACCTGGACGCGGCGCTCGGTTGGGCCCGCAAGGCGACCGTCGCGTGCGCCGCCCCCGTCGAGGTCCGGCCGTTCCAGGAGATGCCGGAGGCCTAGCCGTGCCGGCCCTGGACACGACGGCTGTCGAGCGCGCCTACCGGGAAAGTTCCGGGCGTGCCGTGGCCACCCTGGTCCGCCTCTTCGGCGATATCGACCTCGCCGAAGAGGCGGTCCAGGAGGCGTTCGCCGTCGCCGCCGAGCGGTGGGCGGCCACGGGCGTGCCGCCCAACCCGGGCGGCTGGATCACCACCACCGCGCGGAACAAGGCCCTGGACCGGCTGCGCCGGGAGTCGTCCCGGTACGGCCGCGAGGCCCAGGCCGTCCTGCTGCGCATCCAGACCGGCCCCGCGTGGCCGGAAGGCCCTGGGTCAGTTAGCACAGCGGAGGTGGAACCGGTGCCCGATGACCGGCTACGGCTCATCTTCACCTGCTGTCATCCGGCGCTGGGCGCCGAGGCGCAGCTCGCGCTCACCCTGCGGCTCGTGGCCGGGCTGCAGACCCCGGAGATCGCGCGTGCCTTTCTCACCCCCGAGGCGACGATCGCGCAGCGGCTGGTCCGGGCCAAGCGCAAGATCCGCGACGCGAAGATCCCGTACCGGGTGCCGCGCGACGCCGAGCTGACCGCCCGGCTGCCGTTCGTGCTCGCCGTCGTCTACCTGGTCTTCAACGAGGGGTACACGGCCTCGGCGGGGGATGCGCTGGTCCGCTCCGAGCTGTGCGCCGAGGCCATCCGGCTGGCCCGGCTGCTGGCCGGGCTGATGCCGGACGAGCCCGAGGTGCTGGGCCTGCTGGCGCTGCTGCTGCTGACCGAGGCGCGCCGCCCGGCCCGCACCGCCGCCGACGGGTCCCTGATCCGGCTGGCCGACCAGGACCGCGGCCGATGGGACCCGGCCATGATCGCCGCGGGCCAGGACCTGGTGCGCGCGTGCCTGCGCCGAAACCAGCCAGGGCCCTACCAGCTGCAGGCGGCCATCAACGCGGTACACGCGGACGCGCTGACGGCCGCCGATACCAGCTGGCGGCAGATCCTCGCGCTCTACGACCAGCTCGCCGCGATCGCGCCGACGCCCGTGGTGGCGCTCAACCGCTGTGTCGCAGTCGCCGAAGTGCACGGCCCGGACGCCGCGCTTGGCCTGCTCGACCAGCTGGACCTGGACGATTACCACCTGTTCCACGCGACCCGCGCGGACCTGCTCGGCCGGCTCGGCCGCCCGGTGGACGCCGCCGCGGCCTACGATGCGGCCATCGCACGCGCGGCCAACGGCGCGGAGCGGTTGTTCCTCACCCGCCAGCGCGGCGCGCTGGGGACGACCCCACCCGCGCCGGGCCCATCGGCGCCGCCGGGCCCAGCGCCGCCGACCCCGCCAAGAACCGGCTGACCGCCATGGCCCCGCTGTCCCCGCTGGTGAAGTGGCAGGCCGCTGCACCGTCAGGTCCGGTACAGCATGCCCAGCGGGCATTCGAGCGCGCTGACGCGAGCCCGGCGACCATGAACCATCTCTCCTTGCCGGTGGCCGGTAGCCGTGAGAAGCTACACCGCATCAGCGTACAGTTGCCCGTTTGACGGCAGCTAGGGGAACGAGGCCCGGGGCCTGCGCTGTGTCGCAGTGAGATGTCGCGGGGAGCCGCCACGCGCTGGGAGGTGTGCGTGGCCGGACGCGGGACCGGGCCCGGCGGTAGGAAGCAGGAGTGCTCGTGGGACCCACCGACCCCCAGGGAAAGCCGGCGCAGGGCCCGCTGTCCGGGATCCTGGTCGCGGACTTCTCCCGCATCCTGGCCGGCCCCTACGCCACCATGATGCTCGGCGACCTCGGGGCCGACGTGATCAAGGTCGAGAGCCTGGCCGGCGACGACACCCGGGAGTGGGTGCCGCCCCGCCGCGGTGATGTCGGCACCTACTACCTCGGGGTCAACCGCAACAAGCGCTCGATCGCGCTCGACCTGGCCGACGAGCAGGACGTAGCCGTGGCGCACGCGCTGTCCGCGCGTGCGGACGTGTTCATCCAGAACTTCCGGCCCGGCGGCCTGGCCCGGTTCGGCCTCGACTACGAGTCTGCCGCCCGCCGCAACCCGCGCGTCATCTACTGCTCGATCAGCGGGTTCGGCGCGGGCAAGGGCGCGTCGCTGCCCGGCTACGACGTGCTGGTGCAGGGGGTGTCCGGGCTGATGAGCCTGACCGGCGCCCCCGGCACCCCGCCGTTCCGGTCCGGGATCTCCGTCTTCGACGTGTTCACCGGGCTGCACTCGGCGCTGGGCGTCCTCGCCGCGCTGCACCACCGCGACGTCACCGGGGAGGGGCAGCACATCGAGACCAACCTGCTGTCCACGGCGCTGTCCGCGATGGTCAACCAGACGTCCGCGTACGTGGCCGGGAACGTTGTGCCGCACCGGATCGGCAACTCCCACCCCAGCCTGTTCCCCTACGAGCCGCTGGCCACCGGCGACGGGGACCTCATCATCGCGGTGGGCAACGACCGGCAGTTCGGCAAGCTCGCCGCGGCCCTCGGCGCGCCCGGGCTGGCCGGCGACGAGCGCTTCCGCAGTGTCGGCCGCCGCAACGACAACCGCGAGGAACTGCGGCCGCTGCTGCTGGAGCGGCTGGCCACCCGGTCTGCCCAGGAGTGGTTCGGGATCCTCACCGAGGCGGGCGTCCCGTGCGGGCCGATCAACGACGTCCGCGGCGGGGTCGAGCTGGCCGGGAGCCTCGGCCTGGAGCCGGTGGTGATGACGGGCGACGTGCCGACCGTCCGCAACCCGATCCGCATGTCCGCGACGCCCCCGCGCCACGAACTGCCCCCGCCGGCCCTGAACGCCGACGGCGACGACATCCGCGCCTGGCTCGGCTTCGCTCCCCGGGGGGAATCCCCCGATGAGCAGTGAGATAAGCACCGAATGGACAGACCGCCAGCCGGTGCCGTCGTTCCCGGCCTCGCTCGGCACCTCCGAGGGGATCCGCCGGCCGGTCGCCAGCTCGATCTACCTGACCGCCGATCGCAACGCCGAATACATTCCGCCCATGCCGAACGGGCCTGATGCGGCGTGAGCCCAGCTGCGCCGCCGGCCCCGCCGAGAGTGGCCGGGTGGGCGATTGGCTGCCGAGCGTCCGGTGACTGTCACGTTGGGTGACGTTGGACTTTGATTTCCCGGTCATTTGGACTCTGATTTTCCGGTCCTCCTGCTCTGAGCACCAGGACGCACGCTGCGTAGGGTCAGGCTGACAGAGAGCGAAATAAGGCTTTGCCGTGACTACTCATGGAGTTGTTCCAGAGAACCCAGTTCTTATACCGCAATCTCAGCCCGGGCAGCCCTTTCTTGCCGGACCCAGAGAAGCATGCGCCTGGTGGAACCCCGCACAACTCATCGGCGATGCATACGCCTGTTTAGTATAGCCGCCATATTCGCCAAGGATCGGTTCGCATGCGACGCGGAACCCGGCGAGCCCGACGCCGCCTGGATCGCCGCCGGCCGCGGGGGCGCTCGACATCTGTGATTCCCTGCACTGGCCGAGCTGATTCTGCTGGCGGTGCTGGCCTACTGGGGGATCCGATGACACCGGCAAACAATTCCGAACCAATCGCTTTACCAAATATCGCTTCACACGAGGGGAAGGCAAGACAATGAAACTCAACAAGGTGATCGCAATCCCGGCACTTGCACTCGCAGCCGGTATTAGTCTGGCCGCGTGCGGCTCCGTTCAGGCTCCGGTCGCCCAGCCTGCGGCAGCAGCGCCAGTCGCTCCGGTTGCCACCAAGTCCGCCGCCCCGGTTGCCACCACGCCAGCCCCAGCGACTCCCGCCGCGACCACTCCAGCAGCACCGCAATCGGCCAAGACCGTCTACGTGCCCGTGCCTGCTCAGCCTGCGCCGCCCGCTCAGCCCGCATACTTCACCAGCAGCACGGCCGTCGTGCAGCAGTTCTACCAGGACATCAGCAACCAGGATTATTCGGACGCATGGGCGCTCGGTGGCGACAACATCGGCGGCAGTGACTACGCTGCATGGGCCGCCGGGTATGACACCACTGCCAGCGTCTTGCTTGGGACCTTCAGCGCCTTCGGCTCGGATCAGGTCCAGGCCAGCCTGACGGCAACGCAGACCGACGGCTCCGTGAACACTTACGAAGGCAGCTACACCGTCAGCGGTGGCGTTATCGTCGCCGCGAACATCGTGCAGACCGGCTGATCACAAATGAAACTCAGCAAGCTAATCGCCATCCCAGCCGTCACACTCGCCGCCGGAATCAGTCTCGCCGCATGCGGTGGTGGCGGCAGCTCATCAGGAGGGAACAGCAGCCGTAAGTATTCGGAAGTCCTGTGAGCGCGTCCGCGTTTGTGCTGGTAGACGCAGTCCTACCAGTCGGTAACCACACGATTTCCGAATACTTACCAGCAGCCTGGCCTGGCCTACTGGCGGATCTGATGACATACGCAAACATTTCCGAACCAATCGCTTTCACAAATATCACTTCACGCGAGGGAAGGCAATGAAAACTCAATGATGCAAGCAACCAGATAGCTGATGCGAACCTCAATAGGAGGTCGCCTGCTCGGCGGCGGTCACTGGCTGACGACCTCGTGCTCCCGGCTCGGCGTTGAATAGGAGACATCATGAAACTGGTAACGAACTTCGACCGCAGGCACCCGCGCGGCGTGATAACCATCCGCGTGCTTGTCGGTATATGGCTGGTCGTGCTGACGGGCATCCTGCTCGCCTACGGGTTCTGGGGCTGGGCGCTGCTGACGCTGGCGGGAGCTGTAGTGAACTTCGGGCTGGCCTATCTCGTGTCCAGGAGGGCGCAATGACGCTCAGGATCGCCTGGCACCGCCACTGGTTCGGCAAGGGATTGGCTGTTGACGTTTAGGCGCCTGTTGGTTCGATCCATACGCGCGCCATTGATCGATCGTAAGTTCGACGATTTCGCCTACTCTGCCCGAGTGACGAAATACCCAAGGCCGGGATACCGGCGTATCAAGCCTTCCTCTGCTAGCACCTTGAGCGCGTGCGCGGCTGTCTCCCTGGCAACGCCATGCTGCTGTACGAGAGTGGTGATCGATGGCACGGGGTCACCCGGGCGAGGTCGCCCGACTCGATACGGGCCCTCACCTTGACCGCCTCGAAGAGATCGCGGGGGAGGGGTGACTCCATTCCCGATCGCCGGGCGCGGTATACCGGCGTCACGGGCCGCGGCGGCCCGTGACGGGCGGCGCGCGGCCTCGTGCTCGTGCCGGGTGGCGCGGGTTACGGCTGCTCGTGACGGCGGGCGGCGCCCAGCGCGTCGGCCCACCAGGTCAGGTCGTCGGCCAGCAGCTTCAGCCGCGGCTCCAGCGGCGAAAACGCGGTCGTGTCCCCGGGATCGGCGCTCTGCCGGGTCGCCACCATGACGTCCGGCAGGATGTGCACCGCGTGCCGCAGCGGCGCCATCTCGAACTCGACCGCGACCAGCCGCAGCTGCTCGATGGCGCGGGCCCCGCCGACGTTCCCCCAGCCGACGAACGAGATGGGCTTGCGCCGCCACTCCACGGACGTCCAGTCCATGGCGTTCTTCAGCACGGCCGGGTAGCCGTGGTTGTACTCGGCGGTCAGCACGATGAACCCGTCGGCCCGGTCCAGCGTGCGGCCCAGCCGCCCGACCTCCGCGCTGGCGTATTCGCGGGGGGCCCTGGCGGGCGGCACGCCGTCGAAGAACGGCAGCGGGTAGTGGCGCAGGTCGATCTGTTCGACCGCGAAGTCCTCGCGGGCCTCCAGGTGCTGGGTCACCCAGTAGGCGACCTTCTCGCTGAAGCGGCCCTCGCGGGTGGTGCTGGAGATGACCTGAATAAGCATGAGTGCCCCGTCGGTGCGCTGCCTGGAAGGTGTCGCCGGGCCGGCCGCGGCCTGGTATCGACACCGCCCCGGGTCCGGTCAGAAGATGGTGATGGCGAGCTCGCCCAGCTTGTGCCGGCCGAATCGGCCACCGCCTCGGCGGCCTCGTCCAGCGGGTAGGTACGGGTGACCGGCACCTTGAGCGTCCCGGCCGCCACGCCGGCCAGCAGGGACGCGAACTTACCGGGCTCGCCCACGGCCGCCGATCCCGTTGACCGACGCCGCCTCGACCGCGACCCGGACCTGTCCCGGGCCGGGCTCCACGGCCGGAATGTGCTGTACCGCGAGCTTGTCGTCACGTCCCCCATTAGGGCGAGCGCACGCATCGGTGACCACCTCATCCCATCGTGAAATGTTGCTGCCGAGCGCGACGATAGCACAATCGGGGACTACTCCCCAGTTATGTCCTTATGCTGGACCCATGGTGACGCCGCTCCTGCCCGCGGACGCGTGATCCACGTGGTGCCCCAGCCCCTGCGCGCGGACGCCGAACGCAACCGCTGCCAGCTCATGAACGCGGCCCTGGCCGTGTTCGCGGAACGCGGCCTCGACGCGCCGCTGGATGAGATCGCCCGCCGGGCGGGCGTCGGCAACGCGACCCTCTACCGGCGTTTCCCGGCCCGCTGCAACCTGGTCGGGGCGGTCTTCCTCGGCGCCATGCAGGAGATCGCCGACGCCGCCATGGAGGCCCTGGCCGAACGGGACCCGTGGACGGCCCTCACCCGCCACCTGACGTTCCTGTGCGAGTTGCAGGCCGCCAACCGGGCGATCGCCGATCTGCTGACCGCCGCGGTCTCCGGGATGCCCGAGCTGGAGCGGCTGCGCGCGAGCGCCCTCGACGCCCTGACCGAGCTGATCGACCGGGCCAAGGCCCGGGGTGAGCTGCGTGCGGACTTCGGCCACGAGGACGTCGTGCTGATCCTGATGGCAAACGCCGGGCTCATCGAGCGGACCGCGGGGACGGCCCCCGGCGCGGCCCGGCGCCATCTCGGCTACGTGCTGGACGGCCTGCGCGCCCCGGCCCGCGCGCCCGCGGCCCCGCCGCCGGGGGAGGACCAGGTGATCGAGGCGATGCGCGCGCTCGGCCACCGCCACGGCTGCGCCTGACGGGTCCGCCGGCGTCAGCCCGCCCGGCGCGGCCAGACCGGCGGCCCATCAGACGGCGCGCCCGGCGCGTCCCCGCCCGCGCGGCGCGCCCAGACCGGCGGCGGCCCAATCAGGCGGGGTGCCTGGCGCGCCCGGCCGCGTGGCGCCGGGCAGGCTGCCATGTGGGGTGACGTTGGACTCTGAATTCCCCGTCATTCTCCCCTAAGTGCCAAGGTGAACCCTTCGTAGGGTCAAGGTAACAGAGAGCGGAATAGGGCTCTTCATATGCACCACCCAGTCACCTCGCAAGGGACGGAACATGATGAAGACCACCGGCGCCGCGGAGCTGTCCCGCCTCGCCTACGAGGCCAGCCTGGCCAACGCCAGCAACGCCCAGCAGCTCGCCACCCTCGCCGCCGGCGCTTATGCCGCGAGCCAGTCATGAGCACGCACAGCTCAGCGTGGTTCACGAGCCTCGCCGCCAACCTGGGGCACCCCGGCTACGTCACCCTCACCGAAGTCATCGAAGCCGAACGCGAGCACTTTGAGCCTGATCGCCGACCGTGATCGTCAGCAGAAGCACTTACGGCCGGTTTACGAGCCGCCCATCAAATACGATCCCCAGACAAGCCGTGCCCAAGTACCAGAAGCTCTGCATCCTTGGACATCTGCCGCCGGGCCAGCACCGATAGGCAGCCCAGCAGGCAACGGACGAGAAAGTATGCTGACGAGGAGAATGAGTGAGCTTCGACCAGCGGTACGCCGAGCGCACCACGCGGTCTGGGGAGCTGTTCGCCAGCGCGAGCAAGATCGTTCCGGGCGGGGCGGGTAGCAGCGCCCGTACGGTGAAGCTTGGCTGGAAGCCGTATCCACCGTTCATCGCCAGCGGCGCCGGTTCGCGGATCACGGACGTGGACGGCAACGAGTACGTGGACTACCTGCTTGGGCTCGGGCCGATGATCCTTGGGCACCGGCACCCGGTAGTCACCGAGGCGGTCATGAAGGCGATCAGTACCCACGGGAGCTGCCCCGGCCTGCCGTACGAGTTGGAGATGGAGGCGGCTGCGAAGGTCGTTGACGCCGTGCCCGGCATCGAGATGGTCCGGTTCTCCAACTCCGGCAGCGAGGTGGCCGGCACCGCGGTGCGGCTGGCGCGGGCCTATACCGGGCGGCGTCTGGTCATCCGGTTCGAGGGGCACTACCACGGCTGGCAGGACACCGTGTACTGGTCTAACCATGTGGATCCCGCCGCCGCCGGGCCGAAGGATGCGCCGCGGCCGGTCGCCGCGGGACCTGGGGTGCCGCTTGAGCTGGCGGACACACTGATCGTGCTCACCTGGAACGACCCGGACAGTTTCCGGCGCGTGATGGCCGAGCGGGGGCACGAGGTCGCGGCGGTCATCACTGAGGCCGCGGTCTTCAACAGCGGCTGTATCCTGCCCGAACCCGGCTACCTGGAGTTGCTCCGCGAGGAGACGAAGAAGGCGGGCGCTCTGCTGATCTTCGACGAGGTGATCACCGGGTTCCGGTTCTGCCGGGGCGGCGCGCAGGAGTGGTTCGGTGTCACTCCCGACCTCACCACGCTCGCCAAGGGCTTGGGCGGCGGCTTCCCGGTAGCGGCGATCGGCGGCAGCACGGACGTGATGGGGATGATCGCCGAGGGGCGCTACTCCCACTCCGGCACCTACAACGCCAATGTCGTCGCGTGCGCGGCTGTGTCGGCCACCATGGACCTGCTTGCGGAGCCGGGCCTGTACGAGAGGGCGCGTGCGCGAGGCGACCGGCTCGCCGACGGGCTGCGGAAACTAGCCGCGGCGGCGGGGCTGCCGGTCCGGGTCGCCGGGCTCGGCACGGTCTTCCAGGTGTGGTTCACCGAACGCCCGATCCGGGACTGGCGGGACGCGGAGGCTTACGCGGACGAGGAGCGGTTCACCCGCTGGTATCAGGAGATGTTCCTGCGCGGCGTGCTCTTCCACCCGGGCCAGCATGAGAATCTCTTCGTCTCATTGGTGCACACCGACGCGGACATCGACCGGACACTTGAGGCGGCCCACGGCGCGTTCGGGGTGCTAATGGCGGAAGGTGGCACGTCAAGCACCAACGAAACAGATCCTGCTTGACATCCTCCAGCCGCCTGAAGGCGGCGGATTCCAGCTACGTGACCGGGAGGCGTCGTGCTGAGGTTCGCGGTTCACGAGCTCGCCCAGCGGCAAGCCTCCCCGCGCTTTCACCGCATGCCCTGCGGCGATGTTTTTCGCTGCGTTCACGTCGGCGTGATCGCGATGCCCGCATGCGAGGCAGGAGAACGCTTGGCTCTTGCGGTTCCCCTGATCGCGGTGACCGCAGGCATGAGGTCGCCACCGCCATTCCACGGCAGGACCTGGTGCCGCTGCCTGCGGGCGTGTCCCCTATTCACCCGCGATGACGACGGCGGTGTTGTGGCCGCCGAACCCGGCCGCGTTGACAAGGACCGCCGCGCCGACGGGCAGCGGGCGGGCTGTCTCGCGGACCACGTCCAGGTCGATGGCGGGATCCAGGTTGTCGAGGTTGCGGGTGGGGGGAACGGCCTTGTCGCGGACGGAAATGGCGGCCACCGCGGCGGCCACCGCGCCTGACGCACCTATCATGTGGCCGAACGACGACTTCAGCGCGGTCACGCAGATGCCACTCAGGGCGCCGTTGAACGCCTTCTTCAGCGCTTCGGTCTCTGCCAGGTCTCCCTGAACGGTGGCCGTCGCGTGGGCACTGACACAGGAGATATCCGACGGGCCGATCTGCGCCGCGCGCAGTGCCTTGCCGACGGCCTCGGCGTTCCAGCGGCCCGTCGGGTCGGGCGCCACCAGGTGGGAACCGTCGCAGGTCGAGCCCGCCCCCGCGACCCGTGCCCAGATCCGCGCACCCCGGCCCTCGGCGTGACGGCGGCGCTCCATCACCAGAACGGCTGCCCCTTCCCCCAGCACAAACCCGTCCCGGTCGCGGTCGAACGGCCGCGACGCGTGCGGCGGATCATCGTGCCGGGAGGACAATGCCCGCAACGCCGCAAATGCGGATAGCGTGACCGGGTGGACGATGGCTTCGGTCCCCCCGGCCAGCGCCAGGTCGATCTCGTCGCCGCGGAACAGGCGCATCACGTGGGCAATGGCGTCGGCCCCTGAGGCGCAGGCGCTCGCGAGCGACACGGCCGCAGCCCGGGCGCCTATCTCGGTGGCCAGCAGCGCCGAGCTGGCGTTGGGCATAATACCCGGAATGGTGTGGGCGGGCATGCCAATCGGGCCCTTTACCAGGTAACGGTCATACAGCCTGAGCAGGATGGTCAGCCCGCCCATACCGGTCGCGACCACCGAGGCGACCCGGGACGGCTCAGCCTCCGGGGCACCAGCGTCCTCCCACGCTTCCCGGCCGGCCTGGAGAGCCAGGTGGACGGACCGGTCATAGCGCAGCTTCTCCTGCCAGGCTGACCCGGGTCAGGGCACCGTCGTCCACCGGGGCGCACAGATACACCGGCGTCCGCTCACGCTGGTCCTCCGGCAGCAGCGTAACCCCGGACTCACCGCACAGCAGTGCCTTCATGGTGGACCGGGCGTCACCGCCCACCGGCGAGACAATCCCCAGCCCGGTAATGACGATGTCATCGGCTGGCATCGGTGAGCCGTTCTTCGCCCCCGGCGCCGGCCGGCGTGCTGCCGTCCCGGTCAGGCTGGGCTGCTTGCAGTTCCGTGAGGGCCGCGATCAAGCCGCCCACTGTCTCAAGCTCCTTGAGCTGGCTGTCGGGTATGCAGACCTCAAGGTGATCTTCCAAGAAGCCGACAAGCTCAAGCTGGTCAAGTGAATCCATTCCCAGGGAGCGCAGCGGCGTCTGCGGTGTTGCGTCGCTAAGGTCGACATCCATGACTTCATCAGCGACTTTCTTCACCAGCTCCGTCAATTCCTCCTCCGGGCGGACCTTCGCCATTACTGTCTCCATTCTTATTACCGGGCCTATGCTGAGCCGACCAGCCACATCAGGACCGGCTGGCCCCTTACACCACTTCCGTGGGCATAGATGTGGCTTTTACCATCTCGTTACCCTGTCGTAATAATTACCTTGCAGGCCTCCTCTGCTGGCATCATGACACATGACTAAGCCGAAGTTCCCCCCAAGCCGATTGGTCGACGCGTTTGACCAGGTGGTAGAGCCCTTGATCACGGAAATTACATGTCTACGTAGTCATGAGCTGAGGCTGTTTCACCTGGTCAGCGCCTATATCGGTTCGCCACTGGGGGGAACTACGGGCTAAGGCGTATTGCCAGGAGGCCGGCACTGCCGGATCGGGAATGACGGGCTGCCCTGCCGCATGCTCTTGGCCATCTCCTGGTGACAGGGGGTAGCAGACCTAATTGCGCGAGCAATCACGTGCACCGTGTGGTGCAGGTGGTGGCCGTAAATGCCATTGACACTTACTCTGCTGTTCAGTTATAATTATTTGGAGTTCCATAAACTCGACAATATTGCTCAATGGAACTATTTTCCATAGACAACGAGGGTTATGCAAAACGCCCCCGCCACAAGCGCCTGACCTGCGACTACGTCAGCCACAGGCCGGGTTTTGCATAAGCCTCAACATGCACAGCGGTGCAGTCGATATGACCCGGCAACGCTATTACCCTTGTTCTCGCCGTCACATTTGATGCAGGGAGGGTTATTCACAGAGTCGGGTTAATTCGCTAGGAAGTACGCAAAGCATCGGCGCGCCTAAGTGAAAGACGGCCCGCTTCTCGAAAGGATTGGGTTACCACGCTCAATCCAGAGAAACGAGCCGCCAAATGTATAATACCACGGGTTTCACCAGGGATGAGATCATCGAGCTCTGCGCCATGATCAACGCAACCGAACTGGAACCCGGGACGAAACTCTGGCCACCGATCCTGGGATTGTTCAGGTCGGCTGTCGTCGCTCTTACCTATATGCGGCGTAACCGCGTCCAAGCGGAAATCGCTGAATCATTCGGCGTCTCGCAGCCCACAGTGAGCCGGGCGATTTCAGCAATGACCTCGATCATAAAGAAAGCTCTTGCCCCCTATGTCCCCACCGCAGACGAGCTCGAGGAGAACATGCAGTACATCATCGACGGAACTCTGCTCCCGTGCTGGTCATGGGCCGCCCGGCCGGAACTGTACTCCGGCAAGCACAAGACGTAAGCATTCATCCCTGAAGGAGCGGGCCGGTGTCAAGCCGGGTTTTGAGCTGGGGTTATGCGTGCTGGCTGCTGTTTTTGGGCAGGCGTGACTAGCAGCCCCTGTTTCCCTGGTAGCTGCCATGTCCGTGGCGAGCGGGCGGGCAGGTCAGGGACCGGGCGCAGCCCGGCCGCGCAGCGGCGCCGGAGGCGTCCTTGAGGTGACCGCCCGGGCGCCCGATGATGGGGCGGCGGGAAACAGGAGCCGGGGGTTTTCGGGTATGTGGTTGTCTGGGCCCGTCCCCAGGTACCGGGTGATCCCGGTGCGGGCAGTGCCGCTGGCTGCATTCATCCCTTCGCGTGTCCCCGGCCGTGGCCGGGGGGCATGGGGCGGGTTCGCGTCGGAGCGGTCAGGCGGGGCCAATCAGAGAGGCGCCGTGCCCGCCGGGTGGCGGGGGGCAGAATAGCTTGCGGCCTCGCGCCTGGCGGGGGGCAGAATGCTTGGCGGCCTCGCGCCCGGGCCACTGCCCCGGGAGGGGCTGGTCATGCCGCCTGCTGATCCGCGGCGGGCGGGGGGCCGGCGGCGGGCCTGGCCAGGCAGCGGATCTGGTGGTCGCGCATCCCGTAGAAGACGAGGGTGAGCAGCTCGCGGGCGGCGGCGACCTTGGCGATGTTCTTTGCTTCCTTCCCGCGGCGGGCGATGATGGAGTCCTTGCGCTGGCGGACCGGGTTGCCGGCCGGGGTCCGCTGGATGGCCTCGGTCAGCGCCCAGCGCAGCATCCGCGACCCCTGCTTGGTGACATGCCCGCGGGCGACCTTGAGGTCGGACTCACGGTGGCGTGGTGTCAGCCCGGCCCACGAGCACAGCTGCCCGGCGTTGCGGAACCGGGTGACGTCGCCGATCTCGGCCACGATCACGGCGGCCAGCACCGGGCCGATGCCGGGCAGCTGCTGGATGACCTGGTAGCCGCGGTCGCCGGCCAGCAGGTCGCCGGTCACGTCGCTGAGCATGGTGATCTCGGTGGTCAGCTCGCCGGTGAGCTGGCGCAGCGAGGTGACCTTCCCGGCATAGGGCTGCGGCAGCTTCAGGCTGTCCAGCCATGCCTGCCCGCCGGTCCCGGACAAGTCGGAATGGGGCACCGCGATGCCGAGCTTGGCCAGCACGGCGTGGACCTGGTCCTTGCAGCTGGTGCGCAGCTTGACCAGCTTGTGCCTGTAGCGGGTGATCTCGCGGAGCTCGCGGACTGCGTGCGGGGCGATCCATGCCTCGGGCAGGCGGCCCATCCGCAGCAGGTCCGCCAGATCCGCGGCGTCCTTCTGGTCGTTCTTGACGCGGCGGTAGGTGAACGCCTTCACCCCCAGCGGGTGCGCCAGGTGCACCTCGGCGCCTGCGGCCTCGAGCACGTCGGCGGCCCAGTACCAGCCGTACGTTGCCTCCAGGACAACCCTCGGGCTCTTCCCGGCCCGGGCGATCTCCGTGCGCAGTGCCGCCGGGCTGTTGGTGATCCGGGCGGTGGCCAGCCGCCGGCCATCCTCGGTCATGCGCACCAGCACGCTGCGGTGCCGGTGCAGGTCCATACCGACGATCTGCCTGCCGTCGTAGTCTTCCACTTGGGCCTCCCTTGCCTGGTGGAGACGGATGCTTTGCACCTTCCAGCATCCGCCAGGAGCGGAGGCCCGCTCCTTCATCGCATCAGCCCATTCACGCATGGTGATAGGTAGCGCGGGATTTGGCTAGGGTTACGGGGAGAATGCCTGCACCGGAGGTCGCCAGGGCTTGCCGAGCATGAGATCGTGCAGGACGTCCATGGCGTTGCGGCCGTGTTTGCGGGCGGTGTCGATGTAGCTGCGGATATCGAGGCGGTCCTGGGTGACATCGTCGCTGGCCAGGCGACCGGATATCTTCTGCTGGGTTTTCAGCGGCCGGACTCCGCGCTCGCTGATGTTATTCGTGGGCCAGACGCTGGTGTCCTCAGTGAACAGCAGCACGTCGCTGCGGCGGTCGCGGCAGAATTCCAGCAGCTCGCGGCCGGGCTTCTGCTTCGTGCTGTTCTTCGGTCCGGGGACGCGGGGCACGCTGGCCAGGCCCGCGAGGACGGCGTGCCGGAACTCGTGCTCCAGCGGCTTGCGCACCCCGGCGGGGATGGCGTCCAGGCCCTGCTCGCGGGCGGCGTGCCAGGCATGGATCAGGCCGCGCAGCGCCCGCTGCGCCTGCACGGGCCAGACCGCGCCCGGGTAGCTCTCAGCGCAGTCCTCATAGTCCCGCAGCAGGTGAGACAGGCACGCCTGGTTCCCGGCGATGTGCTCCCACCGAGGGTGGAAATAATTCTGGTAGCGGTCGGAGACCACGATCCCGGCGAAACCGGGGAGGATCCCGGCGTCCCGCATGGACTCCAGGCTGCGGGCGCCCAGCCAGAACGCCGAGTACCGCTCGGTGAACGCGCCGTGCACGTACTTCTTCTCCCCGGCCGGCCCGGACCGCAGCGTGGTCTCATCGAACCCCGCGACCGCTGCGGCGGTGATCAGGGCGCGGATCAGCCGTACCACCTCCGCGGCCAGGCCCGCAGCCTGCCGCAGGCAGGAATGGATGAACCCGTCCGATACGGCAGCGCCGGTGACGTCGGCGATCAGCTGACGGCACCGCTCCACCGGGACATGCTGGAAGATGACCAGGTAAACGGCCAGGGCTCGCAGCCTGGGCCCGATGGACAGGGCGGAATCCGGGACGCCCGCCGGCCGGGCCGCGGCATGCGCCCGGCCGCAGGCGCACCTGGACTCGTGCAGGTCGTGCTGCACCCGCTCCGCCGGCGCCGACGGGATCTCCTGCTGCTGATACGACCGGGCAACCCCCAGGTCAGCGGCATCGGCCAGGTCACGGCCGCAGGAGCAGGCACCCTCGGGATGGTGATCCTCGGTCCGGTCCGGGACCTCCCACGTCATGGACGCCCCCGGGCTGCCCGGCTGCTTCCCGCGCTTGTTCTTCTCCGCCCGCTCAGCAGCGCGCCGCTGCTTGCGCGGCGGCTTCCGGCCCGGCAGGTCGTCCGAGCTCGGCGGCATCGAGGAGTTCCCGCTGTTCCGCGACCCTGCGCGCGCCGCCGTCCCCAGCTGCTCCCGGAGGTCAGCGACCACCGCCTCCAGCGCGGCGATCTGCCCGGCCTGCGCCGCGATCAGCTGCGCCTGCTCCCGGATCAGCGCATCACGCGGATCCGCGGACGGCTCCCCGGGCGGCGCATCGGTCACAGCCCGCAATCATCCCGAAAACCACGCTCAGCCACCACGGCAACACCACGCCCGACGCTGGAACGTAACCCACGATTACTCGCCGCAACACCAGGTCCAGGGACCTGAATGTTTACCACAAGACCACTGGCATGAACATCCAGGTCGCGTGCAACCTTGCGGGGCGCCTCGCGTGGATTTCCGATCCTGTCGACGGCAGCCGCCACGACAGCTATTGCATGGATGAATCAGGAGTTCTCATCACGATGGATCCCGGTAACTGGGCTGGCGATAAAGGATATGTCGGCCATGGCATGATCACTCCATTTAAGAAGCCCGCCGGAGGCGAGCTTCTCGACTGGCAGAAGGAATTCAACACTCAGGTCAATAAGCTCCGCTACGTCATTGAGCAAGTCATCGCGAACTTCAAAACCTGGCGGATCATGCACACCGACTATCGGCGGCCGATCGAAACTTTCTCTACCACAATCTCAGCTGTTATTGCTCTGCACTTCTGCAAGATCGCCTGAATAACCCTCAGGGTATCGGCAACTCTTGATTTTCACCGAGACCGAGACCGAGACAATGATATTATTTTTTGATAGTGAGGAGTAAGAATGGCGCAACGACCTGAGACTATATCAGTCGACGGTGCAGAGCTCCATTACAAGAGCGTTGGCCGCGGGCCTGCCTTGCTCGCCATCGGCGGTGCTGGAGCTGGCGTTCTCGAGTTCCGAAGGATCGCCAGGCGTCTTGCTAAGGAGTTCCGAGTCATTAGCTATGACCGCCGTGGCACTCTGCAAAGCACAGGCCGAACGGACCGCGCTATGGATGTCGGCCAGGAAAGCTGCGACATCGTCACCCTACTCGACGCACTCGGAGTTCGCCAGGTGATCGTGTTCGCCACGTGCGGCGGCGCATCCGTGGGCTTTGATTTCATTGCACGATATCCAAACTATGTACGGGCATATGTCGTCCACGAACCTATCACTATAAGAATTCTGCCTGATGCCGACGAGCAGCGAGCATTCTTTCAAGGCCTTTGCCGTCTGAACGAGAGCCAAGGTTCGGTGGCGGCATACGTGGCATGGACGGGCTCAATCGGGCTTGATTCCGAACCTACGTTCGGGCGGAGATCTCTTGCGCGTGCGAAGAGAGATGGGGACTTCGTTTTCCGTCATCAGATCATGGAGCTGGTTGAGTTCATGCCAGATCTCGCAGCGGTCAAGGAAGCCGGCCCTTGTACAGTGGTTGCCGCTGGCGAAGGCAGCCTGTCGGGCAACTACTGTTACGTACGCATCGCCCGGGCTATGGCCAACGCCATTGACTTAAGGGGTTTGGCCGGTGAACTGGGATGTTACGTGTGCGGCCTGCGTCAGCCCGTGGTGGCGGTGTCCCGCGCTTGTCCGGCGTGTCGCGGGCGTAGATCGGCTGGAATGAGCGGCGGCTCCTGGTATGAGGACTGATGTCTGAAGTCAGTTCTAGCCCAGGAGCCGTGCATGGAGTTCTACCCGACTTTGCCTGCTGACGCCAGCCCAGTGGCCGGTGGCATGGATGCTCGCGGCGTGAGGCCGGGGATCGTCGCGGTGCGGCCCGCTGACCTGCGCCGTCCCGGCCGGGGCGGGGTGTCGGCTTTGCTGCCCGGCCCGGCGGGCCGGCCGGTGACTTCAGGTGAGGATCTGGTGTTCTGCCATCAGGTGACGGTCGCGCCAGCGGTGGTGCGGCGCAGCGGCGATGTGCAGGCCGGCGGCTGGCTCCCCGGTCACGTCACCCTCGGCCTGCTTGAGGCATACCTGCCGGCTGGGGAGATCGAGGAGCTGGTGGAGGATTTCGGCTGCGCAGAGGAACGGCAGCGGCTGCTGCCGGCCGCGATGACGGTCCGGCTGCTGGTGGCGATGACCTTGATGCCGGACGCGCCGGTGCCGGAGGTGACCTTGCGGGTGGCCGGGCTGCTGGCGTGCCTGCCGTGGGCGCGGCCCTGGCACGTGCCGGGTACCGAGGCGGTCACCCGCCGCCTGGACATGATCCCCGCGGAGCTGTTCGAGGCGCTGTTCTGGCTGGTCGCCGGGCCGATCGCCGATCCGGGTGCGCCGGGGATGCGGTGGCGGGGGCTGCTGCTATGCGCCCTGGACGGGTTCCAGGTCCGGGTCCCGGACACCAAGGCGAACCGGAAGTATTTCGGCTCGTCCGGCACCGCGGATAACTCGTCGCCGTTTCCCCAGGTCCGGGCCGTCATACTCACTGCCGCACGGGCCAAGGCCACCCTCGGCATGGAGTTCGGCCCCTCCTGCGAGGGGGAGCAGACCCTGACCCGGCGGCTGGCCAGATCCCGTCCCGGGATCTTCGCGGCGGGCCGGCTGATCCTGATGGACCGCAATTTCCCGGGATTCGCCCTGATCAAGGCGATCCGCGCCCAGGGCGCGCACCTGCTGATGCGGATGAAGTCCGATATCGTCCTGCCGCTGCTCAAGGCACTGCCGGACGGCTCGTATGAGTCCTTCCTGTCCGACGGCGCCGACCGCATCCCGGTCCGCGTCGTGGAATACGACGTGAAAGTCCCCGGCCCGGGCGGCGCCGGGGACGAGCTGTACGCTCTGGCCACCACGCTGACGGACTGGCAGGCATACCCCGCCGCGGAACTGGCCGCCTGCTACCCGGACCGGTGGGCCGCGGTGGAAACCGTCATCGGCGAGGACAAGTCCGCGATCACCGGCGCGGGCCCCTCCCGCGGCCCGATCCTGCGCTCGTCGTCCCCGCACCAGGTCACCCAGGAGATGTGGGCCTGGATCACCGCCACCCAGCTGGTCCGCATCCACGGCTGCCACGCCATCCAGGCCGGCACGGCCGCCCAGCTCACCGCCGCTCCCGGCAGCGAGCCGAAGGCGCCGGCCACGCCCGCCCGGGTGTCGTTCACGACCGCCCGCCGCGAGGCCGTCCGCTCGATGACCCAGACCCTGGCATCCGCGAATGCCCCCGCCTCAGTGCTCGCTGCCGCCGCCGCGCTGGCCAGCTCCCGGATCCTCGCCGCCCTGCTGCCCGTCCGGCCGCCCCGCCACCGCGAACGGTGCACCAAGGGCCGCCAGCAGTTCCCGTCCTCGCCGGCCACCGGGCGGGTACCCGCCAGCACCGGCGAGGCCACCATCACCATCTACCCCGCCGGGCAGATCATCTACGCCGGCGCCCGCACCGCTCCTGCAGCCAGCCCGGCCTCCGGCGACACTTCCTAACCCGGTCATCCTGCATAAACGACCCGGAAGGAGAAACCCCGTCCCGGCCCGTGGAACCGGCGCCCCCCCCGGAGCGACATCCGGGCTACTGTCATGCCCACCGCCACAGCAAAACGCCCAGGAAAACCCATACGGGCATACACGGCCGATACAACCCATAGAACACCTAACCCTGTCTTTTCACCGAGCCGTGTGGGCTGACTGGCGCGCCTGAATGGAAAAGTGCTCCTGAACTGGGACGATTAGGGGTGTTTGGGTCCTTATCGCGCCGGGTTCGAGGAGCACTTTCTACGTGAACGGTACAGGGTGGTCGCGGGGTCTGGAAGTCACTGGCGGCGGTACGGGGATCGTGTCGCATGCGGGCCTGGTTCTGCTGCGGCAGCTGGCGGACCGGACGGGGCTGACGGCGGGGCTGTCGCGGGCGCTGCCGTCGCCGCTGTGGGGGCATGACCGGGGCCGGGTCGTCAGCGATCTGGCGTGCGCGATCGCGGACGGCGCCCGGGTGATCAGTGATTTCCGGGTGATGGGCGATCAGCGGGAGCTGTTCGGCCTGGTGGCGTCGGTGCCGACGGCGTGGCGGGCGCTGAAGGAGATCGCCGGCGCCGGCGACCGCGCGCAGCGCAAGCTCGCCGCCGCGGTGAACAAGGCGCGGCGGCACGCGTGGGCGCAGGCCGGCACGCTGCCGCCGGTGCGGGTCGCGGACAAGACGCTGGAGGGGGTGACGTGTATCCGGCTGGACGCGACCGTGGTGCCCGCGCACTCGGATAAGGAGCTGGCGGAGCCCAATTTCAAGGGATTCGGCCATCACCCGCTGGTCGCCGAATGCGACAACGTGCGGGAGCCGCTGGCGTGGATGCTGCGCCCCGGCTCGGCCGGGTCGAATACCGCCGCTGATCACCTGCAGATCCTGGGCGAGGCGATCGCCGCGCTGCCGCCGGCGTTCCGCCGGAAGCTGATGATCACCTGCGACGGGGCCGGCGCCAGCCACGCCCTGATCAGGGAGCTGGACAAGCTGGCGGCCCGCCCCGGGTACCAGGTGATCTACTCCGTGGGCTGGGAGCTGGGCAAGCGGGAAAAGGCCGCGCTGGCCCAGGTCCCCGAGGACGCCTGGGAAGCCGCCGTGGACGCGCACGGGAAAGTCCGCGAGCGCCGCGCGGACGATGCCTGCGGTAATCTCCGGTGCGCGCACCGGGCCTGCTGGATCGAGGAAGCCCACGTCATCGAGCTGACCAGGCTGCTGCGCGAAGGGCCGGCCGGGGACCAGCTCAAGGGCTGGCCCAAGGCGATGCGGATCTTCGCCCGCCGGGAACGCCCGCACCCGGGCGCGCAGCTGACCCTGTTCGAGGCAGAGGACGGCTGGCGGTACTGCCTGTGGGTAACGAACCGGCCCGCCACCACGCGTGGCTGGCTGGGCCAGTGCGCCTACATCGACGCGGCGCACCGGGTCCACGCCCGGGTGGAGGACGTGATCCGCACCGGCAAGGACACCGGGCTGGGCCATTTCCCGTCGCATGACTACAAGGTCAACCAGGCGTGGCTGACCGCCTCCATGATCGCCTGCATCCTGCTGGCCTGGCTGAAGCTGCTGGCCCTGGACCGCGACCTGGCGAAAGCCGAGCCGAAAACGCTCCGCTACCGGATCCTGCACGCCGCCGGCCGCCTCGTGCACGGCGGGCGGCGAAGATGCCTGAAAATCGCCGCGACCTGGCCCTGGGCCGACGCCATAACCGCCGCCTGGCAGCGCATCCAGGCGATCCCGCAAGGCCCCTGACCAGTGCTAACCCATCCCTGCGAGCAAGGAAGGAGAACCCGGGGCCGTGGAACCCCGGCCACCCGGCCCGCCAGCCGGGCCACCGTCATACACCGAAGCTAAAATCCCAGCCCAGAACACGGTCCGCACGCCGCTCAGCGGCAGCCATCAACCCCGATGAAAGATCAGGGCTAACACCTAAAAGCGATGGCGTTGGGGCTATGGCGGACACACTCGGCTGTGCACTGGCGACTTTTCCCGGACATCACCACGCTGTAAGAATTCGGTGATCCCGTGGGCTGTTACTGAGCGGGCGGGGTGGTGAGGATCTGCCGCCAGCGCCGGTGCAGCGGGTAGAGGTAGATGTCCTTGACCGGCAGGGCGTGTTCATGGCGGCGGTCGAGCTTGCCCCTGCCCTTGGTCTGGCCAATGCGGGTCCAGTTGGCGGCGCGGTAGCTGGCGCCGGTGAACCGGCCGGCCTCGACGAAGGTCTCGGCCAGGACCGGGGCGTAGCCGTAGCGGGCCCGCCAGTCGGCGGGCAGCCGGCGGGTGACGGCGGCGAGCAGCGAGGAGGCGAGGTTGGGGACCGCCAGGTCGGGGCGGATGAGGAACCGGGCGTTGCCGCAGATCAGGTTCAGGTTGGCGCGGCGGGTGGCGGGGTCCCAGCCGATCCAGTCGTCGCGGGGGGCGCATTTCCAGGCGCTGGCGGCGAAGGCGAAGGCGGCGATCGGGCCGGCGGCGGGGGCGGCGGCGAGGTAGCGGATCTGGGCGCCGGCCAGCGGGGTGTAGCCGAGGTAGTGGTGGTCGCGGATGAGCTGGTTCCACTGCCGGGAGGCCTGGCGGCTGTCGACGACGCTGATGGTGACCGGGCCGAGATCGGCCAAGGTGGCGGCGGGGTGCGCCGGCAGCGGCAGGGCGAGCTGGCCGGGGTGCCCGTGCCGGGGGTGGCGTCCGTTGCCGTTGCCGTTGCGCGGCGGCGGCAGGGTGATCAGGCCGTCGGCGGCCATCCGGCCCAGGGCGACGCGGGCGGTCATGTCCTTGCGCCGGCCGCCGGGGGTCTGCCAGCCGAGCGCGTCGCAGATCGCGTCGGCGATCGCGCGGCGGGTCGGCAGCGTCGCCGCCAGGGAGCGGATCTCCTCCAGCTCGGCGAGGGTGAAGTCCCTGCCGCAGTAGCGGGCCGGGTACTGGCCGGGCGTGCCGGTCACGGTCACGGCGGCTGGTCCTTCCTGCCGTCTGGCTCGCCGGGCTGGCCGGTCAGGGTGATGTTCCAGGGCAGCAGGGCTTCCAGGGCCTGCCCAGCCGGCGGCTTGCCGCCGTTTGCGGCGCAGGCCTGCAGGTAGGCGTCCAGGTAGGCGCGGGGGTTGTGCCCGGTGATCCGGGCGGTGCCCAGGACGGTCCAGGCGTGGCCGGCCAGGTCAGCGGACCATTCCGCGCCGGAGCCGTTGTAGTTCTTGCGGCCCACGACCGGGGTGCGGATCGCCCGCTCGGCGGTGTTGTTATCCAGCGGCAGGTCCGGGAAGTCCCGGTGGCGCACCAGCCCGCCCCATTCGCGGTCCAAGGTGGCCAGCGCCTTCGCCGCGGCCGGGTGCAGCAGGTCCGGGCGGCGACCCTGAATACGGCGGTAGGCGTCGATCTCCTCCAGCGCCGCATCGAACGCGGCGGCCGCCCGGGCGTGCTCGCCAGTGCCCCCGGGGGCGGCGGCCAGGGCGCGGTGCGCGGCGTATAGTGCGGCGAACCGGCCGGTCCAGGCATCAGCCCAGCTGCCCAGCTCCTTGCGGTGGGCGTCGCCGGCCCGGATGAACCGCCGCCGGATATGGGCCCAGCACCAGAGGGAGGTGACGCCGTCCAGCTCGGAAAACGACCGGTACACCGAGTAGAAGTCCGAGCTGATGACCAGCGGCCTGCGGCCCTCCGGCAGCTGGCCGGCCTGCACGCCGTAATGGTCTTCGAGCACCTTCAGCGACCGCGACGCCGCGATCGTGTACACCACCGTGTCCGCGGCAGTGAACACCCACAGCCACCAGCGGCTGCCTCCGTTATCGGCGGGCTGGCCGAATACCCGCCACGACGTCTCGTCCACGTGCGCGTGCCCGGCGGCGGCGTTTCGCGCGGCGATCGCGGCCGCCAGCGGCGCAAGCAGCTCCTCCAGCCGCCGGGCCACCCCGGCCAGCGTGCCCGGCGCCACCTCCAGGCCCTGCATCGCCAGCATCGCGATCACCCGGTTGAACGGCAGCCCGAGCGCGTACTTGGCGACAAGCAGGTTCACGCAGAACTCCGTCGTGAACAGGCCCCTGGGAATCAGCGTCGCCGGGCCGGGCGCGGTCCGCACCGCCGGCACCGGGCACTGGCAGCACCGGGCGTACTTGCGCCGCCGGTGCACCACCCGCCACACCCGGACCCGCCACGATACCTGCTCGCTGGCATCCTCCCCGAACAGCTCATAGGCCCGGCCGCACCGCGGGCAGCGCCGCTCGCCCTCCGGAATGTCATGGACCTGCTCCTCGGTCTCCAGGTGCTCATGCCGGCGCCGCCCATGCCCGGCCGATCCCGGCCGCTGACCCCGGCGCCGCCCGCCCGCCGCGCCGCCATCCCCTGCCGGGGCGTCATCCCCGCCGCCGGCGTCGGCGGCTTGCCCGCCCGCCTGCCGCTTACCGGCGCCGTCTTTCTCGCTGGAGGTGCCGAACAGCATCCGGCTCAGCGTCACCACCCGCTGCTTCAGCGCGGCCAGCTGCTCCTGCTGCGCGGCCACCGTCGCGGCCAGCGTGGCGTTCTCCGCCTCCAGCCGCACGTTCTCCCCGGCCAGCCGCGTGTTCTGTGCCTCCAGCAGCTCCGCCCGCTCACGCCAGAACGCCGCCTCATCAGCGGGCCGGGAACAAGTACGCGCAGCCATCACGCCAAGGCTGCACCACCACCAGTCCCTGTGTCCAGCACCGCCGCACCCGCCCCGCCAGCGTGTCGCCCGCGCCGGCCAGCCACGCTCAGCCCACCGGAATCACCGAATACTTACACCACGCTTACGAAGACCGGCCCGACGAATTCGCCCAGTCGTTGGCTGAGACCATCCATAACTTCTGTCCAGAAACCTAAATTGCGCACATGCCCCGAATGGTGGCTGCCATTGACGCGTAGCTATTCAGCAAGTGTCAAACGGTATAATTAGAACAAGTGATCTATCCCCAAAGTGGGGCAAAGCATTTCAAATTGGGCGCTCACAACTTTAAAATCATCCGGGCCAAGCATAACGATCGCGTTCTCGCAGGTCACACGACGTGCTACACGAACGAACCACCTGAACAGCTACATTGACGCCCTTTAAAGCTGGCGGAAAAAGAATACGCGCACGAGAGCTGATAGCCATGCTTCAAGCTGGTGCTGCTCAAAGCTGGTGCTGCTCAGCTGATGCACGTCAAATACGGCACTGGGTGTGTCGTGGTCCCCAGAAAATGAGCGTTGCCCTGCCCTGTGCCGCTTCAAAAAGTTCGTGACGGGCCCAGATCTCCGGCAAACGCTGTGCGTGGGGAGTTAAAGGCCGGGTTCGGGGTTGAGCCGGTAGGTGACGGGGCGGGTGTCGCCGGGCATGACGGGTGGTTCGTTGTTGACCTGCTCGATGAGCATCGTCAGGGCGCGGGCGACGCGGGGCGCGCGGGGCAGGTCGAGCTGGACGGTTATCGCGTCCGGTGTGTAGGTGATGACGCCGGCCAGGCCGCGGATGATGGTCTGGCGGGTGATGGCGCGGTACTCGTCGTCGTCGCGGAGGTAGGCGTTGAGCTGGTTCGATACCCAGTGCTCGGCATTGTGGGCGAGCAGCCGCAGGACCATCTGCAGGCCGCGGCGGCCCGTGCGCAGCAGCGCTTTCTTCGCGTCGGGGTCGATGTCGGAGGCGGGCAGCTTGGCGGGGATGTCCTTGCGGGCATCGACGGCGGCGGCCACGGCCTTGCGGGCGCGGGTGATCTTGGACTGGGCGGCGGGGATGGCCGCGTTCTTGGCAGCGGCGGTCAGCGTGGGGCCGGCGAGCAGCCCGGCTAGGGCGCGCTCGGCGGCGGCCAGCCTCTTCTCCGCTTCGCGGACCGCGGCGCTGGCTTTCTTGCGGGCCGGGTTATCGATGATCTTGGTGTTGGTCTCGATGCTGGCGATGTAGTCGCAGATCTTGCCGATCCCGTAGTTCTCGGAGGCGTACTTCAGGAAGTTCTCCTCCCGCCACCGGGATTTCAGCCAGGACAAGATGCCCGCCGGGCACGCCTGCAAGTCCGAGGTCAGGATCTGCAGCACGACCTGGCCGTGCTCGAACAGGGTGATCTGCCGGGCTTCGCCGTAGTCCTTGATCTGCACTTTCTCATCGGCCCAGGCGATTTCCCGCTGCCGGCCGACGACGGTGATGGTGGTGATGACCGGCAGCATCGCCGGGACGGCCAGCGGCGCCCGCCGGTAGGTGACCCAGTGCACGTCCTGCTCGCGGCAGTGCCTGAACACCTGGGGATAGGCGCCGCCGCGGTCGAACCCGAGCATGATCTTCGCGCCCGGGCCGGCGGCTTTCTTCAGCTCGGCCAGGGCCAGCGGCAGCGTGGTGCTCAGCCCGGACGGCTCCCCGGTGACGAAGCACACCGCCCGCCCGTCGTGCGCGGTCACGTGGGTGTCCGCGCGCCCTCGCTCAGCGCGCCCACGCTTGTTGTTCCAGCCCTTGGCGACCGGCTTGGCGCCCGTATACGGGACGAAGTGGTCATCGACGTAATAGACACCGGACAGGACCGGGTCCGCGGTGAGCATCGCGGACGCGAACAGCCGCTGCACCGCCACCGGGTCCGCGGCGTCGGCGATCTGCGCCAGCCGGGGCCGCAGCGCCCGCAGGCCCGGCAAGGTCCCGAGCCCGGCCAGCGGCCCGGCCTCAGCAGCGGTCAGGTGCTTGAACTGCTCGGTGGTCGCCGCGCCCAGCGCGAAGCACATGCTCACCGCGGCCAGCACCGCCGCGTCTCCCGGCTCCGCCGCCCGCCCGCCGGCCTGGGCCAGCACCGCGCCGGCGCCGGCCCGGGCGAAGAACCCGTGCAGCAGCATCGCCCCCGCATACCGGGACCGGAACACCCCCTCAGGAACCAGGGGCCACGACGGCAGCCCGCCAGGGCCGCCCGCCCCAGGCTCCCCGGCCCCCGGTCCTGGCCCTGCCGCAGGCTCAGGCGATGCCGCAGGCTCAGGCGATGCCGCAGGCTCGGGTGATGCCGCAGGCTCAGCTGCGGGCTCTGCCTGAACCCTGGCCGCCGGCCCGGCATCAGCCTCAGCCTCCGGCTCGGGATCAGCCGCAGGCCCGGTCTCAGCTGGGGTGGCCGGCTTCGGCTCGGTGAACAGGGGTTCCGCGGGCGCCCAGCCGGGCTCGCCGCCGCCGGCCGCCTGCCCGCGCCGGCCCAGGCGGCGGCTGATCGTGGTGTGCGCCACCCCCAGCTGCCGCCCGATCTGCGCGTCGCTGGCGCCCTGCGCCCGCAGCTGGCTGGCCTGCGCCCACTGCGCCGGGCTGACCGTCCCGGGCCGGCCCGGCCGCGGCTGCCCGATCAGCGCCGCCGACCCTTCCCGCATCGCCGCGTTATGCAGCGTGGAGACGTAGTTCTCCGTCAGCCCCAGCACCGCCGCGACCGTCCGGCCCCTGAACCCCAGCTGCCGCAGCGTCGCCAGCGCGATGTTCCGCATCGCGGTATCAGCGGCGTCGTACTCGAACAGGACCACCGGCCCGGCCGAGATCACGCACCGGCCCCCCGAGGTGAGCATCCGAAGGTCCCGTGCCTCTGGCATGCCTTCCAGGATCGCCGCAACCGCTGCTGACATGCCACTATACTACCAAAGCTTTAAGAATTACGCACAGACGATCGCGGATAAAACCGCACGTCACGGACTACACGTTTCGCCGTTGCCGGAGATCTGGGGCCTGCCCTGCGGGTTTCGGTAAGTCGCTTACTTATGCGGCCCGGGCCGCTCGGCGCGTACCAGCGTGTCGATGGCCACCCGCTCGCCCTCAGCGGTCTGCACCTGCCGCCGCACCTGCTCCGCGAACTGGACGGTGAGCCCGTCCAGTTCGGCGGCGACGGATGCGGGTGTCCAGAGGACGTGGGGATACTGCGGGCCGCCGTAACCTCGGTCGAGGTTGTCGCGGTCGTGCCCGACGGCCAGCAGCGTCCCGCCCGGCGCGAGCGCGGTCACCGCGGTCCGGACCAGGTGTGCGAGGCCGTCCGGCGGGAGCTGGATGTAGGCGATGAGCACCAGGTCGTACGCGGCCGGGGCGGGCTCGTAGCCGAGCAGGTCTGCCTGCACCCAGCCGACGTCGGCGCCGCGCTGCCGGGCCAGCTCGGCCGCCCGGGCCAGGCCCACGGCCGAGAAGTCCACGCCGGTGACCTGCCAGCCGCGCCCCGCCAGCCAGATCGCGTTGCGGCCCTCACCAGTGCCCAGGTCGAGGGCCCGGCCGGGTTCCAGCGCCGCCAGTTCCGCGGCGACGAAACAGTTCGGCCCCGCCCCCCAGACCAGCTCGGGCCCCGCGTACCGCTCGTCCCAGGCGGCCTGGTCCATCCCCTGCTCCTTTCCGCCGCAGCGTGTGGTGCGCCCGCCAGGGTCCGTTCGGCGGCATCGGCACCTCGGCCATTATCGGCGCGAAAACCGTGGCCGCGGTTGTTTCCGGTGGTCACGGAGCGGTTTTTGCCGACGGCCGGCGCGTCGCGCGAGGCGGGCGACGTGCCGGGATACACGCTTTTGGGATACCCGATGGCGGTAGCCATGGAATCGTATGTGTCAGAGTGGTAGAAGACCAGGCAACGGCGGCGAGCTGGGTGGCCGTCGAGGGCGGTTGGCGCACTAAGCTGGCCGGCGGCGGACCGGGGTCGGGGACGGCGTTGGCGAAGGGCGATCTGAGCGGCTATGGAGCCTCTGACCAGTGACGATCCCGCCGAGATCGGTGGTTACCGGTTGCGTGCCCGGCTCGGGGCCGGGGGCATGGGGCTGGTTTACCTGGCGTCCACGCCGGGCGGGCGGCGCGTCGCGCTGAAGGTCGTCCGGCCGGAACTGGGCGATGACCTGGATTTCCGGGCCCGTTTCCGCCAGGAGATCGAGGCCGCCCAGCGGGTGCGCGGCGTGTACACCGCGGAGCTGCTCAACGCTGATCCCGTCGCCACGCCGCCGTGGCTGGTGACGGCGTACCTGCCGGGGCCGTCGCTGCAGCAGGCCGTCGCGGAGCACGGGCCGATGCCGCCGGAGACGGTCATCCTGCTGACGGCCGGAGTCGCCGAGGCTTTGCAGGCGATCCATTCCGTCGGCGTCGTCCACCGCGATCTCAAGCCGTCCAACGTCCTGCTCGCGCCGGACGGGCCGCGGGTCATCGATTTCGGGATCGCGCGCGCCGCGGAGGCCAGCAATCTGACGCAGAGCGGCATAGCCGTAGGGTCTCCGCAGTTCATGGCGCCGGAGCAGATCCGCGGCCTGGCTATCACGCCCTCGGTCGACGTCTTCGCGCTCGGCGCGGTGGCGGCGTTCGCGCTGCTCGGCCGGGCGCCCTTCGGCGAAGGGCACGTGGCCGCGCTGATGCACCGCGTGCTGAACGGGCCGCCGGACCTGAACGGCTGCTCCGGGCCGCTCCGCGACCTGATCGAGCGCTGCCTGGCCAAGAACCCGGCGGACCGCCCCAGCCCGGCGGAGATCATCGAAGCCTGCCGGGCCCACGCCGCCGGGAACCTGGACGACTTCACCGATTCGTGGCTTCCGCCCGCCGTGGCCGCCGCCGCGGCCCGCGCCCCCGGGATGACCGGCGTCCCGGGTGGCTCGGGCAGTCCGGGTGGCTCGGGCAGTCCGGGTGGCTCGGGCAGTCCGGGTGGCTCGGGCAGTCCGGGTGCCTCGGGCAGTCCGGGTGCCTCGGGCAGTCCGGGTGCCTCGGGCAGTCCGGGTGCCTCGGGCAGTCCGGGTGCCTCGGGCAGTCCGGGTGCCTCGGGCAGTCCGGGCAGCCTGAGTACGCCCGGCGTCCCGCCTCCCCAGCCGGCGAACGGTACGACGCAGGCTCCGGGAGGGGCGCCGCCCGGTCCCGCCCGGCCGCCCTTCCCGTCGCCAGGCCCCGGGCGTGCCACGCCGCCGGGCGGTTCCAGCACGACAGGCAACACCGCACGTCCGCACCGCGCCGCGCCCACCGGAGCCGATGGGCTCAACGGGTCCGCTGGCCCCGCCGGTTTCGCCGCCCCCGCGGGGCCCGTGGGGCCCGCGTTGCCGGGCGACTGGCTGCCGCTGCCGTCTTCGGTGACCACGGCGGCGCGGCTCATGTTTACCGGCGGCGGCCTCAGCGCGTTCGGCACCATCGCCGGCCTGGCCGCGGCGCACGCGCTCCAGGTGATGGTGGCCCAGCAGCATCCCGCCGCGGCCTGGGGCGCGGACGGCGCGGCGGTCGCCATCCTGCTGATCCGCGGGGTGATCGGCACCGCCCTGTGGCTCTGGCTGGCCCGGGAGACCAGACGCGGCCGGCGCCGCGCCCGGGCCTGGGCCACGGCCGTCTTCTGCATCGCCACGGTCACCGGGGTCGGGATCGGCGCCCACGCGCCGGCGACCGGCCTGATCCAGGCGTTCAGCGGAATTGAATGGGTCATCGGCCTGTGCGCGGTCGTTCTGCTCTGGACTCGGCCCTCCCGGTCCTACTACGCCGCGCAGCGGCCGCCCGCCGTCTACCCGCCCGTCTTCTCGCCGTCCCCTAGCCTGAGACCACGCCAGTTCCCGCCCGGCCAGCCGGATACCCGGCAGGACTGGCAGGCGCGCCCGGGCTGGCCGGGGCAGGGGCCGCCCGATCGCGGCGACCCGCAGGGCCAGCGCCCGGGGCAGGGCCCAGGGCAGGTGAGCTGGTCCCGGCCGTCCCAGCCGGACCGGCCAGGGCAGCGCCGGTCGCCGGCCCCGGTGCTCCCGCCAGCGGGGCCGGGTGCTCCCGTCAGCCGTATTCCGGCGCTGTAGATTCCGGCGCTGTAGCTGCCGCCGCACGTTCCGCCGTTCCTGCGGATTGAGACCACCTCAGATGCGGACGGCTGGTCAGCGGCGACCGCGTACGCCAGGCACCTGCCACGGACGGGAGCCAGGCACCTGCCGGGGACGGGAGCCAGGGCCCCCCAGCCGCAGTTCCCGGCGAACGGCCTGGCCGGATCATTACCCGGCATGCTGCTGATCAGCACCCCTGGCGACCGCGTGCGCCGCGCTGTCCCTTCGAAACGTCCTCGAAACCAGCGCCCAATACAGTCCTGCCTATGGCATTGTTTCACATCACGGTGAGAGAGCACACGTACACCGGGCGATTCTATAGCGATGTCGTGGAGGCCGGGTCCGGCGAAGAGGCGCTGCAACTGGCCGCCGCGCAGGCCATCACGCCGCAGCTGCCGCCTGGTTCCAAGCAGCAGCCGTTCAACGTCACGGTGAGAGAGCACACGTTCACCGGGCGGTTCTATAGCGATGTCGTGGAGGCCGGGTCCGGCGAAGAGGCGCTGCAACTGGCCGCCGGGCAAGCCACCAGGCTCCAGCCGCCGCCTGGTTCCGGGCCGCAGCCAGACGACGCGAGGTGTGCCGATGTCTGGGTCTACCCCCTGCTGCACTGCGAGCTGGTAGAGGGACACGATCTGCCGCACATGGCCGTCGCACGCGGGTACTGGCGTCCGGTGAGGTGGGTGAGGGACGGTCGCGGCATCGCGCGCACAACACCGGAGCCAGCCACCGGCCCTCCGTGATTTCCCGGTCACGCAGCCGCCGCTCCCAGCCCGGTTTGGTCCCGCCGTCGGTGCTCTCGGGCAAGGTGAGTGGCGGGCAATCACCAGCGCTGCCTGCCTACCGGGCCAGCATCGTCATGCTGGCCTTCGTGGTGAACCGGCTCCAGGAAGCTCACCCAGGTCGCTGGCAGACCCCGGCCGGGATCGGCGTCCGCGACGGCAAGGTAACCAGCGAGCCGAAGGCCGGCAAGCACCTCCCCGACATCGGCGGCCCTTCGCCCGGTCCCTCGACCAGGCCAGCATCGATGCCGAGGCCACCTCCGCCCCGGGCACCGTGAACCCTGCACAACAGGTGGGTTCCCGCATCCCCCGGCAGGCTAGGCTTCGGGCCAGGCCTGCGCGAGCAGGGCCAGGCCTGCGCGAGCCGGCGGTTATCTGATGGTCTTTGCACCGCCGGGGCGCCGCGGAATGTGCCGATGGGCCCGGCGCCGCCAGGACCGTCGGGATAGGATGCGATGGCCGAACGGCGACAGAGGGCCCGGGCTGGTCCCGTCCGCCCTTCCCTCGCCCGCGTCGGGCAGCACGCCCGCCGACGGGTGCGGACTCAGGCACAGCGGAGGCGGAAGTGATCAAGTCCAGGGGAGCCAAGGGCAAGGCCCGCGTCACGTTCACCGTTGATCCGCGGGCGGGCGCCCGGACCGCGGCGGTGTGCGGGGACTGGAACGACTGGTCGGCCGACGTCGGCGTGATGCGCCGCGACGCCGAGGGGGGGTTCAGCCTGACGGTTGACCTGGACGCGGGGCGGGCCTACCGGTTCCGGTACCTCCTGGACGGCCAGTGGTGGGACAACGATTGGGCCGCCGACGCCTACGTCCGCAACGACTTCGGCGGAGACGACTCCGTCGTGGACCTGACCGCGCTGGCCGCGGCGGTCCCGCCGGCCACGAAGAAGGCGAAGGCGCCGGCGAAGAAGGACGCGGCGAAGAAACCGACGCCGGCGCAGACCGCCAGGAATGCCGCCGCGCCCGCGGCGAGGTCAGCCAGGAGGGCGACGACGAAGTAACAGCCCGGGCGAGGCGGGACGCATCGGGAGGATCGGCCCGGGAGGCTTTAAGGTCCGCGCCGCGCTTTGCTGGCCTCAGGCTGAGTCCCGCGCGGCGGGCGGCAGCGGCCGCCACGTCCCACGCCTCGGCGCGCGGACGCAATTTCAGCGCGGTATCTGTTCGTGTTGCAAAGTTCGGGCGCGGGTCCCGGTAGCCAGCTGGGATGCGGCCGCGGGTGAGGAGATGCTGTGTGCCGAAGACAGGTGCCGCAGGCGGCTGGAGACCGGGCCGACCCCGGGGACTATTGGGGGTTTTCCGGCGCAATAGGTGAATTGTGTACATCGTGATGGTCGCGCCTGAGTGCGCCCCGGCGGCCAAAGCGGGGGGACTGGGGGATGTGGTATTCGGGCTCAGCCGGGAGCTGGAGATCCGGGGGCACGCGGTCGAGATTATCCTCCCGAAATACTCCGCCATGCGGTACGGCGACATCTGGGGCCTGCAGCCGGTCCACCACGATCTGCGGGTGCCGTGGTATGGCAGCGCGGTTCACTGCACCGTGTGGTTTGGTTACCTGCACGGCCGAAAATGCTTTTTCATCGAGCCGCGCTCAGCGGATAACTTCTTCGCCCGGGACCGCCTGTATGGGTACGACGATGACGTTGAGCGGTTCGCGTGCTTCTCCAAGGCGGCACTGGAGTTCCTGCTGCAAACGGGTAAGCGCCCGGATGTCATCCACTGCCACGACTGGCACACCGGCCTGGTCCCGGTGCTGCTGTACGAGCAGTACCGGCAAGTGATGCCCGGCCAGCGGGTCTGTTACACGATCCACAACTTCCGCCATCAGGGCGTCACCGGCCCGCAGGTGCTGCGCGCCACCCAGCTGGGCCAGCACGAGCACTTCCTGCACGCCGACCGGCTGGGCGATGACACGTACTTCCGGGCTGCCAACCTGATGAAGGGCGGGGTGGTGTACTCCAACTTCGTGACCACCGTGTCGCCAAGCCACGCCGGCGAGGTGCGGTCCGGCGACGGCGGGTTCGGCCTCGGCAACGTGCTGCGGGTTCATCAGGGCAAGTTCGGCGGCGTCCTCAACGGCGTGGACTACGACGTGTGGAACCCTGAGATCGACCCGTTGATCCCGGCCCGCTATTCGGTGCGGGACATCGACCGCAAGTACGACAACAAGGAAGCGCTCCGGGACCGGTTCTGGCTGCGCAAGACCTGGAGCCCCATCGTTGGATATGTGGGCCGGCTGGATGAGCAAAAGGGTATGCAGCTGGTGCACCACGCCCTGTTTTACACGCTGGCCCGTGGCGGGCAATTCGTCCTGCTCGGCGATTCGCAGCACCACAATGGCATCAACAGCCACTTCTGGCGTCTCAAGCGTTACCTCAACGACAACCCTGACTGCCACCTCGAAATCGGGTACCAGGAGGAACTGGCTCACCTGGTGTATGCTGGCGCCGACCTTTTGGTGGTACCCAGCACGTTCGAGCCGTGCGGCCTGGCACCGATGACCGCCATGCGATACGGGACGGTGCCCGTGGTGCGGGCGGTCGGCGGCATGATCGACACGGTGTTCGACCGCGACTACTCGCCGCGTCCGAACAGCGAACGCAACGGCTATGTGTTCCATCAGCCAGACAACCCGGCCATCGAATCAGCGCTGCACCGCGCGCTCGGCTTGTGGTTCGCCTACCCAGGCGAATTCCGGCAGCTCATGGCCGGATCCATGCGATCGGACTATTCGTGGGCCCGGCCCGGCGAGGACTATCTCAACATCTACGACTATATCCGCCACAAGTGAGCCAGCCCGGGCAGACGAGCCGATGGGGCCCCTCGCATGGGATGGGGACGCCCCGAACCGGGACTGCTGTCCCGATGGATCCAGGCAGCGCCAGCATGCCGCATGGCTGGGCGCCCGCGGAGCCGTGCACCGGCTCGGCAATGACGCCGGACCCGCCTGGTGCCTGATACTGATACCCCAGGGCAAACCCTGCTCCAGGTAGTTGGAAAGTACCCCAGGGCAAACCCGGCTTCAGGCGTTGGAAAGAGCAGATCATGACGAATTTCTTCACCGTATGGCGCGGCATGGCCAAGCTGGAGTACACGGCCGCACGCCTGCCCTTCACCCTGCTGGATGAACGTCTCGTTGCCCGCTACTGGCATGATCAGGGGCTGTTCCGTCTCGGCTTCCAGCGTTTCCTTGGTTCGGTCGATGAGTTCGCCGGATGGCTCCTTGCCGATGATGACATCTGCGGGCGGGGCCAGGCCCTGACGCGGCGGACCTGGCACCTGGCGGTGGCCGGCGAACCCGGGAACGGGCGCGCGGGCACGACCGGCGCAGGTCGGACAGGACCAGCAAGCTGAGGCCAGGCAGGCCCACCCAGGACCAACACGGTCCCGCTCCAGATGAGTCTTCGAGGTGATATAACAGCCCACTTGATGAGCCGCATCAGCCGTGGCGTCATGTCACAAACTGCCGGAAGCTAAAGCAAGGTCGGCTACTCCCTGCCGAATATTTGCCCGGCAGTGGAAATGGCTGGGACAGCGCGCGCACGCTCAGGGCATCCGCTCCTGGGTGGGCTCATCACAGCGCGGCGTGCGGGTCGGCCCGGTTTTGGTGACGCCGTCGGCACAAGCCGCTGGATCTTCCCGCCGGTTTCGGTTTGCGGGCCGGTTCGGGGCACGGTTGCTGGCTGGCAACAGGGCTGCCGGGTAGGGCAGGTTGAGCTGGCCCGAGGCTGCGACGGTGCTGGCCGGGGTGAGAAGGTGCGGTCCGGGTGTTGAGGGTGGCGAGCTTGTCGGCGAAGTCGGCGTCCAGATGGGTCTTTTGGAGAGGAGGAGCGGTGGTAGACGGGACCGATGAGCATGTCGGCGAGCACGCCGCAGTCGACGTCGGGGGATAGTTCGCCCGCGACGACGGCTATCTCCAAGCTGTCGCGGAGAGCTCACTGGCGGGCCGGCAAATGATACCCGCAGCCGTTCGGCGAGTTCGGGGTTGCGGGCTGCTGTGCTGACCAGGGCGGCGAGCGTCGGCGGGCCGATGGCCACGCCCAGGCCGGCCACCCCGGCCCAGATGCCGATGGCCTGTGCCGCTGGTCTGCGGGGAGCGTTCTAGCACCGAGATGCTTGCCAGGTCATCGCCCCGGCGGGTGCCGGGCGGTGCGTAGGGGCGCCCGGAAGCCTGTATGCTGTCTGCGTTCCGCACGCGACGGGGGTAGTCGCGGGCGAGGGGCTTTAGCTCAGTTGGTAGAGCGCTTGCATGGCATGCAAGAGGTCAGGGGTTCGAATCCCCTAAGCTCCACCGCAGGTCAGAGGCCGGTTCTGAGCGCGGGACCGGCCCTTTTTAACCTTGGTGCAGCAGCAGAGTGCAGCAACGAGGTTCATTCGCCGAGCCACTGGCCGAGTTTCACGAGCGCGTCGCGGGTGGCGGCCGAGGGGATTTCGGTGTAGATCTCCTCGTCACGGCGATCTTGCTGTGCCGCAGGAGCTGCGAGGTCCCCCTTGCCGCGCTCGCCACTATCGCGCCGTCACCGGCCGGTTGCGCGGGCAGGCGACCGGGTCAGGAGATGGCCGCCAGGCGCGGCGCCAGGCGCCCGACGCGATCGGCTAGCTGAGCCAGCGCCGCGTCGAAGCTGCCCGGGTCGCCGGCCGGCGCCGGGTCCGGGATGGACCAGTGCACCGCTGCGGTCCCGGCGAGTTCCTCGTGGGCCAGGTCGCACACGGTGATAACGAGGTCGCCCTCGTGCCGGACCTCGCTGATGTGCCGGGGCCGCAGCCGGGGCAGCGGCAGGCGGTGGCGTTCGGCGGCGGCGATGGCGCCTGGATCAATCGCTGCTGCGGGATGCGTTCCGGCCGATACCGCCGGGACGTTGCTGGCCCGGCGCCAGAGCGCTGCGGCCAGGTGGGAGCGGGCGGAGTTGGCGGTGCAGACGAATAGCACTCGCAGCGCGGCGCGGGCTGTCGGGGCGGCCAGCTGGTCCAGGGCGCCGGGGATCAGCTGCAGGTAGGTGCGGCGGCGGTCGCCTTCCGACCGGCGCCGGGTGATGATCCCGGCCTGTTCCAGCACATGCAGGTGGTGCGCCAGCAGGTTCGACGGCATGGCCAGCATGGCGGCCAGTTCGGAGGGGGACGCGTCCCCTGTCAGCAGCGTGTCGGTGATCTGCAGCCGGGCGGGGTCGGCGAGCGCGGCGTGCACGGTAGCACGCCGGGCCAGGTCCGCGGTTGGCTCATGAAGCATTGATTCAATCTTGACTGAGCTAGTCTCCCCTGTCAAGATGACCGCGTGACCAGTGCACCCGTCCTGCTGTGGTGCCGGCTGACCGCCGAGTTCCTGGGCAGCGGGTTCCTGGCCGCGGTGGTGATCGGCTCGGGTGTCGCCGCGCAGCGGCTGTCGCCGGGCCAGACCGGGCTGGAGCTGCTGGAGAATGCGGCGGCGACCGCGGCCGGGCTGTTCGCGATCATCTTGATGTTCGGCCCGGTCTCCGGCGGTCACTTCAACCCGGTGGTGTCCTTCGTTGATGCCTTCTTCGGCGGGCTGCGCTGGCGCGACGCGGCGGCCTACCTGCCCGCGCAGGTGGCCGGGTGCATCGGCGGGGCGGTGGCGGCGAACTTGATGTTCGCCCTGCCCGCGGTCAGCATCTCGGGCAAGCACCGGGCTACGCCTGCCCACTTCCTGTCGGAGGTCATCGCCACCCTGGGGCTGCTGCTGGTGATCTTCGCGCTGGCCCGGTCCGGGCGCAGCCGCTCGGCACCAGCAGCTGTCGGCGCCTATATCGGCGCGGCGTATTTCTTCACCTCCTCCACCAGCTTCGCCAACCCGGCCATCACCATCGGCCGGATGTTCTCGGCCACCTTCGCCGGGATCGCCCCGTCGTCGGTACCGAGCTTCATCGCCGCGCAGATCATCGGCGGCATCCTGGCGGCCGGGGTGATCAAGGCGCTGTATCCCGCCATAACCCCGGCGGAGGCCGCCGGCATCATCGTCCCCCATCACGGCGACGCCGGGCGGCCACCTGCCCGGGCAGCCCATGACGGCGCATCGCCGTCCGCGGACCGGCCGCCCGGCCCGGTCCAGCCCCACTGACAAGCCAACCCAGACGGGAGCCAGCCATGCACCTGGTCATGATCGGCGGCAGCGACGCGGGGATCAGCGCCGCGCTGCGGGCCCGCGAACTCGACCCCGGCGCCGAGGTCAGCGTGGTCGTCGCGGACGCCTACCCCAACTTCTCGATCTGCGGCATCCCCTACTACGTCTCCGGCGAGGTGCCGCACTGGCGCAACCTGGCCCACCGCAGCATCGCCGACCTGGAAGCGACCGGGATGTGGCTGCGGCTGGACACCACCGCCCGGCGGATCGACGTGCCCGGCCGCAAGCTCCTGGTCACCTCCCCCGACGGCGGCGAGGAACTGCTCGGCTATGACAAGCTCATCGTCGGCACCGGCGCGGTCCCGGTCCGGCCCCCGATCGGCGGCCTGGCCGGCCCCGATGCCCTCGGCCCCGATGACGGCGTGCACCTGCTGCACTCGATGCGCGACACCTTCGCCGTCATGCGCACGGTCACCCAGGCCGCGCCGGCCAGCGCGGTCATCGTCGGCGCGGGCTACATCGGCCTGGAAATGGCCGATGCTCTGACCGTCCGCGGCCTGGCGGTCACCCAGATGGAGCAGCTCGCCGAGGTGCTGCCTACCGTCGATCCGGAGCTCGGCGCGCTCGTCCACGCCGAGCTAGCCGCCCGCGGCGTCGAGGTGCTGACCGGCACCACCGTGCGGCAGATCAGCCGCAACCCGGCCAGCCAGGCGGGGCGGCTGCGCGTCGAGGCCACCGCGGCCGGCGGCACGGCCGTGACGCGGGCAGCCGACATGGTCCTGGTCGTAGTGGGTGTCCGGCCCGAGGTCAGCCTGGCCGCCGCGGCCGGGGCCGCGCTGGGCGCCAGGGGCGCCATCGCGGTGGACCGGCGGATGCGGACCAGCCTCCCGGACATGTACGCGGCCGGGGACTGCGTGATCACCCATCACCTGCTGCTCGGCGAGACCTACCTGCCGCTGGGCACCACCGCGCACAAGCAGGGCCGGGTCGCCGGGGAGAACGCCCTCGGCGGGACCCGAAAGTTCGCCGGCAGCCTGGGCACCCAGGTGGTGAAGATCTTCGACCAGGCCGCCGCCCGGACCGGGCTGCGTGACCACGAAGCCGAAGCGGCCGGGTTCGACCCGGTCACCGTCGGATCCGAGGCCGATGACCACAAGGCCTACTACCCCGGCAGCCACCGCATCACGATGCGGGTCACCGGCGACCGGGCCACCGGGCGGCTGCTCGGCCTGCAGCTGTTCGGGCACCGGCACGCCGAGATCGCCAAGCGCATCGACATCGCCGCCACCGCGATCTTCAACACCATGACCGTCGAGGCGATCAGCGACCTGGACCTGTCCTACACCCCGCCGCTGGGCAGCCCCTGGGAAGCGGTCCAGATCGGCACCCAGGCCTGGGTCCGGGCCACCCAGCGGCGCTAACCCAGCGAGCAAGCCGCCGCCAAAGGGGGCCCGATCACGCAGGTGCCTGACGCGCTGGGCGCCGAAGGCATCGCCTACAACCTGGACCTCCCGGCGGGCGCCCGGCTGCACCTGACCGGCCCGGTCCTCGCGGCCATCTTCCTCGGCCAGATCACTCACTGGAACAACCCGGCCATCACCGCCCTGAACCCGGGCATCACCCTGCCGCCTGCGTCGATCGCCGTCGTGCACCGCTCCGACGGCAGCGGCACCACCTACATCTTCAGCAACTACCTGCCCAGCGTCAGCCCGGCTTGGGCGGCCAAGGTCGGCACCGGCAAGACGCTGAACTGGCCGGCCGGGGAGGGCGCCGAAGGCAACGGCAGTGTGACCTCCACGGTGTTCCGCACCCCGTTCTCCATCGGATACGTCGAGCAGGCCTATTCGCAGGGCCTGGTTCTGCCGTTCCCACCACCTCAAGCGCTGCTTTGGTCCGGGTCAACTCCGCGGTGAGTTTCTCGTTCTCCTTGCGCAGCCGCTCGTTTTCCACCGCCTCCGCGCTGCGTCCCGGCCGCCCGGCCGGCTTGGTGTCCAGCGCGCTTATCGCGGCGGCATCGCGTGATTTCCGCCAGTCGGCGATATGGGAGCTGTACAGCCCTTCCCGGCGCAGCAGTGCGCCGCGCTCGCGCCCGGTCTCCAGGGCATCGTATTCCTGGACGATCCGCGCCTTGTACGCCGCGGTGAAGGTCCGCCGCTTCGGCTGCCCTGCCCGCGGCCCCTTGCCGTCCGGGGCCACGACACCATCTTGCCCGGCCGAGCCGGAAGCCATGTCCTGCATGGTCATAGTCACGTGAGGTAGTTCCTGTCTCGCCCTGCTCGCTACAGAGATTTAGTTCACTCCTGTGTCTCATGCGAGTTTGACAGAGAGGGTCTTGCGCGTCGATGACCAGCCGCGTGGCAGCGGCGTCGCCCTGCAGCGACAAGGTTGGGTTCTGCAGCACGGCGACGTGGTAGCCGTCCTGTGTGAGCAGGTCGTAGACCGGCCGCCAGCCGGACCCGTCCACGAAGCCGCCGTGTACCAGAACGATGTTCGCCGCTGGGTTTGCGTTCATCATGATCCTTCTTTTCATGATTTCCGGATGGACGGTGCAGTGGGAGGATCTACCGATGACAGACGTCTTCTTGCTCTGGCATATCTCGCGCGCCCTTCGGGCCAACGTATCCAGCACCTCGACGATGACGGAAGCCCGTTGCGCGACGAGCAAGCGGGTGATGATGCGGAACTTCTGGGCGTCTACTCCAGCGACGCCGCTGCCCAGGCCAGCATCGACTCTGCCCGGACGCTGCCCGGATCCAGCGACGAACCTGATTGCCTCCAAATCACCCTGTACACACTCGACAAGGACGAATGGACCGAAGGCTTCTCTATTGCCGAATGAGGCGGCGCGCAGTCGTGCCATACGCGACAGCGGTCAGCGGTCAGCCACTCCCGTACCTTCCACTGCCGATGGCCAGGACCGGCGTTCCCGCTGATGAGGGGCCGGACCGCGCTACCGATCTTCCAAACTGGGACCCGGCGCCAGGGCGTGCTGTGCGGGTCTGCGCCGACGCTGCACAGCAGCCAGGTACAGCAACAGGCACGCATCCCGGCACACTACGGGGAACCTCTGCGGACTAATGAACGCTTGCTGACCTGCGCATCCGCTGCGGTGCGCGCGCACGTGCCAGTATCTGGGGGTCAAGGGGTCGCGGGTTCAAATCCCGCCGTCCCGACTGGACCACAGGTCAGCAGCACCCTGACCGGCCATGTCGGTGGCTGGAAACCGCGACGCGCTCGCGTCGGCCTCCTGAACAGTCCGGATCAGTGCGCGGCGAAGCGAACGACGTCGCGGTCGAGGGGCATCTGGTCGCGATGGAAACTGGACGGCTTGGCCGGGACAAACAGGAGCGTGCCGGTGGGCTGCAATCCGAGGTTGTCGTCCCAGATCCGGTCGGGTACCCGGCCGAGCAGCTGGAACTGATCAAAGACATAGGGCACGCTGTCGGTCGGGAAGAACTCCGGTGTGGTCATGATCTCAAAGTGCAGGTGCGGTGTGGTGGAGTTGCCGCTTGTCCCGATCAGCCCGAGCAGCTCGCTCCTGGTCACCTTTTCGCCGATGTGCACTTTGACTGACCCTGGATCGAGGTGAGCGTACAGCGCGTACAAGCCGGGGCCGATCCGGACCGTGACGTGGTTGCCGACGGTCTGGTCAATGGGCGGCGGCTTGGGCGGGTTCGGCAGCGCGGTGCTGTTCGGCAGCCCGTCCTGGCTGTCGACGACGGTACCGGCCGCCGCCGCGATGACGGGCTGGCGATAAGAAAAGTAGCTGGTGACCTTGGATGGGTCACCCGCCCAGGTCTGCATCCGGTCGTCCATGATGAAGAAGTCGATGGCAAAGCGCTGTGGCACCGCCAACTGGCCATTAACCGGTGCAAGCCCCCGCCGGTGGTGGGTGTCGTCACTGCAGCAGCCTTCGCTCATGTACCAGATGCCGCCCTTGACCGGTGGGCTGAGCAGCGTTGCGTCGTGCCGGCTGGTGTCGACAGGCTTGATCACGTCGTCGAAGGGGACCGGCGGGGCCCCGCCCGGTGAGACGATCGCGCCGACCACCCGGTGCTCGAGCTGGCGAGGCACCGGGTGCCGCGCCGGGAGGGATACGTCCAGCCAGACAACCCAGGTCGCTGACGACGGGATCGTCGTCGACCGGGAAGCGCTGGTCGGGTCGTCGCTGCCCTCGTCCCCGGTTGGCCCGCCGACCGGGGTGAACGCTGCGGTCAGGGCGGTGCCCGTCAGGTTGAGCACCGCCTGATGCGTCGAGGCATCCAGAACCTGAACCTGGTCGACCCGTACCGGCAGGGCGGTCACGTTCAGCAGCAATAGTTCATAGGCCAAGTGGATCTGGCCGTCACTGCCCTGCACCGGCTCCGGGACGGTCAAGGTGGAGGCGGTGACGGGTGTAAATTGCGTGCCGGGGCGCAGCCCGGCGCGCAGCAGGGCCGACGACAGCGCAGTGCTGCTGCCCCCCGCGACAGCGGTCACGCCCGACGGCGAGGTCGTCGCGAGCAGCACACCGAGCACCGTGATTATCAGACAGCCGCAAACGGTTACCCACGCCCAGGTCGACTGCTTCCGGCGAAGGCGCATCATCACGAGACAGTCCCCCTTGTGGTTCCCTTCACCACTGGTGAACATCGTCCCAAACCTGCGCCCCATCCGAAAGTGTGGACGACAGTACGGCAGATAAGTACAGCAACGCCACCGTCCAGCATCGACCCCATCCGACCGTGGGAAGCCCTTGACCCGCGTGAACGACTTATATCAGCATCCCATGCAACTCGTTTGCACGCAGGGGGTCACCGGTTGGAGTCCGCTTAGCGACGTGCCCGTCGCGTGCCCGGTCCCTCTGACGGGAGCTATGAGTGCCCCAACACCAGCCCTGCGACCTTCCGGAACGGCACGATCGCGTATACCGCGATACCGAAGTAGAACACCACCGCCGCTACCGGCACGGCGAGCCCGACGAGGATCGCGATCACGTACCCGATGATGACGGGCAGCAGTTTCCGCCGGTCGCTGTGCAACTCCCCGACGTCTTCGTGTGGTGAGTAGAGGTGCCCGCGCCGTGCATACGCGTCCAGGGCAGCCCCGAGGAGGCGGATGGCCAGGAACGTGAGCCCGTACATGGTGACGTATACGCGTTCGCCGCTGGTGTTATGCAGAGAGTCAGCGACGCGCCCGGTCGGGAACGGCAGGAAGGCCACCACGAGCAGCAAGAGCAAGTTGAGCCGCAGGAAGATCGAGTCGGTCTGCGCGAGCCGGTCGGTCAGTGCAGTGTGAGCGAGCCATGCGGCGCCGATCGTCAGGAAGCTGATGATGTATGCCACGAAGGCGGGCCAGGCACGGAGCACCTGGTGCAGCGGTGTGCCCGGCGGATGAAGTGCGATGCCGACTACCAGCAGCGTCGCGGCGAATCCGAATACGCCGTCGCTGAATGATTCCATCCGGCCCTTGTCGAGCAATCGGCGTCCGCGCGGCGTGTCTTCATCGGCTGGCACGGCACGATCTCCTTCGCCTCAGTCCACGGCGGCACCCCTGCCGAGACGAGCCCTCCGATTCGGCGACCACTCCCCATCCTTGCCGATCTGCAAGGGGCAGCCGCTGAGGGACTAACCGAGTGGCAGCCGTCGCGAACACCCACGGACATCGTCGTATCTCGGCGGACCTGGTAACGCAGGTCGGGAACAAATTTTCGCTTGTAGTTTCGTCCACGAAAGTGCCCGGGGGGCGAGAAGTCGTGGGCTGGACCCATGAAGGTCGGTGCAGTAGCAAAGTGCAGCAACTGCACCGTACGGCACCGACTGTATATGACCGCCAAAGTCCTCTGACCTGCGCCAATGACCCCTATAGACTGCTTTGCCCCTAGATGGCATGCAAGAGGTCAGGGGTTCGAATCCCCTAAGCTCCACCGCGAGATCTTCACGTTTCAGTGAGACCTATTTTCACGTTTGGGTCTGACATTCCAGACGTGCCGGTGGTTCCGGCGCGGGTGCCGACCCTGCCGGGGTGCAGTGTGCCTGGCTGGTTGCTTTCTGTCCCGGGTGTGGCAATCCCCTGGAAGTGTGGACACTTCCAGGGGATTGCCTCCGCGCCGACACTGCCATCCCAGGCTGCAAAACCGCCTCCTCCGCTTCCAGTTCGACTAGCGAAGGGCCGATTCGCTGCGTGGAAATCCGCGTTAGGGTAAACGCGAAACGAGAGGCAGCACATGCGTTATGGAGACCTGGCGGCCGACAGTATCGGCGCCGACAACCACCAGCCGGCCCTGGTCCCTTCTCCACGGCCTGACCTTCGACCGGCGGCACTGGTCACCGGTGCTGGCCGAGCCGGCGATCGCCGGGTCGAACCGCCGGGTCGTCGGCTTCGACCTGCCGGGATACGGCGAATCACCGCGCCGCGACTCCTACGATCAGCGAGGCCGGCCTCGCCAGTCCGGTGCTGGCCGGTCACTCGGTCGGCGGGGTGCTGGCGACCGGCTATGCCGCGCGGTATCCGGTCAGCGGGGTGGTCAACATCGACGCGGCGTTGCTGGCGGCGGCTTCGGCGACTTCCTGCGGCAGTTTGAGCCGGTGCTCAACAGCGACGACTTCCTGAAGGTATGGGAAACGCTGCTGGATGGCATGCACATTCACGAGCTGCCGCCGTCGGCGCGGGAGCTGGTCCGGACGGGTGAGCACCCCGCGGCAGGACCTGTTCCTGGGCTATTGGAAGGACATGATCACCACGCCGGCCGAGCAGGCCGACGAGAACAGCGCCCGCGACCTGGCCGCCATCGGCGCGGCCAGGCGTCCCTTACCACTACATCGCCGGCAGCGCCGTCGAACCCGGGTACCGCGCCTGGCTCGAAGCCGCGCTCCCCGGCGTCCTGATCACCGTGCTGCCCGGCAGCGGCCATTTCCCCACCTGGTCCACCCAGCCGAAGCCGCGAAAGTCCTCGCAGACATCGTCGTGTCCGCGAGCTAAGACGAGGCCGGGCTCAAGCCCCAGTCCCGGCAACTTCATTCCGCATCATCCCACCCGGAGCAGCCAGGCCCCGAACGTCCCGCGCGAGGGCCAGGCGCTGACTCGATCCCTCAGGCGGCTACTGAAAGGCCGGTCACATGGACATCATCCGCACCCCGGACGAGCGCTTCGCGAACCTCATGGGCTACCCGTTCACCCCGCACTACCTGGACGTCACCGGACTGCGCATCCACTACGTCGACGAAGGCCCCCGGGAGACGGACCCGGTCCTGCTGCTGCACGGCGAACCCACCTGGTCCTACATGTACCGGGACACGATCACCGCGCTGGCCGCCGCAGGGCACCGGGTGATCGCGCCTGACCTGCCCGGGTTCGGGCGCTCGGACAAGCCGCTCGACCGCGGCGACTACACCTACCAGCGCCACGTCGCGTGGATGCGCGAGCTGGTCACCGCCCTGGACCTGCGCGAGATTACGCTGGTCGGGCACGACTGGGGAGGCTTCATTGGCCTGCGGCTCGCCGCCGAGAACCCGCACCTGTTCGCGCGCATCGCGGTCTGCGAAGCCGACCTGCGCACCGGCGACGAGCCCGTGCCGGAGGGCATGCGGCAGTGGCAGCGCCTCTCCCAGGAGATGCCGGTATTCCTGGCCGGCGAGCTAACCCAGATCGGTACCGTCAGCACGCTGCCTGAGGACATCCGCGCCGGCTACGACGCGCCATTCCCCGACTCCCGCTACCAGCAAGGCGCCCGCCAGTTCCCGCTGCTGATACCCACGTCCCCGGACGACCCGGCCACCGCCGCCAACCGGGCCGCCTGGCAGGTCCTGCGCGGCTGGGACAAGCCATTCCTCACGATCTTCAGCGACGACCCGGTATTCCGCGACGCCAACGCCCGGTTCCAGGAATCGGTGCCGGGCGCCAAAGGCCAGCCTCACCGGCTGTTCCCCAACACCGGGCACTTCCTGACCGAGGACATCGGCCCCGAACTGGCCGAGGTCCTGCTCGGCTTCCTATCCCAGCCGTAACCAGGACCGCGGGAATCAGGACGTCCGCCTCGCGTTGGCCCGCGGGGCGGCGCAAGTGCAGGCTCAGGGTGCCCCTTCACCTGCGCCTGCACCGTGCCAAGAGCCATCAGAACTGTCCAGGGCGCCGGTGATGCGCTTGTTGGCGGCGTCGGCCTGGCCGTCGAGCATGCCCGGGAATCGGGGCGGACGATCTCCGCGGTGGTGGCACAGGCGCTGGAGGAATTTCTCGCGAGGGGTCACCCCCCGCGACCGGGTCCCGGCTGGGGTCCTCCCTGCCGACGCCGCCCGTTACCCTTTCAGGGTCTTTCCAGTCCTGCATTCGGAGCAAAGCGCGTTACGAACTTGACTCCATTTGCCGCACCACCAACAGTAAGCCATTTCTATTTTCCTCCTCGGCCTGATTGCTTCCCAGGCCATCACGATCGCGCCCCAGGACGATGCGGTCATCGCCGCCAGCCGCCATCTGCACCTGCGGCTACCGGTGCCGCTGGGGTCAATGCCATGGGCTTTAGAGGGAACGGCGCGGCGGGCTGTTGCGGGTTATGGTCACGTTGGGTGACCGGTGGCGGGGTTGTGCCGGTTTCCGGCGAGATAGGTGAGGCTCCTGGTAGAAGAGGGATTGCTTAGATCATCCTTCGTCCCAGGAGCCTCTTGTGAAGTTGTACCCGGTCGCGTCGTTTTCTGCCAGCAGTGCGGATGCGAGGGAGATTCCGGGCGGCGGGACGCTGATGGTGGCAGTGCGGCTGTGCGACCTTGTGTCTCCGGCGGGGCGGCCGTCGGCCGGGGGTGACCGGTCGGCGCTGGTCATAGCGGGGACGGAGCGGATCCGGACCGGTGACCAGGTGGTTTTCCTGAAGGTGGTGGCGGTCGCGCCAGCGCGGGTCCGCAGGGACGGGCGGGTGCAGGCGCAGGGCAGCCCGTGCGATCACGCGACGCTCGGGCCTTTGGAGGAGTGGCTGGAGGAGCAGGCGGGGCCGGGCGTGATCGACGGCATCGCGGGCGCGGCTGCGCTGTCCGGGCCGGTGAAGGGGGAACGGAAGAGGCTGCTGACCAGGGAGTTCATGGTCCGCGCGATCGTCTTGATGACGCTTATGCCGGACGCGGACGCCCGGGAGGTGATCATCGCGCTGGCGGGGGACCTGGCCATGGTGCCGTGGGCGCGGGCGTGGCGGCCGGCGTCGCCGCGGGCGTTCGGGGACTGGCGGGCCGCCCTCGGCCCGCAGCCGCTGGAGGAGCTGCAGGACATCGTGCTGCGCGCGTCGCACGCCGAGCATGAGGCCCGGGACTGGCGGGCGGTCGTGATCGGCAGGCTGAAGGTGTCGTCGGCGGACGGGACGCTGGTCCGGGTGCCGGACACGCCGGCGAACCGGGCCGCGTTCGGCTCCGTTGGCACGGGGGATGACTCCAGCCCGTTCCCGCAGGTGCGGGCGCTGCCGCTGAACGACGCCTCTACCCGGGCGCTGCTGGGGATGCCGCACGGCCCGGCCGGCACGGACAAGGCCGCCGCGGAGCAGAAGCTGCTGGACACGGCCATGGAGCAGTACCCGCACCTGTTCACCATGGACCGGGTTCTGGCTGCTGGACAGGAACTTTCCGGGTACGGCCCGGATCGCCCGGCTGACGGCACGCACTCACGTGCTGATCCGGCTGAAAAGCGACATACCGCTCAGGAGGATCTCGGGCATCCTCGCTGACGGCTCCTATATCGCAGAGCTCTCCGGCGACGGCGTCACCATGACCGTCCGCGTCATCGAGTACTTCATCGATGTCGGGGGCCAGGTCGTGCCGGAGATGTTCTGCCTGGTCACCGACCTGACGGACTGGCGGGAGTACCCGGCGCCGGACCTGGCGGCGCTGTACAAGTGGCGGTGGGACGGGTCGGAGACCGCCCTGCGGGAGGCGAAATCCTGCCTGGACGGCGCCGGCCCGTCGGCCGGGCCGATGCTCCGCTCGCAAACCCCGGGCCTGGTCCGGCAGGAACTCGCGGCCTGGGCCGCCGCCACAGAGATGACCCGTGGCGTCGCCCGTGGCGCCGCCCTCGCCGCGGTGCCCGCCCGGAAGGGACGCCGCGCCGGGCAGCCCGTCTGGCCCCGCGAGATCCCCTTCACCACCACGCGCCGCGCCATCATCGCCGCGATCCGCCTCGGGAAGACCGGTTACACCGCCCTGACCAGCACACTCGGCAAACTGCGCACGGTTGTCGACCGGAACCGGCACCGCGCCCGCAAGGCGAAATGCGCCAGCACCTTCGGGCACGCCAGCCGCGCGGATACCGCCACCTGCATCGCCGGGGCCGTCATCACCCTCGCCAACAAGCCCGCCTGACCAGCGGCAACAACCACCGCAGCCAGAACTCCCCAGAGAAGCTGGCCCGCCAGCCCGTGGAGCCGGCCGTTGCCCGGCACGACACGCCGGCCCTCAGCATGCCCCAGACCGGAAACTACACGCCGTAACCAAAACCAGCAGGCCCGCACCGCCCGCCGAAAAACACCCAAATGCCTAAAGCCCATGGCATTGGCCGCTGGGGTGGCGGCTAGCTGCATGGCCGGGCACCTATACCGCCCGTGGAGGCTGGATGCTTTAGCCCCCGGCAATGAGCCATTTGTTTGTAGCCTCAGAATCAATCGCGGAAGTAGCGGCGCGGGTTGCTGCCCGTTGCGCTCCGGTTGCACTGATCCAGAGCGCCGCTGCCTCCTGGTGATACGCCAAGCCCTTGACCCGCCGACTCCCACGGATTCGGCGCCTGCGGGGAGGACGGACAGAAGAGGTGATCTTAACTCCGTCAGCTGGTCACTAAAACCACGAACAGCCACGCGTTGATCCCGCCACCGACGAGACTGACGACGGCGGCCGGGATCAGCCAGTAGAGGCCGCCCCCACCTTCAGGATGAAGGTGAGACCTGCCACGCCGGCGAGCGTGGTGAGCGAACCCGCGTCAACTTCCACGCCTGGCCGAAGTCGAGCCGCGCCTCAGCCCTGTGACCCGCTGCGCCGCCCTCCAGATCGTTGCCGGATACGCCAGCATGGTGCCGTCCTCCTGGTGAGCCTGCACCTCAACCGCCATGCGCCTCGTTTGCAAGCAGGGGTCAGGCGAAGCCAATATTAGCCCAGACGCGTCGCCGGTGTTGAGCCATCGTGATCACGCTCTTCGGAGTGTTGCCCGGTAACTCAACCGTCAACTCACCGAATCACACAGCCCCGAACTGAACCAGGCCCTTCGCTCCATGCTCAGGTCGGAGGTATCGGCATGACGCAAGCGACAGAAATGGACGAGACCAAGATGATAGAGTTCGTCGGGCAAGCGGTCGGCGATGTCGGCGCCATGCTCGGCGGGGCCATGGTCGTGATCGGGGACAAGCTCGGGCTTTACCGAGCCATGAAGGGTGCGGGATCCCTTACACCCGCACAGCTGGCTGCCTCCACCGGCACCGCCGAGCGCCACGGGATGGGGAGACGACCAACCGCGCGAGAGCTTCTGCGACATCGCCGTGACAGGTGCCCGGAGGCGAGTCGACCGCCCATGCCAAGCTGAGGTCGGCGTTCAGCCCATTCAGCGAGACGAGGTCCGCCTCCATAATGTCCTGCAGGTGTACGCAGAAATCCTCGCCCCAGGTAGGCGCTGGGGCCCCGGCGCAGGAGCGTAGAACCTCCGTCAGCTGCCCGGCCTTGGATCCGGTATCCACCCTGTTCAGCCTAGCTTCGGTGCCGTCTGGTCTGTCAACGGCCCCGTACCCCACCTGGGGTCGAGGCCTTGGCACTTAAGGGTCAACGAGCCGGAAGTGCGGCAGCAGCCAACGGCAGCAACCGCATCGCCCGGCATCGACCCCATCCGGCTGCGGTAAACCACTGACCTGCACCAGCGTCCCCCATAGACCGTTGTGCGACTAGGGCGTGTTTAAGAAGTGAGGGGCCGGAGCCATTCGCCGATGGCGGCGATGTGGAGGGTTGCCTCGTAGCGGACGGCGAGCTTGTCGTAGCGGGTGGCGACGGCGCGGTTGCGCTTGAGGCGGTTGATGCCGCACTCCACGGCGTGGCGCTGCTTGTACTGCTCGGGGTCGAAGGCGGGCGGCCTGCCTCCTGAGCTGCCCTTCTTCTTCCGGTTGGCGGCCTGGTCGGCTTTTTCGGGGATGGTGCAGCGGATGCCGCGGCGGCGGAGCCAAGCGCGGTTGGCGCGGGAGCCGTAGGCCTTGTCCGCCAGGACCCGGTCCGGGCGGGTGCGGGGCCGGCCGCTGGCGGGGCGGGCGACGCGGATGGCGTCCAGCACGACGGTGAACTGGGGGCTGTCGTGACGGTGGCCGGCGGTGACGATGACCGCGAGGGGCTTCTGGCCCTGCTCGCAGGCCAGGTGGAACTTGCTGGTCAGACCACCGCGGGACCGTCCCAGGGCGTGGCCGGCGGGTTCGGGGGCGCCCGTCCCGCCAGGCGGCTCCTTCTGCGCCGCCGGGTCCTTCCTGGCCCCGGCCGCATGCTGGTGCGCCCGCGCGGTGCCCGAGTCCACCGAGACGTCCCAGGTCACGTGGCCGGCCGCGTCGGCCAGGGCCTGCAGCGCCGCGAGGATCTTCCGCCAGGTGCCGTCGCGCTGCCAGCAGCGGAACAGCCCGTACACCGACTGCCAGGGGCCATAGCACGGCGGGACGTCCCGCCACGGGGCGCCGGCCCGGATCCGCCAGCGGATCCCGTCGATGAGCTGCCGCCTGGCCCACTTCGGCGGGCGCCCTGCCTTCTTCCCCGCCGGCAGCAGGGGCTCCAGCACGCTCCACTCGCAATTGGCCAGGTCATGACGCCCGGCCGCAGGTACGGTAGGCACGAGGCCTCCGGTATGAGCATGTCTTCTTGGTCGTTGACACGCATACCGGAGGCCTTGCTACGTCACAGCAAAAGCCCCCACACTGACACCATTTCGTAACCCACGCCCCACCCACCACTTTTTAAACACGCCCTAGTTCACACCGAGGAGGCGTGCGGACATGCGCACGCAGTTTGACGGTTCGGGGCCTGAAGCACTGCGCGGGGCCTGAGAGCATGATCATCCGCCGCATGCGACGTCCCCTGTTCCCCGGCGGCCATCTTGACAGCGAGCGCAGCAGGACGTAGGCCGAGATTATTAGATGCGGCGGCTGACCGCCATGAACGTGACACCGCATCCCCGCAGCGGTGATGCCGGTTAGCGCTACCACGCCAAGGATATCCATCCACGAAGCCGGGGGCTGACACGCCCTTCCCCGCAAGCGTTGCCGACCCCCTCCGGAAGGATGCGAGGGGACATGAAACATCGAACCGGCCTCATCGAGACAGAATTCGCCGCCGTCGCCGTCGTCCATGACAGCGGCGCGGCTGAGATTATGCACGCGCTGACGCCGCGTGGCCAGCTCACCGCAACTGACCGTCAGGTACTTGCGATGAACGCTGAGAAGGCGGACGCGACCGCCCAGACGGCGCCGACGTCGAACTGTCCATCACCATCGAGGTCACTCGGCACTGACGTGTTCAGCTAACACACGGCGAAGCCGGCACAGATGGACGGTTCCCCGGCTTCGCTTCGCTGTGAGTACCGATCAGGCCGCATCCCGGGTGCGGCAGGACCGAGATCGACGGGCTGGACATCCATTTCATCCACGTCCGCTCCGAGCATGACCACACGTTGCCGCTCATCGTCACGCACGGGTAGCCCGGCGGTCGTCGAGCTACTGAAGATCATCGACCCGCTCACCAATCCCACCGCCCACGGCGCGAGCGCAGCGGGCGCTTTCGACGTCGTGATCCCCTCGATTCCGGGCCCTCCCGGGTGCGGTCGGCGGTGAAACAGGAACCCCAGCCCGCGAGGGCCGGAATCCCCGTCCTTCAGGGCGGGGAGTAGTCAAGTTCTGCTGGTTCACGAACACGGGGGTTTCCCCGGGGCGTCTGTACTGGGAGAACGCCACATCGGCAGCCATCATCCGCGAACCCCTTGATCATCTCGCGCAGCAGGTCCGGGCTCGCTGATCCCAGGGTCTCCTCGAACCGCGCGCCGGGAACCGGCACAATGTCACGTGCAACGCGCCACACCGTCGCGACCGTTCGCTCAGGACCACCGGAAGGTGAGCAGGAATGCCCATAGACACGCTCGGCGATAGGATCAGCGCGGCGGCGCGCTCGCGGTTCGACGGGAAGGGCTGACACGGTGGATCACGACCTCGAAGTCTTTCCCGATCCTGCCGCAGTGGCTGCCCGCGCCGCCGGTCACGTCGCTGGCCTGGCCCGCGCCGCGGTGGCGGCAGGCAGCCGGTTCAACTTCGCCGTCAGCGGAGGGCAGACGCCTTGGGCGATGTTCCGCGCTCTGGCGGCGGAGGACATGCCGTGGGCGAGCGCCGAGCTGTTCCAGGTGGACGAACGGGTGGCGCCCGCCGGTGACCCCGACCGCAACCTGACCCATCTGCGGGAAAGCCTCGGCGCCGCCGCGGCGACGGTGCACCCGATGCCGGTGGAGGAAGAAGACCTCGCCGCCGCGGCGCGCGGCTACGCGGCGGCGCTTCCCGCAAGGTTCGACCTCGTGCACCTTGGCCTCGGCCCGGATGGCCACACCGCGTCGCTGGTGCCAGGTGACCCGGTGCTGGATGAGACCAGTGCCCTGGTCGCGGTCACCCTGCCCTACCAGGGGCACCGGCGAATGACGCTAACTTACCCGGCTCTGGCCCGGGCCGCGCGGGTCCTCTGGCTGGTCACCGGCGCGGACAAGCAGGAACCGCTCGTGCGGCTGCTGTCCGGCGACCGTTCCATCCCGGCAGGCCGGGTCCGGGCCGGGCACTCGCTGGTTCTGGCTGATGCGCAGGCAGCAGAACGGGTGCGCGGTGCCGCACCCGCGCATCGGGACGGAGGCCGCAGATGACCGCGACCGATGCGATCCGGCTGCTGCTGGCCGATGTTGACGGCACACTGGTGACCCCGGACAAGGTGCTGACCGACCGGGCCATCGGCGCGGTGCGCCGGCTCGGCGAGGCCGGGATCCTGTTCGCGATCACCAGCGGCCGCCCCCCGAGGGGGATGTCGATGCTGATCGAGCCACTCAACATCACGACCCCGATCGCCGCCTTCAACGGCGGGCTGCTGGTCAACCGTGACATGTCGGTGATCGAGCAGCGCGTGCTGCCTGAGGAACTTGTGGTGCCGGTGGCCGGTCTCATCGGGTCCTTCGGCCTTGGCACCTGGGTCTACCGCGGCCCGGACTGGTATGTGCCCGACCTGCAGGGCCCGCACGTGGCGCGGGAATCCTCGACGGTGCAGTTCGAGCCGAAGGTCATGAGCAGCCTCGACGGGCTCACCACCGACGTCGCGAAACTGGTCGGCGTCAGCGACGACCTCGACGCGGTCGCCCGCGCCGCCTCCGCCGCCCGCGACCGGTTCGGCGACCATGTGGCCGCCTCCCGGTCCCAGCCCTACTACCTCGACGTCACCCACCCAGACGCCAACAAGGGCGCGGTCGCCCGCTACCTGTCCGCAAGGTTCGCGATCCCGCCGCAAGCCATCGCCACGATCGGCGACATGCCAAACGACGTGCTGATGTTCGCCCACTCTGGCCTGAGCATCGCGATGGGCAACGCCAGCCCCGAGGTGCAGCGCGCGGCACGGCGGATCACCGCCTCCAACGAAGAGGAGGGCTTCGCCAGCGCCGTCGACAGGTTCATCCTCCCCCGGGGCTGACACCTCGCTGGACGGGGGCTCTGGACGAATCATCAGGCAGCGGTTCATCAGGCAGCGGTGCACCGGCTGCCTCCGGCCACAGACCTACCACCGCACCGGATTGATGTCGACGGCGACGGGCTTCCTCGCGCCAAGCGGCATTGTTCATCCAGCCGCCTTTTAGGGGTTTCCGTGCTTGCGGGGACCATGTCGAACGCCATGACCAGGGCAGACATGATGGGCCTTATGAGCCTGGGGGGAACTCCGGACTAGGAAATCCGGACTAGGAAATGCTGTGCACGGCCGCAGCGACCGGGCTGTCTCCGCCGGCCAGCTCAAGCGTCTGGTGCCGGGTACCCGGTTCGTCGAGCAGGGCAGCAATGACAGCGGCGACGTCGGCGCGGGGGACCGTGCCACCGGGGACCGGCGGGGGTCCAAGCCGGATCCTGCCGGTGGCAGGAGCGTCGGTGAGGCCGCCCGGGCGCAGAATTGTCCAGTCCAGGTCCCGGGCGCGCAGATCGGCCTCGGCGGCGGTCTTCGCCGTGATGTAGGCGGCCCAGACCTCATCACTGCCGGGCCGCGGCGGCGTACCGGCTCCCATCGAGGAGACCTGCACGAACCTGCGTACCCCGGCCCGCTCGGCGGCGCCGGCCATCAGTACGGAGGCAGCCCGGTCGACGGAGTCCTTGCGAGGGGCGCCGCTGCCCGCACCAGCGCCGGCCGCGAATACCACCGCGTCAGCCCCGGACAGCAGCACCGCGACATCACCGGCTGAGGCTGCCTCCAGGTCGCAGATGACAGCTTCGGCGCCGGCCGTGCGCAGATCGGCGCCGTGGGCCGGGTTCCTGATTAGCCCTACGGCCTGGTCGCCGCGCTCGGCCAGGAGGCGCTCCAGCAGGAGCGCGATCTTCCCGTGCCCGCCCGCGATCACGATGCGCATGCCGCCACTCTACTTAGGGGATCATCGGGCGGGTCGAGGACCGGCCGGGAGCCTGGCAGGACTTTGCATTGCCGCGGTTATCCACATGTCCACAGCCCCGTTCGCGCACACCTGTGCACGGAGCTGACCAGCGTATTTACCCAAACTATCCACAGACCTATACACAGGACGTTACCCTTGGCAGGCCAAAGGGCTGCAGGTGAGCAGCCAAAGGGCTGCAGGTGAGCATGAGTCAAGGGAGAAAGCCGTGATACCCCATTACACCCTCCCCCCAGGTGGGCGGAAGGTGACCAGCACGCGCATCGCCTGCTAGCCACGGCGGTCCCGGCCAGGTGTTCGCAGCACCCGGCCGGGACCTTGTGTCGGACCAACCCGAGGAGGAACCCCGACATGTTCAGTATGGCAGTTGAGGGCGCCGGGGCTTGATTCCCTGCCGCGCCGCGCGGAGACTCCGAGGTGGGCAAGCTTGCGCTGCCGACTTTGCAGCAGGGGCCTGCCAGCCGGGCTTGCCTGTTCGGCGTGCCGTGGCCGGACTGCCCGGCCGGACGGTCACTGGCCGCTGTATAGTGCGCCAGCCAGCCCCGGTTATCGGGGCGGCCACGGCTGGTATGCGGCTGAGCGCGCCCGCCTGGTGCCCAATTCGGCCTGGGGGAAAGGATCTTGAAGATGTTGTGGAGAACTCGCATCGTCAGGACAGCTTGAGCCGCTGCCTGCCGCTGCTCAGTCCTTGAGGCCCGGGCTCATCGGTGAGGTCCCGGCGCACACCGGGTCAGCCTGGCTGGACTCCGATCGGCAGGCCCTTGATCGGGAGAGGGATCTGAATGAGTCAGCAGCCCACCGGGGACACCGCACCACCTGAGATCATCTACATCATCCGCCACGGCGAAAAACCAGCTGATCCGCCGGCCGCGGGCCCCGGGCAGTCTCCGCCCGCACCGGAGCCGTCCTTTGGGGTCGACGAACAGGGCAATCAGAACCCGCATTCCCTGCTGCCGCGAGGGTGGCAGCGCTCCGGCGCGCTCACTGTGCTCTTCGATCCAGCCGTCGAGACGCCGCAGGCGGGACTGCGCACCCCCGCAGCCTTGCTCTCACCCTCCTACGGGCACCCAGCCAAGACGGCCGCGCACCGGACGCATCAGACCATTCAGGGTCTCAGCGATCGCCTCGGACTGCAGATAGTCTCCACCTTCGCCGAGGGCCAGGAACCCGAGCTGGCCGCCAGCGTGGTCAGCGGCTACCCGGGTGTCGTGCTGATCTGCTGGGAGCATGACCACATCCCGGCGCTCGCCTCGTCGCTGCCGGCCAGCCCGGGAACGGCCATACCCCAGACCTGGCCAGGCGACCGGTTCGATGTCATCTGGACGTTCACACTGGTGCCGGGAGCCGCCCCCGCCCAATACACCTTCAGCCAGGTCCCCCAGCAGTTGCTGTCCGGAGATACCGATACGGTTGTCCCGACGTAACTGGTCAGGTACCAGTAACAGCCGGACGCGGCCGTGCGCCGTTGGCTGAACTTGGCTTCGGCAGAGCTGGCTGCTGGCCGGTGCTGCCGGGGATCGGCTGGTGGGTCATGGTGCTCCGTTGACGTCATGGCGTGGCTGCGGGGATGACGACGCAGCAGCGCTCGGGTTCCGGATCGAGGACCGGGTTCGGTCCGGCGGTGCCCACGCCCGCGACCAGGCCCTGGATCAGCGCGAGGTTCATGCCGCAGACCACCTCGGGCTGCAGGTCCGCCAGGCGGCGGAACGGGCAGTTGCGCATCCGGACAGTGCCAGCATCGTCATGCCAGGGCCCGAAGCCGTGCTCGGACAGCGCGCTCTCCAGAGCCAGCCGGTGGCCGTCGCGTTGTGCATCATGGGTCCGGTGCCGCTTACCGAGGCCGGCACCCAGCTGCCAGGCGGCGTCATGCAGCGCGGCCCGGGTCCGGCCACCGCAGTCAGCCGCGACCGCCTGGACCAGCAAGCGCGCCGCCAGCTCGTACTCCCGGGGCGGGACGGTCACCATGAACTCGCCGCCCGACCGGGAGTAGACCTTGGCCGGACGGCCGGCACCCGGTCCACCGCGGCCTGGCGGCCGCCGGTAGGAGGCCGTCAGCAGTCCGGACTCCACGAGCTTGTCCAGATGGTAGACGGCCAGCGCGCGCCCGATGCCCACCGCAGCCGCCGCCTCGTCCCGTCCCACCGGCTCGGTGCGGCCGGACACGAACGCATACAGGCGGCCGCGGACCCGGTCGTCCAGACAGCTCAGCGAGGCCAGATCTGCCTCGTTCTGCGACAGGCTCACTCGTGTAGTCTAACGTCAGTAAAAACTCGCTAAAGAGGACCAGGTTGATGACCGTTCTGGTCGGCCGCCGCGAATCGTTCAATGCCGCGCACCAGCTGTGCGACCCGGACCTGTCCGATGACGAGAACCGGCGCCTGTTCGGGAAATGCGCGAATCTGCACGGGCACAACTACGTCCTGGAGGTGATCGTGGCCGGTGAGATCGATCAGGCCACCGGTTATGTCCTGGACCTGAAAATGCTGTCGGACATCATCAGCAGGCAGGTCATTCACGACGTGGATCACCGCAACCTGAACACCGACGTCCCGTGGCTCAAAGGGCGCATCCCGACCACGGAAAACCTGGCCCTGGCCTTCTGGGAGCGGCTCCAGCCGGAGCTTCCCGGCGGACTGCTGCGGTCGGTCCGGGTCAGGGAGACCGACAAGAACTGGGCCGAAGTCGGTGACCAGGCCTGAGGCTCCGGCCGGTGCGGGCCGGGCAATGCCGGGGACTCTAACCAGGGCGGGGCAGGAACCGCCGGAGCCCCCGGCCCGTGCGGCCCGGGAACTGCGCAGCCGCTACACGGCCGCGGACCTGGGTGTGTTCACCTGCGACGAGGCGAGCCGGTTCATCCCGCAGGGGGGCGGTGATCCGCAAACCGACGTGGCCCTGGCCTGGGAACTGCTGTACCGGCTGGAACCGGAGCTCTATGACCGGCTGGCCGGCGCCGAGCGGCTCCACCCCGGAGTCGTGGGCTGGCTGCCGCGCGACGTGGACCGGATCGCCGAGGTCGGCGCGGGCACGGGACGGCTCACGCTCGGGCTCATCGAGCGTGGCCAGCGGGTTGTGGCGGTGGAGCCAGCGCGGCCGTTGCGCCGGATCCTGAGGCGGAAGCTGGCGGCCGCCGATCACGGCGACCGGGTCCAGGTGATCCGCGGGTTCTTCGACCAGCTGCCGCTTCCCGACGACTACGCCGATCTGGTCGTTGCCTGCTCGGCCGTCACTCCCGCCCCGGGGCACGGCGGCGACGCGGGCCTGGCCGAGATGGAGCGGGTCTGCCGACCGGGCGGGCGCGTGGCCATCATCTGGCCGAACCACCTGGACTGGCTCGCCACCCGCGGCTACCAGTACGTCAGCTTCCCCGGACCGATGTCTGTGGAGTTCGGTAGCTATCGGGAGGCGGTGGAGCTGGCCAGGATCTTCTACCCCGAGGCGGCCGAAGAGGTCCGGCAGCGCGGCCGGCGGACGGTTCCGTTCGAGGTGGTGGGCATCAACCCACCGCGCGACCTGGCCTTCAAGGCGCTGACGCGATGAAGATCGCGATCATGGCGCCGCTGGTGACGGCCATCCGCGAGCCTCAGCGCGGAGGCTCGCAGGCGTTCGTGTCCGATCTGGCCCGCGGCCTGACCGGACGGGGGCATGAGGTGCACGTTTACGCCGCCTCCGGATCGGAGATCCCGGGGGTCGAGGTGATCGACACCGGAGTCGATCCCCGGTTTCTGGCGGGCACGCTCTACCGGGCGTCCGGACCAGCCGCGGGCGAACCTGCGGCGAGACCTGGCCGAGCCTGCGGCGGCAGCGTCTGCGGCGGCAGCGTCTGCGGCGGGCGAGGCCGCTTTCACCACCGCCTACATGACCATGCAGGTGATCCGGTACGACGTGATCCACAATCACGCCTTCGATGCGCCCGCCGTCCGGCTCGCGACGGCCCTGCAGGCGCCGGTGGTGCACACGCTCCACCTGCCCCCGGACGAGGCTGTGGCGGCGGCGGTTCGTCACGTAGCCCGGCGCAGCAGACCGCCGGCGGTGGCCGCCGTATCTGCCTTCCAGGCGAATGCCTGGCGGCGGATCGTCCCCGTCGACGCGACCCTCCCGCCGTACCCGCCCACGAGCGTCATCCCCTGGTCGGGAACGGCCGGGCAGGGCGCCCTGTTCGCGGGCCGGCTGAGCCCGGAGAAGGGCGCCGCCGAAGCCATCGACATCGCCCGCGCGGCCGGAGTGCCGATCGACGTCTACGGCGACGTCTACGATGCCGAATACAGCCGGGAACAGATCGACCCGCGCCGAGCCTGGCCGGAGGTGATGGTTCACCGGGGAATACCCAGGACCTCGCTGTGGGAGGCCATGGCCCGCGCGGCTGTGGTTTTGTGTCCGGCCAGGTGGGACGAACCTTTCGGGCTGGCCGCCGCCGAGGCGCAGGCGTGCGGGACTCCCGTCGTCGCGTTCAGGCGCGGCGGACTCGGTGAGGTGATCGTGGATGGGGTGACCGGTTTCCTGGTGCCGCCCGATGACATCCGGGCCGCCGCCGAGGCGGCGTCAAAGGCGGCCGGGATTTCGCGGTCGGCCTGCCGCGAGCACGCCGAGGGCCAGCTTGACCTTGAACTCAGCCTGGGCGCTCACGAACGGCTCTACCGGCGAGTGGCCGGTAGCTGAGAGGTGCACTGGCTAGCGGGACGGCTGGCGGTGGTCACGGGGGCCAGCCGCGGGATCGGGGCGGCCACCGCCGCGGCCGTGGCGGCGGCCGGCGCTCACGTCGTCCTGGCTGCCCGTGACCGCGAAGCACTCGACCGCGTGGCCGTCCGGATCAGGGCCGCGGGCGGCCAGGCCACACCCGTGCCCGCGGACGTAAGCCACGAGGCCGAGGTCGAGCGCCTGTTCGCCGAGGCCGGGCACGTCGGCCAGCTAGGCGCGCTGGTCTGCGCGGCCGGGGTGCTGACGCCCGCGCCGTTCGCTGAAACGACGGCAAAGATGTGGGACGAGACACTCGCGGTCAACCTGACGGGGGCGTTCCTGTGCTGCCGCGCGGCGTTCACCGCCATGCTTCCCGCTGGCGAGGGGCGGATCGTCAACATCGCTTCGCTGTCCGGCGTCTACGCCACCGAGAAGTTCCCGGGGCTGGCCGCGTACAACGTCTCCAAGTTCGGGGTCGTCGGCCTCACGGAGGCGATCGCGGTCGAGGGTAAGGAGCATGCCATCAGTGCCATCTGCCTGAGCCCGGGCGCCGTCGACACCGAGATGCTGCGCCGGGCCAATCCCGCGCTGCGTCCCGGCCTGACCCCGGGCGACGTCGCGGAGCTGATCGTGGCGCTGTTGGACAGCCCGCTGGCCCCGGCCAGCGGGGCGAACATCCCGCTGTTCTCGAACGCCTGACACGGGACTTCAGCGCCGTCCCAGCGACCAGAGGTCGGTGCGCTCATCGGCCAGCACGCCGGGAGCCGGCCGGGCCTGCACGGCGACCAGGCGGGCGCTGGCCGCCATCTCGCCGTCGAGGTCCAGTTCGGGATCACCGCCCCGGTCCAGGCCCACGGCGGCCCGGACGACCCCGTCCACCAGGTAGAAGCCGACCAGTTTGCCCTCGTCCACGCTGCCGCGGACCACGAACTCGTCCCATGTCGCGACGTGGCCGACGTATTCGATCTTGTGCTGGTACTGGTCGGACCAGAAGCTGTGCACGTAGTCATACGGGGCCGTCGAGCCGAGCATGGACCTGGCCGCGGCGGCGCCCTGCTTCTCGGCGTTGTTGAAGTGCTCGACCCGGATCCGCCCGAACAGCGGGTGGAGATGGTTCGCTACGTCACCGGCCACGTAGACGTCGGCCGCACTGGCCCGGCACAGCTCGTCGGCCAGGATCCCGTTCTGCTGCGCGACCGCGACGGGCGGGATGACGGGTTCTATGCCGATGCCCGCGACCGCGAAATCGCACGGGATGCGGTGTCCGGCTGCGGTTACGACCGCCTCCAGGCGTTCGGTCCCCTCGAAGGCGGCCACCTGATCTCCGGCCAGCAGCTCCAGGCCGTTCGAGCGGTGGATGGCGCCGATCAAGGTGCCGACCTGGCCGCCCAGGACCGTCTCCAGTGGGGCACGGCCCGGGAAGACCGCGATTACCTGGACGCCGAGCTGAGTCAGCGAGGCCGCCACCTCGCAGCCGATGAATCCCATGCCGACGACGACGGCGCGCAGGCCGGCCGTCGCCTGCTGCTTGATCGCGTCGCACTCGGCCACCGTGCGCAGGTAGTGGATCCCGGGCAATCCGGCCCCGGGAATCGCGAGCCGCCGGTTCCGGCCACCGGTGGCGATCAGGACCTTGTGATAGGTGAGTTGCTCGCCCGAGTCCAGGGTCACCGTGTGCGCGGCGGGATCGATGGCCACGACGCTGGGGCCGCTGCGGAGCTCGACGTCGTGGCCGGCGTACCAGCCGGCCGGCCTGACGTACCAGCCGTCGAGATCCTCCTCGGACCGCAGGTAGGTCTTGGACAGCGGAGGACGGCCGAAGGGGACGCCCGGTTCCTGGCTGATGAGCACCACCGGTCCCGGGAAACCCTCCTCCCGGACGGTGGCGGCGGCGTTGCCGCCCGCGAGGCCACCGCCGACGATCACGATCGGGTTCCCGCTGGTTCGCTCCGTCACGCAGTACATTCTGCCCGCCAGGGCCGTGGCGGGGACGGCCGGGAGGCACCACTTGGCCGTTCGGAACAAGAATTGCCTTTACGCCAGCGACGGTGCGCCGCCAACCGGACGCGCGGCATCGGACGGCGTGGCCCGGCAGGCTGGCCACGAGCGTGCCGTACACCAAGATCTACATGATCGGAGCAGGTACGGCGACCATGATCCGGCAAGACTTGATTAGACCAATGCCGATCAGTCCGTCCAGCAGGGCTCCCTGGACCACGTCTTTCCCATCCGGTCATGGCACACCGGCTGGCTGTCCGTGGACGGCGAAGCGGCGACTGCCGGACGGGGCTTCAGGCAGCGCAAACGTCCGCATGGACTGCTGGTCTACCGCAGGGCCGGCAGCCCTTCGGCTCCGGCCCGGCGCGCTCATGACGTTCAGGAACCCGGGCGGGGAACGTGCGGGTCGGCCACCGCATACGCAGGTACGGGCACGGGCTCGAGGTGCCAGATGTCGTGGCAGTAGCCGCGGACTGTCCGGTCGGAGGAGAAGTAACCCGAGCGAGCCGTGTTCGCGATGGACATCCGGAATCCACCGGTCTTCGTCGGCCCAGGCCGATGCGGCCCGGTCGTGGCAGTCGACGTAGGACCGGTAGTCGGCAAGAATCATGTACTCGTCCGAATTGAGAAGCGAGTCGATGACCGGCTCGAGAGCTTCGCGGTCCCCGGCCGTGAAGGCGCCAGAGGCGAGGGCGTCGACGGCCGCCCTGAGCTCGGCGTCATCACGGTAGTAGCTGTAGGGGGAGTAGCCCTGTTGCCGGAGAGCCGTGGCCTCGTCGGCCGTGAGGCCGAAGAGGAAGAAGTTGCCGGCTCGACCTGGTCGCGGATCTCGATGTTGGCGCCGTCGAGCGTGCCGACGGTGACGGCCCCGTTGAGGGCCAGTTTCATGTTGCCGGTTCCGGATGCCTCCTTACCGGCGAGCGAGATCTGCTCCGAGATATCGCCGGCGGGTACCACGAGCTCGCTGATCGTGACGTTGTAGTTGGGCAGGAAGACGACCTTGATCCGGCCGGCGACGTCGGGGTCGGCGTTGACTACGGCTCCGACCGAGTTGATCAGCTTGATGACGCGCTTCGCCTGCTGGTAGTTCGGCGCCGCCTTCGCGCCGAAGATGACCGTGTAGGGCGTCAGGACGGCGGCCGGATCCGCCTTGATCCGGTTGTACAGGGTGACGATATGGAGCAGTTTGAGAAGCTGGCGCTTGTACTCGTGCAGCCGCTTGACCATCACGTCAAAAATCGAGCTGGGATCGACAGTGATGCCGGTAGTGGCGAGCGCGTGGGCCGCCAGGTCGAGCTTGTTCAGCCGCTTCACCTCGCGCCACTGCGCCCGGAACTCTGCATCGCCGGCAAGGGCCTCGAGCTCCCGCAGCCGGCCGAGGTCGGTCAGCCATCGTTCGTCGCCCAGCCGGGCGGTAATCAGGCCAGCCAGGCGCGGGTTGGCCAGGAGGAGGAACCGGCGGGGACTGACACCGTTTGTCTGATTAAGGAACTTGCCCGGCCACAGGTCCGCGAAGTCCCGCAACGTCGTCTGGGCGAGCAGCCGCGACTGCAGGCCGGCCACGCCGTTGACAGCGAAGCTGCCGATGACGGCCAGGTTGGCCATCCGCACCCGGCGCTCGGGACCCTCCTGGATCAGCGACATCCGCGCGATGCGCTCATCGTCGCCCGGGTAACGGGCGCGTACCTCTTCGAGGAAGAAGTAATTGAGGGCGTAGATGATCTCCAGGTGGCGCGGCAGCAGCCGCTCGAACATCTGGACTGGCCACGTCTCGAGCGCCTCGGGCAGCAGCGTGTGACAGGTGTAGGCGAAGGTACGGCGCGTGATGGACCATGCCTGCTCCCAGCTGATCCCGTTTTCGTCGACCAGCAGATGCATGAGCTCGGGTATGGCAAGCACCGGGTGGGTGTCGTTGAGCTGGATGACGACCTGGTCGGGGAAAGCCTCCCAGTCGCTGTTGCGGAACCGGAACCGGCGGATGATGTCCCGCAGCGAGCAGGAGACCAGGAAGTACTGCTGTTTGAGCCGCAGCTCGCAGCAGGCCGGCGTGCTGTCGCTGGGGTAGAGCACCTTGGTGAGGTTCTCCGAGTGCATCCGCGCCTCGACGGCCTCCGCGTAAAGACCGTCGTTGAACAGGGCCAGGTCGAGCGACTCCCGGTCGGCCCGGGCCTGCCATAGCCGGAGGATGTTGACGGTCTCGGTGCCGTAGCCGGGGACCAGCATGTGGCTGGGTTCGCCTAGCACTGTCTCCCCTGGCACCCAGCGGGCCCGCAGCCCGCCCTGATCGTCGTCCACCGCCTCGGTATGGCCGTAGAACCCGACGACCTGACGGTCGTCGGGGGCGGGGAACTCCCACGGGTTGCCGTAAAAGGTCCAGTCGTCGGGGTGCTCGATCTGCTGGCCGTCCTCGAAGGCCTGCTTGAAGATCCCGTACTCGTAGCGGATGCCGTAGCCCACCGCCGGCATGTCGAGGGTCGCCAGCGAGTCGAGCAGGCAGGCGGCCAGGCGGCCGAGACCCCCGTTGCCCAGTCCCGGCTCAGCGTCGAGGGCCTCCAGAGCCCCGACGGAGGCGCCGGATTGGGCGACGGCCTGGCGGGCGAGGTCGGCGGTGCCGGTGTAGGCGGCATTCTGGGGAAGCTGGCGGCCCAGCATGTACTCCGCCGACAGGTAGTAGACGAACTTCGGGTTGGCCTTGTAGTTCGCCCTGGCTGTCCTGGCCCGGCGGTCCGCCAGCCGGTCACGGATGGTGACGGCCAGCGTCCAGTAAGCGTCTTGGGTGCTCGCCGACTCCGCCGTCGTCCCCCTCTCGTAACACAGGTTGTCAGCGAGGCCCCGTTCGAAGTCGGCCAGCGTGTTACCCGCCCACCGGTCCTGCGGTCCGTGTCTGAGGGACATGCGCCGAATCTAGACCACAGCGCCCGGCGGCGACAGCCCCGCGTACGCCGCCGACCGGTCCTGCGGTCCGTGTCTGAGGGACATGCGCCGAATCTAGACCACAGCGCCCGGCGGCGACAGCCCCGCGTATGCCCCCGAAAGGGCCCGCCGGATGGGTGGCCCGCGGAGGGGCCGTCAGCACGCTCCGGGGCCGAGTGTCTTCCCCTTTCCGCCGTTGCAACTATTGACCGTCTTGTATTCCTCTGTGGGCCTGAAGCTAGTAGATTTCCCATTCGGGTCCCGGTGTCCACCGCACGCCGCCACCCGCTCGAAGGACCGGGGGAACATCCCCGGTCTGCCTCTGCCACCTCGCCACCGCGGTCAACTCGCTGGAAGCGGGCCCGGCCCAGCTGAGCGGTCTGCTGTGATTCCGCCGGACTCGACACCTGCCGCTGATGGCGGCACGACACACGACAGGACGGTCAGACAGCCGTGTTCGTGGTGATGGTCGCGACGGAATGTGCGCCGGTGGCGCAGGCGGGCGGGCTGGGAGAGGTCGTCTTCGGGCTGAGCCGGGAGCTGGAACAGCGGGGCCACGCCGTCGAGATAATCATGCCGAAATACGATTGCATGCGCTACGACCAGATCTTCGGGCTCTCGGTCACGTATCACGACCTGCTGGTGCCCTGGTACGACGGGTTCGTGCACTGCACGGTGTGGTTCGGGTTCGTGCACGGCCGCCGGTGCTTCTTCATCGAGCCGCACTCACCGGAGAACTTCTTCAGCAGGGGTCACTTGTACGGTTCACCCGACGACGTGACCAGGTTCGCCTTCCTGTCGAAGGCGGCCCTGGAGTTCATGTGGAAGACCGGCAAACGGCCCGAAGTGATCCACTGTCACGACTGGCAGACGGCGCTCGTGCCGGTGCTGCTCTATGAGATCTACCAGCACATTGGCATGCACGCTCAGCGTGTTTGCTATACCATCCACAACTTCGCGCACCAGGGTATCTCCGGTGAGTACATTCTGTGGGCGACAGGCCTCACCCGCCCAGCGCACTTCTTTGATTACAGTCGGCTCCGCGATAATTTCAACCCCGGTGCCATCAACCTGATGAAAGGCGGCATCGTTTACTCGAACTTCATCACCACGGTGTCACCGCAACATGCCTGGGAGGCGACGTACGCCGATCAGGGGATGGGGCTGGAACACACGCTCCGCATACACCGGGAGAAGTTCGGCGGTGTGCTCAACGGCATCGACTACAATGTGTGGAACCCGGAGATCGATCTCCTGATCCCATCGAACTATACGGCCGGCACGGTAGAGCGGAAATATGCGAACAAGGATGCCCTGCATGACCGGTTGCTCTTGCGGAAGGAGTATAAGCCGGTCATCGCTTACGTCGGCCGCGTCGACCGTCAGAAAGGCGTCCATCTCATTCAGCATGCCCTTTTCTACGCCTTGGCGCAGGGTGCGCAATTCGTCTTGCTGGGTTCTTGCCCCGAGTCGGCCGTCAATGCTCACTTCTGGCAATTGCGGGGCTACCTGAATGACAACCCCGACTGTCACCTGGAAATCGGGTTCGACGAGGGCCTGGCCCATCTGATCTACGCCGGTGCCGACATGGTGGTGATGCCCAGCCAGTTCGAGCCGTGCGGCCTGACCCAGATGATGGCCCTCAAGTACGGCACCGTCCCCATCGTGCGGGCCGTCGGCGGCCTGGTGGACACCGTCTTCGATCGCGATTACTCCGGGCGTCCCCCGCACGACCGGAACGGCTACGTATTCCACCACCTCGACAACCCGGCGCTGGAGTCCGCGATGCTACGGGCCATCGGGCTTTGGTATTCCTACCCTGGCGACTTCCGCCAGCTTATGCTGAACGGAATGTGGCAGGACCACTCCTGGGCCGGACCCGGTCAGCACTACGAGAACATCTACGACCATATCCGCTACAAATAAGACCGCGCGTATCAACAAAGGAGCCGGAGCAATGGGCGACCTTGCCGAGGAAATTGACGGCCTTCCGAACATCTGCGGCTCGGAGCAGCGCATCGACGAGGCGATCCGGGCCAGGGGCGCTGATCCCGCCTTCCTGCCGCCGGGGGCCACCGGGTTCGGCGACGTCAACAGTGCTTTCGCTAGCGCCCTGCACATGCACCAGCCGCTCATTCCGGCGGGCGGCCCTGATCTGCGCACGGCGCCGATCATCAGCAACCTGCAGTGGATGATGGCGAACCCCAGCATCGGTGACAACCACAACGCCCCGGTGTTCCTGGACTGCTACAGGCGGATGGGCGAGTTCGTCCCCCGGTTGCTCGACGAAGGGCTCGCGCCCCGGATCATGCTCGAATACTCCGGTACGCTGCTGCACGGCCTGCGCCAGATGGGTGCGCACGACGTGCTCGACAGCCTGGCCGGCATCACGGCCGACCCGCGGAACCGGCAGGCGGTGGAGTGGCTGGGCTGTCCGTGGGGGCACGCTGTGGCGCCGTCCACCCCGGTCCAGGACTTCCGGCTGCACGTGCGGGCCTGGCAGCATCATTTCGCCGCTCTTTTCGGCCTGGACGCCCTCGGCCGGGTCCGCGGCTTCTCCCCCTCGGAGATGGCCCTGCCCAACCACCCGGATGTCGCCTACGAGTTCGTGAAGACCCTCAGAGACTGCGGCTTCCAGTGGGTCCTGGTCCAGGAGCACACGGTGGAGGAGCCCGATGGGGCAGGGCTCCAGCGCCAGCACCTGCCTCGCCGCCTGGTCTGCACCAGTTCCAGCGGCGACGTCGCCAGCATCACCGCCGTGGTCAAGACCCAGGGCAGCGACACCAAGCTGGTCGCCCAGATGCAGCCGTACTACGAGGCCAAGGGCCTTTCGCGCTGGGATCTGGGCGGCAGCCGCGTGCCGCCGCTGGTTACCCAGATCGCCGACGGGGAAAACGGGGGGGTGATGATGAACGAATTCCCGCCCAAGTATTTCGACGTGATCCGGGAGTGCTCGTGGACCCAGACCCCGGCCATGAACGTCACCGAGTACCTTGAACGGCTCCACTCGGCCGGCGTCGGTCCCGGCGATCTGCCCGTCGTCCAGCCTCTCTTCCAGTCCAGGATCTGGGACCGAATGGCCCCCGGGGACGGGCCGGACCGGCTGGCCCAGGTGGCCGAGCAGCTGAAAGGCGAGGATGGGCGCTTCAACATGGAAGGCGGCAGCTGGACCAGCAACATCTCCTGGGTTCGCGGCTACGATCGGGTGCTGGCCCCGATGGACGAAGCCAGCTCGCTGTTCCACGAGCGGGTCCTCGCCAAAGGCGTCCCCACCGACGACCCCCGCTACCGCAACGCCCTGTTCCACCTGCTCACAACCGAGACGAGCTGCTACCGCTACTGGGGCGAGGGCATCTGGACCGACTACGGTGCTGAACTGGCCCGGCGCACCATCGACATCGTGACCCACGACCTGTAACCGCCAAGGAGCCCCGATGGCCGACGCGGCCTTCGCCCTGGTCCTCAATTTGCATCAGCCCCCCTGCAACCTTGAGGACCTGCTCGGGCGGCGCGAGTGGGAGGCCAAAGAGATCCTGTGGGCCATGGACCGGATCCCCCGATCGCTGTGGGCCTACGAGGATGTCGGCCGGGTGCACCTGTCGCTTTCTGGCACCCTGCTCGAGACCTTGGCCAGTCCCGGCTTCCAGCGCCGTGTCTACGGCATCGTCGACTGCGGATCGCTGCTGTGGTACCTGCAGAACACCAAGATCATCCGAATCCTGGGCACCGGCTACTATCATCCCGTCCTGCCCCTCATCCCGCGGGCGGACTGGGACGAGCAGATCGAGCGCTGGCACGGGATCGGCCGGTACCTGTTCGCACGCTCCAGCTTTCCCGGGTTCTGGCCACCGGAGATGGGTTTCTGTATGGAGCTCATCCCCACCCTCAAACGCCAGGGCTACCGCTACGTGCTCGTCGACAGCGAACACGTCGAAGCGGTCACCCCCATGAGATGGGACGAACTCCGCTACCGTCCGCACGTCGCACGCTTCGGGGGCGAAGAAATCATCGTCGTGGTACGTGACCGGGATCTCTCCAACGCCCAGGAGGCAGGGATGGAGCCCGGCTGGTTCATTCACGAGGTGTCCCAGCGGACCAGGCACAGCCACTTCCCGCCCCTCGTGACCACCTGCACGGACGGGGAGAACGGCGGCTGGTTCCGCAACACCTCGCCGGAAGCCGGCTTCTGGCCCTCCTTCTACGAAAACCTGCTGCAGCGGGTGCGGGACAACCGAAGTGACGGCATCCATCCCTGCTTCATCGAGGACTACCTCGACCGCCACGGCACCCACGGTGAGGTCACCGTGCGCCCGGGCGCGTGGAACACTGGCTGGCACAACGGCTCCGATTTCACCCAGTGGATCGGCTCGGCGGCCCAGCAGGAGACCCTGACCCGCCTCGACGAGATCAGCCAGGCCATCGACGCCGCCCGCCGCAATGCCATCGGCATCTCGGTCCGCGACCCCGACGTGTACCGGCTGCTCGAGGAGGCCCACTGGCGGGTGCTCCGGGCCGAGACCAGCTGCAACTTCTTCTGGGGTGAAGCCTGGCTGCAGCGCTGCCACGACGACCTCAACCAGGCCACCGACTATCTGAACCAGGCGGGTTCGCGTTTGACCTGATCTCAGCAGGCGCGGGCCCGGTCACCGGCTAGCCGTGACCGGTGGCGGGCAGCGCGGCGAGCGCATCACGTGCCTCGCCGGCGACGGGCGGAGGCACGTCGATCGAGAGCACATGCCGCAGCGCCTTGCCGATCACTTACTACCCTAATCCACTAATCAATTAGTGGAAGTGCAACAGGAGGATCTGGTTGACGGAATGGGATACAGCGACACCATCCCGACCAGGCGATCCCGGCAAGGGTCAGGGCAGCTCGAGGATCGTCAGCAGGTCACGGGTGTCCGTGATCGTGTAGTCGGGCACGCCGGCCGGCAGCGTGCGGGTCTGGGAGGGCGCTGAATATTCTCTGTTCGTGATCAGGGCGCAGATCACTGACCTGCAGTTTTGCGAACGTGACCACGCAGATTTAGGTCTTGTTCAGCAGGCTCCTGGCCCCGGTGACGGCCGGGCGCTAGTGGCCGCCCGGACCCGGGGTCCCGAACTCCTCGCGGGCCTTGCGGGTCGCCTCGGCCTCCGCGGCGGTGATGGGGGCGGGCGGCTTCAGCAGCACCCAGACCAGAAACAGCAGGCCCATGGCCAGCATGATGAGGCCCACCCACAGCCCGAGGTTGATGCCGGCGGCCTTGGTGATCGCCGCCTTGCTCGCTCCGATGCCGGCGATGGTGACCAGGACCCCGAAGACCAGGAACAGCGAGCCGATGAACGTGCGGAGATCGAACAGCTTCGCCAGCCGCCAGTTACGGGCTTCCTCGGGAGTGAGCTCTATCTTGGCTGCCACGTAACATTCTCCCTGTTCTAGCGCGTACGACGGGGCGCGGGCCGGTCATACGACGGCGATGTAGACGTACAGAAGCCCGCAGAGGACCAGGGCGCCGGCCCCGATCAGCACGGGCGACTTGAACCAGGGGACCCGGGCCGTTGTCTGCACGTCCCGCTCCTGAAGCCCCAGGACCAGGCCCTTCAGCTCGGCCAGCGGTTTGGGTGTCATGAATCTGGTGGCGATCACCATCGCGATCAGGCCCGCCAGGAACCCGACGATGGCGCCCCACTGGGTTTCGGCGAGGTCGCTGCGGAACGACAGGACGTGCTGCTTGTAGAGCAGCCAGGTGCCGAAGGCGAACACTGTGCCGACGATCATGCCGTAGAACCCGGAACCGCGTCCCGCCTTGCGCCATACCATGCCCACGATGAAGGCGAGGAAGATGGGCACGTTGAAGAACGAGAACAGCGTCTGGAGGTAGTTGGCGATGTTGCTGTATCCCGCCGCGATGAATGCGGTGAGGATGCCGATGAACACGCCCGCCACCGTGGTGATCCGGCCGACCCGCAGGTAATAGCTGTCCGGGCGGCCGGGCCGGATGTAGGTCTGCCAGATGTCGTAGGTCCATACCGCGTTGAAGGAGGAGACGTTCGCCGCCATGCCCGCCATGAACGCGGCGAGCAGCCCGGTGATCGCGACGCCGAGGACGCCGGTCGGCAGGTACTTGTTCATCAGCGCCGGGATCGCGAAGTTGTACGGCAGGCCGCCGCCCTCGCCCAGGCCGGGAATCAGCAGAACGGCCGCCATGCCGGGTATCACGATGCCGAGGGGGATGAGGGCCTTGGGGTAGGCGCCGATGATGGGCGTGAGCCGGGCGGAGTTGTCGTCCTTGGCGGACATCGCCCGCTGGACCTCTGAGAAGTTGGTGGTCCAGTAGCCGAAAGACAGGCAGAAGGACAGCCCGAAGACGAGCGAGATCCAGTCGCCGATCGGGTTGTGGCCACCGAGCCCGACTCCGGCCCAGGCCGAGGTGAAGTCGTGGCCGTTGGTGCTGAGCTTGGCGAACAGGCCGCCGATGCCGCCGGTCTCTTTCAGCGCGATGATGACCACCGGGACAAGGCCGGCCAGGATGACGAAGAACTGCATGACCTCGTTGTAGATGGCGCTCGACAGGCCGCCCAGCAGGATGTAGGACAGCACGAACAGCGCCGACACCACGATGGCCACGGCCAGCGGGATCCCGAGCAGGGCCTGCAGCACGAAGGACAGGGCATACAGGTTCACGCCCGCGATGAGAACCGAGGCCAGGACGAAGATGATGGCGTTCACCAGGTGGGTCTTGTCGTCGTATCGGCGCAGCAGGTACTCGGGGACGCTCCGGACCCGTGAGCCGTAGTAGAACGGCATCATCACGATGCCGAGGAACACCATCGCGGGGACGGCGCCGATCCAGTAGTAGTGCACGATGCTGATGCCGTACTGGGCGCCGCTGGCGGACATCCCGAGAATCTCGATGGCACCGAGGTTGGCCGAGATGAACGCAATGCCGGTGATCCAGGCGGGCAGCGAGCGGCCGGACAGGAAGAAGTCGGTCGAGGTCGTTATCAGCCGGCGCAACGCAAAGCCGATGCCGATCACGAACACGAAATAGATGATGATAAGGGTCAGGTCCAGCGGGCTGAGTACCAGCTTGAGCGTGCCAGCTGCCTCAATCTTTGGGGCGACCGCCGCAAATGTCATCATCGCCATCTCCGGGTGTCATGCGGTACCGGGTGCGGGCCCTTTAACCGCCGTCAGTTCGGTGCCAGCCGGTCGGTGCCAGCCGGTCGGTGCCAGCCGGCAGCTCATTGCGGGTAGCCACCCTGGAACAGCGGGATGCCGGTGTTCTTGTACAGCTGTGCGACCTTGGCCGCGTTGGCTGTGGTGACGAAGCTCGGTCCCGTGTAGATCGGCTGATACGGGTGCTGGCCGTAGCGGACATCGAACGCCGCGACCTGCACCGCGACGTAGCCTTCCAGGAACGGCTGCTGATCGATCAGGAACAGCAGCTGGCCGTTCTGCACCGCGGTCAGGCCGGCCGAGGAGACGTCGAATGTGCCGAACTTGACCTTGCCGAAGTCATTCAGGGCCTGCAGGGCGCCACCGGCCGCCTCGAAACCGATGATGCCCGTCGCGAGGATCCCGTTGATGCTGTGGTCTTTGCTGAGCGCCTGCTGGATCGCGCTCTGCGCCTGGTGCAGCTGGGCGCCGTTGACGTGCAGCGTCTGCACCGAGCCGCCGCTGCTGGCCAGCTGCTTGGTGAACCCGGCGCAGCGGCCGGTGAGCGCGGTGTTCTGCTCTTCGAAGATGATGCACAGCGCCTTCGTTACCCCGGCCGCCGCCATCTTCTTGCCCGCCTGCTGGCCGGCCTGGTAGTCGGGCTGGCCGACGTAGGTCAGCGCGCCGACGCTCTGATACACGCCGTCGCCGACATTGACCACCACGACGGGTATGCCAGCGGACGAGACTTTCCGGACGGGGCTCGCCAGCACCGCGGCGTCGGGAATGGTCACCACCATGGCGGCTGGCTTCTTTGCCGCCGCCTGCGTGATCAGTGCCGCCTGCGCCTGCGGATTGGTGCTGCTCGGCGACTGATACTCGAGCTTGACATTAAAATCTGCTGCCGCCGTCTGCGCGCCCTTTTCCACCAGTGACCAGAACGGGTCGAAAGCCTGCCCGTGGGTTATCATCGCCACGGTAATACGCGACCCGGCGACCGAATTTGCCGGCGAACTGCTCGCCGTTCCCTGGCTTGAGCACGCCGCCAGCGACGACAAAATCAATAGCGGTACAACCACCGACATGACGAGCTTCTTTGGTCTCATGACGGCGCCTCCTAACCACGGGAGACTGAACCGGCGGCCCCACAGGGTCGAACGATCAACTTCGAGGATTGTCCCGGGAATCGGTTCTGTCAATACTTGCCGGCCGCTGGCGTTCGGGAGTCCAGCGGAGCGATCCTGGTGTCATGGCGAGCCTCACCACGTTCCGTTCCGTGTCATCGCGAGAAGCGAGCGTCCCGGCGACTTCTGACCCAGCGGTCGTGATCAGTACCGGGACCGGCGCCGGCGACCCGCCCGCGCACCGCGGGCGTCCCTGGTGGCGGCGCCTGCTGCCCTCTGCTGCGCAGCCGCCACCGGGTGAAATCCAGCATGCGGGCCTTGAGCGGCTGCTCGCCCTGCTCGGGGCGGCGCGCGCGAAAGTGTCGGCTGGATGGGTCCAGGGCGGCTGGTGGTCCACGCCGTCCGGCGGCGGACGCCAGCTGGTACTGACCGGCCTCGCGGCCGGCGTGTCCGCTCCGGAAACGGTGGGTGCCGTCTGCCTCGTGGGCGCCCTCATCCGGGCGGGCTCGGGCCAGGGCGGGGATTCCGAGGCTGGCCGGGCCATTGACGCGGTGTACGATGCGCTCTGGGAATCTCGCGGCCAGGCCGCCGCGACGCCCTGGCCCGGCGTGCTGATGGTGTCTTCCCCCCAGGTCCGGCAGGCCCGAACGCAGGTGCTTACCCGCTGGAACGACGCCCCGGGACGTACCCGTGACGAGGTGCTGGCCGTCCTTGACCGGGCCATCGCCCGGGTCATGCAGGACCTGGCGGCAATTCCCGCGACGCGCCTGCCCGCGCCTTCCCCCGCTGGATGATCTGCCGGGGAGCCGCCGCCAGGACCGCGTTCCGCGCGGTTCGCGTTGGCCAGCATGAGGTCCCGTTCGGCCGGGTCGGCCTCCTCGAGGATCAGGCTGTGGCGGGTGTTCGGCGAACGGGAGTACAACAGCAAGATCCGTAAAATCCGCGCGGGCCTGGACTAGTCGTCGCCGATAATTGGCCAGCGCTCAGCGCGTCTATGCACTCCGCGCTCCCGCAGGTCCGGCCGGAGCCGAGGCGGGGCCTGCCGCACCGGCAGGTGGGCCGCAGCCGGGCCAGCCAGGCGTCGTACGCGAGCAACTCGGTGGTGCCGTCAGCGCCCGGAACGGAGACCACGGGCCGGATCCGGCCGCCGGGCATGGCAAGCCACTCCCGTGGCCTGCCCGCCGCAGGACCGTCCGGCGCGGAACCCATGACCCCATTTTCCCTCGCTCCGCAACCTCAGCGGCTCCTGAGCCTGAGCGGATCGCTCAGGTCAATTCGCTGCCGGTGGGTACGTCAACCAGAAGCCCTGAGCCAGACAGCAGATCAGCCGCGGCGCCCTGGTCACCGAGCCCGACAATGCGCTCGCCGTCGGTCACCACGATCAGGGACACGTGCGGCCGGGCGGCTTGCCGCAGCATGTCCGGTATGCAGGCGGTGTCCTCGGGCGTGATCCACAGGCCGCGCGGCCGCCGCAGGATGTGGCTGAACCGCTGGCAGGCCTCGCCGACCGTCGGCGTGTACACGATGGGGGCCAGTTCCTGCAGATGGTCACAGAGCAGCCGGTAGAACAACGTCTCGTTCCGGTCCTGCAGCGCCATCAGCCCGATGTACTTCTCCATATCGTCGTTCTTGCCGCGCAGGTGCTCCACAGGCATCAACAGCCCCACTGCTTGACGCAGCCGTTCAGGGGACTTCTCGCTGCGCTGAAGGGGTTGCCGGTCAGAGCGCGACACCCACAACGATCAGCGCGATGATCACCGTCAGCGTCGCGGCGAAGATGAACCGCCGTTGCGACCGGTAAGACTGCTCCTCGGCCGGGTCGATCATGATGGCCCCTCCGTCAGGTTGATGCCATGACCGGCCAGCACCCAGCGCATCAGCGCCGGAACGGATTCGTGCATGACCTCGCCCGTCATGACCGCGGCGGTGAAGAAGAAACGGGTTTCCTTGAAGTTCAGGCGCGCCGACCGGACCAGGTTGCCCAGCCCCAGCACGTCACTCGCCCACCCGGCGATATCGGTGTCCGGGGCATCGAGCAGGTCGGCCCGGCTGAAGACAATGGCAAGCCGCACCTTCCGCAGCTGCACACCCATCGCCTCGATCTCCTGGGACGCCTGCTGATAGGCCAGGTCGGGCGATGGGGCGGTCGAGCGTACGTCGTCCAGCGCGGCCTGCCGTCCGGTCGGCAGCCGGTCCCAGAAGGCCGGCACGGACAGCGGGTCGACGACGAGGATGAACGTGCGCGCCTTGCTGAGATACCCCAGTTCCTGCGTCCGTTCGGTGCTGTAGAACAGCTCGCCCGCCGCGTCGAACATGTGCAGGATCCGGGTGCCGTTCGCGGGCGTCAGCCGGATGATGTGGGCGCGGGGATGCTGAACGGCGGTCTTGGCCGTGGCCATCTGGGAACGCAGGATCTGGCCGGCACCGCTGAGTTCACGGGTGGTAGCGGAGTCGCCGAATTCGGCGGCGAGCCGCCCGTGCTGGTTCCACATCTGAAGCTGGACGACCATGCTGAGCAGCAAACGCGTCTTGCCCGCGCCGGCCGCACCGAAGAACGGCAGCACAATCTCCGGTGCCTGGCCCGGCCGGTGCTCCAGCGAATGCCCGCAGTACGGGCAGAACGCCTTCATCCGCGACGAGCCGAACAGCAGCAGGGTGTCCATCCGCGTGCCACAGCGGCAGCGGCGCCGCACGATGCCGAACCTTCCGGGCCGCACGTCGCGGTGACGACGGGTGCAGCCGAGGCCAGGGCACTCGTATCCGGGGTACGGCACCCGCTCGTAGCAGTCGGGACAGACCATCCGGATGTTCTTGACCCGCAGCACGGCCGAATCGGCGCCGCGCAGCACCGTTCCGGTCGCCCGCACAAAAGCGGCCGAGACGCCGACCGTGAGGAGATGAACGATGGCGCAGCCGGCCGTGGCAACGATCCCGGCCACCGCGCCCGCGGCCATCCCGATCGTCCCTCCGACGCCAAGTGGCCAGGTCAGCGGGGCCTGGCCTGGTTCGAACGACGATTTGACGGCGGCGGCGCCCTGTTCCCACAGCCATCGGCAGTTGCCGCGGGCGACGCCCACCGCGTGATCCGCGTCGACCATGGCGGGGCCGTAGAAGTACTGCGGTACGGCGGGGTCGGGATTCCCGGGCAGCTTCAGCGGGCGGCTGGGCCCGGACGGCAAGGCCGACCGGAAGGCCAGCACCTGCCCGAGGCCGTAGAGGTAGGCGACCGGCATCCCGAGGCCGTAGACGACGAAGGCGGATATCGCGGCGATTGGCAGTGCGCAGGCTATGTAGGCCAGGTAGAGCAGCGCGCCGATGAAGAAGAGCACTGCGGCAACAACCTGCATCGGTCGGCCCTCCCTTCGCCTGTCGCGCTACCGCTATTCGTCTGGTGGCCGGGGGTCCTCGTCCGGTGGCCGCGGGCTTCCGCCCAGCAGTTTCCGGGTAAGCACGCCGCGGTGTGCGTCCCGCCAGGCCTGGAAGGACTGCGCCAGCCTGCCGTCGTCCCCGAAAGTCTGGCCCAGGGCGATGAGATCGCGGCGGCGCCACTTGCTGACCTGCTCGAAGGCGCCCGTCAGCGACTTCGTGAGTACGGGCTGGGCGAGCACGTCCGGATGGGCGAGTGCGACGAAGGTCCGCCGGGCGAGCGCGATGTCGGCCTGCATCGGCGTCAGCCGTTCGGTCAGCGTCAGGCAGAAGGCGGCCGCCACGTCCTTGGGGCAGCCGCGCAGGGCCCTTTCCAGTGGGTCGGCGTCGGCCAGCAGCCTGGGCAGTTCCCGTTCCAGCAGGCGGCGTGTGTCCTGGTCAGCCGCCGTGTACTCGCCGAACAGCCGGTGGAAGACGTCCACGCTGCCCCGGCGCGCGAGATCCAGCAGTGGCAGGATGCGCACCGCGTTCCGCACCGGACGGGTGTCCTCTTCCGGCAGCATCGGCAGGATCGGGTGGTCCAGCAGCGCCTGGGCGAGCCAGAGCCAGCCGTCCGTGGTCGTCCCGCGGGCCGGCACGGCTCCGATCTGCGCTCCGACCCAGTCCAGGACATCGGGCGCCGGGGGATCAGAGTCGGTGAGCGCGCCGAGCAGCTCCTTGATGTCTTCCGGCGGGCAGCGCCCGGGCCACAGCAGGCGCAGCAGCGCCCCGTCGACCCGTGGCGACCGCTGCGCGCCGTCCCGGACGTCTACGATCTCGTCGAAGGCCTGGAGCGGCTCCCGGTCACCGCGAGCCACCGACTGGATGAGCCACAGCTCGGTCAGCTCCGGATGCCCGGCCAGGTCGTCGCGGTGGAGCAGGATACCGATGGGGCCGCGCAGCAGTACCTCGGTCACCCGCGGTGGCTCGGCGGCCAGCCGTTCGAGCAGCCCGCGCAGCACGGCCGGGTAGCACCGGAGGAGCCGAGGCGCCGCCGGCTCCGGCAGAGCGGGATCGAGGCGTATCCGCCCGTACCGTTCGAGTTCCCTCTCCGGCAGCATGACCCCGCAGGCGTCCGCCCACTCCAGAACCGCCAGCGCCGTCGCCGGCGTGGCCGTGTCCAGGACGCCGACGGCCTGCTCGCCCGCGATCTCCGCGGCCGGGCTGGTCAGCTCGACCGGCGTGGCCGGCTCACCGCGGCGCAGATGCAAGACGGCCCGGCTGGTCAGCAGGCGTTCCAGCTGGTCGGCCCGGGCCGGGGCGGGCAGCCGCCGGGCCAGGTCCAGCAGGCCCATCAGCCGTCCGTCCGCCAGCGTTTCGGCCGGCTGGGCGAGCGCGACGCCGAGCCCGACGTCGGTGACCTCGGCCGGCATCGAGCCGGCCGCGGCGGGCAGCCACCCGGCCACGGCGTCCGCCTCGCCGGGGGACAGCGGCCGGCCGAGCACGCCCGCCGCCACCGCGACCGGCGCCAGCCAGTCATCCAGGTCTTCCTCGGCCCCCGACGCGAAGACCGTCGCCTGCTGCCACAGTCCCGCCGTCGCCATCACTCCGGTGCTCAAGAGCAGGGTGGCCAGCGGATGGACGCCGCCGCCCGGTGTCGTCCGGGCCGCGAGGTCGAACAGCTGGAAACCCGCGTCCGCGTCGGGCGGCAGCATGCCGGGCAGCACCCCGATGAAGTGGTAGCGGGCGTAACTGGGCCGGTGGGTATAGGTGGTGAACGTTATCCGGCGCGCCAGGTGCTCGCCCAGGAGGTAAGAGACGGCCGCGATCCACCAGGCATTCTCGGTGGCGTCGTGGCCGGCCACCAGCACGGGCCGCGCTCCGGCCATCGCCCGGCCCACGGCCGTGAGCAGCTCCGCCAGGACATCGTCCGCCCCGTGCGCGTCAAGGAACGCCTGGGCGCCCGGGCGGTCGATGACGCCGCGCGCCGGCGGCCCCGGCAGTTCCGGCAGTTCGGTGCCGTCGACCGGGCTGCTGTGCCACAGCCCCGCCGCCCATAGTTCGGCCGGCAGCAGCGACCCGAAGTCCTGCTCCGGCGCCCCGGTGACGAGGGCATGAACGAAGTAGTTGCCGGGGCGGCCCGAGTAGTCGGCCCCGGTGAACACCACGTGCGTGGCGATGGCCATGCCGGTCGCCTCGCTCATCCCGTACGAGAACGCGACCGGGTAGGCCTCCGGCTCATCCGGGCACGGATCCTCCAGCAGCCAGCGCGGCGGCTCGTAGACGGTACGTTCCTCCACCTCGCGCAGGACGGCCGGCGAGACACCCTGGGTGACCGCGTTGAACTGATATCCGCCGTAGCCTGCCAGGCCGTGCTCGCAGGACGTGTAGTAGAGCTGCTGAAAGGCCATGCCCGCCTCATTTCACCGGGATGATTCCAAACTGCGCGAGGATCCACAGGATCGGGCTGGTCACCCGGTAGGGGCGGATGCCGCGGGCGCAGATGCGGTTGTCCGCCGTGGGTGATTCGCCGAGCGCGGATACTCCGAAATAGCGGTAGTGGCGATAGTTCAGCTGGGCGATCTGGTCGATCCGCGAGCCGTTCCACCGGGCGAGCAGCCGCTGCATCTCGGTGTGCACCTCCAGGCTGTCGCGATCGTCGAAGTACGGTGTCTGGGGCGCGGGGCGCAGCAGCGGGCTGGTGTCCTTCAGGTCGTGCAGCAGCGCGTCCATCTTGGTGAACACGATGGCGAGCGGTTTGCTGATCCGGTCGCCCGGCTTTTTCACCGTGGCGGCCAGGATGAGGTCGGTGACGCTTTCCAGCACGTTGGCCGGTTCGTCGGCGGTGGTGCCCGGCGTCGGCAACCGGGTATCGGCCGCGGCCAGGCCCCGCGCCCCGGGCATCTGCAGCGGATCCAGCAGCAGCAGGATGCCGTCGGCCGCGCCCAGATACCGGGCGTTCTGCTCCACGGAACGCTGAGACCGCAGGTCCTCACCGGCGGTGTCGAAGAACGACAGCAGCGTGCGCTGCGGTTCACCGCGGCCCGTCCGCCCCAGCGAGCCGGCCACGGCCCGGCGGGCCCGGCGGGCCTCGGTGGTGAACCGGAACACGAGCGGTGCCCGGTTAGGCGTTCCGGCCGCCGTCGTCGTCGGGGCCAGGAGTTTCGAATCGCGGTACATCGGCTGCTCGTAGTCGCGGGTGAACCGCTCGCGGGTGGAGTCATCGGCGCCGGTGATCGCCGCGTTGAGCCGCTGCCCGGTCTGGTGCATCAGCTCGTGGACGAGCACGGTCATGAACACCGTCTTGCCCGCTTCCTTGGCGCCGACCGGCACGATCAGGCGGCTGGGGACCTTCCCGAAGTGCACGGGCAGCCGGCTGTGGCAGACCGGGCAGATCCTGATCGTGCTCTCGCCCCGGCACTGCGGGCATTCGGCCGAGCTCTGCCGCCCCTCGCCGGCGAAGGCCGGCGGCAGCGCCTCGGTGAAACCAGTGCGGTCGCGCAGCACCGGGTCGACCTCCAGGGCACAGCGCTGGCCGGACCGGCTGATCCGGCCGGTGCACCGGAACCAGATCTGCCGCGCGGAGATTTCCTGGTAGCAGTACGGGCAGTACAGTCGCGCACCGGACACCAGCCTCACCGGATCCTCATCTCTGCCGCGGGCGGCGGGAAGAGCAGGATCGGCGGGGCGTCTGCGCCGTGCTGGCCGGTGTTCCCAGTGTCGACGAAGCAGGCCAGCCAGACTGGTCGCTTCGTCATCTCCACGGCGATCGTCACCGGCTGGCCGGGCGCGATGGTCTGCGGTCCGGCTCGCTCCACCGTTTCGCCCTCGGCGGGTTCGTCCGGAGCGTACGGACCGGTGGATTGCACGACGACGAGGGCGGGCAGCCGGGTTTCCCGTTCGGCGGACAGTTCGACGAGCCGCCGCTGCGGGTGCCAGCGGCTCGTACGGCGGATCCGGTAATGGACCGCCACTCCCCGGGCCGGAATGCGGACCTGGGCCCCCGGCGCGGTCAGCCGGCCGCTGGGCTGCGGATACAGCGCGCGGACCTCGATGGCCGTTTCCGCGGGCCCGACCGTGATCACCACGCCGCCCTCGTCGTCATAGACGCGGCGGGAGCAACGGTACTCGCCGCCCGGCCAGCGCACCAGCGCGTCGGTCGCGCCGGCGGGCCACACCCAGCCCAGCCGTACCTCATCGTGCATCCGGCGCCCGGTCAGGCCGCGGACCGGCTCGACCAGCCGGACCTCCGTGACCTGGCCGACCACCGACATGTTGCGTCCCATGGTCAGCGCCAGCAGGTAGTGGCGGCCGGGCCGCAGGCGCAGTTCGAGCACCTCGCGGCCGTCGCGGCCACGTCGCGGTACCCCGGAGACGACCCGGAGCCGGGCCGCGTCCTCGGGCCGCAGCAGGGTGCCGGCGGGCCACGGCGGCGGCCTACCGCCGAGCACCAGCCGGACCTGGCCGTACGCGGGCGGTGTCCAGCGGGCCACCACCATGGGGGTGCCGTCGCCGGGCCCGGTGATGTCAAGGTCGGTGACCGCCTCAGGTGGGGGCTCGGGTACCGCCCGCTCGACGACCCCGGCCGAGAGGCGGCGCTGGCCACCCGGGGCCCGGTAGGCCGTCACGATCCGGTAGTAGTACTCGGTCCCCGTGCGCAGTCCCGTGTCGGTGCACCCGGTGAGCACCGCCTCGACCGGTATTCCGTCGTCCAGCCCCCGGGGCGCGCGGTCCTCACCGCGTACGACCAGGACACGGTCCGCGCCGGGATGCGGCCGCCAGGTGACGGCGACCGAGGTATCGGCGGCTACCACGGACACGTGTGTGACGTCCGGTGAGAACACCGCCGGCGGGGTGACCGCGGGCGGCGACCAGGCCTCGCCGCCACGCCCGGCGAAGACGCTGTAGAAGAGGTCGGCCCCTGGCGGCGCGCCGGTGTCTTCGACGCTGTGCTGGCCGGTCCCCGTGACCACGGGAGTACCTTCGGCGGGTGCGGCGGGGGCCAGGTCCTGGCCGCGCATGACCCGGTAGTGCACGTGGCCGGCCAGCGCCGGGCTGGCTGTCCAGGTGACCACCATGTGGTCTCCGTCCTGCCTGACGGTCGCCTGTTGAGGCGGCGGAGGCGGCAGCGCGGCCAGCCGCTGGCCAGGCTGGTGTCGTCGCCGGCCAAGTTCATGGCCTCGGCCAGCAGGCGGGCCGCCTGCTCGGGGTGGTCCTCGGCCCGTTCCCGGTCGGCGCGGCGGCTGAGCTCGGCGACCTCGGCGTCCACCGCCGCGATCCGCTCGTGCAGCGAATCCCCGGCGGGCAATCCGGCACTCAGCCGCTGCGCGCTGCGCAGCCTGCTCCCGGCCAGCTCGTTCGTGACCTGCTGGCGCAGGGTCTCCAGCGTGTCGGGGGCGGCGACCGCGGCCGCGATCAGCCCGGCCTCGTCCGGATCCAGGCCGAGCTCGGCGGCCTGCGCGGCGATGCCCCGCTGGAGGAAGCCGTTGCGTGCGAGCTGTCGCAGCGGCTCGGTGACCTCGGACAGCAGCAAGGCGTCGAGTTCCCCGGGCTGGCGCGCCGCGGCGCTCAGGATGGCCAGGACGTTCTCGCCGGGCGCCTTGGCCGGGTCGGCGTAGGGCAGGGCACCCACCCGGCTGCGCGCCGCGGCGGTCGCCCCTTCGTCCAGTGACCGCCCGTCGGCCAGCCGGAACCCGCCGAGGACCCGGAAGCCACCCGAAACGGCGTCATCGAAGACGACCTCGGCCGACAGCGACCGGCCGAGCCGCTTGAGGTGCCTGGCCAGGTCGGCCTGCTTGGGGTGCGGTGCGGGCGGCAGGTGCGGAAATTCGCCGACGACCCGGACGCCCGCCCTCCGGAGTGCCTGGGTGACCTCGGCGTCGCTGACGGCCCCGCCGACGGCATCGCGCAGCCGGGTCACCGTGGCCGGCCCGACGTGCGTGGCCGCCCCGGCTTCGGTGGCGGCCAGGCGGCTCAGCCGCTCCATATTTTCCCGGCGGGCGTGCGCGTAGCGCTCGGCGAAACCCGCCACGGTGAGCCGCCCGTTCCGCTCGAGCGTGCCGTGCGCCGTGATCAGGGCCTGGGCGAGCGGGGCGTACGTCCGGGTGTTCCCCAGCTCGCGCCAGTAGCCGAGGACCTTGCTGATGTGCCCGGCGAACATCGCCGGGTCGCGGACGTCGCCCGGCAGCCCGTACCGCACGTACAAGTCCGGGGGAGGCACATTGCCGGACCGCCGCGCCGGGTCCAGTACGTCGCGGCGGTATCGGTCCCGATCCCAGTCCACCTATCCGTTCACCTCGTAGCGGGCCACCGCGTTCGTGGCCCGCTGCACCTCGGCCGCGTCGAGACCGCCGATCTGGATCTCGAAGCGCACCTCGCGCCCGGAGTCTGCCTCCCGGCCGTGTACCTTCAGCAGCCCGGTTTCGGTCATGTGGAAAACAACCTGGAACGGCGCCCCGGCCGGCCGGGGCGGCAGCTCGCTGAGCACGCCCTCGCCGATGTGCGTGTTGTGCTCGAGTTCTTCGGAGGCGACCGACCCGGCCTGTTCCCAGACCTCCAGGCTGACCTCGCGCTGATCGTCCTTGACCGTGCGGAACGTCTCCGGTCCGGTGTCGGCCGGCAGCGGGGTGTTCGCCGTGAGCAGGTGCACGATGTAATGCCGGGCGCGGTGCGGATCCGTGGCGAACAGGGGGTCCTTGCTGTCGACGACGTTGAGCCCGAAGGCGCGCGGCACGACGGTCGCCACACGTTTGCGGGCGATGCTCTGGACCCGCTCCTCGCTGATCCCGAGCTGGTCCGCGACCTCCTGGGTGGTGCCCGCGTCCTGGCCGGCGGCCCGCCCGGAGTCACCGGTGCCCGTCATGCCCTCCTTCACCTTCTGCATGAGGGCGAACAGCGCGGCGCCCTTGGCCACGGCCAGATGAGGATCCTGCAGCCGGGCCTCCAGCCCGAACCGCTCCCTGAGCGTCCGCGCGATGGCCGGCGTAATCGTCATGCCGCCGGCCAGCAGCACGTCGTCGAAGTGCTCGACGCCCTTCTTCCGCGCGATGGCGATCGTCCTCTCGGTGCTGTCCATGGTGCGTTCAAGCAGCTCGGACGTGAGCTCTTCGAGATGTTCCCGGGTCAGTTCGAGCTGCACGACCTGACCGTCGAACCGTACGGTCTGCTTGCGTGCCTGGGTGGCGCTGAGCTGCTTCTTGAGCTGTTCCGCGGAGGCGGCGAGGTCCTGCATGAACTGCTCGTCGCCGGCCGGGTCGAGCTGCGGGTACTGCTCGGTGAAGCCGTTCAGCAGGAAGTCGATGATCGCGGAATCCCAGTCGGCTCCGCCCAGGTGGTGGTTGCCGTCGGTGCAGACGACCTGGATGTTATCGCCCTCGATGCGGATGACGGTGGTGTCGAACGTCCCGCCGCCGAGGTCGTAGATGAAGATGTGCCGCGCCCCGCTGTTTTCCCCGAGCGCCTCGTAGTTCAGGGCAGCGGCCACCGGCTCGGCGAGGACGTCGAGCACGTTCAGCCCGGCGATCTGCCCGGCCGTGCGGGTGGCCTCGCGCTCCAGCACCCCGAAATAGGCCGGCACGGTGATGACCACATCACGGACCTCCTCGCCGGTCTGTTCCCGCGCGGCCCGGGCCAGCTCGCGGAGGATCAGCGCGGAGATCGACTCGGGTGTGTGGTCCTGCCCGTGGAACGAGTAGTGGACGTCCTGACCCATCTGCCGCTTGATCAGCTCGACGACCAGGTGCGGGGCGATCAGCGCGGAGTCCTTGGCCTGCTGGCCGACGACCACGTTCTCCGGCGACTCGAAGTAGACCACGGACGGCGTCGTGTCTTCTCCGACCGCGCTCTTCAGGACGACCGGCCGTCCCGTCGGGTCCACGTATGCGATGCACGAGTAGGTGGTACCGAGGTCAATTCCGTAGGTAGCCATGTCACCTCACTGTGAGTGCGCTTCGCCCGGGGCCTGCCCGGTCTCGTCGCGGTCCGGGGAGCCGTCGCGATCCGGGGCCTCGTCACGGTCCGGGGCTTCGTCACGGCCGGGGAAGTAGCCAGGGGAGTACTGGTGAAAACGCGCGTGCAGCGGCCGCCTGATCCGGCCGGTGTCGCGCTCGATGAACCCGGCCGCGACCACCTCGGCCACCGTGTTGTGCCGGGATTCGTCATCGCAGGGCAGCACCGCCAGCGGGCGGTGCCGCTCGCGCAGGTAGGGATCGCCGGGCTCGGCTGAGAAGACCTCGTATCCGCAGCGGTCCAGGATCGCCGCGACGTCCTCGGCGAACGACCAGAGCAGCCGCTCATCCTGCCCGTCCGCTTCAAGCCGGCGGACTTCCCGGCTGAGCTGGTCATACAGCCGGATCAGGTCCACTACCAGGGGTTCCAGGACGACCCGCCCGATCCCGCTGCGGAGCCGCTGGTTCTCCTCGTGCAGCCGGTCGATGAGCGATTCCCGGTGCGCCGAGCGCCGGTGAAACTCCGACAGCTGCCCCTCCACCTTGTCGAAGCGCCCGGCCAGTTCGCCCAGGACCGCCATGACATCGTCTGCCGCGGGCGGCGGAGCCGGCTCCGCCGGGCCCGGATCCCCCGCCGGGTGCGCCGGGGTCTTCTCCGGCGCGGTTCGATTCTCGTTTTTCTTGGTCATGGCGCCACCTGGGGTGCTAGGGACACAACAGAAAAAGCATGGCTCACCTGCAGCAAGGTCACCAGACCCAGACGGGCCTTGCCGCCTGCTGAGACAGGCCGCGATCCGGGGCGTTCCGGCATATACCAGAAATTACCCGCCCGTCATAGCAGACCTAAATCAGGAGAAGCCGGTCGTAATGGTGAAAACAAGTATGTTCGCGCCTGCATTCTGGTGTCCCGGAAAACCGGCGGATCTGGCTGCCGAATTCGTATCCGTCCATCCCGGGCCCGCCGGCCGCCAGCCCGCCCGCGGGCCCGGCCCTCCGGCCCGCCCGACCGGTCTGTCGCGCACCTGCGCGGGCCTGCTGGGCCTCTGGGTCCAGGACGAGAACACCCGCCGGCGCACCGCCTGACGCGTCACCCGCCCCGGGCCGAGCCGGTTCCCGTGCGCTCCTGAGCCGGGACGGCGGGCTGGCGGGTCGTGGCGGAAGACCGGCTCTGCAACTGGGTCGCCTGGCGCGCTCCGGCCCCGTCCGGCCACTGACCGCGCCACTGACGGCGCCCCTGATTTGGGCCGGAGCTATCCCGGCGGACCGGTATTCGCGTGGCCGGACCGCGGAACTGGGAGCAGCGTTACGGCCTGCCGAGGCGGCCCCCTCGCAGAGCGGCGAACCGAAGGGCTGGCCAGCGGGCGGCTAGGCTGTTCGCTGTGCCTAGCCGGGAGCCCCTTTCCGCGCCGGAGGCGGCCGGCGGCCGCTCCGCTGGCCCCCGCCCGTGCTCACCCGACCCGGTGCAGAGCCACCGGCTGGTCCCTGCGCTCAACCTCAGGAAGGCCCGGGCCTCGGCGTGGGCAGTCGTTCGCGCCACGTCGGCGCAGGCGTGGGCCGACCGCGTCTTCGGGCTTGCCGCCGAGGCCGGATTCTGGGCTCTGCTGTCGCTTACCCCGCTGCTGCTCGTGCTGGTGGCCGCGGTCGGCTACCTCACGCCGCTGTTCGGCGCCCACCTGGTGATCCAGCTGGAGACCGACATCCTGCGCGGCGCCGGTCACTTCATGGCCCCCGCCGCGGTGCACCAGGTGCTCACGCCGGTGCTCACCGACGTGCTGCAGCACGGCCGGGGCGGGATCATCTCGCTAAGCTTCCCGCTCGCCCTGTGGACCGGGTCCACGGCCATGAACACGTACGTCAACACCATCACCATCAGCTACGGGATGCGCCACGTGCGTTCCGCCGTCCGGGCGCGCCTGGTGGCGTTCGTGCTGTATCTCGGGGCCCTGGTCGCCGGCGTGGCTGCATTGCCGCTGCTGGTCACCGCGCCCCGGTGGATCGACGACGTGGCTCCTGGCCCGGTGCTGTCGGTGCTGCGGCCGGTGGTGGCCATCGCCTACTGGCCCGTCCTCGTCGTCCTCTGCACCGGACTGCTGGCCACGCTGTACCACGTGGCGGTGCCGGTGCGCGGCCGGTGGCGGCGGGATCTGCCCGGGGCCGTCGCGGCGATGCTGATGTGGCTGGTGAGCAGCCTGCTGCTGCGCGCCTACCTGGCCTTCGCGATCGGGCACAGCCCCACCTACGGTGCCCTGTCCGCCCCGGTCGCCATTTTGCTGTTCCTGTACCTCAGCGCGCTCGCGGTGCTGCTCGGCGGCGAGCTGAACGCCCAGATCGCCGGGTGCCGCCCGGCCCGCTTAGACGAACGTGGCCATGCCGGCGACGGCGCGCCCCACGGTCGGCCTCAGGCATCGTGCTTTGGGGGGCGGCCCATGTGGATCATCAGCTCCTCGAGCTCCGCCCAGCGGCTGCCCCACTCGGCGAGCGGGCCGAGGATGCCCTCCAGGACCTCGAGCTGCTGGTCGAACGCGCTGAGCTGAGCTTGCAGGGCCTGGATGCTGCGCCGCTGTGCGGCGACGTTGGTGGCGACCGACTTCAGTTCCTTCGCGGACAGCGCCCCGGGCATCGGCAGGCCCGGCATCGAGGGCATGATGGCCCGGGGCGGAAGGGGGCCGCCGAGTCCGGTCAGGTGCTCCAGATCCGCGGTCATCCTGCGCAGCTGAGCCACGAACTGCTGAATCGGGCCGGGAATCCCCACGGTCGCTTTCTCCTCATCAGCCATCGATTCCATCCTCCCACGGCCAGGCCGGTTTCTTCCGAGTATCCCGGTACGACGCGCATTTCCGGTGCCGGCGCGCCAGATCTTCAGCGCGCCCCGCCGCGGGCTGCCGATTTTCGGTGATCCGGGCCGCGCCGTCCCGCCTAGCGTGGGCCTTTACCCGTCCAGAAGCAAGGAGGGCCGGCCCGCAGGCCGGGCTGGCTCAGATCTTGACGTCGGCCTCTTGTAAGCAGGTCCGAATTAACATGCCGTGTCATGGGGCGCCGGAAAGGCTCCCGAATTCCCACAACAGGGGCCCCGTGCAACACTTGTGCTGTCCGAATTCGGCTGCGCGCCCGGAGGGTGATGGCCGTGAATCGCACGGGACTTCGTAATTTCGGTGGCGGTACGGATATGCATGACCAGGTTACCCGGGTGGGCGGAGCGTGGTGGTGGCCCGCCTTGTTCGGCGTGATCTCGATCATCGCCGGGATCCTCGCGCTGGCCTGGCCGGGTCCGACGCTGATCGTGCTGGCCATCCTGTTCGGGATCGAGCTGATCGTCTGGGGCGTGTTCCGCCTCGTGGGCGCGCTGACCTTCGGCGAGGCGGGCGGCGGCGCGCGCACGCTGTGGGCCATCCTCGGGATCCTGAGCCTGCTGATCGGCTTTTACGCGCTGCGGCACATCGTGATCACCGTGCTGTCGCTGGGCCTGCTGCTCGGGATCTTCTGGCTGGTCGACGGGATCGGCCTGGTCGTCTCGGCGGCGGAGCACCGGGGCATGCCCGGCCGGGGCTGGACCGTCTTTTCCGGCATCCTCGGCATCATCGCCGGCCTCATCCTGCTGGCATGGCCCGCGCTGTCGGTCCTGACCCTCGCCATCCTGGCCGGGATCTGGCTGATCCTGCAGGGGTGCATGCAGCTCAGCATCGCCTTCCAGCTCCGCCGCCGGTAACGCGCCGTCCGGCCACCGGGGCTAGGCGGCCCATCCCGGCCAGGCGCCCCGGGGCGCTTTCGTGGGGGCCGCCCACCCGGGCGGCCCCCACGAGACGGTGCCGGACTATCCGACGGTGTAGGTGTACGGGATGGCGGCCAGCACGTCACCGCTGGTGTCCACCGCCCCCAGGCCGCCGGCGATGGCCCTGGCCAGGGTGTTGTCGCCGTTGAACGGCGACGTGACCACGTAGATCACGCCGTGTACCACGGTCCCGGGCTTGGCCGACGGAGTGATCGTCACGTTCACGCTCCCCGACTGGCCCGGGTTGACCAGGACCGGCGTCCCGGTGGGCGCCGTGCCGGTGAAGCCGGGCGCGTACGGGTCGCCGGCCGCGGACGTTACGGCCGGGTCCAGCGGCTGGGTGGTGGCGGTCGCGGTCAGCATGGTCGTGCCCGCCGGGGCGCCCGCATCGGTGAACGGCCCGATCTGCTGCACGAAGGAGCCCCACAGCCCCCGGGCCACCTGGTGCTGGCCGCCCGCCTCGGTCACCCGTGCCACCGAGGTGAGGTTGCCCTGCTGGGCGGCGTTCAGGTCGCCGAACACATCCGGCTCCCCGAGCGGCCCGTTCAGCTCCACCTGAGCCGGCGTGCTCGACGTCGCGGCCAGCGTGAGCTGGCTGGTGCCCGGTGGCACCTCGTAGAACGGGATGCTGGCGAGGTTGTTGATGTTCAGCGGCAGGGTCACCGCCGGCGATCCCGACACCGACGGCAGGGTCACCTTGGCGCTGGCCGCGAGCCGGGGGTCGACCTGGACCGGCTCCGGGACCGTGCCCTCGTTGCCGTAGGTGATGGTATAGCTGGCCGCCTTCCCGGCAGTCAGCGTGGTGCCCGCGCTGGCGGGCAGGTTCGCCGCCACCTTGACCTCGTTGAAGCCGATGGTGCCGTGGAAGGTCTGCGACACCTCCGCTCCGCTGACCGGATCGACGACGATCAGGGCGAGCCGCCACCGGCCCCGCTCCGGGGCATTCTGGATCAGCTGCAGGTCCGGCCCGCTGCTCACCACGCCGGTCGTGGTGCTGACCGAGGTGGCGTTGGTCCCGGCGTCGATGGCCTCGCCGTCCGGATCGATCAGCGCCCCCTCGATCACGACGTTCGGGTCCTGGTTCAGGTGGACGGCCACATCAAGATCGTTCTGCTTCCCGGGCACGTCGAACGAGTAGGTGCTCGTCTCGGCCGCGCTGCCCGCGCGGGCGTTGCCGCCGGTGATCGTGCCGGTGAACGTGCCCCGGCCGCCCGCGACCGGGATGACCGGCCGCAGGACCACCGGCACCGAGGCTTGCTGGTCCGGCGTGCTGAAGGTGGCGGATTCGCCGCTGTCGCCGGCGCTGCCGCTGATGGCCGTGTTCAGCCGGACGTACCCGGTCTGGCCCGCGCCGAGCGTGAGCGACGACGGGCTGACCGAGCCTTCGGGCACGGTCTTCTGGGTGTAGGCATCGAGGATGACGTTGCCGGTGAACGGTTGCGGCTGGCCGGGCACCGCCGCTGCCTTGGTCGGCGTGTAGAGCACTGCCGTCCAGGTGCCGCCCTCGGGATGGGTGACGTCCACGAACCCGTAGTTCGCGGAGACGGTGCTGCCCTGTGGCCGGGAGTTGGTGACGAACGCTCCGTCCGGGCCGATCAGCGTGAGCCGGACGACCGAGCCGCCGGGCACGCCCTCGGGATCACCCTGCCAGTCGATGGACACGCCCAGCCGCGCCGCGCCGCTGGCGACGTGGAAGGTGACCTTCTTATACGCCCACGGCAGGCCGTTGGTGGTGTACGGGAAGGTCGGGCCGGTCGCGGCGTTGAGCGGCACGTTCGCCTGGTAGCTGGACGTCTGGGCGTAGCTGCGCGTCCCCGCCAAGACCTTTTCCGCCTTGGTCCCGGCGTTGGTAACGGCCAGGGTGGTGCCCACGGGCGAGCCGGGTGCGCCGGTCAGCGTGGTCTGCTGCGGCGTGACCAGTATCTGATCGGCCTGGCCGGCCCCGGTGCCGTGGTAGTTCTCGGCCGCCTTCACCGCCGCGTCCGCGTTCAGCAGACCGGCGCCCTGCTCGGTAGCCGGCAGCCCAAGGTCGCTGGCGGTGCTGGTGAGGAACTGCTTGACCAGGGCCGGTGACGGGGAAACGCCGTGGTGGTATTCCCGGAACGCCTGGATGACCAGGGCGGCGGCGCCGGCCGTGACCGGTGACGCCTCGCTGGTCCCGCCGAACAGCAAGATCGGCGACGGCTGGCCGCTGTAACCGGCGCATTCGGTGAAGATGGCCGTGTTGGCCGAGCACAGGGCCCAGTCGGCCTCACCGGGCGCGACCAGGTCAGGCACCTGCCCGCCCTGGCTGATCCCGCCCGACGACAGTGCCGAGATGTTGCCCGACACCCACTTGCCGTTGGAGAACGGCCGGGCGCCGGCGTAACCGGTCTGCTCGTAACTCTGGAAGTCGGTCGAGGCGCCCGCGGAGATCACGTTCGGGTCGGTCGACGGGCTGCCCTGGGTGCCGGAGATACCGGCGTCACCGGTGGAGACGGTGACCGTGATGCCGTGCCGGACCGCAGCGTCGTCGAACAGCTGGATCGTGTCGCGCGCGTTGTTGTCGGAGTAGACGTTCGAGCCGAACGATTCGTTGATGACGTTCGCGCCGTTCGTGATCGCGTAGTCGATGGACTGCAGGATCGCCGAGTTGGCCAGCAGTTCGCCGCCCGCCTTCAGGCCGATCAGCGACGCGCCGGGCGCCATGCCCTCGATCTTGATGTCACAGTTCCTGGGCAGCGGATAGGCCGCGTTCACGTAGTTCGACAGGTCGTAGGTCTGGTTGCCCTGGGCTGCGATCATGGACGCGTCGCCGAACGCCTCTTCGCCGCCGGTCTGCGTGCTGGGCCCGTTGCCGGAGAAGTCCACGTACGACTTGAAGATCGGCTTACCGTCGCGGATGAAGTCGGGGTTGTTGGGGTCGAGGCCATCGGCGATCCAGGCGACGGTCACGCCGGCCCCCGTGATGCCCTGGTCGTGCGCCTGGATGGCGTGCGTGCTGGTCAGGTCCTCGGGCAGCAGCGGCTTCGACGGGGTGCCGCACACCCCGGACGCGGCGCTGCCCGGCGCCGGGCCCGGCAGGCCCCGCGGGGCGGCCAGGACCTGGCTGGCGGCGGCCGGCGCGACGCTGACCTTCTGGTCGGGGACGACCGACGCGACCGCGGGGCTGGCCGCGAGCGTGGCCGCCTCCGCCGGGGTGACCGTCGCCGCGAACGACGCGACCGCGCTGTACCCGATCACGTGCGTGCCGCCGGCCGCCTTCACCTGCGAGATCAGCGGGGACTCGGCCGAGGCCGGGCTGGCCGGCTGGTTGTTCAGGATGACGATGACGGGCGACGCGGCCTGCGTGGGCGCGGCCTGCGTGGGCGCGCCCTGCGGGCCCTGCGCGCCCCGCGCGGACGTCGCGGCGCTGGCGGTGGCCGCGCCGGCCACGGCGCAGAGGATCGATACGCCGGCCGAGAGGCCGGTGACACGCTGAGGTCTTCTCATGGTTCCTTCCACCGGAGCCGGCATGCAGATGGCGCAATCAGGAGAATTCAACTGAAGGCTCAGGAAAGTTTCAAGAGCCGACACTCACATAAATTTAGAGCCGACACTTACATAAATTTAATGACAAAGCGCAACGCGCCCGGACAAAACCACATCGCCAGAATTTTCCGGATCCGCGTCCCCCCGACGGCGTGCCCCGGCCGGGACACGAAGATCAATTGTGCCGACCAGGGTGACAGACCCCGCGTCCGGGGGTAGATCGCTAGGCGGACCGCAGCGGAAGGCCCCAGCGAAAGGATGAGCCAATGCCGGACAACACCTATTCGATCAGCGAGATCGTCGGCACCTCGACCAGCAGCGTAGACAACGCCGTCCGCGGCGCCGTCGGGCGCGCCTCAAGAACTTTGCACAACCTCGACTGGTTCGAGGTCACCGGAATCCGCGGGCACATCGAGAACAACGAGCTCTGCCACTTCCAGGTCACGCTGAAGGTCGGTTTCCGGCTTGACGACGCGCACACCTGACCCGCTGGGCCCGCCGGGGCCGCCGGGCGTGGCCGCGCCGGGCCGGCCAGCTGGCCGATGACATCGGGGCCGGACCAGCGGTAGAGCGGCAGGTGCGACGCCACCGCCACCCCGGCCGCGTCCAGCGCCGCCTTGAACTCCCGCACCCGGTCCTGGTTCGCCCGCGGGTGCAGGAAGAACGGCGTGAAGTCCACCCGCGGCGACAGCTCGATGTACTCATAGCCCAGGCCGGCCACCACCCGGGCAGCTCGGTCAGCGGGACGCTGCGGAGCATGTACGCGTCCAGCGCGATCTTCATGCCACCTCCTTACCGGCGACCGGGGGCCTGGCGGCTTACCGGCGACCGGGGGCTACCGGCGGTAGAAATCGGGGCGCTCACGCAGCGTGACCGGGGTCCAGCCGCCGCACCCGCCCGCTTCCCCTTCGGCGCCCCGGCCGGCAGCACCGTGCAGCGCGGTGATGCACGCGTCGGCGACCACGGCGGCCGCGTAGCCGTCCCACGAGCTGGGGCCGCTGGCCTCACGGCCCGCGGCGATATCGTCGATCCAGACGCGGAACTCCTCGTCGTAGGCGTCGATGAACCGCTCGCGCCAGCTGGCCGGGACGGCGGAGCCACGGCCGCCCTCGTTCGTCACCACGATGGACCCGCCGGCGGCCAGGCGCGCGTTACCGGATTCGCCCACGATCTCGGCCTGAATGTCGTACCCGTACCCGACGTTCACGCTCAGTTCGTCGTCGGCCAGGACGCCGCTCTCGGTGCGGAACACCACGACCATCGGGTCCTGCAGCCCGTCGGCCGCCTTCCGGCTGCGCTTCGGGGACATGATCATCACCGCGGTGATCTCCTCGTCCAGCAGCCACCGGGTCACGTCGATCTCGTGTACCACCGAATCGTTGATCGCCATCTCACTGGTGACGGTGGGCGGGACGGAGGGGTTGCGGTGCGCCATGTGCGCCAGCAGCGGGGCGCCGATCGAGCCGTTGGCGGCCGCGAGTTTCAGGGCCCGGTAGCCCGCGTCGTAGCGGCGCATGAAGCCGACCTGAACGAGCCGCCGGGCGGCCGCGGTCTCCGCGTCGATGATCCGTGAGCAGGCCTCGGGCGTGGTGGCCAGCGGCTTCTCGCAGAAGACGGGCTTGCCGGCCGCGATCGAGCCGAGCACGTACTCCTCGTGCGCCGGCCCCCACGACGCCACAACAACGGCGTCCACGTTCGGGTCGGCGATCACGTCCTCGCCGCTCGCGTGCACGGTGGGCCCAGCGGGCCCGCCGAACCGTTCGGCCACCGCGGCCGCCCGGTCCTTGTCCACGTCGGTGACCGCCGTGACGGACGCGCCGGCCAGCACGGTGGTCAGCCGGCCGATGTGGTCCTCGCCGATCATGCCGGTGCCGATGACACCCACCCGGACCGTCATGCCCTGCCCCCCGTTACGTCGCTGGCGTCCAGCCCGCTGGCGTTCAGGTAGTGATAGGTGCGCTCGGCGATCGGCTTGGGCTTGCTGAAGTCGCACGGGTACATGTCCTGCTCCACCACCGTGAACAGTTCCGCGCCCAGCTCCTCCAGGGCGGTAAGCACCGGCGGGATCTCGGGCAGGCCGGAGGGCGGCTCGCAGCTGGCGCCCATCGCGACGGCCTGCCCGAAGGCCAGGTCCTCGGCCTCGGCCTCGGCCAGGATGACCGGATCCATCTGCTTGATGTGCACGTAGCCGATCCGGGACGGGAACTTGGTGATGATCTCCACGCTGTCCGCCCGGCCGTAGGCCAGGTGACCGGTGTCCAGGCACAGCGACACGTACTGCGGGTCGGTGTCGGTCAGGAACCGCTCGACCTGCGGCTGGGTCATCACGTGGCTGTCGGCGTGCGGGTGGAACTCCAGCCGCACCCCGTAGTCCTGGGCGATCCGCCTGCCGATCTCGTTGGTGGACGCGATCAGCGTCCGCCAGCCGCCGGCTTCCAGCTCGGCGGGTTCCAGGTACGCGCCGCTCACGTCGTCGCGGTAACCCGGCACCGGGACGAAGATGACGTGCCGCGCCCCCATCGCCGCGGTGAGCTCGGCCACCCGCCGCGTCGCGGCCAGGATGGAGTCGAAGTCGCCGGGCCTGTGCAGGCCGCTGTGGCCGGCCACGGTGCCGCCGGCCACCGTCAGCCCGCGCCGGCTCACCTCGTCCCGCAGCCGTGCCGGGTCGGTGGGCAGGTACCCGTACGGCCCGAGCTCGAGGTACTGGTAGCCCACGTCGGCCAGCTCGTCGAGAAAGCGGGACCAGGGGGTCTGCCGCGGGTCGTCGGCGAACCAGACGCCCCAGGAGTCGGGGCAGCTGCCAAGCAGCAGCCGCCGGGGCCGGGAGCCGGGGCGGGAGGAAGTGCTCATGGAATCGCTACCTTCGGGGGAAGTTCCGGTGGGGCGGGAAGTTCCGGTGGGGCGGGAAGTTCGCGGGGCCAGGCGCCCCGGTCAGACCGCGGTGGGGAAGTGCAGGTGCGCGCGGTGGTGCGCGGTGTCCTGCGGGTCCTCCGGGTCCGGCCACCGGGTCGTGATGGCCTTGGCGCGGGTGTAGAAGCGGATGCCTTCCGCGCCGTGCACGTGCGTGTCGCCGAACAGGGAGTCCTTCCAGCCGCCGAAGGAGTAGCAGGCCATCGGCACGGGGATCGGCACGTTGATGCCGATCATGCCGACGTGCACGGCGCGCTGGAAGGTGCGGGCGGCGTGGCCGCTCGAGGTGAACACGGCCGTGCCGTTGCCGTACGGGGTCGCGTTGATCAGCCCGATCGCCTGGGCCAGCGAGCCGGCCCGAAGCACGACCAGCACCGGCCCGAAGATCTCGTCGGTGTAGATGTCCATGTCCGTGCGGAACGTGGTCGAACAGCGTCGGGCCGATGAAGAAGCCGTCCTCGTGCCCGCCGACCACCAGGCCGCGCCCGTCCACGACGAGCGTGGCGCCAGCCTGCTCGCCGCGGCTGACGTACCCGGCGATCCGGTCCCGTGCCTGCTGGGTAACGATCGGCCCCATGTCGCTGGACGCGTCGTCCCCGGGGCCGACCTTGATCTCCTCGGCCCGGCGCCGCAGCCGTGCGATGATCTCGTCCCCGGCCGTCCCGACCGCGACGACCGCGGAGATCGCCATGCATCGTTCGCCGGCCGAGCCGTACCCGGCCGCGATGATGTGGCTGGCGGCGAAGTCCATGTCGGCGTCGGGCAGCACCACGGCGTGGTTCTTCGCCCCGCCGAGCGCCTGCACCCGCTTGCCCTGCTCCGACGCGCGCCGGTGCACGTAGGACGCGATCGGGGTCGAGCCGACGAACGAGACCGCGGCCACGTCGGGGTGGCCGAGCAGCGCGTCCACGGCCACCTTGTCCCCGTGCACCACGTTGAACACGCCGTCCGGCAGCCCCGCCTCCGCGTACAGCTCGGCGATCAGGGTGGACGCCGACGGGTCCCGCTCGCTCGGCTTCAGCACGAACGTGTTGCCGGTGGCGATGGCCATCGGGTGCATCCACATCGGCACCATGGCCGGGAAGTTGAACGGGGTGATCCCGGCGCACACGCCAAGCGGCTGGCGGAAGGAGTGCGCGTCCGCGCCGGTGGACACCTGGTCGGAGAACTCGCCCTTGAGCAGCTGCGGGATCCCGCAGGCAAACTCGACCACCCCCAGGCCGCGGATAACCTCGCCCTTGGCGTCGGAAACCACCTTGCCGTGCTCGGCCGAGACGACCGTGGCGATGTCGTCGAGGTGACGCTCGATCAGGTCGCGGAAGGCGAACATGATCCGGGCCCGCCGGGTCAGCGACACGTCCTGCCAGGCCTCGTAGGCCTTCTTGGCGCTCTGCACGGCGTCGTCGACGTCGGCGGGCCCGGCCAGCAGCACCCGCGCCTGAACCTGCCCGGTGGCCGGGTTGTACACGTCCGCGGTGCGCGCGGACACGCCGGGCGTGCCGGCCCCGCCGATCCAGTGCTCAATGGTCTTCATGATGTCCTTTCCGCCTAGAGGTAGCTGCGCTGGCGGCTCTTGGCCTGCTCGTAGGCCTCCCGGGCCCGCCGGGTGCTGTCCAGCGCGGCGGTTTCCGCGACGGGCACGTCCCACCAGCTCTCCGGGGACGGGACCGGCGCCAGCGGGTCGGTCTCGATGTAGACGACGGTGGTCCGCGCCGCCTCCTTGGCCTTGCCGAGCGCGACGCGGAGTTCCTCGATCGTGCGGGCCCGCAGCACGTCCGCGCCAAGGCTCTCGGCGTTGGCGGCCAGGTCCACCGGCAGGTAGCCGCCGTCGAGGCTCCCGGACGCGGGATCGCGGTACCGGTACTGCGTGCCGAAGCGCTGCGAGCCGACGCTCTCCGACAGCGAGCCGATGCTGGCGAAGCCGCGGTTGTCGATCAGCACGATGACGAGTTTGATGCCCTCCGAGACGGCCGTGACGATCTCCTGCGCCATCATCAGGTAGGAGCCGTCGCCGACCATCGCGAACACCTCCCGGTCCGGGGCGGCCATCTTGATGCCGAGCGCGCCGGCGATCTCGTACCCCATGCAGGAGTAGCCGTACTCGACGTGGTACTGCTTCGGGTCCCGGGAGCGGAACAGCATCTGCAGGTCGCCGGGCAGGCTCCCGGCCGCCTGGACCACCACGTCGCGCGGCCCGGCGATCTCGTTGACCGCGCCGATGACCTCGGTCTGCGCGGGCAGCGGCTGATGCCCCAGGTGATAGGCGCGGTCGGTCACCGTGGCCCAGTCCGCGGCCATCCGCTGGAAGCGCGCGGTGTAGGCCGCCTCGACGTGGTAGCCGTCCAGTCCGGCCGCCAGCGCCTCCAGCCCGCGCCGCGCGTCGGCCACGATGGACGTGGCGGCCTGCTTGGCGGCGTCGAACGCGGTGACGTTCAGGTTGACGAAGCGGACCGCCGGGTACTGGAACGCGGTCCGGGACGCGGTGGTGAAGTCGCTGTACCGGGTGCCGATCCCGAGGATGACGTCGGCCTCGGCGGCCAGGGCGTTGGCCAGCGCGGACCCGGTCGAGCCGATTCCGCCCACGGCCTGCGGGTGGTCCCACGCCAGCGCGCCCTTGCCCGCCTGGGTGTCCGCGACCGGGATGCCGGTCTCTTCGGCCAGCCGCCGCAGCGCGTCCTGGGCCTCGGAGTACAGCACCCCGCCGCCGGCGATGATCAGCGGCAGGCGCGCGCCGCGGATGATCGGCAGGGCGCGGGAAATTGCTTCTGGTTCCGGAACGGGCCTGGCCAGGGGCCATACCCGGGTGCGGAACAGATCCTCCGGCCAGTCGAAGGCCTGCGCCTGGACGTCCTGCGGCAGCGCGAGCGTGACCGCCCCGGTCTCGGCCGGGTCGGTCAGCACCCGCATCGCGGCCAGCAGCGCCGACGGAAGCTGCTCGGGCCGCCAGATGCGGTCGAAGAACCGCGACAGCGGCCGGAACGCGTCGTTGACCGACACGTCGTAGGAGCGCGGATCCTCCAGTTCCTGCAGCACCGGGCTGGCCACCCGGGTGGCGAAGATATCGCTCGGCAGCAGCAGCACCGGCATCCGGTTGATCGTGGCCAGGGCCGCCCCGGTGAGCATGTTGGTGGAGCCGGGCCCGATCGAGGCGGTGCACGCCAGCGCCTGGCACCGGTTGCGCATCCGGGCGAAACCGGTCGCCGCGTGCACCATCGCCTGCTCGTTGCGCGCCAGGTAATACGGCAGGCAGTCCGGCAGGCCCGGGCCGCCGCGGCGCTGTTCCTCCAGCAGGGCCTGGCCCACCCCCGCCACGTTGCCGTGACCGAAGATGCCGAAGCAGCCGGGGATCAGGCGCTGCCGCGTCCCGTCCCGTTCGCCGTATTGCCGGGCCAGGAACCGGACGAGGGCCTGGGCTACCGTCAGCCGGATCGTGCTCATTTGGCTGCCTCCCTCGTGGTGCGTCCTGCCGGAGGCGCGCTGGCCAGCACTTCGCCCGGCCGTGCCGGAGGCGCGCAAAATGGTACGGCGGAACAGGGGCTCACTGTTCGCCTCCAGTGCGGGTCATCGGCAGCCGCGGGTCGACGGGGGTCGCGGGCCAGACGGCCCGTACCCACGCGTGCGCGGGGTCGTCGCAGAACCGCCAGACGCGTTCCCCCGGGCCGCCCATCACGTTCAGGTAATAGAGGTCGTAACCGGGCGCGGCCATGGAGGGGCCGTGGTAGCCGTACGGGATGAGCACGACGTCGCCGGTGCCGACCTCGGCGCACACGTCGATATCGCGTCCCGGCCCCGAGCCGTAGACCCGCTGGTAGGCCAGGCCACCCCCGGCCACCTCGAAGTAGTAGATCTCCTCGAGCTGCGACTCGTTCTCGCTCTGCTCGTCGTGCTTGTGCGGCGGGTAGGAGGACCAGTTCCCGCCGGGCGTCAGGACCTCCACGGCGATCAGCCGGTCGGCCCCGAACGCCTCCGGCGCGCAGAAATTGTTCACCTGCCAGGCTCGCCACCCCCGCGCCGCGCAGCTCGACCGGAACCTGGTCCGCGGCGACGTAACGGGTCTCCAGCCGCTCACTGGCCCGGGCGGACGGCAGCGCGAACCGCCCGCCGTCTTCGGCGTAGACCACGGCCTCCGCGTCGCGGGGCAGGTAGGCGAAGTCGGTGACGCGGTCGAAGACGCTGCGCCGGCCGGCCAGCGTGAAGTGCTGCCCGTCGCAGTCCACTGTGGCCGAGCCGGACAGCGGCAGCACGATGGTCTCATCCGGGCCGGTTCCCAGCTCGAGCCGGCCGCCGCTGGGCAGCTCGAGCACGCGCAGGCCGCTGTAGGACCAGCCGGCCGCCTCCGGGGTGATGGACGTGATGTACGGGCCGGTCACGGTGCTGCGGTGCCGGACCACGGGGGGCAGCGCCGTCATAGCATCTCCACCACGGCGTCGACGGCGGCGGCGACATCGTCCGGCGGGAAGAGCAGTGAGCGTCCGATGACGAGGGAGCGCGCCGGCGTCCGCCGTTGAGCGGCCGCCGCGATCACCTCCGGCCGGTGCGTCCGCGCATCGACCAGATGCCGCAGTTCTGTCTCACGCACGCTGTGTTCCTTTGTTCACAAGACCGGCCTCCCGCATGATGGCCTCGACTCTGTTCTCACGCTGTGTTCCTTTGTTCACAAGACCGGCCTGCCGCATGATGGCCTCGACCTCGGCCGCGGTGGGCATCGCGTCCGCGCAGGCCAGGCGGGACGCCACCACGGCCCCGGCGGCGTTGCAGAAGCGCAGCGTCCGGTCCAGGTCCCAGCCGGACAGCAGGCTGTGGCACAGCGCGCCGCCGAACGCGTCCCCGGCGCCCAGCCCGTTGACCACCTCGACCGGGACGGGCGGCACCTGCACGATCTGCGTGCCGTCGGAGGCCAGGACGCCGGCCGGCCCCTGTTTGATGATCGCGAGCTGGATGCCCGCGTCATGCAGGGCACGGGCGGCCGCGCTGGGCTCCCGGACGCCGACGGCGGTGTCGCATTCGTCCAGGTTCCCGACCGCGACCGTGGCGTACGGCAGGGCCTGCCGGTACCACCGCCGCGCCTCCTCCCGGGACGGCCAGAACATCGCCCGGTAGTCCAGGTCGAACACGGTCGGGCTCGCCGGGCCCTCCGGTCCGCTGCGGGCCCCGCTAGCTCGCGTTTCGAGTGCCCGCAGCGTCGCGCTCCGGCTCGGCTCCTGGCACAGCCCGGTGCCGGTCATCCAGAAGATGCCCGCCGCCTCGATGGCTCCCAGATCAAGTTCGCCCGGTTCGATCTGCAGGTCCGGCGCGGTGGGGAAGCGGTAGAAGTACAGCGGGAAATCGTCGGGCGGGAAGATCTCGCAGAACGTCACCGGGGTGGGCAGCGACGGCACCGCCGTCACGAACCGGTCATCGACCTTGAATTTCTTCAGCGCGTCGTGGATGTAGCCGCCGAACGGGTCCTGGCCGGTCCGGCTGATCACCGCGGCCCGCCGGCCGTAGCGCGCCGCCGCGACCGCGACGTTGGTCGCGCTGCCGCCGAGGTACTTGCTGAAGCTCTCGACGTGCCGGAGCGACCGCCCGGTCTGCAGCGGATAGATGTCGACCCCGATGCGGCCCATGGTCACCACCTCAAAGGGTTTCCGCGGCTGCGTGGTCACCGGTTCTCCTGTTTGACGGTGTAGCTGACGTCGGCCCCGGTGCGCTGCGGCTCGACCCGGACGGTCCGGCCCCAGCGCCAGGACTCTTCGGCCGCCCGGGCCAGGTCGAACGCGGCCAGGGCGTCGTGCCCGGTCACCAGGGGCGGCTCGCCGTCCCGGGCACACCGCGCGACTGGTTGCCGGAGGGCTCCCGGCCGTTCAGACCCCGGCGGCCGCGGCGGCGGCCTTCAGGTTCTCCGCGGCCAGGCGGAGTCCCTCGATCTGGCCCAGTTCCTGGTCCTCGTGCTCGATGTTGACGGCCATCTGCGGGTCGACGGCGGCCAGCGCCTCCAGGAACCCGGTCCAGAAATTCTGGTCATGCCCGCGCCCGACCGCAACGAAGTCCCAGGAGGAGTCCGCGGGCCACCGGGTCAGGGTGTTCCGCCCGCCCAGCGCGACGGGGTTCTCCGCGGCCGGGACCCGCCGGAAGCGGTCGTCGAGGACGCCGTAGACACGGCAGTTGCGCTCGTTGATCCGGGTGTCCTTGGCGGCGGCGTGGCACACGAGGTCACCCAGCCGCTTGATCGCCGCGACCGGGTCGATGCCCTGCCAGAACAGGTGGCTGGGATCCATCTCCGCGCCCACGTGGGTGGCGTTGATCTCGGTGGCCAGCCGCTCCATCGTGCCCGGGTTGAACACGATGTTGTGCGGGTGCATCTCGATGCATACCTTCACGTCGGCGTCCCGCGCCCGCGCCTCGATGTCCTTCCAGAACGGGATGGCGACCTCCTGCCACTGGTAGTCCAGCACGTCCAGGTACTGGCTGTCCCACGGGTTGACGACCCACGAGGGGTACCGCGCGCGGTCGTCGGAGCCCGGCAGTCCGGACATGGCGACGACGCGCCGGACGCCGAGCAGGCCGGCGATCTCGATCGCCTGGCGCAGGTCCTCCGCGTGCCTGGGGCCGACCTCGGGATCCGGATTCAGCGGGTTGCCGTTGACGTTCAGGCCGGTCAGCGTGATCCCGGCCTGCTCGAACAGGTTCAGGTACGCCGCCCGGGTGCCGCCGCCGGCCAGCAGTTCCTTGATCGGCAGATGCGGCGCCGGGATGAACCCGCCCGCGTTGATCTCGGCACTGGTCAGCCCCAGGTCCGTCAGGATCGTGAGGGCCTCGCGCAGCGGCCGGTCCTGCAGGCAGGCCGTGTATGCGCCCAGCTTCATGGTGTTCCCTCCGCGACGGTGACGGATTGCCCGTCCGCGCGCGCCGACGCGACGACCGCGTCGAGGACACGCAGGTTGTGCAGCCCTTCGGCCACGCCCGGGCAGCGCGGCAGTTCTGCCCGGCGATCTCGTCCAGGCCGGACCGCACCGCGTGCGGCCGTGCTGACCCCGCACCTGGTCGTCCGCGGCACCACCGCCCCGCCGCTCGGCCTTTTCGTGATCGGCGTTGGTTTTCCGCAGCATTTGCGGAAAACCAACGCCGATCTGCGGACCCCTCGCGGGCGGGCTCAGCTGGCGAGGTAGTCGAGGAGGGCGGGGTTGACGATCTCGGGGAAGGTCCAGCCGATGTTGTGCGGGCCGTTCTCGACCGGGATGACCTTGACGTCCTTGATCAGCCCGGGCAGCCGCTTGGCGGTGGCCTCGAACGGCAAAACCCGGTCCGCCGTCCCGTGCAGCACCAGGACCGGCACGTCGATCTTGGGCAGATCCGCCCGGAAGTCCGTCAGCCACGTGTCCACGCACGCGTACGTCGCATACGGCGACGCGGCCGCCGCGACGTTGAACGACGCCTGCACCGCCTGCTGGCTGATCTTCGTCCCGCCCAGCACATCAGTGTTGTAGAAATTGTCGAAGAAGCCGGTGAAGTAGGCGTACCGGTCCGCCACGATCGCCGACTTGATCCCCTCGAAAACCGGCCTGTCCACGCCCTCGGGATTGTCGTCGGTCTTGAGCAGGAACGGCGGGATCGCCCCCAGCAAGGCCGCCTTCTTCACCCGCCCCGACCCGTGCGTGCCGAGGTAGTGGGTGACCTCCCCGGTGCCCATGGAGAACCCGACCAGGTAGATGTCGGTCAGGTTCAGGTGCTCCAGCACCGCGTTCAGGTCCGCGGTGAAGGTGTCGTAGTCATAACCGGTGACCGGCTGGCTGGAGTTGCCGAACCCGCGCCGGTCGTAGGCGATCACCCGGTACCCGGCCGCCAGCAGATCCCGCTCCTGCCGCTCCCACGAGCGCCCGTTCAGTGGATATCCGTGGATCAGCACCACCGGCTGACCCGACCCGTGATCCTCGTAGTAGATGTCGATCGCGTGGCCGTTCTCGCTGCCGACTGTCACGAAGGGCATGGCTCCTCCTGCCTGGGGCATTCCGATTTCTCCCGCCAGTCTTTCAGTGGTCAAGCTCAGGTCGCCACCGTCCGACGGTGGATATCACGGGGCGTCAGCCAAGATTTCGGCCGCAGGTCCCGGCGTGGCCGGGGCCGGCCAGGACGAACGGGTTTGGCCTGGCTACAGCGGGTTGCCGGTAAGCCCCCACGGACCGGGCCCGCACGGAGGAGGATCCGCGGCTGGACGGGTGACCTTCTGGCTCCAGGTGTTTGGCACCGCATTCGTGGGTAGCGTCAGCGTCATAGCGGACGGAGCGGAGCGGACGAGCGAAGGAGGCCGGTCGTGCCGGAATGGTGCGTGCGGGAGCACGGCCGATGACCTCCGTCCCGATGCACCCTGGCCCGTCTCATGCCGCGGTCCTGTACAACTCCGAGCAGGACCTTCGTGTGCGCGTGCTCGCCTTCCTGCGGGCCGGCCTCGAGGGCGGCGAAGCCGTCGTGGCGGTCGTGTCCCGGCGCGCGGAGAAGGTCATCGGCGCCGCGCTCGGCGACGACGCGGCGAGGATCCGCTGGGGCCTGCCGGGCCTGAGCTACCAGCACCTCGGCCGGGCGTCCGAGGCGATCCGCGGTTACCTCGCGGCCCGGCGGGCGGCGGGGGCCGCGACCCGGCTGCTGACCGAGAGCGACATCCACGGCGGGACCCGCGGACCCGGCCGGCTGGCCGCGTACCTGCGGTCCGAAACGGCCGCGACCCAGCTGCTCGGCGGCTACGGGTTCCCCTGGGTATGCCTGTACGACCGGCGCCGCTACCCGCCGGAGGCGCTGGCCGAGGTGGCCCGCGTCCACCCGCAGGTGCTGGGCGCCGACGGCCGCGCCGCCGGGAACGCCGAGTACGTCGAGCCGGGCGCCTACCTTTCCGCTCATCCCGGCCCGGTGTCCGCCGTTCCGCCCGGCGTCGCCCTCGAAACGAAGCTCACCGAGGCCGGCGATCTCGCCGTGGCGCGCCATCGGGTCGGCGACATCGCGGGCACCCTCGGCCTGGCCCCCCCGGACTGCAGAATGGCGGAGATCGCAGCGGGAGAGGTCATCGCCAACGCGTTCCGGCACGGCATCATGCCCGGCTGGGTCCGCGTCTGGAGCGGTGACGGAGCCGTGACCGTCCGGGTCGATTCCGGCGGCCCTGGGGACGCCGTCGCGACGGCCGGGTTCCAGCCCCCGGATCTGGCCCATGGCTCGGGGGCCGGCCTGTGGGTCGCCCGGCAGCTCGCCGACGTCGTGCACGTCGAGACCCGCCCCGACGGCACCATCGTTGAGCTGCAGTTCCCGCTATCGTGAGGGGAAGTGCCTAGACGACGGGTGTGCATTGACGTAACACGCGGCCGCCAGATCCACGGGCCCTGGCTGCGCACCGGGGGACTGCCGGACGGTTACCCCGAGCGGATCGTCGACCACGCGACGGAGCGCTCCGCGTCACTCGCGCACTACCAGGCCCGGCGCGGCCGCTGCTCAGCAGGAGAGGGGCCGGCTCAGCGGTCTTCCCCCGGCTCCGTGGCCACCTGCCCGCCGCGCGAGGAGATGTCCGCCAGCTGCTCCGCCACCCACCGGTGCACGTCGTGCTTCCGGACGTAGGCGGCCATCTCGGCGATGGCCGTGCGGCGGATCTCGGCCGGCAGCCGCAGGCCGTTCTCGATGCGGTACGACAGGCCCTCCACGTCGAACGGGTTGCACAAGATGGCCTGCGGAAGCTCGCCCGTCGCGCCGGTGAACTCGCTGAGCACCAGGATCCCGTCCTCCCCCCGCGCCTCCTGGACGGTGACGTACTCCTTGCAGACCAGGTTCATGCCGTCGATCAGCGGGGTGACGAGCAGTGCGTCGGCCGCCGCGTAGTACGCGGCGAGCTGGTGCTTCGACAGGCCCCGGTACATGTAGTGCACGGGCACGTCGTTGCCGGGTTCGGTGAACCGCCCGTTGATCCGGCCGATGTGCTGCTCCACGGACGCGCGCAGCTGGCGGTACTCCCGCACGTTGTCCCGGCTGGGCATGGCGACCTGGAGGAAGGCGATGCTGGTGCGGTACCCGGGGTTGCGCTCCAGCAGCATCTCCACGGCCAGCAGCCGTTCCACGATTCCCTTGGTGTAGTCGAGGCGGTCGACCCCGAGCAGTAGCGTGCGCCCGGCGAACTGCTCGGTCAGCGCCGCGATGTCGGCGTCCGCCTCCGGTGCGGTGGCGTACTCGGCGAACTCGGCCGCGTCGATCGAGATGGGCGAGGCCGTGGTCGCCACCACCCGGCCGTCGGGCAGCACGACCCGCGTGCCGCGCACCTGGACGCCCGAGCCGGCCAGCAGCCGCGCGCACGCCCGTACGAAGTTGCTGCGGTACCGCTCGGTGTGGAAGGACACCACGTCGGCCCCGAGCAGCCCGACCAGGATCTGCGCCCGCCACGGCAGCCGCGCGAAGATGTCCGGCGACGGCCACGGTATGTGCAGGAAGAACCCGATCGGCTGGTCCGGGCGCCGGCCGCGGATGAGCTGGGGGACCAGCATCAGGTGGTAGTCGTGCACCCACGCGATCGCGTCGGGTTCCTCGCCGAGCGCGGTGAGCGCCCGGTCGGCGAAGATCGCGTTCACGTCCCGGTACGTGGACCACCAGGCCCGCTCGAACCGGGACTTCTCGATCGCGTCGTGCAGCAGCGGCCACAGCGTGGCGTTGGCGAAGCCGTGGTAGTAGTTGCGGATCTGGGCGGCGGACAGGCCGATCGGCAGCAGCCGGACGTCCATGTCCGGCAGCGTCGGCGGCATGCCCTTGGCGCCGCCGTCCCAGCCGACCCACGCGCCGGAATGCGTGGACATCACCGGCCGCAGCGCGGTGACCAGGCCGCCGGGGGATAGTTCCCAGCCGTCGTCGCCGTGCTGGACCGGGAGGCGGTTGGCCACGGCCACCACGGGGCGGTCGTCTGCCAGGTGATCGGTCATCGCCTCAACCGTATCGCGTTTCCGGCTTCTGCTAGCGGCGCCGCCCCAGGATGCTGCCGGGCAGCGAGGCCAGCAGGTCGGCCGGCCCGTCGTACCCGGCGCCGGCGCCGGGCAGCTCGTCCCGGCCGATGCCGCCGCTCAGCAGCGCGATGCACGCGCCTCCCCTGCCGCCCGGCACGCGCCGGCGCGTGCCCAAAGCTACCGTTGAGCACGTTCGCCGTGGTTTGACCGGTTCACCCTGCGGCGCGGGGACGGGGAGCCGGAGACCCGCACGCTCCCCTGGCCGGGCACGGCTTCGGCTACGAGGCTGAAGAGGTCGCCCGCTGCCTGCGCGCCGGCCTGACCGAATCCCCGCTGCTCACGCTGGACGACACGGTCGCCGTGATGCGCACCCTCGGCGCCGTGCGCGCCGCCTTCCGGAGTTAGGCTCCGTGATCGGCCGGCTCCCGGCCAGGCCCGTTCGGCACACAGCAACGCCTTGCGCGCCCGGGACTTCCTTCCGGTTCGCGTCACCACCGGACCGGTCCCCGGGCCGCCCGGCGGTACCGGATCGGGACGGACCGTGCCGCCTATGCCGCATCGGAGCACGGCATGGTGTTAAATAGCCGTGGTTGTCGTCGAAGTTCGTTGTCCGTATCACGGTGCCTGCGAATTTGACAGCGGGCGCCAAAGGACCTCCCGGGAGCCAATCCTTCGAGGCAGGCGGTCGCAGCAGCCCGGGGACACATAAGTGGACCCGAAGATCGCAGTAGGAGAGATTGGGAATGGCAGAGGGAACCGTCAAGTGGTTCAACGCTGACAAGGGCTATGGCTTCATCGCACCCGACGACGGCTCGGCCGACGTCTTCGTGCACTTTTCCGCGATCCAGGCTGACGGCTACCGCAGCCTCCAGGAGAACCAGAGGGTCGAGTTCTCGGTCGGCCAGGGCACCCGGGGCCCGCAGGCCGAGCAGGTTCGCCCCCTCTAACGAGCCAACTGAGCTCTGCCCGCCGGCCGCGCCCAGCCGGCATGTCACACCGTTCTCTCAGCGGTGGGCCTGCGTGGGCGTGGTCGGCGATGCTGTTCCGCCCGGCTCAGCCATGTCGATCGGCCGTCCCGGCTCAGCCATGTCGAGGGGCCTTTCGCCGGCCACGGCTGGACAGCCGTTACTGATCTTGTTTTCCGCGGGGTGCCCCTCTCCCGCCCGGGGGAGCCACGGTAGCCAGGACGAGAGCATGCAGATTCCCCCGGACTGACCACGACGCCGTTAGGGCGTTCTTGCAGGTGGGAGGCTTCCCGACCGACTCCCTCAGATCGGGCCAGACAGGCCGTTTGTGACTGGGGTCAAGTTCGGTGTGACCCACTCCGCGGCATCACTGCTGGCGGCCAGCCGGACCAGCGCTGACTTGTCAACCAGCCAGTTCGTCACCGCCATGCCTGCGACATCACACCCGGATCGGCCAGGTCACTGAACACTTCGGCGAACCTGGCCAGGTCTGCGGTGCTCACCGCAGAGCCGGCCGCGGTGGCATCCTGGGCCAGCCGACGGCGAACGTACTCGCTGCGGGACAGGCCCAGACGGGCCGCCCGGTCATCCACCGCAGCGATGACATCATCGGGTACATCGCGGATCAGCATGTCGGTCATGCCCACCTCCCAGCGATATCCCATGATAGCGCCCAACGTTGCCACGCCGGACGACGCAGAGCACACCCGGAACGCGCGTCCCCGCCCGAAGCGCACCGGCCCGCCCACTTGGGCGGCTTTCTGGGCGGCTTTCTGGGCGGCTTTGACGGTCGGTTGGCGATCGGTGACGAAGGCACATAACTAGTTGTTATGCTCCGCGCCGACCCCGGACCGCAGATGGCGGTTCTTGGCCGTTGCGGCGATCACCTGACGGTAAACAATCAGCCCATGCACGCGTGGTGATGGGTAGCGGGGGCTGCGATTGCCCGGTTACGGGGAGAATGCTTGGCGCGGGCGGTCGCCAGGGCCTGCCGAGCATGAGGTCGTGCAGGACGTCCATGGCGTGCTTGCCGTGCTTGCGTGCGGTGTCGATGTAACTGCGGATGTCGAGCCGGTCCTGGGTGACGTCGTCGCTGGTCAGGCGGCCGGAGATCTTCTGCTGGGTTTTCAGCGGGCGGACGCCGCGCTCACTGATGTTGTTCGTGGGCCACACGCTGGTGTCCTCGGTGAACAGCAGCACGTCGCTGCGGCGGTCGCGGCAAAATTCGAGCAGCTCGCGGCCTGGCTTCTGCTTCGTGCTGTTCTTCGGGCCGGGGACGCGGGGCACGCTGGCCAGGCCCGCGAGGACGGCGTGCCGGAACTCGTGCTCCAGCGGTTTCCGCGCATCGGCGGGGATGGCGTCCAGGCCCTGCTCGCGGGTGGCGTGCCAGGCACAGATCAGGCCGCGCAGCGCCCGCTGCGCCTGCACCGGCCAGACCGCGCCCGGGTAGCTCTCGGCACAGTCCTCGTAGTCCCTGAGCAGGTGAGACAGGCACGCCTGGTTCCCGGCGATGTGCTCCCACCGGGGGTGGAAGTAGTTCTGGTACCGGTCGGAGACCACGATCCCGGCGAATTCCGGCAGGATCCCGGCGTCCTGCATCGAGTCCAGGCTCCGGGCACCCAGCCAGAACGCGGAGTACCGCTCGGTGAAGGCGCCGTGGACGTATTTCTTCTCCCCGGCCGGCCCAGACCGCAGCGTCGTCTCGTCGAACCCCGCCACGCCCGCGGCGGTGATCAGGGCGCGGATCAGCGCCACCACCTCCGCGGCCAGGGACGCCGCCTTCGCCAGGCACGAGTGGATGAACCCCTCTGACACGGCGGCGCCGGCCACGTCGGCGATCAGCTGCCGGCACCGCTCCACCGGAACGTGCTGAAAAACCACCAGGTACACGGCCAGCGCCCGGAGCCTGGGGCCGATCGACAGCGCGGAATCCGGCACGCCCGCCGGGCGCGGCGCGACGTGCGCCTTCCCGCAGGCGCACCTCCCGCCGTGCAGGTCGTGCTGCACCCGCTCCGCCGCCGCGGCCGGGATCTCCTCCTGCTGAAACGAGCGGGTAACCCCCAGGTCAGCGGCCTCCGAAAGATCAAGGCCGCAGGAGCAGGCACCCTCCGGATAGTGGTCCTCGGTCCGGTCCGGGACCTCCCAGCTCATGGACGCCCCCGGGCTGCCCGGCTGCTTCCCCCGCTTCCGCTTCTTCGCCTCCGCCCGCTCCGCGGCCCGCCGCTGCTTCCGGGGCGGCTTCTTCCCGGGCAGGTCATCCGAGCTCGGCGGCATCGAGGAGTTCCCGCTGTTCCGCGACCCCGACCGCTCCGCCGCGGCCAGCTGCTCCCGCAGGTCAGCGACCACCGCCTCCAGCACCGAAATCCGCTCCGCCTGCTCCCGGATCAGCGCATCACGCGGATCCTCGGGCGGCACATCGGTCACAGCCCCGGATCATCCCCGAAACCACGCTCAGCCACCACGGCAACACCACGCCCGCCGCCAAAACGTAACCGTCGATCACGCACCGCAGCAGCAAGCCCAAGGACCTGAACGTTTACACCTGACGGTGGCCACGTTCGTATTGTTCTCGGTGGCAGATCCGGCTGGGGCAGCAGCGCGTTGGTTATGGTCTTGTCCTCGATCCGGTTCGGGCTGTGGTCAGCCTCGTGAGGCGTTTTCGGTTGCCGGGCCACGCACGGTCAGCTAGCCAGCTTGCGGCACTAGCGCGTGCTCGCCGATGGGCCGGATGGCCCAGCCTTGGGCAGGCAGAGCCGCCCGCAGCTGGCTGGTGCCCGCGCAGCTTGAGGGACGCGTTTCACGGGTCGTGGGATGATCGTGGGCGTGGGACCTGGTGGCAGATCGGATGCCGGTGCTGGGCGGGTCGCTGGTCCTGGTGCGGGCGGGGTGGTTGCCCGTCCGGGGCTGTTCGGGCGGCTGGGAGGGCCGGCCCGGGTGATGGTGGTGTCGGCGCCGCCGGGCAGCGGCAAGACGGTGCTGCTGCGGTCGTGGATCAGCCAGGCGGGCCTGGCCGATTGTGCCGGGTGGGTGGCGGCCGGGCCGGATGAGCGCGATCCGCAGCGGTTCTGGCTGTCGGTGCTCGGCGCGCTGCGCCGGACGGCGCCGGGTTCGGTGCTGGTGCAGGGGCTGACGGCGGCGCCGGATCTGGACGGGTGGGCGATCACCGAGCGGCTGCTGACGGACCTGGCACCGCTGCAGGACCGGTTGTGGCTGGTGATCGATGACGTGCATGAGCTGGGCGGCGATCAGGCGCTGCGGCAGCTGGAGCTGCTGATCATGCGGGCCCCGGCACCGCTGCGGTTCGTGCTGGCCACCCGGCATGACGTTCGGCTGGGCCTGCACCGGCTGCGGCTGGAGGGTGAGCTGGCCGAGATCCGCGCGCCCGATCTGCGGTTCAGCCTGGCCGAGGCGGGGGAGCTGTTCGCGGCGGCGGGGGTGGAGCTGCCCGGGCCGGCCCTGGAGATGCTGCAGGAGCGGACCGAGGGGTGGGCGGCGGGGCTGCGGCTGGCGGCGCTGTCGCTGGCCGGGCACCCGGATTCGGGCCGGTTCGCCGAGGAGTTCTCCGGCACCGAGCGGACGGTGGCCGAGTACCTGCTGGCCGAGGTGCTGGACCGGCAGAGCGAACAGGTCAGGCGGCTGCTGCTGCGCACCTCCATCCTGGAGCGGGTCAACGGGGAGCTGGCGGATCTGCTGACCGGGGATGGCGACGGGGAGCGGGTGCTGCAGGACCTGGAGGAGGCGAACGCGTTCGTGGTGTCGCTGGACCCGGCGCGGTCGTGGTTCCGTTACCACCAGATGTTCGCCGGCTTGCTGGCGCTGGAGCTGCGGCGTACCGCGCCGGGGGAGGTCGCCGGGCTGCACCAGGCCGCCAGCGCCTGGTTCGCCGGGCACGGATACCCGGTGGAGGCGGTCCGGCACGCCCAGGCCGCCGGTGACTGGGAGCTGGCCACCCGGCTGCTCGCTGACGCCTGGCCCGGCCTGTACCTGGACGGGCAGGCCGCCGTCACCCATGAGCTGCTCGCCGGGTTCCCCGCCGTGGCCCGCGCGGCCGATGCCCAGCTCGCGGCGGTGGCCGCGGCGGATGAGCTGGCGCACGGATCGCTGGATGCGGCGGAGCGGTACCTGGGCCTGGCGGAGCGGGGGTCGGCGCCGGTGCCGGACACCCGGCGCGTCCAGGCGCAGCTGCTGCTCGGGAGCGTCCGGCTGCTGCTGGCCCGCCAGCGCGGGAACCCTCAGGCGGTGCGCGAGGAGGCGCAGCGGCTGCAGGCTATGGCCGGGGCCCCCGAGGCGGCGCAGCCCGGCCTGGGCGAGGACCTGCGCGAGGACCTGCGCGCGCTAGCGCTGGTCAGCCTCGGCAGCACCGAGGTCTGGACCACCCGATTCGAGGAGGCACACCGGGACCTGGAGCAGGGCGTCGCGCTAGCGCGCCGGATCGGGCGGCCATTTCTTGAGTTCAGCGGCCTGGCGCACCTGGCGGCGGTCGAGATCTGGCGGGCGTTTCCGCGGGCGGCCGAGATCGGGCGGCCGTTTGCGCGGGTGGCCGAGCGCAGCAGGCAGGCGATCGAGCTGGCCAGGCGGCACGGCTGGACCGACGAGCCGGCCGCCGGCACCGCCTACATGACAATCGGAGCCGCGCTGACCTGGCAGGGACGGCCCGAGGAGGCCGAAGCCTGGATCCAGCACGCCGAGCGCACTGTCACAGCGGAAGCCGAGCCCGCAGCGAGGCTGGCGGTCAACTACATCCGCGGGCGGCTGGAGCTGGCCCGCGGCCGGGACGCCGACGCGCTCGCCGCTTTTCTGGCCGCCGAGCGGCTGGCCGGGCGCCTGGACGCACCGAACCTGCTCGTCGCGCGGGCGCGGGTCATGCTGCTGTATGCCCTTGTCCGCCTCGGCGACCCCGAGCGCGCCGAGCAGACCCTCGCCGGCCTCGGCGAACACGACCGCGAACGCGGGGAGACGCGTATCGCCACTGCGCTGCTGCGGCTCGCCGAAGACGACCCGCGCGCGGCGGCCGTCGCGCTCGCGCCGGTCCTGGACGGCTCCGCTTCCGTACTCCCGTGGGGCTGGCTGGCTCACGCGTTCCTGTTGGAGGCGATCGCCCGGGATGCGCTCGGCGACCCGGCCGCCGCCGGAGACGCGCTGGAGCGCGCGCTGGACCTGACCGAACCCGACGGCGGCCTCTGGTTGTTCCTGCTGCACCCCGCGCCGGGCCTGCTGGAGCGCCAGGCCCGGCACGGCACCGCCCACGCCGCCCTGATCGCCGAGATCCTCAGCCTGCTCGCCGGAAACAGCTCCGCGCCGCCGCCCGCCGGGCCGCGGCCGCCGCTCGAGCCGTTGCGCGACAGCGAGCTGCGGGTGCTGCGCTACCTGCCGACCAACCTGACCGCGCCGGAAATCGCCGGCGAACTGTATGTCTCGCGCAACACCGTCAAGACCCACATGCGCAACCTGTACGCCAAGCTCGGCACCCACCGGCGGGCCGAGGCCGTCGCCCGCGCCCGCGACCTGGGCCTGCTCGCACCCTCCGCCCGCAGCGCTCGCTAACGCACCCTGGCCTGGCTACCGCCCGGCCAGGCGGCGTCGGCCTCGGCGGTGTCGGCCGCAAGGTACTGCTGGATGAAGTGGCGGTAGTTTCCGGCGATGCGGGCTTCGGTGGCGTCCCGGTCAGCGTGCCCGGCCAGGTAGCCGGCGACCGGCTGGTCCCAGATGCTGCGGCCGACGGCAAAGCCCACGTAGCCCGGCAGCGGCGCCGCGACCGACAGCCAGTGGTCCACCTGGCGCTGCGGCGCGTTACGCCCGAGCACGATGCACGAGCTGGCCGGGGCGCCGGAATCCCGGACGGCGTCCAGGACCAGTTGCGCCCCTGCGGTGGTCTCGTAACCTTCCAGCTTCCAGATGCCAGGATGGACGCCCGCGGCGGTGAGCGAGCCGATGACCTGGGCGGTGAGCGCTGGCCGTGCTGTTTCGTCGTAGAGGGCCTGGTCATCGTGGGCGACGAGCTGCTCGCGGGTGGGCGGGACGAGGAGCTCGATCAGCCAGCGGCGCCGGCTCGCGGTTACCCAGTCATGCAGCCGCCGCAGCGCGTCGGTCTGCGCGTCGCGCAGCTCGGCGGGGTCGGCCGGGTTGAACCGGACCAGCACCTTGACCCAGTCCGGGTCGAACGCCTCGACGTGGTTGGCGAAGTCGTCGCCGTATTCGAAGGTGAGGCGGTCAGCGCCACTGGTCTCGACGGGCATGGCCAGGACGAAGCCGGCCTTTCTGGCCTGGCGGGCGACGTCGGCGCCGAGCTGTTCGTCGACCAGGATCCCGAGCTGGCCGGGACCGGGTGTGCTCTCTGCCACCTGGCGGGCGCCGGCGAAGATGAGTTCCTTGGCGCTGCGCATGCCCGCCAGTTGCCCGGCGTCAGGGGTGCCCCGTACGCCGAACAGGGTCCGGCCGAATGAGTCACGGTGATCCATCGCCAGGATGAACAACGGCTGCGCCGCGGACGGCGGCCCGGTGCGGACCGTAGTGCTGTCGGTCATGATCGCTGCCTTTCTGGTTGGCGCCCGGGCTCTGGCGGGCCGGACGATCAGGTCTCAGATACTGCCGTGCCTTTGCCAGGCGGACGTTGGCGGCGGTTCAGCATCCACGGCGCCGGCGAGCGCGGCGGCATGCCCGGCGCCCACGATGGGGGTCAGCCAGGCCCGCAGCTGCTGGACGTCGGGCGGGAGGAACCGCTCGGCGCCGTAGAGATCTTCGGTGCCGCCGGGCCCGGGCAGCAGGATCTTCCAGTTCGCCGGCTCGCTCTCGGGCCCCCCGAAGGTCAGCGCGCAGACCAGGGCGGCATCTTGCGGTGGCGGCGTTGTGGATTCTCATCGCGGCACCAAACCCCACAATAAGCGCGTACCGGCGCGCCAGCCAGCGCGAAGCCCGGCAGCATGATGTGCCAGGAACCGCCCGGTCGGCAGCACCTCACGGCCGCGGGTGTCCTCCAGAGCAACGCTGTCTTCTCGATGGGTACCGGCGACCCGATAATGGCCCGGTAGTGAAGGGGGTGCCCGGTATGTCCCTCCCGCGGTCAGGCGATCAAGTCCCAGCCGCGCCGTCAGCCGGTCCCGGGGATGGCGAAACGATCAGCCGTGGCGGAGGCCGGCCGGGTGATCAGCTGGGCAAAGCGCCAGCGGGTGCCCCCCGTGCTGGGTTCGCGTTGCTGCTCACTTTGTCGATGGCGCAGTTCATGGTCGTGCTGGACTTCACGATCGTCAACGTCGCGCTGCCCTCGATTCAGCACGGCTTGCACGTGGTCATGACGACGCTGCAGTGGCTGGTCAGCGGCTATGCGGTCGCCTTTGGGGGATTCTTGCTGCTGGGCGGCCGGCTGGCCGACGTGTACGGGCGGGCCAGGCTGTACCGGATCGGCTTGGTCGTGTTCGTGGCGGCGAGCATCGCCGGGGGACTGGCGGTCGAGCCTGGCCTGCTGATCGCCTCCCGGGTGGTTCAGGGCATCGGGGCGGCCATGCTGGCTCCCGCGGGCCTGTCCCTGCTGGTCACCAGCTATCCCGGCCAGCAGGAGCGCAGCCACGCCCTGGGCATCTACGGCGCGATCGTCTCGACGGGATTTGCTGCCGGCGCGGTGCTCGGCGGCCTGCTGGCCGAGGTCACCTGGCGTCTGGTCTTCTTTGTGAACGCTCCGGTCGGCCTGGCGCTGCTGATCGCCTCGTTCCGGCTGCTGCCACCGGATCCGCCCAGCAGCAAGGGGCAGCTGGACGTTCCCGGTGCCATCACCGTCACGGCGGGTGTCGCCCTGCTCGTGTTCGCGGTCGCCCGGGCGGGCGACACCCTGACGGTCACCCAGCCGGCCCTGCTCTTCGGGGCCGCGGTCGTGCTGCTGGGCGCGTTCGTCGTCCGGGAGAGCAGGGCGCGGGCCCCGATCCTCGACCTGGCCCTGCTCAAGGACCGCAGCATACTAGGCGCCAACCTGGCCCTGATCGCGGTCGGCGCCTTCAGCGCCGGGCAGGTGCTGCTTATGACCCTCTACCTGCAGGAGGGGCGGGGGCTCAGTCCGCTGCTGACCGGCCTGTGCTTCGTCCCGCAGGCGGCGGGGGCATTCGCGCTGGCCGGGCCGGCCAGCCGGCTCGTCCCCGCGCTGGGGCCGCGGCGGGCGCTGGCCGCCGGGCTGTCCCTCGCGCTGCTGGCCCTGGCCGGAAACGCCGTCGCGGTGCTGGCCGGGTCGCTTCCAGCGCTGCTGGCGGGCTCGTTCGTGCTCGGGATCGCCAATCGCCTCAGCCAGGTCTCGTCCACCCTGGCCGGCACCCAGGGGCCGGTCGCCGCCCGGTCCGAGGGCACGGCCAGCGCCCTGCTGACCGCCACCAGGCAGTGCGGTTCGGCGCTCGGCGTCGCGATCTTGTCCGCGACGCTGGTCGCTGTCCACGGCGGGACCAGTCACCGAACCGGGGTGGCGATGTTCATCGCCGCTGGCTTCGCGCTGGCCGGCCTACTCGCAACGCGCGTCGTGCCGCCCGGGAAGCCGCACCCCCAGACGCCGCAACCGCAGCACCTGTTCCGCCATCACGCCGGCGGGATCCCGTGATGACTGCTGAAGCAGAATCTCCGTGCCGCGCCGAGAGGCACGGTGCCCATCCGGACTAGGGCAATCACGAGGGTGTGTTCACCCGCCACCGCCAGCCGAAGGCGGCGGCGCGGCTGCTGCGCGAACGGTGGCGGGACGACGGCCGCGGGTAGCCAGCGCGCCCGCTAAGCGGGCCAGGTGCGCAGGGCGGCGCGGGCGAACGCCACTCCTTCCGGCGTCGGCCAGGGGGCCTGGCCCGGGCACGGGTCATCGGGCAGCGCGCCGAGCCACCGCAGCGCGGCGTGCGTGCTGGAGGTCGTCCGGGCCGCATCGGTCCCGGTCAGCGGGCTGCCGTCGCTGTTGACCCAGCCAAGGGCGCTCAGCATGCGGGCGATCGTCACGTCCAGGGTGCCGGTGCACCACGCGGCAACGCACACCAGCAGGATCAGGCCGGGCTGGACTTCGCACGAGGCGGCCGACCTGAGCGGCATCCGTTCCGCCAGATGCCACCAGAGCGCGGTGGGGCAGCGCCGCAGCTCGGCGCCACACGCGGTGAGCACGAGCTGGCCGCGCTGTTTGCGCAGCACGCCCATCGCCTGGGCAGACTCGCGCAACTGCAGCACCGGCGGCACCTGGTTCTCGCGGCGGCCGGGTCCGTCCGGCGCGACGTTCAGCTCGCGCAGGGTCGCCTCCACCTCGGCCGGGGGCAGGTGGCCGGCTTCGGTCAGCTTGATGCCGGCGTCGCCAGCCCGGTTCAGCAGCCAGGTGTAGGGGCGCACCATCCGGGCCGCCGTCTCGGTGTCGATCTGGACCCACTGCTCCAGCTGCGCGTCACCGACCAGCCGTTCCATCTGCCGCTGCGCGCTGGGGGCCTTGATGGCGCGGACCAGTCCGGCCACCGGCGGGGGGATGGCGCCCGGCTCGTCGCCGGGCCCGTGGGCGACACCGTCGCCGGCCTGCGCACCGCCGGTCATTTCCTGGCCGAACGGACCCGCTCCGGAGGTCACCGACGTGCCGGGCTGGGCCGTCTGCGCGCCCGCCTGGACCCGCGGCGGCGGGACTGACCCGGCGAGCAGCCGCCGGAGCCCGATCTGGATCTCACGGGTGCGCATCCCGGCGATCGCGGCCTCGAACTGGGCCAGGATCTCGCGCTGTTTCGCGGGGCCGCCGTCCGGTTTCGCGGGGTCGGCCGGGGTGCCCGTGACACCATTGGCGGGCCGGTCCGACCCACTCTGACCAGGCTCAATGGCCGGGGTGCCCGGGCTGCTCGGGCCACGGTGCGAAGATTCGCCGCGCGCCATAGACCCACGCTACCGGCTGTCGTCCGATACTTGCACCCCGTATGCGGGAAAAATGTAGTTGCACCACGGAATTGCGCCAGAAGTGTCCGGCGACCAGGCGGCCCGGTGGCGGGCTCCCCGGCCAGGGCTGGCTGGCCCCCGCCTTCGCCGGCTGTCCGGCGTCACCCTCCGCGAAGCCCTCAAGCCCCTCCCGGCCGCCCACCCGCGCCTCGCTCCCAGCCGCCCGCGAAAGCGCCGCTGAGGCGCCGTCTTTGGCTCGCATTAGAGCTCATGCGGCACGCTTCACGACCGGGACGTGAACGCGGCGAAGGTGCTACAGGCGGCCGGCTGGCCGTCTTGGCCTGCCGAGATGGTGTGAGACCGCCCCGCAGGTAGTGCTGGGAGGCGACCGTCAGTGAAACAGGAACCTTGGCCCGCGAGGCCGAGAATCCCCGTCCCTCAGGGCGGGGAGAAGTCAACAGGGCATAGTGTGCTGTTTCCTCAGCCGGCGTGACCGCCGGCCGCCGTGGCCGATGCGAGCGGGCCGTGGCCGATCGAGCGGAAGGAACGACCGTGCCAGCGGATACCCGCCCCGTCCTCTACCTCGTCGCGTGCGGCGCCCCTCCGGCCGGCCAGCTTCCCGCGTTCGTCCGGGACGCCCAGCTCCAGGGATGGGACGTGTGCGTGATCGCCACGCCCGACGGCATCAAGTTTCTCGACGCCGGGAACCTGGCCGGGCTGACCGGCCATCCGGTCCGCTCCCGGTACAAGCACCCCGACGAGCCCGACGTCCTCCCGCCCCCGAACGCCCTGGTCGTGGTGCCCGCGACCTTCAACACCATCAACAAATGGGCGCAGGGCATCAGCGACACCCTCGCGCTCGGCCTGCTCAACGAGGCCGTCGGCCTGCGCCTGCCCATGGTCGCGGTCCCGTGGCCGAACGCGGCGCTCGCCGCCCACCCGGTCTTCGCGCGCAGCGTCGCCACCCTTCGCGAATGGGGCGTCGCGCTGATCCTCGACCCCGCCCGCCTGCCGCAGCCGCGCAGCCAGGAATCCGCTCCGTTCCCGTGGGACGAACTGCGCGCCGTCCTGCCCAGCCTCCGCGCGCAGCGGGCCGAGCCGCAGGCCAGCTAGCCGCCCGGGCAAGATCATCTCTCTGATCTGTGAGCAGTAACTCTGGACTCCCGGCGGATCATTGAGCAGGCCAAGGGTGTGCTGATGGGACGGCACGGAATTCCGGCCCGGACCGCGTTTGAGCAGCTCCGGGCGCAGGCGCGGGCGGAACGCAGAAAGGTCGCCGCAATTTGCGCCGAGGTCGTGGCGAACGCCGCGCCCCCCGCCTGAACGATTTGCGTGCCCGCTGAGCAGGGGCTATTGCGAGCGGCCATCATAACGCCGCCCGGACTCCTGCGGCCATCCGTCAGGCGGCCATCCGTCAGGTCGATGTCGCTCCCGCGTTTCCCTTTGATTTGTGGGGGAAGACGCTTTCTCGCAAGCAACTGACTGAGATTGCACAGCTGCCTCAGGCGACACAGGAGTTCACAATGATCGTTCTCGGCCTCATCCTTCTGGTAGTTGGTTTTCTGCTCAAGATCGCGATCCTGTGGACGATCGGTATCGTCGTCCTGGTGATCGGGCTCATCCTGCTTCTGCTCGGCGCGATCGGGCATGAAGTCGGTGGCCGCCGGCATTACTGGTAGCAGCCCGTGGGTGCGGGTCCGGCGGCCCACGGCGCGCTGGGCCCGCACCACGCCGGTCCGGGCCTCACTCATCGATCCGGCCGGATCGACCCCGGCCCGATCGATGAGTTCCGCGGGCGGCGCTGGGGTTGGACAGCGTGCCGGCCCCGGAGCTCTGATGGCCGTTGGATCGTGGGTGTTATGGTGCTTCCGCTGGAGAACCCGTCATTTTCCGCACCTGGGGGAAGTTGCCATGCGCCTGGCTCGAACAGTGACGTTAGCCGCAGCGGCCTGCGCGCTCGCCGCCGCCGTGGTGCCGGCGGGATCGGCGGTCTCGGTGCCGGCCGCGAAGGTGCCCGCGGCCCAGGCTGACGTGGTCATCCGGCCCGGCGTGCAGCATGCCGGGCACGCGAGCGGTGCCCCTCCGGCCACCGCGTACTGCGAAGCGAACTACCAGATCGCCTGTTACGAGCCGAACCAGATCCAGCAGGCCTATAACCTGCCGGCCCTGTACCTGCGGGGCGTGAACGGACGGCGATCGACCATCGTCATCGTCGAATCGTTCGGCTCACCGACGATCCGGAACGACCTGACCGTCTTCGACCAGACGTTCCACTACCCGGCGCCCCCGTCGCTCAGCGTCATTCAGCCGGCCGGGCAGGTTCCGCCCTACGACCCGGACGACTCCGGCATGGTGGGCTGGGCCAAGGAGACCACCCTGGACGTCGAGTACGCGCATACCGTCGCGCCGGGCGCGAACATCCTGCTGGTCGAGACGCCGGTGTCGGAGACCGAGGGCGTGACCGGTTTCCCGCAGATCGTCGCGGCCGAGAACTACGTGATCAACCACAATCTCGGCGACGTGATCAGCCAGAGCTTCAGTGCGACCGAGGGGACCTTCCCGAACGGGGCCACCGTCGAGTCGCTGCGCGGCGCCTACACGAACGCCTACGCCCACCATGTCACCGTGCTCACCGCGTCCGGCGACAGCGGCGCCGCGGCCGCCGGCCCGGACCAGTTGACGTACTACACCTACCCGGTGACGTCGTGGCCGGGCAGCGACCCGCTGGTGACCGGCGTCGGCGGCACCCAGCTGCACCTCAACGCCAGCGGCCAGCACACCGCGCCGGACAACGTGTGGAACGACACGTACAACCGGGCGACGCAGAATTACATCTCCGGCGCCGCACCCCCGAACCCGCTGGCGGGCGGCGGCGGCAAGTCCATCTTCTTCAGCCGCCCGTGGTACCAGGATGGCGTGGCCTACGCCGTGGGCAACAGCCGGGGCGTGCCGGACATCTCGATGAGCGCGGCCTGCAACGGGGCGGTGGACACCTACCAGAGCTTCGGCGGTCAGACGCCCGGCTGGTATCCGGTCTGCGGCACCAGCGAGGCGACGCCACTGTTCGCGGGCATCGTGGCGCTCGCCGACCAGGTGGCCGCCCACCCGCTCGGCCTGATCAACCCGTACCTGTACGAGCTGTCGGCGGCCCGCGCCAAGGGCATCGTCGACGTCACCAAGGGCAACAACACCGTGTCGTTCACCCAGAACAACCACCTGTACACGGTCAAGGGCTTCAGCGCCGCCCCCGGTTACGACCTGGCTTCGGGGGTGGGCACCGTCAACGCGGCCTCCTTCGTCCCCGAGCTCGCCCACCTGGGCCGGAACTAATACTGGCCGCCAGCGCCGCTCGTAACGGACGGCGGGGAAACCGCGGTGTCAGCCCGTGGTTCCCCGCCGTCCTCGCCAGATCATGCCGAACGGGCCCGGCCGCGCGTCATCCCTGCCCTACCGGACGATGCGCAGGGCGACCTTGCGGTTGCCGCTGTTCAGCTTGACCAGCGCGAACCACAGCGGGAGCAGGGCGTCGACCGTGCCGGTGGCGTTTTCGTCGCCCACGAACGCGGGCTCCAGGCCCACGGCGCGGATAAGCGCCTCGGCGGTTTCCCGCACGCTTGGCTCGGCGGCGAAGAACAGCGTGCTGCCGGGCAGCGGATCGGCGAAGTTCTCCCAGCCCAGTGTGTTGAAGGCGCGGACGTACCGGACGTCTGGCACGGCCGCGGTGATCGCGGCTCGGCTGTCGGCGGCCGGTCCGCCCATGTTGTTCGTGGCGTCGACGACGGTCTTGCCGCCCAGTACCGCGCCGTGCCCGGTGATCGTCTCCGCGACCGCGCCGCCCGGGATGGCCAGCACCACCACGTCGGCGCCGGTGAGCGCATCGCCGACCGGCATCAGCGGCGCCCCGCCCGGCCCCTCCCCGGTCCCGTTGCGGGAGCCGTACACCACGTCGTAACCGGCCGCGCGCCATTTGCCGCCCAGCGTGCCGCCGATGTTGCCCGTCCCGATCACTGCGATCCTCATGTGGCCCTCCACCTATCCCCACTGCCCGTTTCGCGGCCGCGCCCCTAGCGCCCCCCGCTGACGCTACTACCGAGGCGCCCGGTCAGCCCATCCCCGAGGAGCGCCTCGACGCCGACCCCGCCGCCGAGCTCACCATCGGGGAAGCGCAGACGCGGGGCTTAAGGAACCGGCGCGGGCTTGACCCGGCGGGCGTGCCGGGCCGGCCCGCCGGGCCCGCCGGCCCGGCGGGGCGCGTGCGCCCGGTCGCCCGGTGCGTTAGCGGGGTGCGGCCTGCGGCGCTTCGCGCCGCCCCGCGCGCCCGGCGCGGGTGGCCGGGGCGGGACCGGCGTGCCGGTCGTCGCGATCTCCCGGACCCGGTGGTGCCCCACGCCGACGTGGTGCCGCGGCGCGCTCACGCCCGCCGCGTCGTGCATCCGCTGCAGTTCCCGGACCTGCCCTTCCTCGGCCAGCGTCACGACCAGCCCGGACGCCCCCGCCCGGGCCGTGCGGCCGGAACGGTGCAGGTAGTCCTTGTGATCGTTGGGCGGATCGAAGTGCACGACCAGCTCCACATCGTCGACGTGGATGCCGCGCGCGGCGACGTCGGTGGCGACGAGAACCCGCGGGTGGCCGGCCGCGAACGCGTCCAGCGCGCGCTGCCGCTGGCTCTGGTTCCGGTTGCCGTGAATGGCCTCGGCGGCCACCCCGGCCCGGCTCAGCTGCCGGGCGAGCCGGTCCGCGCCGTGCTTGGTCCGGACGAAGAACAGGGTCCGCGCCGGGCGGCTGGCGATCTCCGCGGCCACCGGCAGCTTGTCCTGGGCGTCCATCACCAGCACGCTGTGCTCGGCCGCGCCTGCCGCCTCGTTCTGCGGCGCCACCGCGTGCAGCGCGGGGCCGGTGAGGTAACGGGTCACCAGCTGGCCGACCCGCCGGTCCAGCGTGGCGGAGAACAGCAACCGCTGGCCGCCCGCCGGCGTCTCGTCCAGGATGCGGGTCACCGCGGGCAGGAAGCCGAGGTCGGCCATGTGGTCGGCCTCGTCGAGGACCGTGATCCCGACGCCGGCCAGCGTGCAGGCACCCCGGTCGAGCAGGTCGATCAGCCGGCCTGGCGTCGCGACGACGATGTCCACGCCGTCCCGCAGCCGGGTGATCTGCCGCCCGTACGCCACGCCGCCGTAGACGGTCGTGACGCTCACGCCGACGCAGCGGCCGAGCGGCGTGAGCACGTCCGCGACCTGCTGGGCCAGCTCACGGGTGGGCACCAGCACCAGGCCGCGCGGGCCGCCCCGGGCGCCCGCGGCGCCGGCCAGCCGGGCCAGCATCGGCAGGCCGAACGCGAGCGTCTTCCCCGAACCGGTCTGCGCCCGGCCGAGCACGTCGCGGCCGGCCAGCGCGTCCGGGAGCGCCCGGGACTGAATCGCGAACGGCTCGTGAATATTGCGCGCCGCCAGCGCGCTGATCAGCCGTTCGGGCAGGCCAAGCTGGCCGAACGAAGCTGATGCGGGCGCCGGCTGTGCGGCGGCGTCGGACAGGGCGCGGTCGAGACCCGCGTAGGGATCGGCCTGCGGGGGCCGCACCGGCCGGGACGGCCGTCCGCCCCGGCGCGCCCCGCGAGCCGGGCCTGCGGGCTTGCCGCTGCGCCGCGCCGGGCCGCCGGCAGGCTCGCCACCGCGGCGTGCGGGCTGCCCGCCGTGGCGGCCGGGCTCCTGCTCGCGGGGGACGCGGGGCCCGTGGGTGCGGACAGGCGTGCGCCGCCGCCGTGCGTTGTCAGACATGCATGAACTCCATCGCTGATACGGGGCCGCGTCATGTCAGAGACGTCGACGACAGCGGCGAAACGTGATTCGCCGACCAGCGGACTGCTCACACAAGCGACCACGCGGGCCGTGTGCCCGCGAAAAGGGCGGCATCTGTGCCACCACGCACCGTAACGCTAGCAGCCCCGACGATGTTCCCCGCCCGTCCGGGGGCCGTTGGGAAAAATTTCCCCGCAGGTGCCGATCTGGCCCGGCGGCATTCGACGTGGGGGCAAACGGTCCCCACTCCCGGCCCCGGCCGGCCCAGGGCCGCCAAGAAACCGTATTCTCACTGGGCATGAGCGTTCCTGCGCCCGTGTGGGTGGTGGCCGGCGCGCCGGGAGCGGGCAAGAGCACGGTCGCGGACCTGCTGCTCGCCGCGCTGGCCCCGGTGCCGGCGCTGCTCGACAAGGACACCATGTACGGGTCGTTCGTGGCCGCGACACTCGCCGCCGCGGGCCTGCCGCCGGGTGAGCGCGAGGGCCCATGGTACGACGAGCACATCAAGGGGCACGAGTACGCGGGCATGACGTCCACCGCCCGGGAGATCCGCGCGCACGGCTGCCCCGTCCTGCTGTCCGGCCCGTTCACCCAGCAGATCCACGACGCGGCCCGGTGGCGGTCCTGGGTGAGCGAACTCGGGGGCGGGACCGTTCGGCTGGTCTGGATCCGGTCGGACGCGGCCACCCTGCGCCAGCGCCTCGCCGGCCGCGGGTACGCGCGGGACTCGGCCAAGCTGGAGCGGTTCGCCGCGTTCGCCGCCAGCATGCGGCTCGATACCGCGCCGGCGGCCCGGCACGCCGTCATCGACAACCGCCTGACCGCGGCCGTCCCCCTGAACGACCAGATAGCTGGCCTGGCCGCCAGCCCGCCATGACCTATCTCGCAGGAACGATGGAGACGTTGCTCGCCGCAACCTGACAAAGTACTACCAGCTGATCCGCTCCTCCAGGTGGACGGTGACGCTGTCACCCGGGTTCTTCCCGATCGCCGCGCGGAGGTCGTTCCGTCTTCAGTCCAGCAGCGCCTGGTAGACGAGCTGCCGTAGCTGGGAGGGGATCGGGTAGCTGCTGGAGGGCAGCAACTGGGTGAAGAACGAGACCGTCAGTTCCTCGGACGGGTCGATCCAGAACACCGTGCTCGCGGCGCCGCCCCAGGTCAGCTCGCCTTCGGAGGAGATGATCTTGCCGGGCAGCGGGTCGATCGTGACGGCGAAGCCCAGGCCGAAGCCGATCCCGGCGAACGGGGTCTCGGCGAAGAGCGGCCGGCCGAACTCCGTCAGGTCGAGGTTGCCCGGCAGGTGGTTGCGGGCCATGTACCGGACCGTCCGGGGGCCGAGCAGACGGGTGCCGTCCAGTTCCCCGGCCGGGCTGTCCGGGCGGGGCAGCAGCATCTGGGTGAAGCGGTCATAGTCGGCAGCGGTGGAGACCAGCCCGCCACCCCCGCTGAGCAGGGACGGCGGCGCGAGCGCCAGCCGGCCGAGGGCGTCCAGCCGGGCCGCCCGGCCGTCCGGTCCCGGGGTGTACAAGGCGGCCAGCCGCGCGGCGTCGTCGGTCCAGAACGTGGTGTCCGTCATGTCGAGCGGGCCGAAGATCCTGGTCGCGAAGAACTCGTCCAGGCTCTGCCCGGAGACGACCTCGACCACCCGGCCCAGCACGTCGGTGGAGACCGAGTAGTTCCATTCGGCGCCAGGCTGGAACAGCAGCGGCAGGCCGGCCCAGATGTCGCAGGCCTGCGCCAGGTCCGTGCCGGGCGGCGCGTCCCACTCGAACCCGGCCGCCCGGTACATGGCGTCCACCGGATGCGCCCGGTGGAACCCGTAGGTGAGCCCGGAGGTGTGGGTGAGCAGGTGCCAGATCCGGACCGGCTCGGTGGCCGGGACCGTGACGGCCTCGAGGTCGGACCCGCCGTGGAAGACGCGGACGTCCCGGAACGAGGGAATGAATGAGCTGACCGGATCGGTGAGCTCGAAGCCGCCCTCCTCGTACAGCATCATCGCGGCGACCGAGGTGACCGGCTTGGTCATCGAGTAGATCCGCCACAGCGTGCCGGTCTCCACCGGCCGCCCGGCCGCAAGGTCCCGCGACCCGTAGCCGGCCACGTAGGCCCGGCGGCCGCGCCTGCTCACCGTGATCAGCCAGCCGGGCAGCCTGCCGTCGTCGACATAGCGGGTGAAGTGCCGGCCGATCCGTTCCAGCCGGTCCGCGTCCAGGCCCACCTCGGCCGGGTCCGCCTCGATCTTGAGCTCGCTCATCGCCGCACCCTTTTCAGTCCCGCCCTTTTCAGTCCCGCCTTCAGTGGTCCCGCGTGATCCTACGGCGGTAGGCGAGGCTCCCGGCGCCGGCCAGCAGGGCCGCACCGCCGAGACCGAAGATCAGGATGTCCTGGACGCCGGCCGTGCCACCGCCGCCGGTGGACGGGGCGCCGATGGGCGCCGGGCTAAACGACGGGCTGGACGACGGGCTGGACGACGGGCTGGACGACGGGCTGGACGACGGGCTGGACGACGGGCTGGACGACGACGGGCTCGGCGACCCGTCCACCGGCTCCGTGGCCGGCGTGGTGGCTGGTGATGCCGACGGTGACGGCGACGCTGACGCTGACGCTGACGCCGACGGGCTGGCCGAGGTACTGGAGCCGGGGGCCACGGCGGTGAAGAAACTGCCGCCCGGCGACGCCGGGGCGCTTCCGGAGGCCGACGTCCCACCGGTCCCCGAGCAGGCCGTCGTGGCGGCCAGGACGGTCAGGGCGCCGCAGCCGATCGCCGCCAGCCTCGCGCCGGAGCGTGTCCCCGCGACGGCTGTGCGCTTCCCGCCTCCCGGTACGGGCGCGCCATAAAGGTGCGGCGCAGCGAATAGCCTATTTTTCATTGGAATATTAGGCTACGCGAGCAGCAGAGCATGCGGAAGACGGCGAGAGGGACGGCCGCATGGCGGAACCGGAGTGGCGGCGCATATACGGCTTCCGCGTGGTCTTTACCGGTTCGCCCGGCGGATTCACGCCGCCGCCCCGCCTGGACATCCGGGCGCGCCTGCTCGGGGTGGCCGGCGTCCTGTTCCTGCTGACCGGGGTCGTCGCGATCGGTGTCGCGGTGGCCGCCCAGGTACACGCACCGCAGCCGTCGGCGGCGGCGGCCGGTTCCACCGGGGCCGGCTACGGGCCGTCGCTGGCGCGCTCCCTGCCGGTGTCCGTCGATATCCCGGCCATCGGCGTGCGTTCGGACCTGCTGCACCTCGGGCTGAACCCCGACGGCACGATCCAGGCGCCGTCGCTGTCCGGCGGCGCTGACGAGGCGGCCTGGTACAAGTACTCGGCGACGCCCGGCCAGCTGGGGGCGTCGGTCATCGAGGGCCACGTCGACACCCGCCAGGGGCCCGCCGTCTTCTTCCGCCTCGGGGCCCTGCGCCCCGGCGAGCACATCGACGTGAGGCTCGCCGACGGGATCACCGCCGTTTTCCGCGTCACCGGCGTCCGGCAATACTCGAAAACCAATTTCCCGGCGAAAGCCATTTACGGCGCGTCCGGTTTCGCGGGCCTGCACCTGATGACGTGCGGCGGCTCTTTTGACTACGCCAGCGGTCATTACCTGAGCACCACAGTCGTATTCGCGTCCCTCACCTCATCCCGCCGGCCGGGGGCCTAGGCGCCATTGCATAACCCTGTTTGCGCTCCAGGAGCTGGCAGCTGACCTGCAGCTTTCAAAATTGATCATGGAAAGGACTGATTCAGCGCGCTCCCGGGCCGCGGGTGGCCGGGGGGTGCCGGCGTCCGCCAGCCGCGCGTGCAGCCGGTCCCTGATCTCCGCCGGCGTGCGGGCCGGCGGTCTCGTTCTCGTGGGGCTTGTCCGCGGCGGCCTCTGGAGGGCCCGGCGCACGGCGTCCACCTGGCCCTTGACCGAGCAGCAGGCCAGGAGGACACACACCCGGCGGGCGGCGCCGCCGGGCCCGCCTTGATGACGACCGGCAGTTCCGGGTGCCACCACCGGATGTCGGCCGCCACGCCGGCCTCTGGGGCGAGCCCGTGCAGCACGACGTCGGCGCCGGCCAGGACCTCGCAATCGGCCCCGCACAGCAGCGGGCATTTTCCGGGGGCGATGCCGGGCCCCGTGCACAGGGCCACGTCGAAGCCCGCGTCCCGGAACGCGGCGAAGTCCGAGATCTGCAGGGCGGCATGGTCGTCCTCGATGAGCAAGCGGGGACGGTGCTCCGCACCGGATGATGAATACCAGGTCCTGCGGGGAACTCGCTGCTTCATCGCCCCTCCTCCAACGTGCCTGCCTGTCTTTACTGGGCACCTCCGGGAGCACGCCCGGGCAGGGGCTTTGGTCCCGCCCCGGGTCATCTGCCCTGGTAACGTGACGGCTGATCGGCCCTGTGATGAGCATTTTCTGGTGGCAGCAGCACTGCGAGGAGGTCGTGCTCGCCGACGTCCGCTGGTACCGGACGGCCGCTCCGGACGGGACGCCTACGACGCGGGTCACCTGCCCGGCGCCGTCTTCGTGGATCTCGACCGTTGGCTGGCGGCCGGGGCCAGCCCGCAGGCGGGCCGGCACCCGCTTCCCGCCCCGGCGGTCTTCGCCGAGGGCATGGCCCGGGCCGGCATCGCCGACGGCACCAGGTCGTGGCCTACGACGACGCCGGCGGAACGGCGCGGCCCGGCTGGCCTGGATGCCGCGGGTACCGGCCACCCGGCGGCGCTCCTCGACGGGGGCTTGCCGGCTTTCAGGGCCCGCTGGAGCAGGCGGCACCGGATCGCCCGCCCGCGCCGTTCACGCCGCGCCCTGGCCCGCGGACCGTCTCGCCGGTATCGGGGACGCCGCCGACCCGGGCCGGGTCGTCCTGGACGCCCGCGCCCGGACCCGCCATCTCCGGGCGATCAGCACCGGCCGGTTGACGTAGCTGCCGCATTGCCCTGACCCGCCATCGACCTCGCGCCGGCCAGCGGTCACTGTCACTCCTGACCGGCCCGCCGTTACGCGGGGAGCGGACACCCGCGGGGGGCATTCCGGGCACGGGGAACCTACGATGGCTTCCATATGTTCCGAACGGGGCCTCTGCGGAGCCCACGAGCAAACGGAGCGCTTCATGCCGCCGACCCCCGCCGACTCGGCGCGGACCGCGATCCTGACCGTTGACGATGACCCGGACGTGTCCCGCGCGGTTTCCCGTGACCTGCGCAGACGCTACGGCAGCCAGTACCGGATCGTCCGCGCGGAGTCCGGGCAGTCCGCGCTGGACGCGCTGCACGAGCTGAAGCTGCGCGGCGATCAGGTCGCGGTCATCCTGGCCGACTACCGGATGCCGCAGTTGAACGGCATCGAGTTCCTGGAACGCGCGATGGACGTCTACCCGGGCGCCCGGCGCGTTCTGCTCACCGCCTACGCCGACACCGGCGCCGCCATCGACGCGATCAACATCGTGGACCTCGACCACTACCTGCTCAAGCCGTGGGACCCGCCGGAGGAGAAGCTCTACCCGGTGGTGGACACCACGCTGGAGACGTGGCGGGCCTCGGATCACCGCGTGGTGCCCGAGACCAAGGTGATCGGGCACCGCTGGTCCGCGCGGTCGTCGGAGGTGCGCGAGTTCCTGGCCCGCAACCAGGTGCCCTACCGCTGGTTCGCCTCCGACGAGCCGGAGGGCAAACGGCTGCTGGAGGCGGCCAGCGAAGACGGGCTCAAGCTGCCCGTGGTGATCACCCTGGACCACGACGTCCTGGTCGCGCCGTCCGACGCGGAGCTGGCCGGCCATGTGGGCCTGGCCACCACGCCGTCGGCCGACTTCTACGACCTCATCGTCATCGGCGGCGGCCCGGCCGGCCTGGGCGCGGCCGTGTACGGTGCGTCCGAGGGCCTGCGGACCGTGCTGCTGGAGCGGACCGCGACCGGCGGGCAGGCCGGCCAGAGCTCCCGGATCGAGAACTACCTGGGTTTCCCGGACGGGGTGTCCGGCGCCCAGCTCACCACGCGCGCCCGCCGCCAGGCGGCCAAGTTCGGCGCGGAGGTGCTCACCACGCGCGAGGTGACCGGCCTGGAGATCAACGGCTCGGCCCGGACCGTCCGCTTCTCCGACGGGTCCGCCCTGGACGCGCACAGCGTGATCCTGTCCACTGGCGTCGAGTACCGGCAGCTGACCGCGCCGGGCCTGGAACCGCTGACCGGATGCGGGGTCTACTACGGCTCCGCGCTGACCGAGGCGGCCGGCTGCATCGGCAGCGACATCTACATCGTGGGCGGCGCCAACTCTGCCGGGCAGGCCGCGGTCTACCTGGCCCGCGGCGCCCGGTCGGTGACCATCCTGGTGCGCGGGCCGTCGCTGATCAAGTCCATGTCGCACTACCTCATCGAGCAGGTCGGCAACGTCCCGAACATCACCGTGCGCTCCTGCACCGAGGTGGTGGGCGCCCGCGGCGACGGCCACCTGGAGGGGCTGACGCTGCGCGACGCGAACACCGGCACCGAAGAGGAGGTCGACGCGCAGTGGCTGTTCGTCTTCATCGGCGCCGAGCCGCTGACCGGCTGGCTGGACGGCGTGGTGATGCGGGACGATCGCGGTTTCGTGCTGGCCGGCCCCGACCTGGCCGTGGGCGGTACGCAGCCGCCCGGGTGGCCGCTGGACCGCGCGCCCTATCACCTGGAAACCAGCGTCCCCGGCGTGTTCGCGGCCGGTGACGTCCGCGCCGAGTCCGCCAAGCGGGTCGCCTCCGCCGTCGGCGAAGGCGCCATGGCCGTCATGCTCGTTCATCGTTACCTGGAGAAGCTGTGACTGCACCCCGCCAGTGCCAGCCGGGCGAACTGCGCTCGCTGTTCCTGTTCGAGAAGCTGAACCCCGATCAGCTGGAGTGGCTGTGCCGGGAAGGCCGCGTCGAGGTGTTCCCGCCTGGCCTCGTCTACACCGAGGGTGACCCGGCCACCTGCTTCTACGTCCTGCTCGAGGGCACCCTGGTGCTGCTGCGCCGGGTGGGCGGCGACGACATCGAGGTGAACCGCACGTCCGCGCCCGGCGTCTACGCCGGCGCGTTCCAGGCCTATCTGGGCGAGCGGGCCCCGGCGATCTACAACAGCTCGCTGCGGGTGACGGTGCCGTCCCGCTTCTTCGTGCTGGACGCGGCCTGCTTCGCGCAGATGATGACCGAATGGTTCCCGCTCGCGGTCCATCTGCTGGAGGGGGCGTTCTTCGGCAACAAGACCGCCCAGCAGGCCGTCAGCCAGCGGGAGCGGCTGCTGGCCCTGGGCTCGCTGTCGGCCGGCCTCACCCACGAGCTGAACAACCCCGCCGCGGCGGCGGTTCGCGCGACCGCGGCGCTGCGCGAGCGGGTTGCCGGCATGCGGCACAAACTCGGCATCCTGGCCAAGCACCCCCACTATCAGGCCATCCTGCAGAGCCTGATGGACCTGCAGGAAGGGGCCGTGGAGCGAGTCTCCAAGGCGCCGGCGCTCGGCCCGATGGAGGCCGCGGACGCCGAGGACGCGGTGGGCGAGTGGCTCGACGGGTACGGCATCAAGGGTGGCTGGGACCTCGCGCCGGTCCTGGTACAGGCAGGCCTGGACACCGACTGGCTCGACCAGGTGGCCGAGATCGTGGAGACCGATGACCTGGAGGGCGCGATCCGGTGGCTGACCTGCACGGTCGAGACCGAGCTGCTGATGAACGAGATCCAGGACTCCACCGGCCGGATCATGCACCTGGTCGGCGCGGCCAAGCAGTACTCCCAGCTGGACCGGGCGCCGTACCAGGAAGTCGACGTGCACGACCTGCTGGACAGCACGCTGCTGATGCTCATGGGCAAGATCGGCAAGGGGATCAAGATCGTCAAGGACTACGACCGGTCCCTGCCGAAGATCCCGGCGTACGCGGCCGAGCTCAACCAGGTCTGGACGAACCTGATCGACAATGCGGTCTCCGCCATGGGCGGCCAGGGCACGCTCACTGTGCGCACCGCGATGGACCGCGAAAAGGTGATGGTCGAGTTCGGCGACACCGGCCCGGGTGTCCCGCCGGACATCCAGCCGCGTATCTTCGAACCGTTCTTCACCACCAAGCCGGTGGGGCAGGGCACCGGACTCGGACTCGACATCTCCTGGCGGATCGTGGCCAGGAAACACCACGGCGAGATCAGCCTCGTGTCGGTCCCCGGCGACACGCGTCTCCGGGTCTGGCTGCCCTTGGCCGCCCCGGCCGATCCCGACCAGCAGGAGCCAGCATGACCGGCGTACCAGGGGTGGACCCGTCCGTCCCGCCCAGCGGGACCGGCTGCGTCGAGTGCGACGCGGCCGGCGGCTGGTGGTTCCACCTGCGCCGGTGCGCTCAGTGCGGGCACATCGGCTGCTGTGACTCCTCGCCGTCGCAGCACGCGAGCGTGCACGCGAAGGAAAGCGGCCACCCGGTCATCCAGAGCTTCGAGCCGGCGGAGGTGTGGTTCTGGAGCTATCCGGACGGGCAGCTCTACAAGGCCGGCCCGGAGCTGGCCGCGCCACACCACCACCCGCTCGATCAGACCACCCCCGGCCCGGCCGGCCGGGTACCCCCCGACTGGCAGGCCCGCCTGCACTACTAGCCGCCCCGCCGTGCCCCGGCGCTCGTCCTCTCGCTGAGCCCCTGACCGCACGACTCCATGCTCGCGCTGGTGAAGTGGATCAGCGTGTCCACCTGCGCCTGCCGGTTTGTTCCGGGCTGCCGGTTCGATTCCGCCCCCAGTGTCCCGTGTACCGGCCGGCCGGCCGGGCGTCGGCCGGGGGCCGTAACGTAGGCGCATGCGCGCATGGGTAGTAGCCAAGCCCGGGCCGATGTCATCCGGCCCGCTGGACCTGACCGACCGGCCGGTGCCCGAGCCAGGCCCCGGCGAGCTCCTCGCCAAGCAGATGTGACGTCCATCGCTTCCGTCCCGCTCACCACGCTATGACCGCGCTGAACTTCCCGCTGGTCGCGCTCGCCACCGCCCTGACGGTGGCCGTGTTCGCGTTCGGCGTACGACGGCTCATCGGGCTGCCCCTGTCCACGCTGCGGACACTGCTGGCCGGGCTCGTCGCCTTCTTCACCGCCGCGCCGATCATCGCGGCCATCGGCGGCCCAACGGTCGCCGGGGGACGCGGTGTCCTGCCGGGCCTGTGGTTCGTGATCCTCGGCGTGGCCATTGCGCTGCTGGTCGGCATGATCTTCCTGGTCATCTCCGAGGCCCTGGTGCCGAGCGGGTCACTGCCCGGCCCGCTGTATGTCCTGCGCGGCCTGCGCCGGCAGCTGGGCCGCACTCGCCGCTACTCGCAGATCAGCCGGATCCTGGTCCGGCGCGGGCTGTTGCCCTATCAGCGCGGCGGGCGCCGGTCGGAGCTGGCCACGTCCGAGGGACGGGCCCGGCTGGCCCGGTCGCTCCGGCTGGCCCTGGAGGACGGCGGGGTCACCTTCGTCAAGCTGGGGCAGGTGCTCTCCACCCGCCGCGACCTGCTCCCGCCCGAGTTCATCGGCGAGCTGAGCCGCCTGCAGGACGATGCTCCCCAGGTGCCCTGGCCGCGGGTGGCCGGCGTGCTGCGGGCGGAGCTGGACGCCGAAGACGTGTTCGCCGCCTTTGACCGTGAGCCGATCGCGGCGGCGTCCATCGCCCAGGTGCACGCGGCGAGGCTGACCTCGGGAGCCAGGGTGGTGGTCAAGGTATGCCGGCCGGACGTCGGGGCCGTGGTGGAGCGGGATCTGGACATCATCGGCCGGCTCGCGGCCCGCCTGCAGCGCAGCACGGACTGGGGCCGGGCCGTCGGCGCGGTGGAACTGGCGCACGGTTTCGCCGCCGCCCTGCGTGAGGAACTCGACCTGCGGATCGAGGCCCGCAACATGACCTCGGTGGCCGCCGCGGGGGCCAAGCGCGGCGCCAGCATCCGGGTGCCGGTCCCGCACCTGCCGCTGTGCGGCGAGAAGGTCCTCGTCATGGAGTACCTCGAGGGCCGCCCGCTGGCCGCGGCGGCGCAGGTCTTCGGGGGGCAGGCCGCCGACGCGCGGGCCAGGCTCGCCCGTGGCCTGCTGGATGCCCTGCTGTGCCAGGTTCTGCTGGACGGGACGTTCCACGCCGACCCGCACCCCGGCAACGTGCTGCTGCTCACCGACGGGACGCTCGGCCTGCTCGACTTCGGCTCGGTCGGCCGTATTGACGCCGGCCTGCGCGCCGCGCTGCAGCGCCTGCTGCTGGCCCTCGACCGGGGCGATCCCGCCGCGCTGGCCGACGCGCTGCTCGATGTCGTGGACCGTCCCGAGGATCTGGACGAGCCGCGCCTGGAGCGGACGCTGGGCCGGTTCGCGGCCCGGCACGTCGCGGCCGGGATCACCCCGGACGTGCGGATGTTCACCGACCTGTTCCGCATCGTCGCCGATCATAGGCTGGCGGTGCCGCCCGAGATCGCGGCGGTCTTCCGCGCGCTCGCCACCATGGAGGGCACGCTGACCCAGCTCGCGCCGGGGTTCGACATCGTGACCGAGGCCCGCCGGTTCGCCGCCGAGCAGCTCACCGGGCAGTTCAGCCCGGACACGCTCCGGCAGACGGCCATGGACGAGCTGGCGTCGCTGCTGCCCATGCTGCGCCGCCTGCCCCGCCGCATCGACCGGATCAGCGGCGCGCTGGAGGCGGGGCGGCTCAGCGTCAACGTCCGCCACCTCGCCGACGCGTCCGACCGCCGTTACGTCACCGGCCTGCTGCAGCAGGTGCTGCTGACGTTCCTGGCCGCCGCGGCCGGCATCATCGCCGTGATGATGATCGGCCTGCACGGCGGGCCGAACGTGACCCGGACCGTGACCCTGTACGCCTTCTTCGGGTACTGCCTGCTGGTGATCGCCGCGATCCTGGCGGTCCGCGTTCTGGTCCTCGTCTTCCGGCCCGCCGGAACGTATCGGGATTGACGATGGATGCCGCAGCCGCGAGCCTGGTCGCGTGACCGAGGACCTGGGGGAGTGGTTCGCGGACCTGTTCCGGGCCGCGTACCTGACGTTTCATCGCCGCGACGGCCCGCGCAGGAAACGAGGACGCGCGCCGGGCCGAAATGAAGTAACCGGGCCCGGCCTGCCGAGGCGCCGGCCCCGCGCAGGAACTTCGCCGCGATCGGCCCGTCGGTGGGCCCGCCGTCGCCGCCGGAGTTGACGACCAGCACCGCGAACGCGATGTTCCCCCTGAAACCGATCAGCCAGGCGTCGGTCTTCAGTGGCGTCCCGGTCCCGTACTCGGCGGTCCCCGTCTTGCCGAACGTCCCCGCCGGCAGACCCTGGCCCGCTGCGGTGCCGGACGTGACGACCTGCGCCATCATCTGGTGCAGATCGGTGACCACCGCGGCCGGCAGCTGCTGGGCGGCCGCGGTGTCATCCGGTGCGCCCACCACCAGGCGCGGGGCGCGCACCGTCCCGGTGTCGGCCGCGGCGGCGACCATCGCCATGTTCAGCGGCGAGGTCAGCACCCGTCCCTGGCCGATCGAGGTCGCGGCGAGGTCGGCCTCATCGGAGGGCTTGGGCACGGACCCGGCGTAAGCGGCCAGCCCCATCTGCGGCGCCGTGCCCAGCCGGAACAGCGCCGCGGTGGCCGGGAAGTCCGGCGGCGCCAGGTTCTTGGTGGCCAGCCCGATGAAGGCGGTGTTGCATGACTCGGCGAAGGCGTGCAGCAGGTCGCTGACCTGCCCTTCGCCCTCGGCATTGTGGAACACCTCGCCGTCTGCCGTCGCCGTGGCGGGGCAGCTGGCCGCCGACGAGGGCGAGAGCCCGTGGCTGATGAGCGCGGCCGACGTGATCACCTTGAACGTCGAGCCCGGCGGAAAGGCGCCGTCCAGGCCCTGGTCGAAGCCGCCGGCGTTGGCGTTGGCCGCGGCCAGCACCGCGCCGGTCTGCGCGTTGACGGCGACGAGCGCGGCGCTCTTCTTCTCCCCGGCCAGGGCCGCCTCCGCCGCGCGCTGCACGTTCGGGCCGATCGTGGTCTGAACGGCCCTGCCCGGATGTCCTGGCAGCGTGGCGAGCGTGGCCACGTTCGCGCCCTTGGCCGTGACCACCATGACGGTCGCGGTGGGCGCCCCGGCCAGCTGCCGTTCGGCGGCGGCCTCCAGCCCGGTCTGGCCGACGACGCTCTGCGCGCTGTAGGCGGCGCCGAGCGACCGAAGTTCCTGCGCGGTGACCGGCCCGAGGGTCCCCACAGTCCCCGCGGTGAGCCCCGGCGTGATCCCCCGCGGCGCCGCTGACGATGCGAACGCGGTGCCCGGGATCGGGTAGAGGGTCGGCTTGAGCTGCTCGTAGCGCGCCTGCGGCACGGTGAAGACCGGCTCGAAGAACGTCGGGTGAGCCTTCGCGGCGGTGATCGCGCTGCCCGCCTGCTGCGCGGTCGCGCCCGCGGCGACCAGCGCCGACGTCACCGAGGTGGCGTCCTTGACCAGGTTTCCCTCGACGCCGATCGTCACCAGCTGGGCCTGGGTGGTCAGCGGCGCGCCGCCCGCGCCGGTGATCGGCGCGCGGGCCGGCCAGGTGGTGGTGACCGCGAGCTGGTCGCCGGCCCGCAGCGGCGGCGCGATCGTCGCCGGTGACCACGCGACCAGCCAGTGCCCGGAGCGCTGCACCAGGTGCAGCGTCGGCCTGATCGTGATGGGGCCGAGGCCCGCGAGATCAAGCCGTTCGGTGACCGGTTCGGCGGCCGTGGCCCCGCTGGTCTTCATCGTGCCCGCGCTGAAGCTGGCCTTGCTGACGTGCAGATTGGTGAACGCCGCGGTGTTCACCGCCACGAAGTCGGCGGGCGGGTTGTCGGTGAGCGGCCGCATCGCGGTCCAGTCCTGCGTGGCCCAGTGGGACAGATAGGCACTGGCCGTGGTCTGCGGCACCGGCCCGGAACTGCAGGCGGTGAGCAGCCCGCCGAGCAGGACCAGTCCCGCTCCCGCTCCGGCGAACCGGCAAAATCGCGCACGTGACTCCCGGAGGCTGCTCATGCTCACCGAGATTACGTAACGCCGCAAGGCCGCCGCGCGCAAATGCGGCCCAGTGCTACCTTGCCCTGGTGCGGATCGGAGTGTACGTCGACGGCTTCAATCTGTACTACGGTGCGCGGGCGCTGTGCGGCCGGGGCACGCCGGGCTGGCGGTGGCTCGACCTGCGCGGGCTCGCCGCCGGCCTGGTCAGCCGGCCCGGGAGCTGGTCCGGCGCGCAGGTGGAACGGGTGGTACCACCCGGCTCCTCGTGGGCCGGGTTTTTTCCTGCCGAACGGACCTGCCCCCGGGGCATCCCGCGTGCGGAGTGGCGCCCCGGCGCCCGTGACGGCCCGTCAGCGCTGCCGGCGTCCCGCTAGAGCTGCCCGGCGTCCGTGACGCGTAGCACAGCCGTCCCGGCCTCGTCCGACGCCGCCAGGTCGATCTCCGCGCTGATACCCCAGTCGTGGTTCCCGGCCGGATCGTCAAAGATCTGCCGGGCCGTCCACTTGGACGGCCCCTCCGCAAGGATCAGCAGACCGGGCCCGCGCGCGTCCGGGCCGGTGCCGATCTCGTCGTGCTCGTCAAAGTAGGCGTCCAGCACGTCGCCCCACGCGCCGGCGTCCCAGCCGGAGTCCGCATCGAGCTCGCCGAGCTCGTCGTACCGCCCCAGCGCCGCCAGCGTCACCCGGCGGAACAGCGCGTTCCGCACCAGCACCCGGAACGCCCGCACGTTCCCGGTCACCAACGCCGGCCGCGCCGAAGCCGCCGCCGCGAACTCGCCGGGGTCCGGGTTGCGCAGCCTTTCCCACTCGTCGATCAGGCTGGAATCGACCTGGCGGACCAGTTCGCCCAGCCACTCGATCAGGTCGATGAGCTCCTCGGTCCTGCCGTCCTCCGGCACCGTCTGCCGCAGCGCCTTGTACGCGTCGGCCAGGTACCGCAGTACCAGGCCCTCCGACCGGGACAGCCCGTAGAACCCGATGTACTCGGTGAACGTCATCGACCGCTCGTACATGTCGCGGACCACCGACTTGGGCGCGAGCTCGTGGTCGTCGACCCACGGATGGCCGCGCCGGTAGATGCCGAACGCGGCCCCGAGCAGCTCCTCCAGCGGCTTCGGGTAGGTCACCGAGTCCAGCAGCTCCAGCCGGGTCTCGTAATCGACGCCGTCCGCCTTCATCTGCGCGACCGCCTCGCCGCGCGCCCGGAACTGCTGCGCGGACAGCACCTGGCGGGGATTGTCCAGGGTGGACTCGATGACCGAGAGCACGTCCAGCGGGTAGCCGGGGGACTCCCGGTCCAGCAGCTCCAGCGCGGCCAGCGCGAACGGCGACAGCGGCTGATTGAGCGCGAAGTCGAACTGCAGGTCCACGATCAGCCGCACCCGCCGGCCCCGCTCGTCCGGCTCCGCCAGCCTCTCGACCACGCCGCTGGCCAGCAGCGCCCGGTAGATTGCGATGGCCCGGTGGATGTGCGCGCGCTGGGCCGCGCGGTCCTCGTGGTTGTCGGTCAGCAGGTGCTTCATCGCGGCGAACGCGTCGCCGGGCCTGCTCATGACGTTCAGCAGCATCGCGTGGCTGACCGCGAACCGGGACCTCAGCGGCTCCGGCTCGGCGGCGACCAGCCGCTCGAAGGTGGGCTGGCCCCACGAGACGAACCCCTCGGGCGGCTTCTTGCGCACGACCTTGCGCCGCTTCCTGGCGTCATCGCCCGCCTTGGCCAGTGCCTGCTCGTTCTCGACCACGTGCTCGGGGGCCTGCACCACGACGGTCCCGGCCGTGTCGTACCCGGCCCGCCCGGCGCGCCCGGCGATCTGGTGGAACTCACGCGCCTGCAGCAGCCGGGTCTTCGTCCCGTCGTACTTGGACAGCGCGGTGAACAGCACCGTCCGGATCGGCACGTTGATGCCCACCCCGAGCGTGTCGGTGCCGCAGATCACTTTGAGCTGGCCGGCCTGGGCCAGCGTCTCGACCAGCCGCCGGTACTTGGGCAGCATGCCCGCGTGGTGCACCCCGATGCCGTGCCGGACCAGCCGGGACAGCGTCCTGCCGAAGCCGGCCGTGAACCGGAAGTGCCCGATCGTCTCGGCGATGGCGTCCTTTTCCGCGCGGGTGCAGACGTTGATGCTCATCAGCGCCTGGGCCTGCTCCAGCGCGGCGGCCTGGGTGAAGTGCACGACGTAGACCGGGGCCTCGTGGGTCTCCAGCAGCTCCCGGAGCGTCTCGTGCAGCGGCGTCGTCACGTAGCGGAAGTTCAGCGGGACCGGCCGCGCGTCGGAACGGACCACCGCGGTGCTGCGGCCGGTCCGGCGGGTCAGGTCCTTCTCGAAGAAGCTGACGTCGCCGAGGGTGGCCGACATCAGCACGAACTGCACGCCGGGCAGCTCGATCAGCGGCACCTGCCACGCCCAGCCCCGGTCGGGGTCGGCGTAGAAGTGGAACTCGTCCATCACGACCTGGCCGGCGTCCGCCTCGGCCCCGTCCCGCAGCGCGATGTTGGCCAGGATCTCCGCGGTGCAGCAGATGACCGGGGCCGACGCGTTGACGCTGGCGTCGCCGGTCATCATGCCGACGTTGGCCGGCCCGAACGTCTCGCACAGCGCGAAGAACTTCTCCGACACCAGCGCCTTGATCGGGGCGGTGTAGAAGCTGCGCTGCCCGGCCGCGAGCGCCGCGAAGTGCGCCCCGGCGGCCACGAGGCTCTTACCCGATCCGGTCGGGGTACTCAGGATCACGTTCGACCCCGACACGATCTCGATCAGCGCCTCTTCCTGGTGCGGGTACAGGCTGAGCCCCTGCCGCTGCGCCCAGCCGGCGAAGGCGCCGAATACCGCGTCCGGGTCCGGGGTCGCGGGCAGCGCGTCAGTCAGCGTCATCGCCCCTCCTCGGTCCGTTCCGTCCGGCAGCTCGCTGACGGGCATGCCTCGTTTCCCGGGCCGATGTACGAACTGCGTGCGGGAAAGCTTTGGCTGAGAGACGCTATTGAGGCGTTCGATCGGCGATGGCGCCGCAAGCCCGGTCGGCCCGCGCCGCTCGGTAACAACAAGCTTATGCTGAGCCGAAGGCCGATCCGCAGGAGACGTCGATGACCGTGCCCTCTGCCAGCAAACCCCAGCTGCCGCCTCGCCCTGCCTGCACACCGGCGGCCATCCGGGCCGTGCTGGCTGCCAACGCCGATGCCGGCGCGCTAAAGCGCTACGACGAGCAACTGGACGCGGCGTTTGAGCAGGCCCGCGCGCAGGGCGACCTGATCCCTCTGGTGAAGACAGTAAGGCGCTGGTGGTTCGAGGCGGACGCATGGCTCCATCCCGGCGCCCAGCGAGAATTCCTGGCGCGCCTGGACGGTTACCGCAGTGGGGGCTGGACGGTTACCGCAGTGGGGGGCCGCCGCCTGCCGCGCAGCGTATGACCCGGCAGGCAATCCTGGATGAATTCGGCGTCTGAAGCGTGTACCGGTGGGAGCTGGACGGTCCGGCTCAGCAGGAATTTGCCGCGTTAACGCTGGCTGCCCGGGCCACCCTGGCTGCGTTCATGGACGCGGTGGTCATCGTCGATCCGATCCACTACCAGCGCCGCCCTGATGAGCCCCATGACCGGCAGGTGCCGCTGCGCTCGCTGCATTTCGGCCAGCAAGACGAGGGACTGGTCACCTTGCTGGTCTACCCACCGATGAGCTGGTCCTCGTGGTCCGGATTCAGTGGCTCGGCGATTGAACGATGCGGGTCGGCGCAGGCCCGGGATCCTGGAGGAACTGGCTGAGCGCCCGGCAGTACGGCTCGATCGTGGTGATGTCGGCGTACTCCTCGGCGCCGTGCTGACCGTGCCCGCCCACGCCGAACGCCACCGCCGCGACGCCGGCCTCCGCGTAGAACCGGCCGTCGCCCGCGCCGTGCTTGCGCAGGAAATCCGGCTGATAGCCCTGCGCGAGGGCGGCTTCCCGGAGGTGGCCGATCTCGGGCCGGCCGGCGTCGGCGTGGTGCGGCGGGTCCAGGTGGTCGACCACGGCCGTGACGCCCGGTTCGCAGAAGCCCTGCAGGTAGGCGGCGATCTCCCCGGCGGTCTTGCCTCCCAGGTCGGCGTCCTCGGGCGGGAAGCGGATGTCCAGCCACGCCTCGGCCTCGGCCGGGATCTGGTTGCGAGCCTGGTTCGGGGTGTGCACGCGCGCCACGTTCACCGTGGTCCGCCAGGCCTCCTCGGTCGCGATCGGGTACCGGGCCAGCACGTTGTGGATGCTGCGGGTCAGCGTGACCAGGGCGTTGTCGCCCAGCCACTGGTAGGCGCTGTGCGCGCCGCGGCCGTTGGCCCGCAGGGTGACGCCGAGCATGCCCTTGGACTCGGTGACGATCCGCAGGCCACTGGTCTCACCGATGACGACGAACTCGCCGCGGACGCCGCGCTCGATCTGGTGCCGGGTCCCGTCCCGCCCGCCCAGCTCCTCATCGGTGACGAGCTGCAGCGCGAGCGCGTACGCCAGCGAGCCGGCCAGCTCACGGAAGGCCAGCGCCTCCGCCAGCGCCGACACCTTCATGTCCTGCGCTCCCCGCGCGTACAGACGCATCCCGTCGCGGCGCGCCCGGAACTGCGCCGGCGGAGCCGGCACGACGTCCAGGTGAGCGTTGAGGATGACCCGGAATCGGGGCCGTTCGGCATCATCGTGCCCGCCGCGGTACACCAGCGCGCTCGGCTTGCCGCCCGAGCAGAACCGCTCCACCGTGAACCCGGGCCCGGCGAAATCGAGCACGAAGCCCAATGCCCGCTCCAGCTCCGCGGGCCGGTCCGCGGTCGACGGCACCGCCAGCAGCTCGGCAGCCGCGGCCAGGAACCACTCCACGTCCATGACCCCATCCTGCCCGGGCCGCGGGCCGCCATCCGGGCCGGCCCGGGTCAGGGCAGCCCAGTGGCGGGGTTCTTCGCCATCCGCCGAGTGCCGCTCAGCTGCGGCCCGCTCGTGGGGCCGAACCTGCGGGATGGACCGCTAGATCAGGTCGGAGAGGCGGCGGAGCATCCCGGCGCTCTGCTCGGGCGGCAGCGCCTCGGTGGCCACGCTGTTGAGGATGTTCCAGTAGGGCACCGTGTCGGCGGGCCTGCTGAGGTAGACCGCGCTGTCGAGCTGCTCCTGGTAGACGAGGTCGGGGAGCAGGCCCTCGCGGAAGCGCAGCAGGATCACCGGCCCGCCCACGCCGACGTGCCCGCCCGCGCTGAACGGCATGACCTGGACCGTGATGTGGCTGCGGCGCGACATCCTGATCAGGTGGTCGACCTGGGCCAGCATGACCGCCCGGCCGCCGATCGGGCGGCGCAGGGCCGTCTCGTCGATCACCACCCACAGGTGCGGCGGGCTCTCGCGGTGCAGCACCTGCTGCCGGCGCATCCGCAGCGCGACCAGCTGCTCGGCGCCGGTCTCCGAGAACGCCGTCCGCCAGCCGGGCCACCGCGTGTGCGTAGCCCGGGGTCTGCAGCAGCCCCGGGATGAACTGGACGTCATGACTGCGGATGATGCTCGCTGCCTGCTCCAGCCCGAGGTAGGGCTCGAACCACGCGGGCAGCACCTCGCTGTAGGAGTGCCACCAGCCGACCGTGTTGGCCTGCCGGGCCAGGCTGAGCAGCACCGCGCGTTCGGCGTCGTCCCCCACCCCGTACAGCGTGAGCAGGTCGGACACGTCGCGCTGCCTGAAGCCGGTCCGGCCCAGCTCAAGACGGCTGATCTTGGAGCCGGACGCCCGGATCGTGGTGCCCGCGCGGTCCCGGGTGATCCCCGCGGCCTGGCGGAGCCGGCGTAGCCGTGCACCGAGGAGCTTGCGGACGACCGTCGGGCCCGCCTGGCCGTAGCCGGCGACGCCGGGGTCTTCCGGTCCGGGTGTTCCCTGCGTCGTGTCCAATGCCCTCGCTCTCGGTGCGGTTCCGCTGCGGCTCCCGCTATGGTAGTCGGGACTGGGCCCCAAGGCTGGCGGGCGCGGGCCAGCGCTGCCCGGGTCGCTGGGCGTACGCAGTGCCTGCACCCGGTCATCGTCGCGGGTGCTATCCGGGCTGGGCTGTCCGGGCGGGGTGGGCGCGTCAGGACACGTGCGCGCCGATCAGGCTGCCGACGCCGAAGGTGATCGCCCCGGCGATCGCGCCCGCGATCACCTGGCGCAGGCCGGAGCGGATCACGCCGCGTCCGTTCAGCGCGCCGATGCTCGCGCCGATCCCGAACAGCGCGGCGATGGCCAGCACGACCGCGGCCAGCAGGGCGGCCGTGCCGCTGCCGGCCAGGTAGGGGATCACCACGACGAACGCGCCGATGGCGAAGGCGAACAGGCTGGAGAACGCGGCCCCCCACGGCGAGCCGAGCTCGTCAGGGTCGAGGCCGAGTTCCTCCCGGGCCAGGGTGTCCAGCGCCACTTCACGGTCCGCCATGATCCGGTCGGCAAGCCGCTCGGCGTCCGGCCGGGACAGGCCCTTGGCCCGGTAGATGAGCACCAGTTCGGCGTGCTCCTCCTCCGGCTTCTCGGCCAGCTCGGCTTCTTCCAGCGCGATTTCCCGCTGGTACATCTCGCGCTGGCTCGACATGGAGACGTACTCGCCGGCCGCCATCGAGAACGACCCGGCCAGCAGGCCCGCCACCCCGGCCAGCAACGTCACCAGGCGCGAGGTGCCGGATCCCGCGAAGCCCATCACCAGCGCCGTATTCGACACGAGGCCGTCACTCACGCCGAAGACGCCGGCCCGGAGTGTCCCGGACCGGTCGCCGCGGTGCCACGATTCGCGCCGCCTGATCTGCGCCTGAGGGTCCGGGCGGCCCCCGTCCTGCAGGTGCGCGAGGGTGCGGGCGTGCCCGCGCTCGTCCGCAGCCATCCCCGGGGCGGCGTCCGGGTCGTTGTCGTACATGCCGGCGTCGGCCTTTTCGGCCCGCTCGATCAGCGGCAGGACCGTCTTCACCGACAGCCTGCTCGCGGCCGTGCCCAGCAGCCGGGTGCGCAGGCTCGGGCCGCCGGCGGCGGGAACGTCGGCGCCCGCCTCGCGCAGCTTGCCCTCCCAGTGCGCGGCGTGCTTCAGCTCGATCGACGCCAGCTCGCGGAAGATGTCCTGGCGCTCGCCGGTCTCGACGTCGGCGAGCCGTGAGTACAGCGCAGCCGCATCCCGCTCGCTGGCGAGCATCTCCCGCCAGCGCTTGACGGACTTGGCGCCATTATCAGAGCTCATCTGAGGTGCAACCAGGGTGGCGGGGCAGTTATGCCGGGGGCGGGTCAGTCGGCGATGGCCTGGTAGGTGGCGGTCCAGAAGTCCTGAAAGAGGCGGGGCGGGATAGGGGAGGCCCACGCCTGCTGCGTCATGAGGATCATGGTGAGGTCCTCGGCGGGATCGTTGTACCAGGACGTGCCCATTCCGCCGTCCCAGCCGTAGGTGCCGACCGACTTGGCCACCTCGGTGCGCTCGGTGACAACCGCGACGCCGAACCCCCAGCCGTGCACCCGGAAGAAGCCGGGCACGAGCCCGGACGCGGCCTTCTGCGCCGGGGTGAGCTGGTCGCTCGTCATGAACTCCACCGACGGCCGGGACAGGATCCGCTCCCCGCGGCTGACGCCCTTGCCGCGCAGCATGTCGGCGAACGCGACGAAGTCGTCCACGGTGGAGACCAGCCCGCCGCCGCCGGAGGGGAACGAGGGCAGACGGCTCCACTGGCCGTCGCCCGGCTCGTCGTAGCGGACCGCCGCGCCGCTGCCCGGGTCGATCACGTAGGAGGTCGCGAGCCGTCCGGTGTGGTCCCACGGGACGTCGAACCCGGTGTCGGCCATGCCGAGCGGGTCGAAGATCCGCTCCTTGAGGAACGTTTCGAACGGCTGCCCCGCGGCGCGCTCGATCAGCACCCCGAGGACGTCGGAGCCCGTGTTGTACATCCAGCGCTCACCCGGCTGGTGCATCAGCGGGAGGCTGCCGAGGCGGCGGATCCATTCGTCCGGCGCGGGCGGCGTCTGCGGGCTCGGCATGCCCTGCCCGAGTTCCAGCTCGGACAGGGCATCGGCGATCGGAACGGTGCCCGGCGCGGCAGCGACGATGCCGAGGCCCATGGTGAAGGTGAGCAGATCCCGGACGGTGATCGGCCGGTGCGCGGGCACGGTGTCGTCAAGGCCGGCGTCGGGCCGTTTCAGGACCTGCCGGCCGGCCAGCTCGGGCAGCAGCAGGTTCACCGGCTCATCCAGGCGGATCGCGCATTCCTCGATCAGGATCATCGCCGCGGCCGCGGTCACCGGCTTGGTCATCGACGAGATACGGAAGATTGTGTCGCGGCGCATCGGCTTTTCCGTGCCCGCGGCCATCGCGCCGATCGCGTCGACGTGCCCCTCGCCCCGGCGTGCGACGAGCGTCACGAGGCCGGGTACCTCGCCCCGTTCGACGTAACCCGTCATCACGTCGTGCAACCGCTTCAGCCGTTCCGCTGATAGTCCGCCGTCCCGCATGTTCGTCCCTTCCGATGCCTGCCCGGCTTACCCGTATCTTTACCGGTAACAGACCGTCCGAAGGACCGGGACCCGTCTTTACCGGTAACAGACCGTCCGAAGGACCGGGACCCGCCACCCGTGGCCGACGTGTTAACTGCCCGGCCTGCGGCGTGTTAACTGCCCGGCCTGCGGCGTGTTAACTGCCCGGCCTGCGGCGGGGGATGTCCGGCCTGCGGCGGGGAGCCTACCGCGCGCCTACGGAAGGTGAGCGGGCAGGCCGAACGACGGGAAAAGCGCGGCGGTGTCGAGGAACATCGTCATCCGCGCGATCCGGTCGCCGGTAATCTCCAGGACCTGCAGCGCCCAGGGTGCGTGACCGCCCTCGGGGCCGGGCTTGTACTGGCCGAACGCCGGGCAGCCGTTGGCGTGCACCGGGATCAGGTGCGAGCCGCGGCAGGCGCTGGGGCCGGGCTGCACCATCCACGTGGTGATGTTCTCCGCGCCGTGGACCCACATGGCGTACGGCGGCATGGACTGCAGGGCGTCCTCGTGCAGCAGCCCGACCAGCGCCGTCATGTCGTACCGCTCGAAGGCGTCAACATACTGGTTGAGCAGGTCGGCGTGTTCGGCGTGCAGGTCCGCCGGCCGCGAGTCGGCGGGGACGGCCGCCAGCGTGGTGCGGGCGCGCTGCAGCGCGCTGTTGACCGCGGGCACGGTCGTGCCGAGCAGTTCGGCGACCTCGGTGGCCTGGAAGCGCAGCACCTCGCACAGGATCAGCGTCGCCCGCTGCCGCGGCGGCAGATGCTGCAGGGCGGTGACGAACGCCAGCCGGATGGTGTCCTTCGCCTCGACGATCTCGGCCGGATCGGCGTCGACCGGCAGGATCCGGTCGTCCGCGATGGGCGAGACCCACATGTGCTCCGGCAGCGACTGGCCCAGCAGCGACTCGTCGGGAGCCGACGGCGGCCCGAGTTCCATCGGCCGCGCCCGGCGCTGGCGCCCCCGGAGCATATCGAGGCAGACGTTGCTGGCGATGCGGTAGAGCCAGGACCGCACGGACGACCGGCCCTCGAACTGGGCGGCCGACCGCCACGCCCGCAGCATCGTTTCCTGCACGGCGTCATCGGCTTCGAAGCCCGACCCGAGCATCCGGTAGCAGTAGCCGGTGAGTTCCCGGCGGTAGTCTTCCAGCGCCCCCGGCTGGTCGGCCAGGGCGGTGCCATCACTGCTTGGTGCCATACTCCCGGACTCTACCGGGGGGCACCGACAATCTGCCCGGCGTCAGGCCGGCCCAACCCGCTCAGGCCCGCCCAGGGCGGCCGTTACCCGGCGAAGAATTGCGCCAGGATAGGGGCCAGGACCGACGGGTTCACGTCGTGCGTCTGCCCTTCCACCGCACGCAGCCGGGAGTGCGGCATTGCCGTGCTCAACGTCTGCGCGGTCGCGCGCATGAACGGGAAACTCGCGTCACCGTACATGACCAGGGCCGGGACCGTTACCCTGGCGGCCTGGCCGGCCGGGACCGCGGCGTCGGGCCCCATCAGGCCCGCGTGGTCGTAGGCCAGGGTCGGCGCGATCGCCTCCAGGGCCGGGTAGAAGGGCGACTGGCGCATGCCCGCGATCTGCCCGGCCGGCATGCCCACGTGCGCCATGAACCGGGCCACGGCGTCGCCCCGGCGGCCGGCGGCCAGCGCCGCGGCGAGATCATCGAGGTAGGCCTTCCAGGGGCCCTGGGCGGCGGGGTCGTTGTTCCAGGGCGCCTCGTACAGGGCGATCTTCGCCACGCGGGCCACGCCGGCCTGCAGGACCGTGTCCATCACCAGGGCACATCCCGAGGAGTGGCCGTACAGGCACGCCGACCCGCCGGCGGCGCCGATCACCGCCACCAGGTCCTCGATCTCCCGCTGCACGGCGTACGGCGGGGTGTCCCCGCTGTCACCGCGGCCCCGGCGGTCATAGCGGAAGACCGTGAAGTCCGGCTCCAGCGCCGCCGCCAGGTCCGCCTTGGCCCCGCGGGCGCACAGGGCGCCGTCGACGAGGATCACCGCCGGTCCGGCTCCCTGCTGCTCGTAGGCGATGGCTGTTCCGTCCGCGGAGGTGACTGTTTTCATGTGACTGCTCCTTACAGTGTGGCGAGTGCTCCGGTCCTTGCAGCGTGGCGAGTGCTCCGGCTCGGTCATTCAGTGGAGGACGAGTTCCCTCGGCGCGTCGAACACCCGGGTGCAGGTCAGTTCGGCCGCTTCCGGCGGGGTCACTCATGCTGGTCTCCTCTCCGGTCCGGGGCCGCACCTGTGCCCGGGCCGCGGCCCGCTGAATGTCGCGCGGGCGTTCACGTGCGCCGCCTGGCTGCCGCGCTGATGCTCCTGCTGCGGCCGCCGCGGACCGGCGCCGGTAGATCTTGATGATGGTCAGTCAATCGCGCGCTCTGAGCCAGGCCCGCCGAGCCGCTGCACGAGGGTGGTGAGGGCCGGGCCGAGCGGCGCGTCGATGGTGGCGATCGCCTGCGCGTCGCCGCGGGTCTGCCCCTGGTTGATGATCATCACCGGGATCTGGAGCTTCGCCGCCTGCCGGATGAACCGGTAGCCCGACATCACGGTCAGCGAGGAGCCCAGCACCACCAGGGCCCGGGCCCGCTCGACCAGCGCGTAACAGTCATCCACCCGGGGCCGCGGCACGTTCTCGCCGAAGAACACCACGTCGGGCTTGAGCAGGCCGCCGCACTGCCGGCAGTCCACCACACGGAAGCGCTCGGCCGCCGCGTCGGCCAGCACCGCGTCGCCGTCCGGGTTGATCGCAGTGACCTCGCCGTTGACGTACCGGAGCCAGCCGGGATTGGCCGCGTGCAGCCGCTCGTCCAGCTCGCCGCGCGCGGTGCGCTGCCCGCACCCCAGGCAGAGCAAGCGGTCCAGGCTGCCGTGCAGCTCGATCACCTGCCGCGCGCCGGCCGCCTGATGCAGGCCGTCCACGTTCTGCGTGATGATGCCGGCCACCAGCCCGCGCCGCTCCAGCTCGGCGACCGCGCGGTGCCCGGCGTTCGGGGCGGCCCGCGCCACGTGCCGCCACCCGACGTGGCTACGCGCCCAGTACCGGCGCCGCGCCGCCGCGCCGCCCACGAACGCCTGGTAGGTCATCGGCTCGGCCCGCCGGGCCCGCCCGGTCGGCCCGCGGTAGTCGGGAATGCCCGACTCCGTCGACAGCCCGGCCCCGCTCAGCAGCACGACACCGCCGTCACGGACCAGGTCAACCAGCACGCTGAACGGGTCCGGCCGGGGGTCCCGCCCACGACCCGGCTCGTCCCGCCCGAACGGCCCGGGGCGCAGGCCGACGCTATAGGCCGGCCCGTCCCGTGTCCCGAACGGGCCCGGGCGCACGCCAGCTCCGCGCGGGCCGTCCGCTAGCTGCGTCACCCTCTTATGCTGCCTGACACGCCGGCGTGCCGCGCACCCACCTCACCCGGGCGCCGCCGGGGCGAGGGCTACTCGCTGGGCTGCGGCACCAGCATGTCCGGCGGCGGGGCGGGCATGGACCCACCATGACCCTGCACATGATGGAGGAGTACGCCCGCCACAATGGGCACGCCGACCTCATCTGTGAGCGCATCGACGGCGCCGTCGGCGACTGACCCGGCGGCCCGGGCGGTAGCGTGATCGGGTGCCGCCGGCCCGGAGAAACTCATACCGCGGTCTCGACCTGGCGGCGGCGCGCACCCGCACGGTGCCGGACGTGCTGCCCGGGCCGGGCCAGCCGTTCCGCATCCTGTTCTGCGGCATCAACCCCGGCCTGTACTCCGCCGCGACCGGCCACCATTTCGCGCGGCCCGGCAACCGGTTCTGGCCCGCGCTGCACGCCTCGGGCTTCACCGCCCGCCTGCTAACCCCCGGCGAGCAGCAGTTGCTGGCCACCTGCGGGCTGGGCATCACCAACCTGGTCGCCCGGGCCACCGCGCAGGCCTCGGAACTCACCCGCGAAGAGCTCCAGGCCGGCGGCGCCCAGCTGGCGGAGCTGGTGGCCCGGCGTCAGCCCCGTTTCGTCGCCGTGGCCGGGGTAACCGCCTACCGGGCCGCGTTCGGCAGGAAAGATGCCCAGGTCGGGCCGCAAGACGAGACGATCGGCGCCACCGGTCTGTGGATCGTGCCCAATCCCAGCGGCCTGAACGCCCACTGGCCACTGGCCGCCATCACTGCCGAGTTCCGCCGCCTCCGCGACGCCGCCGCCACACCTTAGCCCTTACCCCCCGGCCCGCACACGATCAGGAGATGGCGCCCGCGGCGGCCCCGTGGCCGGGCGGCACGGTCTCGGCGGGAGGAGGCGGCGGGGGCGGTGTCCCGTCGCCGAACGGACGGCCGCCGAGCGCCGCGCGCCCGTGCGGCGTGAGCCAGTTCGACACATCCGGGCCGACCGGGACGATCGCGGTCGGGTTGATCGACAGGTGCACCCGGTAGTAGTGCTCCTTGATCTGGACGAAATCGATCGTGTCCCCGAACCCCGGCGTCTGGAACAGGTCGCGCGCGTAGGCCCACAGCACCGGCATCTCCGACAGCTTGGACCGGTTGCACCTGAAGTGGCCGTGGTACACGGGGTCGAACCGGGCCAGCGTGGTGAACAGCCGTATGTCGGCCTCGGTGATCGTGTCGCCGACTAGGTAACGCTGGCCGGCCAGCCGCTCGCTGAGCCAGTCCAGCCGCTTGAACAGCCGCCGGTAGGCCGCCTCGTACGCACGCTGTGAGGTCGGCGAAGCCGGCCTGGTAGACGCCGTTGTTCACATCCTTGTAGACGGGCGCGGCCACCTCGTTGATCTCATCCCGGTGTTTCTCCGGGTACAGGTCGGGAGCACCGTCGCGCTGGTAGGCCGTCCATTCGGTCTCCAGGTCCAGCGTGATCTGCCGGTAGTCACTGGTCACCACGGCGCCGGTGGGCACGTCGATGATGGCCGGGACCGTGACGCCGCGGTCGTAGCCCGGCACCGCCTTCTCGTACGCCTCCGCGAGCCACTCGATGCCGAGCACGGGATCCCGGCCGCCCGGGCCCAGGTTGAAGGTCCAGCTCCGCTGGTCGTGCACGGGACCGGCCATCGCCATCGAGATCACGGACTCCAGGCCCAGCAGCCGCCGCACGATCACGGCGCGGTTCGCCCACGGGCACGCCCGCGCAGCCGCCAGCCGGTAGCGTCCCGGCTCGACCGGCCAGCCGTCCCGGCCGTCCGCCGTGATCCGCGCGTTCAGGTACCGGGTATCGCGCACGTACGCTCCATCATCGCCCACGCGACCGACAGTACCCCGGCCGCCCGCGGCGGATTGAGCGAGGCGCGCTTGCCCGTCGCCCCGGTCGCTGCCAGAATATTCAGGCCTTACTACGCTGAATAACGGCTGAATAACGGGGAGCAGTATGCGCTGGCCGGGCCGCCTCGCCCTGGCTGCCGCCGCCGGGGGAGTCCTGATCGGCTGGGCCGCCCAGCCCGCCCTCGCGGCGGCCGCCGCGCCGGGCACGCCGGTTCACGTCGCCGCCGCGGCGTCCCGAGCCGTGCCCCGGACCGCGGTGGCGCCCGCGGCCCCCGGCCCGGCGGCGCCGTCCGGGGTGCAGGCCAAGGGCGCGGCGCTGGAAAACGCCACGACCGGAACGCTGCTGTGGAGCCGGGCCCTGCACACCGAGCGCCCGATCGGGAGCATTACCAAGGTGATGACGGCGCTCGTGGTGCTGCGCGCCGGCGGCCTCGGCCGGGTCCTCACCGTCCCGGCGGCGGCCGTTTCCTACACGCGGATGCACGACGGCAGCAGCGCGGGGCTGCACGCCGGCGACCGGCTCACGGTGCAGCAGTTGCTGGAGGCCATCCTGGTGCCTTCCGGTTGTGACGCCGCGTACGTCCTGGCCAGCGCGTACGGGCCCGGCCTGACGCCGTTCGTGGCGAAAATGAACGCGCTGGCCGCCCAGATGCACCTGGGCCGCACGCACTTTTCGAACTTCGACGGCCTGCCGCTGCCCACCGGGTACTCCACCTATTCGACCCCGGGCGACCTGCTGGCGATCGGGCGCGCCGCCATGGCGTTCCCGGACTTCCGCGCCATAGTCAGCCAGCGCCGCTACCACGTCGCGGCCGGTCCCGGGCACCACGCGTACCTCTGGCGCAGCACCAACCTGCTGCTCGCCGCCTATCCCGGGACGATCGGGATCAAGACCGGCTCGACGCTGGAGGCCGGCTACTGCCTGCTGTTCGAGGCGCAGCGCGGCCCGGGTGCGCTCATCGGCGTCGTCCTGGACAGTTCGCCGTCGGTGCGCGCCGTGAGCTTCAGCGACGCCGAGCACCTGCTCACCTGGGGCTTCGGGTGAGCCGGGAGGCCTGGTTCGTCCTGCTCGACTTCCCAGCCGAGTAGCCGCTGGTAGAACCCGGCGAGTTCGCGGGCATCCGGCGATTCGAGCACGATGCCCGACAGCACCATCCGCGGTCCCTGCGTCACGCTGCCTCCTCGGTCGCCACCGCCCGGTTGACCTTTGCGGGATGTCCGGCAGGCTTGCCGATCATAAGCGCACTCTGGTCGTATGGCAGGTGAACAGCGTTCCCGTTGCCTCGCCAACGTACCCAGCGGAGGGCCAATGACCGGCCGTACCAAGATCACGCTCGATGAGTCGGAGATCCCCCGGCAGTGGTACAACGTCATCCCCGATCTTCCCTCGCCGCCACCCCCTCCGCTGCACCCGGGCACGCTCCAGCCGGTCGGCCCGGAAGATCTGGCGCCGCTGTTCCCGATGGCGCTGATCGCCCAGGAAGTCACGGCGGACTCCTACGTGCCGATCCCCGACGAGGTGCTGGACGTCTACCGGCTGTGGCGGCCAACTCCGCTGTACCGGGCCTGGCGGCTGGAGAAGGCGCTGAACACCCCCGCCCGCATCTACTACAAGTACGAGGGCGTGTCCCCGGCCGGATCCCACAAGCCGAACACCGCCGTGCCGCAGGCGTACTACAACGCGACCGAGGGCACCCGGCGGCTCACCACCGAGACCGGCGCCGGGCAGTGGGGCAGCGCGCTTGCCTTCGCATCCGCGCAGTTCGGGGTGGCGTGCGAGATCTGGATGGTGCGGGCCTCCTACGACCAGAAGCCCTACCGCCGGACGCTGATGGAGACCTGGGGCGCCACCGTGCACGCCAGCCCGTCGGTGCAGACCACCTCCGGCGCCAAGGTGCTGGCCGACGACCCGGACTCACCCGGCAGCCTCGGCATCGCGATCAGCGAGGCCGTGGAGGTCGCCGGGGGCACTCCTGACACGCGTTACGCGCTGGGCAGCGTGCTCAACCACGTCCTGCTGCACCAGACGGTCATCGGCGAAGAGGCCGTCAACCAGTTCCAGGCGGCCGGCGAGACCGGGCCCGACCTGATCGTGGGGTGCACCGGCGGCGGGTCGAACTTCGCCGGCCTGTTCTTCCCGTTCCTCCGGGAGAAGCTGGCCGGCCGGATCAACCCGGTCATCCGGGCCGTCGAGCCCGGCCGCCTGCCCCTCGTTCACTCGCGGCCGTTACGCCTATGACTTCGGCGACACCGCAGGGTTCACCCCGCTGCTGAAGATGCACACGCTGGGCCACGACTTCGTTCCCGACCCGATCCACGCCGGCGGGCTCCGCTACCACGGCATGTCGCCGCTGCTGTCGCACGCCTACGAGCTGGGCCTGTTCGAGGCGGTCGCCAAGCCGCAGCGGGAATGCTTCGCCGCGGGCGTGACCTTCGCACGCACCGAGGGAATCGTGCCCGCGCCGGAGCCGGCGCACGCGCTCGCCGAGGTCGTCGAGGAAGCCAAGCGCTGCGCCGAGACCGGCGAAGAGAAGGTCATCCTCACCGCGCTGTGCGGTCACGGCCACTTCGACATGTCCGCCTACCAGCGGTATCTGTCCGGCGAGATGGACGATTTCGGGCTCCCGCAGGACCGGATCGACGTCGCGCTGACCAGGCTCCCGGCCCTGGCCAGGTAGCCGGCGCCCCGCTAACCAGGTAGCCGCGCCGCGCTGACCGTGTGGCCGGCCCCGGTCTTGCCGCACCGGCCGGGGCCGGCTCCGGTCGCTTGGCAGCCCTCGCGGGTGACTCGGGCCTCGTTCCACCTGCAACTGAGACCCGGCCGTAACTTTCCTGGCGCTCACCCTTCGCCCCTTGCGGTCGCAGAGCCGTTTTCGGTCCGGGCGTTAGGGTAAAAATCGAATCGAAGTTCGGTCCCTGCGGGTCCTGCTGGAGGCGGCGTGAAGGGTGACCGGGTCGAGATCGTGATCGACGCGGGCGAGGGTGCCAGGGCCTACGAGGTGATCGCGACCAAGGCCGGCCGCCGGGTGGACATCGCCAACCGGCGGGGCGTGGTCGAGGTGAGCGAGGTGACCCGGAATGGGACGCCGGTACGCACGGCGCGATTCATGGCCAGCCGGATCCTGGCTCTGGTGGAGCATCCCGCGACCGACCGGGACGAGCTGCCGGCCGACAAGCCGTAGGAGCGATCATGGACCTGGCCGGCTTCGACGCGCTCAGCTTCGACTGCTACGGGACCCTGATCGACTGGGAGGCCGGGATCGCGGCCGTGCTCGGCCCGTGGGCGCGGTCCCGGGGCCTCGACATCACCGGCGAGGCTCTGCTGACCGCCTTTTCCGGCCACGAAGCCCGCGCCGAAGCCGAACGTCCCGGTGATCCGTACCCGCTCATCCTCGCCCGCAGCCTGCGCGACCTCGGCGGCGAACTCGGCGCGGAGGTCACTGAGGAGGATGCGCAGCGGCTCGGCCGGTCCGTGCCGGACTGGCCGGCGTTCGGCGACTCCCGCGACGCGCTCACCGCGCTGGGCGAGCGCTACAAGCTCATCATCCTGTCCAACGTGGACAGGGACTCGTTCGCGGCGAGCAACCGCCGGCTCGGGGTGACCTTCACCAGCATCCTGACCGCCCAGGACATCGGCTCCTATAAGCCCTCGCCGCGCAACTTCACGGCCCTGCTGGCCGAGGCGGAACGGCTCGGGGCGGGGAAGGGCCGGCTGCTGCACGTCGCCCAGAGCCTGTTCCACGATCACGTGCCGGCACAGCAGGCGGGCCTGCCCACCGTCTGGATCAACCGCCGCCACGACCGGCCCGGCTGGGGCGCCACCCCGGCCCCGGCCAACGGCGTCACCCCGGACTGGGAGTTCCCGTCCATGCGGGTCTTCGCCGCGGCGGCTACCGGCAGCCCCGCCTGACCGCGTCCGGTGGTCCGGCGGTCCCCGCCTGACCGCGTCCGGTGGTCCGGCGGTCCCCGCCTGACCGCGTCCGGTGGTCCGGCGGTCCCCGCCTGACAGCGCCCGCGGTGGCCCGTTTGCCCTAGCTGACCGCGGTCACGATGTCGTCCAGCACCCGGGCGGCTTCGGCGCGGAAACCAGGCTCGCTGACCAGGCCGTCCGGCCCCACCGCCTGCCTGGGCAGGGTGATCCGGCGGCACGCCTTCTCGATGGCGGCCGCCCCGATGTAGCCGAGCACGCTGGCCAGTGACTGTTCGGCGCCCGCGCCCCGCCCCGGGGCGGCCACGTTGATCCACGCGGTCGGCTTGCCGTACATCTCGCCGCCGCCGACGGTCCAGTCGAGCAGGTTCTTGAAGCTCCCGGGCAGGCTGCCCGCGTACTCGGGCGTGCAGAACACCACGGCGTCCGCCGCCGCGATCTGCTGCCGAAGCTCCCCGGCCGCCGCGGGCAGCGGCTCGCGGTCGTCGTCGGGATTGAACGCGGGCAGGCTGCTGAGCCCCTCGTAAAGAACCGCGGTCACCGGCCGTGCCGCGACGGCCCGCATGGTGCGCAGCGCCGCCGTGTTCGCCGAGCCGCCGCGCGTGCTGCCCGACACCAGCAGGATCCGCGTCCGTGCCGCTACCACCGCTCCTCCTGTTCCGGCGGGTTTGGCCCCTCCGGATGGCTGCCCCGCACCGGCCAACTATGCCCGAAGCCGGGATGTCCCGTGGCCCGGCGCCGGCAAGTACCTGACCCGCGCGTGCCCCGCGCCGGTTGCGGGCCCATCGGATACCGAACGGGCCGGACCGGGACAGCCACAGGTGCGGGCTGTGGCCATATCCGCGTTAAGTGTTGGCGCGCGGCCGGACCCACCCACCGAGGATAGACACGACATAAAGCTGCTCTGGGAGGCGCCGCGATGACCACGGATTCGGGGACCTGGGCGATGCGCCCGACGCTGGCCACCGCGCTGTCACGGCGGATGGTGGACGCGGCGGCGGCCGAGGCGTCGGCCATGTCGGTAAACGTGACCGTGGTCGCCGTGGACGAGTCCGGCGTGCTCAAGGAACTGTGCCGGATGGATGGTGCGCCGCTGGTCAGCGTGCAGACGGCGCTCAACAAGGCCTATTCGGCGGCCGCGATCGGCATGCCGCCGGATGACTTCTACGCCGCCATCGAGGCGGACGGCGCGGCCGTGATGTATTTCAGCGCCCGCCCCGGTCTGGGGCTGCTCGCCGGCGGCCTCCCGGTGCTGGCGGACGGCACGGTCGCGGGCGCGATCGGGGTGGCGGGGGCGATGACCGGCGCCGAGGATCGCCGCATCGCGGAGGCCGCCCTCCGCGCCGTCGGCCAGTGAGCCCCGGTCGTCCCTCACGCGGGCCGGCGGTGTGCCGTCGCCAGGGCGATCTCCACGAACGACCGGACCTCCGCCCGCCGGTCGCCGGTCCGCCACGCGACGCAGATGGCCGCGGACGGCGCGTCCTTGCTCACCACGAACGTGACCCCGGGCCGGGGATTGAACTGCTCGGCCGACGCCGGGCACAGCCCGATGCCCCGGCCGGTGGCGATCAGCTCCCGCATCTCCTCGATCGTCCGGGCCACCCCGCCGATGACCGGCTGATCCCCTCCGGGACGCGGGACCAGGAGCCAGGCGTCCCGCCAGCTCATCGGGTCACAGCCGTCCGTGGCGGGCGAGGTGGCGATCCAGCGCATCCCGGCCGCGTCGGCCAGGGTGAGCTGGCCGCGGCCCGCGAGGGAATGGCCCGACGGCAGCACGAACACCCGCGGCTCATCCTCCAGCGGCTCCAGTGACAGGCCGGGCGCGGCGACCGGTGGCCGGACGAGCGCGACGTCGGTGCTGTGGTCGAGCAGCCCGGCGGCCGGCTGAGTCAGGTCGAACGTCCTCAGCTCCACTTCGACGTGCGGGTAGGCCCGCTGGAACGCGGCCAGCAGCGCGGTCCGGATCTCCCCGCTGGCGGCCAGGCTCAGCCCGACCGGCAGCCGGCCAGGCGTGGCGCGGGCGGCGTTGCGCGCCGCGGTGACACCGCGGTCGAGCGAGGCCAGCGTTTTGCGGGCGGTGTCGAGGAAGGCGTCCCCGGCCGCCGTGAGCAGCACGCCCCGGCTGGTCCGCTCCAGCAGCTGGACGCCGACCGACTCCTCGAGCTGCCGGATCTGCGTGCTGAGCACCTGCTGGGCAACGTGAACCCGGCGCGCCGCAGAGGTGAAACTCGCTTCCTCGGCCACGGCCACGAAATACCGGAGATGCCGCAACTCGACGTTCATGTGCGCACATCGTAACCGCCGCCCCGTCGGCCGGACCAGGTATTAAGCCGCCCGCGAAGTCGGCCATAGGCCGCCGGCAAACCGGGCACAAGACAGCGAAACTGACAGCAGGCCATACCGACCCGGACGGGGGCACAACATGACCGGCCACGACGAAGCGCCCGCTACGCCGCCCACCACCGGGAGGGCCGCGCCGCCCGCCACCGGGAGGGCCGCGCCGCCCACCACCGAGCGGGGACGGCTGGCCCAGGTCATCGCCACCCGTGGCGGGCTGGCACCGCCCGAGGCGCCGTTCGTGATCGAGCACCGCGAGGCGCTCATCTACATGCTGTGCGAGGCCGCCGAGCTGGAGCACGGCATCATGTGCCAGTACCTGTTCGCGGCGTTCACCATCAAGCAGGAGGAGGGCGAGGACCTCACCGACGAGGAGCTGGCCGCCACCCGGCGCTGGCGCAAGGTCGTCTCGCACGTCGCCACGCAGGAGATGCTGCACCTTGCGCTGGTCCAGAACCTGCTGTCCGCGGTGGGCGCCGCACCGCACCTGTCCCGGCCGAACTTCCCCCACCCGGCCAGTCACTATCCCGCGGGGGTTCATCTGGCGCTGCTGCCGTTCGGGGAGCAGGCGCTGCGGCACTTCATGTTCCTCGAGCGCCCCGAGGGCATGGACCTGCACGACGCCGACGGGCTCGCCGCGTTCGGCCGCGCGGTGCCGCACATGCTGGCCAGCGACATCGTGCCGCGCGGGCAGGACTTCGCGACGGTCGGGCACATGTACCGGTCGATCGAGGCGGGTTTCGCGCATCTGTGTGCGAAGTATGGCGAGAAGTGGCTGTTCGTCGGGCCGCCGCGGGCCCAGGCGACCCAGGAGTACTTCGGCTGGCCCGAACTGGTCCCGGTGACCGGCCTGGCCTCCGCGCAGCGCGCCATCGACGAGATCCTCGAGCAGGGTGAGGGCCCGCGCGGGCACTGGGAAGACGCTCACTTCGGCCAGTTCGTCGAGATCCTGGACGAGTTCGAGCGGGCGCGCGAGGCGAACCGCGGCCTGATGCCGAATCGCCCGGTGCTCCCGGTCAACGTCCGGCCGTGCGACCGCGACGTCGACGTCCCGCTGGCGGACGATCCGGTCACCGTCAAGGTCATGGACCTGTTCAACGTGGCCTACGAGATCCTGCTGCAGATCCTGGAGCGCTTCTTCGCGCACACCGATGAGACCGACGCCCAGCTGAAGGCGCTCTCGGACGCGACCATAGCCCTGATGTTCCAGGTCATAAAGCCGCTCGGTGATCTGATCACCACCCTCCCGGCGGGTCCCAGCTACCCGGGCGTGAACGCCGGGCCGAGCTTCGAGCTGTTCTACGAGAGCGACTACCTGCTGCCGCATCGGGACGCGGCGTGGGCGCTGCTCACCGAGCGCCTCGACGTGGCCGCCGAATTCTGCCAGCAGATCGTGGCCGGCCAGCCACGGGAAAGCCAGCCCCGGGAAAGCCAGCCCCGGGAAAGCCAGCCCCGGGAAAGCCAGCCCCGGGAAAGCCAGCCCCGGGAAAGCCAGCCCCGGGAAAGCCAGCGCAGTGAAGGCCAGGCCGGAGCAAGCCAGGCCCGGGACCTTTCGGCGCCGCTGCAGCCGGTCGGCGCCGCCCTGGCCGGCATCGCGCAGGCTCTCTCCGCGCACCTGCCCGCGTCCGACCCGCACTCCCGCCCCCCGGCCGAGGGTGCCGCGCCCGGATCCGCCCCCGGATCCGACGCGCCGGCCGGGTCCGACGCGGGGACGCTGCTGGCCCGCGCGGATGAATTTGGCCGAACGAGGCTTGATGCGACCCTGGACACCGACGTGGCCGTCGGCACCGCCGAGGTGTTCGACCACACGCAGGAGATCGTCGAACGGCTGGCCCGTTCGGCATCTCAAGATCCGGCATTTACCTGGGCGGCGCCTCGGCTGGTCGACAGCGTGCTGCGGCCGCTGGCCGACGTCCTGCGCCGCTCCGCACCCGCCGCCGGAAGCGATCCCGGATCACCCGCCGCGTCCACCCCGGCCGCCCTCGTCGGCCAGTCGGCCCCACCCGCCACATTCACCTCGGCGACCCCCGTCGGCCAGTCGGCGCTATCAGTCCCAGCCGCCCCGGATGACGCATCCGCCCCGGAGGCCGCGTCCGTCGGCAAGCTGCTCTGGCAGGCGACGCTGGCAGCGACGAAGCTGCGCGTCCGGCTGCATGGCGCCGGCGGTGTGCCGCCCGAGCTGGCCGAAGCCGTCGCGGCGCTCCAGGACATCGCGTGCGTGGCCGCCCCGGCCGCGGGCCGCGCCCCCGTATTGCGGGAACTCCAGGGCAGCCTGCCCGTGAGCATCCAGATCGCGCGGGGCGGCCCCTACCTGGTCACCAACGTGCCGAACTACTCCACCCACCTCGGCCAGCCGCTGACGGTGCCGCCCCAGGTGGCCCTCTGCCGCTGTGGCGGTTCGGCCCGCAAGCCGTTCTGCGACGGCTCGCACGCCAGCAACGGATTCACCGGCGCGAAGGACCCGAACCGGGTCCGGGACCAGCGCGGCACTTACCACGGCGAGCAGGTCACGATCTTCGACAACCGCGGCATCTGCCAGCACTCGGGCCTTTGCAGCGACCGGCTGAGCACGGTGTTCCGGACCAGCCAGGAGCCGTTCGTCGCGCCGGGCGGCGGGCGGATGGACGAGATCATCCGGGCCGTGCGTGACTGCCCGTCCGGCGCGCTGAGCCTGGCCTTCGCCGAGCCCGCTGAGCCCGCCGGGCCCGCTGAGCCCGCCGGGCCGGAGGAGCGCGAGCTTGCCGACTGGCACGACCGCCGCGAGCCGGCCATCGAGATCACCCAGGACGGCCCGTACCGGATCACCGGGCGCATCGCCCTCACCGGCGACGGCGGCGGGGACGTCGCCCGGGCCGAAGGTTCCTCCCGCGAGCACTACGCGCTCTGCCGGTGCGGGCACTCCCAGAACAAGCCGTTCTGCAGCGGAATGCACTGGTACATCGGCTTCACCGATCCGGAGCGCGCGGGCGGGCGCGAGCCGAGCCTGTTCGAGTGGGCCGGCGGCCTGCCCGCCCTGACCCGGATGACCCGGCTGCTCTACGAGAAGCACGTGCCCGCCGATGGGCTGCTGGCGCCCCTGTTCGCGGACGTTCCGCCCGGTTATCCGCAGCGGGAGGCGGCGCGGATCGGCGCGGCGTTCGGCGGCCCGCCCGCCCCGGGCCGGGCCGAGGGCGCTCCGGCCGGTGAGGTTCCGGGAGCGGGAGAGTCCGCCGGGAAGCCGCAAGCGGAGCAGGACTTCACCGGGGAACAGCGCGCCCGGTGGATCACGCTGGCCAGTCAGGCGGCCGGTGAAGCCGGCCTGCCGGCCGACGCCGAGTTCCGCGCCGCGCTGGGCGCGTTCCTCGCGTGGGACGCCCAGGCCGCCCTTGCCCGCGGCGCCGCAGGCGCCCAGGGGGACAGCGCCGCAGGCGCGCACGGGGACCGGAAGGTGCGGGCCTGGGGCTGGACCGCGGCCGGCCCGCCCGCCACCACGCCGGCGGCCGCCGCCACGGACGCGGGACCCGAGCCGCCGGTCAGCCTGCCCGGGCCGGGCGAGCCGGTGAGCTTCGCCGCGCACATCAAGCCGATGTTCCGGGCCAAGGACCGGCAGTCCATGCAGTTCGCCTTCGATCTGTGGTCCTATGACGACGTGCGGGCGCACGCCGCCGGCATTCTCGGCCGGCTCGGCAACGGCACCATGCCCTGCGACGGCGCCTGGCCGGGCGCGCAGGTCGATGTGTTCCGGCGGTGGACCGAATCCGGCACCCCGGCCTGAGCGCCGGCCTTCCGGGCCCAGCAAGAGCCACCCAGCCCAGCAAGAATACCGCGCACGCTATTACGTGACCGGCTCCCGCCCTCGGCGGGCAGGAGCCGGTCACGTAGATTTTCTGGCGGCAGCCATTCCGGCGTAACCGAAGAAGGGCATCTGATGACTAGCGGTGATCTGCTGACTGATGCGTTCGGCCGGATTCACGACGTGGTGCACAACGCCGTTGACGGCCTGACGCCTGAGGAACTGGCGTTCCGGGTGAACGGCTCGGCGAATTCGATCGCGTGGCTCGTCTGGCACCTGAGCCGGATCACCGATGACCACGTCGCCGGCGCGTCCAGCAAGGAACAGGTCTGGATCGCCGGCCGCTGGATCGAGCGGTTCGGCCTGCCGTTCGGCCCGCGCGCCACCGGTTACGGTCATGGCGGCGACGACGTGGCCGCCGTCCAGGTGAAGTCCGGCGAGATCCTCACCGGGTACTTCGACGCCGTGTACGAGCAGGCCATCCGCTTCGTAACGGACCTCAGCGACGACGACATGACCCGGGTCGTCGACAAGAACTGGACCCCGCCGGTGACCCTTGCCGTGCGGCTGGTCAGCGTGATCTCCGACGGTTTGCAGCACGCCGGGCAGGCCATGTTCGTCCGCGGCATCATCGAGCGCGGCTAGGGCATGAACGCCCCGGTCAACTGGCCGGCCGCGCCCTGCCGCCGGGTGAGCGGCCCGCCGAGATCGTCAAGGCCCAGGCCGGCATAAGTGGTTCACGCGTATGGTCACCCGTCTCGCCAGGAGGAGCGAAACCGAATGATCCCGCTTCGCGGTGCCCTGCGGCGCAGCGGCCTTTTCGTCGCTGCGGCGGCGCTGGCGGCAGGGACCGCGGTCGTTCTCGCGCCGAAGCAGCCGACGGCCTCCGCGAGCAGTTCGGGATGGGTGGAGACCTGGGCCGCGGCGCCGATGAAGCCCACCCGCGAGGTGATCAACCGGGCCACGGCCGGCTTCACCGGCACCACCATCCGCAACGTCGTTTTCACCAGTATCGGCGGCAGTGAAATCCGGATCCGGCTGAGCAACCTGTTCGGCACCCGGCCGCTGGACATCGGCCGGGCCAGCGTGGGAGAGATCGCGAGCGGGGGAAACCTGAGCGGCCCCCCCTTCCCGGTGAAGTTCGGCAACAGCACCCCGGTGGTGGTCCCCGTGGGCCAGGAGGTGCTCAGCGACCCCGTGCCGATGTCCGTCTCCCCGCTTGAGGACATCGCGGTGTCCATCTACCTGCCGGACCGCACCGGGCCCGCCACGTACCACTTCTTCGCCCAGCAGAACAACTACATCGCGACCGGCAACCACGTCAGCGACACGAGCGATGCGGCGTTTCCGGTCCAGACCACCTCGTGGTACTTCCTCGACGGCGTGGAGGTGCGGGGCGCCTACAAGCGGGCGGGCGTGGTGGTCGGGTACGGCGACTCGATCACCGACGGGATCGGATCGGCCGAACGACGTCAACGACCGCTGGCCGAACTTTCTGGCCCGCCGGCTCGACAGCCAGTACGGGAACCAGGCCCCGGGCGTCATCGATGAGGCAATCGGCGGGAACCGGGTCCTGAACAACTCGGCGTGTTTCGGGCAGAGCGCCGTGGCCCGGTTCAGCCGCGACGTCCTCGACCAGCCCGGCGTGCGGGCCGTGATCGTGCTCGAGGGCATCAACGACATCGGCTACAGCGAGGACGCCAATATCGGCTGCCAGGCGCCGAACACCAACGTCAGCGCGGCCCAGATCATCGGCGGGTACCGGAAGATGATCGCCGAGGCGCACTCGCACGGAATCAGGATCTTCGGCGCCACGATGACCCCGTTCGGGAGCGCGTGGTTCTGGTCGATCGAGGGACAGGCCAAATGGCAGGCCGTTAACCACTGGATCCGCACCAGCGGCGCGTTCAACGGCGTCGTCGACTTCGCCCGCGCGGTCGGGGAGCCGAACGCACCAAACTACCTCAACCCGGCCGATGACAGCGGAGACGGGCTGCACCCCAACGACGCCGGGTACGCCGCGATGGCCAACGCCATCAACCTGAACCGCCTCACCGGATAGCCGCCACCCACCAGGACAGCCTGCCTTCGCCGCCGCGAAGGCCGTAGCCAGCGGAAGACTTCCGTCAATGGGTGCCGTAGCCGATGACGCCGCGGATGTTCTTCCCGTCGCGCAGGTCCTGGTAGCCCTCGTTGACCTGGTCCAGGGTGCAGCGGGTGGTGACGAGCTCGTCGAGCTCGAGCTGGCCGGCGTCGTACAGCATCGGTGCGCTTGCAGTTCAAGCCTGTGACGGGCGGGGCTGGATGTCCAGTGTTCTACTGCTGAGTGCTGGTGGTCTCGGCCGCGGCGGCCTGCTGGTGAAGCTGCGGCGGCCTGCTGGTAAAGCTGCTGGATACCAGGGCCGAAGTGGACGCTGTAGGACACGGACGGGGTGTCGCCGCCCTCCTGGTACCCCCCGATGACGCCCACGATGGTCCCGGTCCGCGAGCGGACATTGAAACGGGTCACCCACGGGCTGCCGCTGGTCCCCCCGGTGTACCCGGCGCACTCGAACCGCAGCTGGGTGGCGCTCTGCCGTGAGGTCCAGTTCACACAGCTGATGGGGGAGTTAGCGCTGTCCGGGTAACCGGTGACGTGCACCAGGTACCGATACCGGGCGTCAGTCCCGAGCTGGCTGGCGCCGAGAACCTGCTCGATGTTCTTGCCGTCGTGCGGCTGGAGCACGACGAAGCCGACGTCGAAGTTGGGGTCGGAGGAGTTCGCCCACTGCGGGGCGACGAGCAGCCGTCCGGGTGTCCAGACGCCGAACGGTTCGTGCCCGTCCCGGTAGCCGGGGATGAAGACGATATTGCTCTTGTACCCGCTGCCTCCCCGGCCGCCGTTGATGCAATGCGCCGCGGTGATCAGCAGGTCCTTCCCCGGGCTGGACACCACGCTCGCCGTGCAGAAGTGGTTGCCGCTCGCGTCCTGCTCGAACAGCGCCCCGACATGCAGCGCGGCCCGCGTCCCGGCCGTGTGCGGGCTCGCCGGCTGCCCCGGCCGCGGCACCCGCCCCTGCCCGGTCCCGTACGGCAGCGCCGCGACCAGCCGGCCCCGGTTCCAGTAGGCGAGCCGGCCGGTGGCACCGTGCAGACCGTGCCCGGCCCGCGCGCCCGCCGAACACCCGGCCACCAGGGCCAGCGCCACGACGACGGCGCAGGCCCAGAGCTTCCTTCTCACCGCGGTTCACTCCCCGGATGTGCGTGATGCCCTGGGCCGCCAGCCTACTGACCCGCCGGTTCCCGGACGGCCGAACGGAACTAGCCGGGAGCCGGCCCGCCGCACGCGCTGATCACTCTGGACAACGGCTTTGACCACACCAAGCCCAGTATGTTCGGTCCGGGCGGGCTGCTGGAACTGAACGACGCCGCGGGAGAACCGCATGCACGGTTCGAGGCGGCGGGGGCTGGAAACGGAGCGACCTGGCCACGGTCACCGCAGTGCGCCGGCCCGCAGGGCGAAAGCCGGGGAGAAGTGGCTGCCGGACCTAACCCCAGGCCACGCCATTGCGCCAGCCCCCGCCCCTACCGCCGGTTCCTGGCCCCTTGGATCGGGTGATTTCAGAGCCCAGCTGGCGTCCGGCCCGGCAACGCGCGGGTCGGCGGTCGGGGCCGATATCCTGCGGAAAACCCCGCCCCGACTGGCTGGCCTATGTGGGCGGCGGAGCGGGCGGCGGGTAGTCCGCCGACGGCGGGTACCCGGCGGACGGGTGGCCGGGAGGCGGGTAGCCGGGCGGCGGGCCCTGGTTCGCGTGCGCCGCGGTCAGCCGGTAGTAGACCAAGCTCACCACGATCGCGATGAACGGGGCGATCAGCGTGCCGGGGACGATGTTGGCGATGAAGCTCCGGGCCGGGAGCGGCAGCACTGAGAAGATGATCGACAGCAGGATCCGCACGGCGATCAGGATCAGGAATACCACGACGTAGGTGCCGAAAACGCTCCAGGCGAATCCCCGCACGGTGCGCCAGCTATGGCCGAACGAGGCCATGGCGGGCGTTTCACCGATCACGATGGACGGCACGATCAGCGACCAGAACGTCAGCAGGATCAGACCGGGCACGATGATGAGCGCGAACCCGATCGCGATCGCGATCGCGGCCAGGATCGACGCGGCCGCCACGGGCAGCACGTACGGCACGGCCGCCGACAATGTGCCGCGCAGGTCGAGGTCGACCCGGCCGTCGCGGACGTCCTGCACCGCCTTCACCAGCGCGGCCTGCAGCAGGAACATGCAGAACAGGTCGATGACCGATGCGGCGGCGTTGCCCGGCAGCCCGGCGACCGCGGACAGCAGCGCGGCGATGGCCGCCGCGACCAGGTAGACGGCAAAGGCAATCAGCAGGAAGTGTGCGGCGTAGGCCTTGTACGTCGCCCACGCCTCGCGCAGCACCCCCGTCAGCGGGCTCATGTGAATCATGCTAGGGGAGCGGGCCGGGGGAGGCTAGGAGGCACTCAGTACGCGACCGTGCAGCGCTCCCGCTGGTGCCGGGCCTGCTCGAGCTCGCCCACGAACGCCAGCGCGTAGCCGGCGCCGGCGCGGGCTCAGCTCCGCGGGAGATACGTCGCCATAGGCTCAGCTCCGCGGGAGGAAGGTGAAGAGCGGCTCATCGGGCCACGGGGCACGTGCTGGCGCTCGAAGGCGATCGTGGCCCCCGCCGGGTCGTGCTCGTCATCGGTGCTGGCCGAGGCGGACGACTCGGCGATGCCGGCGAACTCCCGCTCCAGCCCCGCGAGCCGTTCCAGCGTGCTCACCCGCTCGGCGGCCAGCGCCGCCCGCGGTTCGCGAGTTCCGGTACCCGCGTTCATTTCCCCTGCGTACCAAGGGGTACGTTGGTCATGTGACGTTGTCGTTATGCGCGGGGGAGAATGGTGGCTGATTCGTACGCCGACGTGTCCGGGCTGGTGGAGCGTTCGGCAGCCGCGTACGCGTCCAGCGTGCCGGAACATCCGGCCGACGACGGTTTCTTCGGCCCGGGCAGCGTCACCTGGCGGCTCAGCACCGACCTGTCCGGACCCATCAGCGGGCTGCGGTCGCTGATGATCCAGGCGCTGCACCCGCTGGCCATGGCCGGGGTCGGCCAGCACAGCGACTGGCGCGCCGACCCCGTCGGACGGTTCGCCGCGACGTCCTCCTACGTGACCACGGTCAGCGTGGGCGACAAAGCCACGGCCGAACGGGCCTCGGCGCGGGTCCGCCGCATCCACGAGCACGTCCGCGGCGTGGACTCGGTGACCGGCCAGCCCTACGCGGCGGGCGATCCAGCCCTGCTGCTGTGGGTGCACGCCGCCTTCGTCGATTCCGCGATCGCGGCCGCCCGGTTGTTCGGCACGCCGCTGTCCGCCGCCGACGCCGACCGCTACGTCGCGGAGATGGTCGCGGCCGCCGAGCTCGTCGGCGTGCCGGCCGCCATGGTCCCGGCCAGCGTCGCCGCCCTTGACCGCTATCTCGAATCGGTCCGCCCGGAGCTGCGCGGCACGCCCGCCGCCCGCGAATCGATGACCTACCTGCTCGATCCGCCGGGCCTGGACCCCGACGTCGCCGGGATCTGGCAGGACATCCGGGCGGGCACGATCGCGGCGCTGCCCGGCTGGGCTCGCGACATGTACGGCTACGAGATGCCCGGGCCGCTGACCGGCGCCCGCCGGACGGAGATCCGCCAGGCCCTCGGCGTGCTCGACACCGTGATTCTCGGCGAGCCCGGCGTGCTCGAGGCCCGGCAGCGGCTGGCCCTGCGGATGCGGGCGGCGCGGGCCGCGTGAAGAAGGCCATCCTCGCCGTGCTGACCCTCGGCCTGGTGGCTACCGTCACGGTTGTGCTGCGGCGCGTCGGCGGCCTCCGCCTGAACCGTGGCCTCGCGGCCCTTCAGCTGACCGTGCGCGGCGGCGCACGTTACGCCGGGAACGCGCCGCGCCTGTTCATGCTGGCCGGTGAGAACCGCCAGCAGCTGCGCAACGACCTGGCCCTGCAGACCGCCGAAGACGTCGCCACCACCCTGGGGGCGATGAAAGGCGTGCTGATGAAGCTGGGCCAGATGGCCAGTTACGTCGACGACGGCCTGCCGCCGGAGGCGCGCCGGACGCTCGGCCGGCTCCAGGACAGCGTGCCCCCGATGAGCGCCGGGCTGGCCGCCGGCGTGATCGAGGAAGAACTGGGGATGCCGCCCGAGCGGGTCTTCGCCGAATGGGACCCCGAGCCCATCGCCGCCGCGTCGATCGGGCAGGTGCACCGGGCCATCACCCGCGACGGCCGGGCCGTCGCGGTCAAGGTGCAGTACCCCGGGATCGCCGAGACCATCGCGGCCGACCTGGGCAACGTGTCCCTGCTGCGCCGGATGCTCCGCATCATCGCGCCCGGCCAGGACGTCGACTCCCTCCTGACCGAGCTGCGCGAGCGGATCGTCGAGGAGCTGGACTATCGTCGCGAGGCGGCTAACCAGCAACTGTTCGCGGAGTACTACGACGGCCACCCCACCATCGGTGTGCCGAAGATCGTCAGCGAGCTGTCCACCCGCCGGGTGGTCACCAGCGACCTGGCCACCGGATCGCGTTTCGCCGAGCTGGCCGGCTGGCCCCAGCACGAACGCGATCTGGCCGCCGAGACGATCTACCGGTTCGTCTTCCGCAGCCTGTACGACATGCGCGCGTTCAACGGTGACCCGCATCCGGGCAACTACCTGTTCCACGGCGGCGGCAAGGTGACCTTCCTCGACTTCGGGCTGGTCAAGTACTTCACCCCGGCCGAGCTGCGCCCGCTCATGGACATGGCTCGCGACCTGTGCGTCGACAACGACCCGGAGGCGTTCCGCCGGAGCCTGGAGGACGCCGGTTTCCTCCAGCCGGGGGCGCCGCTGAGCACCGACGTGATCGTCGATCACCTGGCCGTCTTCTACGGCACCATCCGCAAGCCCGGCAAGCTGACCATCACCGGGGACTACTCGTCCGCCGTGGTGCGCCGGTTCTTCGACGTCCGCAGCCCGATCGCCCCGTACGCGCAGGTGCCACGGTCCTACGTGATCCTGCAGCGGATCAACCTCGGCGTGTTCGCCCTGCTGGGAGATCTGACCGCGACGGCCGACTGGCGCGGGATCGCCGAGGAGATCTGGCCGTTCGTCCAGGGGCCGCCGTCCACGCCGATGGGCCAGGCGGAGGCCGCCTGGCGCGCTCAGCGGGCCGGGCGGGCCCAGCGCCCCGCCGAGCGGATCAGGCGGCTGGCGAGCTGACCCAGGTCACCTCGAGCTCGCCGTCGGCGCCGAGGCGGGTGCCGTGCGAAGAGGGCACGGGCACTTCCTTCCGGTCGTGCACGATCGGCAACCATCACGGCCGGAGCGCCAGTCGGCCTTCCCGGGCCGGCCCCGGTCCGGGAAGGGGGCCGGTACTCCCGCCGGGGGAACGCCGCATGGGCGGTGAGCGCCCGGCCTGGCCCGTTCTGCTGGAATAAGGGCATGTGCACCGCGATTCTCGGCCTCGGGCCGGACGGAACGATCCTGCTGGCCGGGGTCCGCGACGAGTTCGCCAGCCGCGCCTGGCAGCCGCCGGGACGGTACTGGCCGGACCGGCCCGGTGTGATCGGCGGGCGGGATCTGCTGGCCGGCGGGACCTGGCTCACGGTCGCGCCGGCCATGCGGCGGATGGCGTGCGTGCTGAACGGGCACGGGCGGATGGCTGCCCCCACATCCCGGCGGTCCCGGGGTGTGCTGCCGCTCGACGCGGCGGTGGACGGCAAGCTGCCCCGCACGGACCTCGCGGCCTTCGACCCGTTCCGGCTGCTGGTCGCGGAACCGGGGTGGGCCGTGGTGTGGAGCTGGAACGGCGACCAGTTGGCCGAGCGCGAGCTCGCCCCGGGCCTGCACGTGGTGGTGAACAGCGGGCTGGCCAGTGACCTGTGGCCCGTCCCGGCGGGCGGCGAGTACGCTGCGGCGGCTCCGGATACCGGGCCGGGCGGCCTGACCGCTGAGCAGGCCGCGGCGGCGCGAGCACACGAACTGGGCCGCATCGGCCATTTCCTGCCGCGGTTGCAGGCGGCCCGGATGCCGCACCCGGAGCCCGGGGCCCCGGTCGCGGCCGCGTGGGGGGACTGGCTGCCCCTGCTCAACGGCGACGGCATCGGCCCGGACGATGAGCGGGCGCTGATCGTCCGGCGTGACCTCGGCGGCGGCCGGATCTGGGGCACCACGTCCATCTCGCTGGTCGCCGCCACCGCGGCGGGGCTGCGCTACGACTTCACCGCCGCGCCGGGCGACCCGGCGGCCTGGTTCCCGGTCCCGCTGGACACGCGATAGGTTTCAGGTACCGGAAAGAGGTCCGGAGGCAGCGGAGGGGGGCGGCATGGTCACGGCGCTGACGGTCGGCGGGGCGGAACTGATCGCGATGATCCTGCTATCCGTCTACGGCGCCATGAGGCTGCCGCCGGAGGCCCGTGTGCCGCTGCACTGGGGCGGCCGATGGGGCAATTTCTCGACCAGGCGGGGGGGTCTCATCGCCTACCCGGTCATCGGTGCGTTCCTCTTCGTCCTGCTGGCGGTCGCCGGGCTGACGTTGTCTGCGAACAGCAAATCGGGCTTCTCGCCCGGCATTTTCCTGCCCATCGTGCTGTGTGTGATCCTGCTGACCCAGATAAGGGCGATCGACCAGGCCCGCCGCGCGGCTGGGACGGGCGCAAAGGCGGAAACCATGACCCGGTGATCTGGCATCTGCTGCCGCTGTCGCGCTGGCAGTCGGCTGGATCAAGCGCGTTCGTGCCCGGCACGGAGGACGCCGCGCCGTTTGTGCACGCGTCGCCGGACGAGCCGGTCACGCTCGCGGTCGCCAACGACCGGTTCGCCGCTTCCCCGGAGCCGCTGGTCGCCCTGGCGCTCGATGAGTCGCGGCTGTCCGCGCCGGTGCGCCGTGAACCAGCGGACCCGGCACCGCCGCCCGGCGTCGCTTCCGAAACGCTGTTCCCGCACGTGTACGGGCCGGTCGAGATGAGCGCGGTCACCGACGTCCGGTACGCCCGGCGGGACGCGTCGGGGCGGTACATCTCGCTTGATCCGCGCCCGTCCACGGCCGAAGCCCTCGGCCTCATGCCGCACCCCGAGGGCGGCTGGTTCCGCGAGACGTGGCGGGCCGGGCCGTCCTGCACCCCGGTCGGCTACCCAGGGCACCGGGCCGCCGCCACCGCCATCTATTTTTTGCTGCTCCCGGGCCCGGAGTCGTGCTGGCACACGGTGCGTTCCGATGAGGTGTGGCTGTAGCACGCCGGCGGCCCGCTGACCCTGCTCCTCGGCGGGGCCTGCCCGCGCCCGGCGGCCGAGCCGGCCGTGGTCACCCTGGGACCGGATCTGGCCGGTGGCCAGCACCCCCAGCACGTCGTGCGGGCCGGCGGCTGGCAGTCGGCCCGCCCGGCCAGCACCCAGGAAGTCCTGGTCAGCTGCGTCGTGGCTCCCGGCTTCGACTTCGCCGACTTCACCGCGCTGCCCGCGTGATGCCCCCGCATTTCCGATGGCCCACCCGTTAACCTGCCGTCATGGTGACACGAGCCTTCCCCGTGGTCTACGCGACCGACGTGTCCCGGACCACCGACGGAGGCTTTGCCGATCATGGGCAGGCTGCTACGTAGCGATGTGCCGGGCGTAGATGTCGACTGAGAAACTAGATTCCCAGCCCCGAGTTCGTTCCAGGAATAGGCGATCGCGTGAAGAGCCTCCTCTGCGCTCTGGTCACGAGTGAGGGCGGCCCAAATGTTCGGATCGGCCACATCGAATAAATATGCGGCCTGTGGGATGGGCGGGCTAGCGACGGCTGTGTCCTTAATAGGCTGTTTAAGAAATGCCGAGATGAACTGATCACTGGCAACCCCATCCTGGTAGGCTGACCGGCGTGTTGGCAAGGTATGATCCGCTTTGGCGATGGGAACCTGGCTGGCGGTGCTTTCCTCCGGCTGCGGTTCTGGTCACACCGCCCGCATTTGCTGGCCGGTTGCCGTCACAGCTGAGCCGTCCACTTAATGACCAGGCGCCGGGCCCGGGTTGGTGTGTTGCCATTTGACATCGCGCACCCGCGTACATGTGATGGCGCCTTCACGGGTAAAGCGGGCGGGCCGAAATGCGCCATCGCCCACGTCCCAGCGAGCCCAATGGCGCCATCGCGTACGCTCCGCACGCGCGGTGGCACCGCAACCTGGATAAGGGCCGGCGGCTCACCACTGGTAGGGCAGGAACTTGCCGTCGAGGACCACGACCACGCGGTCACCGGCCGGGTCGGCCTCCCGGCGGACGTCGAGGCGGAAGTTGATGGCGCTCATTATCCCGTCGCCGAACTGCTCGTGGATGAGCTCCTTGATCGTCGGGCCGTAGACCTGCAGCACCTCGTAGAAGCGGTAGATGGTTGGGTCCGTGGGAACGGGAGTGTCGAGCGCGCCGCGGGTGGGCTGCAGCCGCAGCGCCTGCTCGACGTCCTTGTCCAGCTCGAGCAGCGAAGCGGCCGCCGCGGCCTCGCCCGCGCTCATCGGGTGCTGTCCCAGCAGCGCGGCCGTGGTCCAGGCCACCGGCCGGCCGACGGCCTCGGCGAGCTGGGCCCAGGTCAGCCCCAGCTGCGTCCTGGCCGTGCGGACGACCTCCGCCGCTTCCTTCTTGGTCAACGCGTGTCCCGTGAATGCCATCGCTGTCCTCCTGGCTCCGTGCCCGTGTCCGCCCGCTCGCCGGTCCGTACCCCGCCAGGGTTCCACGGCCTCCCGGCCGGCTCTCGCCACCCCCGGGCTCCCGGCCGCCAACGTGTGCCGGAATCGGCGCAGTCCGCGTAAAACGGCCCACGGTCACGCCTGGGCGGAGGCTCGGCCTAGTAGCGGATCGCGATGTCGCGGCCGGTGGCGTCGGTCTGCGGGGGATCGGGAATGACGCGCGCCTGGCCGGCGGCGATGCGCCGGGCGGTCCACGCGACGGCCGCCGCGTCCAGCACGTCGACCGCGACCTGCCGCCGGGCGTCATCGGCCGGGATCACGAGGCCCACTCCGGCGAGCACAGCGCGCCGCTGTGAATGGCCGTCCGCGGTGTGCTTCGGGTACGGCAGTGGCCCGCCTGCCATCGCACGGAACGACAGTTCCGGGTGCACTTCGTACAGCGGATGCCGGCCGCGCAGGCGGTATTCGGCGGCCTCGAGCAGCTTGCGGCGCAACCCCCACGCCTGGGCGCTCAATCCGTTCCCGGTCAGTTCGCGGCACAACTGGTTCGCGTCCGCGTAGGTGGGCGCCTGCCACACCGGAGCGGGCGGGATCGCGAAGATCGAGCTCCGGCGCGGGCCGAGCAGCGCCCGAACCTCCCGGTCGGCCGTGCGCCAGCCGGTGGCCAGCAGGCCAAGGGGCATGTCGATCCCCACCACCTGGTCGCCGGCCGTGCCGGTGAGCAACTCCCCGAGTGAGGGTGCGAGCCGCACCGCGATGAGGCCGTCATCGTCGCAATCGACCCCGGCCCAGCCGCCGCGGCACCCGTCAACGCCCGTGACCCGCACCTCAGCGGCACTCAGCTGATGCCGGGGCCAGCCGGCTGCCCCTCAGGGAACCTCACCTCGCACCCGTTCGCGGATGGGAACGGCGCCCTCGGCGCGGCGCGCGGCCAAGCGCGCGAACCCGCTCCCGCGTTAAAGTTACCCTATGGCCGGGGGGCCGCTTTCTGAACGTTGGAGGCCTTAGTGGCCAGAGAGGATCGTTCCCGCCGCAGCAAGTACCCACCCGAGGGCGTCGACGCGAAATCGCCGAACATCGCCCGTGTCTACGATGCTTTCCTGGGCGGAAAGGATAATTTCGCCGCCGACCGCGAGGTCGTCCAGTCTGCCCTGCGGGTATCGCCCCACGCGCCCGTCGGTGCCCAGGCCAACCGGGCCTTCCTGCGCCGGGTTGTCCGTTACCTGGTGCGCGAGGCGGGGATCAGCCAGATCCTCGACATCGGCTCGGGCCTGCCCGCGCAGGGAAACGTGCACGAGGTCGCGCACGAGATCAACCCGCTGGTGCGGACCGTGTACGTCGACAACGATCCGGTGGTCTGCATCCACGGGCAGGCCCTGCTCGCCGACGCCCGCACGACCGAGGTCGTCGCCGCCGACGTGCGCCGGCCGTCAGAGATCCTCGATCATCCCGGCACCCGGGAGTTCATCGACTTCCGTCAGCCAGTGGGATTGCTTCTGCTGGCGGTCCTGCACCACATCAACGACGACGAGGACCCATCCGGCATCATGGCCGACCTTCGTGACGCGATGCCGCGGGGCAGCTATCTCGCCATCTCCAGCTTCCGTATGCCGCAACCGGAGCTGTCCGAACAGCGCGCCAAGACCGTCGAGATGCAGCGGGTGTTCCATGAGCAGCTCGGCTCGGGCCACTGGCGCAGCGACGAGGCCATCCTCGCCTGGTTCGGTGACTGGGAACTGCTCGCGCCGGGCCTGGTTCCCCTGCCGGCCTGGCGCCCGGACCCGGCGAAGCCCCAGCCGGACAAGACCTATCACGGCTTTGTCGGCGGTGTAGCCAGGAAGAACTGACCGGTGCGGCCGGCGCGTTACATGGGCCCGAACCTGTCGCGCCGCGACCACCGGCCGGCCCGCCGGTCGAGCCGCCGATCTGGTCGCGACCGCCGGGCCGGTCCGTCGCGCCGGACCCGGATCCCGCCGACCAGCGAGAACGCCCGGATATGGATGGTCGGCGCGCCCGGGCCGGGATCCGGGGCGCCCTCGACCCGGGTGCCGCCGATCAGGCTCAGGCCGGAGGCTTCCACCCGGATCCCGCTGGGAACCCGCGCCCGGACCCCGCCCACCAGGGACACCTTGGTCAAGGTGACCTCGGGTGCGGCCAGCTCGGCCTGGCTCAGATCAAGCCGGGCGCCGCCGACGAGGCTGATCACGATGACGTGGCGGCCCATCCGCCACGGCCCGAAGACGTTCAGCCCGCCGATCGGGGAGATGTGCCAGGACGGCGCGGTGTGGGTGCCGACGGTGACGGCGCCACCGGCTGGGGAGCCGCCGGCGGGAAGGTCTGTCACGAGACGGTCAAGCTCGGCCCGCGTCCGGGCCGTGGTGGCGCGCTCCATCCGCTGGCTGAACTCCTCCAGAGTCAGCCGCCCCTCGCCGGTGGCCTGGCTCAGCCGTTCGACGGTCGCGTCCCGCTCGGCGTCCGACGCCCGGACACCCTCGGCTGGGTCGCCGCCTGTGGTTTCACCCAATGCTGCTCCCGCCTCCGGGGCCGTGCCTTTCCGCGACCACAATAGCGGCCGTTTTCTTCCGCAGGGTCCTGCCCGGCCGCAGGGTTCTGCCCGGCTAGGTCACTGGTGCGGCGTCGTCGTGCCGGTCCGCACGCCTGTCAGATAAGTACTTCCTGCCGGTCGGTCACGGCCGTGGCTGGCCGGCAGGACTTCGAGCGAAACCAGCACGCCTACGCGTAGCAGGACAGCGGCTTGCCGCCGTTGAAGGCGACCATGTTGGTGAGCGCCCCGATCACGTCGACTCCCCCGGCCGCGCCCAGGTCCGCATACGCCCGGTGCAGATTGCCGACGATGCGCTCGTGATCCAGCCAGCCGTCGTAGTCGCCCAGGTCGGTCTGGCGGGCCAGCTCCAGCGGCGGCAGGCCCGCGTCGATGCCCTTCCGCGCGGTGGCGAGGACGAATTCCAGGTAGCCGACGATGGTGCCGATCAGCTGGTGGTCGCACGGGGCGCCGTGCCCCGGCACGATGACCCGGGCCGGGATGGGCGCGACCACGTTGGTCAGGACGTCGATCGCGCCCCGCACCGAGCCCATGAGCAGGAACGGGGTGCCGCCGTTGAACAGCAGGTCGCCGCAGAACAGCACCTCCTGCTCCGGCAGCCACACCAGGCTGTCGTTGCTGGTGTGCGCCGCCTGCCCCACGTAGCTCACCTCCAGCGGGCGGTCATCGGACCAGAGCCGCAGCCGGTCGGCGAACGTGAGCGTGGGCGGCGTCAGCGTCACCTCGCCCCAGTCCACCGGCTCCCAGATGCCGGTATTGCCGGGCATGCCGAACGCGATCATCTCGGCCCGGCACTTCTCCTGGGCGATGATCGTGGCCGCGCCGAACAGCGAGTTGCCGTAGGTGTGATCGCCGTGGTGGTGGGTGTTGACCAGCATGGTGACCGGTGCCTTGCTGACGGAGGCGATCCGGTCGAGGTAGCTGCGGGTGCGGCGCTCGGTCGAGCAGGCGTCGATGCTGATCACCGACGAGCGGCCGGCGACGAAGCCGGTGTTGTTGATGTACCACGACCCGTCGGGCTGGACGTAGGCGAAGACCCCGGCCGCCACCTCGATCAGCTCGGGCGGCTCCAGTTCCGGGTGGTCGTGACTGCTCGCGCTCATATAGCGAAGCCTCCATGTCAGCTGCCGCTCCCGCGGACGGTCCCCCGGGAGGCCCGCGGGCGGGCTCGGGCGTTTTTGCGAGCGGGTCCCCGCTCGCCGCGGGCCGGCCTGGCCACGTTCCCCCGGGCCGGCCCGCGCGTCCCGCTTGGCCGCCCCCCGCTATTCCGCGCGCCTCAGACCGGTGCCGGGACCCGTAGCCCCGGACTCCGGCGGCGTGCGGTGCCACAGCGCGAACAGGTCCTCGCCGGGACCGGCCGTGCCCCACCGGTCGGCGTACTCCGGCGACGCCGGCCAGACCCGGGGTACCCACGCGTCCTCGTCGATGATCCGCTCCAGCGCGGTCGTGTACTCCACCACGAAGTTGTCCGGCCCGGTGAAGCAGGAGTACACGTCGCCGCCGGAAACCGGGTACAGGTCCCAGATGCCCTGGTAGAACGCGACGGTCGCGGCGAGGTCCTCGGTGGCCAGCGCGACGTAGCGGACGTGCGTGATCGGCGAGCGGCGGGCCTGCTCCGACTGCCGCACCGCGGCGCGGGCGATGGCCGGGGGGAGCGGCGGCCCGGGACGCAGCGGGGGCGGCACGGCGGCGCTGAGCGCTGATGAGCCGAACGCGGTCGTGGTCACGAAAACTCCAGATCTGCGGGTCAGGGCTGCTCAGGCGGGTCAGGGCGGGACAGGCCGGCGGCGGGCGGGTCAGGGGGGCGCGTTCAGGATCGCTTCGACGGTGTGGGTCTGTTCGACCAGGTGGTCGCGCATGCCCTGGACCGACGCGTCGTAGTTGCCGGCGTTGATGCTCATCTCGGTCTGCAGGATGCCGCGCGAGACTTCCTGAACGAGCCGGGCGCGGGGGTACCGCCGCTGCTCGAAGTCCCGCAGCCGGTCCTGCAGGGACACGCCGGGCCTGCCGGGCCCGGCAGGCCCGGCAGGCCCGCCGCCGTCGAGCGTCTCGGCCAGCACGATGCCGTCCTCGAGCGCCATCCCGGCCCCCTGGGTCAGGTGCGGTGCGCACGCGTGCGCGGCGTCGCCGAGGATCCCGATCCGCCCGGAGAACCACGGCAGCGGCAGCAGCACGTCGGAGATCGGGCTGTAGACGATGTCGTCCGTGGCCCGCAGGGCGTCCCGCACCTCACCCGGCAGCGCACCGAACGGTGCCATCCGGGAGCGCAAGATATCCGCGAAGTCCTCCCGGCGGTGGCTGACACCCTTGGGGTCGGGGGTGACGACGAACATGTACATCGTTGTGTCGCTCAGCGGGATGTACCCGGCCTTGACCCCCAGCGCCTGGTAGACCCGGATGCCGTCGACGTACGGCGGCCGGGGCAGCGTCACGCGGAAGACCCCGAACCCGGAGTACACGGCGTCCTGCTCGGGCCCGAACACGGCGCGGCGGGTGGCGGACTTGATCCCGTCGAACGCGGCGACCAGGTCGTAGGATTCGGCCCGCCCGTCGGAGAAGCGGACGTCGACGGCCCGGCCGTTGTCGCTGAACTGCTCCATCGTCGTGCCGTAGCTGATCTTGACGTCGTGCCGTTCGGCCGCGCCGATTAAGATGCGGTGCAGGTTGAGCCGGGACAGCGCGGTGTTGGCCGGGACGTCCCCGCCCATGACGCTGTCCACGTGCACGATGAGATCACCGTCGGCGGCGTAGAAGTCGCTGTGGCTGAACGGGCAGCCGACCGCCAGGATCTCCTCCAGCACCCCTAGCGAGCGCAGCGCGCGCAGGCTGTTGGCCGGCTGGTTGATGCCGACGCCGTATACCGACAGCTCGGGCTTGATCTCGACCAGGTTGACGTCGAAGCCGCGCTGGCGCAGGGCGATCGACGCCCCGAGGCCGCCGATACCCGCGCCCAGAGCCAGAACCTTCACCGAAGCCTCCCGATGCGACGGCGCACGATTGCCTACTGGCGAAGGTAGGGCGCGGGCCCGCCGCGGGACAGTGGCAATCGCAGATGCCTATCATCGACGTGATCGATATACGCGATGTCTCCTGGCAGGAAGCGCACGCATGGACGTCTCGGACACGTTGCGGCGGATGGACCTCAACCTGGTCGTGCCGCTGAACGCGCTGCTGGAACAACGGCACGTCACCCGCGCCGCCGAGGCGGTCGGCATCGGGCAGTCGGCGATGAGCGCCGCGCTGGGCCGGCTGCGGCGCCTGTTCGGCGACCCGCTGCTGATCCGGAACGGGCGCGTCCACGAGCTCACCCCGATGGGCCAGTCCCTGGTCGAGCCGGTGCGCGCCGTGCTGGTCGGCCTGGAGCAGCTGCTCACCACCAGCCCGCACTTCGACCCAGCCACCGACGCGCGCACCTTCACCGTCGTGGCCAGCGACTACGTGACGCTGATCCTGCTGCGGCCGCTGCTGGAGCGGCTCTACCGCGAGGCACCGCACGTCGCGGTCAACGTGATCCCGGTGTCCGGGGCGACCGAGGTGGAACTCGAACGTTCCCAGGTCGATCTGGTCATCATGCCGCGCGAGATGACCTCGCCAGCTATGGCGGGTTTCCCGCAGCGGGAGCTGTTCACCGACCGCTACGTGGCCGCGGTGTGGAACGAGCACCGCGAGGTGACCGACAGGCTCGACCGCGCCCAGCTCACCCAGCTGCGCTACGTCCGGTACAACTCGACCAGCGGCGGCCCGGGCTTCGTGGACATTCAGCTCGCCCGGCTCGGCATCGAACCGAAGGTGGCGCTGTCGACGCTCAGCTTCACCCTCGTGCCGTGGCTGCTGCCGGGGACCTCGCTGTTCGCGTTCGTGCACGAGCGGCTGGTCAACAGCACCCCGGTGCGCCGCGAGCTGAAGGTGCTCGAGCCGCCCGTGCCCCTGCTGCCGATCGCGGAGACCATGTACTGGCACCCGGTGTTCCACAACGACCCGGCGCACCACTGGCTGCGCGAGTGCGTCTCGACGCTGGCCGCCAACCTTTTAAGACGGTGGCCGTCAACCTTTTAAGACGCTGGCCGCCAACCTTTTAAGACGCTGGCCGCCAACCTTTTAAGACGCTGGCCGCCAACCTTTTAAGACGCTGGCCGCCAACCTTTTAAGACGGTGGCCGCCAACCTTTTAAGACGGTGGCCGCCAACCTCTTAAGGGTATCGACCGCGTTGATGAGCCCCATCCATCAGACGCCGTTCCCCGCCCGCGGTGGCGAGGGCGGCGTCTAGGCGATCACGGCTGCGGTGCGCGTGTGATGGGCGGGCTGGTGATGGTGGACCAGGTGATCCGGCCGCCTTGGCCGCGCTGGGTGCCGCAGTGGCCGATAGCGCCCGCAGGAGGAAGAGCCCGTGCGGCGGGCCAGCGGTGGTGATGACATGGCAGTTCCTCAGCCGAGTTTGAGCGGTACGTCCGCGTAAGGATCGAGCGCGTAGGCGAGGGAGACCCGGTGGTAGCCGTCCGCGATTTCCCCCTCCACTAGGAGAACCGGGGACAGCTTCTCCCCCCGGCCAGGACCTTCTTCAGGTCTTTCAGCACGCCCGGGTCCGACAACTCCAGCGGGATGCGCCCGGTGGCCCCTGGCTGGACGAACGCCTCGCGGAGGGTCTATCTCAGCCGACGGTTGCGGGATGGCGGAAAGGGGGACTTATATAGCCAGGTCGGCCCGGCCATGCAGGACCTCCTGGGCGGCGGTGATTGGTCAGTCCGGGGTTCTCGTGTTTGCCGTGGCCGCGGGCCTGCACTCGCGCGGAGGGTGATTGCATGGACGATGTGGCTGGCCAGTTCCTGGACATGATTCATGGTCTTGAGGAGGTCAGGGATGCCTTGACCCCCGAGTGTGCCCTTGCTGAGTTCGATGAGACGACCCTGCAGATCTTCTGGAAGAAGTGGCCCGGCCTGTCGGCTTGGGCCGGGTCGCTGTGGAGGATGTTGTCTGAGGAACTGGCTGGCCCAGCCAGCCCCCATCTCGACGCCGAGCTGGATGAGGTAGGGGGCAGTGACTGAGAGCCTGCGATTTCCCGGGGCGGGGGCCGTGCGGGTGCTGCGGGATCTGATGAACCGGCGGGTGGCAGCAACAACGCCGGACACGGCCGTGGCCGCGGCGGCCGCGGCCATGGTGGCGGCGAAGGTGGGCTCGGTCGTCGTCATGCAGGGGCCATTCCTCGCCGGAATCCTCACCGAGCGGGACGTCATGCGGGCCGCCGCGTCCGGGGAGGATCTCACCGCCTCCACGGTGTCGCAATGGATGACTCCCGACCCTCAGTCGGCCAGCCCGGGCATGTCCGCTGAAGACGCGGCCCAGATCATGCTCCTGAACGGATTCCGCCACCTGCCGGTGGTGGAAGGCCGGAAGGTCTGCGGGGTGGTGAGCCTCCGCGACCTGTTCGCGGCAAGAATCCGCCGCCCGCCGGCCGGTTGAGCGCCCAGACCCCGGCTCTGGCTTCGCGTTCGATCGGGCAGCTCATGCAGCTCATGCAGCGCGGGCCGCCCCGGCCCCGGCCGAGTTCGCCGCCCCGCACCGTGATCACCCCGATGCCGTTGTCCTGCAGATAGGTGTTGATGGTGACGTTCCGCTCACAGGCAATGACCACTCCCGGCTCGACCCAGCACGCTGCAGCCGTCGTCCCACTGCTCCTGCAGCGCGGAATGGACGTCCTGCACGGCGGTCAGTACCGTGATGACCGGCCGGCCGAGCGTACCCGGCCACTAACGAAGCTGTGCATGCCGGTCATTCGACAACGACAACCGAGTCGACGCTGCCAAAAGCGTTGGGCGCGTAGCGGTCGGCTTGCCGGGCATTTTCCCAGCGTTCGCCATCGAGCAGGTACCGGTAGCGGTAACTGCGGCCTGGCTCGAGAGCGACGGTGACCTGCCAGGTGCCGTCATCGGCGCGTTCAGCACTGATGGTCTCAGCCGACCAGTCATTGAAGTCTCCGCACAATGCCACGCTGTCGGCCTCGACTTCCGCGGGAAGGGTGAAGGCGACGTCAACGGTGCTGGCCTTAGTGGCTGATGTGGTGGACGTATCGGGCGGCTCGGCCGCAGGGAGGCCGGCCGGGGGGACGTCGGCCGCAAAGACATCGGCGGGGATGTCAGCTCCAGGGACATCGGCCGGGGGGAGGCCGGCCGTGGGGATGCCGGCGGGGACGCCGGCCGCAAGGACATCGGCGCGGACGCCGGCCGCGGGGAGGTTGAGGCCGGCCGTGGGCATGCCGGCGGCGGGGACGTCGCCCGCAAGGAGATCGGCGGGGACGCCGGCCGTGGGGAGGCCGGCCGTGGGCATGCCGGCGGCGGGGATGCCGGCCGCACGTTCCGCGGGTGCTTCTTCGGTCGCGGCCGGTGGCCCGGCTTCATGGCGAACGTGCTCGGTTCGCCGCATCAACCCCCGGCCGCGCCGGAGGATCTCGTCGTCGGCTAGGAGAAGTCCGGCGAATTCATCCAGTGAGCCGAGGAAACGTTCAAAGCCGACGCGAAGGGATGCGTCCTCGTCCCAGTGGCGGGCAATGACGCGGTCGTCGAGGAGGGCAAACGGCAGACGAACGGCCGCGTACTCCAGCTTGGCCATGCTGCGCGGCATGGTGGTGAGGTCCATCATCATGGTCTGCTTCCTCCGCTTGTCCGTACAGCATTGTTCAATACAGCATTGTTCAATGCGGCGTTTGCCCAGGACGTCAGGCGTGCGGGGAGCCCGGCATCAGCGCCGGGGCCGGCGTACGTCTTCCGGTCCGCTCAGCGGGCCTGTTCAGCAGGCCTGTCCGGTTTTCCTTGCACCGATTGCCACGGCGGGTTCCGAGGTCGCCTTGCTCGGTTCCAAGCCGCCAGAATGGCGGAATGGCCCGCTCTGGCACCCATTTGCCCGCTCTAGCACACGGTGCCCAGGCCCCGGAGAGGCAAACGTCCCGCCGGCCTGGCGTACAGGATTCCGGCATCAACCCTGCAAGGAGGGGCGCTAACTTTGGGGCATGGACGAATTCCGGGCCCGGCGGGTGGTCGATGCCCTCCGCGACCGCGGCATCAACGCCCACCTGGCCAGGGGCGGCGTGTACCAGTTCGGCGTGCGCGTGTCCCTGCCCGGCGGCCGTGAAGCCGACTGGGACACCGACGGCACGGCCGGCCTGGAAGCGCAGGTCATACGGGACGGGATGCTGGTCGGGTACGTGCCGCAGATCGAAGGGTCCGAGGACTTCGACGAGGCCCAGGTCGTCGACGCCATCGCGCGGACCGACTACGGCCAGCCAATCGCGCGGCTGCGCACGGCCGCGCCGCCGCCCGCCCCGCCCTTGACCCGTGAGGGCGGGGTGTTCCGCCGCTTTCTCGACGGATTCCGCTACCGGTAGCCGGAGGGGGCTGCCGGCCATCCGGCGGCCCATCGCGTAGCCGGGCGGTCCCCGCCTGGGTGGTGAGCACCTGCTCACGGGTGTAGCCCGCTGGCCGGCCTCCCGCCGGATCTTCCACTCCTGCCGGATGTCCTCCGGCGGGTTGTCGCAATGTCTGCACGGCTGGCGGTCCCCGGAGCGCTCTCCCGGGCCCCGCGGAGCGGCTGCGGCCGCGGTTGCGGCTGAGCGCGACGACTTAGTTCGGCGCCGTCGGCTCGGCACGCCGGGATGGGGCCCGCTGAGCGGACGGCCGGAACGGGTAGATCAGCAGCTTGTGATGCCCGAGCCGGTACACGTAGGCGAGGAACAGGTGCAGCTCGCTCAGCGCGTCGCTCTCCAGCCGGCTTGCCAGCCGCGGCAGGTCGTCATCGGTGTACTTGCGTATGTGCTGCGTGGAGGGGTGCAGCTGCAGGGCTTCCCGCAGCCGGGCTGGGGTGGTGTCCAGGCTGATCAGCCGAACGATGCTGATCTTGTGCGTGATGGACTCCTGCCAGCGGCCCAGGTCGGCCCGCGCCTGGCCGTCCCTGAGCCCGCCTCGCACCTGGTCGTAGTAATAGGTCACGGCGTCCGCTATCCACTGCGGTTTCGCCGACGCCGCCCTGAGCCTGGTATCGCACCAGTCCTGCATGTCGTCGCCCATCCGGTCGTACAGGCGGCTGAACGGGAGCGTCAGCACGACGGCGGGGAACGTCCTGCCTGATGACAGTCGGTCACCCTGGGGGGGCAATTTGGTGAACCACAGCCCGCTCGGCACGATGATCCCGGCATAAGCGGTGAAGATGTGGTGGCTGGCGGCGACGATGAGCAGGCCTACGCCGGTGGACACGATGGCCGTGGCCACCACGATGAAGAAGGCCCAGAACCTGGCGCGAGGCCCGAACGGGGGCCCGGCTCCCCGGCAGCGCATCCGCAGGAACTTGCAGGCCACAATCAGCGACAGGGCGAATGGTCCGCCCGCACCCGCCACCCAGTCGGGCATGCCAAACCCCCTCGCCTCACGCCCGTGCCAGCACAGGCAGCGGCCGCCTCCCGTCGAAATATCGTTGCAGGTGATCGGTGATCTAGCTATGCTTTTGGCCCTCCGCGTCCATTTGGGGTCATTCATCTTCTTCACGGAACGTCACAGAAGCCCCAGCCTGCCCGGGGGTGCGCCCCCGTCGCCCCGCCCTCCGGCGAGCCCCGGACCGCTGGCAGCATAAGATGACGTTTCTATAACGATCGGGTGCTGCGGGTTGTTAGATTCCCGGGTCGGCGAGACTTTAGGCGTAGCGAAAGACTTTAGGCATACCTATACGTTTAGCTAAAGCTAAGTAGACTGGAAGCTGCAACCGTCCGGGCGCAACACGGTCTGGGCGTAACGAGGTGGAGGCACTGATGGGCTTCGGACTAGGCGTTTCGCCAGACCAGCGGGCAGCGGATGCCCAGATCGACGAAGAGATGCTCGCCCTGGTCACGCAGCTGACGAACGAGATCAACTGGTATATGCGGGAGCGCGGTCTCACCCGGGCCGACCTCGCGGCCCGCATGGGCGTTTCTCCAGGGCGGGTGAGCCAGATCCTCGGCGGCGGGGAGAACCTGACGCTGCGGACGCTGGCCGCCCTGTCCACGGCGCTGGACGCGCGCTTCGACGTTGAGCTCAGTACCCTTAAGGCCGACGACACATATACCAGCCGCGATACGGCGGACGCCGAAGCGGCCCCGGCCGGGAACCAGCACCCCCTCCCGCGGGCCAAGCGCTCCGCGAACGCCCGCATCAGCGGAGCCCCTCGACGCCGTTGAGCCCATTTCGGTGAGGTCGAGCGGCACGTAGCTGCCGCTGGCCGGGTGGCGCGGCAGCGTGTCGCCGGGTGATCTGGCTACCAGCAGCGCCGGGGACCTGGCCGCGAACACCGGGCTGCTGCAGCGGGCGGTGCGCGTGGCCGTTGTGGCACGTACGGTTGTGCCGTCGGCGGGAGGCTCATCCGTCCCGGTGGATCGGTGACAGTGCAGTCAGCCCGGTTGCCGGGAAGCCTCCGGTAGATGGGGGTGTGAGATGGCAGCCAGGCCAGCGTCCGTCGCGGGCTGGACGGCCGAGCACGTGCGGCATGCCGTCGGCGTGCTGAAGCAGGGCGGGAATCCGGCCGCGCGAGTGTATGAGAGCATCGGGCCGGATTTCTTCCTGGCGGTGGCGCCGGGCTGGCTGAATCTTGGGCTATGGGAGGGGCCGGGTTCGGAGCGTGAGGCCGAACAGGCCTGCCGCCGGCTGGTCGCGACGCTCGCCTCGGCCCTGCCCACCGGCGGGGTGATCCTGGATGTGGGGAATGGGCTTGGCACCCAGGACCGCCTGATCGCCGAGACGTCCCGGCCGCGCCGGCTGGCGGCGGTGAACATCACCGAGTGGCAGCTGACGGCGGGCCGGGACCGGCTCAGGCATGCCGCGGCCGCGCCGGTGGCGGGCGACGCCGCCCGGCTGCCCATCGCCGGCCATTCCGTGGACGGGATCATCAGCGTGGAGGCAGCCTTCCACTTCCGCTCCCGGAAGGCGTTCTTCGCCGAGTGTTACCGGGTGCTGCGGCCCGGCGGTGTGCTGAGTATCTCCGACATCTCAGCTCAGCGATGGCCGGTCACTCCCGCCGAGCTGCTGGCTGGCGTGACGCAGCTGCGGGTGTTCGGGCTGCGGCGCACCATGGCCAGCACGGCGGGGCAGATCGCCGCGGAGGCGCGCGCGGCGGGCCTGGCCGAGGTGCAGGTCCGGCTATGCGGCGACCGCGTCATCGCCCCCGCACTGCGGCTCACGGCAGAGCGGCTCAAGAACACCACAGCCGCACCCGCCGGGCAGCGCGCCGCCGCCCGTCTGCTGCTGTGGCAGGTCAACCTCCTCTGGCAACGCCAGATCATCGATTATCTGCTGCTCCGCGCGGTCCGCCCGTAACCAGCCCAGCCGCACGCCAGGCCGGCAATACACCCCGGGCTTGTTAAGCAACGGGCTGGCTGATCCCGCGCCGCCACAGCAGCACGTTACCCGGATGCACTCCTGGCTGCGGACGGCGGACCCGGGACGATACCGGCCGGCAGGCAGGCCAGGGCCGGCCAGCTTCCCCGGCGCGGATCCGGCCGCGCGCTCCAGGGACTGAAGGCCATGGTGGCGAGGTTCCTGGGGCGCGTTCGCGTGGTCGGCGAGGCGGCGGATGCTGAGACGGCGGAGCGGGTCGTGGCCGCGCTCGCCCCCGATGTGGTCACGTAAGGTGCCGCGCAGTCGGCGACAACGATCCGGAGGAGACTAGACCGTTTCCTGCTTTGCTGACGGGTCCTGCATTCGGATGGCAGTAACCCGCACCGAACCGCCGTCGGTCGTCCTCAATTCCGGGCGGAGATCGCGCCCTTCCTGGAGATGAAGCGGTTCCATGAGGTTGACCGCGTCCACCACGCTGATATCCCATGCCTCCGCAATAGTACGGATAACCAGGCCGATGGAGCCGAAATTGCCAGTGTCGTACCACCAGGCGCGCAGATCCCAGGCCGAGGAGGATTGGACCACGTCAGCAAATCGCTCATCCCGGGGGCGTTCCAGGACTTCCTCCGGGACGCGCCAGCTAGGATTGATCAGGACATAAAGGATATCTTCTGGCGACTCTATCTGGCGGCCATCAAAAGTGAAGAAGATTGGTGCCGCGTTCGGCGGTTCGAACCAGGCGAGAGTTTCTTCCGCGACCAGTATAATTTCTGGCCGGCCCTGGAGCCATTCGGTCAATTCCTCGCGATCAAGTGCTCTGTGCGCACTCATGGCACACGGCAGCCGCGGCGCGACAGAACCTAGTGATCTTGTGAGGAAACTCATGTAGTACAGATCAAAGGGAGTTGACCATGAGCTGCCGCGAATTTTTTCGGCCTGCACCTCAACCCAAGCCTGAAACTCTTCTATCGTGACATTTGGCCATGCGCTGAGCCGGTCAGCGGTCAGCGGCCTGCCGCAAAAGGCGCCCATGTAGAACTGCATTTCATCAGCCTGCAGTCCGCCCACGTAAACGACGCCTTGTGGTGGTTCCATCCAGCGCAGTCCCGTTGGTATTAATTCCCATCCAGATGCCATCATCGCTCGGCCTACCACATCGCCCTGGGCATTGCAGAGGTCTGTGGCGTGGTCGATGAACAGCTTCTCGTAGCCATCGTATATAACGCGGTCCAGGTGGCTGGCTTCATCTCTGCGGTAAAGCCTCCTGAACAGCTCGGCGGGGGGAATATGTGACCAGTCGCCGGCCTGTATGATGCGCACCGGATGCGGGTCATCGGGTCCCTGGACCTTTATGTCCACCTCGGCCAGGGCGCACATGCGGGTGAGGCGGCTGTGCAGCAGTTCCGTATGGGTCAGGGTGCGAGCTGTCGTCTTGAACAGTCCCTCCATGGAGCGCGGATCCTGCCGCAGCCTGGCGCGCACCAGCGTTCCGCAACCGCGCAGCCTTTCGTGCACGTCCGCCTCCCGCAGCAGCGGACGGCTGGCGACCCCGTTACGGAACTCCAGGACATGGGTGCTGCGCGGTGCCTCGTCGTAGGCCAGGCTGAAGACGTCGATGTCATCGGAGACCATGAAGACGGCGAAGAACCCGATGCCGAAGCGGCCGGTAGGCCGGAATCCTCCACTGAGGAGCCCGGGGAAGTCCGCCGTCATCTCTGGCGACTGCCAGCGCGTGTAGCCAAAATCGGTCAGGGCGGCGACCATCGTTTCCGGCTTCATGCCGATCCCATGGTCCTCAACGCTGAGCCACCACGAGGCATCCTCCCGCGACAGCCGTATGGTCACGGCGGCCGCCGTTCCGGCTTCGAATGCCGAACGGGCGCGCGTCGCGTCGGCCCCGTTGGCGATGAGTTCGCGTATCGCAATCTCGGGCCGCCGCCCGTAGAGGTCCTCGCCGCCCAGGTTTGCGATGAGCTCTGTCGCGTTGGTGACGCGCAGCCGGGCGTCGATCGGATCCCACCCTTCGGTGCGTATGTACAGCGCCAGGCGCTCAGGTGAATCGGCCCCGGCGACAGACCGGACGGCGAACCGGGGACGCCCCAGATCGGCGCAGAGCGCATCTACCTGCCGGAGTTGCCCGTTAATCTGCTGTACGGTCTCCCAGGCCAGCCACCAGGCCGACGCCTCGTTCCGCGCGAACGGCCGCGTCGCGGTGTACTCGAGCCGGTCACTCGCCACCCGGGGGCGGGTCAGCCGTTCCTGGAAATACCAGTGGTCGCGGGAGGCGGCGTTGGGACGGCGGAAGGCGTGCAGGTAGGTTGGCGCCCGCCGGTTATCGATGTGGACGGCGTCGGCCAGCCGCAGGATGCAGGAAATCTTGAGCGGGTCGACTTCCCAGTCGCGGGGATGATCCACGCACGATCCCTGCACCCGCTCGAACCTGCGAAGATCACTGACTTCCCACCAATGGCTGTGGGCAATCCGGCCGATAAGCGAGCCGAACGTCTGCCTCAGTACCGGGTCCTGCAGCAGATAAAAGGGCTCACCGTCGGAAGTCTGGAACGGGGCGGTCACCAGGCCCCCCGCTTGCGCGGTATGACGGAGTCTGAGCAGTTCGGCAATGGACTCCGAGCGTGCGGCTAGTTCAATGGCCTGGTTGCTGGCCGATGGGTCGGCCCGCCGCAACCGGACGATCGCGCCGGCCAAGAGGTCGCCGAACCGGGAGTCTGCTTCGATGGCCGCCATCCCGCCCTGATATGAGGACAGGCCCATTCCGAGGTCATGCAGGAGAAATGCGCCACCAAGAACAAAGGCTTCAGCCGGGTTGAGCTCGAAATCATCTCCGCACACGAGGGATGCGGTGTCCCACAGGGCATCAATGTGCGCGATCGTATGATCGGTGAACATGGGGAGTGAGCGGACAATCTCGGCTGCTAACGGCTCGACCGCCGCCCGGAAATCGAGGTAAGCCCATCGCAGCTTCTGCCGTGGTTCACATTCCGGGTCGCCCGGGCATTCTCCCAGCGTGCGCCGCCAGAGCGGAGTTTGCTCGAATGCGTGTGGCATATATAGGCCCCCGTATTATTCCCCAGTTGGGCAGCACCGGCCACTCTGCTTCCCGGGACCAGTGCTTCCCGGGACCAGTGCTTCCCGGGACCAGTGCTTCCCGGGCACCAGTCACCTCTGCCGGAGCGTCCAACTCACGCGTGCAAAAACACAACAGGGATATTTTGGTCCGCTGACTGACCGTATGCAACCCCTGCCTGGGCGTGATCAGGAGTTTTGGCCCGGGTGGACAGCAGCCCATTTTGTGCGGTCCTCGAACCGGGCGTCCGATTTGGAACGGCGCAATTCCGGGCAACAGGCATGCCCATCGGCCGGCGGGTGGGCGGTTTCGTGCATCGCCGGCTCTGCAGGCCTGCCATGTCCTTATTTACTGCCTCGCGTCACATGGACCTTCCGCGGCCGCCGCCACCGGGTTTCCGGCGGGCCATCCTGGGCCAGCAGATGCGCCACCAGCACCTCCGTCGCGGCCGTGGCCCGCGGGTAGGTGACCGCATGCCACGGCCGCCGCATGGGCGTCTGCGGCACCGGGATCTCCACCACCTCTCCGGCCGCGAGCCGCCCGCGGACCGCGTCCCGCGACACGAGCGTCACGCCCAGCCCGGCCGCCGCGCCGGCCACGACCGCCCCGTTGGAGCCCAGCGTCAGGGTGGCCGGCTCCACGTCGAGAGAAGAAAGCAGCGTTTCGCACGTCTCCCGGGTGCCGGAACCCGTCTCGCGCATCAGCCAGGTCGCCTGCTCCAGGTCGAAGTCGCGGGCCACCCCGGGCGCCCCGACCACGATCAGCGTGTTGAGGCGGATGGCGCGCACGGTGACCGTCAGCGACGCGGGCGCGCGCCCGGCGATCACGAGATCGGCCTCGTGCGCGGCCAGCAGCCCCCACACGTGCTCCCGGGTCGCCACCTCCAGGCCCAGTTCGATGCCGGGATGCTCGTCGCGGAACGACGCCAGCACCGCGGGCACCACATGCTCGCCCGCGGTCGTCACCGCGGCGAGCCGCACCTGCCCGTTTGCGGGGTCCTCATCGCCGCGCGCGGCCGCGAGCGCCTCGGTGTGCAGGCCGAGGATGGTGCGCGCGTACCCGGCGTAGGTGTGCCCGGACGGCGTCAGCCGGAGCCCGCGTCCCTGGCGCTCCAGCAGCGGCACCCCGACATCCCGGGTCAGCGCCGAGACGGCCGCCGACACCGCCGACTCGGTCACCACCAGGCGCTGCGCCGCCGCCCGGACCGACCCGGTCTCCGCTACCGCCACGAACGCCCGGAGCCGCGCCTCGGTCGTCATCGCCGGCTCCTTACTTAAGTGATTACTCAGATATTACGAATAATACTTGATAGACAACGCAACCAAAGGGCGGCAGGCTGGTTGTGTGGCGGGAAACCGGGCGCCCGCAACGATGCGGACCGGGCCGCTGCAGGACCGGGAGGCAATGTGAGCGAGCGCTGGAACGCCGGGGTCATCCCCTACGCGGAGATGGGCTTCTGGCAGCCGGACTACGAGCCGAAGGACACCGACGTGCTGGCCGCGTTCCGGCTCGTACCACAGCCGGGGGTGCCGCCGGAGGAGGCGGGCGCCGCGGTGGCGGGCGAGTCCTCCACGGCCACCTGGACGGTCGTGTGGACCGACCGGCTGACGGACTACCAGACCTATCAGGCCAAGTGCTACGCGGTGGAGCCGGTGCCCGGCCAGCCGGACCAGTTCATCGCCAAGATCGCCTATGACCTCGACCTGTTCGAGGAGGGCTCGATCGCCAACCTCACCTCCTCGATCATCGGTAACGTCTTCGGCTTCAAGGCGCTGAAGTCGCTGCGGCTGGAGGACATGCGGATCCCGACGCATTACGTCAAGACGTTCCAGGGCCCGGCGCACGGCATCGTCATGGAGCGCGAGTACCTGAACAAGTACGGGCGGCCGCTGCTCGGGGCCACCACCAAGCCGAAGCTCGGCCTGTCCGCCCGCAACTACGGCCGGGTCGTCTACGAGGCGCTGCGCGGCGGCCTCGACTTCACCAAGGACGACGAGAACATCAACTCCCAGCCGTTCATGCGCTGGCGGGACCGCTTCCTGTTCTCGATGGAGGCGGTCAACCGCGCCCAGGCCGAGACGGGCGAGATCAAGGGCCACTACCTGAACGTCACCGGGGCGACGATGGAGGACATGTACGAGCGCGCCGATTTCGCCCGGGATCTCGGCAGCATCGTCGTCATGATCGACCTGACCGTTGGCTACACGGCGATCCAGTCGATGGCCAACTGGGCCCGCAAGAACGGGGTCCTCCTGCACCTGCACCGCGCCGGCCACGGCACTTACACCCGGCAGAAGAACCACGGCGTGAACTTCCGGGTGATCGCCAAATGGATGCGGCTGGCCGGCGTCGACCACATCCACGCCGGCACCGTGGTCGGCAAGCTGGAAGGCGACCCGAACGCGGTGGCCGGCTACTACGACACGCTGCGCCTGAACCACGTTCCGGCAGACCCGGTGAAGGGCCTTTACTTCGATCAGGATTGGGCCTCCCTGCCCGGCTGTATGCCCGTGGCCTCCGGCGGCATCCACGCCGGCCAGATGCACCAGCTCCTGGACCATCTTGGTGAGGACGTCATCCTGCAGTTCGGCGGCGGCACGATCGGGCACCCGATGGGCATCGCGGCGGGCGCCACCGCGAACCGGGTCGCGCTGGAGGCGATGATCAAGGCGCGGAACGAGGGCCGCGATTTCCTGCATGAAGGCCCGGACATTCTCCAGGCCGCGGCCAAGCACTGCCGGGAGCTCGACGTGGCCCTGTCCACCTGGGGCGACATCACGTTCAACTACGAATCCACCGATACCCCGGACGTGCTGGCCACGCCCACCGGCCTGTGAGGGGCACCATGCGCATCACCCAGGGTACCTTTTCCTACCTGCCCGACCTGACCGACGAGGAGATCACGGCCCAGGTGCAATACGCCCTGGACCAGGGCTGGCCGCTGTCGGTCGAGTTCACCGACGACCCGCACCCGCGTAACACCTACTGGGAGATGTGGGGCCTGCCCATGTTCGACGTCCGCGACGCGGCCGGGGTCATGCACGAGATCTCCGAGTGCCGGAAGGCGTACCCGGGCCGCTACATCCGCATCAGCGCGTACGACGCGTCCAAGGGACGGCAGACCACCGCGCTGTCGTTCATCGTCAGCCGCCCGGCCGAGGAGCCTGGCTTCCGGCTGGACCGGCAGGAGGTCTCCGACCGGCGGATCCGCTACACGACGCACGCCTACGCGACCGACCGGCCGGCCGGGATGCGCTACTCCCAGCCGTGACCACACCGAAACTCCCAGCCGTGACCATGCCGGACGGCGGGGATCAGAGCACCAGGCCGTCGTTCGGCATGCCCGGGCCGCGCGCCGGGGCCGGGCCGGTGCCGGACAGCGGCGGACCTGCCGGTCCGCGGCCGGGAAATGTCATGCCGAACGGGCCTGTCGCGGACATGCCCCCCGATGGCACCGTCGACCTGCTCGAAGCCCGGCGGCTTTCCGGTGTGGACGACGTACTGGATGCGCTGGACCGTGAGCTGATCGGGCTGGTGCCGGTCAAGACCAGGATCCGGGAGATCGCCGCGCTGCTGCTGGTCGACGCGCAGCGCGCGCGGTTCGGCCTCGTGGCGGCCCGGCCGAACCTGCACATGTGCTTCACCGGCGGCCCGGGCACCGGCAAGACCACGGTGGCGCTGCGGATGGCGGAGCTGCTCAAGCGGCTCGGCTACTCCCGGCGCGGGCACCTGGTGGCCGTCACCCGCGAGGAGCTCGTCGGGCAGTATGTCGGGCACACCGCGCCGAAGACCAAGGAGGTCCTCAAGCGTGCCATGGGCGGGGTGCTGTTCATCGACGAGGCCTATTACCTGTACCGCGCGGAGAACGAGCGCGACTACGGGCAGGAGGCCATCGAGATCCTGCTCCAGGTGATGGAGAACCAGCGCGAGGACCTGGTGGTCATCCTGGCCGGCTACAAGGACCGGATGGACACGTTCTTCCAGTCCAACCCCGGCATGAGTTCCCGGATCGCGCACCACATCGATTTCCCCGAGTACTCACTCGACGAGCTGGTGTCGATCGGGGATCTGATGCTCGCCGAGGCCGGGTACCGGCTGTCCCAGGAGGCCGAGGCCACCTTCCGCGACTACCTTGCGCGCCGCCGCGCCCAGCCGCGGTTCTCGAACGCCCGGAGCGTCCGCAATTCGCTGGAACGGGCCCGGCTGCGGCACGCCGGCCGGGTGCTGGCCGGCGAGCCGACCGCGGTCACCAGGGACGACCTGATGCGCCTCGAACCCGAAGACTTCCTGCTCAGCCGCGTCTTCACCGATCCGCCCGACTAGCCGTCCGTCCAGCCCCGGCGGCCACACCAGCCCCAGGGCATTCTGACCTTTGGCCACTGAGCGCCGCGAGCTGGTACCCGCCCCTGGCTGCGGGTCAGGGGACGATGGTGACCGGGCAGGGCCTCCGGCGCAGCAGCCGGTGCCCCAGCGATCCGAACAGCCGGTGCCCGAGGCCCGCCGACGCCCCGACGATGATCGTGTCGGCGCCGGACTGTTCGGCCACCTTCCTGAGCTCGTGCAGCGGGTTGCCGTTCCGGATCACGATGTGGGCGCCGGTGCCCCAGGTGTTCGCGTCGTCGCTGATCTGCGCCCAGATCTCCTCCTCGGCTTCCTGCTGCGCCTGCGTCCCGGCCGCCACGATGCCGGCGTCAACCCAGCCGCACAGCGCCACCGGGGTGCGCAGCGGCGACCGCACGTAGACGGCGATCAGCTCGGCGTGCTGCCGCCGGGCCAGGCCGGCCGCGTACGCGAGGGCACGCAGCGACGTCGGCGTGCCGTCGACTCCCACCACGATCGCCCGGGGACCGTCGGTGCCAAGTTCCGCCTCGCCCCTGGGCGTGACGCGCCGCTCCGGGGCCAGGCCGCGGTCCGGGCGGCCCCTCCGGGCGGGACGGCCCCGCTCATCATCGGGCCGCTGCGGCTGCATGCTGGTCACCACGCCACCGCCTTACCTTGCTGCTCGCGCGCGATGATCCCGCGCAGCGCCGGAAGCGCCGCCACCAGGGCGGCCAGATCCGGCGCGGCCAGGGCATCGAGGTCCGAAAGGAGCGCGCGGGATCGCGCCGCTTCCAGTTCGCGGACCACCTGGTCGCCGCTGCCGGTCAGGCACACGGCCACGGCGCGCCGGTCGGTGCTGATCGCGTCGCGGCGCACCCAGCCGAGCCGTTCCATGCCGATGACGAGTGCCGACATCGTCGGCTGGGTGACCTGCGCCGCCGCCGCCAGGCTGGTCACCCGCTGCGGCCCGTCGTCGCGCAGGATCAGCAGCGTCGACGCCTGGGTCAGGCTGACCTGTGGCGGCAGGATGCCGCGGCACAGCACCATGGACATCTGCACCAATGCCGCGCCCAGCTCATCGGCCAGGCACGACTTATCGACGTGCCCGTCGCTGCCCGTCCTGGCATGGTCTGCTCTGGCCACGGCCGCACCGGTGGCGCCCGCTCTCGCGGCACCCGCCGTCGCCACGGCGTCCGGGCTCATGGCTTACTCCACCTTGTCCCGGATGATGACCACGGCGCACGGGGCATGGTGCACGACGTGTGCCGACATGGTTTCCTCCTCGAAACCAGATCCGGCAGGCAAGGGGCTGGGCCGGCCCGGACGCGGGCCCAGTGCCCGGCTCCTTTCCGCGATGCCTCTCCTCGGGGCATCACCGGCTCTCACTCCCAATCTATATAGGTCCCCTATGTACGTCAAACGTCCATTTGACCCGTATTTTGCCAACCCTTGACTCTTTCCGCCAGGCCGGGTACCGCACCTCTACCGGACGTTTCTTTCACCGGCCGCAGAGGCCGTAGTCCCGGCCCCTGGATCCACCTTGGTTCACCCGCTGCGAGCTGGCCAAAAACAATCCGCTGACAGCAGCGGGAGCACCGTCCGTTGCGTGCGCACCACCAGTGCACGCATGGCAAGCTGGCGTCATGCCCGAGATGCCGCCGAGCGCCAAGGCGACCCTGACCAGCCTGCCCTACCGGCTCCTCGCGCGGCGGATAATCCTGCCCTGGATCCTCCAGGGTGTGCATCCGTCCGGGGAGGGGCTGGAGATCGGGGCCGGGGTGGGCGCCATGAGTGCGCAGCTGCTGACCGTGTTCCCGAAGTTCCGCATGGTCGCGACCGACTATGACACCGAGCTTGTGGGCATGGCCGAGCAGGTCCTCGCGGGCTTCGGCCGGCGGGCGAGCGTGCAGCGCGCCGACGCCGCCCAGCTGCCGTTCCAGGACGGCCAGTTCGACCTGGTGCTGTCCGCCGCCATGCTGCACCACGTCATCGAGTGGGACAAGGCGCTGGCCGAGGCGATCCGGGTGCTCCGGCCCGGCGGCCAGCTCATCGGCTACGACATGCTCAACACGGTGCCGATCCGGCTGATTCACCTCGGTGAACGGGACACGATCCTGCTGGGAGCCGCCCAGCTCGAAGCCGGCCTGAGGCGTCTCGGCCTGACCGGCCTGCAGACGAAAACGGCCATTGGCGGTACCGTCATGCGCTTCATCGCCACCAAACCGGCGCCGGAAGTGGCAGGCTCGGCGTATGGACCGTCTGACGCTGACCCCCCAGGAGCTTGACTATCTCCGCAGCCAGCGGCTTGGCCGCCTCGCCACCGTGGACGGCGGTGGCGCGCCGCAGAACAACCCGGTCGGCTTCTTCATCGACGAGGCCACCAGCCAGGTGCTCATCGGCGGCTTTAACCTGGCCCAGAGCCGGAAGTTCCGCAACCTGGACGCCAACCCGAATATCGCGTTCGTCGTCGACGACCTCGCGTCGGTCGATCCCTGGACGCCCCGCGGGATCGAGATGCGCGGGCGGGGCGAGGCCCTCACCGACGCCGACCCGCCGGTGCCGGGATTCAGCCGCGAGCTCATCCGCATCACCCCGGGCTGGATCGCCAGCTGGGGCCTGGAGCCGGGAACGTCGTACCGGATGACCATCCGCCGCGCGGACGGCTGACCGCCCCGGGTCAGCCCGGCCCAGACGTGACGCGGCGCCCCCGGGGGGATCCCGGGGGCGCCGCATCATGAGGGTGATCCGTTTTGGCGGCCCCGGCTGTTCCGGGGCCGCCACGCCATGTGCTGGTCCAATCGCGTGACGCCTATTCCAGGCGCTGTGCGGGAGCCTTCCGCCGGAAGCCGCTACATACCCGACGGGTTCATCAGCTCGTGGTGATTACGGCCTATCCGGTGGCCCCGGGTCGGCTGGGTGCCCCGGGTCGGCTGGGTGCCCTGGGTCGGCTGGGTGCCCTGGGTCGGCTGGGTGCCCTGGGTCGGCTGGGTGCCCTGGGTCGGCTGGGTGCCCTGGGTCGGCTGGGTGCCCTGGGTCGCCTGGCCCGGCAGCGTCGTCGCGGTGGTGTTCTTGGCGGTCTGCTGGATGGTGTTGAAGGTGGCTGCGGTGGCCGCGCCGTTACCGTCCAGGGTGACCGTGATGGGGTTGGTCAGGCCGAAGTTCTGGCAGGCGAGGTTGGTGAAGGACATGTTCAGCCGGTTGGCCATGAAGGTGAGCAGGTTGTTGCCGGTCCCGGGCACCGGGGTGGCGCCGGTGGCCAGCAGGGCCTGGTTGGCGGACAGGAGCGGGGTCTGGATGTTGACGATGTTCTGGCAGAAGTTCGCCGGGCTGTCCACCTGGTTGTTGGCGTTGCTGATCGGCGGCTGGCCGACGTTGCGCCGGTAGAGGTCGGTCTTGGCCGCGTTGAAGGCGTTGTTGACCAGGACCATCTCGTCGTTCTCTGGCACCAGGGCGATCGGGGCCGCCTGGCCCTTGGCCGCGGACAGCTCGTCCAGCGCCTGCGAGGTGCCCATGGTGCCGGCCCGGGACAGGTCCGGCGCCTCGAACGGGGTGCAGCCGATGGTCGGGTCGACGAACGCGTCGAGCAGTTCGTTGTCGCTGCCGTTGTTGATCGGCTGGGCCCCGGCCAGCGCGGTCTGGTTGGCCGCGTTGAACTGCGCGGTCTGGCCGTTGCCGTTCAGCAGGTACGTCGTGGTGACGTTGTCGCTCGGGTCCTGGTCAACCAGGTCGAACGACCGCGTGGACGGGCAGGCCTGGCCGGTCTTGGGCGAGGTGCCCAGCGCCGGGATCGTCAGCCTGCCCTGGGCCTCGGCCCGGAACGCGGTCTGGAAGAACTGGGTGCCGTTGCAGAATGACACCTGGCCGAAGATCGAGCCGTTGGTGCCGTTGACGCAGCGACCCTGCCGGAGGGCGTTCCCGGTGGCGCCGACCTGGGTCAGGTTGGTGCCGTTGAACCCGAAGTCGAGGCTGACGACCGCGCCCCGCGGGAGCGTCGGCGTGACCGGGGCCGCGGCGGGCTGCGTGCCCTGGGTGATGACCAGGGGCTCATAGACCGACAGTGCACCGGTGGCCGGGTCGAGGATCGTCGCCTGGACGAACGCGCCCAGGTTGGCGAAGTTGGCCATCGTGCACCCGGACGCGGCCGGCGTCATCCCGTTCGGCCCGGTGAGCTGGAACGGGGTCGCGAGGCCCTGAGCGGTCAGCGGTTTCGCCGGGACGATGATGTCGCAGCTCACGTTGGCGGTCGCCGCGGCGGCGGGTGCCGTCGCGGCGGCGGCGGGTGCCGTCGCGGCGGCGGCGGGGTCCGTCGCCGTGGCCGCCGGGTTCGCGGCGGCGCTGCCCGTCGGGACCGTGCCGGCGCTTGGACTGGTGGGCGTGCCCGCGTTCGTGGCCGACTGCTGAATGGTCGTGCTCGAAGGACCGCCGGTCAACGCCAGGACGGCTCCCAGCGTCAGGCCCAGCGCCATCGGGATGGCGAGGGGCACCGCAATACGCGCCGCACGGCTCTGTGGGCGGCGCCATGCGGGCCTATGCCCGGTGCGCATTCAATCCACCTCCATGATGTTTGGTAAGGCTCCCGGCCGATCACGCTAGACCTGCCGGGTGCACAAGAAGGGCGAAATCAAAACGGTAATATCTCTGTCCGTTTCGTACCGTTTTCCGACCGGAATATAAGAACTCAATTACCAACTTCTAACGCCGCACGTCGGCGCGTTACCTACGACATGCGGGTAAATCTTTCGTGCTTCTTACGCGCGACCTGTTGTGCCGCGCGTGCCGCCGCAATTCCGGTCCGGCTAGTGCTTCAGCTGGCGTGCGACGGTGAGGGCCTCGTTGACGGGGATCGCGTAGCCGGTGACCGTGGCGCCGCGCGCCGATCCGGTCAGGTCGATGCCGATCACCTGGCCGGACAGGTTGACCAGCGGGCCGCCAGCGCTCTGGCCGGGGATGACCTGCGCCGTGGTCTGCAGCAGCCCGGCGAGGTGGTGACCGCCGATGGCCGTGGCCGCGTTCGTGCTGGCCACGTTGCCGATCGCGGGTGTGAAGGCCCGGCCGCCGGCGCTGGTGCCGACCGCGACGGCGGCGTCGCCCGCCGCCACGTCGCGCGCGTTCCCGATCGCGACCGGCCGGAACACGCCACCGCCTTCGAGCTGGAGCAACGTGAGGTCGTGGGCCGAATCGGAGCCCGCGATGCGCGCGGTGTAGGCGCGGCCGGACGGCAGGACCCTGGCGCTGACCGTTCCCCGGCCGGCCGCGACCTGGGCGCTGGTCAGCACCAGGCCAGAGGGGGTGAGCACGACGGCCGCCCCGGTGCCCCGGGCGGACGCGATGCGGACCAGACCCGGAACGGTGGATTGCAGAATGTTCGCCTGGCTGTCCGCGCCGGTGCCATTGTCGTCTTCGACGAACATCTGGTTGTGCGCGGGCGGGCTCGGGATCGCCGAGGACGCGGACGCCGGGTCGAGCTGATCACGGATCACCAGCGTGGCGCCGAACCCGACGGCGATAAAGACGGCCGCCGCGGCCACGAAAGCCCCCGCCAGCACGCGCTTACCCGGCTTCGCCGTGGTGGCCTGGGGCCGGAAAGAACGCCCGGCCTTAACGTCCGGGATACCGGGCGCGTCATTTCCCCTGGAACCGGTGCTGTCCGCCTGCCCGCCGCCGCTCGCGTCATCCTGCATATCTCCCGTCCTGGGTCAGCTACCGCGGTGACCGGGGCGGTCCCGCGATCATGATCGGTCCGTTTCTGCTCCGCCGGTTTATCATCCACAAGTTCACGGCCAGATGGGGCCGTTTGCATTAATTCACATAGCGTTATCTCCTATCACGGAGTGATAACTTCCGTTGTTTGTGCGCACGCTGCGCCGGCCGGCCACCCGGCGGCGACGGCCACCGAACCCGGCGGGGACCGCCACCGAAATCCGGCGGGGACTGCCACCCGGGAACACGGCTCCCGCGGCGCTCCGGTTCACCGGACCGGGGCAAGAAGGCGGACGCTGGTTAACGGCGCCCCGTGCGGGGACAACGCGGGGACAATAGGCGCAGATCGCGGGCCGGTCATGCGGCCGACGGCGGAGGAGCTGGCCGGCTCACGGGACTTCGCCGTCCGCGACCCCGAGGGCAACCGCTGGTCGTTCGGCACCCACCGGGGTAGCCGCGGAAGGACCGACGACCTGAGCGCCCCGCGCGGTACCCTCCGTGCGCCTCGCGTCGACCCGCTCGAACGCCCCGCGCGGTACCCTCCGTGCGCCTGGGAGCGGTCCCCCGGTGCGCCCCCGGGCGGAACCCGAGCGCCGCATTTTACGGACAAAATCCCCGTCTTCGCCGCGGGACCGCAAGTAAACGTAACCCTTAGTAGCCAGCACCTTACTCAGCGTGCATGATGGACTATACGGCGTCCGCGTGTTCTGCTGTATCTGCGCGGATCAGCGTAGAGACGCGGCCATCAGCAGATATCGCGAGAAAGGTGGGAACATGCCAAATCAGATTTCCCCCACCGGACGAATCCTGGTGGGCGCCGACGGCTCGCCAGCTTCGGTCGCCGCCGTACGGTGGGCGGCCAGGGAAGCGCAGCTGCGCGGCATGCGGGTGCACGTGGTCTATGTACGGGACAGACGTCTCCCCACGCCGCACTACGCTCCGCAGCCGCGGGCCGGTGCGTGCGGCTCCGGGCCGGCCACCGGCGAATCCACCCTGAAAGCCGTGGTGCGCGAGGCCCTCGGCCCGCAGTCGGCGGGTGTCCAGATGGAACTGGCCGACGGGCCGCCGGCCCGCGTCCTGCTCGAGCGTTCCGTCGGCGCGGAGATGCTCGTACTGGGCAGCACCGCCCTGGGCGGCGGCCAGGCGGGTCCGGCGACGACGGCGCTGCGGTCCCGGACGTCGCTCGGTCCCGTCGCCCGGGACTGCCTGCACGCCGCGCCCTGCCCGGTCGTGGTCGTGCGTTCCAGCGAGGCGAGGACGGCGGCCGAGCCCGTGCACGCGTGACGACGCCGACGGTGCCGTCCGGCCGACGGTTCCATCCGGCGGCGCGCCCGGCGGCGCTGTGCTGGCGCCGCGGCCCGGGCCGGTGTGCACGTGTCCAGCAGGGCTCCGGGAGCGGCTCGTGGTCTCAGGGCCGGCTGACGGGTGAGCCGGGCGGGCACAGCTCCGGGAAGTTCGCATCCACCCCCGTGATGCGCATGATCTTGACAATGGCGGGGCGGGGCGCGACCAGGCTGAGCCGGCGGCCCGCCTTCCGCGCGTGCGCGGCCACCCCCACGAGCGTGCGCAGCCCCCGGGCGTCGCAAAACGTCAAACCGGTCAGATCAATGCGGACCGGCCCGCGGCTGCGGTCGATGACCTGGCGGACATACTCATATGCTTGGTCGGCCGTGGCCGCGTCCAGCTCGCCGCGGATGACGGCGACCGCGTGCCCATTCGGGTAGATCCGGTGGGTAAGCCCCAGCGGAATGACCAGCGGGCCTCCCGCCACACCCGTGCCAGCAGCGTTCGCTGCGGTCCCGTTCGCTGCGGCCCCATTCAATCCGGCGCCGTTCAATCCGGCGCCGAAGCCGGGCCAGGCCGGTCTAAAATCCCATCCCCCTGCACGATCAAACACCGTGAATCCCCTCCCATATACGGCGTAACGCCGGTGACAGGTCACGCCCTCCCCATGGCTCCCGGAACGGGGCCAGTAACCGATGCCCCTTGGCGGCGAGGCGATGGTCCTGGTCTACTTGCCAAAACCGGAACCAGCACCTTCAGTCAAGATGCCAAAACTTAGGGCGAAGTGTCGGCTTCCTGAATGATTGATCAACAAGGGTGCTCTTGTCCACCCTCTCGCGTCTGACGCGCCGGCGAATTGGGCCGGCCCGTCCCGGCGGAGGGTTCAGGGCCGGCCCGCGCTGGCGCAGGCCCGGGATCGCCGGGCCTCCACGCGCCGGTAATACTCCCCGGTGTCAATCTTACCGGCCGTATACCGGCCCGCCCGGGTCTGCCCCGGATCATCGCCGTCCCCGGGGCCGCTCCCGCTTACCGGCCGTATACCGGCCCGCCCGGGTCTGCCCCGGATCATCGCCGTCCCCGGGGCCGTTCCCGCTTACCGGCCGTATACCGGCCCGCCCGGGTCTGCCCCGGATCATCGCCGTCCCCCGGGCCGCTCCCGCTTACCGGCCGTATACCGGCCCGCCCGGGTCTGCCCGGGATCATCGCCGTCCCCGGGGCCGTTCCCGCTTACCGGCCGTATACCGGCCCGCCCGGGTCTGCCCCGGATCATCGCCGTCCCCCGGGCCGTTCCCGCTTACCGGCCGTGTACCGGCCCGCCCGGGTCTGCCCGGGATCATCGCCGTCCCCGGGGCCGCTCCCGCCGGAATCAGCGGCCGGGGATCCGGACGGTCAGCGCACCGGGGCGGACGGTGACGGTCAGCGACCGGCCGGCGGTGATGATCTCCCCGTCGGTCTGGCGCGGCAGGTCCGCGTCGGCGGTGATCTCCACCCGGCCGGCCCGGAAGCGTTCCAGGCAGTGGTCATCGCGCCGGCTGCGGGTCAGCACGCGGTACCCGACCCGGGCCCAGTCGGCCAGGCCCGCCGGAGCGAGAATCCCGACGTCGAGCAGGCCGTCGCCGGGCCGGGCGTCCGGCAGCAGCGGGAAACGGCCGGGCAGCAGCCCCGCGTTCCCGACCACCACCGACTGGGCCCGCCGGTGCAGCGCCTCCCCGCCGTCGAGCCGGATGGTGAAGTGGTTCGGTGCGCAGTGCAGGTGCCCGAGGCCGGCCGCGGCGTAGGCGAGCCACCCGAACCGCAGCTTGTGCGGCCGCTGGGTGGCGGCGACCACCGCGGCGTCCAGCCCGATGCCGGCCATCGCGGTAAACCCCGTGCCGTCGGCCACCCCGAGGTCGACCGGGGTTTCGCGGCCACCGAAGCCGACGGTCAGGGCCGCGCCTAGCCGGTGCGGGATGCCCAGGGCATGCGCGGCCAGGTTCGCGGTGCCCCGCGGGATGATGGCCAGCCCGACCCCCGTGCCGGCCAGCGCGCTGGCACACGCGCGGACCGTGCCGTCGCCGCCCACCGCGAAGACCAGCTGCGCTCCGGCGGCGGCCGCGTGCCGGGCCAGGCCCTCACCGTGATCTTCCTGGGTGGTCGGCAGGAACATCGGAGCCCAGCCGTGCACCGCGGCCGCGGCCTGGCATTTCCGGCTGAACGGCCCGGGGTCATGCACCAGCGCGCGGTTGATGACGAACGCTACCGTGCGGGCGGCGGGCTCCCCCGGCGAGGAGAGCCGCGCGGCGGGACCGGCGGCCACCGCGTCCTCGTTCGGCACTGTGTGGTCAGCTGGCACTGTGTGGTCAGCTGGCACTGTGTGGTCAGCTGGCACTGTGTGGTCAGCTGGCACTGTGTGGTCAGCTGGCACTGTGTGGTCAGCTGGCACTGTGTGGTCAATTGGCACTGTGTGGTCAATTGGCACTGTGTGGTCAATTGGCACTGTGTGGTCAATTGGCACTGTGTGGTCAATTGGCACTGTGTGGTCAATTGGCACTGTGTGGTCAATTGGCACTGTGTGGTCAGCTGGCACTGTGTGGTCAATCCGTGGGCTCCACGTCAGCGGGTCGCGGTCCGGGCCGGGGAGGACGGCCGGAACCGGGTCACCAGCCGGGCGGCCAGGCGCCAGCCCACCAGGAACAGGCCGAGGAACGCCAGTGCCACCACGATGAAGGCAAACGCGGTGCCCTGGCCGGCGCCCACGCGCAGCACCATGCCCACGGCCACCGCACCGAGCCAGGCTGCGACTCCGGCCGGCACGATCGCGATCGGCTGCCGCCACGCGCGCCCGGCCAGCCAGCCAGCCGCCAGCCCGGCCAGAAAGGGCCACGACGTGCTGGCCAGGCCGGTGAGCGTTTCGCCCTTGCTGTGGCTGGCCCGGCCGATTACCACGAACAGCAGGACGCAGCCCACGTCGGCTACCACCGCCCAGGTCGCAGAACGCATAACGGCCAGGTTAGCGGCCGCCGCCGCCCTGGGCTCCCTCGAACCCCTCCCGGCCCTCGTCCCACGGGTCCCTTCTTTCAGTGAAACCACAGGCATACGAGCCTGCTCCAGAAAACTGTGCAATCTCTGTCGTCGGGGCAGCATAAATCGCACACTTTTTCGATATCGGCGCGGGAGACGTGGGGTGCGGGAGACGTGGGATGTGGGGAAGTGGGATGTGAGAGATATGGGATGTGGGAGACGTGGGATGTGGGAGACGTGGGATGTGGGAGACGTGGGATGTGGGAGATATGGGATGTGGGAGACATGGGGGGCGCGGGGGGCGCGGGCTAGGCCGGTACCAGGTTCAGCGGGTCCTGGCCGGCCGCGTAGGCGGCGACCTGACGCGCGGCCACCTTCCAGGCCCGGCCCATGGCGCCGGCCGTGTTGCCGCCGACGTGCGGCGTGATCAGCACACCGGGCGCGTCCCACAGCGGGTGATCGGCCGGCAGCGGCTCCGGCTCGGTGACGTCGAGCGCGGCGCGCAGCCGCCTCCGGCTCAGCTCGCCCAGCAGCGCGCCGGTGTCGACGACCGGCCCCCGCGCGGCGTTCACAATGACCGCGCCGTCGGGCATCCGGGCCAGGAACCCCGCGTCCACCAGGTGGTGGGTCTCGCCGTTGTACGGGATCATGATCACCACGGCGTCGTGGTCACCGAGCAGATCGGGCACCTCGCGCAGGCCGCGCGCGCCGTCATGCGCGGTGTGTGCCACCATCGTCACCGATGCGCCGAACGGTTCCAGCCGGGCGCGCAGGTTCGTGCCCAGGTCACCTGCTCCGAGGATCAGAACGCGCTTACCGTCAAGCGTCTCCGTGACCCTCTGGTGCCACTCGTGGGCCATCTGACCGGCGGCGAACCGCGGGAAGTCCCGGAAGATGACGAGCAGCGCGGTGATCGCCCATTCCGCGGTCGAGCCGCCGTGCGCGCCGCGCGCGTTGGACAGGCGCACCCCATCCGGAAGCTTGCCCTCCCACTGATCGATGCCCGCGCTGAGCGTCTGCACCAGGCGCAACTTGGGCATGTCCCGCATCGCGGCGAGCAGCTGCCGGGCGCGCATGGGCGGAACGATCAGCACCTCGGCGTCCACGGCCTCGTCCGGCATCGCCTCGTCCGGGTCGTAGACCACCAGGCTGACGTCATCGAGATCGGCAAGCGCCGCGCGGCCTTCGTCGCCGGGCACCAGGACCATCACCGTCATGCGTTCCTCCTCCGTAGCTCATCCGGTCGCGCTTGCTCCCGATCGATCGGGCTTGCGGTCGCCCGGGCTTCCGGTCGATCAGGGGCCGGCTCGACGATGACCTTCAGGCCGGCCCGGTGGTTCGCCGCGCCGAATGCGCTCGCCACTTCGGTCAGCGGGAAGTGGTGGGTGACCACCGGGCCGAGATCGACCTGCCCGCTCGCGGCCATGCTGATCGCCCGCGGGTAGGCCTCGTTCATCCGCCGCACCATCGCGATCGTCAGGCCCTTCCGCCGGGCGACCGACGCACTGAACGTGGTCAGATCGTCATCGGGAATCCCGGCCAGCACCACCCGGCCCCCGGGGCGGGTCGCGTCCATCGCCAGCCGGACGCCATCGTTCGTTCCGGCGATCTCGAAGGCGGCGTCCACCCCGTCTCCGGTGAGCTCCCGGAAGCTTCCCGGCTCAGCGGCCATCGCCGCACCGGGCACCGCCTGGCCGGTGCCGGGGTCGATGACCCGGTCCGCACCGAACTTGGTGGCCGCTTCCCGGCGGTGCGGCAGCGGGTCGGCCGCGACCACGGCCTGCGCCCCGGCCGCGCGCAGCACCTGGATGAGCAGCAGGCCGATCGGCCCGCAGCCGATCACCGCGGCGGTGCCGCCCAGCGGCAGGTGCCCCAGATCGTAGGAGTGCAGGGCGACCCCGAGTGGCTCCAGGACCGCGCCGTCGGCGTCGGACAGCTCGTCGGGCAGCGGGAACAGCAGCTCATCCGGCCAGGTCATGAACTCGCGCATCGCGCCGTCGGTGCCGCCGTGCCCGGCGAACCGCACCCGGGGACACAGGTTCCGGTAGCCGTCCCGGCATGCCCGGCAGACGCCGCACGGGATCGCCGGGTCGATCGCCACCCGCTGGCCGCGCCGGGGGCCGCTCCCGACCACGCCCGCCCCCTCGTGCCCGAGGACCAGCGGCTGGGCGATCTGCGCGTCGCCGATGCCGCCCTGATCCCACCAGTGCAGGTCGGACCCGCAGATGCCGACCGCCGTGACCCGGACGAGGCACTCACCCGGCCCGGGGTCAGGAACCGCCTCATCACTGACCCGGACGTCACCGATTCCATGCAACCTCGCGACCCGCATGCCCCTATTCTCCCGGGTGGCCCGGCCGGAATGGGGCGGGCCAGATGCCGGCCGCATCAGGGTTTGCGGGCCACGCCGGCGTAGAGCGCCACCTGGGGGGCGGCCACGCCCACCTCGACCGGGTCCGGGCGCCACTGCGCGCAGGGCACCAGGCCCGGCTGTGCCAGTTGCAGGCCGTCAAAGAACCGGCGGATCTCCGCCCCGGTGCGGGCCGTGATCGGCGGCGTGGCATGCTCGTTCCAGAAGCGCATGGCCTCGTGGTTCGCCTCGCCGCCCAGTTCCGTCGTGGGATGGGAGACCACCAGGTAACTGCCCGACGGCACCGCCTCCATCAGGTGGTTCACGATCGCCTCGGCCTCGGTGGTGTCCAGCACGAAGTTCAGGATGCCGAGCATCATCACCGCGACCGGCTGGGAGAAGTCCAGCGTCTCCGCGGCCGCGTCGATGATCCGCGACGGGCGGCGCACGTCGGCGTCGATGTAGGCGGTGACACCCGGCGGAGTGGACGTGAGCAGCGCCCGGGCGTGCGTCAGCACCAGCGGGTCGTTGTCGACGTACACCACCCGGGATTCCGGGGCCAGCCGCTGCGCCACCTCATGGGTGTTGTCCGCGGTGGGCAGGCCGGTGCCGATGTCCAGGAACTGCCGGATGCCCTCCTCGACGGAAAGGAACCGGACCGCCCGGCCCAGGAACGCCCGGTCGGCCCGGGCCACCTCCACGATGCCCGGGAACATGGCGAACACCCGGTCCCCGGCCTCCCGGTCGGCCTCGAAATGGTCCTTGCCGCCCAGCCAGTAGTTCCACACCCGGGCGTTGCGGGCCACGCTCGTGTCGAGGACGGGCGGTGTGCAGTCGCGGCCGGTTCCGGCGTCAGTCACGCAGCGAGCCTATCGCCGGCCAGCCCAAGGTTCGCCGCCGGCGCTCAGGCCGGCAGCGGGCCCGGCTCCGGCGGTATCGGCGGATCCGGGATGGGGCCGGGCGGCTGCGGCGCGGGTCCCGGGTCCGGCGGCACCGGCCCGGGCCCCGGCATGGGCGGCACCGGGGACGGCTCAGGCACCGGGCCCGGCTGCGGGGGCACGGGGGAGGGCCCGGGTATCGGCCCGGGCTGCGGCGGGACCGGGGACGGCTCGGGTACGGGCGTTGTCATCGCTGACCCCTTCCGTGCGGGACGCAGTACCTGACGCAAACGGAACTACGGAAACTACTCCGCTCCGGCCCCGGTGTTCAGCGGATGCCGTAAAGGTGCTCCAGCGCAAGCTGGTCCAGCCGTTCGTATCCCCAGGCGCCGAGGGCGGCGAGCTTGCGCACGGCTCGGTCGCGGCGGGCATCGGCGGCCGCACCGCGCCGCCGAAAACGTCCACGCCCTGCCAGCCGACGGTCCATATACCGAACGAGAATTTGTCGTCGCGGCCAGGGACGTAGGGGTCATTCGTTTCTGGGGTCACTGACGGCTCCTTTGATGCCACGCCGCAGTGTCATCCCGCAGCGTGGCGTATCGGTCGCGGATGTCGGGACGCGGTTCGGCGGTGCAGGTGGCCGGCGCCGAACCCGGCCAGCCCGGCGGTTCGCCGGCCCCGGACAGCGCCCACGCGGCCTGCCGGGCGGCGCCGATCGCCACGTACTCGGCGGGGTCGGGGACGGTAACCGGCACGCCGAACACGGCGGGCGCGATGGACCGCACGGCCGCCGACCGGGCCGCGCCGCCGATGAGCACCACCCGCTCGGGGGTGATGCCGCACGCGGCGAGGTTGTCGATCCCGTCGGCGAGGGAGCACAGCACGGCCTCCACCGCGGCCCGGGCCATGTTCTCGCGCGTCAGGGACGTACTGGTGATGCCGGTCAGCACGCCGGTGGCGTCCGGCCGGTTGGGCGAGCGCTCACCGTCGAAGTAGGGCAGCAGGGTCAGGCCGCCCGCCCCCGGCGGCGCGGCCAGCGCCAGTTCGGACAGGCCGGCCGCGTCGGTGCCCAGCAGCCGGACGGTGCGGGTCAGCACGCGCGCAGCGTTGACCGTGGCCACCAGGGGCAGGAACCGCCCGGTCGCGTCGGCGAACCCGGCGACCGCGCCCGTGGTGTCGGCCGCGGGCACCTTGGTCACCGCGTACGCCGTGCCCGACGTGCCGATCGAGACCACCACATCGCCTTCGCCGACGCCCAGCCCCAGCGCCGCGCCCATGTTGTCGCCCGTGCCGGGGGACAGCACCGCCCCGCCGGGGGCCCGCCCCACCACCTCGGCCGGGGCGGCCAGCCGCGGTGTCGCCACCGGCCGCCCGAGCGCCAGCTGCGCGATGTCGGGCAGCCATTGTCCCTCGGCGGGGGAGAAGTAGCCCGTGCCCGAGGCGTCACCGCGGTCGGTGACCGGTTCGTCCGCGCCCAGCTGCCAGGTGAGCCAGTCGTGCGGCAGCACGACACGGCTCAGCCGCCGTGCCGATTCCGGCTCCTGTCCGGCCATCCAGCGCAGCTTGGTCACCGTGAAGGAGACGGCCGGGACACTGCCGGTGCGGCGGGCCCACTCGGCCGGCCCGCCGAGCTCGGCGATAAGCTCACGGGTCTGCGGCGCGGCCCGCATGTCGTTCCAGAGAATGGCCGGCCGGATGACCTCGCCCGCTTCGTCGAGCGCAACCATCCCGTGCTGCTGTGCGGCCACGCCAATGGCGTCGGCGCGGTCGAGCAGGCCGTCACCGGCCCGGCACAGGGCATCCCACCAGTACGCAGGATCGCACTCGGTGCCGTCGGGATGCGGCGCCGACGCGGTGGCCACGATGGCGCCGTCCCCGGCCTGGCAGAGCACGACCTTGGTGGACTGGGTGGAACTGTCCACTCCGGCCACCAGCATGAGCAACTCCCGAAAAGTTTCGCGAAAAGCAGGCCGCAACGTGCGCCCGACGCAACCGTATGCCGTCCGCCCCGGCGTCTGCCATCCGGCCCTGGGCCTGGTCTTCCATTAACAAAATGGTAGCGTTGCAGCTATCGCTCAATAAGAGGCCAAAGCTGGTTGCCCCGAAGTGACTGCTCATCTGCACGCATCAAATGAACGTGCATTTGGCCTTGCATCTGCATGAGATGTCCGGCAGGATGGGCCCTGCGTCAATCACGAGATTGGCGGGCAACCAGCGTTCCCCGGGGTCGCGATGAGGTCGGAAAGTTTGAACCCGGTCGTTAGCGTCCATAACCGGGACAAATACCAGGATCCGCTGCCCACGCGCACAAGAGTCCGTCCCATGACGCGGGCGGCGATCGCCGAGTCCGCCCCCAGGCACCTCGTGCCGGACCGGCCGCGTGTCGTCCGGATGCCGTCGGACTGGTGGGACGCCCCCTCCGTCGTCGCGCTGGCCCTGACCCCCGGGACGCAGCCGGCCAAGACCGCACGCCGCTTCACCCGGTCCACGCTCGAGCGCTGGGGACTCGACCCGCTGGCCGACGACGCCGAGGTCATCGTGGCCGAACTGGTTTCCAACGCCGTCTGCCACGCCAGTACCGGCGCGGGCGCGGGCGACCGGAACCCGGCCCGCGACGACACCCGGATCGGCCTGCGGCTCTTCCGCCGGGTCGGCGAGGTGATGTGCGCGGTGCTGGACCCCAGCGACGCCGCGCCCGTGCTGAGGGTGCCCGACTGCGAGACCGAATGCGGCCGCGGGCTCCAGTTGGTGGACGCGGTCTGCGACGTGTGGGGATGGAGCCCTGTGGCCGGCCGGGGCAAGGCCGTCTGGGCCATCCTGTTCTGCGCCTGACGTCCTCTTATGCACGAGGCGCCGTTTTTCGCATAGCTGGCCGGTTCACCTTCCCGGCTGGTGCCTTTTCCGGCGATGACCCGTCTTTCCCGGCCCGCCTGATCCCGGCTTCATTGCACCGGTGCACCCGGGCCCGGCTTCGTTCGGTAATGTCGCTAGCCGCACGACCAGTGCGACCGAGAATTTGAGGAGGCGACGCGAGCATGCCGTGGACCTGGCGGTATGAGAAGACCGACGGCGCGGTGGTCTCGTCTGGTGACCTTCCGGAGGCCATCTTCGCCAGCCAGGGCGACGCCGAAAGCTGGCTCGGCGAGAACTGGCGCGGCTTGCTGGAGGCGGGCGTGGACCAGGTGACGCTGCTCGAGGAGGACCGCAGGGAATACGGCCCGATGAGCCTCCACCCGGCGGGCTGAGCCCCAGCGTTGAGACGGAGCTCAGCCCACCGGGTACCGTTACGCCGGCTACGACGGGCGGGCCGGCGCGCTCGCGGTGCGCGACGGGTCGCGCTCGGCGTCGTCGCCCAGCACCTCGTCGATGCGGCCCAGCAGCCCGGCGTCCAGCTTGACCCCCGAGGCCTTCACACCTTGGCGCCGGGGCCCACCCGCGGCGGCGGCACCCGGAACCGGCGGATCTGCAGCGCGCGGAACACCGCGTACATGGTCACGCCGCGCGTGCTCTGGCCGGGAAGCCGCTGGGCGGCCAGCTTCCGCAGGCCGTTCCGCAGGATGAACGCGTCGACGGCGACGAAGACGATCAGCAGCAGCGCGACCGGCTCGGCGTACCGCTGCACGGTGGGGTTCCGGATGAACAGCAGGAGGATCACGGCGATCATCACGTACATGTAATACTCGCTCAGCCGCCGGTGCGAGTCGACGTAATCGCGCGCCAGCGCCTTGACCGGGCCCCGGTCCCGGGCCGGCAGCGCCCACTCCTCGCCGCGCCGCATCGCCTCGTTGCGCCGGATCCGGTCCTCTTTGGTCACCGCGCGGCCGGCGCTGCCGCGTGCGGATCCGCCCCGGGCCGCCTGCGGCCGGCCCGGCGTGCCGGTGATGCCCTGCCGCCGGCCCCGTTCGGCCTCGCTGCGTTTGGGCGTGGGCCGCCCCTTGGCCGTCTCGGCCTCTGGCCGGACCCGTCCGGGTTCGGCCGTCTGTGTCGTCTGCGGGGCGCTCAGGCTCTGCGCGCCCTTGTCATCGTGGGCGGTGCTGCCGCGCGCCCCGGCGTTACCTCGTCGGAACACGCGATCAGCCTAGTGGAACGCGGCCGGTGATGGAGCGGGCAATCCGGGCGGAAAGGACAGTCGGCGGCGCGGGCCGGGTCGGCGGATGCGGCGAATGCGGCGCGGCAGACCGGGCGAATGCGGCGGGCCGCCCGGTCATGGTCGCCCGTGCGCGGGGCACCGCGTAGGGTGGATGCCAATTGATAATTAGGCGGCAGTGCCTGCTCTGCACGCCGCGGCGACGGCAGCCGCGGCATGGAGGCGGGCACAGGCACGAAGGGGACGGCCGCGTCTATGAGCGTGATGAAGCGGGTCACATTGATCTTCCGCTCCAAGGCCAACAAGGCCCTGGACCGGATGGAAGATCCCCGTGAGACCCTCGACTACTCCTATCAGCGGCAACTCGAGATGCTGCAGAAGGTCCGGCGTGGTGTCGCGGATGTCGCCACCTCGCGGAAGCGCGTCGAGCTGCAGATGAACCAGATCCAGCAGCAGTCGAACAAGCTGGAGAAGCAGGCTCGTGACGCGCTCGGGGCCGGCCGCGAGGACCTGGCCCGGGAGGCGCTGACCCGCCGTTCCTCGGCGCAGAGCCAGCTCAGCGACCTGCAGGCACAGTATGCGTCGCTGCAGGCCGAGGAGGAGAAGCTCACGGTCGCGTCGCAGCGGCTGCAGTCCAAGGTGGACGCCTTCCGCACGCGGAAGGAGACCATCAAGGCCACCTACACCGCAGCCGAGGCCCAGACCCGGATCAACGAGGCCTTCTCCGGCATCTCCGAGGAGATGGGTGACGTCGGGATGGCCATCCAGCGCGCCGAGGACAAGACCGCGCAGATGCAGGCGCGCGCGGGTGCCATCGACGAGCTGCTGGCCTCCGGTGCGCTGGAAGACGTCTCCGGCACCCCGCGCGACGACATCCAGGCCGAGCTCGACCGGATGGGCGCCGGGAACGACGTCGAGCTCGAGCTGCGGAAGCTGCAGGGGGAGCTCAGCGCCGGGTCCGCGCCGGAGCTGGAGGCGGGCACCCACGGCGGGAACGCGGCGCGGGACGGCGCTCAGGCGGGCGCTGCGGCGCGCTCCGCCGGGCCCGGCGCCCCGGCCGCGGACGAGGTCCAGCGGCCGGCCGGGCCGGCGATCCCCGCCGCCGACGTGGCCGAGTCAGGCGATCCCCTCGGCCGATCCGCCGAGGACCGGTGACGGCACATGATCGTCCGGATTCTCGGCGAGGGCCAGCTCAGCGTCGACGACGCGGCGGCCGCCGGGCTGAACGAGCTGGATGCGAAGCTGTCCGACGCCATCGAGCGCGGCGATGAGGCGGAATTCCGCCGTGCGCTGAAAGCACTGGTGGCCGGGGTTCGCGCGGCCGGCGTACCCGTTCCGCCGGATACCCTGCAGCCATCGGAACTGATCCTGCCCTACGAAGATGCGGACCTGGCCGAGGTGCGCAAGATGATGACAGGCGAAGGGCTCATTCCCGGCTGAGCAAAGCTCAAGCCACCCGGTAACCGTCAGCGTACGGACAGGGAACGTTCAGAACCTTTCCAGCGTCACCTGGATAGATTGGTAGTAGCTACACCAGGGCTGGCCTCGCCGGTCCTGGCCCTTGAACTGGAGGTGGCGTGGTGGCGCGCACTAGGTATGCGCCCGACCGGGGACTGACGGCCCGCATGGGCCTGACCATGTTCCTGCTGGGGCTCGTATTCGTGGCGTTTGTCGCCGCAATCATCGGGATCTCGGTCGTGCTGCACGCGTCCGACGGGGCCATCATCTTTTTCGCGGTCGTGCTCGGCGGCGGGTTGGCCATTGGATCCCTTTTCTATTCGGACAAGATCGCCCTGTCCACGGCGGGTGCCCGCGAAGTCAGTCCGCAGCAGGCACCGGAGCTGCACGGCGTGGTCGACCGGATCTGCGCGCTGGCGGACATGCCCAAGCCGCGGGTGGCCATCGCCCCGACCGATATCCCCAATGCGTTTGCGACCGGCCGCAACAGTAAGCACGCCGTCCTCTGCGTGACCGACGGCCTGATGCGCCGGCTGGACCGCGAGGAGCTCGAGGGGGTCATCTCGCACGAGCTGTCGCACGTCGCGCACAAGGACGTCATGGTGATGACGGTGGCCTCGTTCCTGGCCATCATCGCCGGCCTGATGATCAGGTTCGCGTTCTACGGCGAGCTGTTCGGCGGCGGTGGCCGCCGGGCCGGCAACAACAACGCCAACCAGGGCGCGCTGCCCATCCTGCTGATCATCATGGCCGTCAGCATCGTGGTGTACGCGATCAGCTTCCTGCTCATCCGGCTGCTGTCGCGCTACCGCGAGCTGGCCGCCGACCGGTCCGGCGCGCTGCTCACCGGGCAGCCGTCCGCGCTGGCCAGCGCCCTGCAGAAGGTGAGCGGCAGCATCGCGCGGATCCCGACCAAGGACCTGCGCGCCGCCGAGCCGCTGAACGCCTTCTTCTTCGTCCCCGCGCTCACCCGGCGCCAGGGCGAGATGACGCTGTCGACGCTGCTGTCCACGCACCCGCCGCTGGAGAAGCGGCTGGCGCAGCTCGCGAAGATCTCCCAGCAGCTGTCGAGGCAGTAGTGGGCTTCCTGGACACGCTGCTCGGCCGCACCAAGCCGGTCCAGCCCAACCTGGACGTGCTGTTCCAGCTGCCGTCCGCGGCGGTGACGCTGCAGGCGTCGACCGGCTTCACCCCGACCGGCACCGGGTCGGTGTGCTTCCGCCCGGTCGAGGGCCGCGCGTTCGCGGACGTCGAGAAGGACGTGCGTGACCTGCTCGACATGAGCGGGGCGAAGAGCGGCACGCTGCCGGTCGAGGTGACCAGGGATTCGTTCGGGTTCACCTGGCTGGTCAGCTCACATCTGTCCACCGAGATCGAGGACCTGGTCACCGACCTGCACGCGGTGAACTCCGCGCTGGTGGACAACGGCTTCGGCCCCCAGCTGCTCTGCACGCTCGCCGCCTTCCAGGATGATGCGCAGCGGCGGCTGGCGCTGGTGTACCTGTTCAAGCGGGGCACCTTCTACCCGTTCGCCCCGCTGCCCGGGGAGCGGCGGGACAGCGCGCTGGAGCTGCAGATCAAAGGCGCCCTGGAGGGTGACCTGAAGATGGAGCAGGACCTGTCCCGGTGGTTCCCCGTGTGGGGCGCACCGGGGCTGTGACGGAGCCCGGCCGGCTGACCCAGCCGGCCGGTGACTCAGCCCGGCTGGTCAAAAATCTTCCGGGCAGGTGAAACCTCACACCACTGCGACGCGGAATGTCCGTGCCGGGCTTATCGTTGTGCCTGAGAGCAAGGCACTGAGAGTCAGGCACAACGAATAGCGTAACGGCACGTCGGATCACGCCGGACCCAGACCCGAGGCGGGAGCTAGAAACAGATGACCGTTCAGCAAGAGGCCACGCAGCAGGGCGTTATCCTCACCGAGGGTGCGGCCGCGAAGGTCAGCAGCCTGCTCGTCCAGGAAGGCCGCGACGACCTGAAGCTGCGCATCGCCGTGCAGCCGGGTGGCTGCTCCGGTCTCCGCTACCAGCTGTACTTCGACGACCGCGCGATTGACGGCGACATTGTGGCCGAGTTCGCCGGCGTCGCGGTGGTGACCGACAAGATGAGCGCGCCGTACCTGATGGGCGCGACCATCGACTTCGTGGACACCATCGAGAAGCAGGGCTTCACGATCGACAATCCCAACGCGTCGGGCTCCTGCGCCTGCGGCGACTCGTTCCACTGACTCGTGCGGGTCGCGGTCACGGGGTCGGTTGCCACCGACCACCTGATGACGTTCCCTGGGAAGTTCACCGAGCACCTCATCGCGGGCAAGCTTGACCGGGTCTCCCTGTCGTTCCTCGTGGACGGCCTGGAGATCCGGCAGGGTGGCGTGGCCGCGAACATCGCCTTCGGCATGGGCTGCCTCGGCCTGCGGCCGCTCCTGGTCGGCGCGGTCGGCCAGGACTTCGCGAGCTACCGGTCCTGGCTGGACGCGCACGGCGTGGACACCACCGGTGTCCTGGAGTCCAGGCGGTCGCACACCGCGCGCTTCGTCTGCACGACCGACGCGGACGGCAACCAGATCGCGTCGTTCTACCCGGGCGCGATGGCCGAGGCGCGGGACATTTCCATCACCGAGGTCGCCGGGCGGGCCGGGGGAGTCGACCTCGTCCTGATCGGGGCCGACGACCCGGAGGCGATGTTCCGCCACACGTCGGGCTGTGCGGGAGCCGGGATACCGTTCGCCGCGGACCCGTCCCAGCAGCTGCCGCGGATGGACGCCGAGCAGACCCGGACGCTGGTGGACGGGGCCACGTACCTGTTCTCCAACGAGTACGAGCTGGCCCTGATCGAGCAGCGGACCGGCTGGGACGCCGGCGAGATCGCCAAGCACGTGGAGATCCAGGTCACCACGCTCGGCCCCGACGGCGCGCGGATCATACAGGCCGGGCAGCCCCCGGTGACGGTGGCGGCCGTGCCCGGTGTGCAGGCCATCGACCCGACCGGCGCCGGCGACGCGTTCCGGGCGGGTTTCCTGGCCGCCGTCGCCTGGCAGCTTCCGCTCGAGCGGGCGGCCCAGCTCGGCTGCCTGGTCGCGGCGTCCGCCCTGGAAACGGTCGGCACCCAGGAATACCAGCTGACCAGTGCCACCCTGACCGAGCGCTTCGCCACCGCCTACGGCCAGGACGCCGCCAAAGAAGTAGCTCAGCACCTGGGGTAGGAAGCAGGCAAAAGCGGGGCGGTCCAGGCGGGCCGCCCCGCTTTGCCGTGCTCTGCCGTGGGGTCCGCTGCCGGGGCACCGCAAGTGGTTACCACCACTTTCGTATGGAGTACGTTGTTCCGTTACCTTCGCCTGGATGTACGGAATATAGCCGTAACGTCCGCATCGGCTTCGTTCGGCTCGCTAAAGAACCTGGCGCGGCGCCTCGCGGCCGGCCTGGGCTAACGGTGCGCTTACCGGGCGGCCGGGACTGGCGCGGCCGCAGGCAGCGATAGCGTAGCAGTCATGTCACATGCGCTGGCTGGCGGCTATCACGGCCCGCCGGACCTGACGGCGGTGCGCGCACTGACGGAGTGGACGCTGGATGCGTGGATGGTCGCGCTCGTGCTGCTGCTCGGCGGGTGCTATCTGGCCGGCGTGCGGCACCTGCGCCGCCGGGGGGAGCCGTGGCCGGGGTGGCGGACGGTGAACTTCGCCGGGCTCGGCCTCGGCATTGCAGTCATCGCGACCATGTCGTCGTTCGGGACCTATTACGGGGTCCTGTTCTACATGCGGGCGTTCCAGACGATCCTGCTGCTCCTGCTGGCGCCGCTGTTCCTGGCTCTCGGGCGGCCGCTGACCCTGGCCATCACCGTGTTCCCGTCCGCCGGGCGGCGGATCGACCGCGCGATCCACAGCCGCGGCGCGAGGGTCGTGACGTTCCCGGCCATCACCACGCTGGCGCTGGTCGCCGTGCCCTTCGTCATGTACTTCACCACCTGGTACACGGCGGCATTCCACAGCGTCGCCGTGCGGGAGCTCACCCACCTCGCCCTGATGGTGCCGGGCTTCGTGTTCTTCTGGACCCTGCTGCGCGTCGACCCGGTGCCGAAGACCTACTCCTACGGGGTGTCGCTGTGGATCACGGCGGTGGAGGTGGTCGGCGATGCGTTCCTCGGCCTGGCCGTGATCGCGTACACCAGCCTCATCGGCGCCGGGTACTACCACGCACTGGCCCGGCCCTGGGGCCCCAGCCTGCAAACGGACCAGATCCTGGGCGGGGGGACGCTGTGGATCTTCGGTGATCTGGTCGGCCTGCCGTTCCTGGTGGCCCAGCTCATCCAGTTCATGCGGGAGGACGAGGCCGAGGCGGCCGTTATCGACGCCGAACTGGACGCGCGTGACGCCGCGCGGGCGGCACAGTCAGGGGCGGCACAGTCAGGGGCGGCACAGTCAGGGGCGGCACAGGGAAGCGGACCCAACGCTTCACCGGAGCCAGAACCGGCCGGCCCGGACGATCCGGACCGCCCCTGGTGGGAGAACGACCAGCGCTTCAACGACCGATTCGGGCCGGTCTGACGCCGGCTGCGCCGCGTCCGGGCGCGTAGGTCCGCTCTCCCGGCGGCCCGGAAATGGCAGCGCCCCGAATTAAATCTGCGGGTGTTTCACCTCGGCCGTGGCGTGGGAAATTTGATTCGTGGCACAGATCAACGCCGCGGTCGACTCCCTCGTGGGTGACTGGCTCCCGATTCCAGATGTCGCCGCCCGTCTCAGCATCCCCGCCGGCCGTGTGAAGCAACTGCTCCGTGACAGGAGACTCCTCGCTGTCGCCCGTCCCGATGGCTCGATCGCGGTTCCGGCCGCGTTCGTCGACGGTCCCCAGATCGTCAAGGGCCTCCAGGGGACGCTGACGCTGCTCTTCGACTGCGGGTTCAACGAAGTCGAGGCGCTGCGCTGGCTGTTCACCGAGGACGAAACGCTCCCGGGCACGCCGATCCAGGCGATCTACCGGCGCCGGGGCACCGAGGTCAACCGCCGGGCCCAGGCGCTCGCTTTCTAGGACGCCACTGAACAACCCGGATCGGGCGGACGGCCTGGTGGCCGGCTGGCCGGGCTCCGGTGCCCGCAACCTTCCGCTGGCCCGCCGCGCGGCGGGCCGGGCGGCTGCGGCGCGGCAGCAGAAACCGCGGAGGGGGCCGCAGGGGCTGCCGCCAGGGCGGGCCGGGGTGTGCTGGCTGGTCAGGTCAGCACCCACGCCCCGCCGGAGCGGGTCAGGCCGTGCCGCAGCAGGGTGCGCAGGTTGAGTGCGGCGCACCGGTTGTGCAGCCAGGCGTCGTTTTTGGCGGTGCCGATGTAGCGGAGCTTGACCCGGCGGCCGTTCTGGGTGGCGGTCCAGGCGATGACCCGCTCGATCATTGACCGGGTGGGGTAGGCCTGCCTGAATTCCGCCGTCCGGGACTGGGCGCGGGCGGCGCGCAGCAGGCCCTCGTGCGGGTGGATGGTCATGGAGCGGCCATCCCTGGCGGTGGTGCACCGCTCGCGCAGCGGGCAGCCCGCGCACGCGGCGCCGAAGGTCACGGTCCGGGCGGGGCTCATCGGCCGGGTGATCCCGGCCGGGCAGGTGACCGTGCCGTCGTCCTCGCTGATGGTGAAGTCGTCGAGGGTGAACCCGCCGGGCACGGCCGGCCGCAGCGGCTTCGGCTTGATGACGGTGTCATGCCCGGCGTCGCGGTAGGCGGCGCGGGCCTCCCCGCTGCCGTAGGCGGAATCGCCGTAAACCTCCAGGTCATCCGCCCGGCCTTGCTCACCCGTGCCCTCCCGCTCCGGTTCCGGCTGAGGCTCAGGTCCCGGTTCCGGATGCGCTTCAGGCTCCGGCCCGGCGGCCGTGCCCGGCCCCGGCTGCGCCGCCGCAGGGCCGGCATCCGCGCCCTGCCCGGCGCTGGCAGCGTCATCCCCGCCGTCACCGGCGCTCGCACTGTCACCATGAAACCGGTCGCGGCAGGCCATCTTGACGCCGTTCTCCGCGTCCGTGCTGCCCGGCCCGGCGGCCATCGTCATCTCGCAGTCGGTGATCAGCCCAGACTCCGGCTCGGCGGCCACATGCCCCCGGAACCCGTCGCGCCGCTTGGACTTGCACTTGCGGGTGTGCCGGGCCTCGCGGTCCACCGTCGAGATCACCCGGTCCGGGGCGACCTTCCGGGCGATCCGCCACCGCCCGTCCGTCCCGTCCGACCCCCCAGCCGGCTCCACGTCCTGCCCCGCCACCAGCGCCAGCAGGCCCAGCGCGTCCGCCGCGGCGGCGTCCCGCTCCGGCGCGCCCTCCCCGGTGAGCTCCGCCAGCACCGCCAGCGCGTCATTCACCAGATCCGATACCAGCTGCTCCTTGGCAGCCGGGTCGTCCCAGTCGATGTCAGGCTTGCCCGGCCTGGAGTAGTCCAGCTGGCACACGCCGACGATCACCGCGGCGGCACCGGGCACCACCCGCGCCACTTTCCGCATCGCGGCCATCAGCTGGCACACAGTATCCATCGTGGCCACCGCGTCGTCGAAAACCGTCGAGTCCACGCACCGCTTCCGCCGGCCCCGCAGCAGCCCCGTCTCCGCGATCACCGCCGCCATCGCGTCGAACACCCGGTCCGGGCGCTTCGACTTCGCGATGCGCTTGCGCCAGTACACCAGCGCCGACGGGTCGAAGCTCATCTGCAGCAGCGACCGGCCGCAGGCCACCTTCCACCGGATGTCGAACTTCAGCGCGTCCGCGGTCTGGGTGTCCGACAGGTCATACAGCTCCTTGAGCACTAGCACCGACCCGACCAGGTTCCGCCGGCAGCGACGGGCGCCCGGTCCGCGACGGGAACAAGTCCGCGGTGAAGCTGTCGGGGAACAGCTCGGTGCGGTGCTCGGCCAGGAACGCGAACACGCTGCCCGGCGGCACCAAGTGCCCGGTGACCTCGCCCGCGTCCCACAAGTCCCGGTCCGGTCGCGTCATCCCCTGCATGGCACGATTCTCCCAGGGAATCGAACACGATGCCGGCAAAACACGCCCATCAGGGTTCGCGAGTTATTCAGTGCCGTCCTAGTAGTACTTTGTTAGGTCGGAGTGAGGGCGGCGGCGAGCCGGTCGAGTGTGATGGGCTGTCGGCACAGGGGGCAGGCGCCGAGGATGAGGGCCAGGACGATCTGCAGTTCTCGCAGGGCCTGGTAGAGGGTCATCCCGGCGCAGCCACTTTTGGGTCGGTGCGGATCATGGTGATGAAGGCCTGGGCGAGGATGGCGAGGGTGACGTGGCGGTGCCAGCCGGTGAATGAGCGGCCCTCGAAGTGGTCCGGGCCCAGGCCGGTCTTCAGTTCGCGGTAGTCGTGCTCGATCCGCCAGCGGATCTTGGCCAGCCGGGCCAGCTCGGTGATGGGGGTGTCCTCCGGCAGGGTGGACAGCCAGTAATCGGTGGGCTCGTCGGCTTCGGGCGGCCATTCGGCCAGCAGCCAGCACGCCGGGAGGCTGCCGTCGCGGCTGCGGGGGATGTCCCGGTTGGCGGGGCGGACCCGGATCGCCACAAACCAGCTGGTCATGGCGGCGTCAGGGTTGCCGTTGGTGGCCTTGGTGCCCTGCCGCCAGGTCACCGGCCGGACCTGGTCCGCGCTGGCGATCGCGAGCTGGCGCAGGGTTGCCGGCGGGCGCGGGTAGGCGGGCCTGGGCGGCAGGCCGGGCCCGCCGCCCAGGGTCCGCGTCACCGGCTGCGCGTCGCCGGCGTAGCCGCTGGTGGTGCCCTTGACCGCGACCGCGTACCGCCAGCCCCGGGCATCCAGTTCCACCCGGAAGGTGGTGTTGTCCCCGTAGCCCGCATCGGCCACCACGACCGGCCGGGCGCCGCCGGCGGCGGTGATCTCCTCCAGCACGCCCCACCCGCCCGGCCCGGTCATCTCCTGGAGCATCTCCAGCGCCAGCCGCCACTTCTCGCGGTGCCGGACATCGTCCGGGATGCGGGCCCGCGCACGGCGGCGCCGGGCCCGGGCCGCCGCCACCGGATCGGCCAGCGCCGTGTCGTCCCAGCTCTGCGGGCAGAACAGCCGCCAATCCGCCGCGCACGACGCGTGCTCGTTCACCAGGTGCACGCTGACGGCGATCTGGCAGTTGGCGACCTTGCCCAGCGTGCCGGAATACTGCCGGGCCACGCACGGCGAGGCCGTCCCGTCCTTGGGAAACCCGGTGTCATCGACCACCAGCGCCTCCACCGGCTGACTGGACGCGAACCACCGCGCCACATTCCGCCGCACCGCCACATAATCCCAGGTCGAGGACGTGATGAACTGCTGCAGCCGCTGATGATCTGTGCCCAGCCGCGCCGCCATCGGCTGCATCGACTTGCGCTGCCCGTCCGTCAGCAGCCCGCGCACATACAACTCACCCTTGGCGCGCTGATCCTTCCGCGGCAGCCCGCCGAGCATCTCCGCGGTGAAGTCCAGCAGCTGCGGCCGGACCTCCGCGATCTCCTGAGGGGTCATGCCGGTATAACACCGCAGAACCCGCCAGTCATACCAGACCTAACAAAGTACTACTAGGGCGGGCCCGGGCGCTCGCGTGCCGGGGCGGGGCCGGCGACCCCTCCCGTTCTGGTAGGACGGGAGCGTGACGCAGACCAGCCAGGGCGCAGGTGACCCGCTCCCGGCTGGTGGCCCAAAGCCCCGCGCGGCGAGGAACCGCGCCCGGGCGCGGGACAGCGCGCCCGCGCGGCAGCGGCCGGTGGCCCAGGTGGCGGTGGACATTCCGCTCGCGCATCTGGACCGGCCGTTCGACTACCTCGTGCCCGAACGGCTGACCGAGGCCGTCGTCCCCGGCTGCCGCGTCCGGGCACGGTTCGCGGGGCAGCTCGTCGACGGGTTCGTGCTGGCCCGCGCCGACCAGAGTGACCACCAGGGCAGGCTTTCCTACCTGGACCGCGTGGTGTCCCCGGAGCCGGTGCTCACCCCCGAGATCGCCGGGCTCGCCCGCGCGGTCGCCGACCGGTACGCCGGCACCCTCGCCGACGTCCTGCGGCTGGCCATCCCGCCCCGGCACGCGGGCACCGAGGCCAAACCGTCGCTGCCCGCCCCGCCCGGCCCCCCGTCACGGCCCGGGGCGGGCTCCTGGGCGCGGTACCCGGCCGGGGACGCCTTCCTGGCCGCGCTGGCCGCGGGCCGCGGGGTCCGGGCCGCCTGGTCGGCGCTGCCCGGGCCGGAATGGCCGGACGAGATCGCCATCTCCGCGGCGGCGACCGCGGCGGCCGGCCGGGGCGTCGTCATCGTGGTTCCCGACGTCAAGGATCTGGCGCGGGTGGACGCGGCCCTGACGGCCCGGCTGACCCCCGGTCAGCACGTCTGCCTCACCGCCGAGCTGGGGCCGGCCGAACGGTACCGGCGATGGCTGTGCATTCTGCGCGGCTCGGCCCGGATCTCGGCGGGCACCCGGGCGGCCATGTTCGCGCCGGTCCGCGACCTCGGCCTGGTGGTGCTCTGGGATGACGGCGACGACCTGCTCGCCGAACGCCGCGCGCCGTACCCGCACGCGCGGGAGGTGCTCGCCCTGCGCGCGCACCGGCAGGGCGCCGCCGCGCTGATCGGCGGTTTCGCGCGCACCACGGAGGTCACGCAGCTGGTTGCGGCGGGCTGGGCCCGCGCGCTGGCGGGGGACCGGGCTGCCCTGCGCGCCGCCGCTCCCCGGGTCCGGCCCGCGGCCGACGAGGACGAGCTGGCCCGGGACGAGGCGGCGCTGAGCGCGCGGCTGCCCAGCCTGGCCATCCGCACCGCGCGGGCGGCGCTGGCGCACGGCCCGGTGCTGGTCCAGGTTCCGCGGCGCGGCTACCTCGCGGCCATCGCCTGCGGCCGGTGCCGCGTGCAGGCGCGCTGCGCGGCGTGCGCCGGCCAGCTGGAGATCGCCGGCGCCCGGCGGACCCCGCAGTGCCGCTGGTGCGGCGCGGTCGCGGCCAGCTGGAGCTGCCCGCGCTGCGGGTTCACCGGCGTCCGCGCGATCGTCACCGGGGCGGCCCGCACCGCCGAGGAACTCGGCCGCGCTTTCCCGTCCATCCCGGTCCGCTTCTCCGGCGGCCGCAGCGTCATCGCCGTCGTGCCCGCGGACCCGGCCGTGGTGGTGGCCACGCCGGGCGCCGAACCGGTCGCCGCGGACGGATACGCGGCCGCCCTGCTCCTCGACGGCTGGGCCCTGCTGGGGCGGCCGAGCCTGCGGGCCGGGGAGGAGACGCTGCGCAGGTGGCTCAACGCCGCCGCTCTCGTCCGCCCGGCCGGCCGCGGCGGGAACGTGATCGTGCACGCCGACGCGGGCCTGGCGGCGGTCCAGGCGCTGATCCGCTGGGACCCGGCCGGCCACGCCGAGCGTGAACTGGCCGAACGGGACCAGCTCTCGTTCCCGCCCGCCGTCCGGATGGCCGCCGTCTCGGGCCCCGCCGCCGCGGTCGGGGAGCTCCTGGGCGTGACCGGTCTTCCGGCGGCGGCCGAGGTGCTCGGCCCCGTACCCGACGATGAGGGAGGCCCGCGGGCCGGGCCCGGCGAGGCGGCCGGCGACGTGGACCAGGCCGGCCAGGCCGTCCTCGTCGAGGACGCGGCCGGCATCCCGGTGCGCGCGCTGATCCGGGTCCCCCGGGCCGAGGGCTCGGCGCTGGCGCGGGCGCTGCAGTCCGCGCAGGCCACCCGGAGCCCGCGCAAGGACCACGGCGCCGTGCGGGTCCAGCTCGATCCGGGGGAGCTCATCTGAACGGCGCGGTGGCCCCAAGCACGGTGACCAACGTCGTAAGGTGCATGCGTGGCAACCTCGCACGAGAGCCTGCCGCCACGGTCGCGGAGCTCGGGCAGCCTCACCCGGCTGCCCCCTGTCCGCCTGGCGTCCCGCGAGGAACTGACGGCCGCGGCGCGGGTGGCGCCGCTGTTGCGGGTCGCGCGGGACCTGACGGCCTGGGCGGGCACGGGCCGGCCGCTCGCCGTCGGCGGTGAGCTCACCCCGGCCGACGCCGCGGCGGCGGCGGGCGCGCTCGACGTGTCCGCCGAGGAAGTCCGCGCCGCGTGGGCCGTCGCCGCCGGGACGGGCATGGTGGCGGTGTCCGGGCACCAGGCGGCCCCCGGCAGACGGTTCGGCGTGCTCGAGTCCGGCCGCCCCGACGACGCCCTGGACGTGTGGTGTGAGGCCCTGACCGCTGTGCTCAGCCAGGAGAACCTGGATGGCCTGGCCACCGCGCTCTACACGGCCGGCCGCCCGGTGCGGCTCGACGCGCTGTTCGAGGCGTACGCGGCCGCGGTCGGGGCGCTAACCGTCAGTACCGGCAACGGGCCCGAGGACGGGCCCGAGGACGGGCCCGAGGACGGGGAGGCCGATCCGGACGGACCTGATGCGGGCGCCGCCGCGGAACCGGAGCCGGCCCCGGCGTTCGCTCCCGGGCTGGAACCGGGCCTGGAGCTGCTCGCCGACCTCGGGGTGGTCGAGCTGGGCGCCGACGAGGACGAAGACGAGGCCGGGCTCACCGTCACCTTGTCGCCGATCGGGGTGTGGGCGGTCCGGGACCGGCTCAGTGCCCGCGGCTGGCGCGTGCCGGTCCTGGGCGGCAGCGCCGATGGCGGCGCCGCCGCCGTGCTCGCCGTGCTGGCCGACTACGACGCCGATGACGGCGAGGCGGAGATCGCGGCGTGGCTCGGGCAGCGCAGCCCGCAACGTGCCGCCGAGGAGCTGACCGAAGCCGCCAGCCGGGGCTCACCGGGACTGCGCGGCGCCGCCTTCGCGGTGATGGACCGGGTCGGCGCCGCGGCGGTACCCGCCGTACGGCGGGCGCTGGCCAACCCCGTTCTGCGTCCGCACGCCGCGGTCTGGCTGCGCGAGCACGGGGAGGAGGCCAGCCTCAGCCGCGAGGACAGCGCCTGGCTGCTGGTCGACCTCGGCGCCGGCCTGCTGGAAGAGGCCGCGCCGGAGGACGTGGTCGCCGAGCTGCTGCCCGAGCTTCCGCCGCACGCACAGGCGGACCTGGTCGCCGGGCTGTGGCGGGTGGAGCATCCGGCCGTGACCGAGCTGCTCACGACGCTCAGCGAGCACCACCCGGAACCGGACGTGGCGAAGGCGGCGCGCAAGGCCGCGTTCAAGGCCCGGTCGCGGCTCTGAGTTCGCGCGGCCCCATAGACTGAGAGCAAGGTAAGCGACGCCCGTCACACGGCCGGGAAGGATCTTTTTCGTGAGCGTGAAGCCGATCCGCCTTTTCGGCGATCCGGTGCTGCGCACCGCAGCCGATCCCGTCCGTGACTTCGACGCCGAGCTGCGCAAGCTCATCAAGGACCTCACTGACACCATGATGGACGCGCCGGGGGCGGGCCTGGCCGCGCCGCAGATCGGCGTCGGGCTTCGCGTGTTCACCTACTTCGTGGACGACGAGCTCGGGCACCTGATCAACCCCACGCTGGACCTTTCCGCCGAGGAGGACACGGACGAGGAAGGCTGCCTGTCTTTCCCCGGCCTGGCCTTCCCCACCAAGCGCGCGTGGGGCACCGTGGCCAAGGGCTTCAGCATGTACGGCGACCCGGTGACACTTGAGGGCACCGAGCGGATGGCGCGGTGCTTCCAGCACGAGACCGACCACCTGGACGGCGTCCTGTTCATCGACCGGCTTGACCCGGAGCAGAAGAAGCTGGCCATGCGGGCGATCCGCGAGGCCGAGTGGTCCGGCGTCGCCGTTCCCGAGGTGAAGGCTTCGCCGCATGCCACGTTCGGCAAGGCGTTCTGAGTCAAAGCCCAGATGTGTTATCCGCGAAGATCGGTGAGCTGATGCGGCTCGTTTTCGCCGGGACGCCCGAGCCGGCCATCCCGGCCCTGCAGGCCATCCTGGCGTCCCGCCACGAGGTCGCCGCGGTCGTGACCCGGCCGGATGCCCCCGCCGGGCGCGGTCGTCAGCTGGAGCCCAGCCCGGTGGCGCGGCTGGCCCGCGAGGCCGGGATCGAGGTGCTGACGCCGGGGAAGGTACGCGACCCGGAGTTCCTCGACCGGCTCCGGGCGATCGGCCCGGACTGCTGCCCGGTCACTGCGTACGGGGCGCTGCTCCCGCAGGCCGCCCTGGACATCCCGCCGAACGGCTGGGTCAACCTGCACTTTTCCGTGCTGCCCGGGTGGCGCGGCGCCGCCCCGGTCCAGCACGCGCTGCTGCACGGTGACGACGTGACCGGCGCCACCACGTTCCGCATCGTCAAGGAGCTGGACGCCGGCCCGGTATACGGCGTCGTCACCGAGCCGGTGAGCCCCCGTGACACCGCCGGTGACCTGCTGGCCCGGCTGGCCGTCTCCGGCGCGAAGCTGCTCGTCGGCACCCTGGACGGGATCGAGTCCGGGCAGATCCGGGCGGTGCCGCAGCCGGACGAGGGCGTCAGCTTCGCCCCCAAGATCACGCCCGGCGACGCGCACGTCGACTGGGGCCTGCCCGCGGTGGCCATCGACCGGCTGATCCGCGCCTGCACCCCGGAGCCCGGCGCGTGGACCGAGTTCGCCGGCGCCCGGCTGAAGCTGGGACCGGTCGAGCCGCAGCCGCCGGACGGCGCCCCCGCCGGTGCCCGCACCGGCGCCCCCGTCCTCGCGCCCGGCGAGCTGTTCGTGACCCGCGACTGCGTGCTGGCCGGGACGGCGACGGAGCCGGTCCGGCTCGGGACGGTGCAGCCGCCGGGCAAGCGTCCAATGCCGGCCGCCGACTGGGCCCGCGGCCTGCACCAGGCCAATCCAAAGCTCGGCTGAGATGGCACGATCAGCGCCACGAAAGGGTTCCGCGCGCGCCCCCCGTCAGCGCTCGCGCACCCGCTCCAACCCCGTCCGGCGGGTGGCTTATGACGTGCTGTGGGCCGTTGACCAGCGGGACGCCTACGCCAACCTGCTGCTGCCCACGCTGCTGCGTGAGCGCGGTATCGAGGGCCGCGACGCCGCCCTCGCCACCGAGCTGACCTACGGCACGCTGCGCGGCCTCCGGACCTACGACGCGATCCTGGACCTGTGCAGCGACCGCTCGCCCGGCCAGATCGACCCGCCGGTCCGCGAGGTACTGCGGCTGGGCACCCACCAGCTGCTCGCCACCCGGGTGGCCAGCCACGCCGCGGTGGCCACCTCCGTGGATCTCGCCAAGGACGTGGCGGGTATGCGGCCCGCGGGGTTCGTCAACGCGGTGCTCCGCCGCGTCAGCACCCGGGAGCAGGCCGAATGGCTCCAGATCATTGCCCCGGACCGTGCGGCGGATCCGGCCGGCTACCTGGCCGCCACCTGCAGCTGCCCGCGGTGGATCGTCGAGGCCTTCCGTGCCGCGCTCGGCGAGGATCCAGGCAGCGGCCTGCCCGAGACGGAGGAAGCCCTCGCCGCCGGCAACGTCCGGCCGAAGATCACCCTGGCCGCCCTGCCCGGGCTGACCAACCCCAGGGAACTCATGGGCGACGGGGGGAAGCTCGCGCGCTGGTCCCCGTTCGGGGTCGTCCTCGCGGGCGGCGATCCAGCCGCGATGCCGGCGGTCGCCGAGGGCCGGGCGTTCGTCCAGGACGAGGCGAGCCAGCTCGCCGCGCTGGCCCTGGCGCACGCCCCGCTGGCCGGCGCAGCGCAGACCGGCGGAGCGCAGACCGGCGGAGCGCAGACCGGCGGAGCGCAGACCGGCGGAGCGCAAACCGGCGGAGCGCAAACCGGCGCGGGACTCCACACCGAAGCCTGGCTCGACCTGTGCGCCGGCCCCGGCGGCAAGTCCGCCGTTCTCGCCGCCCTGGCCGCCTCGCACGGGCCCCACGAGCCGCACGGGCCCGGCCAGGCGCACCTGCTCGCGTCCGACGTGCGGCCGCACCGCGCCGAACTGACCCGCGCGCACCTGCGCCGCCTGCCGGGCGCGGCCGTCGTCGCCGCCGACGGCCGGGCCGGCGCCTGGCGGCCCGGCACGTTCAGCCGCGTGCTCGCCGACGTGCCGTGTTCCGGCCTGGGGGCGCTGCGCCGCCGCCCGGAGGCCCGCTGGCGCAAGTCACCGGAGGACGTCGAGAACCTCGGCGGCGTCCAGCGTGGCCTGCTCGGCGCGGCCCTCGACGCGGCCCGCCCCGGCGGCGTGATCGCCTATGTCACCTGCTCCCCGCACCGCGCCGAGACCGGCAACGTGGTCCACGACGTGCTGAGCCGCCGAACCGGCGTCACCGTCCTCGACGCGCCCGCCATCCTGGCCGGTGCCCTGGGGCGGTCAGGCGGGGACCCCAGCCGCGAGATCCCCGGCCTTCGCAGTCCGGCCCCCGATGGCCGCTACGTTCAGTTCTGGCCGCACCGGCACGGCACCGACGCGATCTTCCTCGCCCTGCTCCGCCGCGAACCCCAGAACCCGTGCGTCAGCGGGTGAGCGCGCGGCCGCCCGGGCGCAGGCGCTTGCCGCCGATGTCGGCGCGCTCGCCCTCCGCGTAGCCGGAGCGGTACCCGTTCCCGGAGTAGGTGATCCGCAGCTTGCGGGTGACCGGGTAGGCCTCTTCGCAGTGCCGGCGGACCACGAGCGACCGGTCGGCCAGGACCAGCGCCGTGCCCGGCCCCTCGCCGGGTGAGCGGGCGGCACTGGCGGCGCGTTCCTCGGCCGCGCGGACCCGGGCCACCACGGCCGACGTGTAACCCAGCAGCCAGCTCCGCCGCCAGGCCCGTGTGCTCCGCGCCGTCGCGGGCACCGGCGCTGCGGCGAGGCCGTGGGCCATCTGGATCAGCAGCGAGGTGTACAGCATCTCGGTGCGCTCCAGGTCCGAGTGGTACCCGAACACATGCACCCGCTTGCCGCCGGAGGCGGGCAGCAGCACGCACTGGCAGCGCATCGCGGTTACCAGCCCGGCCAGAAGGTGCGCCCGCACGTCCGCCCACGGGTTCGGCACGTCGATGATGCGGTTGGCCGGGCGGTCGGTGTCCGGCCGCGCCGCGGCCAGCAGCGCGCGGTCGATCCCGTACCGGGCCATCAGCTCGGCGGCCTTTTCGGTCAGCGCCTCGGCCTCAGCCGCGGTCACCCCGTCGCTCTCCGCCTTGGCCAGCAGCTTGCGGACGCGCTCGAGCAGCGTGCCTGGCGGCTCAGAGTTTCCCACCCACCGAACGTTACCCACCCGGTCCGACAGTCCGCTGCCGTCTGGAACTCTGACCCGTCCGGCACCCTGACTCATATGGCACCCTGACTCATATGGCCGTTCAGATCTCGCCCAGCATCCTGTCCGCGGATTTCGCCCGGCTCGCCGACGAGGCGGAGGCGGTCGCGCCCGCCGCGGACTGGCTGCACGTCGACGTCATGGACAACCACTTCGTGCCGAACCTGACGCTCGGCCTCCCGGTGGTGCAGTCCCTGCTCAAGCACACCAGCCTGCCGGTCGACTGCCACCTGATGATCGAGGATCCCGACCGGTGGGCCCCGGGCTATGCCGAGGCCGGCGCGCGGAACGTCACGATCCACGCCGAGGCGGTGAAGGCCCCGGTCCGGACGCTGCGGACCATCCGGTCCGCCGGGGCTCGCGCCGGGCTGGCGGTCAACCCGGGCACGGCGGTCGAGCCGTACGCCGACCTGCTGCCCGAGATCGACATGCTGCTGCTGATGACGGTCGAGCCCGGCTTCGGCGGCCAGCCGTTCCTGGACATGGTCCTGCCGAAACTGCGCCGGGCCCGCGCCATGGCTGCGGCGCACGGCGGCTCGGTGTGGCTGCAGGTCGACGGGGGAGTGAGCGAGGAGACCATCGAGCGGTGCGCGGACGCGGGCGCGGATGTGTTCGTGGCCGGCTCGGCGGTCTATTCCGCCGATGACCCGGCCCGCGCGGTACAGGCCCTGCGCGCCCAGGCCGAACAAGCCACCGCCCACGCCGCCTGGGCCAAAGGCTGGGCCCCGTAAGCCGGGTAAACACAAACGCACTGTTCACCTCTTCCCGGCGTAAGAAAACACGCCCATAATGCTGGCTTGGCCGTTTCCCTTTTGTGGCCGGCTTCCCAGGGGCCGGGCCCGTCATGACCAGCTTGCCCGCGGCCCTCATCCCGGCCCAGACGGTCTCGGGTGGGCGGCTTGGCCGGTTGACCCTGGGCTGCTGCCGTTTGATGAAGTAACGTCGTCCGTGTGCTGGCCTCCGCAGACGGCGCCGTGCTGCTCCTAGTCGACCTGCAGGAGCGGCTGATGCCCGTCATCCATGACGCTGAGGCTGTGGTGGCCCGGGCAGCGCGGCTTGCGGAGGCGGCGCAGCTTCTGGATGTGGCAGTTAACGCCACTGAGCAAAACCCGGCTGGTCTGGGCCGTACGGTTGCGCCGCTCGCCGCCTACCCGCGGCTTGTGGTGTCCAAGACGGCATTTTCGGCAGCCGCCGATGAGGGCTTTCCTGCGCTGCTGCCCGGCGGGGCGGGCCAGATTGTCGTCGCGGGATGCGAAGCGCACGTCTGCGTCCTGCAGACGGTGCTCGGTCTGCTCGCCTTGGGGCATCGTGTGCTGCTGGTGGCTGACGCGATCGGCTCACGCGATCCGGCTGACCGGGCGGCCGCGATCGACCGGGCGAGGCAGCACGGGGCAGAGGTCGTCACTTCGGAGATGGTGCTGTTCGAGTGGCTGCGCGACGCACAGCATCCGAAGTTTCGTGAGGTGCAGAAGTTGCTCAGGTGAGCTCACCGGTTTAGCTGCCAGACTCTCAGCACAGGGCGTTACGGCGCGGCCGCGATCTGCCGGCGAACTGTTCCACGTGCTCGTGCATCAGATGCCGTGCGTCCAGGTCAACGCAGCACCTGGGTGCCGATGCCGGCCAGCGGACGGCGCCGGGCCCGGTCCGCTGGCCCACGGAAGCCACAACGGTGTCATCCGCGACCCTGGGCTGCTCCGCGCGCCCCTCGCCCGCGCGGCCACCGCTCACCACGCGTCGAGCAGCGCCGGGAGCTCCGACAGGCGGGTGATCACCGCGTCCGGGACGGCCTCCTCGAACGGCGGCACGTCACTGTTCGGGATGAGCACGGCCCGCATCCCGGCGCTCTTGGCCCCGTGGATGTCGTCGTACGGGCGGTCGCCGACGAACACGCACGCGGCCGGGTCGTCCACGCCCACGGCGGCCATCATCGCGCGGAACGCCTCCCGGTGCGGCTTGGCCCACGCGATCTCGCTGGTGTAGACGGCCGCGTCGATCAGGCCGAGGACCTCGTCGCGCAGGAACACCCGCTCGTGCGCGCTGCGCGGCCACATCGTGTTCGACAGGACCCCCACCCGGATGCCCCGCTGCCGCAGTTCGCGCAGCAGCGGGAGCGCCTCCGGGTCGGTCAGCGTATGCGGGTCCCAGGTCTGGTAGTACCCGGCCAGCAGGGCGTCCGTCGGCTCGACCCTGGCGCGCTCCATCACCTGGGCCAGCGTGGCGCTGGTGTGCACGGTCCCGGTGGCCTGCCACAGTTCGTGCTCCGCGGTGCAGATGGCCGCGGCGACCTCAGCCGCCTGGCCGGCCGGGAAGTGCGGCGTGCACACGGCCCGCCATAGCGCCTCGTGGTCGACGGCGTGCCACGGGGTCAGCGTGCCGCCCCAGTCGAAGATCACCGCCCGCACCACCACATTTAACATCCTAGAAGCCCAGGGACCTATAACATCCTAGAAGCCCAGGGACCTACGGCCAGCGGCGTGACGGGCGCAGCGGCGTGACGGGCGCAGCCGTTGTGACGGATGCCGCAATCGCGGCGGAATAGGTTGTGTGGCAGACTGTTAGATAGTACGAGGCGTGCTCCGGGGTCGGTGAAACTCCGAACCGGCGGTGACAGTCCGCGACCCAACGCCCGCAGGGGCCTTGGTTGATCCGGTGGAACTCCGGAACCGACGGTCAAAGTCCGGATGGGAGGCAGCACGCGCGCGTCAGGCGCAAGCCTGCCGCGCCTAATGCGCGCGTTACCGCCCGCGACCCCCGGAGCCATTGGCTGGTTCCGAGGAGGGAAGCGCGGGATGTTCACCGGAATCGTGGAAGAGCTCGGCGAGGTCGTCGCCGTCGATGACCTGGGTGACGCGGCGCGCCTGTCCGTCCGCGGCCCCCGGGTGACCGACGGCGTGGCCAACGGCGACTCGATCGCGGTCAACGGCGTCTGTCTCACCGTGGCCAGCCACACTGGTGACGCGTTCACCGCCGACGTGATGCGCGAGACCCTGACCCGCTCCAGCCTCGGCGCGCTCGTGCCGGGGACACGGGTCAATCTGGAGCGTTCCGTCCGCCTCGCCGACCGGCTCGGCGGCCATCTCGTCCAGGGGCACGTCGACGGGACGGGCACGATCATCTCGCGCACCCCCGCTGACCACTGGGAGGTGGTCCGGATCGCGCTGCCCCCGGGCCTGGCCCGCTACATCGTGGAAAAGGGCTCCGTCGCCGTGGACGGGATCAGCCTGACCATCGTTTCGGTCGCGGACACCGGGGACTGGTTTGAGGTGAGCCTCATACCGGAGACGCTCAAGCGCACCACGCTGGGCGTCAAGCAGCCGGGGGAGACGGTCAACCTGGAGGTCGACGTGATCGCCAAGTACGTGGAGAAGCTGCTCGGCGGGACGGTGCGCCCATGACAACGCGAAGCTCAGCCAAGCCGGCCGCCGCCAAGCGGGCCGCCGCCAAGCCGGCCGCCGCCAAGCCGGGCCCCACCGTGCTCCGCGCCCCCACGCTGGACGATGTCGAGCAGGCCATCGCCGACATCGCCGCGGGCCGCCCGATCATCGTCGTGGACGACGCGGACCGGGAGAACGAGGGCAACCTCGTCTTCGCGGCCAGCAAGGCAACCCCCGAGCTGCTCGCCTTCACCATCCGGCACGCCCGCGGGCTGATCTGCGTGCCGATGCTCGGCGAGGACCTCGACCGGCTCCAGCTGCCCCTGATGACCAGCGACAACCAGGAGCACATGGGCACCGCGTTCACGATCAGCGTGGACGCGCGCGCGGGCATCACGACCGGCATCTGCGCCGCCGACCGCGCCCGGACCATCCAGCTCCTGGCCAGCGCCGGCACCACGGCCGCCGATCTCGTCCGCCCCGGTCACCTCTTCCCGCTCCGCTACACCGCCGGCGGCGTGCTGCGCCGCGCCGGGCACACGGAGGCGGCGGTTGACCTGGCCAAATTGGCGGGCCTGCCGCCCGCGGGCGTGGTCACCGAGGTCGTCAACGAGGACGGGACGATGGCCCGGCTGCCCCGCCTCCGCGAGTTCGCCGACGAGCACGGCCTCACCCTCATCTCCATCGAGCAGCTCATCGACTACCGGCGCCGCACCGAGCGCGTGGTGACCCAGATGGCCCGCACGCGGCTGCCGAACGTCTACGGCGAATGGCAGGCCTACGGCTACGTGAGCACCGTCGACGGCACCGAGCACATCGCCCTGGTGATGGGTGACCTCGGCGACGGCGGGGAGGTGCTCGCCCGGGTGCATTCCGAATGCCTGACCGGGGATGTGTTCCACTCGCTGCGCTGCGACTGCGGGGCCCAGCTGGAGGCCGCGATGTCGCTGATCGCGGCGGAAGGCCGCGGCGTGGTGCTCTACCTGCGCGGGCACGAGGGCCGGGGCATCGGCCTGATCAGCAAGCTGCGCGCCTACCAGCTGCAGGACCACGGCTCGGACACGGTCGACGCGAACCTGGAGCTCGGCCTCCCGGTCGACGCGCGCGACTACTCCACCGGCGCGCAGATCCTCAGCGACCTCGGCGTCCGCTCGGTCCGGCTGCTGACCAACAACCCGGCCAAGGTCGAGGGCCTCGTCCGCTACGGGGTTGGCGTCACCACGGTCCCGCTGCCGGTGCCGGTCACCGTGCACAACCTGCGGTATCTGGCCGCCAAACGCGACCGGCTCGGCCACACGATCGAGAATCTGCCGCAGCCGAACGGGCCCGCGATGGCGCAGAACGGATCGTCCGGCGGCGGCCCGATCATGGAGTCGGCGTGAGCGGCGAGGGGCGCCCCGTGCTCGGCACGGTCGACGCCACCGAACTCACCCTGGCCATCCTCGGCACCCGCTGGCACGAGGACATCACCGACGCCCTGGTCGAACGGGCCGCCGCCGCCGCGGTCGCCTGCGGGATCGACGATCCAGTCGTTCTAAGGGTCGCCGGGGCCATCGAGCTGCCCGTCGTCGCGGCCGGGCTGGCTCGCTACAACGACGCGGTGGTCTGCGTCGGCGCGGTGATCCGCGGCGGCACCCCGCATTTCGAATACGTCTGCGACGCGGTGACCGCCGGGCTCACCCGGGTGGCCCTCGACGCCGGCACGCCCGTGGGCAACGGCGTCCTGACCTGTGACACCATAGAGGACGCCCGCGACCGGTGCGGCCTGCCCGGCAGCCGTGAGGACAAGGGGTGGGAGGCGGTCGTGGCCGCGCTGGACGCCGCCCTGCTGCTGCGCTCCATCCGCTGTTCCGGCCCGGACCGGCGGCCCGCCCAGGCCCGGCCGCGCGGGTTCGCGGCGGGGGGTTCGCCCCGGCGCTGACGAATAGCCGCACCCGGCTTCGTTCGGCTAACCAAAGATCCGGAAAGGTTTCGCCCTCCCCATGCTCTCCCTCGTCCTGCCGAAGGGCTCGCTGGAGCGGGCCACCCTTGAGCTGTTCGACGCCGCCGACCTGACCGTCCGGCGCTCCTCTGACCGCGACTACCACGCCTCCATCGACGACCCGCGGATCGAGCGGGTCCGGTTCCTGCGCCCTCAGGAGATCCCGTCCTACCTCGAGCGCGGCCTGTTCGACCTCGGCATCACCGGCCGCGACTGGATCTCCGAGACCCAGGCTGACGTGGTGTCGCTGGGCGAGCTGCAGTACTCGAAGGCCACATCGCAGCCGGTGCGCGTGGTGCTGGCCGTGCCGGAGAACGCCCCGTGGCAGACCGTCGCCGACCTCCCGGAGGGGGTCCGCATCAGCACCGAATTCCCGTCCCTGACCAGGCGGTTCCTCGACGCCCACGACGTCAAGGCCGTGGTCATCCCCTCCTACGGCGCCACCGAGGCCAAGGTACCGGACATCGTGGACGCGATCGTGGACCTCACCGAGACCGGGTCCTCGCTGCGCAAGAACGGCCTGCGCATCCTGGACACGCTGCTGACCAGCTACACCGAGCTGGTGGCCAGCGCCGCGGCGTACGCGGACGAGGCCAGCCGCGCGGCCATGCAGGACATCGCGCTGCTGCTGTCCGGGGCGATCCGGGCCCGCGGCAACGTGCTGCTCAAGCTGAACGTCCCGGCGGACAAGCTGTCCGCGGTGACCGACATGCTGCCCGCCCTGTCGTCCCCGACGATCCTCTCGCTCGCGCGCGGCAACATGAACGCCGTCGAGACCGTGGTGCCCAAGCGCGGCGTCAACACGCTCATCCCGGCCCTCAAGGCGGCCGGCGCGCAGGACATCCTGGAGATCCCCATCTCCAAGATCGTCGAATAACAAAAGCGCAGGTAGCGTTCAAAGCGTGACCGTGTGCGACGCGCGCGGCGTGTTCGCCATCCGGGCGCGGTTCCATGACGCGGACGAGGTCATCGTGGAATGGCGCTGATCCAGCTCCGCTGGGGCGGATCAGGCCGCCCGCGCACCGCCACCGACGGCCGCATCCACCCCGTCACCGCCGCTCCTGGTCCGATTGGCCCGCGATCTCCAGGTCATGGGGTCTCAGGCCATCTCCCGCCTGCTGGCCATCGCGGGCTGGGCCGTCGCCATTATCGTTGGCGGCTTCGGCCTGCTCGCCATCCTCGGGTCGGCCGTGGGCACGTCCTGACACGCCCGGCCCACGGCCCGGCCCGCGAAGTCGCCGATCGCGGCGGCGGGCGTGGCGATGGGGAAGCCGTTCATGGGCTGTTCCTCCGTTCTGCCAGGCGAGGCCGGCGTGCCGGCGGGCGACTGGAGCGCGCCCGCCGGCACGGGGGGATGGATTGCGGTCAGCGCCCGAGCGCGATCCGGGCGATCTTGATGATGACGAGGATCATCGCGACGGCCAGGTAGCCGCGCAGGGCGGTCAGGCCCATCTTGCGGCCTGCCGACATCACCGGCGCGGACAGCATGGTCAACGGCGGCATCCGCCAGGTCGCCCGGTCAGCGCGGTCGATTGGCCCGGCGTGGCTGCCGTGGGCGTGCAGCAGCAGGTATCCGCCAGTTAGCACGGACACGACGGCGCAGCCGATCATGATCCCGAAGATCTGGCGGGCTCCGATCGAGGGGAACATCACCGAGGCCGTCAGCACGATCGACAGCGTGATCAAGATCGCGACGACGGTGGCGCTGAAGATGTTGGTCTTCACGCGGTTGACCCACGGCCCGAGGACGGCCTTGTCGTTGCACAGCAGCAGCAGGAACACTGTGGCGCTGGGCAGCAGCACCCCGGCGAGGACCTGCACCCCGAGGGTGAGCAGCCCGAGTGGGGAGCCGGGGATCAGCACGATAGTGGCGGCGGCGGCGATCAGGGCGGCGTAGACGGCGTAGAAGCCCTTGGCCTGCCGGACGCCGCGGTGCAGGGAGTGCTTCAGGCCCATGACGTCACCGATCGCGTACGCGGTCGACAGCGAGACAGCGAATGCGCCGATGATCGCGGCGTCCAGCAGGGCGACCGCGAACACGGCACCCGTGGCCCGGCCGGCGTAGGCGGCGAGGCCGGCCGCCAGCCCCGCGGAGTCGGTGAAGTTCCCGAAGCCCTTGGTGCCGGCGAACGCGGCGGTCGTCGCGCCCATGATGGCCGCGCCGCCGATGATCACGATGACGATGCCGATCCACAGGTCGGCCTTCTCGTACCGGATGAACCGCGGGGTGATCCGCTTGTCGACCACGTAGGACTGCTGGAAGAACAGCTGCCACGGGGCGACCGTGGTGCCGACGATCCCGATGATCAGCAGCATGACGGTGGCCAGTTGCCCGGAGCCGCCTGGCAGAGCGGGGATCACGAAGTCACGGGCCATCTGCCCGGAGGCTGGGTGGGCCATCAGGTAGAGGGGGATCAGCAGCAGCGACCCGGCGCAGAACGCCACCGCGATCCGCTCGAAGGCCCGGAAGCTGCCCGTGAACGCGGCCGCGATGACCACCAGGGCGGCGAGCGCCACCGCGGCGATCTTCGGCACGCCCAGGTAGCCGGCGGCCAGCGAGATCCCGATGAACTCCGTCACGATCGTCAGCGCGTTCAGGATGAACAAGTCGATCACGCTGAACGCGCCCCAGAACTTCCCGAACCGCTCCAGGATCAGCCGGGCGTGCCCTACACCGGTGACCGCACCAAGCCGCAGCACCATCTCCTGATTCACATACAGCACGGGGACAAGCAGGAGCAGCGTCCACAGCAGCCGCGTGCCGTAATCCTGGCCCGCCTGCCCGTAGGTGGAGAACGCGCCGGCGTCGTTGTCGCCGACCATCACGATCAGCCCGGGCCCGAGGATCGCCAGCAGCGTCTTCCACTTCGACGACAGCGTCGGGCGGGCCGCGACGTCGCCGTGCCGGATCGTGCCGAGCGCGCCGCGGATGTCACCGGCATGCGCGTCATCCAGCACCGCGGTACTGGTGATGTTGGTCGTCGTGGGCATGGCAAACACCCCTCTCCCCGCCACAGGCAGGCGGGATCGGGGGCACGCGCGCACGCCGCGGCCACGGCAGGACGCAGGTCAGCTCAGCGCGGCAGGGTCAGCGCGTGCCGGGAACAGGAAAGGACAACGGCGAGCAGGGCCTACTTCGGCCCGGACTATCTGGGTCCATCACTCGCCTCCCTCCGGCCGGGGGCACCAGCGGTGCCCGGCCACACAATCCCGTGAGAGACAGCACTCACCCGGGACGCACGTCCCGGCCGCACCTCTCTCGTTAGAGCTTTGGCACTCCACGGCGTAGCGCGGCCATCCGGTCGCCTGCGCAGCCACTTGGCCTCACCCCTTAGGCCGGGGAGAGGTGTCCTGATCCGGAGGGTCTCTCGACCGGTAGGATCAGTGGCCTGTGTCCGTGAAGACGCCTCACCGAACGAGGTGTCACATGAACAACCTTTCATAGGATGCACTCCCGCGGGAAGGCTGTCAAACCCGCCTTGCGCAGTTGGCAGCCCGGCGCCGGGGCGCTAGCCGTACGCGGCGGCAGCGCCCGGCTCGTCGCGCAGGCCGAGCCGCAGGTGCCCGGCGTGGTAGACGGCCTCATCCAGCAGCATCGCCACATGGCTGTCATACAGCGCGTACACGACGCTGCGCCCGGCGCGCTGCCCGGCCACGAGCCCGAGGTGGCGCAGCATCCGGAGCTGATGGGACACCGCGGACTGCTCCATCCCGGTCGCCGCAGCCAGCTCGGTCACGCTGGCCGGCCCCTCGCGGAGCCGCCCGAGGATCCGCAGCCGCGACGGAGCGGCCAGGGCCTGCAGGGTGTCGGCGACCGCCGCCGCGGTCTGCTCGTCGATGTACGCCTGCGGCGCGGCCCTGCCCCGGACTCCGTGTCCCATGGACGCTGATCCTACCAGCCAGGCCTATATGAACAGCTCTTCATGCGATCCGCTATGCTGGGACCGCCCCCGCTCATCCGCCCCTCGCGTCCGGGGGGAAGCTGTAAGGAGCTCACCGGTGCCAGCCGGCCCGCCCGCCGCCGGGCAGCACGTGCGCGGGGACGACGCCGCGCACCGGCGCGACGCTAACCGGGCAGTCGCGGTCTCCGCGGGCGATGGTCTTCCCCGGCTTCCGGGTATCGCGGAGGCCGCCGTCTCGTTCCCATCCCTACGGGTATGAGCGGGCCGAGGACCTGGCCGGGCTCGCCGTGGCCCTGTCGTGCGGGCCAGTGCGGCGTTCGCCGGGTATGAGACGGGTATGAGAGCTGCCATCTGAAGTGCGCGGCCGCAGCAGCCGTTCTCAGCGACGGTCGTTACGTCATCGGCGGCAGACCGATGATTTCGCTGAAGTGCGCGCGGCCGCAGCAGCCGTTCTCAGAGACGGTCGTTACGTCATCGGCGGCAGACCGACGATTTCGCTGAAGTGCGCGCGGCCGCAGCAGCCGTTCTCAGAGACGGTCGTTACATCATCGGCGGCAGACCGATGATTTCGGTCCCCTCCTGGGCGCGGCCAGTGACGTCGCATGTCCGCGGCAACGGGGAACACCTGCCCAGCGACGGCCAACGGGTCACGGAGGGTGGGTGACGCCGTCGATCTGGGGAGATATGACCCGGTTTTCGCATGCTGAGACGGCCCGTGGCCTTTTAGGTATGCCAAAATCAGTTATGACCCCGGTGCGCTCGTTCTCCCCGGCGGTGGAGGACTACCTCAAGGCCATCTACCGGCTGGAGAGTGAGGCGGGCAATCCAGTGACAACCAACGCCCTGGGCGGCTGGCTGGGCGTGACGGCACCGTCGGCGTCGGCGATGCTGAAGAAGCTGGATGACCTGCGGCTCGTCGTCTACGTTCCCTACCGGGGCGTGCGCCTGAGCGAGACCGGCCGGCGAGCGGCGCTCGGGGTCGTACGCCGGCACCGCCTCCTGGAGGCCTTCCTCGCCCAGACCCTGGGGCTGTCCTGGGACAAGGTCCACGACGAGGCCGAGGCGCTGGAGCACGCCCTCTCACCCGGGTTGTGCGAGGTGATAGCGGCCAGGCTGGGTGACCCGCGGACCGATCCGCACGGCGATCCCATTCCCACCCGGGACGGGCGGGTGGTCGAAACACCCAGCCAGGACCTGGGCTCACTTGGGCCGGGCCAGCGGGGACGGGTGGCGCGGGTCTCCGACCGCGACCCCGCGATTCTTCGGTTCCTGACGGACCGGGGCATCGCGCTCGGCGACATCCTCGAGGTCAGGGAGGTCCGTCCCAGCGGGGCCGTCACCGTTCAGGCGCGCGCGGGGGTCCATCTGCTTGATGCCCCGGTGGCTGCCGCCATCAGAGTGCAGGCGGACCAGTGACCGTCACTCCGCCCCCTCCGACGGGGGACATCCCCCCCGCCGAGCCGCCGCTGACCGAAGAGGACACCGCACGGTCGCGGGACCGCTCGCGCGTTCATCAGGCTCGCGGGCACAGCAAGCGCTGGCAGCTGCTGTGGCTGCTCGCGGGTCCCGGGATCCTTGCCATGCTCGGGGAGAACGACGGGCCGAGCATGATCGCCTACGCCTCCGACGGCGCACAGTACGGGCTCGGGTTCTTCGTGCCGCTCATCCCCGTGCTCTTCGCGATGGCCTTCATCTGCCAGGAGATGTGCATGCGCGTCGGTGCGGTCACCCATCGTGGCTATGGCGGGCTGGTCCTGCAGCGCTACGGACGGGTCTGGGGCTGGTTCGGCGCCGGCGATCTCACCCTGACCAACCTGGTCACCCTCGTCGCCGAGTTCGTCTCCATCCGTGTCGGGCTGGCCTACTTCCATCTCAGCTCCGGTGTGGCCGTCGCGCTCGGACTAGCGCTGGTGGTGTTCACCCTCAGCGGCGGGCGCTACTGGCGCTGGGAGCGCATCGTGCTCGGCCTGGCCCTGTTCAACGGCCTGTTCCTGCTGGTTGCGATCCTGGTCAAACCCCACGCGGGAGCCGTCGTGAGCTCCGTTGACTTCATGCCCTTTCCCGGCGGGAGCTTCAACACGCTGCTGCTGCTGCTGGCCTCCACGGTCGGCGCCACGGTGACGCCATGGATGATCTTCTTCCAGCAGAGCGCGTCCGCCGACAAGGGCATGACTCCCCGCGACGTCAAACACGGCCGCTACGACACCGCGGCAGGCGCAGTCCTGGCCGCGATCTTCGGGATCGGGGCGCTGATCGCCGGAGCGGCGCTGCTCACCCACCACGGATCGGGCATCCAGGGGTTCGCGGGCGCCGGATTCCCCGAGGCGCTGACGCACGTCGCAGGCAGCGCCGCCGGCACCGTGTTCGCGCTGGGGCTCATCGAGGCCGGAGCGGTAGCCATCCTGACGATCTGCGCCAGCACCGCCTACGCCGCCGGAGAATGCGCCGGGGTGTCCCACAGCTTCAACCGCTCCCCGCGCAACGCCGTCGTCTTTTATGCCACGAACATCGGGGTCGCGCTGCTCGCCGCGGTGGTCATCCTCATTCCGGGCGCGCCGCTGCTGTCGATCGCGCTCAACGCCAACGTACTCGCCACCGTGTTGCTCCCCGTCAGCCTGGTTTTCATGGTCATGCTCGCCAACGACAGGGGGCTGATGGGCCCGTGGGCGAATAAGCGCTCAACCAACGCGATCGGGATCACCGTCATCGCGTTCGTCGGACTCTGCGGATCCGCATACGGCATCGACTCCTTCCTGCAGGTAATCCACCTCATCGGCCCATGACGACAGAAGCACCCAACATGAACGACGCACACCAGAACTCCGGCCCCCAAGAGCAGGACCCGCAGCCACCGGAACGCTCCCAGGACAAGCAGGTCACCCACCTCGAGCGCGACCAGCTCGTCGCCGAAACCTCCCGGCCCGTACCGCGAGCCGCACTCAGCGCACGCACCGCAGCCGGACTATGGGCGCTCCGGGTCTTTGCCGTCCTTGTCAGCCTCATGGTCATCTACACCTTCATCGACCAGCTGCACTGACGAACCGGCCTGACCTTGCCGGCACAACAGACTCGGGTACATCCGCACTCATAACCGGGAGATCTGGCGCGCTGGGCCACCTTGCCGCTGCGACTCGCCTGACCGCCCGTAATCGGCAGGCGCTGGATATTTGATGCCCTCGCGGGACGGCCAGATTCGGGCGTCCTTACGGTAGCGGTTTGCTACCAGAGGCGATCGTTCGGCTTGCCACCCGCTAGCTCGTGACCAGGCAAGTGTCTAAACCTGCGCATATCGGCACAGTCCAGCGTGTATGTCACACAGACCGGTTTGCACGCGGGTCGGCTACAGGCTGGCGTTTGGTGCCGCAGCGGCCGAAGCGCCCGCAGCCCACGCGCAGAACGACCAGATCTGCGCGGTCAGCGCGTCCAGCATGGAACTGCTGATTCCGCCCATAACGGCGGCTATTTCGCGCTTGTTCTGCCGGCGGATCGATCACGTGCGGTAACGCCTGCGGGGCCTGATAGTATCACCAGTGATACGATCACGGGCATGGCGATGCCATCCTTGAGGATCCGTGGCGTGCCAGGGGCACGGTGAATCCGGACCGCCATTCACGCCTGACTACACGGCCTTGGGCTTAGCGGGCTCGGGGGCGGGTTTGATCCAGCTGGCGGTGCGGAGATCGGAGAGGTACCGTCCGGGGGTCTGGCCGGTGGTGCGGGCGAACGTGTCGATGAACGCGCTGGGGTTGGCCCAGCCGAGGCGGATGGCGGTGCCGGTGACGGTGTTGCCGCCGGCTAGGAGCACAAGGGCGTGCTGGATGCGCAGCTGGGTTCGCCACTGCTGGAAGCTCATCTGGAGTTCGGCATGGAACAGCCTGCTGAGGGTGCGCTCGCTGGCACCGACAGCGCGGCCTAGCTCGCCCAGGGTGCGTGGGGTGGCCGGATCGGCGGCTAGCAGTCTTGTTGCCGCCGCGAGCCGGTCGTCTGCGGGCTCGGGCAGGTGCAGCGGCTGGTCGGGGGCTTCCATGATCTGGTCGAGGATGACGTGTTCCAGGCGGTGCCGGGCTGCGGCGGGGCGCCGGGCCTGCCCGGTGAGCGCGAGGATGAGCTCCCGCAGCAACCCCGGGACCGCCACTACGGCCGGCTGGGGCCGCTGATCTGCCGTCAGGGCTGCCTCGAACAGGAGGGCCCGCATGTCGGTGATGCCGTAGGAGCGGTGCTGGTGCTCCGCGCCTGCCGGAATCCAGACCGCCCGGTGGGGCGGGGCTATCCAGGTACCCCGGCTTGCCGTCACCGCTAGCAGTCCCCGGGCGGGGTAGACGAGCTGCGCCTGGTCATGATGGTGGGCCTCGATGCGTTCCCCGGCGCCCAGGTGCCGCGCGGTCACCGGGGCCACGACGCGAGGTTGGCGGCTTTCAGGCATTGTGTGTCAGGATACTGGTGGTGCGCCGCCCACGGCGCTGGGCACGCTGGGTTTTATGTCCGCTACCATCTCCCCGGCACCGCTGCGGGGCAGCACACTGGATCCGGCGGTGTGGCTGCTGAGCATCGGCCACGCGGTCGATGACTTGTACCAGGGATCCGTCCCGGCGCTGATCCCCTTCTTCGTGGCCGCCCGGCACTGGGACTACCTCGCCGCCAGCGGCATCACGGTGGCGGCCACAGTGCTGTCGTCGGTGGCACAGCCGGTCTTCGGGATCCTCACCGACCGCCGCGGCCTGCCCTGGCTGGTGCCGCTGGGCATGAGCGTGGCCGGTGCCGGGATCGGCCTGTCGGGGCTTCGCCGGCCGTATGCGCTCACCTGGCTGGCCATCGCCTTGTCGGGCCTGGGGATCGCGGCCTATCACCCGGAGGCGGCCCGCCTGGCCCGCCGTGCCGCAGGCGGGTCGCACGTGGCGATGAGCTGGTTCTCACTCGGCGGCAACGCCGGGTTCGCATCGGGGCCGCTGGCCGCCGGCGCCGTGCTCGGCGCCCTCGGCACGGGCGGCACCCCGGTCCTGGCCGTCCCGGCGCTGGCATGTGCCGCGGTCACGTGGCACGCGCTCCGCCGGGCCCGATGGGCCGGCCGCCCTGGTGCTGTGGCGGCCGCCACCGGCCCGGCCGGGCCTGATGACTGGGCCGGCTTCGCCAAGCTGACCGTGGCCGTCATCGCACGGTCGGTGGTGACCTTCGGGCTCGGCGCATTCCTCGCGCTGTTCGCCACGGACCGGCTCGGCACCGGAACCGCCGCCGGCGAGGCCGCGCTGGTCACCTTCTACGGCGCGGGCGCGGCCGGGACACTGCTCGGCGGCAGGCTCGCCACCCACTTCGGGCGCATCCAGACCGCCCGTGCCGCCTACCTGCTCAGCATTCCCTCCCTGGCCGCGATCTGGCTGACACCCGGGCCCGCCCTGTTCGCCGCGGTCACCGTGGCCGGCCTGACGCTGTATGTCCCGTTCTCCCTGCACGTCACGCTCGGCCAGGATTACCTCCCAGGCCGGGCCGGCACCGCCAGCGGAGTCACCCTCGGCCTGGCCGTAAGCGCCGGCGGCCTGGCCACCCCCGTGCTCGGTGTCATCGCCGACCGGGTCGGCCTGGCTGCCGCCATTGCCGCGCTGACCCTGATGCCCATCGCCTCTGCGCTTGTCGGCTTGCGGATGCGCGAGCCTGCGCCAGCACCCCAGCCACACGCAGAAACACCCCCACGCCGCGAGCCGGCAGCGGAGCAATAGCCCAGTCTGCGTACATCGGCATAGTCCGCCGTGTAAGCGGCAACCACACAACCCCGCCCGGCTCCCATGCGACAACCACACAGCCCCGCCCGGCTCCCATGCGACAAGCACGCGGTGCCCGTTCCCGGCCCTTGCGTCCCGCAACGGCGGACCGATCAGGGCAGCGGGCGCAGCGCTAGCACGAAGTTCACCGAAAGGTCGCGTGTAATCGGGACCGCGTTCCAGCATCAACGGTGCCACGTGACGAAGACTAAGACGCAACCATGTCCAGCCTGGCTCGGTCGCAGGACGCCTACGATCGTTTCTCGGCGGCGGTCGAACTGCCGCTCACGCTCCTTGCTCTCCTGTGGCTGCCCGTCCTCGTGGTGCCGCTGCTAGTGCACCTCCCAGCCGCCGTCGCCGCGACGTTCGAGGTCATCGACTACTTTGTTTGGGCGGCGTTCGCCGTCGAGTATCTCGTCAAGCTCTACCTGGCACCGTCGCGCCGGCTGTTCTTCGCCCACCATCTCCTGGACCTGGCGGTAGTGGCGCTGCCCATGCTCCGGCCGCTGCGAGCGCTCCGGCTGTTGCGGCTGCTGAACCTTGGCCGGGCCGGCGTCGTCCTGGCCAGCGCTCTGATCCGCTCGCGGGAGATCTTCACCCACCGTGGGCTGCACTTCGTCCTGCTGGCCGTGCTCGGCATCGTTTTCGTATGCTCGGCTGTGGAACTCGGATTCGAGCAGCATGCGCACGGGTCGACGATTCATAACTTCGGCGACGCCCTGTGGTGGTCCATCGTCACCGTCACAACCGTGGGGTACGGCGACCAGTATCCGGTCTCATCGGGCGGTCGAGGTGTGGCCGTGGTGCTGATGCTTGTCGGGATCGGGCTGATCGGCGTCCTGACCGCGACCGTGGCGAGCTACTTCGTGGCGGACAAGGCCGAACAGGACAAGGCCGAGCTGAACGAACGGCTGGATCGGATCGAGGCGCTGCTCACCAAGGCCCTGAATCGGCCGGGCAAATCGGATCAGTTAGTGCCCGCGACGGCAACGTACCCGGTGAGCGGGAAGTTCTGCGCCGCCCCGGTTGAGGTCGAGCAGCGCCTCGACGCCGTGCTTGATCCCGGCTCCGGTCGCGTCGGGCTCGGTCATGAACGCCGCGTCGACCCGGTGGGCGACCAGCGCCAATCACACAAGCGGGTCCTCTTCGGCCGGCCTGACCGCGACTGCCGTTTCTGCCCGTGGTGGATTCGCGGCGACCAGGAGTCTCATCATTGCATCATGATGAGATGAAGTTATACTTCTAGTATGAGGACTACGATCGACCTCCCAGAGGATCTTCACGCTCAGGCGGTCGCGATCGCCCGGGATACCCATCAGTCACTAAGTCAGGCTGTTGCCGGGCTGATCCGCCGGGGACTTGGCTCGGGCAGCACGGGCGAGATAGGCAGAAGCGCCCGCACCGGCCTCCTTGTCGCGCACCTTGGCAGGACGATCACCAGCGAGGATGTGCGGCGGCTGGAGGACGACGACCAGTGACCGTTCTGCTCGACGCGAATGCGCTGATCGCCCTGCTCGTTGAGGATCATGTTCACCATGGTGCCGCCGAGAACTGGTTCGTCGCCATGAGCGGGAATTTCGCTACCTGCCCGATCACTCAAGGCAGCCTGATGCGACTGCTCATCCGCGAAGGCCAGCCGGCCAGCGCGGCACAAGAAATCCTCACCGGCACCACTGCCGATCCGCGGCATGAATTCTGGCCTGACGATGTCCCGTATACCGATGTCCCGACCCAGGGAATCATCGGTCACCGCCAGGTGACCGATGCTTATCTGGCGCAGCTCGCGCGGGCCCACGGATCCCGGCTCGCTACGTTCGACCAGGCGATGGCGAAGCTTCACCACGACGTGGCCGAGCTTGTCCCGGACAGCTGACAGCCGAGAGCTTCGCCCACGGCGGCACGAGGCTCAGGCCGGTACCTATGGCGTCATGCTCTACCGAGGTTGCGATAATCACTCAGGTTGTCCCGGAGCCTGTCAAACTCAATGAGACATCAGGCGGCTGGTTTTGTCTGACGGGCCTCCTGGGTTTCGATGGTGGTGCGGGGCTTGTTGATCCAGACTCTGGCGGGCAGGGCCGGGCCTAGCGGGCGGCGGCCGCGGAACCGGTCAGGGCGGGCCGTGAAGGCGCCGTCGAGGACCTGCTGCCGGCGGGCCTGGATGGCCCAGGCGGTGCCGTCGTGGACCGAGGCGGGCGTATGAAGGCCGATCCCGGAATGGCGGTGCTCAGTGTTGTAGTAGGTGAAGAAAACGTCGCAGAATGCGCGGGCGTCCTCCAGGGTCGCGAAGCTGCCGGGGAAGACCGGGCAGTACTTGAGGGTCTTGAACGCCGCTTCGGAATACGGGTTGTCGTTCGAGACGTGCGGGCGGGAATGGCTGCGGGTGATCTTCAGATCGGCCAGCAGTCCGCTGACGTCCTTGGAGGTCATCGAGGTGCCGTTATCAGCGTGGATGTAACAAGGTTCCGCGCCGCCGTTCGCGATGATCGCGTTCTGCATGAACGCTTTCGCCAGGTCGCCGTTCTCGGTGAGGTGCACCTCCTGGTGAATGGCCTTGCGGGAGAAGATGTCCAGCATCACGTACAGGTCGAAATAGGTTCCGCGCCAGGGTCCTTTGAGCTTGGTGATGTCCCACGTCCATACCTGGTCCGGGCCGTCGGCGACGAGCTCGGGCCGGACCCGGGCGGGTGCTGCGCCTGGGCGCGGCGCTCGCGGACCTGGTCCGCCAGCGCCAGCACCCGGTACATGGTGCGGATGGAGGCCAGGTAGATGCCTTCGTCGAGCAAGATGGCATATACCTGGGCGGGAGATTTGTCCGCGAACCGGTCGCTGTCCAGCATCGCCAGCAGCGCCTGCTGCCCGGCCCAGCTCAGCGCCGCCGGATGCGGCGCCCGCGGCTCGGCAGGTGCCTTTTCCGCTGGCGGTTTCGGGTTGCGCTGGCGTAAGAATTCGGTGATCCCGTGGGCTGTTACTGAGCGGGCGGGGTGGTGAGGATCTGCCGCCAGCGCCGGTGCAGCGGGTAGAGGTAGATGTCCTTGACCGGCAGGGCGTGTTCATGGCGGCGGTCGAGCTTGCCCCTGCCCTTGGTCTGGCCAATGCGGGTCCAGTTGGCGGCGCGGTAGCTGGCGCCGGTGAACCGGCCGGCCTCGACGAAGGTCTCGGCCAGGACCGGGGCGTAGCCGTAGCGGGCCCGCCAGTCGGCGGGCAGCCGGCGGGTGACGGCGGCGAGCAGCGAGGAGGCGAGGTTGGGGACCGCCAGGTCGGGGCGGATGAGGAACCGGGCGTTGCCGCAGATCAGGTTCAGGTTGGCGCGGCGGGTGGCGGGGTCCCAGCCGATCCAGTCGTCGCGGGGGGCGCATTTCCAGGCGCTGGCGGCGAAGGCGAAGGCGGCGATCGGGCCGGCGGCGGGGGCGGCGGCGAGGTAGCGGATCTGGGCGCCGGCCAGCGGGGTGTAGCCGAGGTAGTGGTGGTCGCGGATGAGCTGGTTCCACTGCCGGGAGGCCTGGCGGCTGTCGACGACGCTGATGGTGACCGGGCCGAGATCGGCCAAGGTGGCGGCGGGGTGCGCCGGCAGCGGCAGGGCGAGCTGGCCGGGGTGCCCGTGCCGGGGGTGGCGTCCGTTGCCGTTGCCGTTGCGCGGCGGCGGCAGGGTGATCAGGCCGTCGGCGGCCATCCGGCCCAGGGCGACGCGGGCGGTCATGTCCTTGCGCCGCCCGCCGGGGGTCTGCCAGCCGAGCGCGTCGCAGATCGCGTCGGCGATCGCGCGGCGGGTCGGCAGCGTCGCCGCCAGGGAGCGGATCTCCTCCAGCTCGGCGAGGGTGAAGTCCCTGCCGCAGTAGCGGGCCGGGTCCTGGCCGGGCGTGCCGGTCACGGTCACGGCGGCTGGTCCTTCCTGCCGTCTGGCTCGCCGGGCTGGCCGGTCAGGGTGATGTTCCAGGGCAGCAGGGCTTCCAGGGCCTGCCCAGCCGGCGGCTTGCCGCCGTTTGCGGCGCAGGCCTGCAGGTAGGCGTCCAGGTAGGCGCGGGGGTTGTGCCCGGTGATCCGGGCGGTGCCCAGGACGGTCCAGGCGTGGCCGGCCAGGTCAGCGGACCATTCCGCGCCGGAGCCGTTGTAGTTCTTGCGGCCCACGACCGGGGTGCGGATCGCCCGCTCGGCGGTGTTGTTATCCAGCGGCAGGTCCGGGAAGTCCCGGTGGCGCACCAGCCCGCCCCATTCGCGGTCCAAGGTGGCCAGCGCCTTCGCCGCGGCCGGGTGCAGCAGGTCCGGGCGGCGACCCTGAATACGGCGGTAGGCGTCGATCTCCTCCAGCGCCGCATCGAACGCGGCGGCCGCCCGGGCGTGCTCGCCAGTGCCCCCGGGGGCGGCGGCCAGGGCGCGGTGCGCGGCGTATAGTGCGGCGAACCGGCCGGTCCAGGCATCAGCCCAGCTGCCCAGCTCCTTGCGGTGGGCGTCGCCGGCCCGGATGAACCGCCGCCGGATATGGGCCCAGCACCAGAGGGAGGTGACGCCGTCCAGCTCGGAAAACGACCGGTACACCGAGTAGAAGTCCGAGCTGATGACCAGCGGCCTGCGGCCCTCCGGCAGCTGGCCGGCCTGCACGCCGTAATGGTCTTCGAGCACCTTCAGCGACCGCGACGCCGCGATCGTGTACACCACCGTGTCCGCGGCAGTGAACACCCACAGCCACCAGCGGCTGCCTCCGTTATCGGCGGGCTGGCCGAATACCCGCCACGACGTCTCGTCCACGTGCGCGTGCCCGGCGGCGGCGTTTCGCGCGGCGATCGCGGCCGCCAGCGGCGCAAGCAGCTCCTCCAGCCGCCGGGCCACCCCGGCCAGCGTGCCCGGCGCCACCTCCAGGCCCTGCATCGCCAGCATCGCGATCACCCGGTTGAACGGCAGCCCGAGCGCGTACTTGGCGACAAGCAGGTTCACGCAGAACTCCGTCGTGAACAGGCCCCTGGGAATCAGCGTCGCCGGGCCGGGCGCGGTCCGCACCGCCGGCACCGGGCACTGGCAGCACCGGGCGTACTTGCGCCGCCGGTGCACCACCCGCCACACCCGGACCCGCCACGATACCTGCTCGCTGGCATCCTCCCCGAACAGCTCATAGGCCCGGCCGCACCGCGGGCAGCGCCGCTCGCCCTCCGGAATGTCATGGACCTGCTCCTCGGTCTCCAGGTGCTCATGCCGGCGCCGCCCATGCCCGGCCGATCCCGGCCGCTGACCCCGGCGCCGCCCGCCCGCAGCGCCGCCATCCCCTGCCGGGGCGTCATCCCCGCCGCCGGCGTCGGCGGCTTGCCCGCCCGCCTGCCGCTTACCGGCGCCGTCTTTCTCGCTGGAGGTGCCGAACAGCATCCGGCTCAGCGTCACCACCCGCTGCTTCAGCGCGGCCAGCTGCTCCTGCTGCGCGGCCACCGTCGCGGCCAGCGTGGCGTTCTCCGCCTCCAGCCGCACGTTCTCCCCGGCCAGCCGCGTGTTCTGTGCCTCCAGCAGCTCCGCCCGCTCACGCCAGAACGCCGCCTCATCAGCGGGCCGGGAACAAGTACGCGCAGCCATCACGCCAAGGCTGCACCACCACCAGTCCCTGTGTCCAGCACCGCCGCACCCGCCCCGCCAGCGTGTCGCCTGCGCCGGCCAGCCACGCTCAGCCCACCGGAATCACCGAATACTTACGCGCTGGCGGTGCAGCGTGGCCCGTGATTTCCCGAGCAATTCGCATGCTCTCTTCACACAGGTCAGCGGTTCGAGCTCAGCGAATGCGGTATCGGTTACTTCTGCCGCTTCGCGCTTGAGTCCGCGCTCTCGGAGAGCAGCTCCAAGAGCGCGTGCGCTTTTCCCACCACCTCAAGCGCTGCTTTGGTCCGGGTCAACTCCGCGGTGAGTTTCTCGTTCTCCTTGCGCAGCCGCTCGTTTTCCACCGCCTCCGCGCTGCGTCCCGGCCGCCCGGCCGGCTTGGTGTCCAGCGCGCTTATCGCGGCGGCATCGCGTGATTTCCGCCAGTCGGCGATATGGGAGCTGTACAGCCCTTCCCGGCGCAGCAGTGCGCCGCGCTCGCGCCCGGTCTCCAGGGCATCGTATTCCTGGACGATCCGCGCCTTGTACGCCGCGGTGAAGGTCCGCCGCTTCGGCTGCCCTGCCCGCGGCCCCTTGCCGTCCGGGGCCACGACACCATCTTGCCCGGCCGAGCCGGAAGCCATGTCCTGCATGGTCATAGTCACGTGAGGTAGTTCCTGTCTCGCCCTGCTCGCTACAGAGATTTAGTTCACTCCTGTGTCTCATGCGAGTTTGACAGAGAGGGTCCAGGCGGCTCCTCGAAGGAGCCGACATGGACGAGGACAACGACGGCAGGTTCCCCGACGACAGCCTGGTAGAGGTCCGTTACCCGCGCACCCGGCAGGAAGAGCTGGATGACCGGTCGGCATGGCCCTGGCTGCCGGGCTTGATTCTAAGTCAGTGCGGGCCGGACGAGTGGTACGTGTACGTGGAGGCCCGCGAGCTGGCCATGCTGGACGACGGCACTCCGGCCCCGGCCGGGACGGCAGTCGGGGACCTGTTTTTCCCGTGTTGTTTCCGGGACGCCAGTGAGCTCCGGCGCGCCTCCAAGGGGAGGAGCGGTGATTCCCGCAGCGGTGGCGGACGGCTGGCTGTTCTGTCTGGCGATCATCGGCGTAGTAGTGGCCCGGGCCTTCATCCTGCCGACCGTGATCGGTATCGCCCGTCAGGTCGAGGGCTGGGCTCGGTCATCTGCCTGAACGCTATCCCGGCCGGCTGGCCCGCAGCCCTGATCCTCGCCTGCCTGATGCCACGCAGGCAGATCAGCCGCGCTCCTTACCACCTACACCGGCGCCACCCACGCCCTGTGCAACGCCCACGCCGTCCGCAAACTGGTCTACGTCATCGACACCGCGCCCACCCACGTCGCCGACCTGGCCGACCAGGCCATCACCGCCATGGTGAAGATCAAGGAACTCATCGGGCAGGCACGACCACGGGCGCGAACCGGCACCGAGGCCGTCCACGCCCACCAGCACCTGCTCCGCTCGGCCGCCGTACTGGGAAAGACCGCGACCTCAGCCCGCGCCACGAAGCTGGAACGCAAACACCACGCCCTGTTCACCCGCCTGATCGATCGGTGGGGTTGCGGTATGCCTGGTCGCTACCATTACAGACGTGGAGGTGCGGGCGTTCGAGACGGCTGATCAAGCTGCCGACAGCGCCACTGCCATGCTCCAAGATGGCGAGCGGCTGAGCAGTCTCTGGCGGTATGTCTTTGTTCAGTTGCTGGATGACTACACAAGCGTCCTGCACCATCGCGGTGTCTCCGCCGCGGCGCAGATGTGGTTCAGTCCTCCGAGGAGCACCGGCGACAGTCGAGTTGATGCCGCGTTCGCTGGGATGGCCGAGTATCTAGCTCGCAGAGACGGATGGACGGTTCCGTCATGGGCCAGGCTGCCTGAGCGTGAGGCATGGCCTTGGTGGTTTGTCACCGACTTGCAAGGCATGCACGCGCGCGCGCTGGTCGAGTCACCGTCTTCGTTCCGTCGCCGTGGTGTCTTCATCACCAGCGGGGCGCTCGACCGCGCATGAGAGCCGGCCTTGGGCGGGAGGACATCCGTGCGCTCCTTGTTCCGGCTGCTGCCGTTACCCTCCGGCAGGCTCGGCAGTGCTAGTTGGCGCAGGGTGCCCGCAAATTGCTGGAGGTGGCCACGATGAGCCGGCGGCAAAGGCGAGGATCCGGCCGCCGGATGCGCCGGCCGGTCCCCGGAACTGCCGCCGACCAGGCTTATCCCATCTGGGTCGATGTTTCCGGTTGGCGCATGTTCGTCGTCGGCCATACACCGGGCGGAGCCCCTTATGGCATCTTCGAGGACGAGATGGATGCCGACCCGGACGACCTTGATACGGGTAACTGCGACCAGTCGTACTGACTCACCTTCGCGCTGAACGCGGCAGATGAGGATGGCTTCGGCCGGTTGCATGGGTCGCGAAATGAGGTGCTGAATCTCGGCCTGGCTGACACGATGCGACCGTGGTGACTGACGTGGAAGTGCGACAGGAGCATGAGTCAGATCGACGGCAGGTACGCCAGGTGGTGCAGGCGGCTTTCCGCGCTCAGCCGGTGGTGGCGGATCTCGTGGACGTCCTGCGCGCGTCAGCCGGGTGGCGCCCCAGCCTGTCGCTGGTGGCCCTGGAGCGCGGGGCGGTGGCCGGGCATGTGCTGGCCAGTCGTGGCTGGCTCGACGCGCAGGCCCGGCTAGTCGAGGTGCTTGTCCTGAGCCCGCTGAGCGTCACGCCTGGCCGGCACGGCCACGGCATCGGAACGCGGCTGGTCCGCCAGCTGCTGGCGGCCGCGGCTTCCGGGACGGAGCCGGCGATCTTCCTCGAGGGATCTCCCGGCTACTACCGGCGGTTCGGCTTTGAGGCGGCCGGACCGGCGGGCTTCCGCCGTCCCGTCGCTGCGCATCCCGGAGCCTGCCTTCCAGGTACGCACGTTCGCGAGCTACGAACCGTGGATGACGGGCACCCTCGTGTACCCGGAGGCGTTCTGGGAGCTGGATTGTGTCGGCTTGCGCTAACAGCGGCTGCCGACCAGCGCCGGTATGTGTGCCCCTCGAAACGGTGGGCTCCGCGAACACACATTGCGGCATTATGCCGGTGATCGAAGACCAGATCACCAAGCCTTCGGCGGCATAATGCCTGATCATGCCTGTGATCGAGGCGCAGCGCGCCTCGATCCTGGTGCCTCACGATCACAGGCATATCAACCATGTGCGGTCGTTCACGCCACGTCGCCGGGAACATGGCGCATCAGATCACTCATGCGGCGAGGCCCAACTGCCGGTCACTGGGCGATCGGGACCACTGAGCAACTGGGCGGCTGACCTCTGTTCAGGTGCTGCGGGCAGGCGGGCGCTGCCCACGAATCGGGGTACTGCAAGTCCTCAGGAGTCGTCAGGCGTTTCGTCGTCCGTATGGTCCGAGGCCAGACGGCGGGCGAGGTCGTCGTACCAGCCGGTGGCCCATGCGCGAAGGCTGCCGATCGCTGGGTCATCCAGGCCGTACTCAGCGAAGTCTTCGTCGGGGAACACGCTGACACCGGCAAGGTGTTCCAGAATGTCCCCAGGTCGAGATCCGGATCATGGCGGCGGGCGAGATTCTCAATATCGGCGTAGGAGAAGGCATCTGCGATGGCATGCAGGTCGATGATGTCGCGTATCACGAACCGGTCATGCCAGGCCCGCGCCTTCAAGCCAACCGCGTCGTCCAGCGACACAGCGCGCACGCTCGCTCCCGGCGCGAGCTGGACCGTGATCCCGCCTGGCCCCAGCGCTTCCTTGAGCAGGTCCATCTCCAGTTCGTCACCGGAACCAGGAAGCCGCAGCACAAGGCGCGCGCAGCGGCCCGTCGCCTCCACCACCCGCGTCCCGTACCCGGCTGACACGAAAGCCTGCCGCACATGCGCGGCGATCTCGGGCAAGGGCTCGTGGTTCCCGGTAGCGAAGTCCAGATCCTGAGACGGGCGGTACACGATCTCGTGGGCCCGGAATGCGTACCCTCCCGCCAGCAGCAGCCCGTGCTGCTCGAAGACGCTCAGGCCATCCAGCAGCACCCTCAAGTGGCCAGCGGGAAGCCCGTCCAGGCTCACTGCCGGGGCGCCGGGATCAGCTCCTGTTCCCACGCCCGCCGCGCATGCGGGCCCAATAGCCGCCGCAGCCGCGGCCACATGCTCACCAGCGACTCCCGGTGCAGGAACCGCTCAAGATCCTCGCGCGGGGCTTCGGCAAGCAGCAGCGCGTACAGCATCAGCCGCTGGCGCTCATCACTCACGTCGTACACGCGCCGGCCTGACCAGGCCACCTGCAACGGCAGCACGACCGTGCCCGTGGCCGGCCCGCTCAAGTCCTTCAGGGAAGACGGCAGGCGACGCGCGTAGCCGCTCCAGCGCGACGGCAGTTCGCGAGTCTCCATGACCCAATTATTGCCCCCACGGACACCGCAGGAAGCAAGCACGCCGGGGTCTATAGACAGCACCTCGACCGGCCTGCCCGCCGAAAGGCGACCTGCGGATGCAGCCATACTCCGCCCAGGTTGTGATAACGACACACATTGTCCGGACGGCTCCTCGAAGGAGCCGACATGGACGAGGACAACGACGGCAGATTTCCCGACGACAGCCTGGTAGAGGTTCGTTACCCGCGCACCCGGCAGGAAGAGCTTGTGACCGAGCCGGATGGCCGTGGCTGCCGGGCTTGATTCTGAGCCAATGCGGCCCGGATGAGTGGCATGTGTGCGTGGAGGTCCGCGAGCAGGCCATGCTGGACGACGGCGGCCCGGCGCCCGATGGGACGGCGGATGAGGACCTGTTTCTATCCGTGCTGTTTCCGGGACGGCGGCGAGATCCGGCACGCCACCGATGGGGAGGAGAGGTGATCCCCGCGGCGGTGGCGGACAGCTGGCTGTTCTGGCTGGCCATCATCGACGGGCTGGCCGCGGTCTACATCTTGCCCACTGTGATCGGCATCGCCCGCCAAGTCGAGGGCCTCGGCTGGGTCATCTGCCTGAACGCGATCCCGGTTGGGTGGCCCGCAGCGCTGCTCCTCGCCTGCCTGATGCCGCGCAAGCAGATCAGCAACGCTCCCTACTGGCAGCGGCCCCGCGGGCAGTAGCAGACGCTATGCGGCTACGCCGCAGCCGATGATCGCGGTCCAGTCCACGGGCCACGACCTAGCGGCCGAAGTCTGGACGCGGGCGCAAGGCGTGAATGGATGTCGATCAGGTTCAGTTTCCAGCGTGGCCGGGCAGGTTCACGGCTGCGCCTTGCCTGGCAAACATTCTCATGCGGAGAGTGCTGGTCACCGGCGTCGCCACGGTGGACGCCGCCGGCTTCGTCCCCGAACTGGCCAGCGCGGCGGTCCGGCGCGCCTGATCCCTGCGGGACGACACGGGCGGAACTTGAGTGAGCGTTCACCGGCTTGGGCCAACGCCTCGTCGCCGAAGCGTGGTACGGACGCGTCGTAGACAGCGCGGCGATAACGGCAGATCCGTCGATGACAGGAATGCAGTCGCCCCGCACTTGGCGTGTCGTTATCTGTTGCGCTTGGGGTTGTCACAGATGAACGATGGCTGCATGGTCGGCCCGGACGAGGCGCGTTGTAAGCACGGCGAGGTCGCGGACTGGTGTGCTGAATCGGAATGCATGGCTGCACGGAAAGGGCTCCCCGTCCGGGTGTGGCGCACAAGCCAGGGGCAGGTCTACCACCGCGGGCCAACCTGCGAGGCGCTGCTTGACGGGCAGCGGCTGGCCGGGCAGTTCGGCAAAGGCACCTCGGTGCCCGAGCAGATCCCGTTGTCCGTAGCGATGTCGGAAGGCCTAGTAGTACTTTGTTAGGTCGGAGTGAGGGCGGCGGCGAGCCGGTCGAGTGTGACGGGCTGCCGGCACAGGGGGCAGGCGCCGAGGATGAGGGCCAGGACGATCTGCAGTTCTCGCAGGGCCTGGTAGAGGGTCATCCCGGCGCAGCCACTTTTGGGTCGGTGCGGATCATGGTGATGAAGGCCTGGGCGAGGATGGCGAGGGTGACGTGGCGGTGCCAGCCGGTGAATGAGCGGCCCTCGAAGTGGTCCGGGCCCAGGCCGGTCTTCAGTTCGCGGTAGTCGTGCTCGATCCGCCAGCGGATCTTGGCCAGCCGCACCAGCTCGGTGATGGGGGTGTCCTCCGGCAGGGTGGACAGCCAGTAATTGGTGGGCTCGTCGGCTTCGGGCGGCCATTCGGCCAGCAGCCAGCACTCCGGGAGGCTGCCGTCGCGGCTGCGGGGGATGTCCCGGTTGGCGGGGCGGACCCGGATCGCCACAAACCAGCTGGTCATGGCGGCGTCAGGGTTGCCGTTGGTGGCCTTGGTGCCCTGCCGCCAGGTCACCGGCCGGACCTGGTCCGCGCTGGCGATCGCGAGCTGGCGCAGGGTTGCCGGCGGGGCGGGGCAGGCGGGCCTGGGCGGCCGGCCGGGCCCGCCGCCCAGGGTCCGCGTCACCGGCTGCGCGTCGCCGGCGTAGCCGCTGGTGGTGCCCTTGACCGCGACCGCGTACCGCCAGCCCCGGGCATCCAGTTCCACCCGGAAGGTGGTGTTGTCCCCGTAGCCCGCATCGGCCACCACGACCGGCCGGGCGCCGCCGGCGGCGGTGATCTCCTCCAGCACGCCCCACCCGCCCGGCCCGGTCATCTCCTGGAGCATCTCCAGCGCCAGCCGCCACTTCTCGCGGTGCCGGATGCCGTCCGGGATGCGGGCCCGCGCACGGCGGCGCCGGGCCCGGGCCGCCGCCACCGGATCGGCCAGCGCCGTGTCGTCCCAGCTTTCCGGGCAGAACAGCCGCCAGTCCGCCGCGGACGACGCGTGCTCGTTCACCAGGTGCACGCTGACGGCGATCTGGCAGTTGGCGACCTTGCCCAGCGTGCCGGAATACTGCCGGGCCACGCACGGCGAGGCCGTCCCGTCCTTGGGAAACCCGGTGTCATCGACCACCAGCGCCTCCACCGGCTGACTGGACGCGAACCACCGCGCCACATTCCGCCGCACCGCCACATAATCCCAGGTCGAGGACGTGATGAACTGTTGCAGCCGCTGATGATCTGTGCCCAGCCGCGCCGCCATCGGCTGCATCGACTTGCGCTGCCCGTCGGTCAGCAGCCCGCGCACATACAACTCACCCTTGGCGCGCTGATCCTTCCGCGGCAGCCCGCCGAGCATCTCCGCGGTGAAGTCCAGCAGCTGCGGCCGGACCTCCGCGATCTCCTGAGGGGTCATGCCGGTATAACACCGCAGAACCCGCCAGTCATACCAGACCTAACAAAGTACTACTAGCGGAGTGTTTTCATTGTTTCCCGCCCGACGTCCCGCCAGACGCCAAGCCCTGCCAGGTACTCGTGGGAGGCAGGTGGGTGGACGGTTTCCTCTGATCTGCCCCGAGCTTTCCGGACAGCGGATTTGTGGTTAATTCACGCTGCGGACAGCCGTTCCAGGTATTCCTCGTGGACTTGCTGCGGGGTCCGGTACTGAAGTCCGGAGTGCCGACGTTTCGTATTGTACCAGAATTCGATGTATCTCACAACGTCGCGGCGAGCGTGTTCACGAGTCGGATACTGGGTACGGTGAACACGCTCGTTCTTCAGCGCGGCAAAGAACGATTCGGCCATCGCATTGTCGTAGCAGATCCCGGTGCGGCCGACGGACTGCCGGAGATTAAGCTTTTTGAGCGTACCAGCGAACTGCTGAGACGTGTAGTTGCTACCGCGGTCAGAATGGAAAATCGCATTCTCGGCGAGAGGGTGATTGCGGGCGGCCATCTCGATGGCCTTCTCGATAAGCGATGTCTTGTAGTTATCGTCCGTCGCCCAGCCGACCACTTCCTTCGTGTGGCAGTCGATAACTGTCGCCAGGTAAAGCCAGCCCTGCCACGTCGGAACGTAGGTTATGTCGCCGACCATTTTCTCACCAGGCGCCGCTGCGGTGAAATCCCGGTGCACGAGGTCGGGAATGCCGCTCTCCTGGCCGTCGCCCTCGGTGAGGCTGAACCGCCACGGCCGCGGCTGGCAGGGCTCCAGGCCCAGCTCACGCATCAGCGACCGGACCAGCTCCGGCCCGGCGGGCACGCCCCAGGCCACCAGGTCCGCGTGGACCCGCCGGTAGCCGTACGTCTCGTCAGAATCCTCGAATGACTTCTTCACATATAGTGCGAGTATCCCGCGCCTTTCCGCTGTCGCCGATTCCGGCGCATCCCGCCAGTCATAAAGCCCCGAGCGAGACACCCCCATCCACCTGCACATTTTCACGATCGACGGCACATACTGCTCGCCCGATTCCTGGTAAGCCGCGCACTCCGCGTCGATGAACTCGAACGTGTCGCTCACCGATGATCGCTGGCAAAGTACGCTGCGGCTTTTTTCAGGAACTCATTTTCCATCTTCAATTCCCGGGTTTCCCGTTCAAGCTCGCGCAGCCGCGCGCGCTCATTCACGGTCAGCGGCGGCTCCTCGCCAGCATGCTCACGGCGGTAGACGCTCACCCAGTTACCGAGGGTGCCTTCGTTAATACCGAGCTCCTTCGCCACCCGGGCGATCGGACGCGAGGTCTCGATCACAATCTTTACGGCTTCCTCTTTGAATTCGAGAGAGAAGCTCTTCTTCGGTCGAGGCAATTAATTCACCTTTCCAGACGTCCATCCTATTGGACGGACTGTCCGGAAGCTTCGGGGCACCCCACTCTTGGAGTGGCGGCGCGGTGTCAACAACCGGTGGCAGGGGCTGGTGAACTATCGCTGGGAGGGTTCCGGGCGCAAGCGCGCCGTCAAGGACCAGTCCGAGCTCCGGCCGCGGCAATGATGGTATCAAGGTGATACCATCATTCTCATGGCGATGACACTGAGGCTGGCGGACGACGAGACCGAGGCGCTGCGGCGGCGTGCTGAGCTGGAACGCCGGTCGATGCAGGAAGTGGCCCGCCAGGCCATCCGCGAGTATGTCGAGAACCATAGCCGTACCGAGTTCCTGGACCGCGTCCTCGACGAGGAACTGCCCCGGTACGCCGAGGCCCTGGAGCGGCTGGGCGAGTGATCTTCCTGGCGCTGCCCGAGCTGCTCCGTATCGCCGAGCGGACCCTGGGTGACTACGCGGTCCGGGACTACGGCCTGCTGGAAGCCGCCCTGGCACGTCCCCGGGCCACCGCCTTCGGCAAGGACGCCTACCCCGGCCTAGATGCCAAGGCGGCCGCGCTCCTGCACTCGATAGCCCGCAATCACGCCCTGATCGACGGCAACAAGCGGCTCGCGCTCGCGGCGCTCATCGCCTTCTACGGCCTTAACGGCCGCCGCCTCACGCTCACCAACGACGTTGCTTACGAACTTGTGATGAGCGTCGCCGCCGGGCAGCTCGACACCGTCGACGACATCGCCGCCATCCTCCAGCATGCCACAGAGCCGCGGGGCTAACGCGTTACCGTCATGTGTTCTCCCAGCTCAACGGCATATATGCAGATGCAGCCAAACCCCGCTCTGCCGGCATCATCACCGGTGCAAGCAGGCCGGGCTGGCGGCTGGAGCAGACCTCGCCGGGGATCATGTGCTGGATAACGCCGCCGGCCGGCCGCCGCTGCATCACCACGCCCACGGCCTATCCGTAGCGGGCGCGACTGACGGGTTCGGCAGCTCGGTTACGCCGGATGCGCCTGGATGCCCCAGCGGTGCGTGGCGGTCTCACCCGGCGACAGGACGATGAGGCTGTCACCGGTGACGAAGGCGTTCGGCGGACAGGTCATCGGCTCGATGGCGACCGCCTTCCGGTGGCGGTCACCGTGCAGCGTGTCGCTGGTGAACACCTGGAGCCATGGGCAGCCCTCGCCAGCCCAGAGCGAGACCTGGGCCCCGGCCGAGCGGAGGTGCGCCCACGCCCGGCCATCGCTCTCCCGCATCAGGCCGGTGAGCGCATGATCAAGATGGGCGCCGCCGATCGGCCGGGACTGCCGGAAATCACACACGGCACCCTCGATGTCCTGCACCGGGCCCGATGGGATACCGCGTTGATCCAACGGCAGCCACTGCGTGGCGGGCAGCGTCAGCTCCCAGTTATCCGGCGCCGACGCGCCGGCCGTGAGATAGGGGTGCTGGCCAAAACCGTAGGGGGCGGGCTGCGTGCCGCGGTTGGTGGCGGAGATCGTGACGTGCAGGCCGGCGTCGGGGCTGAGCCGGTATTCAGTGTCGATCTCCAGGCAGAAGGGGTACCCGGCGTAGCCGTGCGGAGGGTGCTTCAGCACGACGTTGTTCCGCTCATGCCGCCTCGGCACCCATGCGGCGGATCGGGTGAGCCCGTGGATCGCGTTGCCATTTCCCGTTTCGCTGAGGTCCAGCTGATAGTCGGTGCCACGGAAGTGATAGCGCCCTTCGTCGACGCGGTTGGGCCACGGCGCGAGGAGCTCGCCGGCGGCGCCGGGCGGCAGCTCGTCCGGCTCGTAGCCGAAGATGACGGGGATGCCGCCCAGGCTGAGTTCGCGCAGCCCGGCGCCCAGCTCGGTCACCACGGCGCGATAGTCCCCGGCGGAAAGCTCATACTGTTCACCGGTGACCGGGACGCTCGCCGGCAGGCTCCCGGCGCTCGGCGCGGTGCCGGGGGTACGGGGGGCCGGAGAAGGAGTGTGAGGCGTCATGGTTGTCATCCTGACAGCCGACGGGCCGCTAGTGCGCGCCGGGAGACAGAACTTGACGCGTCAGGGGACAGAAAGGGCGAGCCTACCTTCTTATGGTGCGCGTCACGGCTTCCACCGTACCGGGCCGTGAATCCTGGGCGGGGGCGGGCCCATAGCGGCCACGGGAAGAATTGATTCAACGGCGTTATTCAGCAAGAGAAAAACGAAAGCCCGGCAAGTTCGTAACTCTCGAAAGAATGCGCCGTGGTGCCTGCGGCGACCGGGGAGAGCTGAGAAATAATCTGTTGCGGCATCGCATGTGCCCCGTGGGCGGCGGTCAGCAGTGGCATTAATGGCGTATCGTCTGCGGCTACTGAGCTACTGAGCTACTGAGCTACTGGACCGACGGGGCTGCTTGGGGAGCGGGGGACCGTCAGCCCCGCCGGTTATTGAACCCTAGTCCTCCCGGCGGCCAAAGTGGAGCTAACTCATAAACGACGTAAGGTTTCTGCAATAGTTGCGTTCAGTGATTGTGTTGAGAACTTTTGCCGTCACCGTGGCAGCGTTGCCGGAAGAGAGCGTGGTTGCGGTCACGCCACAGTTATTGGCGCGGACCCGATTAGCGGCCCGCCCCGCCCGATTAGTCAGCGCCCCGTCCGGCCGAGGTTATTTTTGGCCCGGCGGGTAGCCGGGCTGAGCCCCGATCCACCGACCAAATTAGGGTGTTTTCGGGCGTGGCAACATGAAAGGTGCCCTCTGAACTGGGACAATGGGAGTTAGTGAAGCTTCCAGTACCGGTTCGAGAGGACACCCTGCAAGTGCGATTGTTGCATAGCCTGGCGAAGACGCACGCATCGTTCGACGACCCTAACCCTGATCTTTCATCGGGGTTGATGGCTGCCGCTGAGCGGCGTGCGGACCGTGTTCTGGGCTGGGATTTTAGCTTCGGTGTATGACGGTGGCCCGGCTGGCGGGCCGGGTGGCCGGGGTTCCACGGCCCCGGGTTCTCCTTCCTTGCTCGCAGGGATGGGTTAGCACTGGTCAGGGGCCTTGCGGGATCGCCTGGATGCGCTGCCAGGCGGCGGTTATGGCGTCGGCCCAGGGCCAGGTCGCGGCGATTTTCAGGCATCTTCGCCGCCCGCCGTGCACGAGGCGGCCGGCGGCGTGCAGGATCCGGTAGCGGAGCGTTTTCGGCTCGGCTTTCGCCAGGTCGCGGTCCAGGGCCAGCAGCTTCAGCCAGGCCAGCAGGATGCAGGCGATCATGGAGGCGGTCAGCCACGCCTGGTTGACCTTGTAGTCATGCGACGGGAAATGGCCCAGCCCGGTGTCCTTGCCGGTGCGGATCACGTCCTCCACCCGGGCGTGGACCCGGTGCGCCGCGTCGATGTAGGCGCACTGGCCCAGCCAGCCACGCGTGGTGGCGGGCCGGTTCGTTACCCACAGGCAGTACCGCCAGCCGTCCTCTGCCTCGAACAGGGTCAGCTGCGCGCCCGGGTGCGGGCGTTCCCGGCGGGCGAAGATCCGCATCGCCTTGGGCCAGCCCTTGAGCTGGTCCCCGGCCGGCCCTTCGCGCAGCAGCCCGGTCAGCTCGATGACGTGGGCTTCCTCGATCCAGCAGGCCCGGTGCGCGCACCGGAGATTACCGCAGGCATCGTCCGCGCGGCGCTCGCGGACTTTCCCGTGCGCGTCCACGGCGGCTTCCCAGGCGTCCTCGGGGACCTGGGCCAGCGCGGCCTTTTCCCGCTTGCCCAGCTCCCAGCCCACGGAGTAGATCACCTGGTACCCGGGGCGGGCCGCCAGCTTGTCCAGCTCCCTGATCAGGGCGTGGCTGGCGCCGGCCCCGTCGCAGGTGATCATCAGCTTCCGGCGGAACGCCGGCGGCAGCGCGGCGATCGCCTCGCCCAGGATCTGCAGGTGATCAGCGGCGGTATTCGACCCGGCCGAGCCGGGGCGCAGCATCCACGCCAGCGGCTCCCGCACGTTGTCGCATTCGGCGACCAGCGGGTGATGGCCGAATCCCTTGAAATTGGGCTCCGCCAGCTCCTTATCCGAGTGCGCGGGCACCACGGTCGCGTCCAGCCGGATACACGTCACCCCCTCCAGCGTCTTGTCCGCGACCCGCACCGGCGGCAGCGTGCCGGCCTGCGCCCACGCGTGCCGCCGCGCCTTGTTCACCGCGGCGGCGAGCTTGCGCTGCGCGCGGTCGCCGGCGCCGGCGATCTCCTTCAGCGCCCGCCACGCCGTCGGCACCGACGCCACCAGGCCGAACAGCTCCCGCTGATCGCCCATCACCCGGAAATCACTGATCACCCGGGCGCCGTCCGCGATCGCGCACGCCAGATCGCTGACGACCCGGCCCCGGTCATGCCCCCACAGCGGCGACGGCAGCGCCCGCGACAGCCCCGCCGTCAGCCCCGTCCGGTCCGCCAGCTGCCGCAGCAGAACCAGGCCCGCATGCGACACGATCCCCGTACCGCCGCCAGTGACTTCCAGACCCCGCGACCACCCTGTACCGTTCACGTAGAAAGTGCTCCTCGAACCCGGCGCGATAAGGACCCAAACACCCCTAATCGTCCCAGTTCAGGAGCACTTTTCCATTCAGGCGCGCCAGTCAGCCCACACGGCTCGGTGAAAAGACAGGGCTAATCTCGTGTCGCACTCCGGCCTGGTCCCGGTGATGGCCCTCGCTGAGCGCGCCGGGCTCGCCGGCCTGGTGGCGGAGCACGTCCGGCCGGGCGGGGACTGCGGGGTCAACGCGCACCTGAAGGTCGCGTGCCTGGCCGCCGGGATGGCCGCGGGCGCCGATTCGATCGATGACATGGACCTGCTGCGGCACGGCGCGATGGGCACACTGTTCGGCGGCATCCGGGCACCGTCCACGCTGGGCTCGCACCTGCGCTGCTATACCTGGGGAAACGTCAGCCAGCTGGAGAAGGCGGGCCGGGAGTTCCTGATCGCGCTGGCCGGGCAGGCGCCGCTGCTGCCCGGCGCGGGCACCCTGGCGTTCATTGACATCGACTCGATGCAGAAACGGGTCTACGGGCACAAGAAGCAGGGCGCGAAGTTCGGCCACACCAAAATCCAGGGCAAGTCGCTGCTGGTCCGGGGCCTGAACGCGCTGGCCGCGGTGGTCAGCACGCCGCTGTCGGCGCCGGTGATCGCCGCGACCAGGCTGCGCGGCGGCAGCGCCGCCTCCGCGCGGGGCGCGGCCAGCCTGGCCGCCCGCGCCATCGGCACTGCCCGGGACTGCGGGTGCACCGGGACGATCGTGGTCCGGATGGACTCGGCCTATTACAACGCCGCGGTGATCGGCGCGGTCCGCGCCCAGCGCGCCCGGTTCTCCGTCACCGTCCCCATGAATACGAGCATCCGCGCCGCGATCGCCGCCATCCCCGGCGACGCCTGGACCGCCATCAAGTACCCGCGCGCGGTCTGGGACGACCAGCTGGACGCCTGGATCTCAGACGCCGAGGTCGCCGAAGTCCCTTACACGGCGTTCGCGTCGAAGAAGGGCCAGGCGGTCACCGCCAGGCTGGTCGTCCGCCGGGTCCGGGACCTGAACAAGAAGGCGGCCGCCGGGCAGGACGAGCTGTTCCCGGTCTGGCGGTACCACGCGGTGTTCACCGATTCCCCGTTCGAGCTCGTCCAGGCCGAGGGGCAGCACCGTGACCACGCGGTCGTGGAGCAGGTATTCGCCGACGTCACCAGCGGGCCGCTGGCTCACCTGCCATCGGGGAAGTTCGCCGCGAACGCCGCGTGGCTGGCGATCGCGGCCATGGCGCACAACCTGGTCCGCGCCGCCGGCGCCCTGGCATCCCTGCCCTTCGCGAAGGCCCGGGCCGCGACCATCCGCCGAGACCTGATCGCCGTCGCCGGCCGCACCGCCCGGCACGGACGCGGCCACCTCACGCTGCACCTGCCCGAAGGCTGGCACCGCGAGCAGGAATGGCGCAACCTGCTCGCCACCGCCTGCGGCCCGCCCGCCGCAGCGGCCTGACCAGCCCCGACCGGTCCGCACCCCGACGGCCGCAACGGCCACCCGAACCCCGGCCCCCAGCCAGGAACCCCGGACAAGCCGCAGGCAAGGCGAGCGGCAGGACACCCGCGCCCCGATTCACCCCGGAAAACTCCTCGCGCAGGAATCGAAGCGAAAACGATCTACCAGAATGGGTCGGTGGATCGAGGCTGAGCCGACGTGCTGCGGTGCCCGGGCGGAGCCGTCTGCGGCCCGAGGCGACCGCTCCGTATGGCCTCGGCGGCCAGGATGCCGAACAGGTAGAAATAGGCGGCTTCCTCGTCCTCGAAGAAACGGACCTCATGCCGCGTCCGATCGGCCGAACTGAACACCTCGTAACCGCCCCTGGCGTGGATGAGGCACATCGCGCCGTCGATCTCAGCGTCCACCGCGTAGGCGGATTGCGGGATTGACGCCAGCTCCAGGAGCTGGGAAAACACTGCTTGCGCGGTCACGCGCGTCTTACCGGCCGACCTCCGGCCGACGTGACGGCCAACGGCCGTGCCGTACGCCCCGTTGACGGCCGCCGATTCGCGTGCCAGCGGCGGCTCCTGGTAGGCCGATTCCACGAAAGTGGCCGGCTGCGAGCCATTGGCGGCACCCAGATCCGCCGCGGGACCCGCCGCCGGCAGTCCGCTGGCGATAGCGAGCCGCGGCGGGGTCCCCCGGCCGTCAATGGGCGCCGGCGGTCCCCAGCGTCCCGCGTCCTCGGGGCTGGGTGAGCCATGCCAGACCGCCGCCGCGTCCGGGGTCCGCTGGTGGTTCGATGGGCGCATTACTTTGCCCGGTTCCCATCCGGCCATCGGGCGGGTATCCGGTTCGGCGGGCGGCCGCGCGTGCGCCGGGCTCGGGTGCGCCGGGCTCGGGTGCGCCGGGCTCACGCGACCCGGGCTCGCCGGACGCGAACTCCACCGCGCCGCGGCCGGCGGCTCCCATTCGCCCGCGCTGACCGGGTTCCAGGCCACCGCGTCCTGCGGATCCCAGCGGTCCGCTGCCTCTCGCTGGCCGCCCGTCGCCACCCCGCGGGCGTCCCAGCCGCCGTCTTCCCGTCCGCCCCAGTCAACGTTCCCCCGGGCGTCCCAGCTGCCATCCTCCCAGGCGCCCCGCATGGCCGCGTCGGCGACGTCCCGGGCACTCCAGCCGCCGGTGTTCCGTGGGGCCAGGGCCGCGCGGGCGTCCTGCGGGGCGGCGGCGACCTCCCGGGCGCTCCAGCCGCCGGTGGCTCTGGCTTCGCGCGCGGCGGCGTCGGCGATCTCGCGCGCGCTCCAGCCGCCGGTGGTCCGCGGGGCCAGCGTGGTCCGGCGGTCGTGAGCCTCTCGTGCGGCCCGTTCGGCTACTTCAGGGGCGTCCCACCCGCCGGTGTCGGGCGCTTCCCACCCGCCGGTGTCACGGGCGCGCCAGCCACCCCGGCCACGCGGGAACGGGCCGCCGGGCTCCGGCAAGTCCTGCCGATCCAGCTCGCGCAGGGCGGCCCAGGTGCCCGTGTCGCGCGGATCCTGCGCGTGGTCGTCGCGCATGTCCCAGCCGCTGTCGTCCCATCCGCCGGGACCGGCCGGCCCGCGCGCGTCCGCGGCCCACGATGGCCCGGTGTCCACCAGGTCCCGCGGGGGGCTCGCGACCGGCGAGCGGAGAGGGCCGGTATCGGGTGCGTAGCCCGAGTCGCGCGGAATGGACGCCCAGGTCTCCCGGGGGCTGCCGTCCCAGGAGCCGGGAAGGCTGCCGTCGGCCGGATCAAGGACGGCGAGCTCGTATTCGCCCGGCTCTTCGCGCAGGTCGTCGACCTCCTGCCGCGGCACCACGACCTCGAACACACCGCGGTCCACTTCCCAGAAACCGAGCCGCCGCGCCATGTACAGGTCGCGGCCGAGATAGGCGATGTGCATTCGGTCGCCAAGATCATCAAGCACCATGCAGCGTTCGCCGCGGTAGCGCCCGATGGGCCGCGATTCCCACAGGGCGTCGATCTCCGCCACGCTGACGCGCTTGCGCCAGTGGCCCGACGACGAGCGGAATCCCAGTTCCTCCGGAGGCGGGCAGGCCGCGAACAGGGTCACCTCTTCGTCAGACGGACCGACGCCCGCCTGGTAAGACGCGCCCTGGAAGCTCGCCATGAGCCGGTATCGCATGCCTCACACCTCCCGCGTCGGCCGCCGCCACGCCAGTCCGTCGTATCTGGCGATGAGGTCATCACCGTGCGCGGTGAGCCGGGACACGGAGGCGCCCACCGGGATCGGCATGGGATCGGTATAGAACTCAGGGATGACGCGGACGTGTGAAATGGCCATCGTGGCGCGCGCGGACGGGGACAGTTCCTGCCATCCGCCACCGGGCTCACCCGGTCCCGAAGCCGCCACGTACGTGTCCATCTCCCTCGCCAGCCAGGACAGGAAGTACACCTCCGGCATGTCGGCCGTGAATTCGGAGCCCTCGTAACCGAGGCCGAGGGCGACAAAGCATTCCGCCGGATCACGGAAAGCGACGTCGCGCCCACGGTAGACGAAGCCGGCGATGATGGAACGCTGGCCATTGAGGTACGGCCCGACCAGCCGCGGCGGAATTACCTTCCGCATCGGCGTTCCTGGCACGATACTCATGGTCTGCTCCCCGGTCCGGGTCACCGTGCCGCCGACACTGGAGCCGGCCGACCGGGGAAGCGGCGTGTGCAGCCGGAACGATCGCGTCCGCTCCGCGCGGCTGCGCGGGCAGGGCACGCATTGGCCCGCCAGCCAACCGCGAACCTCACGTCAGGCTCCTCTCCGCGTACCTCCGGCCAGAATCCCTACGTTCGCACAAGGAAAGACGTCAATCTCTTCCCTGGCTGGAGTGTCTCTTCCCTGGCTGGAGTGCTGTGCCGTTCACGAGAGTCCCATATCCACAATGCGCTCTCAACTGATTCGGCCAATTACCTGACCCTCAGCCTGGTCAGCACCGCAATAACAATCGCTCTATTACTTAACGGAGTCACCCGGTTACGAAAAGCACTTTGCCGGCCGAGGGAAATTTACTGTATCCCGTTCCCTTACCGCGGTGTGTTAACAGCGATCTTGTGATAAGCCCCACCGCGCGCCCAATTCCCGAAGTGCGGCGCATCCGGTCCCGAAGTGCGGCGCTCCCGGCGAAGAAAAACAGCCTTTGGCCACATCTGCCCCCTATGGGTCCCGCTGGGGGATTCGGTGCTTCACCCGTGGCGGCAGCGTGGCCCGGCGGGTAAGCGTAGGGTCAGAGCCGTGGCTGGGCTGAACGCCGGCGGCCAGCGCTTCGCCGGGGATGACGGGAAACCGGATCCGCGCGTCGCCGCGATCCTTTCCGGTTACGCGGCGGGCCAGGAAGCCGAACAAGCGGCGCTGACGGCGCTGTCGGCGACGCGGCTGCTGATTCCGCTGGTCGAACGCGAGGTCGCCGGGCCCGCCGAGGTCGCCGGGCCCGCCGGCGCCTGCCACGCGGACGCCCCGGCTTTGCCCCCGCACCCCGCGGACGCCTGTAGTTCCGCTGGATCCTCCCGCGGCCGGGAAATGGCGTTCCCCGCCCTTATCGGCCGGGACGGCCGTCCGGCGCTGCTGGCCTTTACCTCGCTGGACGCCCTCACCCGGTGGCGAGCCGGTACGCGTCCCGTTCCGGCCCTGGCGACGCAGGTGTGGCAGACCGCCGTGGCCGATTCGTGCGCGGTGATGATCGACGTGGCCGGCCCGGTCCCGCTCGCGGTCGACGGGGCCCGTCTCGGCGCGCTCGCGCGGGGTGAACCGCCGCCCGCCCCGCAGGACGATCCCGACGTGCGCGCCCAGATCGCCGAAGCCCTGGCCGCCGAGCCGGGCCTGGCCGGGGCGGGCCTGGCCGGGGCTGAACTGGCCGGGGCGGGACTGGCCGGGGCTGAACTGGCCGGGGCGGAACTGGCCGGGGCGGAACTGGCCGGGGGAGGAGAAGGCGCCGACCTCGCGGTTCGCCTGATGTTCCGTCCCGGGGTCACACCGCCGCTCCCGGACGTGCGGCGCGCGGCCGAGGCGATCGCGGCCCGGCTGGCCGGGCGGCTGCGCCGCGGGATCGAGGTCTCGGCGGTGCCCGCGCTCCGCGCCCCCCGCGTCCGCCGGTGAAACCCTGGGTGGCGGCCGTGGCCTGCGCGGCCGCCGGCCTGCTGGCCGGTGGTTACGTCACGGTGCTCATCGGGCGGGTACCCGCGTCGCGGACGATCTCCGGCTCGTTCGGCGTGCTGACCAGGCACCCGATGGGGGAGTGCCCGCGCTGCGCCGCCGGGCTGCGCGCCGCCGACGTCGTGCCGCTGCTCGGCTGGGCCCGGACCGGCGGCGCCTGCCGGTACTGCGGTGAGCCCTACGGCGCCTGGCACCCGGCCGCCGAACTGCTCACCGCGATCGTCTTCGCCCTGATGGGGCTGCGCTTTGGCCTCAGCCCGGTGCTGCCCGCGTTCTGCTACCTGGCCGCCGTCGCGGTGGCGCTGGCGTTCATCGACCTCGCGCACCGGCGGCTGCCGGACATGCTCACGCTGGCGTCCTACCCGGTGGCGATCGCCGCACTGGGTGCGGCCACCCCGGTCGTCCGCAACGGCGCCAGCCACCTCGTCCACGCCTTCATCGGGCTGGCCTGCGCGTCAGCCTTCTACCTGGTTCTCGCGCTGATCTACCCGGCCGGTATCGGGTGGGGCGACGTCAAGCTGTCCGGGCTGCTCGGCCTGTACCTCGGCTGGATCGGCCCCGCCGCGCTGGTCATCGGCCTGGCCGCGGGCTTCGTGCTGGCCGCCGTGGCGGGCGCCGGCCTGATCGTGGCGGGGAAGTCGACGCGCAAGTCGCAGATCGCGTTCGGGCCGTTCATGCTGGCCGGCACGATCGCGGTCATCGCCACCAGCGCCCTTCAGTAGCGAGGGCCGTCGTCGAGCGACATCACTGGGCCGGTCCGTGGGCGCCATAGGATCAAGGGCATGCTTCGCTGGCTTACCGCGGGTGAATCGCACGGGCGGGCGCTCGTGGCCATCTGCGAGGGGGTCCCCGCCGGAGTGCGGGTGGGCACCGACGACATCGCCGCCGCGCTGGCGCGCCGCCGGGCCGGTTACGGCCGGGGGGCCCGGATGAAGTTCGAGCAGGACGAGGTCGAGCTCACCGGGGGGATACGGCACGGGGTCACGCTCGGCGGACCCGTCGCGATCCGGATCGCCAACACCGAATGGCCGAAATGGGAGACCGTGATGTCCCCGGACCCGGTGGACGTCGGCGAGCTCGCCGACCTGGCCCGGAACGCCCCGCTGACCCGGCCGCGCCCCGGGCACGCGGACCTGGCCGGCATGCAGAAGTACGGCCACGCGGACGCGCGCCCGGTACTCGAGCGCGCGAGCGCGCGGGAAACCGCGTCCCGGGTCGCGCTGGGCGAGGTCGCGCGGCGGCTGCTGCGCCAGGCGCTCGACGCGGAGATCATCAGTCACGTGGTGGCCCTGGGCGCCGTCAGCGTGCCGGACGGGCTGCTGCCCGGCCCGGACGACGCGGCCCGCATCGACGCGGATCTTGTTCGCTGTGCCGACCCCGAAACCAGCGGCGCGATGGTGGCGGAGATCGACGCCGCCCGCAAGGACGGCGACACGCTCGGCGGGGTGGTCGAGGTGCTGGCCTATCACCTGCCTCCCGGCCTCGGCAGCTTCACGCACTGGGACCGCCGCCTCGACGCGCGACTGGCCGCCGCCATCATGGGCATTCAGGCCATGAAGGGCGTCGAGATCGGCGACGGGTTCACCACCGCCCGCCGCCGCGGCTCGCAGGCGCACGACGAGATCGAAACGGGCCTGGATGGCGTGCGCCGGCGGACCAACCGGGCCGGCGGCATCGAGGGCGGCATGAGCAACGGTGAGGTGCTCCGCGTCCGCGCCGCGATGAAGCCCATCTCCACCGTGCCGCGTGCCCTCGACACCATCGACGTGCAGACCCGCGAGCCGGCCAAGGCGATCAACCAGCGCAGCGACGCGACCGCGGTACCCGCGTCCGGGGTGGTGGCCGAGGCCATGACCGCGCTGGTGCTGGCCGACGCCGTGGCCGAGAAGTTCGGCGGGGACTCGGTGGCCGAGGTCCGCCGCAACGCGCGCGCCTACGTCGACGCCCTGGTGATCACGTGACGGTGGAGACACCCGGTACCGGCCGCCCCCTTGTGGTTCTGGTGGGACCGCCCGCGGCGGGCAAATCGGTGGTGGGGACCATGCTGGCCGGGGAGCTCGGTGCCACCTTCGTCGACACCGACGCCGAAGTCGAGGCGGTGGCGGGCAAGCCGGCCGGTGACATTTTCGTCGAAGACGGCGAGCCGGCGTTCCGTGATCTGGAGCGCGCCGCCACGGAGCGGGCGCTCGCCGCCGACGGCGCGGTGGTCGCGCTGGGCAGCGGCGCGGTGCTCGACCCGGCTATCCAGAAGCTGCTCGCCGGGCAGCCCGTCGCCTACCTCGCGGCCGGCTTCACCGCGATCGCGCGCCGTCTCGGCCTGGACCGGCCGCGGGTCATCATCCCCGGGAACCCGCGCGGCCGGCTGCGCAGCATGCTCGAGGAACGACGGCCCGTCTACGAGCGGCTGGCCGCGTTCACCGTTCCGTCCGATGATCTCGCGCCGGAGGAGATCACCGACGAGATCGCCGCCTGGCTGGCCGGGACGCCCGCCGAAGGGCCCGGCGGGCCCGGCCCGGACGGAGCGCCGGCATGAGCATCACCAGAATCCCCATCGGCGGCGACCGGCCCTACGAGGCCGTCGTCGGCACCGGGGTGCTGAGCGAGCTGCCCGGCCTGGCCGGCAAGGAAGCCGAACACGGTCTTCGTGATCCACACCGCCGGCGTCGCGCACATCGCGCACCCCGCCTGCCACGCGCTCGAAGACGCCGGCTACCGGGTGGTCGCCGAGCAGGTGCCGGATGGTGAGCCGGCCAAGCAGGTCCCGGTCGCGGCGGGGCTCTGGTCCCGGCTGGCCGCCGAGCGCGTCGGCCGCACCGACTGCGTCGTCGGCGTGGGCGGGGGCGCGGTGACCGATCTGGCCGGCTTCATCGCGGCGACCTGGCTGCGCGGGGTCCGGGTCGTGCTCGTCCCGACCACGCTGCTCGGCATGGTCGACGCCGCGATCGGCGGCAAGACCGCGGTGGACATCCCCGAAGGCAAGAACCTCGTCGGCGCGTTCTACGCCCCGGCCGGGGTGCTGGCCGATCTGGCCACGCTGGAGACGGTGCCGCGGGCCGACTACGTAGCCGGGCTGGCCGAAATCATCAAGGCGGGCTTCGTCGCCGATCCGGCCATCCTGGACCTGGTGGAGGACGACCCGGCGGGTGCCACCGTTCCGCACGGCAGGCACACCCGGGAGCTGATCGAGCGGGCCATCCGGTTTAAGGGGCACGTGGTGACCGCGGACTTCCGCGAGGCCGGCCTGCGTGAGACGCTGAACTACGGGCATACCCTCGGCCACGCGATCGAGCGCGCCGAGGGGTACCGGTTCCGGCACGGCGACGCGGTGGCGATCGGGATGGTCTACGCCGCCGAGCTGAGCCGGCTGGCGGCCCGCCTGGACAGCCAGACCGCGGCCCGGCACCGCCGCGTGCTCACCTCCGTGGGGCTGCCCACCGCGTACCGGCCCGGCGTGTGGCCGGAGCTGCGCGCCGCGATGGCGGTAGACAAAAAGGTGCGCGGTGCCCGGCTGCGGTTTGTCGTGCTCGATGCGCTGGCCCGCCCCGCCGTCCTTGCTGGGCCCGCCGAGGAACTGCTGGAGCAGGCGTATCTGGAGGTGTGCCCGTGACCACGCAGGTGCTCGTGCTCAACGGCCCGAACCTCGGCCGCCTCGGTATCCGGGAGCCGGACGTCTACGGCTCGGCCACGCTGGCGGACCTGGCCGGGGCGTGCCGCGCGGCCGGCCGCGAGCTGGACCTGCACGTGGAAGTCCGGCAGACCGACGATGAGGCCGAGATGATCCGCTGGGTGCACGAGGCTGCCGACGCCCGCACGCCCGTGGTGCTGAACCCCGCCGCGTTCACGCACTACTCCTACGCGCTGCGGGACGCGCTCGCGATGCGCACCGCGCCGCTGATCGAGGTGCACCTGTCCAACCCGGCCGCGCGCGAGTCGTTCCGGCACACCTCCGTCATCGCGGGCGTCGCCGACGGCACCGTGGCCGGCTTCGGCCTGCTGTCCTACCAGCTCGCCCTGCAGGCCATCGCCAAGCTGGTGCCGGCGCAACGGGCCACCCGGCAGGCCGCGCCGTGATCGTCCTGGTCGGGTTCATGGGGGCCGGCAAGACCACCGTGGGCCGTCTGCTGTCCGGCCAGCTCGGGCTGCCGTTCTCCGACGCCGACGCGGTGATCGAGGAGCGCGCGGGATGCCCGGTGCCGCAGATCTTCGCCGACCACGGTGAGCAGGCGTTCCGCGCGATCGAGCACGAGACCATCGCCGCGCTGCTGGGCGGCCCGCCCGCGGTGCTCGCCCTTGGCGGCGGCGCGGTCGAAGATGCCAGGACCCGCCGGCTGCTGCTCACCGAGGACGTGGTCTACCTGCACGTCCGCTACGACGGCGCGGTGGCGCGGGTCGGCGGCGACGATGGCCGCCCGATGCTGCGCCGGCCCGATCTGGCCGCCGTCTACGCCCGCCGGCTGGCCGCCTACGAGGCGGTCGCGACGCACACCGTCCGCACCGACGGCCGCGAACCCGCCCGCATCTGCCGCGACATCGTTCGATGCTTTGGCTCGGCGGTGCCACCCTGCACCGGTTAACGTTCATTCATTGGCCGAACGAAACTCGGTGAGAGCGGGACGAAAGGCTCGAGCATGCGCGTCGGGATGTCGATCAACTACGCCGGGGGCTTCGCGGAGACGGTCACCGACCTGGCCGGCTACGAGAAGGCCGGTCTCGGCATCGTGTTCGTGCCGGAGGCCTACACCTTCGACGCGGTGAGCCAGCTGGGCTTCATCGCGGCCCGGACGGAGCGGCTGCAGATCGCCTCCGGCATCCTCCAGCTGTACTCACGGACTCCGGCGCTGACCGCGATGACGGCGGCCGGCCTGGACTATGTCTCGGGCGGCCGGTTCACGCTGGGCCTCGGCGCATCCGGCCCGCAGGTCATCGAGGGCTGGCACGGTGTGCCCTACGACGCCCCGATCGGCCGGAGCCGCGAGCTGATCGAGATCTGCCGGCTGGTCTGGCGGCGGGAGCGGCTCAGCTACGACGGGAAGCACTACCAGATCCCGCTGCCGCCGGGCCGGGGCACCGGTCTCGGCAAGCCGCTCAAGCTGATCAACCACCCGGTGCGCGAGCGGATCCCGATCATGCTCGCCGCCGTCGGCCCGAAGAACGTCGCGCTCGCCGCCGAACTGGCCGAGGGCTGGCAGCCGTTTTTCTACTTCCCGGAGAAGGCGGCCGAGGTGTGGGGCGGCCCGCTGGCCGAGGGGATGGCCAAGCGGGATCCGTCGCTGGGCCCGCTGGACGTGGTCGCCCAGGCGCCGCTGATGATCGGTGACGACGTGGCCGCCTACCGCGACCTGGCCCGGCCGCTCTTCGCCCTGTACATCGGCGGCATGGGCGCGCGCGGCCGGAACTTCTACCACACGCTGGCCTGCCGGCTCGGTTACGAAGCCGCGGCAACGCGGATCCAGGACGCCTACCTGGACGGCCGCAAGGACGAGGCGGCGGCGCTGGTCCCTGCCGAACTGCTGGAGCAGACCTCACTGATCGGCCCGGAGGGCTACGTGCGGGAGCGGCTGGCCGCGTGGCGCGAGGCCGGGGTGACCACGCTGACCGTCACCCCGCTCGCCGGGACCCACGACGACCGGGTCCGCCTGATCGAGCGCGCCGCCGACCTCACGGCCTCGGCCTGACCGGGGCGCGCCACCCCGGGATACTTTGGCCATGCCGGAAATCCACGCCGCGCGCCGGGCCCGCGCGCAAGCCAAGGTCGCCGAACTTGACGCGGACGCGGTCCTGATCACCACCCCGCCTAACGTCCGCTACCTCACCGGGCTGGCCAGTTCCAACGCCGCGCTGCTGCTTCCGGCCGTGGGCGGCGGCCTGCTCGCGACCGACTCCCGGTACGCGCTGGCCGCCCGCCGGGACTGCCCCGACCTCGAGCTGACCGTCGAACGGTTCACCGAACGCGCGCTGGCCGGCGCGATGACCCGGCGCGGGATGCTCCGGGTCGCGTTCGAGGCGCACGAGATGACCGTCGAACGCCACATGGACCTCGCCGTCAGCGCGGACGGGGTCACCCTGGTCCGGTTCGGCCGCGGGATCGAAGACCTGCGGATGGTCAAGGACGCCGGCGAGATCGGGCTGCTCGCCGCCGCCTGCCGGATCAGCGGCCAGGCCCTCGCCGACGTGCTGCCGCGGATCCGGCCCGGTCTCACCGAACGGGCCCTGGCCGGGGAACTGGATCACCGGATGGCCGAACTGGGCGCCGAACGGCCCGCCTTCGGCACGATCGTCGCCAGCGGGCCGAACGGGGCGATCCCGCACCACGCCCCCTCCGATCGGCCGCTGCGCCGCGGGGACCTGATCACGCTGGACTTCGGCGCCTGCTACGCCGGCTATCACGCGGACATGACGCGGACGGTCGCGCTCGGTGAGCCCGCCGGGTGGCAGCGGGACATCTACGAACTGGTCGCGGCGGCCCAGCAGGCCGGCCGCGCCGCGGCCCGGCCGGGCGCGGAGCTCTGCGACGTCGACGCGGCCGCCCGTGACCTGATCTGCTCGGCCGGCCACGGCGAGCATTTCCAGCACGGGCTCGGCCACGGCGTCGGGCTGGAGGTCCACGAGGCGCCGCTGATCGGGTACGGAAGTACGGGTAAACTTCAGAATCGCGTTCCGGTCACCGTCGAACCCGGTGTCTACCTACCCGGCCAAGGCGGCGTCCGGATCGAGGATGTCCTGGTCATAGGGGCCGGCACGGCTGACGGGACAGCGCAGGCCCTTACGACGACCACTAGGGAACTGCTCGCCCTGTGACGGGCGGGCACATGAATGAGACGGCAAACGTGGCGACCACGAACGACCTGAAGAACGGCATCACCCTGAACCTCGACGGCAACCTGTGGACCGTCGTCGAGTTCCAGCACGTAAAGCCCGGCAAGGGCGGTGCTTTCGTGCGCACCAAGCTGAAGAACGTGCTGACCGGCAAGGTGGTCGACCGGACCTTCAACGCCGGCGTGAAGGTGGACGTCGCCAACGTCGACAAGCGCGAGATGCAGTACCTCTACCGCGAGGGCGAGGACTTCGTCTTCATGGACACCCAGGACTACGACCAGCCCCGGGTCCCCGCCGCCACCGTCGGCGACGCCGCCAGCTACCTGCTCGAGGAGCAGACGGTGACGGTCGCGTTCAACGATGGCGTGCCGCTGTACGTCGACCTGCCGGCCGCCGTCGAGCTGACGGTCAGCGCCACCGAGCCCGGCCTGCAGGGTGACCGCTCGACCGGCGGCACCAAGCCGGCCAAGCTGGAAACCGGCGCCGAGGTCCAGGTCCCGCTGTTCATCGCCACCGGCGAGAAGGTCAGGGTCGACACGCGGACCGGCCAGTACCTCGGCCGTGCCTGATGGCCCCGGGATTGACGGGCCGGGGACTGACGGAACGCCGTGCCCGCTCGTAGCAAGGCGCGCAAGCGCGCGCTGGACCTGCTGTTCGAGGCCGAAGTGCGCGGCGAGCCGGTGATCGCCCTGATGGCGGAACGTTCGGCGCAGAGCTTTGGCCCGCCGGTGCCGGAGTACGCGGCGGAGCTGGTGCGCGGCGTGCAGGCGCACCGGGAGCGGATCGATGAGCTGCTCGGCTCCTATTCTCTGGACTGGACGCTGGACCGCATGCCAGCGGTGGACCGTAATGTTCTGCGGATCGGCGCCTACGAGCTGCTCTGGGCGGATGACGTGCCCGACGGGGTGGCGATCAGCGAGGCGGTTCAGCTCGCCCGGGACCTGTCCACCGACGCGTCCCCGTCGTTCGTCAACGGCCTGCTCGCGCGGCTGCTGGCGCTGAAGCCGGAGCTCACGCTCTGACCGGGCGTAGCCGCGGCCCGAGCCTTGACCGCGGCGCTTTACGCCGCGGCGAAGCGGACGCGCAAACCGGATTTACGGATCACCGAGAAGAACCACAGCGCCGACAGACCCGCGCCGACCACCACGATGCCCGTGGTGAAGGCCGTGGTGAGCAGCAGGAACAGCGTCAGCGGCTCGGTGACCATCAGCACCGAGAACCCGACGGTCATCAGGAAGAACAGGCCCGCCCACAGCCACGTGGCGTTCTGGAAGAACCGGTGCAGCGCCGGGTGGTGGGTGGACGGCTGGCGGAGCGCGACGACCTCCGCGGCCAGCCGTGCGATCAGCGGCTTGCGGGTCGGGGCCGTCCGGGCGAACAGCAGCGCCATGGCCAGGTTGGCCAGCGGGAACTGCAGCAGGAAGAAGAAGACGTTGCCGGTGCTGACCACCACGGCGGCCTGCACCGTCATGACCAGGGCCGAGATCGTGACGAGCCCGGGGACGCTGCCGGTGACCACCTTGCGCACCACCGCGACCAGCCACAGCACAGCCGACGCGGCGATCATGGCCGCGTTCCGGCCGGCGAGCTCCTGGCCCACGATGTAGCCGATGCCCGGCAGCCCCACCGATTCGGTGAGGTTCCAGGCCACCGTCCGCAGGAGCCGGCCGGGGCGCGGCAGCTCGAGGTGCTCAGCCATGGCGAAGAGGATACGTGCTCGGGCTGCAGGAAATCCCATATCCCGTCCAGGTGTCCGGAGTCTGTTAGGAATCAGCCGCCGACCTCGGAAAACCCGGCCACAAAAGACCGGCCACAAAAGAATTGCGGCGCGTGTCGGGAGAACCGGACCCCGCGAGCTCCCGAAATTGTCGGTGAGCGGCACTACATTGAAGCCATGGCGCGAGGAGGCGGCCCGTTGGCCGGCGAAGCTTTGGCGGCGCGCGCGTCCGTCGTCTGGGATGAGCTGCGGCGCGTGCTCGCGGCGCGGGCCGCGGACACCGGCCGGGACCGGCTGGACGTGATCGACGCGGGCGGCGGGACCGGCGGCTTCGCCGTGCCGCTGGCCGCGCTGGGCCATTCCGTCACGGTGGTGGACCCGAGCCCGGACTCGCTGGCGGCCGCGCAGCGCCGCGCGGCCGAGATGGACGTGCGGATCAGCGCGATCCAGGGTGAGGCCGCGGGCCTGGACAGCGTGCTGGGGGAGGCGGCCGGCGACCTCGTGATCTGCCACAGCGTCCTCGAATACGTCGACTCGCCGGCGGATGCGCTGGCCGCCATCGCCCGCGTGCTGCGGCCCGGGGGGACGGTCAGCGTGCTGGCGGCCAGCGTCGCCGCCGCGATCCTGCACCGGGCGGTCGCGGGCCGGTTCGCCGGCGCCCGCGCGCTGCTGGACCGCGAGGTTGATCCAGGCCGGCCAGGCCAGCCGGGCCCCGGGTGCCCGGCCGCCGGCGGCGTCCCCCGCTACTTCACCCTGCCCGGCCTCAGCGCGCTGATCGAGGGCGCCGGGCTCTCTCCCGGCGCCGCCCACGGCGTGCAGATCTTCGCGGACCTCGTGCCCAGCGTCCTGGTGGACGCCGATCCCGGGGCGGCGGAGGCGCTGCGTTCCCTGGAGGCGGCGGCCGCGACGTACCCGCCGCTGCGCGACATCGCTGCCAAGCTCCACATCCTGGCACGCCGCTAAGACCATGGACGGCCCCCCGCGCACCGGCGACCAGCCAGCTGACGACACGGGCTGTCACGTCCTGCACGTCGACATGGACGCCTTCTACGCCAGCGTGGAGATACGGGAGCGGCCGGACCTGACCGGGAAGCCGGTAATCGTGGGCTCCCCGAGCGGGCGGAGCGTCGTGCTGTCGGCGTCCTATGAGGCACGCCGGTTCGGGGTCCGTTCCGCGATGCCGGCGAGCCGGGCCAGGCGGCTGTGCCCGCAGGCGGTGTTCATCCCGCCCCGGCACCCGGTCTACAGCGCGGTGTCCAAGCAGGTCATGGCCGTCTTCCGATCGGTCACCCCGCTGGTCGAGCCGCTCGCACTGGACGAGGCGTTCCTGGACGTCTCCGGGGCGCGGCGGCGGCTCGGCTCCCCGGCGTGGATCGGCGCGGCGATCCGGCGGCAGGTCGCGGCCGAGCAGGGACTGACCTGCTCGGTCGGCGTCGCACCGTGCAAGTTCGTGGCCAAGATCGCCTCGGTGCACTGCAAGCCGGACGGCCTGCTGGTCGTGCCCCGCGATGGGGTGCTCGGCTTCCTGCACCCGCTGCCCGTGTCCGCGCTGTGGGGCGTGGGTGAGCGCACCGGGGAGATCCTCGCCCGGCTCGGGCTGCGGACCGTGGGTGACATTGCTCACGCGCCGCTGGCCACGCTGCAGCACAACCTGGGCGCGGCCGTCGGCTCGCAGCTGGCCGCGCTCGCCTGGGGCCAGGACCGCCGCGCGGTGACCCCGCACGCCCCCGACAAGAGCATCGGCGCCGAGGAGACCTTTTCCGCCGACATCAGCGACCCGGAGGTGATCCGCCGGGAACTGCTCCGGCTGTCCGAGCGGACCGCGCGCGCCCTGCGGCAGGCCGGCTGCGTGGCCCGGACGGTGACGGTGAAACTCCGGCTGGCCAATTTCACGACGATGACGCGATCCCGGACTTTGGCCGAGCCGACCGACCTCGGCCATAAGATCTACGCCATCGCGTGCGCTTTGCACCAGGGCTCCGGGCTGGACCGGCAGGCCCGGCTGCGCCTGGTCGGCGTCCGGGCGACCGGCCTGGCGCCCGCGTCGGCGGCGGCCACGCAGCTGGCCTTCGGTGACCGGCCCGCGGGCTGGCGGGAAGCGGAGCGGGCGATGGACCGGATCGCCGAGCGATTCGGCGCCGGCACGGTCCGTCCGGGGGAGCTTTGGAGGAGCATGTGAAGCGCGCAGGCAGGCACGCGAATGCGTGTACCCCCGGCCGCTCTTCCACGCGGCCCGTTCCGGCTCGTATTCTTGAGATGGGCCGGAGAAGACTGGTGGACGTCACCGAACCCCCGGTCCTGCGAGCAAGGTTCCATGGGAGGCGTCGTGCCGCTCTCTGAGCATGAGCAGCGTCAGCTCGAGCAGATCGAGCAGGCGCTTTACAGCGAGGATCCGAAGTTTGTGCACGCGGTTCGCTCCAGCGATCCGCGGGTGCATTACAAGCGCCGGGCCTACCAGGCCGTCGCCGGATTCGTGCTGGGTGTCGGACTGCTGCTCGGCGGGGTCATATCCCCGTACATCTGGGTAGGCGTCGCCGGCTTCGTCGTCATGCTCGTCTGCAGCATGTGGGCGCTGATCAGCTGGCGGCACATCAACGGCATGTCGGCGGCGGCGCTCGGAACGGCACGACCGAAGACCACCTCCCGGCGGCGCCGCGAACGCCGCGCGGCCGAACGCGGGCCGCGCGGGCCACGCGGAGCCCGCGGGCCCCGCGTGGCGGCGCCGGGCATGATGGAGCGGCTTGAGGAGCGGTGGCGGCGCCGGCAGGAGCGCGGCTGACCGGGATTCCGGGCGTCCCATCGGACCCGCGTATCAACCAGCAGCGCATCAACCAGCAGCGCATCAACCAGCAGCGCATCAACCAGCAGCGCATCAACCAGCAGCGCATCAACCAGCAGCGCATCAACCAGCAGCGCATCAACCAGCAGCGCATCAACCAGCAGCGCATCAACCAGCAGCGCATCAACCAGCAGAGGTAGCGCCCGGCGCCGAACTTCGGCGCCACGCCCTGGGCCTGCTGAGCCGCCACCGGCTGAATCGGGTCCGGGCCGCGGCTTCGGCCAGCTGTGTCACCCCGGCGCGGGCGGCCGGGCACGCTGACACGGGAAAGAGGCGAGCGCGCCAGCCGGTCCGGCGGTCCACCGATGCCGCCAGCCCGCGCCGGATCAGGTCGAGGTCGGCGTGACCGGACGGGGCCGGGCTCGGGGTGCCGGCGTAGCTGGCGCGCTCTTCCGCGAGCGCCACCCGGCTGAGGGCCCCGGCCGCGGGCGGCGGGAGGCCGGACTCATCGGTGACCCGGCGGGCGGTGGCGCGCGGCGACTCACTCGGCCGCCGGGGGACGCGGTAGTCGGCGAGGTCGTCGAGTACCTCACGCCAGGCGGCGTGGGCCCGCTCGGCGTCGCCCGCGCGGTGGAACCGGTGCCGCCGCCGCAGGGACCGCGCCGTGCGCGGCGCGACGGCCGCGACGGCCAGCAGCGCGAGCACGGCGAGGCCGGCCGGCTCGGCCGGGAACCGGCCCCCCGCGGTGACCGCGCCGGGACCACCAGACCCGTTCCCGGCCAGCCCGCGCGCGTGCGGGTTGAGGGTCGAGCTGCCCCCGTTCGCACCCGGGGATCCCGTGTTCTGCTGGCCGGGCAGCACGGTGGAGGCCTGGCTGCTGCCCCCGCCTGCCGTCTGCGGGACGGTGTAGGCCGGCGGGATCGCGGTGCCCTGGCCGCCGCTCCCGGACGGCGTGGGCTCGAACCGCAGCCAGCCCGCCCCCTGGAAGTAAAGCTCCGGCCACGCGTGCGCGTCGCTGGTCCTGACCGACCAGGTGCTGATCCCGGTCGGCGAGCCGGAGGTGAAGCCCACGGCGACCCGGGACGGGATGCCCAGCAACCGGGCCAGTACGGCCATCGCGAACGCGAACTGCTGGCAGTACCCGCGCTTGCTGACGGTGAGGAAGTGACTGAGACCGGTCGCGTCCGGCGGCTCGGTGGCAGTCAGGCTGTAGCTGAACCCGCCCGTGTGGGTGAACCACTGCTGCAGGAGGATCGCCTTGCCGTAGGAGGTCGTCGCGCTGCGGGTGACGTTCCTCGCGAGCGCGGCCAGCGGCCGGAACGCCGGGGGGACGTTCAGGTACTCGCCGGCGATCGCGGCCGGCGGCGCCGGCGCCCGGTTCAGCTGGTCCGCGCCCGGGGAGATGTCGTCGCTGGTCACCGTGTACGTCAGGCCGGAAAGCGGGGTCCCGAAGCTAAGCACGATGGACGTGCCGACATCCATCACCCAGTGCCCGGGGGCGCTGATCTTGGTGGCCGGGTACGGCACCGGCAGGAAGCTGATCCCGGAAATGGCGCTCGCCGTCCCGCGGCCGACGGTGACGTTGGTCGTCACGCTGGTGCGGCCCGCCCCGGTCAGGCCCCGAGGGGAGGGCAGCTTGCCGGTCGCCGTGGCCGTCGGGCCCAGGCCCGGGCCCATCGTCCAGGCCGTGGTGGACAGGTTGCCCAGGACGTACATCTGCAGGTACTGCGGTTCCGGGTCGGTGGTCCGGTAGGTGAGGACCGTCGACGACTGGCTCTCCCGCAGGTCCTGCGTCATTTGCGCGAGCGGGTTCGGCACCGTCGTCCCGTTCCCCGGGCCCAGCGCCGACGCGGCCGGGCCGAAGATGTTGACGTGCGCGGGGAACATGCGGTTGCCCCGGAGACCGGGCACGAACAGCGGCACGCACAGCGCGACCACGATCGAGGCCGCCCCGATCCGCCGCCCCGCCGCCACCGAGCGGGCATCGGACGCCCTGACGGCGGTGGGCGCCCGTGTGTACCTGGGGCGGCTGGCGGCCTCGGCCCGCCAGCGGCCGGCCGGGCGTCCCCACCGCCGGAATCCGTTCCCGGCCGTCCGCGTTCAGGATGAGCAGGTACCCGGCCGTGCCCAGGCAGAACACGATCGTGGTGCCCAGCCCGCCGCGCGAGGCCGGCGTGGTCGCCGGCACGATGAACAGGGCCAGCAGCGGCAGGCCGGCCACCGCGGAGCTGCGCAGCCGGACCGCCAGCGTGTCCGTGGCCAGCGCGGCCAGCCCGATTCCGGTCGTCCCGAGCAGCACCAGGCCTGGCGTCAGCGGTACCGGCGGGGAGAACCGGTCCGCGTCGGTCATGCCCTGCACGGCCAGCTGCCGCAGGTAGCTGAGCGACGAGCCGTCCGGCACCACCAGCAGCCAGGAGCGCCCGGCCGCGAACACGAAGTTGAGGTAGAGCAGCAGGCCGGCCAGGCCCGCGGCGAGGCACGCGAGGACCGGCAGCGGGCGCCACCGGGTCAGGGTACCGGCGCAGGCGATCACGACGATGGCGCCCAGCCCGGTCCAGAACCACTCCGCGCCGTCGTAGAGCGCGTACAGGGCGGTCGAGGCGAGGGCCGTCCCGGCCGCCGCGGCCAGCGTCAGCCGATGGCTCATCCGGTCCCCTCCGGGGGTAGCGCGGTCACCTGGCCGGCCCCGGACGGTACCGCGGGTGCCTCGGTGCTGACCGTGCGGTGCAGGTAGCTGGCCGTGGCGGAGCTGTGCAGTTCCCGCCACGCCTCGCTGAGCTGCTTGCCGGCCGTGACGACCGCGACGCGCCACCCCGCCGCGGCGAGGATGTCCTTGGCGGCCGGGGCGTCTGAGCGCTCGCCCGCAGGGCCCGCAGGGCCGCCCTGCGCGGGCCCCGAATCCCAGTGCAGCCCGTCGACCATCAGCGCCATGGCCGGAGCCGTGCCCTGGTGACTGGCGGCGAGCAGCCGGGCCTGGCCGGGCGACAGCATCCCGGTCACGGCGATGACCTGCCCGCGGCTGCTGGCGCGCAACGTGGCCAGGCCCCGGGCGAGATCGATGTTGCGGGTCGGCTCGATCACGGCCAGTCTTTCCAGCAGCGATTCCGCGGCCGGCCCGGCGGGCGTGACCTCACCCGAGTCGGTGACCAGCCGCGTCTCGATGCCCTGGCTGACCAGATGGACGCCGATCGACGCCGCGGCGCTGACCGCGGACTCGAAGGGCGATCCCGGGCCGCTGCCGGTGTACGCGCGCCGCCGCGCGTCGATCAGCAGCAGCGCGCGCTTGTGCCACTGCTGCTCCTCGCGGCGGACCATCAGCTCGCCGTACCGCGCGGTGGATCGCCAGTGCACCCGGCGCAGCTCGTCACCGTCGCGGTAGGCGCGCGGGGCGATGTCATCCTCACCCGCGGCCGCGACCGTGCGCATGCCGCTCTCGCCGTCGCCGAGACGGCTGCCGGGGATCGCGACGCGGGGGAGCGGCGTTATCGTCGGCGTGACCACCAGTGTGCTCTTGGTCGCGAACGATCGTCCGATCGCCACCAGGCCGAAGACGTCGGCGACGCGGATCTGCAGCGGGCCGATCGCGTATTTGCCGCGCTGGTCCATCCGGACCTGATAACTCAGGTCGCGGTGGCCGGCCGCCTCGATCGCCTCGAGCACGAACCGCTGCCGGCTCCCGGCCGCGTGCTGCCTGCCGTCCTCGGCGAGCAGCAGCCCGGTGCGCAGCCGGGAAATGTTGGACAGCCGGATGCGTACCTCGGCCGGGCGCCCGGCCGGGACCCGGCGCGGGAGCAGCTGCCGGGTGCAGGACAGCCGGTAGCGGGCCCGGGTGGCCCCCAGCGCGGACAGCAGCGGGAGCATCATCAGCAGGACGCCGATGCGCAGCAAATCGGCCTCGTCCAGGGCCAAGCCGGATATGACCGCCGCGCACCCCACGGCCAGGAACGTCTTGCCCCTGGTGGTCAGCGCGTCAATCAGTGCCCGCATGACAGCCGTGGCCCGTCACCGGCGGGCCGGCAGCGGCAGCCGGGCCACGATGCCGGCCAGTACCTGCTCGGGCAGCTGTCCCGCGACGAGCGCCTCCGGGGTGGGCAGCAGCCGGTGCGCGAGCACCGGCACGGCCAGGGCCTGCGCGTCGTCCGGGATCACGTAGTCACGGCCGTCGAGCGCCGCCCAGGCACGGCTGGCCCGCAGCAGATGGAGCGTCGCCCGCGGGGAGGCGCCGAGCCGCAGGTCCGCGTGCGAACGGGTCGCGTTGACCAGGTTGATCACGTACTGCTTGAGCAGGTCGGAGACCATGACGCCGCGCACCGCCGACGCCAGGTCCCGGATGTCGCTGGCGCGGGCCACGGGCTTCACGTCATCCAGCGGGGACGCCGAGCCGTGGGTGTCGATCATCTCCAGCTCCGCGGCCGCCGTCGGGTAGCCGATGGAGATGCGCGCGGTGAAGCGGTCACGCTGGGCTTCGGGGAGCGGGTAGGTCCCCTCCATCTCCACCGGGTTCTGCGTGGCGATCACCATGAACGGCGATTCCAGCGGGAAGGTGGTCCCGTCCACGGTGACCTGCCCCTCCTCCATGCTTTCCAGCAGCGCGGACTGCGTTTTCGGGGAGGCGCGGTTGATCTCGTCACCGACGACGATGTTGGCGAACACCGGTCCCGGCTTGAACTCGAATTCCCGCCGCTCCTGGCTGAACGCGCTCACGCCGGTGACGTCGCTGGGCAGCAGGTCCGGGGTGAACTGGATCCGGCGCACCGAGCAATCGATCGACCGCGCCAGCGCCTTGGCCAGCATGGTCTTGCCGACACCCGGGACGTCCTCGATGAGCAGGTGACCCTCGGCGAGCAGTACGGTGAGCGTGAGCCGGACGGCGTTCGCCTTCCCGTCGATGACCGATTCGACGGCCGCACTGATGCGGCCGGCCACCGCCACGAGGTCGTCGAGCGCGCTGGCGGGGTCGCGCCCCATTCCCACTGCCACCTGGCCTCCTCGACGGGCCTCAAGCCGCACCGGCCGCCGGCGGGGAAGGCCACGCCGCCGCCTGCCGCCTCATACCGACAGTACGTCCTGCCTCACCTGATGCGCGACGCTTCGCGCCGGACCGGAGCAGGGGGTGTTCTGCTACGCCGGGCAATTCCCGGCCCGCGCCTTCCATTGCGGCCGGGTTATTGCGGCCGGGTTATTGCGGCCGGGCCGCTCCCGTGTCGCCATTGTTGCGGTTGGCCCGCCCCCGTGTCGCCTGCTGGCCGTGGACGCGCGCCGGCCGCCCCCCACTTCCCCCACCCTGAGCCGCGACCTGGCGTTTCCGGGTGGTTTCCCGGCGTCTCCTGGGCAGTTCCCGGTCGGCGGGCATCCCGGCCGCCCGGCCTGGCCCACAGTGTACCCCCACCTTGCTCCACCGGCTCTGACCTGGGGTTTTACTGGCTAACGGGGAAGAAACACCGTCGATCGGACGTTGACGGTGGAGGAATGTGGGGTACAGTGGAGCGCCATGGGGCAGTAGGGGTGGCGCGGCGCTACTCGCGGGACAGGGGAGGTGGGTGCGGTGTTCCTGGGCACCCACACGCCCCGGCTCGACGAGAAGGGCCGCCTAATCCTGCCCGCCAAGTACCGGGACGAGCTCGCCGAGGGTGTGGTGATCACGAAAGGCCAGGAGCGCTGCCTCTACGTCTTCCCGCTGGCGGAGTTCGGCCGGGTCACCGATGCCATGCGCACTGCGCCGGTGACCCGCAAAGATCTCCGCGACTACAGCCGCGTGCTGTTCGCCAGCGCCTCGGACGAGGTCCCGGACAGGCAGGGCCGCATCACCGTTCCGCCCGCGCTGCGGACCTACGCCGGCCTGGAGCGGGACTGCGTCGTGATCGGCGCCAACACCCGCATGGAGATCTGGGGCGCCGGGGCCTGGGAGACCTACCTGGCCAGCCAGGAAGAAGCCTTCTCCGATGCGTCCGAGGAGGTGCTGCCCGGGATCTTGTGACGGGTACCGGGCGGCGCCCGGTCCCACGGCCCCCGCGGGGTCTCCACCCGCGCTGGGCCGCCGGCTGGCTGGCATCACTTCCCCGGTGCCAGGCGGCTGGCGGCCCGCGCGGCGCGGATGGGGTCCCGGCCGGGGGGCACCGAAAGCAGCCAGCGAGCGAGAACTTTGGGGGGTCTGATGGGCGAGTCATCCGCCGGCCACGTGCCGGTCATGGCCAACGCCGTCACGGCCCTGCTCGGGCCGGCCCTGGAGCCAGACGGCGCCGTGCTCCTCGACGCGACGCTCGGCCGGGCGGGTCACGCCCGGACCCTGCTCGCGGCCTGCCCCGGGCTCATCCTGATTGGCGTCGACGCCGACCTGACCGCGATCGAGCGGTCCCGCGACCTGCTGTCCGCCTACGCGGAGCGGGTCACGCTCGTGCATTCCTGCTATGACGAGATCCCGGCGATCGTCGCCGCCGCGGGCCTGGACAGCGTGCAGGGCATCCTGTTCGACCTCGGTGTGTCGTCCCCGCAGCTTGACGACCCCGAGCGCGGCTTCGCGTACTCCCACGACGCGCCCCTGGACATGCGGATGGACCGGACCCGCGAGCTCACCGCGGCCGAGGTCGTGAACCGCTACCCAGCCGAGGAGCTGGCCCGGGTGCTGCGCGAATACGGTGAGGAGCGGTTTGCCCGGCGGATCGCCGACGCGGTGGTGCGGGAGCGGTCCCGCTCCCCGTTGACCTCCACGGGACGGCTGAGCGACATCGTCCGGGAATCGATACCCGCCGCCACGCGGCGGACCGGCGGTCACCCCGCCAAGCGCACGTTCCAGGCGCTGCGGATCGAGGTGAACGGCGAGCTGGCCGTCCTGGGGCGCTCGCTGCCCGCCGCCCTCGGCCTTCTCTCGGCGGGCGGGCGGATCGTCGTCCTCGCCTACCACTCGCTCGAAGACCGTGTGGTCAAGCGCGCGCTCGCCGCCGCCGCCGCCGGCACCACCCCGCCCGGCCTGCCGGTGCCACTGCCCGGGAGCGGGCCGCAGTTCCGCCTGCTGACCAGGGGAGCGCTGCGGCCATCAGCAGATGAGCTCGCCGCCAACCCCCGCGCGGCATCGGCGCGGCTACGGGCCGCCGAACGTATCCGGAAGGCGGCGTGAACGCCATGGAGGGGCGGACGACATGGCGACCCGAATAAGCGACGCAGCGCCCCCGTGGACCCGGGGGAATCTCCCGCCGCGTCCAGCGCGCCCGGCGCGCCCGCCCCACCCGCCGAAGCCGCCGCGTGCGGCCGCAGCGACACCGCGCGTTCCGGCCCCGCCGCGTCCCGGGGCGGCCCCGCAGACGGCCCCCAGTGTGACCGCCGCCGGCCGCCGCCGGATGCCGTTCCTCCTGCTGATCGTGGGCATGCTCTGCGGCGCGCTGGTGTGCCTGCTCGTGATCAGCACGACGCTCGCGGCAGGCTCGTTCCGCATCACCAACCTGCGGCAGCAGGACCAGGCCCTGGTCAGGCAACAGCAGCAACTCCAGCAGCAGGTCGCCCAGGACCAGGCGCCGAGCGTGATCGCCCAGCGGGCCGAACAGCTCGGCATGCGGCCGGTCGGCCAACTGCAGTTCCTCAACGTGAAGACCGGCAAGATCTCCAGCGACGCCGCCACCGGCGCCGACGCGAAGATCCAGGTCCCTGGCTACACCCCATGACCATGCGGGGCGGGGGCCGTGAGCCGCGCGGTGGTGGGCGCGATTCGCGTGCGGGAGCAGGCGCAGGCCGGGCTGCCCCGGGGCCGGGCCGGCCCGGCCCGATGCGCGGGGCGAGACGCCCCAGTGCGTCCAAGCCGCCCCGGCCGGGGGCCAGGCCCGGTGCGTCCAAGCCCGCGGGAGCCAAGCCCGCCGGTCCCCGGGCCGCGGGCCCCGGGGGGGGTGGGCCCGCGGCCCGGCCAGGTCTCACCCGCAACGGCCGTCCCCCGCGCCCGCGCGCCGTGGTGCGCCGGGTGCTCCGGCCGCGGGCCGACCCGGGACGGCGGCTGGGGGTCACGCTGCTGTGCATCGCCTTCGTGATATCCCTGTTCGCCGGGCGCCTGATTCAGCTCCAGGGCTTGGAGTCGGGCAACTACCTGCGGCTGGCGCAGAACCAGCGGCTGCAGGCCGGGAACCTGCCGGCCGTGCGCGGCGCGATCACGGCCGCGAATGGCCAGCCGCTGGCCATCACCGTGCAGACCTACCTGGTCTACGCGGACCCCGTGATGATGACCGCGGCGCAGCTGCCGCAGATCGCCGCTGACCTGGCCGGGCCGCTCGGCATGAGCGAGCCGGACATCCTCAGCCTGCTGCAGAACCCGACCTCGCCGCAGTACGTGGTGCTGCAGAAGGGGGTCACGCAGCAGACCGCCGACCAGATCAAGGGGCTGAGCCTGCCGGGCGGCACCGGAACCGGCCCCGGATCCACCGGGACGACCACCGGCACCGGGCTGCCGGGCATCCGGATGCAGGCCAGCTACTCCCGGATCTACCCCGACGGCGCCGCGACCTCCAACCTGCTCGGCTTCACGCACGCGACCGCTGCGGGCGACCTGGCCGGCGCGGCCGGGCTGGAGTACTCGGACAACGCTCTGCTGGCCGGCAAGCCGGGCAGCGAGCAGTTCCAGGTCGGCACCAACCGGGAACAGATCCCGCTGGCTGCGGGCAAGAACACGCCCGCGGTCAACGGCAGCGGGCTGCGCCTGACCATCGTCCCCGCGCTGCAGTGGGAGGCCCAGCAGGCCTGCCAGCAGCAGGTGAGCAAGACCCGCGCGGACAGCTGCACGGTCGTGATCATGCAGCCGGGCACCGGCAAGATCCTGGCCATGGCGCAGTGGCCGGCCTACGACCCGGGCGACCCGTCCGCGTCGGCCGATCCCGAGGCCACGTCCAACCTGGCCGTCCAGGACGTCTTCGAGCCGGGCAGCACCGCCAAGGTGGTCACCGCCGCGGCGGCGCTGGAAAAGGGCGGCCAGACGATCGGCAGCACCTACACCGTTCCCGATCAGATCATCGAGGACGGCTTCAGCTTCCGTGACGCCGAGTACCACCCCGTGGAGCGCTGGACGATCGCCGGCATCCTGGCCAACTCCAGCAACGACGGCATGGTCCAGGTGGTCCGGCACGTACCGCCGGAGACCCAGTACGACTACCTCAAGGCGTTCGGCCTCGACTCACCCACCGGCCTGAACCTGCCCGCGGAAACGCCCGGCCTGCTGCCCGCGCCGTCCCAGTGGTGGGGCAACGAGCGCTTTACGCTTTCGTTCGGCCAGGGCATCGACGTGAACGCGGTGCAGATGGCCAGCCTGTACTCGACGATCGCGAACGGCGGCGTGCGCGTCCAGCCGACCCTCGTCCAGGGCACCACCGACAGCGCCGGTACGTACGCGCCCGCCCCTGCGTCCTCCGCCCGCCAGGTCATCCAGGCCAGCACGGCCCGGAGCCTGATCGCGGCGCTGCAGCAGGTCCCGGCGGTCGACGAGCAGGCCAGCGAGCCGTGGGGCATCATCCCCGGCTACGCGATCGCCGCGAAGACTGGTACGTCCCAGGAATGGGACGCCACCAAGAAGTGCCTGTGCAAGTACGGGGCCAGCTACATCGGGATGGCCCCGGGCGATAACCCGCAGCTTGTGGTCGCGGTCAACGTGCAGAATCCGAAGAAGGGCGGGTATTTCGGCGATGTCGTGGCTGGCCCGGTCTTCTACCAGGTAATGAAGTTCGCGCTGCAGACCATGCAGATTCCGCCGGACGGGGCCAAGCCTGCGGACGTGCCGCTCACCGGGCCCTGATTGGAGGTAACCTCTCGGCGTGCCCGTGGCCATCCGTCCCACTCACCCAAGCAGGCGCCCGCTTTCCGGCCTGGGCGCGCTGCTCGGCGTGAAACTCCCCGCCGACCGCGAGGTTCGCGCCGTCCCGCCCGGGCCGATGATGCCGAACGGGCCCTGCGGGCCCCACCAGGACGCCGCCGTGTCCGGGGTCACCCATGACTCCCGGATGGTCCGGCCGGGGGACCTGTACGCCGCGCTGCCCGGCACCCGGGTGCACGGCGCCGAATTCAGCGAGGCCGCGGTGGCCGCCGGGGCCGTGGCCATCCTGACCGATCCGGCCGGCCGGGACCGCGCCGCGGCGGCCGGGGTGCCCGTTTTCGTGGTCTCCGACCCCCGGGCCCGGCTCGGTGAGGTCGCCTGCTGGGTATACGGCGACCCCTGCCGAAAGCTGAGGCTGATCGGCGTGACCGGGACGAGCGGCAAGACCACCACCAGTTACCTGGCCGAGGCCGGGCTGCGGATGGCCGGGCACCTCACCGGCCTGATCGGCGGGGTGGAAACCCGGATCGGGACCGACGTGCTGGCCAGCGAGCTGACCACTCCCGAGGCCACTGACCTGCAGGCCCTGCTGGCCACCATGGCCGAGGGCGGGGTCACCGCCGCCGCGATGGAGGTCTCCAGTCACGCCCTCGCGCTCGGCCGGGTCGCGGGCACCCACTACGACGTCGCCATCTTCACCAACCTGTCCCGGGACCACCTGGACTTCCACGCCGGCCTGGAGGACTACTTCGCGGCCAAGGCCGAGCTGTTCACCCCGCGCTACGCCGGGTCGGGAGTGGTGAACCTCGACGACGCCTACGGCCGGCGCCTCGCGGCCAGCGCGCCCATCCCCATCACCACCTTCTCCGCGACCGGGAACCCGGCCGCGGACTGGCGGGCCGAGAACGTCCGGGTCGGCGCGGACGGCAGCACGTTCCGGATCATCGGGCCCGGCGGCGTGGCGGCCGACGCCTCGCTGGCCCTCGTCGGCCCGTTCAACGTGGCCAATGCCCTCGGGGCGGTGGTGGCCCTGGTGGAGGCGGGAACCGGGCTGGACGACGCGGTGGCCGGCGTGGGGTCCTGCCCCGGTGTGCCCGGCCGGCTGGAACGGGTCGACGCCGGCGGCGCCGTGCCCGCCGTGGCCGCCGTGGCCGCCGTGCCCGACGTGCCCGACGTGACCGTGCTCGTGGACTACTCGCACAAGCCCGGCGCGGTCGAGGCGGTGCTGGGGGCGCTGCGCCCGGTCACCCAGGGCAACCTGATCATCGTGCTCGGCTGCGGCGGGGACCGGGACCGGGCCAAACGCCCGCTGATGGGCGCCGCCGCCGCCACCCTCGCCGATGTGGCCATCTTCACCAGCGACAACCCGCGCTCCGAAGACCCGCTGGCCATCCTCGCGGCGATGCTGGACGGCGCGGTCGGCGTACCGCCGTCGCGCCGGGCACACGTGATCGTGGAACCGGACCGGGCCGCCGCGATCGGCCTGGCCGTGTCCTCGGCCGCCAAGGGAGACGTGATCCTGGTGGCCGGCAAGGGCCACGAACGCGGCCAGTACGTGGCGGGACGCGTCCTGCCGTTCGACGACCGCGAGGTCACGGCCGAGGCGCTGCGGCACCGGGCCGGGGCACACCGAGCGGCTGACCCGAAGGGGGAACTTTGATCCCGCTCCCGCTGGAGGAGATCGCCCGGATCACCGGGGCCCGGCTGGCCGGGGGCGCGGACCCGTCGGCCCTGGTCGCTGGGCCGGTCGTCATCGACTCCCGCCGGGCCGCCCCGGGCGGCCTGTTCGCCGCGGTCGAGGGTGAGCGGGCCGACGGGCACGACTTCGCCGGGGCGGCCATCGCGGCCGGGGCGGTCGCCGTGCTGGGCACCCGGCCGTGCGGCGCGCCCGCGCTGATCGTCGGCGACGTGCGCGCGGCGCTGGCCCGGCTGGCCCAGGAGGTCGTGGCCCGGCTGCCGCAGGTCACGATCGCGGGGATCACCGGATCCTCGGGCAAGACGTCGACGAAGGACCTGACCGCCCAGCTGGCGGAACGGCTGGGGCCGACGGTCGCGCCGGAGGGTTCCTACAACAACGAGTTCGGTTTCCCGCTGACCGTGCTGCGCGCGGACGAGCGCACCCGGTACATGGTGCTGGAGCTGGCCGCCCGCGGCGTCGGGCACATCGCCAGCCTGTGCGAGATCGCCCCGCCGCGGATCGGCGCCGTGCTGAACGTCGGGCACGCCCACACTGGGGAGTTCGGCGGCATCGAGCAGGTCGCCCGGGCCAAGGGGGAACTGCCGGCGGCGCTGCCCGCCGGGGCCGCCGGGGCCGCCGGGCGGGCCGGCGGCGTGGCCATCCTGAACGCCGGCGATCCCCGGGTGATGGCCATGGCCGGACGCACCGAAGCCCGGGTGGTCACGTTCGGCGTCACCACCACCAGCACCACCAGCACCACAGCCCCGCCGCCACCGCCGCCACCGCTAGTACCAGAGCCCCCGACTTCACCGCCACCGATGTCCGCCTCGACGATCTCGGCCGCCCAAGTTTCACGCTGGTGACCCCGGCCGGATCGGCCCCGGTGCGGCTGGCACTGCACGGCACGCACAATGTGCCGAACGCCCTGGCCGCCGCGGCCATCGCCGCCGAGATGGGCCTCGGCCCGGCGGAGATCGCCGCCGCGCTGTCCGCGGCCACCGCGCGCAGCAAGTGGCGGATGGAGGTCCGCCGGCACCCCGGGCGGCGTCACCGTCGTCAACGACGCCTACAATGCCAACCCCGAATCCGTCCGGGCGGCGCTGGACGCCCTGCGCCACATGGCGCGGGGCAGGCGCTCGTTCGCCGTCCTCGGCCAGATGGCCGAGCTGGGTGACGAGTCCCGGGCCAGCCACGAGGAGGCCGGCGCGCTGGCCGCCGGAACCGGGGTGACCGGTCTGATCGTTGTCGGGAAGGAGGCAGCACCGATCCTCGGCGGGGCCCTGGCCACGAGCGGATGGCACGGCGAGGCGATCGGCGTGCCGGACGGCCCCGGCGCCGTCGCCGCGCTGCGCGGCCGCCTGGCCGACGGGGACGTCGTGCTCGTCAAGGCCTCCCGCGCGGCCGGCCTGGAAAGCGTCGCCGCCGAATTGCTGGTCCCGCCGGAACCCGTGAAGGAGAAGGCCCAGTGAAGGCCCTCCTCATCTCCGCCGCGGTCTCGATGACGGTGGCGCTGCTCGGCACGCCGGTGGCCATCCGGGTGTTCTCCCGGCACGGATACGGCCAGCCCATCCGGGAGGAGGGGCCGGCCGACGCCGATAAGCGCGGCACGCCCACCATGGGCGGCACCGTGATGATCATCGCGACGCTCGTCGGGTACTTCGCCGGGCACCTGGCCACCGGCGAGTCGGTCTCGGTGTCCGGGCTGCTCGTCCTGTTCCTGATGACCGGCCTCGGCGCGGTCGGGTTCGCCGACGACTTCATCAAGCTGTACAAGCAGCGCAGCCTCGGCCTGCGCAGCGGGGCCAAGCTCACCGGGCAGGTGGTGGTGGGCGTCGTGTTCGCCGTGCTGGCCCTGCACTTCCCCGACGGCTACGACCTCACCCCGGCCTCCACGCACCTGTCCTTCCTGGCCGACTTCGGGATCTCGGTCGGGCCCGTCTTCTTCGTGGCCTGGGTAGTGGTCATGGTGTCCGGGACGTCCAACGCGGTGAACCTCACCGACGGGCTGGACGGGCTGGCCACCGGCGCGGCGATCCTCGTGCTGGCCGCGTACGTCATCATCGGCAACTGGCAGCTGCGCAACGACTGCACGCTGTCGCTCGCGCCGAACTGCTACGACGTCCGGGACCCGCTGGACCTGGCCGTGGTCGCCGCCGCGCTGATGGCGGCGTGCGTCGGCTTCCTGTGGTGGAACGCCCCGCCGGCCCGCATCTTCATGGGCGACACGGGCTCGCTCGCGCTCGGCGGCGCGCTGGCCGGCCTGGCCATCACCACCCGGACCGAGCTGCTGCTGCTCCTGCTGGGCGGCCTGTTCGTGATCGTCACGCTGTCGGTGGTCATCCAGGTCGGGTCGTTCAAGATGACCGGTAAACGGGTGTTCCGGATGGCACCGCTGCAGCATCATTTCGAGCTGCTCGGCTGGGCCGAGACCACGATCGTGGTCAGATTCTGGGTCATCTCCGGCATGTTCATAGCGCTCGGCCTGGGCGTCTTCTACGTCGGCTGGTTCCCGAAATAGGCGCGCCCGGGGGTGCCGGAAATCCCCTCCTCTCGCGCGACACGCGCCGGATCTCCGCCGTATCAGCCGCGCCCCCGCCGAGACTGGACTCATGCAGCGCGTGGTGGAAGCCCAGGCCGAGGAGACCGCGGGCGGCAGCGCTCTGCCCCGCGAGGCCGCGGCCGTCGGTGCGGCGCCGCCCGCCGCCGGCACCAGGGAACGGCTCGCGTCCTGGTTCGCGCTGCTCGACCGCCCGCTCACGTCGTACTACCTGATCGTCGGCATCACCGCGCTGCTCCTGGGGCTCGGGCTGGTGATGGTGCTGTCCACCTCGTCGGTGCAGGACCTGAGCGAGGGCCTGCCCGCGTACTCCGACTTCAAGAAGCAGCTGCTCGGCGCAGCGATCGGGCTGCCGGCCATGTACGTCGCGGCCCGGTCTTCACCGCGGCTGTTCCGCGCCGCGGCGTACCCGCTGCTCGGCGCGTCGGTCCTCGGCCTCGGGCTCACCCTCATCCCGGGCGTCGCGGTGTCGCAGAACGGCGCCGCCCGCTGGATTCCAGCTTGGCCCGTTCCCGGCCCAGCCGTCCGAGCTGGCCAAGATCGCCCTGGTGCTGTGGGGCGCCGACCTGCTCGCCCGCAAGGAGCGGCTCCGCCAGCTGGAGGACTGGCGGCACCTGCTCGTCCCGCTGCTGCCGGGGGCGGGGCTGCTCTGCATGCTGGTCATTGCCGGCGACGACCTGGGCACGACGTTCGTGCTGCTGGTCATCTTCATCACGCTGCTGTGGATCATCGGCACCCCGGGGCGCATCTTCGCCGGGATGATGGTGCTGATGTGCCTCGTCATGGTGCTGCTGGCCGTGACGTCGGCGTACCGGCTGAAGCGCCTGACCGGTTTCGTGAACCCGCAGGGCGGCCCGATGGGCCCCAACATGCAGGGCATCCAGGGCAAGTACGCGGTCGGCTCGGGTGGGCTGTTCGGCGTGGGGCTGGGGGCCAGCCGGGAAAAATGGGGGTACGTTCCCGAGTCGACCAGCGACTTCATCTTCGCCATCATCGGTGAGGAACTCGGGCTCGTCGGCACCCTGTGCGTGTGCTTCCTGTACGGCGGGCTGGCCTTCGCCGGGCTGCGGGTGGCCCGGCGCGTCCAGGACACCTTCAGCCGGCTGGCCGCGGCCGCGATCACCGCGTGGATCGTGATGCAGGCGGTGGTGAACATCGGCGCGGTGATCGGCGTGCTGCCGATCACCGGCGTGCCGCTGCCGCTGATTTCCGCGGGCTTGTCCTCGCTGCTCATCACGATGCTGGGGCTCGGCGTGCTCATGTCGTTCGCGCGGCGTGAGCCCGGCGCCCGGGAGGCTCTCGCCGCTCGGGGCCCCGCGCTGCCGCTGCGCGTTCTAAGCTGGCTTGGCCTAACGCAGCGAAGCGAGTGAGGGCTTGTGCCGCCGCCTCGCGGTCCGGGGATGCCCGGCGGCGCGGAGCCGGATTGGCATCAGAGGCGAAGAGGAAGGCCCCGCGATGAGGGTTGTGCTAGCCGGCGGCGGAACCGCCGGACATATCGAACCCGCGCTTGCGCTCGCTGACGCGCTGCGGGAGGCCGACCCGCGCGGCGTTATCGTCTGCCTGGGTACCGAACGGGGCCTGGAGACCCGGCTCGTACCGATGCGTGGCTACGAACTCGCGCTGATCCGCGCCGTCCCGATGCCGCGGTCGGTCAGCCCGGCCCTGATCGCCGTGCCGGGGCGGCTGGCCGGTGCCGTCAGCGCCGCCGCCGGAGTGCTCGACCAGGTGAAGGCGGACGTGCTGGTCGGCTTCGGCGGGTACGTGGCCACGCCGGGTTATCTCGCGGCGCGCCGCCGGCACGTCCCGATCGTGGTGCACGAGGCGAACCCGCGGCCCGGCCTGGCCAACAAGCTGGGCGCCCGGCTGACCAAGCACGTGTTCACCGGGAACCCCAGCACCCAGCTGGCGCACGCCACCTACCTGGGTATCCCGATCCGCCGTGAGATCGCCGAGCTGGACCGGCTCGCGCTCGGTGACAAGGCCCGCGCCCACTTCGGGCTGCGGCCCGATCTGCCCGTGCTGCTCGTGACCGGCGGCTCGCAGGGTGCCGAGTCGCTGAACCGTGCGCTGTGCGGGGCGATCGGGTGGCTGCGTTCCGCCGGGGTGCAGGTGCTGCACGTGACGGGCCCGCGCAACACGGCGGAGATCCCGGCCAGCGCCGGCGTGGCGCCCTACGTCGCGGTGCCCTACGTGGACCGGATGGATCTGGCCTACGCCGCCGCCGACTTCGCGCTCTGCCGGGCCGGCGCCATGACGTGCGCCGAGCTCACCGCCGTCGGGCTGCCCGGTGCCTTCGTCCCGCTCCCGCACGGAAACGGCGAGCAGCGGCTCAACGCGGAGCCGATCGTCGCCGGCGGCGGCGGCCTCCTCGTCGAGGACGCCGGCCTCACGCCGGAATGGATCCGGGACACCCTGCTGCCTGTCCTGCTCGATATCGACCGGGTGGCGAACATGTCCGAGGCCGCCGCCGCCCTGGGCCGCGCCGACGCGGACCGCCAGCTGGCCCGCGCGGTCATCGAGATCGTCCGGGCCGGAGAAAGCGACCGGCCCGGGGCAGGGGAGCGCCCGATGCCCCGCCAGCCCAGCCCAGGCCAGGCCATGCCGGGGGCTCAGCCCATGCCGGGGGCTCGGCCCATGCCTGGTGGGGGACCGCCCATGCCTGGGGGACCGCCCATGCCTGGGGGACCGCCCATGCCGGGTGAACACCCCGGCTCGGGGGGAAATAACCCCGGCCCATGGTTCGAGCCCGGCCAGGGAGACAACGCCCGGCCCCGCCGCGACGGGCCGAGCGGGCCCAGCGGGCCGCCCTGGCCGGAGGCCGGGCCCCAGCCCCAGCCCCAGCCCCAGCCCGGGCCCCAGCCCCAGCCCCAGCCCCAGCCCGGGCCCCAGCCCGGGCCCCAGCCCGGGCCCGCCCCGCGCCGCGCCGGGTCGCCCCGCCGCGGGCAGCCCCGGCACGGCCGGCCCCGGCGCGGCGCCTAGGAAAGCAAGCACCCAGGAAACAGCCCGGCCACGCACGCGCCGCGCAGGAATCCCGCAGGAGAAAACGTGCAACAGGACACCCGATGGCCCTGGTGACCCCGGTGGACACCGTGCCGCTGGACCAGCTCGGCCACGTGCACTTCGTCGGCATCGGCGGCGCGGGCATGTCCGGCATCGCGCGCGTCATGCTGGAGCGGGGCGTGGCCGTATCGGGCAGCGACTCCGGCTCGCCCGGGGTGCTCGCCGATCTGGCCGCGCTCGGCGCCGACGTGTACACCAGTCACGCCGCGGACCACCTGGGTGCCGCCGCCACGGTCGTGGTGTCCAGCGCGATCCGGCCCAGCAACCCGGAGCTGGCCGAGGCGCGCCGCCGCGGCCTCCGCGTGCTGCCCCGCGCGGCGGTCCTGGCCTCGATCATGGTGGGACGGCGGGCGACGGCGGTCGCCGGTACGCACGGCAAGACCACCACCGCGTCGATGATCACCACCATCTTGCGCGCGTGCGGCGCCGATCCGGGCTACGTCATCGGGGGCGTGCTCGCCGAGACCGGCCTGGGGGCCGAGGAAGGTGCGGGCCCGGACCTCGTGGTCGAGGCCGACGAGAGCGACGGGTCGTTCCTCATGCTGTCCCCCCAGGTGGCGGTGATCACCAACGTCGAAGCCGATCACCTCGACAACTACTCCGGCCTCGCCGAGATCCGGTCCGCGTTCGAAGCCTTCGCCCACCGGATCGCCCCCGGCGGGGCCCTCATCACCTGCGCCGATGACGCCGGGGCCCGCGCCGTGGCCGAAGCCGCCCGGGGTTTGCCGGTCCGCGTCCGTAGCTACGGAACGTCGCCGTCAGCCGGCTACCGGGTGTCCGGGATTACCGCGCGCGGCATGGGAAGCACGTTCACGATGACGGCCGCCGAGGCCGGGCGTGATGCGCCGGACCTGGGTGATGCGCCCAGCCCAGCTTCGTTCGGTCAATTCACGGGCCTCATCACCATCGCCGTCCCCGGCCGGCACAACGTGCTCAACGCCGCGGCCGCCTTTGCCGCCGCCGCCGAGCTCGGCGTTTCCGGCCCGCAGGCCGCGGCGGCGCTGACGGCCTACCGCGGCGCGCAGCGGCGGATGGAGCCCAAGGGTGACGGGGACGGGGTCCGGGTGCTCGACAGCTACGCGCACCACCCGACCGAGGTCGCGGCCGACCTCGCGGCGGCCCGCGATCTCGCCGGCGGCGGCCGCGTGATCGCGATCTTCCAGCCGCACCTGTTCAGCCGGACCCGGATCTTCAGCGAACAGTTCGGCGCCGCGCTCGGCCTTGCCGACGAGGCGATCGTCATGGACATCTACGCGGCGCGCGAGGACCCCGAGCCGGGCGTTACCGGGCGGCTCGTGGTGGACGCCGCTCCGGCCGGGCGGGCCCGCTACGTCCCGGACGCGGTCCAGGTCCCGGCCGTGATCACGGAAATCGCCAAGCCCGGGGACATCGTGCTGACGATGGGAGCCGGGGACGTGACGAAGCTCGGCCCGGTGATCGTCGCCGCGCTGCGGGCCCGGGGCGGAGCCGGATGAGCAGGCCCGGTCCGGGGGTGACCGAGACCGGCCCGGGCGAGACCGGCCCGGTCGCAACCAGCCGGCCGCCAGGCGGCCGCGGCCCGTGGCGGACCGCGTTCTTCGGCCTCGCCGTCGCCGGCCTGCTCGCCGGCATCGCCTGGGTGCTGCTCGGATCGAAACTGCTCGTGGTCCGTTCCGTCGTCGTCACCGGAACGCACCTGGTGCCGGCCAGCCAGGTGCGGGCGGCCGCGGCCATCCCGGCGGGCGTGCCGATGATCCGGGTGGACACCGGTGCTGCGGCCAGCCGCGTCGAAGCCATCACGCAGGTGCAATCGGCGCAGGTCAGCCAGTCATGGCCGGACCGGATCGTCATCACCATCCGGGAGCGGACCCCCGTTCTCGCCGCCGCGGTGCCGGCCTCGCCGTCTGCAGGCGGCGGGTTCGACCTCATCGACGCCGCCGGTGTCGTGGTCCGGTCGGTGCGGGTCAGGCCCGCCGGAATGCCCGTCTACTGGACATCAGCCGCGCCCGGCCCGCTGCGCGGCGATCCGTCCGTGGCGGCGGGGGTCACCGTCCTGCACGAGCTGCCCGCGCAGATCGCCCGGTCCGTGGCGGCGGTCACGGCGTCCGGCCCGCAGAACGTGACGCTGAGGTTGTCCAACGGGGTGACGATCGTCTGGGGGAGCACCGCCAGCGCCCCGGCCAAGGTGGCCGAGCTTTCCGCCCTGATGCGCACCCACGCGCGCTACTACGACATCAGCGCATTCGGAACCGCGGTGACCCGGTGAAGATGGCACCGCGAAATCCGCTGCGACACGCCGCTCGTTGGCGCGTGGTTAGTTGACCCCGGTGACCGGCCACCCTACTGTCCCTAGCAATTGCCAGGCTGACAAAACTCTAAATCTCTACCTGAAGGTGAAACCTGATGGTGAGGCCGGGGGCACGTCGCTCGTTTCCCGCCGTGCCCCGCCGGTTAGCCGGCTCATTCGCCGGCTCATCGGCGGCCAATGCCATTGGCGGCGAATTCCGCTTCGCGGCCAGGGTTTCCCCAGCCCAGCGCCCTGATCGGGCGGAATAAAGCGGCTCGGCCGGAATTAGCGACCGGGCGCGTGGACGAGTTAAAACGAGCGGAAAGGTACCCTCCTCGTGGCAGCACCGCAGAACTACCTGGCGGTCATCAAGGTCGTCGGAATCGGCGGCGGTGGCGTTAATGCCGTTAATAGAATGATCGAAGAGGGCCTCAAGGGCGTCGAGTTCATCGCGATCAATACCGACGCGCAGGCGCTGCTGATGAGCGACGCCGACGTCAAGCTCGACGTCGGCCGCGAGCTCACCCGCGGGCTGGGCGCCGGGGCCAACCCCGATGTCGGCGCCCGGGCCGCGGAGGATCACCGCGAGGAGATCGAAGAGGTGCTCAAGGGCGCCGACATGGTCTTCGTCACGGCCGGGGAGGGCGGCGGCACCGGAACCGGCGGCGCTCCCGTGGTGGCGAATGTCGCCCGGTCGCTGGGCGCGCTGACCATCGGCGTCGTGACCCGCCCGTTCGGTTTCGAGGGCAAGCGCCGGGCCATCCAGGCCGAGGCCGGGATCGAGCGGCTGCGCAGCGAGGTGGATACCCTCATCGTCATCCCGAACGACCGGCTGCTGTCCATCTCCGATCGTCACGTCAGCGTGCTCGACGCCTTCAAGGCCGCCGACCAGGTGCTCCTGTCCGGTGTTCAGGGCATCACCGACCTGATCACCACGCCGGGCCTGATCAACCTGGACTTCGCCGATGTGAAGTCGGTCATGTCCGGCGCGGGCTCGGCGCTGATGGGCATCGGCTCTTCGCGCGGCGAGGACCGCGCGGTCGCCGCGGCGGAAATGGCGATCTCCAGCCCGCTGCTCGAGGCCAGCATCGACGGGGCCCACGGCGTGCTGCTGTCCATTCAGGGCGGTTCCGATCTGGGACTGTTCGAGATCAACGAGGCCGCCCAGCTGGTGGCCAATTCGGCGGCCGCGGACGCGAACATCATCTTCGGCGCGGTCATCGATGACGCGCTCGGCGACGAGGTGCGGGTGACGGTGATCGCCGCCGGGTTCGACGAGAACGATATGGGCCGTAACGCCCCCGGGGCGGGCGGCCTCAGCACCGCGGCCCTCAGCCCGCCCGGTGCGCCCGGTGCGCCCGGTGCGCCCGGCCCGTCGGCAGGCAGGCCGGCGGCCCAGGCCCCGTGGTACGCCGACGACGCGTCCGGTGGCGAGGCCACCGCCAGGACCGGCGATGCGGTGCCTGAAGCGCCGGGCCAGGCCGCGGCGGCCGACGCCAGCGCTGACGCCGCCGCCATGGCGGCGGCCGAGGTTCCCACCGCTGAGAACATCGTCGGCGGGACCGCCGCTACCGGCAACACTGGGGCCGCCGAGGCCAGCGAAGGCTTCAGCGGCTCACTGAACAGCACAGTTGCGGGTGAAGCGGCCGGGGACGTCTACGGCTGGGCGCAAGGCGCGCAGGGCGCGGCCGGCCCGGGTGCCGCCACTGACGATCCCGGTACGCCCGACGACCCCGGCCAGACCGCCCCCTGGGACACTTCCGCGGCGGAAGCCAGCGAGCCGGGTCCATCCGGCGGAAGCGCCAGCGGTGATGGCCCGATGGCGGGCGCGGCGGCGCGCGTGTTCGACGTTGCCACCACGCGACGGCGTCCCGTCATCTTCGAAGAAGACGACGACCTGGACATTCCCGACTTCCTCAAGTGAGCCGGGGAACCAGGCCCGGTGAGTACGGCACGGCGCGCCGAGCTGACCGAACGGCTGCACCGGGTCCGGGGGCGTATCACAGCCGCATGCGCCGCGGCGGGGCGGGGCGCCGCGGATATCACGCTCGTCGCCATCACGAAGACCAGGCCCGCCTCTGACGTCCGGCTGCTTTATGAGCTGGGCCAGCGTGACTTCGGCGAAAACCGTGACCAGGAGGCCGCCCCTAAGGCCGCGCAGTGCGAAGGCCTGGCGATAACCTGGCATTTTGTCGGGCAGCTGCAAACCAACAAGGCCGCCAGCGTCGCGCGCTACGCGGACGTCATCCACTCGGTGGACCGGCTCCGCCTGGTCCGCGCCCTGGGGACCGCCGCGCGCCGCCAGGAGCGCGTCCTTACCTGCCTCATCCAGGTGAACCTGGCCGAGCCGGCGCCAGCGGCAGCGGCAGACGCGGGCCGCGGCGGCGCGCCGTTGCCGCGGATCCCCGCCCTCGCCGAGGCGATCGCGGGCGAAGCGGACCTCGTTCTCGGCGGGGTGATGGCGGTCGCGCCGCTGGGCATCCCCGCCGCGTGCGCCTTCGCCGGCCTCGCCCCCGCGTCCGCCGCCGTCCGTGCGGTGCGGCCCAGCGCGACGATCATCTCCGCTGGCATGAGCGGTGATCTCGAAGAGGCGGTCGCGGCGGGCGCGACACACCTGCGAATCGGTACGGCGTTGCTCGGCGATCGAAGGCCCCCTGTCATGTAATGTCCCTCGCGTGGGCCCCCAACGGGTCCGCGGCAGCGTGTATGTGGTTCGCAGTCGAAGTTGCGGGGGGTTCCGGGGGATCGACTTCCGGGCTAGCGCCGGGGGGCTGCCAGATGGGCACGACGGAGGACTGACGGATGGCCAGCGCAATGCGCAAGATGGCGGTCTACCTCGGCCTCGTGGAGGACGAACACCGCTATCAGGACGGGTACGACTCCTACGACGAGTACGAGGAGTACGAGGAGCAGCCGGACCGCTTCGATGGCCCGGACGATCCGGACGGGCAGCAGGGCGACGGTGCCTACCTTTCGGCGCCCGTGCGCCAGGACGGGGCCGGCCAGACGACTGACCTCGCGCGGATCACGACGCTGCACCCTCGCACCTACAATGAAGCACGTACCATTGGGGAACACTTCCGCGAGGGGATCCCCGTCATCATGAACCTGACCGAGATGGTCGACAGTGACGCCAAGCGCCTTGTCGACTTCGCGGCAGGCCTGATCTTCGGCCTGCACGGGAGCATCGAGCGGGTGACCAACAAGGTCTTCCTGCTTTCTCCCGCGAACGTCGAGGTGGCGGCGGAGGACAAGGCTCGCATCGCGGAGAGAGACTTCTTCAACCAGAGCTAGCGGACAATCAGTGACGGTGTGATGCGGACCAGCAAAGCGACTGCTCGCAAGGCCACAGGCGGACCCATAGGCAGACCCGTAACCAGGCAACCGTGCGACAGACGAGGACCCGGCGATGGGCATCCTTAAGGTTGTCCTGACCTACCTGCTGACGATCTACCTGGTCATCCTCATCGGGCGGATGATCTTCTCCTGGATCCAGATGTTCGCGCGGCAGTGGGTGCCCACGGGGATACTCCTGGTCATCGCCGAGGGCATCTACACGGTGACCGATCCTCCACTAAAATTCCTACGGCGCTACATCCCTCCCCTCCGCCTAGGTACAGTAGCCATGGATCTCAGTTTCATGGTGGTGTTCATTGTGATCTTGATTCTGCTCGACGAAGTCGTGCCACGGATCTGATCGGGTACCACCTTCCGACAGGTACACAGGTCCATGCGCGCCGAGGAGACAAGATGCCGCTGACGCCCGCGGATGTGCGGAACAAGCAGTTCAGTACGACGAGGCTCCGGCCCGGTTACGACGAGGAAGAGGTTGACGCCTTCCTCGACGAGGTCGAGTCCGAGCTCGACCGGCTGATCCAGGAGAACGAAGAGCTCCGGGCGAAGCTGGCAGAGAGCCTGCGAGGGGGCAAGTCGTCCGTTCCCGCATTGAGTTCGCCGCTGGCTGAGTCGAAGATGGACATGGTGCCGGAGCCCCAGCGCGCCGAGCCGGAGCGCAGGCAGCCCGAGCCGGTCATGATGGGCTCGATGGCGCCGCACGAGGACAACATGGACACCGCGGCGCGGGTCCTGTCCCTCGCCCAGCAGACCGCCGACCAGGCCATCGCCGACGCGCGCCGTGAGGCGGACGAGACGCTCGGCCGGGCCCGCCGCGAGGCCGACGAGGTGCTGACCAAGGCCCGCCGTCAGGCCGAGCAGATCACCGGCGACGCCCGGGCCCGGGCCGAGAGCCTTGAGCGCGACGCCCAGGAGCGTCACCGCCAGGCCATGGGGTCGCTGGTCCAGCAGCGCGAGGAACTCGAGCGCCGGGTGGACGACCTGCGCGCCTTCGAGCGCGAGTACCGCAGCAGGCTGAAGGCGTACCTTGAGGGCCAGCTCCGGGACCTGGAGGCCGGCGTGACCGAAAGCGGGGCCTTCCCGACCATGGGGTCCGCGCCACAGCCGTCCGTCCCGGCGGGCATGGGACAGGTCGGCTCGCGTAACGGCGCCCCGGCGACCGGGCAGTACTCGGTGCCCGAGGTCGTCCAGCACGCGGGAAGCTTCCACGCAGGCGACGGCGCGCCCGCGCACGAACGGCGGTAACGGTACGATCCCTGCGGCCTGGGCGTTTGCACCAGGCCGCGGGGTATTTTCTGGTTGAGCGGGGCGGCGTCCCCCGCCGGACGGGCCCTCCGGCGGGAGCGTCGCGAAGGCCGGCGGCTGGGGTGGCCGCGCGTTCCGGGAGAACGCTTGTGATCAGGTTCAGCGCTTCCCTGGTCGTCATCGCGTTGGGGCTACTCGTCGCGGGCGGCGTCACCAGCAAGCTGCTGCTCGTTTATCTCGCGATCGCGGTGAGCGCGGTCGCGTTGGTTTTTCTCGTCGTCGGGGGGATCCTCAACCGTGGAGAACTTCGCGCCACCGTAGCTGAGGCTCCGCCCGCCCGGCCTGGTGTGCCCAACGTGGATCAGGGCCCCCGACCGGAGGTTCCCGCCCGCATCCCGGTGCTCACCGGCCCGGCGGTACGAACCGGGGGCACCACCGAGGACACCGGTGACGCCCCCGGCGTCGGCGGTACCAAGGACGCCGAGCACACCGAGGACACTGGCATCACCGACCACACCGAGGACACTGGCATCACCGGCTACACCGAGGACGCTGGCATCACCGACCACAGCGAGGACACTGGCATCACCGGGCACACCGGCGTCATCGGGCACACCAGCCTCACCGGGCACACCAGCCTCACCGGGCACACCGGCGGGACTGGCGGCATCAAGGACGCCGGGGATACGAGGCCGGTGGGTCAGGTCGTCACGGTGGTCCCCGGCGTGCCGCGGTACCACCGGAGCGAGTGCATTCTGATCCGGTTCATGGGCGACAGCGACCTGCAGAAGATGCCGGCCTGGGCGGCCAGGAAAGCCGGGTGCAGCCCGTGCCGCGCCTGCCACCCGGATGGCGAGGAGACGGACTGACCGCCCGTCCCTGGGCGGTCAGTCCTGCCCCCTAAGCCCTCCGGAGCCAGAACCGCACGCCGAGCAGGTCGTCGGTGTGCTCGGCGAACCCGGCGTTGCTGGTCTCCTCGGACGGCTGGCCGGGCTGGTAGCTGGTGGCGAGGACCTCGGCTGCGATCACCGGTCCCTGCTCCGTCAGCGCGGCGGCAAGGTCCGGGCCGCTTGCCTCCCACCACAGCGCGATCCGGTCGGTGACGTCGAGCCCGTCGCTCTTCCGCGCGTCCTGGATGAGCCGGATCGCTTCCCGGGCCAGGCCCTCGCGGCGCAGTTCGGGGGTGAGCGTCACCTCCAGCGCCACCGTCTCACCGCCGTCGGTGGCGACGGTCCAGCCCGCCTTCGGTGTTTGCGTTACGATCACCTCGTCCTGGCCAAGGGACACGGATTCGCCGTTTACCGTGACCACCGTGGTGCCGGCGGTGCGCAGGCCCGCCGCGAGCGCCGCCGCGTCGGCGCTGGTGATCGCCTTCGCGACCGCCGGGGTCCGCTTGCCGAACCGGCCGCCCAGCGCCTTGTAGTTCGGCTTCACGGCATAGTCGACGAGCTCGACGTCGACCGTGGCCATCGTTTCCAGCGCGTGCACGTTCAGTTCCTCGGCGACCTGGGTGCGCAGCTCGGGCGGCAGCGACGCGAAACCCGCCGCGCCGATCAGCGCCCGCGCCAGCGGCTGCCGGATCTTGACCGTGGCGGCGGCCCGCGCCGAACGCCCCAGCTCGACCAGCCGGCGCGTCAGGGCCATGTCCGTGGACAGGCTCTCGTCGATCAGCGCGGCGTCGGCGACCGGCCAGCGGGCCAGGTGCACCGACTCCGGGGCCCCGGCGCCGCGCAGCGCGTTCCACACATAGTCGGTGAGGAACGGCGTGATCGGCGCCATCAGCCGGGTGACGGTCTCCAGGCACTCGTACAGCGTGGCGAACGCCGACGCGGACCCCGGGCTCCGTGGACCTTCCCAGAACCTACGGCGTGACCTGCGCACATACCAGTTGGACAGGTCATCGGTGAAGCCCGCGATGCGCCGGCCCGCGCCCGCGGTGTCGAAGCCCTCGAGGGCCGCGGTGACGTCCCGGACCAGCGTGTGCAGCTCGCTGAGGATCCACCGGTCCAGCACCGGCCGGTCCGCGGGCGCCGGCGCCTCGCCGAGCCGTTCCGGGCCCCAGGCGTTCCCGCCGGTGGCGGCCGCGTTGGCGTACAGGACCAGGAAGGAGACCGTGTTCCAGTAGGTGAGCAGGACCTTACGGACGATCTCCTCCAGCGCCGCGTGCCCCACGCGCCGCGTCGCCCACGGGGAACCGGACGCCGCGAAGAACCAGCGCAGCGCGTCCGCGCCGTGCGCCTCCATCAGCGGCAGCGGCTCCAGCACGTTGCCCAGGTGTTTACTCATCTTCCGGCCGTCCTCGTCCACGACGAGCCCGAGGCACACCACGTTCTCGTACGACGACCGGCCGAACACGATCGTGCTGACCGCCATCAGCGAGTAGAACCAGCCGCGGGTCTGGTCGATCGCCTCGCAGATGAACTGCGCGGGGAAGGCCCGCTCGAACTCGGCCTCGTTCTGCCACGGTGCCCCGTGCCGTGCGAACGGCATCGAGCCGGAGTCGTACCAGGCGTCGATGACGTCGGGGACCCGGCGGGCCCGCGCGCCGCAATCCGGGCAGCCGAACGTCACCTCATCGACGAACGGCCGGTGCGGGTCGAGCCCGGACAGGTCCCGGCCGGCCAGCTCGGAAAGTTCCGCCCGCGAGCCGACGCACGTGGTGTGCCCGTTCTCGCACTCCCACAGCGGCAGCGGCGTGCCCCAGTACCGCGTCCGCGACAGCGCCCAGTCCACGTTGTTGCGCAGCCACTCGCCGTACCGGCCGTACTTGATGTTCGGCGGGTACCAGCTCGTCCGCTCGTTCTCGCTGAGCAGCTGCTCCTTTACGGCCGTGGTGCGGATGTACCAGGACGGCAGCGCGTAGTAGATGAGCGGCGTGTGGCAGCGCCAGCAGTGCGGGTAGCTGTGCTCGTACCGGTCGTGCCTGAACAGCAGGCCGCGGTCGGCGAGGTCCTGGATCAGCCGGGGGTCGGCGTCCTTGAAGAACATGCCGCCCACCATGGGCACGGTGTCCTCGAACCGGCCGTCGGGGCGGATCGGGTTGACCACCGGCAGCCCGTGCGCGCGTGACGTCTGCATGTCATCCGCGCCGAACGCGGGCGCCAAGTGCACCAGGCCGGTGCCGTCTTCGGTGGTCACGAACGACCCGGGCACCACAATGTGCGCGTCCGGGATGTCAATGAGATGGAACGGCTTGTCGTAGGTGGCGCCGACCAGCTCGCGGCCCGGGAAACGCGCCACGACGTCCCAGCCCTCGCCAAGAACGTTCGGCATCAGGGCCTCGGCCACCACCACGCGGTCGCCGTCGCGCGCCCGGCGCGCCACGACGTAGGTTACGTCGGGGTGTACGGCCACGGCGGTGTTGGACACCAGCGTCCACGGCGTCGTCGTCCAGACCAGCAGGTCAGTGTCGGCCAGGTGCGGGCCGGCCAGGTGCGGGTCTGCGCCCTCCGGCATGCTGGTCAGCGGGAAGCGCACCGTGACCGAGGGATCCGTGACGGTCTGGTAGACGCCGGGCTGGCCCATCTCGTGGTCGGACAGCGGGGTGCCGCAGCGCGGGCAGTACGGGCTGATCCGGAAGTCGCGGACCAGCAGGCCCTTTTCGTATACGTCCGTCAGCGACCACCAGACCGACTCGATGTAGGACGGGTCCATGGTCCGGTACGCCTTGGACAGATCGATCCAGTAACCCATCCGCTCGGTCAGGTCGGTGAACGCGTCCACGTGCCGGAGCACCGACTCGCGGCACCTCGCGTTGAATTCGGTGATGCCGTACGCCTCGATGTCCTTCTTGCCGGAGATGCCCAGCTCGCGCTCGACGGCCACCTCGACCGGCAGGCCGTGGCAGTCCCAGCCGGCCTGGCGCGGCACGTGGAAACCCTGCATCGTCTTGAACCGCGGGAACACGTCCTTGAAGACCCGTGCCTCCACGTGGTGGACGCCCGGCATGCCGTTGGCGGTCGGCGGTCCCTCGTAGAACGTCCAGGGCAGGCCGCCTTCGGTCTGCTTCAGCGAGCGCTCGAAGACGCCGGCGTCCTGCCAGCGGACCAGCATCTCGCGCTCGACCGCGGGCAGGTCGATCTGGGCCGGCAGCGCAGGGAAACGCGGCGTGCGGCCGTCCGCGTCCGGCGCGGTGCCGTCCGGCCGGGGCACGCTGCCGTCCGGCTGCGGCGCGGTATCGGATGCCTGCGACATGGTGGGTTTGGCCTCCAGCAATTCCGAACGGACCTTGCTGGAGGGACGAGTCCGCCGTGCGGCGTTCCCGCGGTACCACCCTCCTTGGCCGCCGCCACGGTGCGGCGCTCAGGTGAGCTCCGGATGGCGGACGGCCCTCTCGAGGATCCCTGCGGCCGGTTCTACTGGGCCCGCGCCGCGTCCGGGGGGACAAAAGTGGGTGCTGGGCCGTTCTTCCGGCGGCTCCGGGGTGATCTGGTCCGCTGGGCCTGCCTCCGGGCTCGCACCATCCCCGGATCGCTCCTGGCCGACTGTCAGCGGCAGCTGTCCCCATCAACGCCGTGCAGGATTTCAGGATATCTGACAAGGCTTCGCGAGCCGAACTTATTCCGGGATGCGGAGTGCATTCGCGGAGCCGGGCCGGCCGAAGTTCCCGGCGTGGGTTCCCGGTGTGGGATCCCGCCGTGGGTTCCCGGTGTGGGATCCCGCCGTGGGTTCCCGGTGTGGGATCCCGGTGTGGGTTCCCGGTGTGAGCGGGCGGAATCCCCGGGCCGTGAGCGAACCGGCATCTCATTTGCGGAGAAACGCGATGTGACTTATTCTCCGTTGACCGTTCACATTCATGATCATCTATAACCCGTCGTGGAGGCGCACGATGACCATTGCCCCGCGGTCCGAGGCCGCAACTCTTCCGGTGCGGCCAGGGGAGAAGCCGTGGACCGCCTCCGAACTCGCCGAGGTGCGGGAAACGCTGGAGGCGGACGCCGCCGGCCTGCGGCGCGACATCGAGCAGGCCGAGTCGCAGATCGCCGACCGGCTGGTGGACGGCATCCGTGACGCGGGAGACGACGAGGCTGACACGGGGGCCAAGACGTTCGAGCGCGAGCACGAGTTTGCGATGACGAGCAACGCCCGCCGTCTTCTCGACCAGACCGAGCGGGCCCTCAGCCGGATCGATGCGGGAACATATGGAGCGTGCGAATCCTGCGGCCAGCCAATAGGCAAGGCGCGGCTAATGGCGTTCCCGCGCGCGGTACTGTGCGTGACGTGCAAAATGCGCGAAGAACGCCGCTGACGGCGGAGGAGCCGGCGCGTTCCGCCCCAGGGGAAACCCGGCCGCCGGCGCAGGGCGAAACCCAGGATTCGGCGCGTTCCGTCCGGGGGGAGACCCCGGAGCCGGCGTTGCCTGCGGGACGGAAGCTTCCCGTCGTGGTCGGGGTGGCGCTAGCCGTGCTGGCCCTGGACGTGGTCACCAAGCTGATCGTCGTCCGCACGATGTCCGGCCACCCCCCGATCCGGTTGCTGGATGGCTTCCTGACGCTGCTGCTGCTGCGCAACAGCGGGGCGGCGTTCAGCATCGGGACCTCGATGACGATCGTGTTCACGGCGATCGCGGCCGCGGTCATCGTCTACATTCTCCGGGCGGCCCGCAGGCTGCGGAGCCTGCCGTGGGCGATCACGCTCGGGCTGCTGCTCGGCGGGGCGACCGGGAACCTCGCCGACCGGATCTTCCGCTCGCCGGGGCTGTTCCGCGGGGACGTGGTCGACTGGATCGAATTGCCGCACTGGCCCGTGTTCAACCTCGCCGACTCCGCCATCGTGTGCGGCGGAGCGCTTGCGGTCCTGCTGGCCATGCGCGGCGTGCGGCTGGACGGCACCCGGGAAGGCGCGGAGGACCAGACCGGTGCGGGGGATCAGGCCACGCGGGCTACGGAGGACACGGAGGGCGGGGATGACGGCGCCCCGCCAGCGTTATCTGCCGGTTCCCGAGGGCCTCGATGGTGAGCGGCTCGACGCCGCCCTGGCCCGGATGTTCGGCCTGTCCCGGTCCAGAGCCGCCGAACTGATCAGTGACGGCATGGTGCTGGTCGACGGGCATCCCGCGGCCAAATCGGACCGGGTCACGGCGGGCGAGCCGCTGGAGGTGACGTTGCCCACTCCGCGCCCGGTGCAGCCTCCGCGTGCGGTGGAGGGCCTGAACGTCGTCTACGAGGATGACGACATCATGGTGGTGGACAAGCCGACCGGCGTGGCCGCGCACCCCGCGCCCGGCTGGAACGGTCCGACCGTGATCGGTGGCCTGCTGGCCAGCGGTCACGCGATCGCCACCAGCGGTGCGGCCGAACGCCAGGGCATCGTGCACCGGCTGGATGCGAACACCACCGGCCTGATGGCCGTGGCCAAGAGCGAGCCTGCCTACAGCGCCCTGAAACGGGCGTTCCGCGAGCGTACAGTGGAAAAGCGCTATCACGCGGTCGTGCAGGGGCACCCGGATCCGCTGCGCGGCACCATCGACGCGCCGATCGGCAGGCACCCGTCGGGCGACGGCCGGTTCGCGGTGGCCGGGGGACGTCCCAGTGTCACCCACTACGACACGATCGAGGCCTTCCGCGGCGCCAGCCTGGTCGATGTCGGGCTGGAGACGGGCCGGACCCATCAGATCCGCGTTCACATGGCCGCGATCAGGCACCCGTGCGTGGGCGATCTGCTCTACGGCGCGGATCCGGTCCTGGCGGACCAGTTGGGGCTGCACCGCCAGTGGCTGCACGCCGTCAGCCTCGCTTTCGATCATCCGGCCGACGGCCGGTGGGTCGAGTTCCGCAGCGATTACCCGCCCGACCTCGCGCATGCCCTAGACGTCCTCCGCGCCGAGAATTAGCTGTTAGCCCGGTCGGCGAGCCGCATCTCATGTTCCGGTGGCCCGGGTCGGTGTTCCGGTGGCCCGGGTCGGTGTTCCGGTGGCCCGGGTCGGTGTTCCGGTGGCCCGGGTCGGTGTTCCGGTGGCCCGGGTCGGTGTTCCGGTGGCCCGGGTCGGTGTCCGGTGGCCCGGGTCGGTGTCCGGTGGCCCGGGTCGGTGTTCCGCACCTCATGTTCCGGTGGCACAACCCGATGCCCTCACGCACTGGTGCTGAGGGAAGCCGGGGCGTCACACCGCGTACTGGGCGGGGCCGGTGGTATAGGTGCGCCCGGCTGGCGTCGTCCAGGTATGGTAGCCGGGCAGGTCCTGTTCGAGGCGCCAGCCGTGAGCTTGCTTCATATGATGGTGGTGCCGGCACCGGGACCCCGCGTTACAGGCGCAGGTCCGTCCGCCCTGATCCCACGGGACTGCGTGCTCGAAGTCACATCGGCGGGCCGCCCGGCGGCACGGCGGCCAGGTGCACTCGCCGTCGCGGACCTGGACCAGGTGCCGCAGTGTGTCGCTGGGCTCGTAACCGGCCGATTCGTGGCGGTGGTCGCAGTCAGTGATCGCCAGCGGCTCGATACCGACCAGAAGTTCCCGGCCTCCCCCCGGCCGCAGTCGCCAGCGTCCGTACCCGCCCGGGGGCCCGTTGCCGTGCTCCCGGGTAAACGCGGTACCGCCCCGGTCGCCTGGTCCGCCCCCGGCTGGCGGACTCCCCCTATCTGGCGAGCTGGCCCCGGCTGGCGGGCGGCTGCGGGCGGTCCGCGCGCAGCCGTGGGCGGCGGGATGGCCGTGTTCGTCGGTTACCGTCACGCACCAGGTGGTCCGGGGATTCCTGGCGGCGGAACCGGCCAGGGTACGGGCCAGAGCCGGGTCGATCGCACCAAGTCCGCCGGCCTCACCGGGCCGTTCGGCCCGGCCGAGCAGCGTGGTGAGCGGGATGGTCAGATTGATGCGTGCGGCGATCCCCGCGAAGGAATCCGTCGTGCTGCTATCTTGGCCGCCGAACCCCGGCCGGTCCGGACCCAAGCCCCCCGTGCGGGCCTCGCCCGGATCGCCTCCGCCCGCACTCAGGTCGCCTTCGCCCGTGCCGCCTTCGCCCGTGCCGCCTTCGCCCGTGCCGCCTTCGCCCGTGCCGCCTTCGCCCGTGCCGCCTTCGCCCGTGCCGCCTTCGCCCGTGCCGCCTTCGCCCGTGCCGCCTTCGCCCGTGCCGCCTTCGCCCGTGCCGCCTTCGCCCGTGCCGCCTTCGCCCGTGCCGCCTTCGCCCGTGCCGCCTTCGCCCGTGCCGCCTTCGCCTGTGCCGCCTTCGCCTGTGCCGCCTTCGCCTGTGCCGCCTTCGCCTGTGCCGCCTTCGCCCGTGCCGCCTTCGCCCGTGCCGCCTTCGCCCGTGCCGCCTTCGCCCGTGCCGCCTTCGCCCGTGCCGCCTTCGCCCGTGTTGCCTCGGCCGGGGGCACCACCGGTTTCTTGTCTGGCCGCAGGATCGCTGACGTCGCGCGGGCTCGCCGGATGGGAGCGGACGCCCAGGGCCAGGTCGAGGAACGCGCGGGCACGGAGCCGGTCCAGGGTGCCCTCCAGCCCGGCCGCTTTCAGTTCCCGCGCATAGGCGGTGATGCGCTGGTCGGCGGCCAGCGCCTCGGCCGGTGGAAGGTCCCGGCCGCACAGCGCCGCGGTGCCGGCGTCTTCGCGCCAGAGTTCCACCCGCGCGTCCCGTTGCGCCTTTTCCCGCCGGGCCTGTGCGGCGCCAGGATTGACCGCCGCCACGGCACGGGCGATCGCCACCCGCAGCTGTCCCGGAGTCTTGCTGGCCACGTCGTGCAGGACCAGGGCCTCGGCGGCCGCCGCGTCAGGCGGAATCCAGGACCCGCGTGACATCGGCGATGATCCGCGCTTTGTAGACGTCGATGGCCCCATCGCGCAGGGCGCGGGCCGTGCCGCGCAGTCGGCTCGCGAGATCATAAGCCAAGGTGAGAGCCTTCTCGGCGGCCTGCCCGGACGTTGCGGTCGCCGCAGCGAGCTCGTCCCCGCAGAACTTTCCCCACGCGGTCGGTATCGCGCCCGGCCCGGCCGGCTGACATCCGGGAGCGGGGCGGCGTCTGATCAGCTCCGCGATCACCGCGAGCTTCCGTTCGCCGGCCCACGATTCGATCCGATCCCAGGCACGCAGAACACCGATCAACTGATCATCGGTCGCACCGTCGCAGCGGCCGTCCGGCCCGGTTGCATCGTCGGCGAATCCCACCAGAGCCACACACGGCCGCATGGTATCCAGCACATCGCCGGAGGTGAAACCCGCCGCCGGGCCCGCCGCCAGGGATGACGGACCGGGCACTGAACCGTCCCGCGACAGGAACCCGGCGTCTATGACCTCTGGTGCTGTTTCCGCGGCCTCCCGCGCCAGGGCCTCCCGCGCCAGTCCCTCGCCGTCAAGCGGATCGCCTATATCCGCCCGCCCCGAGCTGCCCAGACCCCAGTCCTCGCCGCCGACGCCTCCGTCGTCCCAGTCCCAGCCATCTAAGGTCCACGCGTCGTCGTGTTCGTCCGCTGACACGAGCCACCTCCGAGCCGGATAAATTCGTCTGTATTTTCGAATAGACTATCAGGTCGCCTCGGGTTGGTCTAGTATTATCGATAGTGTTTTCGATAGAAGGGCGGCGGATCATGGACACCGCACCTCAGTTAAGGGACGCGAGCGTCAAGGGCGCGGCCCACGCCCAGGGCTACGGCCAGGGCTACGGCCAGGGCTACGGCCAGGGCCAGGGCCAGGGCCAGGGCCAGGGCCAGGGCTACGGCCAGGGCCAGGGCTACGGCCAGGCCCAGGGCCAGGGCCGTCCGTTGCCGCGATGGCCAACGGCGCGATGGCCGCCGGCGCGCCGGGCGGAATCTGCCGGCTTTCTCCGGCGCCCGGCGTGTGCGGGGCAGGGAAACAGGGTCGGCGTTGTAGGCTCGGGTCACCGGGTCGGCGCGGTCCCCCCAGGCAAAGATCGCCAGCACGGAGGCCTGCTGCGAGGGGCAGTCAAGCCTCACGCGCACAGGTACGGCATGTGCCGCCTTCCCCCCGGAACCGTTCGGTAACGATGACGCATGCCCGCGTGGCCCGGGCCGGAGATAGCCGGACTGACAGGCTCAAGGGTTCTGCGCAGCATGCCCGAAGGAGGCGGCTCAGTCCTATGGCGGAACCCGCGGCCCGTCAGCCCCAGAAGCCCTCAAAACCGGGTCGGCCGTTCGCACACCTTCACGTGCATACGGAATACTCGATGCTGGACGGTGCCGCCCGCCTGAAGGAGTTGTTCAAAGAGGTCGGGCAGCAGGGCATGACCCATGTCGCGATGACCGACCACGGCAACATGTACGGCGCGGCCGAGTTCCACCACCAGGCTAAGGACGCCGGCATCACCCCGGTGATCGGCATCGAGGCCTACGTGGCCCCGGAGAGCCGGACCAGCACCAAGCGCATCCTGTGGGGCCAGCCACACCAGAAAAAGGACGACGTCTCGGCCAGCGGCGCGTACCTGCACAAGACCATCTGGGCGCGCAACAAGGACGGCCTGCACAACCTCTTCAAGCTGTCCTCCCGCTCCTACGCGGAGGGCTGGCTGGTCAAGTGGCCGCGGATGGACAAGGAGATCCTCGCCGAGCACGCGGGCGGCCTGATGGCCTCCACCGGCTGCCCCTCCGGTGAGCTGCAGACAAGGCTGCGCCTCGGCCAGTTCGACGAGGCGCTGAAGTCCGCCGCCGAGTACCAGGACATCTTCGGCAAGGACAACTACTTCCTCGAGCTCATGGACCACGGCCTGGACATCGAGCGCAAAGTAAGGGACGGCCTCGTAGAGATCGGCAGGAAGCTGGGCATCCCGCCGGTCGTCACCAACGACTCCCACTACACCCGGGAGCCCGACGCCACCTCGCACGACCTGCTGCTCTGCATCCAGACCGGCAAGAGTCTCGCCGACGCGGACCGGTTCCGCTTCGACGGGAGCGGCTACTACATCAAGTCCGCCGGCGAAATGTACGCCACCGACACCTCCGACACCTGGCAGGAAGGCTGCCGGAACAGCCAGCTCCTGGTCGCCGACCGGGTGGACACCGCCGGCATGTTCAACTTCGTCAACCTCATGCCGCGGTTTCCCATCCCGGACGGCTACGAATCAGAGGAAGAGCTTTTCCGCGCCGAGGTGTGGAAGGGCATGGACCGCCGTTACCCGGACGGCTACGACGAAGATCGCAAGAAACAGGCCGGGTACGAGATCGACATCATCAGCCAGATGGGGTTCCCCGCGTACTTCCTGGTCGTGGCGGACTTCATCATGTGGGCCAAGAACCACGGCGTCGCGGTCGGGCCGGGCCGTGGCTCCGCGGCCGGCTCGATCGTGGCCTACGCCCTGGGCATCACCGACCTCGATCCGCTGGTCCACGGCCTGATCTTCGAGCGGTTCCTCAATCCCGAGCGCGTGTCCATGCCCGACATCGACGTGGACTTCGACGAACGTGGCCGGGCGGACGTCATCCGGTACGTGACGGAGAAATGGGGTTCGGACCGGGTGGCGCAGATCGTCACCTACGGCACCATCAAGGCCAAGGCCGCGATCAAGGACTCCACCCGCGTCCTCGGCTTCCCCTATTCGCTCGGCGACCGGATCACCAAGGCGTTCCCGCCGGCCGTGATGGGCAAGGACATCCCGCTGTCCGGCATCTTCGACGCCAGCCACCCCCGGTACAACGAGGCGGGTGAGCTGCGCCAGCTATACGAGGCCGAAGCCGAGATCAAGCAGGTCATCGACACCGCCAAGGGCATCGAGGGGCTGATCCGGCAGCCCGGCGTGCACGCCGCCGGGGTGATCATGAGCGCCGAGACGATCACCGACCACATCCCCGTCTGGACCCGGCACTCCGACGGCGCCGTCATCACGCAGTTCGACTACCCGACCTGCGAAAGCCTCGGCCTGCTGAAGATGGACTTCCTCGGCCTCCGCAACCTCACGATCATGGCCGACGCGGTCGCGGCGATCGAGAAGAACCAGCGCATCACGATCGACCTGCTGAGCCTCCCGCTGGACGACAAGCCCACCTATGAGCTGCTCGGCCGCGGTGACACGCTGGGCGTCTTCCAGTTCGACGGCGGCCCCATGCGCTCGCTGCTGCGGACGATGAAGCCGGACAACTTCGAGGACATCTCCGCCGTCGGCGCGCTGTACCGGCCGGGCCCGATGGGCGTGAACTCGCACACCAACTACGCGCTCCGTAAGAACGGGCTGCAGGAAATCACCCCTATTCACCCTGAGCTCGAAGAGCCACTGAGGGAGGTGCTCGAGCCCACCTACGGCCTGATCGTCTATCAGGAGCAGGTGCAGAAGGCGGCGCAGATCCTGGCCGGTTACACGCTCGGACAGGCCGACCTGCTCCGCCGGGCCATGGGCAAGAAGAAGAAGGAGATCCTGGACAAGGAGTTCATCCCGTTCCGGCAGGGCTGCCGGGAACGTGGCTACTCCGACAAGGCCGTCCGGGCGGTCTGGGACGTCCTGGTCCCGTTCGCCGGCTACGCGTTCAACAAGGCGCATTCTGCCGCCTACGGCCTGGTGTCCTACTGGACCGCCTACCTGAAGGCCAACTATCCGGCCGAATACATGGCCGCCCTGCTCACCTCGGTCGGGGACGACAAGGACAAGTCCGCGCTGTACCTGAGCGAGTGCCGCCGGATGGGGATCAAGGTCCTGCCGCCCGACGTCAACTCGTCGGTGGCCACGTTCACCGCGGTGGGCCGTGACGTCCGGTTCGGCCTGGCCGCGATCCGCAACGTGGGGACCAACGTGGTCGACGCGATCGTGGCCGCGCGCAAGGCCAAGGGCGAGTTCACCGGCTTCTCCGACTTCTTGCGCAAGGTCCCCGCGGTGGTGTGCAACAAGCGCGTGATTGAGTCGCTGATCAAGGCCGGCGCGTTCGACTCGTTCGGCCATCCGCGCAAGGGCCTCGTGATGGTGCACGAGCAGGCCGTCGACGCGGTGATCGACATCAAGCGCAACGAGGCGATCGGCCAGGATTCGCTGTTCGGCGCGGACGCCGAGACCGAGGCGTTCTTCGACGTGCCGATCCCCGACGGCGATTGGGACAAGACCACCCGGCTCGGCTTCGAGCGCGAAATGCTCGGCCTGTATGTCTCCGACCACCCACTGCTCGGGGTCGAGCACCTGCTCGCGCGGGAGGCCGATTGCTCGCTGGCCGACCTGCTCACGTCGGGGGAAGATGCTGCCGAACGGGGCCGTGGTGAGCGTAACGACGGCGGAGGAGTGGCCAAAATCGCCGGCATTCTGTCCGGCGTACAGCGCAAGGTGACGAAGCAGGGCAACCCGTGGGCGGCGGCCACCCTGGAGGACCTCGCCGGCGCGATCGAGGTGCTGTTCTTCCCGGCGACCTACCAGCTGTACGCGACCTCGATCGCCGAGGACGCGATCATCGCGGTCAAGGGCCGGATCGACCGCCGCGACGACGTCCCGAAGCTGATCGCGATGGACGTGACCGTCCCGGACCTGTCGGTAGGCGACGGTGGCCCGTTCGTGGTGTCGCTGCCGGTGACGCGGTGCGTTCCGCCCGTGGTGGAGCAGCTCAAGGAGGTGCTGATGACCCACCCCGGGCCGACGGAGGTGCACCTCCGGCTGCGCGGGGCCGAGCGGACGACGGTGGTGCGCCTCGATGAGAAGCTTCGCGTCGCTGCCTCACCGGCCCTCCTGGGTGACCTGAAGCAGCTCCTCGGCCCCGCCTGCATCAGCTAGCGGAAGGTCGGCCGCCTGGTCAGCTGGCCGTCAGGTTGTGCCGGATGTCCTGCAGCGCCCGATGACGGCTTTCCGGTCCGCCGCGCTGAAGGTGGCCAGCGCCGGCGCGTTGACACCCCTGAGGGCGGCCCTGTGTACTGCGCACCATGACGGAATCAATGGGGACGTCAGCCTTTCCGGTCAGTACGGGGCTCGCCCTGCCGGGCATGACGACCGAGCGGGACCTGCGCGTCGCGTTCGGCCTGGTCGTCCGGAGCATGGGCGTGGTCAAGTCGGTCGGCGCCGGATTGAAGGCGTTGCGCCAGGGCGAGGTCACGCAGTACACGCAGCTGCTCGAGGACAGCCGCAGGCACGCGATCGACCGGATGATCGAGAACGCGAGGCTGCTCGGCGCCAACGCCGTGGTCGCAATGCGGTTTGACTCATCCGAGATGGGCCAGCAGCTCACGGAGATCGTGGCCTACGGGACGGCCGTGGTCGTTACCCCGTCGGCCTGAGCATGCCGGCCACGCCTCCCGGGAACGCGGCCGGTGTACCCCGGTCGCTGATCGGGGACGCCGACCGCGACCGCCTGACCGCGTTGCTGCGCGAGCACTACGCGGCGGGCCGGATCAGCCTGGACGAGCTGCGCCGCCGGGCCGGCGTCGTCCTCGCCGCTACGTCGTCCGCGGAGCGCAGCCGCAGGTGCCGGAGGGGGATTGGCCCCCGAGGAATGCGTGGCCGTCGTCGAGTTCCCCAGCATGCAGCGGCTGCGCGAGTGGTGCGCCTGGCCCGGATACGCCGAGGCGCTGCACATCAGGTGGACGGCCCTGGCCTGCCGGCTGAGTTTTTCGCGGGCGTAGACCCGGCTGAGCGCGTGCTCCGTAAACGATCACATTGGCGGCGAGAGAAGGGGACATCACGGATACCAGGCACCTCCCGGCTGCCGGGGGCGAACCGCTGCCCGAGCCCGGCGCGGCCGCCGCACCGGCTCCGGCGGACCCAGCGGGCCCCACTGGCCGGGCGGCTCCAGCAGGCCGGGCGGCTCCAGCAGGCCGGGCTGCTCCAGCAGGCCGGGCTGCTCCAGCAGGCCGGGCGGCCCCAGCAGGCCAGGCGACTGCGTCCGGCGGATGGGCGCGAACCGTGCGCACCGCCGCCGTGGTCTTCGTGGCCGCCGCGGCGGCCACGGCCGTCTGCGGGATACCCGCCGGGCTCGCCTGGGGCGCGGTGGCGCCGCGGGTCCTGGTGCAGGTCGTCGGGCATGGAATCGCCGAGGTGGTGAACGCCGAGACGAGCGCCTTCATCATGGCGGACGTCTGGTTCTGCCTGATCGGTGCCATTGGCGGCGTGCTCACCGGGACTCTTGGTTATCTGATCGCGGTCCGCCGCCGGGGCGCGGCCGCGGCGGCGGGCCTGATCGCTGGCGCGCTGGCCGCCTCGGCGGTCGCGCTGTGGGTCGGCGACCTGGACGGCCGCGCCGCCTTCAGGCACCAGCTTGCGGTGAGCGCCGCCGGGACGCGCCTGCACGCGTCGCTCGCGCTCGGGGCCAAGAGCGGCCTCGTCTTCTGGCCGCTGCTGGCCGCGTTCACCATCGGCGTGATCGAGATCGTCGTCAGATCCCGCGCCGCCCACGCCCACGCCCTCTCCCGGGCTTAGGCCCGGACACCCGGACCGCTTGCGGCAAGACCCTACGGCCACTCGCGCACCAGGCCGTCCAGGTCACGGCGGACCGGGGGCAGTTCCTGATCTTCCGGGATGCTGCCGAGGTAGACGAACCCGATGATCTCGTCGCCGGGACCGAAGCCCAGCGCTTCCCGCACGGACGCGGACCGGGCCGGCGCGCCGGTCCGCCACATCGCGCCGTAGCCCAGCGCGGTCGCCGCCAGCAGCACGTTCTGGGTGGCCGCGGCAACCGCCGCGAGGCGTTCCGCGTGCGGCACCTTCTCGTCGCCGCCGGCCGCGCACGCCACTGCGATGATGACGGGGGCCCGCATCGGCTTGGCCCGCTCCCGGTCCTCGGCCGCCGCGCTGGGCTGCTCCCCGCGCCGCGCCGCGGACCTGCGGTATACCTCCGCGAGGACCTCGCCGAACGCCTTGCGGCCGGCGCCCTTGATCACCACGAAGCGCCACGGGCGGTGCCGTCCATGGTCGGGCGCGGCGGCCGCCGCGGCCAGGATGGCGTCCAGCTCGCCCGGGCCGGGGGCCGGATCGATCAGTACCGGGCCGGACCGGCGCGCGTGGATGGCGATAATGGCGTCCATGATTACCGCCGAGCCTAGCCGCGCGCCGGGAGCTGACGAGCCTGCCGCCGAGTCCAGCGGCGCAGAACGGCCCCCGGTTGCTGCGTCCCGGCGCACATCCCGGCTGCCATCTGCCGGGCGTCCCGGCTGCCGTCTGCCGGGCGTCGCGGCTGCCGTCTGCCGGGGGTCGCGGCTGCCGTCTGCCGGGGGTCGCGGCTGCCGTCTGCCGGGGGTCGCGGCTGCCGTCTGCCGGGGGTCGCGGCTGCCGTCTGCCGGGGGTCGCGGCTGCCCGTCTGCCGGGGGTCGCGGCTGCCCGTCTGCCGGGGGTCGCGGCTGCCGTCTGCCGGGCGTCGCGGCTGCCGTCTGCCGGGCGTCCCAGCTGCCGTCTGCCGCCATCCTGGCCGCCATCCCGTCCGTATTGTGGACGATGCCGGCGTCCACCGGGCACTCTCCGTAGACTGTGCGGGTGATCTCCCGTATCGACCTGCGTGACCGCGATGCCGCCACCCTCACCCGCGCGAGCCTGTCCGCGGTGCTGCCGCGCGCGACCCTCGACGTCGCCGCCGCCGCCGAGCAGATCCGGCCGGTGTGTGAGGACGTCCGCCGCCGGGGCGCCGCGGCGGTGCGCGAGTACACCGCCCGTTTCGACGGCGTCGACCTGGCCAGCACGCCCGTGCCGCACGAAGCGCCCGGCAGAGCCCTGGAAGACCTCGACCCCGCCGTGGCCGCCGCGCTGGCGGAAGCCGCCCGCCGGACCCGGCTCGTGCATCAGGCGCAGCTCCCGCCCGCCGACACCGTGGTCACGCCGGCCGAAGGCCTTACCGTGGCCGGCCGGTACGTGCCGGTCAGCCGGGCCGGGGTCTACGTGCCCGGCGGCCTGGTCGCCTATCCCTCGTCCGTCGTGATGAACGTCGTGCCCGCGCAGGTCGCGGGGGTCGCCTCGGTCGCGGTGGCCTCCCCGCCGCAGGCTGACAACGGGGGGCTGCCGCACCCGGCCGTGCTCGCCGCGTGCGCGCTGCTCGGCGTGGACGAGGTGCACGCGGTGGGCGGCGCGCAGGCCCTGGCCATGTTCGCGTACGGCACCGAGGACTGCGCCCCGGCCGACGTGCTCACCGGGCCGGGCAACGTCTACGTGGCCGCGGCCAAGCGGCTGCTCGGCGGGATCGTCGGCACCGACGGTGAGAACGGCCCTACCGAGATCGCGATCATCGCCGATCACACGGCCGACGCGTCCTACGTGGCCGCCGACCTCATCGCGCAGGCGGAGCACGACCCGCTGGCCGCGTGCCTGCTGATCACCTCCGACCCGGACCTGCCCGCGCGGGCCGACGCGGAACTGGCGGTCCAGCTGCCGCAAGCGCCGAACCGCGACCGCATCGAGCAGGCCCTCAGCGGGCAGTCCGGGTACGTGCTGGTGGCCGACGTCGACGCCGCGCTGGCCGTCTCCGACGCCTGGGCCCCGGAGCACCTGGAGATCCAGACCGAGGACGCGGCAAAGGTCGCGGCGCGGGTCAGGAACGCGGGCGCCGTCTTCGCCGGGCCGTACTCGCCGGTCTCGCTCGGCGACTACCTGGCGGGCTCCAACCACGTGCTGCCCACCGGCGGCACGGCCCGGCACGCCGCCGGGCTGACCGTGCAGCCGTTCCTCCGGCTCATCAACGTGGTCGAGTGCTCCCGGGAGGCGCTGGCCGGCGCGGCCCCGTACATCGACGCGCTCGGCGGCGCCGAACGGCTCGCCGCGCACGTCGCCGCCGTCCGCGTCCGGGTCCCCCGGTGACCGGCCACGCCCCGGGCCCGGATGAGCTTCCGCTGCGCGAGGACCTGGCCGGCCTCGAGCCGTACGGCGCCCCGCAGCTCGACGTGCCCGTGCGGCTGAACACCAACGAGAACCCCTACCCGCCGCCGGCGCGGCTGGCCGGCGCGGTGACCGACGCCGTTGCGGCCGTGGCCGGCGGGCTGAACCGGTACCCGGACCGGGACGCCACCGCGCTGCGCCGGGACCTGGCCGGCTACCTCGGCCACGGGCTGACCGGGCCGCAGGTGTGGGCGGCCAACGGCTCCAACGAGATCATCCAGCAGCTGCTGCAGGCGTTCGGCGGCCCCGGCCGGTCGGCGCTCGGCTTCGAGCCGTCCTACTCGATGCACCCCCTCATCGCGCGGGTCACCTGCACCAGCTGGCTGGCCGCGTGCCGCGAGGAGGATTTCAGCATCGACCCGGCCCGCGCCGGCGCACTCATCCGGGACGCCCGGCCCGCCGTGGTCTTCCTCACCTCGCCGAACAATCCCACCGGGACCGCCCTGCACCTCGACGTCATCGAGGCGGTGTGCGAGGCGGCCCCCGGCATCGTCGTGGTCGACGAGGCCTACGCGGAATTCGCCCGCGCGGGCACCCCGAGCGCGCTGACGCTGCTGCCGCGCTACCCCCGGCTCGTGGTCACGCGCACCATGTCCAAGGCCTTCGCCATGGCCGGCGCGCGGGTCGGTTACCTGGCCGCCAGCCCGGAGCTCATCGGTAAGCTGCTGATCGTCCGGCTGCCCTACCACCTCTCCGCGGTCACCCAGGCTGTCGCGACCGCCGCGCTCGCCTGTGCCGCCGAGCCGCTGGCCAGCGTGGCCACGCTGCGCGCCGAACGCGACGCATGCGTTTCCTGGCTGCGCGCCCACGGGTGCACGGTGGCCGATTCCGACGCCAACTTCGTGCTGTTCGGCGAGTTCGCGGACCGGCATGCGGTCTGGCAGGGACTGCTGGACCGGGGTGTCCTCGTCCGCGAGACGGGGCCGGACGGGTGGCTGCGGGTCACCATTGGCACACCGGCGGAGATGGCGGCGTTCCGCAACGCCCTGGCCCTTACCGTTCCCCGAACCCCCGAGGTGGCGAACAGGTGAACCCGGAGCGCAGGGCGCGCGTCGAGCGCGTCACACACGAGACCCAGATCCTGGTCGAGCTCGACGTGGACGGCATCGGCGTGGCCGAGGTGTCCACCGGCGTCCCGTTCTTCGACCACATGCTGGCCCAGCTCGGCAAGCACGGCGGCCTCGACCTGACCGTCCGGGCCAAGGGCGACGTGCAGATCGACGCGCATCACACGGTGGAGGACACGGCCATCGTGCTCGGCCAGGCGCTGCGCGAGGCGCTCGGCGGCAAGTCCGGGATCACCCGCTTCGGCGACGCGCTCGTGCCGCTGGACGAGACCCTGGTCATGGCCGCGGTGGACCTGTCCGGGCGCCCGTACGTGGTACACGAGGAGCCCGCCGCGATGGCCCCGCTGATCGGCAGCTACGACACCACGCTGACCCGGCACATCTTCGAATCGCTGGCGGCGTCGGCCGGGATCTGCCTGCACGTGCGCGTGCTGTCCGGCCGCAACCCGCACCACATCGTGGAAGCCCAGTTCAAGGCGGTCGCGCGGGCGCTGCGCAGCGCCGTCGCGCTGGACCCGCGGGCGGGCGGCGTGCCGAGCACCAAGGGCGTGCTGTGAGTACCGTGAAGCCGTCGGTTGTCGTGCTGGACTACGGCTCGGGAAATCTTCGCTCTGCCGAACGGGCCCTGGCGCGAGTCGGCGCGGATGTCAGGGTCACCGCCGGCCCGGACGCGGCGCTGGACGCCGACGGGCTGGCGGTCCCCGGGGTGGGCGCCTTCGCGGCGTGCATGGCGGGCCTGCGCGCGGTGGGCGGCGACAAGCTGATCGCCCAGCGGCTCGCCGCCGGGCGCCCGGTCCTCGGCATCTGCGTCGGGATGCAGGTGCTGTTCTCCTCCGGCGTCGAGCATGGCCTGCTCACCGAGGGATGCGGGCTGCTGCCCGGCACGATCGAGCAACTGGAGGCCGATGTGCTGCCGCACATGGGCTGGAACACGGTCTCCCCGCCCGCCGGGTCGGCGCTGTTCGCCGGGATCGGCCCGGGCACGCGGTTCTACTTCGTGCACTCCTTCGCGCTGCGCTACGCGCACGCGGCACCGCTGCGGGACTCGGGCGCGCTGATCACCTGGACCACGCACGGCGAACCGTTCGCGGCCGCGGTGGAGGACGGGGCGCTGGCCGCGACCCAGTTCCACCCGGAAAAGTCCGGCGACGCCGGCGCGGTCCTGCTGTCGAACTGGCTGGAGAGGATCCGATGACCATGCCCGCCGAGGAGGCCCGCCTCGCGGGCGCCGCCACCGCGCCCGGCCGCCTCACCCTGCTGCCCGCGGTCGACGTCGCCCGCGGCCAGGCCGTGCGGCTGGTCCAGGGCGCGGCCGGCACGGAGACGGGGTATGGCGACCCGATGGAGGCCGCGCTCGCCTGGCAGCGGGCCGGCGCGGACTGGATCCACCTGGTGGACCTGGACGCCGCGTTCGGCCGCGGCTCCAACGCCGGGGTGCTCGCCGCGGTGGTCGGGCGCCTCGATGTCAGCGTGGAGCTGTCCGGCGGCATCCGCGACGACGCCTCCCTCGCGGCCGCGCTGGCGACCGGCTGCGCCCGGGTCAACATCGGCACCGCGGCCCTGGAGAACCCAGGCTGGGTGCGTTCGGTGATCGCCCGGCACGGCGACCAGATCGCGGTGGGCCTGGACGTGCGGGGGACCCGGCTGGCCGCCCGTGGCTGGACGTCCGATGGCGGCGACCTGCACGAGACGCTGGACCGGCTCGACGCGGACGGCTGTGCCCGGTACGTGGTCACCGACGTCACCAAAGACGGCACCCTGCGCGGCCCGAACCTGGACCTGCTGCGCGAGGTGTGCGCGCAGACCACCCGCCCGGTGGTGGCCAGCGGGGGCGTGTCCAGCCTGGACGACCTGCGCGCGATCGCCGCGCTCGTGCTGCTCGGCGTGGAGGGCGCGATCGTCGGCAAGGCCCTGTACGCGGGCGCGTTCAGCCTGGAAGAGGCGCTGGAAACGGTGGCGGCATGACCGTCGCGGTCCGGGTCATTCCCTGCCTCGACGTGGACGCCGGGCGGGTCGTCAAGGGGATCAACTTCCGCGATCTGCGGGACGCGGGCGATCCGGTCGAACTGGCCGCCGCCTACGACGCCGAAGGCGCCGACGAGCTGACGTTCCTGGACATCACCGCGTCCAGCGGCGGCCGGGAGACCACCTACGACGTCGTGCGCCGGACCGCCGAGCAGGTGTTCATCCCGCTGACCGTGGGCGGCGGCGTGCGCAGCAAGGACGACATCGACCGGCTGCTGCGGGCCGGCGCGGACAAGGTCTCGCTGAACACCGCGGCCATCGCCCGCCCCGGCCTGCTCGCCGAGGCGGCCCGGCGGTTCGGCTCCCAGTGCGTCGTGCTGTCCGTCGACGCGCGCCGCTGCACGGGCCGCGGCACTGGCGAATCCGCGGCCGGTGCCGCCCCGCCGCCCAGCGGATTCGAGGTCACCACGCACGGCGGCCGGCGGGGCACCGGCATCGACGCGGTGGAGTGGGCGCGCCGTGGCGCCGAGCTGGGCGCGGGGGAGATCCTGCTCAACTCGATGGACGCGGACGGCACCAAGGCCGGCTTCGACCTGGAGCTGATCAGCGCAGTGCGCCGCGCGGTGACCGTCCCGGTGATCGCCAGCGGCGGCGCCGGCGAGGTGGCCCACTTCTCGCCGGCCGTGGACGCCGGCGCGGACGCGGTGCTCGCGGCGAGCGTGTTCCACTTCGGGACGCTGCGCATCGCCGAGGTGAAGGACGCGCTCCGCGCGGCCGGCCGCCCGGTCCGGTGAGGCCCGTCATGCGCCCCCGCCAGCGCCGGCGGACCGGGCTGGGCCCCCGGAGCCGGTTACCCGGGCAGCCCCGGGTCGGCGAAGCCGGGCTGGCCCTGGTCGCCGGTGCTGCCGGTGCTGCCGGTGGCCCCGATCCTGCTCCCCAGACTCGGGTTCGCGTTGGCGCCCGCGCCCGCCCGGACCGGGGCGGCCGAACCGGGGTGGGCCGTCATCGCGGCGCCTATGATGCCCGCGTCGTTGTGCATCGCGGCCGGGACGACCTTCGCGTGCAGCCCGGTCAGCAGCGGGAGGAACTTGCCCGCCTGCCTGCTGATCCCGCCGCCGACGATGATGAGCTGCGGAGACACCAGCGCCTCTATATGCTCCAGGTACTCGCTCACGTTCTTCGCCCACTGCTTCCAGGTCATGTCGTGGGCGGTCTTGGCCCGCTCGGAGGCCCGCGCCTCCGCGTCCTTGCCGCGGATCTCCAGGTGACCGAACTCGGTGTTCGGCACCAGGATCCCGTCGACGAACAGCGCGCTGCCGATCCCGGTGCCGAACGTCACCATGAACACCGTGCCCGGTTCGCCCTTCCCGGCGCCGAACGTCATCTCCGCGACGCCGGCCGAGTCGGCGTCGTTCAGCAGCCGGACCTCCTGCCCGGCCGCCTTGGCCAGCAGGGACCGGGCGTCCAGCCCAATCCACCCCTTGTCCAGGTTGGCCGCCGTCCGGGTGACCCCGTTCAGCACCACGCCGGGGAAGGTGATGCCGATCGGCCCGGACCAGGAGAAGGTCTCCACGAGTTTCTGCACGACCTCGGCCAGCGCGTCCGGGACGGCCGGGCGCGGCGTCGGGAACTTCACCCGGCCGGCCACGAACTTGCCCGTCTCCAGATCGACGGGCGCGGCCTTCGTCCCTGTGCCGCCGATATCGATGCCCAGCGCGTGCATGGCCGCTCCTTCTCCCTCACGGCCGGCCCCGAGCCAGGGAGGCTGGCCGACGCTGCCCAGTATTGCTCACTCCCAGGTAGGCTCTGCAGTAGTACATGCCCCATCAGGGCGTGTGTAGCCGCGGAAAGGGGGCGGCTGATGCGCTGGGCCAAGGTGCTTTTGATCGCAGTCGGCGCCCTGATCGCCTTCATCGTCCTCGAATCAGTGTTCCGCCTGCTGCAGTGGGCCGTCATCGCCCTCGTCATCGGGGTGATCATCGCGATCGCGGTCAAGGCACATAGCCAGTACCGCCTCGCCCGGGAACGCCGGGCCCAGGTCCGGGAGCAGAAGGCGGAGCGCAAAGCCCGCGCCATCGACCGGCCCGCCAGCCAGGTGGTAGCCGCGCCGGAGTGGCACCAGGTCGAGAACGTCCCGTCGCCGCGGCACGACGACCTGGAGGATGACCTGGCCCGGCTGAAGCGGGAACTGGGCGCCCAGTAACCCACCGGCCCGCCGGGCTCAGAGTCGCCAGCGGGCCTGAGACAGCGTCTGTACGGCGGCCTTGGTGCCGTCCAGCCTGACCCGCGCCGCGCCGGTCCGGCCGGTGGCCCACAGGGTCAGTTCCGCCGGGGGGCCGGTCACGGTGACCACCGGTGTCCCGCGCCGCACCGTCACGCGGAACTCCGGCGCGTTCGCCGCACTGGCCTTAGCGGTGCTGCCCGTACCGGTGCCGCCCGCACCGTCGGTGCTGCCCGCGGCGTCATCGTTCCGTGCGAATTCGACCCCGACAGGTACCCTCCGCATCGTCAGCCTGGCCACCCGCAGCCGGGCCCACAGCGCGTCCGACAGCCCCGCGCTGATCTCGCGCGGCTTCCAGTCCGGTGCGGCGCGGCGGACATCCTCGTGGTGCACGAAGAACTCGACGGTGTTGGCCCGCTCGTCGAGCGCGGGGATGGCCCACGGTGACAGCCTCGGCGGCCCGTTCCGGATCGTGGCGACCAGTTCCGGGAAAAGTGTTTTCGACGCGAGCCGCTGCTGGACCCGCGCGGTGTGCCGCGCCAGCGGGCCGCCCGGGATACCCGCGCTGGCGTCCAGCCGGTGCTCGCGCAGCACCAGGTGCGCGGCCAGGTCCCGGGTGGTCCAGCCGGTGCACAGCGTCGGTGCGTCCGGGCCTGCCTCCGCCAGCGCGGTGCACAGGGCGAGCCGTTCGTCACGCGAATGTCCCATCAGGGAATCCTAGGGCTGATCTCGGCCCGGCCGGTAGCGCGGTCCCGGCTAACCTGGTTACGGCGCCCGGCGCCCGGGGCGTCACGCACAGGAATGAGGGGACCCGGAATGAGGGACCCGGAATGAGGGGACGATGAGCACTGCCGCCCGTCCTTCGCGGCTGGATCCGGACATCGCGCAGCGGCTGAAGCGGGACGCCGCGGGGCTTTTCGCGGCGGTCGCCCAGCAGCATGACACCGGTGAGGTGCTGATGGTCGGCTGGATGGACGACGAGGCGCTGCACCGGACGCTCACCACCGGGCGCTGCACGTACTGGTCCCGCAGCCGCCAGGAGTACTGGGTCAAGGGCGACACCTCGGGCCACCAGCAATGGGTCAAGTCGGTCGCGCTCGACTGTGACGGCGACACGGTGCTGGTCCAGGTGGACCAGGTCGGCGCCGCGTGCCACACCGGCGAGCGTACCTGCTTCGGCACCGGCGGCCGGCTCGACGCGGTCATCGGGGAGCGGCCGGAGCCGGTCGCCGCGGGGCGTCCCGAGGAGGCCTGAGCTGGTGTCGGCACCCCCCGGCCCGGCGAGCCCTGCGAGCCCCGCGAGCCCCGCGAGCCCCGCGAGCCCCGCGAGCCCCGCGAGCGCTCGCCGGCAATTCGCGCTGACCCTGCTGATCGGCGCGGGCGGGGCCGGCCTGGCGCTGCTGGCCGTACGGCAGGGCTGGGCCCGCGCCGTGTACGTGGCCCCGCGCCCGCTGCCCGTCCAGGCCGTCACCGTTACCGGCCAGGACGTGGCCCCGGCCGCGGGTGCGCTCGCGCTGGCCGGGCTCGCCTGCCTGGCGGCCGTCATCGCCACCCGCGGCGTGGTGCGCCGCGCCGCCGGCGTGGTGCTCGCCCTCTGCGGCGCCGGGACGGCGGTCGCGGTCAGCGGCTCGCTCGGCGCCTCCCGCGTGATCGCGGCCGCGGCCACCAAGGTGAGCTCGTCGGCGTCCGTCGCGTCCGGCGGAGCGGGGTCGACCACGGGCGGCACGTCCTCGCCGGGCGGTGCGGTGGTGACGGGCGGTTCCTCCGTGCACGCCGTGATGCTCGGCGTGCCCTGGCGGGTCGCGGTATTCGCCGGGGCGGCCGCGATCATCGCGGCGGGGCTGGTCACCGCCTGGCGCGGCGCGCGCTGGCCGGTCATGCCGGGCCGGTACGAGCGCCCGGCCCGGGCGGCCCGCCCGGCCCGGCCCGGCACGCCCGCGTCCGCCGGTCCAGTGTCCGCCGGTCCAGTGTCCGCCGGTCCAGTGTCCGCCGGTCCAGCGTCCGCCGGTCCAGCGTCCGCCGGTCCAGCGTCCGCCGATCCAGCGTCCGCCGGTCCAGCGTCCGCCGATCCAGCGTCCGCCGATCCAGCGTCCGCCGATCCAGCCAGCCTGTGGGACTCGATCAGCCGCGGCGACGATCCCACGGAGCCCCTGCGTGGGCCCCGCGCCGGCTGAACGGGCGCGCAGGGCGCCCGGCGCGCTCCAGAGTCACCGCGGCCACCCCAGCAGCCCCGGCCACCCCCGCCCCGGCCGCCTCAGACAGCCTCAGCCATCACAAACACCGCAGGCGCCCGGTGCGGACGTGGCCGCAAACCGTGGGGTGCCTGCCAGGCCACTCACGTCACCCCGCTAGCATCGGTGGCGCACCATAACCGACCCTGAGGGGACTGCGGCCCGCGTGACAGTGCTCGACGAGATCCTGGACGGCGTACGCGCCGATCTCGCCGAACGGCAGCGGCGGGTGTCCATTGACCAGCTCAAGGAGATGGCCGGCCGCTTTCCGTCCGCACGCGATGCGGCCGCCGCGCTCAAGGCGCACGGCGTCAGCGTCATCGCCGAAGTCAAACGGGCCAGCCCGTCGCGGGGGGCGATGGCGGAGATCGCGGACCCGGCCGCGCTGGCCGCCGCGTACGAGGCCGGCGGGGCCCGGATCATCAGCGTGCTCACCGAGCGGCGGCGGTTCGGCGGCACCCTGGCCGACCTGACCGCGGTGCGCAAGGCCGTGCAGATCCCGGTGCTGCGCAAGGACTTCGTGGTCAGCTCGTACCAGCTCTGGGAGGCGCGCGCGCACGGTGCTGACCTGGTGCTGCTCATCGTGGCCGCGCTGGAGCAGAGCGCCCTGGTGTCCCTGGTGGAGCGCGCGTCCTCGATCGGCCTGGTGCCGCTGGTGGAGATTCACGCCGAAGCCGAGCTTGACCGGGCCGTGGACGCCGGCGCCCGGGTGATCGGCGTCAACGCCCGCGACCTGACCACGCTGCGGCTCGACCGCCGCATCGTCTCCTCGATGCTGCCGCGGATTCCGTGCGGGATCGTCAAGATCGCGGAGTCCGGTGTGCGCGGGCCGCACGACCTGCTGGCCTACGCCGCCGCCGGCGCGGACGCCGTGCTGGTCGGGGAGAGCCTGGTGACCGGGAAGGACCCGCGGGCCGCGGTGGCGGACCTGGTGACGGCGGCGTCCCATCCCGCGCTGCGCGGTGACCGCTGATGACCGGCGACATCGGGACCCGCCCAGGAGGCCACGGCGCGGCGCCCCCGCCGCCCGCCGCGGGCGGTGCCGTGCCCGCCGTGCCCGATGAGACCGGCCACTTCGGCAGCTACGGCGGGAGCTTCGCCCCCGAGGCACTGACCGCGGCCCTGGACGAGCTTACTGCGCAGTACACCGCGGCCAAGGCGGACCCGGAGTTCCAGGCCGAGCTGGCCCGGCTGCTGCGCGACTACGCGGGGCGGCCGACGCTGCTGACCGAGGTCCCCCGGTTCGGCGCCCGGGCCGGCTGCCGGGTCGTGCTCAAGCGCGAGGATCTGGCGCATACCGGCTCACACAAGATCAACAATGTCCTCGGGCAGGCCCTGCTGACCCGGCGGATGGGCAAGACCCGGGTCATCGCCGAGACTGGGGCGGGCCAGCACGGGGTGGCCACCGCGACCGCGTGCGCCCTGTTCGGCCTGGACTGCGTGGTGTACATGGGAGCGGAAGACACCCGGCGCCAGGCGCTGAACGTCTCCCGGATGCGCATGCTCGGCGCGGAGGTCATCCCGGTCGCCTCGGGCAGCCGCACGCTGAAGGACGCGATGAACGAGGCGTTCCGGGACTGGGTCGCCACCGTGGAGACCACCCACTACTGCATCGGCTCGGTCGGCGGCCCGCATCCGTTTCCGCTGATGGTGCGGGACTTCCAGCGTGTCATCGGCGTGGAAGCGCGCGAGCAGATCCTGGCCATGACCGGGCGGCTGCCGGACGCCGTGGTCGCCTGCGTGGGCGGCGGCTCCAACGCCATCGGCATCTTCCACGCCTTCATCCCCGACACGCCGGTCCGGCTCATCGGGTGCGAGGCCGGCGGCGAGGGGCCGGAACCGGGCCGGAACGCCGCCACGCTCACCGCCGGGTCGGCGGGTGTGCTGCACGGCATGCGCACCTACCTGCTGCAGGACGACGAGGGCCAGACGCTGCCGACGCACTCGATCTCGGCCGGCCTGGACTACCCGGGCGTCGGCCCGGAGCACGTCTGGCTGCGCGAGAGCGGCCGCGCCTCCTACCGCGCCGTCACCGATGAGCAGGCCCTGGACGCCTTCATCGCACTGTGCCGCACCGAGGGGATCATCCCCGCGCTCGAATCCGCGCACGCGCTGGCCGGCGCCCTGCAGATCGGCCCGGAACTCGGCCGCCGCGGCCTGCTCCTGGTCAACCTGTCCGGCCGCGGCGACAAGGACGTGGCCACAGTCTCCGAACGGCTCGGCCTGTGAGTGGGGTGTCCCGCGCGTTCGAGCGGGCCGCCGCCGAAAACCGGGCCGCGCTGATCGGCTACCTCCCGGCGGGCTTCCCCAGCGTGGACGGCGCGATCGCCGCTGCCGTGGCCATGGCCGGGGCGGGCGCCGACATCATCGAGGTCGGCCTGCCGTACTCGGATCCGCTGATGGACGGGCCGGTCATCCAGCAGGCCGTGCAGGCCGCGCTGGCCGCGGGAAGCAAGGTCGCCGACACGCTGCGCACGGTCGAAGCCGTCGCCGGGGCCGGCGTGCCCGCGCTCGTCATGACCTACTGGAACCCGGTCGACCACTACGGCGTGACCGCGTTCGCGCGCGATCTCGCCGCGGCCGGCGGCTCGGGCCTGATCACCCCCGACCTGACCCCGGAGGAAGCCGGCCCCTGGCTGGAGGCGTCCGACGCCTACGGGCTGGACCGGGTCTTCCTGGTGGCGCCGAGCTCGACCGGGGCCCGGATCGCCACCGTGACCGCGCGATGCCGGGGCTTCGTCTACGCGGCGTCCCTGATGGGCATCACCGGGGCGCGGGACGCGGTGAGCGGGCTGGCCGCTGGGCTGGTCGGCGCCGTCCGCGCGCACACGAAGCTTCCCGTCGCGGTCGGCCTCGGCGTCCGGGACGGGGCCCAGGCCGCCGAGGTGGCCAAATTCGCCGACGGCGTGATCGTCGGTTCCGCGTTCGTTCAGCGCCTGCTGGCCGCCCCCGACCTCACCGCCGGAGTGGCCGCGGTCCGCGACCTGGCCACCGAGCTGGCGTGCGGCGTCCGGGGTGCGCCCGTCACCTCGCCCGGCACTTCCCCCGGGAGCTGACGCTGCCGAACCTGCCGGTCGCGTACCTCCACAGCCCGGCCCGGGGCGAATGGCACCTCGGGCCGCTGCCAGTGCGCGGGTACGCGCTCTGCATCGTCCTCGGCATCATCGTCGCGGTCTGGCTGACCGCCAGCCGGTACGCGAAGGCGGGCGGCCTGGGCGGCACGATCCTGGACGTAGCGGCCTGGGCGGTCCCGTTCGGACTGATCGGCGCGGCGGCGGGTGCGGCCGTACACGAAGGCACGCGGCTGTTCGTGTCGCGCCCGGATCTGTGGTCCGCGGCGCGGGCCTGGGACGGTGCCATCGGGGTGCCAGGTGCCGTGGGGCTCGGCGCCCTGGGGGCCTGGATCGCCTGCCGGCGGGCCGGGGTGCGGCTCGGGCCCGTCGCCGGGGCGGCCGCGCCGGGCCTCGCGTTCGGCGCGGCGATCGCGTACCTGGGCTGCTGGTTCAGCCAGCAGATGTACGGCCGGCCGTCGTCGCTGCCGTGGGCGGTGGCGATCGGGCCGGTGCACCGCGTTCCGGGTTATGAGAACTTCGCCACGTTTGAGCCGGTCTTCGCGTACGAGGCGATGTGGTGCGCGGCCGCGGGCGGCATCGTGCTGTGGGCCGCGCGGCGGTTCGCGCTGCCCGGCGAACGCGCCTTCGCGCTGCAGCTGGCGCTGACCTCCGCCGGGCTGTGCGCCGCGGAATGCCTGCTCATCGCGCCTGCCCCGCACCTTGCGGGCATGCGGGCCGACCAGTGGGCGGAGCTCGTCACGGTGGCGGGGGCGGTCACCGCCCTCTACTGGACCAGGCACCGGCCGGGCCCGGACGTCATCGCTCCCGGGCCGGCCAGACCCCAGCCGGGACCAGCCGTAATCGGTGCCTCCTAGATCTTGGGTCTGATTCGTCCGGTGATGTAATGTGGGCGTAACTTTCGCGTAGCCAGCGAGCCGCCCCGGGCGGCCTTCGCGGCAGGGCCGGTGCCGTCCCGACCGCATCAGCAGAACGCAGACGAGACGACGACAGGAGTTTTGATGGCGCCTGCCGACAGAGCACAGGTACGGGACCACGACCGCGGTGGGCCCGAGGGACTGTATGACCGCCGTTTCGAGCACGACGCCTGTGGCGTCGGCTTCATCGCCGATCTGACCGGTTCGCCCGGGCACGACGTGGTGTCCAAGGCGCTCACGGCCCTCTGCAACCTCAAGCACCGCGGCGCCGAGGGCGGCGACCCCGGGACGGGGGACGGTGCGGGCATCCTCACCCAGATCCCGGACGCTTTCTTCCGCGAGGTCTGCGACTTCGACCTGCCGCCGGCCGGCGCCTACGCGGCCGGCCTGGTGTTCCTCCCGGCCACGTCGGCTGATCACGGCGCGGAGCCGGATTCCGGGCGCGACGAGGCCGCCCTGGCCAAACGGGAAGAGGCGAAGGCGGCCATCGGCCGGGTCGCGAAAGCGGAGAACCTGATCGTCCTCGGCTGGCGTGACGTCCCGCACAACCCGGAGGTCTGCGGCCGTGGCGCGCGCGCCGTACTGCCCCACCTCGCGCAGCTCTTCGTGGCCGGCGCGGGCAGGCAGCGCGGGATCGAGCTGGAGCGGATGGCGTTCTGCCTGCGCAAGCGGGCCCGGCGGGAAACCGGCGTGTACTTCGCGAGCCTGTCGCCACGGACCATCGTGTACAAGGGGATGCTGTCGCCGCCCGAGGTCCAGCCGTTCTTCCCGGACCTTTCCGACGAGCGGTACCGTTCCGCGCTGGCCCTCGTGCACTCGCGGTTTTCCACCAACACGTTCCCGTCCTGGCAGCTCGCGCACCCGTACCGGTACATCGCGCACAACGGCGAGATCAACACGGTCCGGGGCAACCGGAACTGGATGCGGGCCCGCGAGGCGATGCTGGCCAGCAGCCTGATCCCCGACTCCGCCGACGGGCGGGGCATCGACCGGATCTTCCCGGTCCTGGACCCCGACGGCAGCGACTCCGCCAGCTTCGACGAATGCCTCGAGCTGCTGCACCTGGGCGGCCGGTCGCTGCCGCACGCGATGCTCATGATGATCCCCGAGCCGTGGGAGAACCACGAGGAGATGGACCCGGCGCGCCGGGCCTTCTACGAGTTCCACGCGGCCATGATGGAGCCGTGGGACGGCCCCGCCCTGATCGCGTTCACCGACGGGACCGTGATCGGCGCGGTGCTGGACCGCAACGGGCTGCGCCCCGGCCGGTACTGGATCACCCGCGACGGCCTGGTCATCCTGGCCAGTGAGGTCGGCGTCCTGGACATCGACCCCGCCACCGTCGTACGCAAGGGCCGGCTCCAGCCCGGCCGGATCTTCCTCGCCGACACCGGCACCGGCCGGATCGTGGAAGACGAGGAGGTCAAGGCGGCGCTGGCCGAGGAGCACCCGTACGAGGAACTGCTGCACGCCGGCCAGGTGCACCTGAACGACCTGCCGCCCCGGGAGCGGCCGCTGCCCGCCGCGGACGAGCTGGTCACCCGGCAGCGGATGTTCGGCTACACCGAAGAGGAACTGCGCATCATCCTCGGCCCGATGGCCCGCACCGGGGCGGAGCCGATCGGGTCGATGGGCACCGACACCCCGGTCGCGGTGCTGTCCGACCGGCCGCGGCTCGTCTTCGACTACTTCGCCCAGATGTTCGCGCAGGTGACCAACCCGCCGCTGGACGCCATCCGGGAAGAGCTGATCACCTCGCTGGCCGGCACGACCGGCCCGGAACGCAACCTGTTCGAGCCGTCCCCGGCCTCCTGCCGCCAGGTGGTGCTGCCGTACCCGGTGATCAGCGACAGCGACCTGGCCAAGATCGTGCACATCAACTCCGACGGCGACCTGCCCGGCTTCGCGGCGCACGTGGTCGACGGGCGGTACGACGCGGCCGGCGGGGGAGAGGCCCTGCGCCAGCGCCTGACCGAAATCTGCTGGGAGGTGTCGGAGGCGATCAACGAGGGCGCGCGGATCATCGTGCTGTCCGACCGCGGCGTCGACGACCCGACGATGAGTGGCGAGGGGCGAAGCCGGGCCGCTATGGCGGGTGGCGAGTGGCGAAGCCCCGGGATCGCGCAGCCGCGGGAGGCCGCCAGGCCTTCCCGGCCGCGCGACGATACGGCGGGCACCACTAACGGGGCGCGAAGCGCAGCGGGGGGTTCCGGGGGGCCGCCCCCCCGGGCCAGCACCGCCCCGATCCCGTCACTGCTGCTCACCGGCGCGGTGCACCACCACCTGATCCGGGAGAAGGCCCGCACCAAGGTGGGCCTGGTGGTGGAAGCCGGTGACGCCCGCGAGAGCCATCACGTGGCCCTGCTGATCGGGTACGGCGCCTCCGCGGTCGCCCCGTACCTGGCCGTCGAGACGGTCCGCGACATGGCCCGCTGCGGCGTGCTGGAGGGCATCACCGAGGACAAGGCCGCCGCCAGCCTGATCAAGGCATTCGGCAAGGGCCTGCTGAAGATCATGTCCAAGATGGGCGTGTCCACCGTCGCCTCCTACAGCGGCGCGCAGATCTTCGAGGCGGTCGGTCTCGGCGACGAGATCATCAGCACCTGTTTCCAGGGGACGACCTCCCGGCTCGGCGGCGTGGGCTTCGACGTGCTGGCTGCGGAGACGGAACGGCGGGTGGCCAGCGCCTGCCCGCCCGGCGGCGTGCAGCCCGCGCACCGGCGGCTGGAAATCGGCGGGGAATACCAGTGGCGCCGGGAGGGCGAGGCGCACCTGTTCAACCCGCAGACGGTCTTCAAGCTGCAGCACGCCACGCGCAGCCGCCGGTACGAGATCTTCAAGGAGTACACGTCCCTGGTCGATGACCAGGCGGCGCAGCTGATGACGCTGCGCGGGCTGATGCGCATCAAGGGCGTGGACGCGCCCGGCGCGCGCCCGCCCATCCCCATTGAGGAGGTCGAACCGGTCTCCAGCATCGTCCGGCGGTTCTCCACCGGCGCCATGTCGTACGGGTCGATCTCCGCCGAGGCGCACGAGACGCTCGCCATCGCGATGAACCGCATCGGCGGCCGGTCCAACACCGGCGAGGGCGGCGAGGACGCGGAGCGCTTCACCCGCGACGCGAACGGCGACCTGCGCCGCTCCGCGGTCAAGCAGGTGGCCAGCGGACGGTTCGGCGTCACCAGTCACTACCTGGCCAATGCCGACGACCTGCAGATCAAGATAGCGCAGGGCGCGAAGCCCGGCGAGGGCGGCCAGCTGCCCGGGCACAAGGTGTACCCGTGGATCGCCCGGACCAGGCACTCCACGCCCGGCGTGGGACTGATCTCCCCGCCGCCGCACCACGACATCTACTCCATCGAGGACCTGGCCCAGCTCATCCACGACCTCAAGAACGCCAACCCGGCCGCGCGGGTGCACGTCAAGCTGGTCTCCGAGGTCGGGGTGGGCACGGTCGCGGCGGGCGTGTCCAAGGCGCACGCCGACGTGGTGCTCATCTCCGGCCACGACGGCGGCACCGGGGCGGCCCCGCTGTCCAGCCTCAAGCACGCCGGGACGCCGTGGGAGCTGGGGCTGGCCGAGACCCAGCAGACGCTGCTGCGCAACAAGCTCCGCGACCGGATCGTGGTCCAGGCCGACGGGCAGCTCAAGACCGGCCGCGACGTGGTCGTCGCCGCGCTGCTCGGCGCGGAGGAGTTCGGCTTCGCCAGCGCTCCGCTGGTCGTGTCGGGCTGCATCATGATGCGCGTCTGTCACCTGGACACCTGCCCGGTCGGGATCGCCACGCAGAACCCGGAACTGCGCAAGCGGTTCAACGGCAAGCCGGAGTTCGTGGTCAGCTTCTTCGAGTTCATCGCGGAAGAGGTGCGCGAGTACCTGGCGCAGATGGGCTTCCGCACCCTGGCCGAGGCGGTCGGCCAGGCGAGCGTGCTCGAGGCTGCGCCCGCCGTCGAGCACTGGAAGGCGCGCGGGCTCGACCTGGCGCCGGTGCTGTACATGCCGGAGCTGCCCGCGCGCGCCGCGCGCCGCAACACCACCACCCAGGACCACGGGATCGAGCGCGCGCTCGACAACACGCTGATCCAGCTGGCCGAGGGCGCCCTGCAGGACGGCACGCCGCTGCGCCTCGAGCTGCCCGTGCGGAACGTCAACCGGACCGTCGGCACCATGCTCGGCTACGAGGTGACCAAGCGGTGGGGCGCCGACGGCCTGCCGGACAACACGATCGACATCTCGTTCCGCGGCTCGGCCGGGCAGTCGTTCGGCGCGTTCCTGCCCCGCGGCATCACGCTGCGGCTCTCCGGGGACGCCAACGACTACCTGGGCAAGGGCCTGTCCGGCGGCCGGGTCATCGTGGCCCCCGATCCCGAGGCCAACTTCGCGGCCGACGAGCAGATCATCGCCGGGAACGTGATCGGCTACGGCGCCACCGCGGGGGAGATCTTCCTGCGCGGCATCGTGGGCGAGCGGTTCTGTGTGCGCAACTCCGGCGCGCTGGCCGTGGCCGAGGGCGTCGGCGACCACGGCTGCGAGTACATGACCGGCGGCCGGGTGGTCGTCCTTGGTCCCATCGGCCGGAATTTCGCGGCCGGTATGTCCGGGGGCCTCGCGTACGTGCTCGACCTGCCCGCGCACCGGGTGAACGCCGAGATGGTCGACCTGGACCCGATGGACGGTGACGACGCCGCCTTCCTCCGCGACGTGGTGGAGAGCTACGCCGCCGAAACCGGGTCGCCGGTCGCGGTCCGCCTGCTGGAGGACTGGGACGCCGCGCTGGCCCGGTTCGGCAAGATCATGCCGAAGGACTACAAGCGGGTGCTGAGCGCGACCCAGATGGCCGAGCGCGAGGGCCGCGACGTCAACGAGGCCGTCATGGCCGCGTCGCACGGCTGAGGTTTCCCCAGCTTGGGTGGCGGCCTCCGAGTGGACTGCCGCCCAGGTGGCGGGACCCGTCAACGGCGCCGGGTCCCCCACGCACCACGAGTAAGACCTACCCCAGTACGGCCAGCACAGTACGGCCAGCACAGCACGGCCAGCACAGCACGGCCAGCACAGCACGGCCAGCCCAGTTCGGCCAGCCCAGTTCGACCAGCCCAGTTCGACCAGCCCAGTTCGACCAGCACAGAGAAGGACGACCGCCCGATGGCCGATCCCAAGGGATTCATGACCACCCCGCGTGAGACGCCCGCCCGCCGGCCGGTGGACGTGCGCATCCGGGACTGGCGTGAGGTGTACACCGATTTCCCCGCCGGGCGCCTGGAGCGGCAGGCCGGGCGCTGCATGGACTGCGGCATCCCGTTCTGCCATACCGGCTGCCCGCTCGGGAACCTCATCCCGGAGTGGAACAACCTGGTCTGGCGGCACGACTGGTACGAGGCGTCCGAACGGCTGCACGCGACCAACAACTTCCCCGAGTTCACCGGGCGGCTCTGCCCGGCCCCGTGTGAGTCCGCGTGCGTGCTCGCGATCAACTCCGACCCGGTGACCATCAAGCAGATCGAGGTGGAGATCATCGACCGCGCGTGGGCCGAGGGCTGGGTACAGCCCCTCCCCGCGCCGGTCCGGACCGGCAAGAAGGTCGCCGTGATCGGCTCCGGGCCGTCCGGCCTGGCCGCTGCGCAGCAGCTGACCCGCGCCGGCCACGACGTCACCGTGTTCGAGCGCGCCGACGCCCCCGGCGGCCTGCTCCGCTACGGCATCCCCGAGTTCAAGATGGAAAAGCGCCACCTGGACCGCAGGCTGGCGCAGATGCGCGCCGAGGGCACCGAGTTCCGGTGCAACGTGACCGCCGGCACCGACATCACCGCCGGCGATCTGCGGGCCGAATACGACGCGATCATGCTCGCCGGCGGCGCGACCGTGCCCCGCGGCCTGCCGGTGCCCGGCGCCGGCCTCGACGGTATCTACCAGGCCATGGACTACCTGCCGCTGTCCAACCGGGTCGTGGCCGCGGCCGGCGCGCCCGGCGAGTCCGGCGGGCCCGCCGCGCGGGGCCCGGTCGCCGAGCCCGCGATCAGCGCGCGCGGGAAGCACGTGGTGATCATCGGCGGCGGCGACACCGGCGCGGACTGCCTCGGCACGGCCCACCGCCAGGGGGCGGCGTCGGTGACCCAGCTGGAGATCATGGCCCGGCCGCCGGAGCTGCGTTCGGGCCACCAGCCATGGCCCACCTACCCGATGATCTTCCGCACGTCCGGCGCCCACGAAGAGGGCGGCGAGCGCGTGTACGCCGTCTCGACCCAGGAGTTCGTGGGTGACGAGGCCGGGCACGTGCGCGCCCTGCGGCTGGTCGAGGTGGAATTCACCGGTGGCCGTTTCGAGCCGGCCGCGGGCACCGAGCGGGATCTGCCCGCTGATCTGGTGCTGCTCGCGATGGGATTCACGGGTGCCGAACGGTCCCGGCTGGTGTCCGACCTCGGTGTCGAGTTCGACGCCCGGGGGAACGTGGCGCGTGACGGCGCGTACGCTACCTCGGTGCCGGGCGTGTTCGTGGCCGGGGACATGGGCCGCGGCCAGTCGCTGATCGTGTGGGCCATCGCGGAGGGCCGCAGCGCCGCCGCCGGCCTGGACCGGTACCTGAGCGGCGACACGGTGCTCCCAGTGGCGATCCCCCCCACGGCCCGCCCCATCGGCTGAAGCCCAGCACCGCCCCGCGCCGCCGTCTGCGGTAAAGTTTTACCGGGCCGTGACTGGCGCTGAGGTGGAGAACCACCGGGGAGCGGCCCGCCGCGAGCCGGCCAGCCGCGCGCCTGGGCGAACGTCCTGTCCTCATGCCCGGGAAGAAGGAGCCATGGCCGAGACCGATACCACCCTCACCCAGGCCCGTTCGGCGGCTGACAATGCCTGCGGCGCGGACGCGGCATCCGCCGTCTCGGCCGGCTACGGCGCGATGCTCGAGGTGATCGCGGCGTCCGAACCCGCCGTGGCCCGCGCCATCGCCGACGAGCTGACCAGCCAGCGCCGCCAGCTCAAGCTCATCGCGTCGGAGAACTACGCCTCGCCCGCCGTCTTGATGGCCATGGGCACATGGCTGTCGGACAAGTACGCCGAGGGGACGGTCGGCCACCGCTTCTACGCCGGCTGCGAGGTCGTGGACCAGGTCGAGGCGCTGGCCGCCGGCCACGCCACCGCGCTGTTCGGCGCGGACCACGCCTACGTCCAGCCGCACTCCGGCATCGACGCCAACCTCGTCGCGTACTGGGCGATCCTCGCCCGCCGGGTCGAGCGCCCCTTCCTGGACCGCCACGGCGCGAAGAACGTCGACGGCCTGGAGCCGGCCGCATGGCAGCAACTGCGGGGCGAGTTCGGCGCGCAGCGGATGATGGGCATGGCGCTGGACGCGGGCGGTCACCTGACCCACGGGTTCCGCGCCAACATCTCCGGCAAGATGTTCGACCAGGCGAACTACGGCACCGACCCGGGCACCGGGCTGCTCGACTACGACGCCATCGCCGCCCGGGCCCGCGAGTTCAGGCCGCTCATCCTGGTCGCCGGGTATTCGGCCTACCCGCGCAACCCGAATTTCCGGCTGCTCCGCGAGATCGCCGACGAGGCGGGCGCGACCTTCATGGTTGACATGGCGCACTTCGCCGGGCTGGTCGCCGGGGGCGTGCTGACCGGGGACCTCAACCCGGTGCCGCACGCCGAGATCGTCACCAGCACGACGCACAAGTCCCTGCGCGGTCCCCGTGGCGGTCTCGTGCTGTGCACGCCGGACTACGCGCCCTATGTCGACCGGGGCTGCCCGCTGGTCCTCGGCGGCCCGCTCCCGCACGTGATCGCGGCCAAGGCCGTCGCCCTGGCCGAGGCGCGCCAGCCCGGCTTCGCCGGCTACGCGGAGCGTATCGTCGCCAACGCCCGGGCCCTGGCCGACGGGCTGCTGCGGCGGGGCACCCGCCTGGTCACCGGCGGGACCGACAACCATCTGGTGCTGGCGGACGTCGCGGCCAGCTTCGGGCTGACCGGCCGTCAGGCCGAGGCGGCGCTGCTTAAGGCCGGCGTCGTCACCAACCGCAATTCGGTCCCGCGCGACCCGAACGGCGCCTGGTACACCTCCGGCATCCGGCTCGGCACGCCCGCCCTGACCACGCTCGGCCTGGGAACCGTCGACCTCGACGAAGTCGCGGACATCATGACCACCGCGCTGAGGGCGACCACCCCGCAGGCCGGTTCCAGGGCCAAGCACATGATCGACGCGGGCGTCGCCGAGGCGTGCCGCGCCCGCTGCGCCGACCTCCTGGCCCGGTACCCGTTGTATCCCCAGATCCAGCTCTAGGACCGGGACCGCACCCGCACCGCGGCTCAGAGCTTCGGCCCGGCAAACTCATCCAGCCGCGCCACCGCATTCCGCCGTGCCACCGGGCAGCATATTGCGGCGCGACAACCGCGAGCTGACCCCGGGCTGGTCCAGAGCCTGGCCGCACAGCCCGAGGATGTCCGTGGATCTATTGGAGAAATGTCCGTGGATCTATTGGAGAAAAAGTAGCGCGGGTATTCGTACCAGTGGTCTCCGTCAGCCAGCCTCCGCCGGACCCGGTTTGTCACGCGACAGTCAGCCGAGTGAAACAAACGTAACTATCCGGAAGTGCTGTGGTTCCCGGCCCGGTATCCATAGGCTGAGCTGGGCAGATGCCCCGGGCGAGCACATGTTTTCCGAATACTTGCAAACAAACCCCGTAACTATTCGGAAGCACTGTGGTTCCCGGCCCGGTATGCATAGGCTGACCTGGGCAGATGCTCTGGGCGACCATATGATTTCCGAATACTTACCAAACCCCGGGTAAAAAGCCCGGATACGTCGTTACGATCGCTCGCTGCCAGGGCCAGCTCGATGGTGCGCCCGTGCTTTCTTCCTGGACCATGCCATGCCGGGGAAACAGACACGGCCAATGCCTGGACGTGCTTTTCACTTCCGTGCAGCGGGTACACGGCCTAATCGTCGCATGAGATACCGCCAATTCTGGCGGCCTGCCGGACGCCGAAGCGGAAACGTCAGGGACTCTGTGCCGGGAGCGGGATTCGAACCCGCATGCCCTTTCGGGCAGATGCTTTTGAGACATCCGCGTAAACCGATTCCGCCATCCCGGCATGCATCTTCACACGTATACATCGGCTAGGCGCGCCCGCCGTCTTCGTGCCGGGGGAGCGACTTAACCCTAATGTACCCGCTGCCTGTACGCTCGTCAGCGTGAGCCAGAAGCAGCTGCGAGTCGTTATCGCCGAGGATGAGGCGCTGATCCGCCTGGACCTCAAGGAAATGCTGGAAGAAGAGGGCTACGCCGTCGTTGCCGAGGTCGGGGACGGTGCGGCGGCGGTCGAACGGGTGACCGCCCTCCGGCCCGGGCTCGCCATCCTGGACGTCAAGATGCCGGTGCTGGACGGCATCTCGGCCGCGGAGCGGATCGCGGCCGAGCGGCTGGCGCCGGTGGTCATCCTGACCGCCTTCTCCCAGCGTGAACTCGTCGAGCGGGCCCGCGACGCGGGTGCCATGGCCTACCTGGTCAAGCCGTTCACCAAGGCCGACCTCGTGCCGGCCATCGAGATGGCGGTCAGCCGCTTCCAGGAGATCATGTCGCTCGAATCCGAGGTGGGCAACCTGCGCGAGCGGCTCGAGGTGCGCAAGGTCCTGGACCGCGCCAAGGGCCTGCTCCAGGCCGAGCACGGGATGACCGAGCCGGAGGCGTTCCGGTGGATTCAGAAGACCTCGATGGACCGTCGGCTCACGATGCGCAGGGTCGCCGAAGCGGTGATCGACGGCTCGGTGTCGGCATCGCAGCAGACGGAATCACCCTCGTCCTGACCGAATCCCGGGGATGATCGGGACAGCTGACCGGATCGGGACAGCTGACCGGATCGGGACAGCTGACCGGATCGGGACAATGGGGGAGCCCGGGGCGCCTTTGGTGCCGTATCCGCCTTCCCCGGTCGGACACGTTCTCTACTTAGCTCCCCGGACTCTAGCACCACGTTAGCGAGCTACCACCGTACAGTGCAAAGGCGATCTACCTCGCCGACGGTGGCCGGCCGGCATCTCGTCGCCCAATGTTCACCGTTGCAGGCCGTTGCAACGGGCCCGTTGCGCTGCGCCGATACGTCGCTGGCTTGGTGTGATCCGGGGTGGGACGCGCCGCGTGCCACGAGTCCTACTGCCCAGGGCCCAGGCTGCACGTTCGAGACCCAGCACTTCCCGAACTCGCCCAGCCAGCCGAATTTCCCGTCCACCGAGCTCTGCGCGGGACAGACCCTGAGCTCGACGACGATGTTCGCGTTCAGCTCGTAACGATGACGCGGTGATCTCGGGTGCGGCCCGGCGGCGCTTGCCGCCAGGCCGCATCACTTTGACCATAGGATTTGACCCGTGGCGACGAAGAACACGGATAGCTCCCCCGGCCGGCTACTGCTGCTCGACGGGCACTCGCTGGCCTACCGTGCGTTTTTCGCGCTGCCGGCCGAGAACTTCTCGACGACCACCGGCCAGCCCACCAACGCCGTGTACGGATTCACGGCCATGCTCATCAACGTGCTGCGCGACGAGCAGCCCACGCACGTCGCGGTGGCGTTCGACCGCAGCGAGCCCACCTTCCGGCACGAGCAGTACGTCGAGTACAAGGCCAACCGGCGGGAGACACCGGAGGATTTCCGCAGCCAGCTCAGCCTGATCTTCGAGGTCCTGGACGCGCTCGGCATCGCCCGGCTGTCGGCGCCCGGCTTCGAGGCCGACGACCTCATCGCCACCCTCGCCACCCGGGCCGAGAACGAGGGCATGGACGTGCTGATCGTCACGGGCGACCGTGACGTGCTCCAGCTCGTCGACGACCACGTGACGGCGCTGATGACGCGCCGGGGCATCAGCGACATGTCGCGCTTCACGCCGGAGTCCGTCGAGGAGAAGTACGGCCTCACTCCCGGGCAGTACCCCGACTTCGCCGCCATCCGGGGCGACCCCAGCGACAACCTGCCGGGCATCCCGGGGGTGGGGGAGAAGACCGCGACCAAGTGGATCAGGGAGTTCGGCTCACTGGAGCAGCTCGTCAACCGGGTCGATGAGGTCAAGGGCAAGGCCGGCGAGGCGCTGCGGGAGCACCTCGGCGACGTGCTGCGCAACCGGCAGATGACCGCGCTGGTCCGGAACGTTCCGCTGAGCGACATCGGTGCGGGCCCGGGCGAGCTGGTGCCGCGCGTCTGGGACCGGGAGCAGATCCACCAGCTCTTCGACACCCTGCAGTTCCGCGTGCTGCGCGAGCGCCTCTACGCCACGCTGCCCGACGGCATCTGCGGCATCGCGGCCGGTGCGGCCGCGGCCGCCGAGCCGGCCGCCGGGTTCGAGGCCGAGGTGACGCTGCCCGGCCCGGACGAGGTGGCCGAATGGATCTCCGACCACACCGCCGACGTTCCTCAGCGCGCCCAGGCCGGCCAGACCACTCGCACCGGGGTGGCGGTCAGCGGCACCTGGGGCCGCGGCACCGGGACGCTGACCGGGATCGCCATCGCCACCCCGGACGGCCACGGCGCCTACCTCGACCCGACCGCGCTGACCGAGTCCGACGAGCAGGCCCTGGCCGGCTGGCTCGCCGCCGGGGACCTGCCGAAGGCCCTGCACGACGCCAAGGGCCCAATGCACGCGTTCGCCGCGCACGGCTTCGAGCTCGCGGGGCTGACCAGCGACACCGCGCTGGCCGCGTACCTGGCCCTGCCCGGGCAGCGCTCCTTCGACCTGGGTGACCTGACTCTCCGCTACCTGGGCAAGGAGCTCCGCGACGACTCCGGGGTGCCGGAACAGCTCACTCTCGACGGTTCCGGCGAGGAAGACGCCGCTGCCAACCTGGTGCTGCACGCCCGGGCGACCGCGGAGCTGGCCGACGCGCTCGGCGCCGACCTGGAGCGGCGCGGTGCGGCCACCTTGCTGCAGGACGTCGAGCTGCCGCTGGTCGGCGTGCTGGCGCGGATGGAGCGCACCGGGATCGCCGCCGACACCGATCACCTGGCCGACATGTCCGCGACCCTGCACGGCGAGGTGAAGTCGGCCGAGCAGGCCGCGTTCGCGGTCACTGGGCACGAGTTCAACCTCGGCTCGCCCAAGCAGCTGCAGGAGGTGCTGTTCGCCGAGCTGGGGCTGCCCAAGACCAAGCGGATCAAGACCGGTTACACCACCGACTCCGACGCCCTGACCAGCCTGCTGGCCCAGACCGGGCACCCGGTGCTGGAGCACCTGCTCCGGTACCGGGACGTGGCCAAGCTGAAGAGCATCGTCGACTCGCTGATCCCGATGGCCGGCCAGGACGGCCGCATTCACACGACGTTCAACCAGATGATCGCCGCGACCGGCCGGCTGTCCTCCACCGACCCGAACCTGCAGAACATCCCGATCCGCACCGAGGAGGGCCGCGGCATCCGGCGCGCGTTCATCGTCGGCGCGGGGTACGAGACGCTGCTCACCGCGGACTACAGCCAGATCGAGCTGCGGATCATGGCCCACCTGTCCGGGGACGAGGCGCTGATCGCCGCGTTCGAGTCCGGCCACGACTTCCACGCGGCGACCGCCTCGCGGGTCTTCGGCCTGCCGCCGGAGCAGATCAACGGGGAGCTGCGGAACCGGATCAAGGTGATGAACTACGGGCTGGCCTACGGGCTGTCCGCCTTCGGGCTGTCCTCGCAGCTGCACATCCCCGCCGACGAGGCGCGGGCGCTGATGGAGGAATACTTCAGGGAGTTCGGCGGGGTCCGGGACTACCTGCGGGACATCGTGGCCCGGGCCCGCCAGGAGGGCTACACGCAGACCATGTTCGGCCGGCGCCGCTACCTGCCCGACCTCACCTCCGACAACCGGCAGCGCCGGGAGATGGCCGAGCGGATGGCGCTCAACGCCCCCATCCAGGGGTCGGCGGCTGACATCATCAAGATGGCGATGCTGGCCGTGGACCGCGCGATCCGCGACCGGAACCTGAAGTCCCGGATGCTGCTCCAGGTGCACGACGAGCTGATCTTCGAAGTGGCGCCCGGCGAGTTCGACGCGCTGCGCGACCTGGTCTGCACGCAGATGGCAGCCGCGGCCGACCTGCGGGTCCCGCTCGAGGTTTCCGTCGGCTCCGGATTTAGCTGGTGGGATGCCGCTCACTGATGGCCGGCGCTACGCGCGGGCCGGCCGGTATCGGGCCGGCGGCGGTGGCTCCGATTGACCCAGGGCCATTGCTCTCATATTCTGAACGCTGCGTTGTGTCTCGTGTGGTCCGTCTGTCACTTGACCTCACCGGCGGCCGTCGGCCGTTCCGCGAGGCGGTTTAGGCCGGCTCCGGCAGGTTTCGCGATTCTGGTCCTTCCGGCGGGTACACCGGGGTTCAGCGCGCCCTCATATTCCTGTCCGCATCCGGAGCCAACCCACACATGACGAGCAGTACAGAAGCCAACTCGACCCCCAAGGTAGCGGTCAACGACATCGGGTCCGAGGAGGCATTCCTCGCCGCGATCGATGAGACCATCAAGTATTTCAACGACGGCGACATTGTCGAAGGCACCGTCGTCAAGGTCGATCGAGACGAGGTCTTGCTCGACATCGGCTACAAGACAGAGGGCGTGATCCCCTCTCGCGAGCTGTCGATCAAGCACGATGTCGATCCCCACGATGTGGTCAAGGCAGGTGACCACATCGAGGCCCTTGTCCTGCAGAAGGAGGACAAGGAGGGACGCCTGATCCTGTCCAAGAAGCGCGCGCAGTACGAGCGCGCCTGGGGCACGATCGAGAAGATCAAGGAAGAAGACGGCGTCGTCACGGGCACCGTCATCGAGGTCGTCAAGGGCGGCCTCATCCTCGACATCGGGCTGCGCGGCTTCCTGCCCGCCTCGCTGGTGGAGATGCGCCGCGTGCGCGACCTGCAGCCGTACGTAGGCCGGGAGCTCGAGGCGAAGATCATCGAGCTGGACAAGAACCGCAACAACGTGGTCCTGTCCCGCCGAGCCTGGCTGGAGCAGACCCAGTCCGAGGTCCGCCACACCTTCCTCAACACCCTGCAGAAGGGCCAGATCCGCAAGGGCGTCGTGTCGTCCATCGTCAACTTCGGCGCGTTCGTCGACCTGGGCGGCGTGGACGGCCTGGTGCACGTGTCGGAGCTGTCCTGGAAGCACATCGACCACCCCGGCGAGGTCGTCGAGGTCGGCCAGGAGGTCACGGTCGAGGTGCTGGACGTGGACATGGACCGCGAGCGGGTCTCGCTGTCGCTGAAGTCCACCCAGGAAGACCCGTGGCAGCAGTTCGCCCGCACACACCAGATCGGCCAGGTCGTGCCCGGCCGGGTCACCAAGCTGGTGCCGTTCGGCGCGTTCGTGCGGGTCGAAGAGGGCATCGAGGGCCTGGTGCACATCTCCGAGCTCGCGGACCGGCACGTGGAGATCCCGGAGCAGGTCGTACAGGTGGGCGACGAGATCTTCGTCAAGATCATCGACATCGACCTGGACCGGCGGCGGATCTCGCTGTCGCTCAAGCAGGCCAACGAGGGCACCATCGGCGAGGCGGTCGGCGACGACTTCGACCCGACGCTGTACGGCATGCCCGCGTCCTACGACGAGCAGGGCAACTACGAGTACCCGGAGGGCTTCGACTCCGAGACCGGCGAGTGGCTCGAGGGCTACGACGCCCAGCGCGAGGAGTGGGAGCGCCAGTACGCGGAGGCGCGGTCCCGCTACGAGGCGCACCGGCGGCAGGTCGAGGAGGCCCGCAAGGCCGACAGTGACGCGGCCGAGGGCGGCGAGGACAGGGCGGCGGCCACGCCGTCGTCCGCGACCAGCTCCAGCACCTCCTCCGCTAGCTCCGCTAGCTCCGCCAGCTCCGCCGGCTCGCCAGGCGGCCAGCGGGGCGGGGCCCGTCCGGGCGGCGGCGGTTCGGGCGGCGGCGCCCTGGCCTCCGATGAGGCCCTCGCGGCGCTGCGCGACAAGCTGTCCGGCAACCAGGGCTGAGCCCGGGGCTCAGCACCGGTCCCCGGGACCATGAACGGGTGGAGTTTTCCGCGGCTTGCCGTGGAGACTCCGCCCGTTCGCATTTGCGGCTCCGTTCGCCTTTCTGACTCCGTTCGCCTTTCTGACTCCGTTCGCCTTTCTGACTAGGGGGTGGGATCGCGTGCTTCGAGCCGGGCTTACCGGGGGGATCGGTTCCGGCAAGAGCGAGGTGTCGCGACGCCTCGCCGCGCGCGGCGCCGCGATCGTGGACGCGGACGTGGCCGCGCGGGAGGTCGTCGAGCCCGGCACCCCGGGACTGGGGCAGATCGCCGACGTGTTCGGCCCGGAGGTGCTCCGGCCGGACGGCCGCCTGGACCGGGAACGGCTCGGCCAGCTCGTCTTCGCCCAGCCGGACCTGCGCGCCAAGCTCAACGCCATCGTCCACCCGCTGGTGCACGAGCGGATGCGCCAGATGGAGCAGGAGGCGATCGCGGCCCCGGGCCCGCTGGGCGCGTCGGCCATCATCGTGCACGACGTTCCGCTGCTGGCTGAGAACGGGCTGTCCCGCGGCTTCGACACCGTGATCGTCGTCGACACGCCCGAAGACCAGCAGGCCCAGCGGCTGATCACCGCGCGCGGGCTGTCACCCGAGCACGCCCGGGACCGGATGGCGGCCCAGGCCGGCCGCGAGCAGCGCCTCGCCATCGCCGACATCGTGATCGACAATTCGGGCTCGCTCGAGGACCTCGATCACCGGGTGAACGAGGTATGGGCCGTCCTGCGCGACCGCGCTGCCGCCCGGTCGGGGTCCTAGCGACGGCGGAATGTCAGACCCCCCTCCTACAGTTGAACCATGAGGCCGGCGCGGCGATGAGGCCGGCGGTTTGGAACCCCCAGGAGGTGGCGTCGTGCGTCCCGTGACCGACCTGAAGCGCAAGGTCGCGCCGTTCCACGTGGTCACCGGCATGACGCCGTCGGGGGACCAGCCAACCGCCATCGCCGAGATCGAACGGCGGGTGCAGGCCGGCGACCAGGACACCGTGCTGCTCGGCGCGACGGGCACCGGCAAGACCGCAACGGTCGCCTGGCTGACCGAGCGGCTGCAGCGGCCGACGCTGGTCATGCTGCCGAACAAGACGCTCGCCGCCCAGTTCGCCAACGAGCTGCGGGAGATGCTGCCGGACAATGCGGTCGAGTACTTCGTCTCCTACTACGACTACTACCAGCCCGAGGCGTACATCCCGCAGACCGACACCTACATCGAGAAGGACTCCTCGATCAACGACGAGGTGGAGCGGCTGCGGCATTCGGCCACCAACTCGCTGCTGACCCGGCGGGACACGATCGTGGTCGCGTCCGTCTCGTGTATCTACGGCCTAGGCACGCCCCAGGAATACGTGGACCGCATGCTCACCCTCAAGGTGGGCGAGACGATCGAGCGGGACACCATGCTGCGGCAGCTGGTCGGCATGCAGTACACCCGCAACGACCTGGCCTTCACCCGCGGGACGTTCCGGGTGCGCGGGGACACCATCGAGGTCATCCCGCAGTATGAGGAGCTCGCGGTCCGGATCGAGATGTTCGGCGACGAGATCGAGCGGCTGATGACGCTGCACCCGCTGACCGGTGAGGTGATCAGCGAAGACGAGGAGCTGTACATCTTCCCGGCCTCGCACTATGTGGCCGGCGTTGAGCGGATGGAGCGGGCCATCACCGGCATCGAGGCCGAGCTGGCCGAGCGGCTCGGCGAGCTGGAACGTAGCGGCAAGCTGCTCGAAGCCCAGCGGCTGCGCATGCGCACCAGCTACGACATCGAGATGATGCGGCAGGTCGGGAGCTGCGCGGGCATCGAGAACTACTCCCGGCATATCGACGGACGCGAGGCGGGTAGCCCGCCGAACACACTGCTCGACTACTTTCCCGAGGACTTCGTCCTGGTGATCGACGAGTCGCACGCGACCGTGCCCCAGATCGGCGCGATGTACGAAGGCGACGTCTCCCGCAAGCGGAACCTGGTCGAGCACGGGTTCCGGCTGCCGAGCGCCGTCGATAACCGCCCGCTGACCTGGGATGAGTTCACCGAGCGCATTGGCCAGACCATCTACCTCTCGGCCACCCCAGGGCCGTACGAGCTGCAGCGCGTCGGCGGCGACGTGGTGGAGCAGGTGATCCGGCCGACCGGGCTGGTGGACCCGGAGGTCCTGATCAAGCCGACCAAGGGGCAGATCGACGACCTGCTGCACGAGATCAGGCAGCGCGCGGAGCGGGACGAGCGCGTCCTGGTCACGACGCTGACCAAGAAGATGGCGGAGGACCTGACCGACTACCTGCTGGAGAACGGCGTGCGGGCGCGCTACCTGCACAGCGAGGTGGACACGCTGCGGCGGGTGGAGCTGCTGCGCGAGCTGCGGCTCGGCGAGTTCGACGTGCTGGTCGGCATCAACCTGCTCCGGGAGGGCCTGGACCTGCCGGAGGTCTCGCTGGTCGCGATCCTGGACGCCGACAAGGAGGGGTTCCTGCGGTCGGGCACCTCGCTGATCCAGACCATCGGCCGGGCCGCCCGGAACGTCTCCGGCCAGGTGCACATGTACGCTGACCAGGTCACGCCGTCCATGCAGCGGGCCATCGACGAGACCAACCGGCGGCGGGACAAGCAGATCGCCTACAACCGGGCCCGCGGCATCGACCCGCAGCCGTTGCGCAAGCGGATCGCCGACATCCTGGACCAGCTGGTCCGTGAGGACGCCGACACCGACGAGCTGATCGGGGGCGCCGGGCGGCAGCAGAGCCGCGGCAAGTCGCCGGTGCCCGGGCTGTCGTCCCGGGCCCGGGCCGCGGCGCGGGCCGCCGGGATGGCCGGCGTGCCGGGCGGCGGCGAGCCGCTGCCCGGCGAGGGCAGCGGCGAGGCCCGCGACGACCTTATCGAGCTGATCAGGCAGCTCACCGAGCAGATGCACATCGCTGCGGCGGAGTTGCAGTTCGAGGTGGCCGCGCGGCTGCGGGACGAGATCAGGGAGCTGAAGCACGAGCTGAGGGGGATGCAGGCCGCCGGGGTCTGATCCCGTCCGGAGGGTGACCTCGGAATGCTCAGCGACAGCTGAATGTTCGCCCAGGTAGAGCATTGCAAAAGGGTTCCGGAGAGTCAGTACACAAGGCGTAAGGTCGTGAGTTGTGGTAGCTAGCCTGGTGGCTGCCGTGGTCGCGGCCGTGTGCTATGGCGTCGCCTCCGTGATGCAGGCCGTCGCCGCCCGTGCGGCGAGCCGCCGCCCGGCGCCGGGAGCAGCGGGCGAAGCGGGGGCGGCGCACGCGGGCGTGGACCCGGGCCTGCTGGTGCGGATGCTCCACCAATGGCGGTTCGTGGCCAGCCTGGGCCTGGACACGCTGGGCTTTATCGCCCAGCTGGTCGCATTGCACCGGCTGCCGCTGTTCGCCGTCCAGGCGATGATCGCGGCGAACCTGGCCGTGACCGCGGTCTGCGCGACCTGGCTGATCGGGGCCGTGCTGCACTGGCGGGAATGGGTCGCCGTCGGCGGGGTGGTGACCGGCGTGGGCCTGCTCGGCAGCTCGGCCGGCCCGGAGGGCGCGACGCAGGCGGGCGTGGTGTTCAAGCTGGCCCTGATCGTCGCGGTCGCGGGCCTCGCCCTGGTCGGCGTGGCCGCCGGGCGGCTGCCGGACCGGCTGCGGACCCCGGTCCTCGGGATCATCGCCGGAACCGGGTACGGCGTGCTCGGCGTGGCCGCGCGCGTGCTCAACGGTTTCGCCCCGCTGACCCTGATCCGGGATCCGGCCACCTACGCGCTGATCGCCGCGGGCATCGTGTCGTTCCTGTTCTACGCGTCCGCGCTGGAGGGGGGCAGCGTCACCGTGGCCACGGCCGGGGTCGTGCTGGCGGAGACCCTGCCGCCCGCCGCGGTCGGCGTCGTGTTCCTCGGCGACCGTACCCGGCCCGGCCTCGGTGGCGTGGCCATCGCGGGTTTCGTCCTGGCCGTCTGCTGTGCGGTCGCGCTGGCCCGGTTCGGCGAGGCGCACGAGAACGGTCGGCCGAACGGCCCCGGGAACCTGGCGGCCACGGAGATGGCCGGCAAAGCCAGCGCATAGCGCCGGTCCGCGCCAATGCAGCACGCGGGACCTGCCGCCTGTTATTCTGGTGGCCCGTGGACCGGCGGAGCTACCGCCGTATCGACGACCACGGGAGCCCCACCTTGGCTGCATCACCGCACCGGACACGGCCGGCTTCTACTAGGCATCTTTTCGTCACCGGAGGGGTCGCGTCCAGTCTGGGCAAAGGGCTCACCGCATCCAGTCTCGGGCGGCTGCTCAAGCTTCGCGGGCTGAACGTCACGATGCAGAAGCTCGACCCCTACCTCAACGTCGACCCCGGCACGATGAACCCCTTCCAGCACGGCGAGGTGTTCGTCACCGACGACGGGACCGAGACCGACCTGGACGTCGGGCACTACGAGCGGTTCCTCGACACCGAACTGCAGGCCTCGGCCAACGTCACCACCGGGCAGATTTACTCGGACGTGATCGCGAAGGAACGCCGCGGCGATTACCTGGGCGACACCGTACAGGTCATCCCGCACATCACCAACGAGATCAAGTCGCGGATCCTGGACATGGGCGGTCCCGACGTCAACGTGGTCATCACCGAGGTCGGCGGCACGGTCGGCGACATCGAGTCGCTGCCCTTCCTGGAGGCGATCCGCCAGATCCGGCACGAGATCGGCCGGGACCGCTGCTTCTTCCTGCACGTCTCGCTGCTGCCCTATATCGGGCCATCGGGGGAGCTGAAGACCAAGCCCACGCAGCATTCCGTCGCCGCGCTGCGCAGCATCGGCATCCAGCCCGATGCGATCGTGTGCCGGTCCGACCGGCCGATCAGCGATGGAATCAGGCGCAAGGTCAGCCTGATGTGCGACGTGGACGAGGAGGCGGTCGTCTCCGCGCCGGACGCCCCGTCCATCTACGACATCCCCAGGGTGCTGCACGCCGAGGGCCTCGACGCCTACGTGGTGCGCCGGCTCGGCCTGCCGTTCCGCGACGTGGACTGGAGCGAGTGGGATGACCTGCTGCGGCGGGTGCACCGGCCGGCTCGCAGCATCACGATCGCCCTGGTCGGCAAGTACGTCGATCTGCCCGACTCCTACCTGTCGCCGGCCGAGGCGCTGCGCGCGGGCGGATTCGCCAACGACGCGCGGGTCAACATCCGCTGGGTGCCCAGCGATCACTGCAAGACCCCCGAGGGCGCCCAGCGGGAGCTCGAGGGCGTGGACGGCGTGCTGATCCCCGGCGGTTTCGGGGTCCGCGGGATCGAGGGCAAGATCGGGGCGATCGAGTACGCCCGCACCCACGGCATTCCGCTGCTCGGTCTCTGCCTCGGCCTGCAGTGCCTGGTCATCGAGGCCGCGCGGCACCTGGCCGGCCTGGACGGCGCGGACAGCACCGAGTTCGACCCCGCCACCCCCTACCCGGTGATCGCCACGATGGCGGACCAGGAAGACGTGGTAGCGGGGGAGCGGGACATGGGCGGCACGATGCGGCTCGGCCTGTACCGGGCCATGCTCGCCGAGGGGACCCTGGTCCGCGACCTGTACGGGGAGGACAGCGTGGAGGAACGTCACCGGCACCGGTACGAGGTCAACAACGCCTACCGCGAGCGGCTGGAGAAGGCCGGGGTTGTCTTCTCCGGCCTGTCGCCCGACGGGCGCCTGGTGGAGTTCGCCGAGCTGCGCCAGGACCTGCACCCGTTCTTCGTGGGCACCCAGGCCCACCCGGAATTCCTGTCCCGGCCGACCCGGCCGCACCCGCTGTTCACCGGGCTCATCACCGCCGCCCTGGCGCGCTCCCGCGCCCACGTCCAGGCCGCCGACGGCCGCTCGGCGGCCAGCGCATGACGGTCCCGATCGCCGATGTGCCCGAACATTGGCCCGTCGTTTCCTCCACCGAGCACTACGGGGGCAAGATCATCAACGTGCGGAGTGACACCATCCGCTCCCCGGAGGGAAACACCGCCGAACGGGAAGTGGTGGGACATCCCGGCGCGGTGGGGATCCTCGCGCTCGATGAGTCCCGCCGCGTCCTCATGATCCGGCAGTACCGGCACCCCGTCGGGCGGCTGCTGTGGGAACTGCCAGCGGGCCTGCGCGACGTCCCCGGTGAGCCGCTGCTGCAGGCCGCGCGGCGTGAGCTGCTGGAGGAAACCGGCTACCGGGCGGCGCGCTGGAACGTGCTGGTGGACTACTTCAGCTCACCGGGCATCATCACCGAGCGGCTGCGGGTCTTCCTCGCCCGCGGCCTGGAACTCGTGCCGGCAGCCGACCGTGACTTCGTGCCCGAGAACGAGGAAGCCCATCTGCTGATCGACTGGATCCCGCTGGACGAGGCGGTCTCCCTGGTTCTCGCTGGTGAGCTGCATAATGGCGTTGCTGTCGTAGGGATCCTGGCCGCGCACGCCGCGAGCGCGGACGGGCCCGGCGGGCCCGGAGGGTTCGGAGGGCTGCGAGCGGCGGATACGCCGGAGAAGTGACCGGGGAAAATGGCCCGGGAGATGACACCGCGCAACGGCGCCCGGTGCCAGGAAGGGCGAAACCATGAAAGTTGGCGTCCCGCGGGAGGTCAAGAACCACGAGTACCGCGTGGCGATCACGCCGTCCGGAGTGCACGAGCTCGTCCGTAACGGTCACGAGGTGGTGATCGAGGCGGGAGCCGGGGCCGGCTCGTCCATCCCCGACGAGGACTTCACGTCCGCCGGGGCGAAGATCCTGCCCCACGCGGACGACGTGTGGCAGACCGCCGAGCTGGTGCTCAAGGTCAAGGAGCCGGTCGCGGAGGAGTACCACCGGATGCGCCGGGACCAGGTGCTCTTCACCTATCTTCATCTCGCCGCGTCGCGGCCGTGCACGGACGCGCTGATGAAGGCGGGCGTGACCTCGATCGCGTATGAGACGGTGCAGCTTCCCGACGGGTCGCTGCCGCTGCTCGCACCCATGTCGGAGGTGGCGGGACGGATGGCGCCGCAGGTCGGCGCGCATCACCTGCAGCGCGACGGCGGCGGGCGCGGCGTGCTCATGGGCGGCGTCTCCGGCGTGTACGCGGCCAAGGTGGTGGTGCTCGGCGCCGGGGTCTCCGGCATGAACGCGGCGGTGATCGCGCTGGGCATGCAGGCCGAAGTGCTGCTCGTCGATCTGGACATCGCCCGGCTCCGCTCCGCGGACGCGATCTACCAGGGCCACTGCCAGACGGTGGCGTCCAACGCCTACGAGATCGAGCGCGCCACCGCCGACGCCAACCTGGTCATCGGGGCCGTCCTCGTGCCGGGGGCGCGGGCGCCGAAGCTCGTCTCCAACGACCTGGTCGGCCGGATGAAGCCCGGCTCGGTGCTGGTGGACATCGCCATCGACCAGGGCGGCTGCTTCGAGGACTCCCGGCCCACCACGCATGACGAGCCGACGTACCGGGTGCACGACTCGGTGTTCTATTGCGTCGCCAACATGCCGGGGGCGGTGCCGCACACGTCGACCTACGCGCTGACCAACGTGACGCTGCCCTTCATCGTGCAGATCGCGAACCAGGGCTGGCGTGACGCGCTGAAGGCCGACCCCGCGCTCGCCCTCGGGCTGTCCACCCACGATGGCGCGGTCGCCTGCCGCCCGGTCGCGGACGCGCACGGGCTGCCGTTCACCGCCATGGCGGAGGTACTCGGCTGACCAGTACAGCCGAGGCGGTCCGCGGCTATCTCGATCACCTGCTGGTGGAACGGGGGCTGGCCGCCAACACGCTGGAGTCCTACCGCCGGGACCTGTCCCGCTACCGGCAGGTCCTCGCCGCGGCCGGCCGTACCAAGATCGGCGAGGTGACCGGCACCGACGTCGCGTCGTACCTGGCCAGCCTGCGGGAGGGCGACGCGGATCACCCGCCGCTGGCCGCCAGCTCGGCGGGGCGGGCCATGGCCGCGGTGCGCGGCCTGCACGCGTTCGCCCGGGCGCAGGGCATGACGGCGGCGGACCCGGCGCGGCCGGTGCCGCCACCCACGCCGCCGCGCCGGCTGCCCAAGGCCATCTCGGTGGAAGAGGTCGAACGGCTGCTGGACGCGGCTCCCCGGACCGGTGATCCCCGGGCGCTCCGGGATCGCGCGCTACTCGAATTCCTCTACGCGACCGGGGCGCGGATCTCCGAGGCCACCGGCCTGGACGTGGACGATCTGACGCTGGACGGTGAGCGGGCCGTCCGGCTCGATGGCAAGGGCGGCAAACAGCGCATCGTGCCGCTCGGCCGGTACGCGGCTGCGGCGCTGGAGGCGTATCTGGTCCGGGCGCGCCCGGCTCTGGGGTCTCGCGCGAGCAGGACCGTGCCGCCCGCGGTGTTCCTGAACGCCCGTGGGGGCCGGCTCACCCGCCAGGGCGCGTGGGCGGTGCTGCGCGCCGCGGCGGAACGCGCCAGCCTGTCCCCGGTGTCCCCACATACCCTCCGGCATTCCTTTGCGACGCATATGCTCGATGGCGGCGCCGATATCCGGGTGGTACAGGAGTTGCTCGGGCATGCGTCGGTCACGACTACGCAGATCTACACGCTGGTCACGGTGGAGAGACTGCGCGAGGTGTATGCCGCCGCCCATCCGCGGGCCCTCCGATAATCCCCGGACGGGCCTTTTTCTCATATCCGTTGCTTAGCGGCGCGTCAGCTTGAACGGGGCCAAGCCGAGGCTCTAGATTCGGGAAAACATTCCACCGGGAGGTTCGCAACTTGTGGCAACCCGAACGCTAGAGGCCGATGCCGCAGAGCTAGGGCCCACCGGGCGACCCGTGGCGGCTCACCCCGACCCCGGGCCGCTTGAGGTTCATGGCCCCGCCCGGATCGTTGCTGTCTGTAACCAAAAGGGTGGCGTCGGCAAGACGACGACCACCATCAACCTCGGGGCGGCCCTGGCCGAGCAGGGGCGCCGGGTCCTGCTGGTGGACTTCGACCCGCAGGGCGCGCTGTCGGTGGGGCTCGGCATCCAGCCGCACGACATCGAGGCCACCGTGTACAACCTGCTCATGGAGCGGGGCGCCACGGCCCACGACGTCCTGGTCAAGACGCAGGTCCATGGCATGGACCTGATGCCGAGCAACATCGACCTCTCGGGTGCGGAGGTCCAGCTCGTGCACGAGGTCGGCCGCGAGTACGTCCTGGGCAGTGCCCTGGAGCCGGTGGTCGCGGACTACGACGTCATCATGATCGACTGCCAGCCGTCCCTGGGGCTGCTGACGATCAACGCGCTGGCGTGCGCGCAGGGCGTGCTCATCCCGCTGGAATGCGAGTATTTCGCCATGCGCGGGGTCGCTCTCCTGATGGAGACGATCGACAAGGTTTCGCGCCGGCTTAACCCGAAGCTGGAGATCGACGGCCTTCTCGCCACAATGTACGATTCGCGGACGCTGCACACTCGTGAGGTGCTGACGAATATCGTCAGTGGCTTCGGCGATAAGGTCTTTCACACCGTGATCAACCGCACCGTTCGGTTCCCAGACGCTACCGTTGCAGGGGAGCCCATCACCAGGTTCGACTCTGGGTCGATGGGGGCGAGTTCCTACCGTGAACTTGCCAGGGAGGTACTGGAGCGGTGGCGGCAAGCAGGGGACGGTCACGAAGGGTAAGCTTTCCGGGCATAGCGGAGCTGCTTCGTCCCGCTACGCCCGGTCCGGACGTGGCCGCGCAGCGTCCGGCGAGTGGCCGGGAGCAGCACACGCATAAGATCACCGTCTACCTGTCCGCGGACGAGCTATTCGATCTGGAGCATGCCCGGCTCACCTTGCGCCGCTACGGCATCACTACCGATCGTGGCCGGCTCGTCCGCGAGGCCATCGCCGTGGTGCTGGCCGACCTCGACGCCCGGAGAGAGACGAGCTTGCTCGCCCGGCGCATCGCGGACCCTCATCCGAACGGCACCGGCCCCAGCGCCGACCCCGGTCCTGGTGGGTAGGTAGCGGTGGACACGACGGCTGATGACGTGACCGACGGCGCACCCGGCGCGTTCGGCCCGGGCGACGGCGACGTCCGGCCATCGGGCTTCGAGGTGCACCTCGACGTGTTCGAGGGTCCCTTCGACCTTCTGCTGGGCCTCATCTCCAAGCACAAGCTAGACATCACCGAGGTAGCGCTCTCGCAGGTCACCGACGAGTTCATCGGTTACATCCGGGAGCGTTCCGGCGGCTGGGATCTCGACCAGGTCAGCTACTTCCTCGTGGTCGCCGCGACGCTGCTGGACCTCAAGGCCGCGCGGCTGCTGCCCTCCGGCGAGGTGGAGGACGAGGAAGATCTCGCGCTGCTGGAGGCCAGGGACCTGCTGTTCGCCCGGCTGCTGCAGTACCGCGCCTACAAGGAAGTTGCCGCCGTCTTCGCGGGCCGGATGGCGGTGGCCGCCCGCCGGTTCCCGCGCCGGGTCCCGCTGGAGCTACGGTTCGCGCAACTGTTCCCCGAAGTGCTGCTCGGCCTCGGCCCGGTAGAATTCGCCCGGATCGCGGCGCGCGTACTCACCCCCCGGCAGGCGCCGACGGTGTCCACCGACCACATCCACGCCCCGTTCGTGAGCATCCGCGAGCAGGCGCGGCGGCTGGCCGTTAAGCTGCGCGAGCTGCGCCGGGCCAGTTTCCGGCAGCTCACCGCGGATTGCGCGGCGACGTATGAGGTCGTGGCGAGCTTCCTCGCGGTGCTCGAGCTCTACCGGGAGGACCGGATCTCCCTGGAACAGCTCACACCGCTCGGGGACATCTACGTGACCTGGAACGCGATGGGCGACGACGATGATGACGTGGCCGTCGACGTGGACGAGGACGACCCGCGCGACGTGGACGAGGACGACCCGCGCGACATGGACGAGGACGACCCGCGCGACATGGACGAGGACGACCCGCGCGACATGGACGAGGACGACCCGCGCGACATGGACGAGGACGACCCGCGCGACATGGACGAGGACGACCCGCGCGACATGGACGAGGACGACCCGCGCGACATGGACGAGGACGACGCACAGACATGAAGGACATGAACGGAAGCCAGCGTCCCGGGGTTCCCGGGGTTCCCGGGGTTCCCGGGGCTCCGGGCCGCCCCGATGACCTCGACGGCCCGGGGACTCCCCCGCTGCGCGCCAGCCTCGAGGCGATCCTGCTGGTCGCGGACGAGCCTGTGCCGGCCGTGGTGCTCGCCCAGGTGCTGGAGCGGCCGACCGAGGAAGTGTCCAGCCTGCTCCGCGGCACCGCGGCCGCCTACGCCGCCGAGGAGCGAGGGTTCGACCTGCGCGAGATCGCCGGCGGCTGGCGGTTCTACACCCGGGAGGAGTGCGCGCCCGTCGTCGAGCGGTTCGTCAGCGAGGGCCAGGAAGTCCGGCTCACCCAGGCCGCGCTGGAGACCCTGGCCGTTGTCGCGTACCGCCAGCCGGTCAGCCGGGCGCGGGTCTCCGCGGTACGCGGCGTCAACTGTGACGGCGTGATGCGGACGCTGACGCTGCGCGGGCTGGTGGAGGACGCCGGGACCGACCCGGAGACCGGCGCGATCCTGTACCGGACCACCGGTTATTTCCTGGAGCGCCTCGGCCTGGCCAGCCTTGAGGAACTGCCCGACCTCGCGCCGTTCCTGCCGGACAGCGTCGAGGATGTCGACGAGGCCACGGGATATGGGCCATGACCGCGCCCGGCCGTAACCCGGGCGGTCGCGGCACCGGTTACTCGCCCCGCCGCGCCGGCGGGGCGTCTCCCGTCGGCGGCCGGGGTGCCTCCGCCAGTGGCCGCCCACCGCGTCAGTCCGCCCCTGCGCCGGTGGACGCCGACGATGATCTTGACGACGATTTCGGTGCCGATTTCGGTGCCGAGCGTGACAGCCTCACTGACGTTCCGGGTGGTGTGCGGCTGCAGAAGGTGCTGGCCGCGGCGGGCGTGGGCAGCCGACGGCATTGTGAGGAGCTGATCGGGGCCGGCCGGGTCGAGGTCGACGGCGAGACGGTGCGGCGCTTCGGCGCCCGGGTCGACCCCGGACATCAGGTCATCCGGGTGGACGGCAAGCGCATCCCGTCCCGGCAGGACCTCGTCTACCTGGCCTTCAGCAAGCCGCCCGGCGTGCTGACCGCGATGTCCGATCCGCGCGGGCGGCCTACCATCACTGACTTCCTCGGCGACCGGGCCGAGCGGCTGTTTCATGTCGGCCGGCTCGACTACGACAGTGAGGGCCTGATGCTGCTGATGAACGACGGTGAACTCGCGCACCGCCTCGCGCATCCCCGCTACGGCGTGCTCAAGACCTACCTGGCCGAGATCCAGGGTCCGGTGCCGAAGGATCTCGGCCGCAAGCTGATGACCGGGATGGAGCTCGAAGACGGCGTGGCCACCGCGGACCGGTTCCGGGTGGTGGAACGCTCCGGGCCGCGGGTGCTCGCCGAGATCACGCTGCACGAGGGGCGCAAGCGCATCGTGCGCCGGATGCTCGCCGAGGCCGGCCATCCGGTGCTCAGGCTGGTGCGTACCGATGTCGGCCCGATCCGGCTGGGTGGCCTCAAGCCGGGCGGTGTCCGCGAGCTCACGACGCGCGAAATCGGCGAACTGTACGCCTCGGTAGGCCTATAGCCTTGGGGCGTCAGCCCGGGGCGGCCCGCTGACCGATCCCGAGGAGGTGGGAACGTGCCGGTCAGAGCGATCCGGGGCGCGGTGCAGGTCGAAGCCGATGAGCGTGAGACGATCCTGGCGGGGACGGCCGAACTGGTCAGCGACGTCATGACGCGCAACGACCTGGTTCCCGAGGACGTGATCAGCGTCCTGTTCACCGTCACCCCGGACCTCACCGCCGAGTTCCCGGCGCTGGCCGCGCGCAAGATCGGTTTTCATGACGTGCCCCTGCTGTGCGCGACCGAGATTCCCGTGGCGGGCGCGCTGCCGCGCGTGGTCCGGCTCATGATGCACGTGGAGACCAGCCGTCCCCGCGGCGAGATCCAGCACGTGTACCTGCGCGGCGCGGCGGCCCTCCGGCTGGACATCGCGCAATGACCCAGGCGCCGGTCCCGCGTCAGGTCGTCGTCATCGGCACCGGCCTGATCGGGACGTCAGCGGCGCTTGCCCTGCGGCGCCGGGGCGCCGACGTCTGGCTCTGGGATCGTGACCCGGCGGCCGCCGCGCTCGCGGCCGATCTCGGCGCCGGACAGGTTCTGGCCAGCCTGGGAATTCCCGCCGGACCCGGCCGCCCTGGTCCCGGCCCCGGTCCTTGTCCGGCCGGCCCCGCGAACGTGGCGCTGATCGCCGTGCCGCCCGCCGACGTGGCCACCGTCCTGGCCACGGCCCAGCGTGCGGGCCTGGCGCACTGTTACACCGACGTGGCCAGCGTGAAGGCGCTGCCCCTGGCCCGGGCCCGGGACGCCGGCTGCGACATCTCCCGCTACGTGCCCGGTCATCCGCTGGCCGGCCGGGAACGGTCCGGGCCGGCGGCGGCCCGGGCGGACCTTTTCCTCGGCCGCGCCTGGGCGCTGTGCCCGGCCACCGAGACGTCCGGCGCGACCATGGCCGCGGTAACGGCGATGGTGACGGCGTGCGGAGCCGAGCCGGTGGTGACCGACGCGGACACCCACGACCGCTGGGTCGCGCTGATCTCACACGCCCCGCACGTGGTCGCCGCGGCCATGGCCGCGCAGCTGGCCCCGGAGTCGGTGCCGCCGGAGGCTCTCAGCCTGGCCGGACCGGGCCTGCGCGACGCCACCAGGATCGCGGTCGGTGACGCCGGTCTGTGGACGCAGATCCTGACCGGGAACGCCGCCCCGGTCGCGGCGGTCCTGGCCGCGGTAGCCGGTGACGTCGCCGAGGCCGCGCGGATCCTGGCGGAGGGGGCGCCCATCCCTGGCAAGCGCGGCGGGCCGGGCTCACCCGCACCAGAGGCCAGCAAGGGGCTGACGGTGCTGCTGGAGCACGGCCGGGCGGGTGTGGCGCGCATCCCCGGCAAGCGCGGCGGCCCGGCCCGCGCGTTCGTCGCCGTGCAGGTGGTCATCAGCGACCGGCCCGGTGAGCTCGCGCGGCTGTTCGCCGCGGCGGCCGGCGCCGGCGTCAACATCGAGGACGTCGGTATCGAGCACTCGCCCGGAGCGCCGGTCGGGGTGGCCGAGCTCTCGGTCCGGCCGGAGTCCGCCGGGCCGCTCATTACCGCCCTCACGGCCGCCGGGTGGGCGGTCCGCCGGTAGCCTTGCGGGTGTGAGCATTTCTGCGGGCAGTCACGGCGAGTCATCGGGCAGCGGAATCGTCATCGCCGTCGACGGCCCGTCGGCGTCGGGCAAATCGAGCGCCTCGCGCGGGGCGGCGCGCGCCCTCGGCCTCCGCTACCTCGACACCGGCGCCATGTACCGCGCCCTGACCTGGTGGTTGCTGGCCCGCGGCATCCCCGTCGATGACGCGGACGCGGACGCGGTGGCGCGGCACGTGGGTGGCCCCGTTATCGAGGTGGGCACTGACCCGGACGATCCGTGGGTGACGGTCGACGGCCGGGACGTATCGGCGGCGATCCGCAGCCGCGAGGTGTCCGGCGCGGTATCCGCCGTTGCCCGGGTGCCGCAGGTCCGCGCGCGGCTGATCGCCCTGCAGCGCGAGATCATCGCCCGGGCCCGGGCCGAGGGGCCGGGAATCGTCGCGGAGGGGCGCGACATCGGCACGGTGGTCGCGCCGGACGCGGTGGTCAAGATCTTCCTGACCGCCAGCGAGGTGGCCCGCGCCACCCGCCGCACCGCCGACCTGGCCGCCGACCCCACGGCGACCGTCACCACGACCCAGGCCGAGCAGGCCCGCCGCGACCGGATGGACACGGCCCAGATGGCGAAGGCCGGGGACGCGGTGGAAATCGATTCGACGCTGTTCTCGCTCGAGGACGTCGTGGAGATGATCGCGGACCTGGCCGTTCAGCGCGCCAAGCTCCCCGGTACCGCCAGGACAACCCGGTGAGCCCGGACGACGAGGCCGCCGGGTTCAGCACCCGCGACGAATTCGTCCCCGGGGTACCTGGGGAACCTCAGGTGGACGAGGACCCCCTGGACGACGAGTACCCCGCAGACGGCCCGTTCGGCGGAACAGACGACGATCAGCTGGCCGAACGGCCCGTGGTGGCGGTCGTCGGCCGGCCGAACGTCGGCAAGTCCACGCTGGTCAACCGGATCCTCGGCAGCCGCCTGGCGGTCGTCGAGAACACACCTGGGGTCACCCGGGACCGGGTCGCGTACGACGCGAACTGGCGCGGGCGGCTGTTCACCCTCGTGGACACCGGCGGCTGGGAGCCGTCGGAGGAAAAGACCGGATCGCTGGCCGCGCGGATCGCCGGGCAGGCCCGGATCGCCGCGCGGACGGCCGACGCCGTGCTGTTCGTGGTGGACGCGACGGTGGGCGCGACCGACGCCGACAACGCCGTCGCCGACGTGCTGCGCCGCTCCGGTGTGCCCGTGGTGGTCGCGGCCAACAAGGTCGACAACGCCGCCGCGGAGCTGACCGCCTCGGCGCTGTGGTCGCTCGGGCTCGGCGAGCCCTACCCGGTGAGCGCGCTGCACGGCCGCGCCAGCGGTGACCTGCTCGACGCCGTACTCGAGGCACTGCCCGAAGCGCCGCCGCAGCCCCGCGCCCAGCCGTCCGGGCCACGCCGGGTGGCCCTCATCGGGCGGCCCAACGTCGGCAAGTCCAGCCTGCTCAACAAGCTGGCCGGGGAGCAGCGGGTGCTGGTCGACGCCGAGGCCGGCACCACCCGGGATCCGGTGGACGAGCTGATTGAGCTGGGCGGCAAGACCTGGCGGTTCGTGGACACGGCCGGCATCAGGCGGCGGTTCCGGGAGAGCCAGGGCGCCGACTACTACTCGGCGCTGCGGACCGCGGGCGCCCTGGAGGTCGCCGAGGTCGCCGTGGTGCTGGTCGACGCGAGCCAGCCGCTGACCGAGCAGGACCTGCGGATCATCTCGATGGTGATCGAGGCCGGCCGGGCGCTCGTCATCGCGTTCAACAAGTGGGACATGATCGACGAGGAACGGCAGCACTACCTGGAACGCGAGATCGGCCGGCAGCTGTACAACGCGCGCTGGGCGCCGCGGGTGAACATCTCCGCCACCACCGGGCGGCACGTGGACCGGCTGGTCCCGGCGATCGAGACGGCCCTGGCGGGCTGGGAGACCCGGGTCCCGACCGGCCGTCTCAACAACTGGCTGACCGGCCTGATCGCGGCGACCCCGCCGCCGGTGCGCGGGGGACGCCAGCCGAAGGTCCTGTTCGCCACGCAGGCCGGGATCCGGCCCCCGCACGTTGTGCTGTTCACCACGGGGTTCCTGGAGGCCGCCTACCGCCGGTTCGTGGAGCGGAAGCTGCGTGAGGAGTTCGGTTTCGAGGGCAGCCCGCTCAAGGTGTCGATGCGGTTGCGGGAAAAGCGCGGCCGCGGCCCATCGTCGCGGGGCCGGAACACCAGCCGCCGCTGAGCGCATGCTGCCTGCCGACCTCACCGAGACCGACCGGCTGCGGGTCTGGCATCCGTACGCGCCGATGCCGGGCACGCATCCGCCGCTGCCGGTGGAATCCGCGTCCGGGGTCCGGCTCCGGCTGGCCGGGCCGGGCGCTCCCGAGCTGGTGGACGGGATGTCGTCGTGGTGGGCGGCCATCCACGGGTACCGGCACCCGGTCCTGGACGCGGCGGCCCGGTCACAGCTGGAGCGGATGAGCCACGTGATGTTCGGCGGGCTGACGCACGAGGGAGCGGTGCGGCTGTGTGACCGGCTGGCCACGCTGAGCCCAGACGGCCTGGAGCACGTCTTCCTCTGCGATTCCGGTTCGGTCGCCGTCGAGGTCGGGATCAAGATGTGCCTTCAGTACTGGCGCTCGCGCGGCCAGGCGGCCAGGCGGAAGCTGCTCACCTGGCGCGGCGGGTACCACGGCGACACGTTCTGGGCGATGTCGGTCTGCGACCCGGACGGCGGCATGCACCGGATGTGGGACGGGGTGCTGCCGCGGCAGATCTTCGCCGGCCTGCCGCCGGCCGGTTTCGCGGCCGGCCTGGATCCCGGCTACGCCGCCGAGCTGACCGGCCTGATCGCCCGGCACGCGGGTGAGCTGGCCGCGGTGATCGTCGAGCCGGTGGTGCAGGGCGCCGGCGGGATGCGCTTTCACGACCCCGGCTACCTGCGCGTGCTGCGGTCCGCGTGCGACGAGCACGGTGTGCTGCTGATCTTCGACGAGATCGCCACCGGCTTCGGCCGCAGCGGGGCGCTGTTCGCGGCCGGATACGCCGGGGTGAGCCCGGACGTGATGTGCCTGGGGAAGGCGCTGACCGGCGGTTATCTCACGCTGGCCGCCGCGCTGTGCACGCCGGAGGTCGCGGCGGGCATCGCCGGCGGGGAGCTGCCGGTGCTCGCGCACGGGCCGACGTTCATGGGCAACCCGCTCGCCTGCGCGGTCGCGAACGCATCGCTGGACGTGCTGCTCACCGGGTACCCTGGCGGCTGGCAGACGCAGGTCCGCCGGATCGAGGCGGGGCTGCGCGCCGCGCTCGCCCCGGCCCGGACCGTGCCCGCGGTCACCGACGTCCGGGTGCTCGGCGCGATCGGCGTGGTGCAGCTCGATCACGACGTGGACATCGCCGCGGCGACGAAGGCGGCCGTGCGGGAGGGCGTCTGGCTGCGCCCGTTCCGCGATCTCGTCTACACCATGCCGCCGTACGTGACCGGCGATGATGACCTGGCCCGCATCTGCGCCGGCGTGCTCGCCGCCGCAGCCGTGGCCTAACCCCAATGCCGGGGAGTTAGGGTCCTTCAGCGTTTGTCACGGATTTCCGGCGGCGTGTCGCAGGCTGGTGATAGCTGGGGTCGACGTGGGCGGTGATGCTGGTTATGCGATGGTTTGCGCGGGGTTTGCCGTCGGGGTGCTTGTTCCAGCGGCTGAGCGGGGACTTGACCTTGCGGGCGCAGACGCGGGGCCGCCGGGGGCCGTGCAGGCTCGCGAGGACGGCGCGGCCGATGCCGCCGGTCAGGTCCCCGCCGGGATCGGTGATGTTCTGCGCGGTGATGAGGAGGTTCTGGGCGGTCTCGACGGCGATCTGGTAGCTGGCCCGGTCGGGGTCAGTGCCGGGCACGGACTGGACGGCATCGGTGACAGCGGTCCGCAGCGCCTGGTAGACGGCCAGCAGCGCCCACATCTCCTGCTCGATGCCGGCGGGGTCCCCCGAGCGGAGCACGCGGCCCTGAAGCAGGGTGTGGCGCAGCGCGAGGTAGGTGATCTCGTGCTGCCAGCGCTCGTGGTACAGCGTCATCAGCGCGTCCGCCGGGTATGCGCGGTGGCCCAGCAGGGTCGTGGCCAGCCGGTAAGTGCCGCCGTAGGTGGTGCCGTCGTGGCAGGTGACGGTCACGGCCGCGGTGATGATGCGGACCTTCACGCCGCCGATGACTGACAGGAACGACCCGTCGGGCAAGTGCCGCAGGACTGGCAGGCGGCGGGTGCTGGTGAGCCGGACCAGGAACTGCGCCTTCGTGGCGGCGACCGCGGCGAGGAAGTCCCCGCCGTCGAAGCCGCGGTCGATCAGCACCAGCATGGACTCATCCAGCAGGGGCAGCAGCTCCCGCGCCTGGCCCGTCTCCCCCTCGGCTCCCGGGCCGAAGACCGCGCCGAGCAGCGCCCGGGTACCTGTCTCCACCAGGGCCATCAGCGCGAGCCCCGGGTAGCCGGTCTCCCCGTTGGACGCCTTCTGCTTGCCCAGCCACGCCCGGTTCTTCGCCGTATCGGGCACCTTGACCGACTTGCAGCCGTCGAACGAGACCGTCCGGTACCCGCGGAACATGATCCCGGGCGTGCGCGGCTGCCCCAGCGGCCCGGCCAGGATCTCGAACAGCCGCCTCACCGGCGGGATCCCGATACGCCGGCGCAGGTCCCGCAGGGCCTTCCCCGAAGGCGCCGCCAGCCCCAGCACCCGCAGCCCCGCGGTCAGCTTGCCCCATACTCCCCGATAACCGGCCCGCGGGAACAGGCACATCGCCAGCAGGAAATACAGGCCCGCCCGCGACGGCGCCAGCCGTACCCGCCTCTCCAGCCCGCCTTCTTCCTCCAGCACCGCATCGGCGAGCTCGAACGGCACGATCCGCGTGAGCTCGCCGAGGTGACCGGCAGCAAACACCCCGGCGGCCACGGTGATCGTCGTCGTGACCGACGTGACAGCAGAACGGATGACAGACTGGGCAGGCAACGGAGGTCTCCGGTACACGGGCCGTTTTGGTCGACACCCGTCCTACCGCAGCCTCCGTTGCCATGTCCGCCCGAAGCCACGATCCCGGCAAACCGCTTGACTACAAGGCGAAACGCTTAACTCCCCGGCATTGGGCCTAACCCGGGCCTACCTACCCCCCGCGCCGCCTTGACGGCGCCGAATCGGGGCTGAGGCATTAGGTGATGATGCCATCACCGTACGTTAGATTCGATGATGGTCCGGATGGATGGAGCGGCGCAAGTGCATGAAACAAATTTCTCGGATGAAATCCCGGATGGGATTTCATCCCGGCCGTTGGTGCTGTATCGTCATGGTTGTCAACGAACGGTACGAAGTGAACTGGTTACCGTATGCCATCATATGTTGGCGGTCTGCCCGTATATGCCGCGGTTCCCGGAGCCGGGCATCGTGCGGCCGGATGGGCCTGAGGGGTGAGTCGCCCGTGACGATGGGTCCGACCGTGCGTCGCCGGCGGCTTGGTTCCGAGCTGCGCCGGCTACGGGAGGCGCACTCCATCAAGCTGGAAGAGGTCGCCGAGCATCTCGGCGTGGCCGCGTCAACGCTGTCGCGCATCGAGACGGGCAAGGCCCCGACCAAGTCGGTGTACCTCAGCGCGATGCTCGAGATGTACGGGGTCACCGATCCAGCCCAGCGCCAGGTACTCGTCGACATGGCCCGCGAAGGCCACCGTAAGGGCTGGTGGTCGGTCTACGATGACGTACTGCCGACCGGGTTCGGGATTTACGTCGGGCTGGAAGCTGAGGCCGCGGGGCTGCGCAGCTTCGAGACCGAGGTCGTGCACGGGCTGTTCCAGACGGCGGAGTACGCCCAGGCCGTGCTGCGGGAAGTGAACAACCGTGACAGTGACGAGCAGATCGAGCGTCTGGTGGAAATGCGGATGAAGCGCCAGCAGATGCTGGACGCGAATCCGCCGCTGGACGTATGGGTGATCCTGGATGAGGCCGTGATCCGGCGGACCATCGGCGGCCCCGCGATCATGAGCAGTCAGCTCGCACGGCTGACCGAGGCCGGCAAGATGCCGAATGTCACGCTCCAGGTGCTGCCGTTCGAAAGCGGTTCGCACGCGGGGCTGAGAGGGCCCTTTTCCATCCTCGAGTTCCCGGAGCGGGCCGACGCCGATGTGGCGTACGTCGAGTCCCTGGCCGGGATCATCTACCTGGAAAAGGACCGGGAAGTGCGCACCTGCGCGGAGGCGTTCGACCGGCTCCGGGCGGCGGCCCTGTCGCCGGGGGCGTCAGCGGATCTGATCTCCAGGGCGGCGGAGGATCTCGTGTAATCGATGCCAGGTACCGGGCGGGCGATGCATCGTCCCGGCGGGCCCGGGTAGTCCGAAATCAGAACCAGAAATCAGGACCAGAAATCAGAACCAGATAGATAAGCGGCAGGACATCGGAAGGAAATGCTGATGGACATCGACCTCACAGGAGTGCGCTGGTTCAAGAGCAGCGCGAGCAGCACCGGTGGGTGCGTAGAGATAGCCCACCTGTCCGACGGCGGCGTGGCAGTCCGTGACACCAAGGACCGCTCCAAGACGCCGCACGTCTTCAACCGGCACGAGTGGGAGTGCTTCCTCACTGGTGCCAAGAACGGCGAATTCGACCTTCCTGGCTGACAGTCGGCCTGGCTGACAGTTCGGGCGTCCTGGCTGACAGGCCAGCGGCCCGATAACGTCCCGGGGCTTGCTCCGGGCGTGGGGGGAGTGGCGGGTCCCGCTGAGGGGTAGCGGGACCCGCCACATTTATCCAGTTAGGTCCTATCCAGTTAAGTCCCCGGGTACAGGCCGCCGATGAACGTGTCCCACGCTGCGGCCGTGAAGACGAGCGCCGGGCCCTCGGGATGCCGGGAGTTCCGCACCGCGACCGTGCCGCCCGGCAGGACGGCCATCTCCACGCAGTTACCCCCGGTGGGACCGCTCCGGCTGCTCTTCACCCACGTGATGCCCTGAAGTTCGCTGGCCCCCGTACCGTGACGGACGCGGCTCATCGCTGCCCTTCCAGTTCGCCGATGATCGACCTCAGGATGTCCGGAGTCGCGGACGGCTGCGCGCTGACGATGCTCAGCCGCTCCATCGCCAGCATGTACTGGTCGACATCGGCCTGCTTGTCCAGGTAGAGGGCGCTCGTCAGGTGCTCGACGTAGACGATGTTGGGCAGGTCCCGGTCGCCGAACCGCAGTACGCTGAACCCGCTCGGCACCGCGTGCCCCCCGACGCCGTACGGCACCACCTGAAGCGTGAGGTTGGGCCGTTCGCTCGCTTCCAGCAGGTCCCTGATCTGGTCTTGCTGCGTGCGGGCATCGCTGACCGGGCGCCGCAACGCCGGCTCCTCGATGATCACCCACAGGTTCAGCTCACCGCTCGCGAAGCGCCGCTGCCGTTCCTTGCGCACGAGCACGTGGCGTTCCGCCTCCTCGGCGGAGAAGTCGCCAAGGGCCAGGACGGCCGTGGCGTAATCCTCGGTCTGCAGCAGGCCGGGCACGAACTGCGGCTCGTAGATGCGGATGGACGCCGCGGACTCCTCCATCCCCACGTAGGTCTGGAACCATTCGGGCAGGATGTCGGTGTGGCGGTGCCACCAGCCCGGGCGGTTCGCCTGCTCCGCCAGCGTCAGCAACTGCTCGCGCTCGGCGCGGTCCACGCCGTAGTAGGTCAGCAGGTCCAGGATGTCGATTTCCCTGATCGCATTCCTGCCCAGCTCGATCCGGCTGATCTTGGATTCCGATCCGCGGATGACCTTCGCCGCCTGCTGGGCCGAGATCCGCCTGCTTTCGCGCAACCGCCGCAAGTGCGTGCCGAGAAGGATGCGAAGGACGGTCGGTCCGTGTGCCGCCTCCGTCATCAGACTCACCTGTCCTCTCCAGATCGCCCTAAAGCGATCCGTCCTGGCCGTTTACCACTTTCCAGGCTCCAGGTGCCGGGACTGCCGGGACAGTTCTGTCGTAACCGGCTACACTGACGTCCGGACAAACGTGTCACAAAATAGTAAGACAAAACTGTCACCCAGAAGTGTCCTACCGATGCACATCATTGGCGCAATTGCGTTTCGCGGTATAGCGCTTCGGCATGCCAAAGCAATGATAACGCATTTGGGATTTCACGCCATGCCCTCGGGCGTCTGGCCGGAAGGCTGCGTCACGCAACTTGTGAATCCATTAGATGCGTTTTCACTCGGCTGCAGCCCCGGCGGACCGCCCGGCCGGGCTGGCCCGCGCGGTGTCTCACTCCCGCCTCGCCCAGCGCACCCGCCGGGCCTGGCGTACTCGCCGCGCCTGGCGCGGCCCGTGTGCTCTGCGCTGCTGGTAAGCTGGCCGTGGCCGGCCGGCGTTGACACTACAATAACCGGGTTCTGCCCGATAAGACCGGTATATCCCGTCAGTCGGGGTGCGGCGCCGCGTTCCCCTCGGCGCGCCGTGATAACAGGTCCATTTATGTGCGGTCGGCCTCGGCCGCGATGCACGTGTTCAGCGCAATTTCCTTATCACGGCATTGACGGAGTAATACGGTGACCGAAGACGAGGGCTGGAAAAAGAAATTCAGGCCTGACATACCGAGCACGGCGCGGATTTACGACTACCTGCTCGGCGGCAAGGACAATTACCCGGCCGACCGGGCGGCGGCCGGGCAGATCGCCCAGATCCTGCCCAACGTCCGCACCTCCTTCCAGTGGAACCGTGCGTTCCTCGGCCGGGCCGTCCGCCACCTCGCGGCCGACCGCGGCATCCGGCAGTTCATCGACATCGGCACCGGGCTCCCGACCGCGCGCAACGTGCATGAGGTCGCGCAGGAGGCGGCGCCGGGCAGTCGCGTGGTCTACGTCGACAATGACCCCGTCGTGCTGGCCCACGGCCGGCATCTGCTGCACGGGCTGGCCGGCACCACGATCCTGGAGCACGACCTGCGCCAGCCGGACGAGATCCTCGCCGACCCGGAACTGCGGGCGCTGATCGACTTTGAGGGGCCGGTCGCCCTGCTGGTCGTCGCTGTGCTGCACTTCATCTCCGGCGACGACGACCCGGGCGGGATCATCAGGAAGCTTCTCGAGCCGTTCCCGTCCGGGAGTTACCTGGTCATGTCGCACGGGACCGCCGACGCGACGCCGGCGGTAAGCGAGGCCGCCAAGGTTTACGACCAGGCCACCACGTCGGCGCACGTCCGGAGCCGGGCTCACATCCGGCGACTGGTCGAGGGCCTGGACCTGGTCGAACCCGGGATCGTCTGGCTGCCCGAGTGGCGCCCCGATCCCGGGTCCGCGCCGCCGCCGAACCCGGCCGAGGCCTACTTCTACGCCCTGGTCGCCCGCAAGCCCTGATCGAGGTCCCCGGGCCCCGGCGGATAGGATCGCCTGGGAACTTCGGCGAGGCGGGAAAGTATGCGCTACAGGTCGCTTGGATCGTCCGGACTGCAGGTATCCGTCGTCGGGCTCGGCTGTAACAACTTCGGCCGCCGGCTCGGCGTCGACGGCACCCGTGCGGTGGTTGACGCGGCCATCGACGTCGGTATCACGCTGTTCGACACGGCCGACATCTACGGCGGGGACGGCGCGTCGGAGACCCTCCTCGGCGAGGTCCTGGGGACCCGCCGCGACGAGATCGTGCTCGCCACCAAATTCGGGCACCGCAAAACCGATATGGGATATGGCCCGGCGGCCGGCGCGAAAGGCGGCCGCGCGTATATTAAGCGCGCCGTGACGGAATCGCTACGCAGGCTCCAGACCGATTACCTCGACCTGTACCAGATTCATAGCCCCGATCCGGTGACGCCCATCGGCGAGACCATCGCCGCGCTGGACGAACTCGTCACCGAGGGCACGATCCGCTACGCCGGCCACTCCAATTTCTCCGGCTGGCAGCTCGCCGACGCCGAGCACGTGGCACGCGGCCTGGGCCGCACCCGGTTCATCTCGGCACAGAATCACTGGTCGCTGCTGGAGCGGGACACCGAGGCCGAGGTCGTGCCCGCGGCGCGGCATTTCGGGGTGGGCGTGCTGCCGTATTACCCGCTGGCCAAAGGCCTGCTCACCGGCAAGGTCCGGCGGGGTCAGGAGACTCCCCGCGGTATCCGGCTGGCCGCCCGGCCGGGCTACATCACCGCCGGCAAGCTCGACCGGGTCGAGGCCCTGATCGGCTGGGCGCAGGCGCAGGGGGCCAGCATCCTGGACGTGGCGATCGGCGGCCTGGCCGCCATCGACGGCTGCTCCTCGGTGATCGCCGGGGCGATGAGCCCGGAGCAGGTGAAGGCGAACGCGGTGGCCGGCGACTGGGTTCCCGCCGCCGGGCAGCTGGCCGAACTGGACGGTATTGTCCCGCCGCCGAAGCAGGATTACTGACCGGCCACGCTCCGGCCCGGCGGGCGAGCCCGAACCTTAGCGGGCCGCCTTGGCTGTGTTGTACAGGGCGCCGACGTTGCGGCCGAACACCGCCGCGTAGGAGACCGCTGGGTCGTCGCCGCCTTGCTGGTAGCCGCCGATGACCCCCATCACGGTGCCCTGCCCGGTCGTCTGGTTCACCCGGACGAGGAACGGGCCGCCGCTTGTGCCGTTCGGGTATCCGCCGCAGTCGAATTCCAGCTGCGCCGGGGTGAACGCCTTGGTCCAGTTCTGGCAGATCACCGGCTCGCTGGCGCCGTTCGGATAGCCCACGACCCGCGTCCGCTCTACCGGGGGCAGGCCGATGCCGAGCTGTTCCGCGCCGGTGACGTCCTCGATCGGGGTACTCGTCTCGTTGTGCCGCACCTGCAGGAAGGCGATGTCGTCATCCTGGCTGGCCTCGCTGTCCCAGGCCTGGTCGGTGAACATCCGCGAGACGTACCAGATGCCGTAGGGAGCCTTGCCGGCCGCGTATCCCGGCACGAACGCGATCGTGCCCGGCGCGCCGGTGACGCAGTGCGCCGCGGTGATGAGCAGGTTCCCGCGTGGGCTGTTCACCACGCTGGCCGTGCAGAAATGTGTCCCGAGCTGGCCGCCGCTGGTCGTGAACAGCGCGCCGACGGCCGGGGTGCCGCCAGACGGCTTCCCGGTGTGCGCCGAGGCTGAACCGAGCCCGACGACGTCCGCGATGCGCGTGGCTAGGGTGCCGGCGCCGCCGTCGGCGGGGGTGGCCAAGACGATGGCCAGGACGGCGAGCACCGTGGTGCTGAGGAAGCGAGCGGACGGCCTGGGCAGCCAGCGGAACCACTGGAACACCAGCGGCCCGGCCGATGGCCCTGGCTCCTGCGGCTCCCCGGTCTCCCGGCTCTCCGGACGCATGGCCTCCCCCTCCCGGCCCCCGGCCGCTCAGGTTGGTCCCCGCTCGGCCGGCATTGATGCTGAATCGTAATGATCTCTATCACCGGAGATCGACCCTAGGATCGGAGATCGACCCTGGGGGTGCCAGGCGTATTGCCTAAGAGATTGCTCAAAGGTTTCTGGGCACCTACGCCGCGGGCGGCTCACTCTCGAACTCTTCGAGCCGGGCGAACATCCGCGTAATCCGCGCAGGTTAGCGCCATGACCGGCTAGCACACAGTAACACCCGCTCACGGCGTGTCACCATGCCGGCCCGCAACTGGAACGTGTCCCCGGGCCGTGCGGTTACTGGCAGGCCACGTTGCTGAATGAGCACTCGGCGGGGGTGGTCGTGGGGCCGGACGCGAAGATCGAGACGACAACCGCGCCGCCGGGGACGATCGAGAGATCGTCGGGGGCCGGGCTCAGGAACAGGACGTCGCTGGAGCCGGAGATTTCGGCGTTCTGAACGGCCGGCACGGTGCCGTAAGGCAGCGCACCGGCCGATCACGCGCTGCCCGCCGTCCTCATCGCCGTACAGCAGGTCCACGACCCACTCGCTGCGTCCCTCGATGTACCCAGGGCGGTGGCGAGGCTGGCGGCCGTCGCCCAGTCCGCGGCCGACACCAGCGTGCGTGGACCTGGGCCCGGAGAACTCACTGTTCCACGATTCGCGATCTTAGCGAATTGCCTCCGGTGCGAGGATGGGCAGTGTGCAGCCGGGCACTGGACCAGCCGAGGAGGATACCGATGAAGGCCGCTGTCTACGACGTCACCGGGCCGGCCCGTGACGTGCTGAAGGTCACCGAGGTCGAGCGGCCCGAGCCCGGCCCGGGCGAGGTCCGGGTCCGGGTCGCGGTGTCTGGTGTCAACCCGACCGACGTGAAGTCCCGGAGCGGGGCGACCCTTCGCCCGATCGACGGTTTCCAGATCCCGGGCCAGGACGGCGCCGGGGTGATCGACGCGGTGGGCCCCGGGGTGGATCCGGCCCGCGTCGGGCAGCGGGTCTGGCTGTTCCTGGCCGCCACCGCCGGGCGGAAGTGGGGGACGGCCGCGGGATGGACCGTGCTGCCCGCACGCCAGGCGGTTCCGCTCCCTGACGGCGTGGATATGCAGATGGGCGCGATGCTGGGTGTCCCGGCCATCACCGCGCACCGCTGCGTGTCCGCGGACGGCCCGGTGGCCGGCCAGACCGTGCTCGTCGCAGGCGGCGCGGGTGCCGTCGGTCATTTCGCCATCGAACTTGCCAACCGGGCCGGCGCGCGAGTCATCGCCACGGTGAGCGGCCCGCAGAAGGGTGAACTGGCCCGCGCTGCGGGCGCCGACCTGGTGCTGAACTACCGCGAGCAGGACGTGGCCCGGGAGGTGCGCTCGTTCTGCGGCCGGGTCGGCCGCGTCATCGAGGTAGCGCTGGCGGCGAACCTGGAGACGGACCTCGCCCTTTCCGGCCCGGAGACCGTGGTCGTCACGTACGCGGCGACGCCCCCGGATCCGGTCCTGCCGGTACGTGCCTGCATGAGCGCCAACGTCACACTCCGGTTCGTTCTGCTGTACGGGGTCCCGGCGGGGGCGGTGGATCGGGCGGCCGCGGACATCACCGCCGCACTGCGCGCGGGTGACCTGACGCCATTGCCGGCCCATCGCTTCCCGCTCGACGATATCGCCGCGGCTCATGAGGCCGTCGAGAACGGTGTCACCGGCAAGGTATTGGTCCTACCCGGGGATTAGCCGGGCCCGCCGGATTACCGGGAGCGGTAAATGCCCGAGTCGCGGGTGCCGCCGAAGAAAACCTTTGTGCCCAACCGGTCCTTGCGCCCGGTGCCGCCAACGCCATTGACTTAAGGGGTTTGGCCGGTGAACTGGGATGTTACGTGTGCGGCCTGCGTCAGCCCGTGGTGGCGGTGTCCCGCGCTTGTCCGGCGTGTCGCGGGCGTAGATCGGCTGGAATGAGCGGCGGCTCCTGGTATGAGGACTGATGTCTGAAGTCAGTTCTAGCCCAGGAGCCGTGCATGGAGTTCTACCCGACTTTGCCTGCTGACGCCAGCCCAGTGGCCGGTGGCATGGATGCTCGCGGCGTGAGGCCGGGGATCGTCGCGGTGCGGCCCGCTGACCTGCGCCGTCCCGGCCGGGGCGGGGTGTCGGCTTTGCTGCCCGGCCCGGCGGGCCGGCCGGTGACTTCAGGTGAGGATCTGGTGTTCTGCCATCAGGTGACGGTCGCGCCAGCGGTGGTGCGGCGCAGCGGCGATGTGCAGGCCGGCGGCTGGCTCCCCGGTCACGTCACCCTCGGCCTGCTTGAGGCATACCTGCCGGCTGGGGAGATCGAGGAGCTGGTGGAGGATTTCGGCTGCGCAGAGGAACGGCAGCGGCTGCTGCCGGCCGCGATGACGGTCCGGCTGCTGGTGGCGATGACCTTGATGCCGGACGCGCCGGTGCCGGAGGTGACCTTGCGGGTGGCCGGGCTGCTGGCGTGCCTGCCGTGGGCGCGGCCCTGGCACGTGCCGGGTACCGAGGCGGTCACCCGCCGCCTGGACATGATCCCCGCGGAGCTGTTCGAGGCGCTGTTCTGGCTGGTCGCCGGGCCGATCGCCGATCCGGGTGCGCCGGGGATGCGGTGGCGGGGGCTGCTGCTATGCGCCCTGGACGGGTTCCAGGTCCGGGTCCCGGACACCAAGGCGAACCGGAAGTATTTCGGCTCGTCCGGCACCGCGGATAACTCGTCGCCGTTTCCCCAGGTCCGGGCCGTCATACTCACTGCCGCACGGGCCAAGGCCACCCTCGGCATGGAGTTCGGCCCCTCCTGCGACGGGGAGCAGACCCTGACCCGGCGGCTGGCCAGATCCCGTCCCGGGATCTTCGCGGCGGGCCGGCTGATCCTGATGGACCGCAATTTCCCGGGATTCGCCCTGATCAAGGCGATCCGCGCCCAGGGCGCGCACCTGCTGATGCGGATGAAGTCCGATATCGTCCTGCCGCTGCTCAAGGCACTGCCGGACGGCTCGTATGAGTCCTTCCTGTCCGACGGCGCCGACCGCATCCCGGTCCGCGTCGTGGAATACGACGTGAAAGTCCCCGGCCCGGGCGGCGCCGGGGACGAGCTGTACGCTCTGGCCACCACGCTGACGGACTGGCAGGCATACCCCGCCGCGGAACTGGCCGCCTGCTACCCGGACCGGTGGGCCGCGGTGGAAACCGTCATCGGCGAGGACAAGTCCGCGATCACCGGCGCGGGCCCCTCCCGCGGCCCGATCCTGCGCTCGTCGTCCCCGCACCAGGTCACCCAGGAGATGTGGGCCTGGATCACCGCCACCCAGCTGGTCCGCATCCACGGCTGCCACGCCATCCAGGCCGGCACGGCCGCCCAGCTCACCGCCGCTCCCGGCAGCGAGCCGAAGGCGCCGGCCACGCCCGCCCGGGTGTCGTTCACGACCGCCCGCCGCGAGGCCGTCCGCTCGATGACCCAGACCCTGGCGCCCGCGACTGCCCCCGCCTCAGTGCTCGCTGCCGCCGCCGCGCTGGCCAGCTCCCGGATCCTCGCCGCCCTGCTGCCCGTCCGGCCGCCCCGCCACCGCGAACGGTGCACCAAGGGCCGCCAGCAGTTCCCGTCCTCGCCGGCCACCGGGCGGGTACCCGCCAGCACCGGCGAGGCCACCATCACCATCTACCCCGCCGGGCAGATCATCTACGCCGGCGCCCGCACCGCTCCTGCAGCCAGCCCGGCCTCCGGCGACACTTCCTAACCCGGTCATCCTGCATAAACGACCCGGAAGGAGAAACCCCGTCCCGGCCCGTGGAACCGGCGCCCCCCCCGGAGCGACATCCGGGCTACTGTCATGCCCACCGCCACAGCAAAACGCCCAGGAAAACCCATACGGGCATACACGGCCGATACAACCCATAGAACACCTAACACCTAAAAGCGATGGCGTTGCCGGTGCCGCCGCACGCGCGGCAGCGGCGATAGCTGTAGGTGTAGACGCTGCCGAAGTGCCGTCCCGTCATCTTGCACACGGGGCAGCGCCGGAGCGGGTGGATTCGGAGGGACACGAGGTAGCCAGCCCCTGCGATGAGGGCAATGATGATGAGCGCTGTCATGTTTTGCTCCCACCTGCTTCGCACGCGGTGTACCGGGTCACCTGCGGCGTCAGCTGAAGGTGGCCGTAAAACGCGCGGGCCGGCACCGCCAAATCGTCCCGTCCGGGTACGCCCCCGTATTATTGATGTAGATACCTTAGACCCAGGCAATCTAAGATGAGAGTGATTTTAATTAGATAAGCAGGGAGCGATTGTCTCAAATGACGCATTTGCTACCCGTGTTACGCCGCTGCCTACCGGTAGGCGCCGAGGGCGAGCTTGACCGCGAGGGCCAGCCCGGCCAGGGCCACGGCAATCCGCAGTCCCGGAGCGGGTATCCGGCGGACGATTTTCGGCCCGGTCCACCCGCCAATCAGGAAACCCGCTGCGAGCGGGACCACGAATGACCACCGGACCGGCGCGAAGATGGCAAAGCCCACCGCGGCGACGAAATTGGCCAGCCCGCTGACCACGTTCTTGATCGCGTTGAGCCGCGCCAGGGTTTCCTCCACCATGACACCGAGCACGGCGAGCAGCAGCACGCCGCCCCCCGCGCCGAAATACCCCACGTAGACCGCCGCCCCGAACAGGGCCGCGTTCAGCAGGACGCTGCGCTCGCCGTCCGGCCGCGCGGACAGGCTCTTGATCCTCGGCTGGATGGCGAGCAGCACGGATGCGCCGGCGATCAGGAACGGCACCACCAGCTGGAACGTCTGGGCCGGGGCCAGCAGCAGGATCGCCGCGCCCGCCGCGCCGCCCAGCGCCGTCACCGTGCCGAACCGGCGGATACGCCCGCGCTGGCCAGCCAGCTCCGGCCGCGAGCCGGCCGCCGAGCCCGCGCCGGTCAGCACCAGCGACACCGTGTTGGTCACGTTCGCCACCAGCGGCGGCAGGCCGAGCGCGAGCAGCACCGGGTAGGACACCAGCGATGCGAGGCTCATCACCGTGCTCACGATCCCGGCCGCCATGCCAGCGGCCAGCAGCACGAGCGCGTGGGAAATGGTCATACAGGCCTGAACATGGCGGGCGCGGTCACTCCGCTGGCCGTGGCCGCCCGGGGCGCGCCGCGTCCCAGCGCAGCGGGAGCGCCTCGATCCCGTGGATTCCTTCCACGCCGCCGAGGCGCGCCTCGCCGCCCGGGGCCAGGCCCGGCATCGCAGCCCGATGCGAACTCGCCGCCCATGCCGAGGAGTTCCGCCCGCCCAGCCCGATCGTGCTTTGCATGGCGGGATCAGCCAGCAGCCGGTCCAGGGCGGCGGGCGGTGGCGTAGCCGATGACGGACCGGCGGGTCAGGGAACCGTCGCGGTTGCGTATGGCTTCGAGCAGGCCGAACGCGTCGTCGCGGGCGGTGGGCTGCTGGCCTGGGGGGATGTGCTGCCAGGCGATCCGGGGGGCCTGGGACCAGCTCGCGGCCCACCACTGGCGCGGGCCGGTGTAGTGGGCCTCGGCGGCCGTGGCGGTGGTGGTGACGGCGGTGCCGCCGGCTGCGGTGAGCATCGCCGCCACGGCCGGGACGCTGCCGAACGGGGGATGGTGCAGCAGGGCCGCGAACCCTTCTGCTCCCGGCACGTGGGTGTCGACGGCGGCGATGACGGGGGCCCAGCGCGGGTCTTCGGCGATGTTCCAGGAGAACGCGAGCGTCCCGCCCGGCCGCAGCAGGTCCAGCCAGGCCCGGACCGCGCGGGCGGGATCGGGCAGCAGGAAGATCAGCATGCTCGCGATCACCGCGTCGAAGCGGCCGGCCGCATAGGGGGGCTGGCCGGCGTCGGCGCGGGCCAGCGTGACGTTGCCCAGGCGGCGCGCCGCGCAGGTGACCGCGGCGCGCTGGAGCATCGGGGCGGACAGGTCGATGCCGGTCACGTGGCCGGCGGGTCCGGCCGCGCGGGAGGCGGGGATCAGCGCGGCCCCGGCGCCGCAGCCGGCATCCAGCACCCGGTCACCGGGCCTGATCCCGGCCCGTCGCACCAGGCGGGTACCGATGGCGGTGAAGAAGGTGGCGCCGTGGGTGTCGTAGCCGGCCGCGGCGGCGTCGAACCCGGTCATCACCTGCCTGGCGAGATCCGGGATGGGTGCTGTCCGGGGCATCAGGTGGTACCGCTGATCATCGGGGCGACGCTGAACGGCTGGGACAGCATGCCGAACTGGTGCATGATGTCGGCGACCCGCTGGATCGCCACCTGGTTCACCCCGGTCGGGAAGTCACCGGTCACCGCTACGGATGCCACCTGCCGGGTGATGCCGGTATAGCGCTGCAGCGCCTGCTCGACCGTCGGCCGGCTGGTGTCGGCGACCTGCTGCCCGTGGTTCAGCGCCCGGGTGAACGCCGCCGCCGTCTGCGGGTATTTAGCGACCCAGGCCGTGGTGGCGACGTAACCAGACACCGGGAAATTCTGGGTGGCGCCCTGGTCGCCGTCCGCGATCGCCTCGGCGTCGTACTTGAGCACCGTTTCGGTCAGGAAGGGTTCCACCAGCCAGGCCGCGTCGATCCGGCGGGCCGCCAGCGCGGCCCCCATCGCCGGGAACGGGATGGCCACGAACCGCACCGACGACGGCGGGACGCCGTTTTCGGCCAGCACCGAGGACACGATCAGCGTGGCCACGTTGGCCAGGGCGTTGACGCCGATGATCTTCCCGCGCAGCCCGGCGACGGAGGTGATCGGCGAGTGCGGCGGGACGACGATCTGCTGCTCGCGCGCGGTGGCGTTGTTTCCCTCGGTCAGGATCCGCAACCTCGCCACGCCTTTGGCCTGCGCGGCGATGAACGACACGTAATTGCCGAAGTTGATGTCGAGGCGGCCATTGAGCAGATCGGTCATCACCGCACCGCTGCCCGTGGTCGGCACGATCGTCACGTGCAGCCCCTCGGCGGCGAAGAACCCCTCCTGCTGCGCGACGTACAGCCCAGCCGCGGTCACCGACTCGATCGCTCCCACCTGCAGACGGGGTTTCTCTACTGATGCCGTGCTCGCCTGCTGGGCCGCGCATCCCGCGCATGCCAGCGCCGCAAACCCGGCCACCATTACGCGTCGCCGGGGGACGCTGACAGCTGTCTTTTCCGCTGTTGTGTCGGGCATGCGGGAACGATCCGCTGTTGTGTCGGGCATGCGGGAACGATCAGCTGACGCATCCGACGTGCGGAAGCGGTACACAGAATCAGCCCGTACTTGGCGATATCGCGGCACGTGACGGGGATGCACCAAGGCGACGTATAAAGACGCATCTCGCGTCATATCAGCGGATTTGCTGGCCCGTGACGCGCTACGGTCTGCTGCGGCGGCTCGATGTCCGCGGATCGGTGGCGGCGGGGTAGCTGTATGGAGCGCATCTGGGTACCACTTGAACGGCACCACGTAAGCCTCCTGCTCGGGCATTATCTATCGCAACGCACGTACCGCCCAGGTGGCGCAGACACACCGTCACCACCACAACCGATAGTTACCGTTGACAGCGATGGGTGGTGAAGAAGATGATGCTCAAATATGCCGGCATCGCCAGGTACACCCTGAATGGTGGCTGTCTGCCTGCTCACGCGGGTGGACGGTGCGCGCCGACGACGCCCCATTTGCCCTCACCGGCTATTACTGGCCCGCTAGGTGCCAGCCAGCTGCGTACCGGCCCGCTAGGCAAAGCTGAACAGGCGATCATCCGATGCTCGTACGGTCCGCAGCGCTCGCATGGTCCGCAGCCTGTTCGCCGGTTCCTGGGGAGCAACGCCCGTAGCCGGTTGCACTGGGCTCGGTATGAACGGTTTTGAAAAGGCGCGGCAGATGCGCCGCGAGATGGGCCGTGAGCTGAAAGCCAAGCGGGTTGCGGCGCACATCAGTCAGGCGGAGTTGGCGCGGCTGACCGGCAAGTCCCGCAGCATGGTCTCGACCCTGGAAAGTGCCACCGGCGGGGCAGCGGCTCTGGGTTTCTGGAGACGATGTGATGAGCTGTTCGGTACCGCGGGCAGCTTTGCCCGCCGATGGCTGCAAATCCAGCAGCAGGTGGACGCCGAGAGGGCGAAGGTCGCGGCGGCCCGGCGAAACAAGGCTGCCCGCCAGACGATGGTGTCGAACACGCCCGCGCACACGCTGCGAGCGCTGGCGGCAGGGCAGCTGGGCCTGGCGGAGGCGGCGGCCGCTTACACCGGGATGGGCTGGCCGCTGGCCCGTGGCCAAGCGTCGCCCGAGCTGGTGACCGGCAGTGTCGCCGACGCACTGGAGGTGCCACGGCCGGCGGGGATGCTGGCGATTACCTGGTGGCTGGACTCGCGCGGGTCGGCCGATGCGATCCGGGGCCTCCCGGCGCTTCCTGTGCCGCAGGAGGCGCTTGCGGTGATCGCCGCCGGGCCGGTACTGATTTTCCTCGCCCGGGCCGGCGCCAGCCCGTGGCCAGAATCCGCCGCCACCGGGGGCCTGTCCGCTGAGCCGGCCACATCGGTGATCGGCTGGCATGCACACGGCAGTACGATCCCGCTGCCGCCAGCCCCGGCCGGCGATGGCGGGGCGGTGCAATGGGTGCACCTGCCGTACCGCGCTTTGCGTCTCGCCTCCCCGTTCGCCGTGCTCGGCCTGCTGGCCAGGGCAGTCGCGGCGACCAGGTGCGATCCCGATGCGATCAGCCTGGCCGATGGCGTGCTCGCCGTACCGATCCGTCGGCCGCCCCGGCGGTAGGAAGCCAGCCAGCATCGCTGGCCGCTGCCGTTCCCCGCTGACCCCTTTCGGCGGAACAAGCTGATCACCGCTGATCCAGCCGGTAGTGCCAGCCGGTAGTGACGGTATCCCGGACATCCCACCAGGCCGCGACGGCATGAAGGCCCTCGGCCAGCGGAACCAGCGCACGGGCAACCTACGCCGCCGGCACCGGAGCGGTATCGCGCAGCCGCGCCGCTCCGTCACGAGCGTTCCGGTGCGCTCGACGTACGGAGCCACCGGCGCACGGACGGCCGCAGATCCTTTTCGGTGTAGCCGCCGTCGGCCAGGCCGGCTCGCTGCTCGAAGATATTGCGGGAGCCGAAATCTCCGGTCAGCGCCCACGACACCGTCGCCGCGATCCCGTACAGCGGCAGCATGACCAGGCCAGCACAGCACGCATACTGCGTGGCATGCCGCGCCTCATGCGCGAACAGGCCGCTACGGCCGGTGAAGGCCGCATGATCGAGCCTCGTCACCAGCACGTTACCCAGGCAGAACGCGGCTGCCTGGGGCACTGGCAGCCGGTAGCCGGAACCCACCAGCAGCCCGCCACCGGCTGGATGCAGGCTCGCGCTGCCTGCGCTGGCCACCACGATGCCCGCGAGCGTCGAGCCGTTGAGAACGTTGGCCGCCAGCCGCAGCCGGTGCCCAGGGTGCATCCGGCTCCTTTCCCGGCGGCGAAGGTGCGCCTACGCCTCAACGTCGCGGATGTTCTCTCATTCTGCGCTACCGCCGCGCCCGGAACGCCTGTGGCCGCCGCTTTCCGCGTCATGCGAACAGGCCCGCGGCGTAGCGAAACCTGCCGCGGCCCCAGCTCCCGTGACAGCGTGCCGCGCCACCGTCTGACGCGGGAGAACCTGCGGCTCATCGCCGGCGTGGGCGCGGTCAGCGAGGTGCTGCCCGCGCTCCGGGCCTACTCGGCCCCCGGGTGGACAAATGGATCGGCCTGGACGAGGTGTAGCACCCGGGGCTCACACCTCGCCCAGGAAGACCCGCGTCTCAAAATGTGCCTTACCCGGCTACTCGCTTAACATCCGCCACCGCACTGCGCGATTATGGTGGCGCCAGACTGTGCCACCAGACTGTGCCACCAGACTGGCAAGCCGGCACTGGACCAAGCCGGCCCTGGACGAGGAGGCCCAATGATCTTCATCACCGCCAAGTTCCTGGTGCGTCCGCAGGACGCTGACCGCTGGCCTGAGATTTCCCGTGATTTCACCCAGGCGACGCGGAGCGAACCTGGCTGTATGTGGTTCGACTGGTCCAGGAGCCTGGGCAACCCGGCCGAATATGTCCTGGTCGAGGCGTTCCGTGACCAGGACGCCGGGGTGGCGCACGTGTCGTCCCCGCACTTCAAGGAGGCGCAGAAGACGCTGCCGCCGCACCTGGCCGCGACGCCCAGGATCATCAACGTGACGATCGAGCAGGACGACTGGTCCGAGCTCGGCGAGATGGCCGTCTCCGCGGACTAGGCCCCGGTACGCCGCTGCCGGGCCGCCTCGTACAGCAGTACGGTCGTGGCGCTGGCCGCATTGAGCGAGCTGGCCGAGCCGGTGATCGGGATCCGGGCGATCCAGTCGCAGGCCGTCCGCCAGGCCTCGCTGAGCCCGCTGGCCTCGTTCCCGGCCACGATGAGCGTGGGCCCGGTCAGGTCGTGGTCCGTGATGTCCACGTCGCCGTTCTCGTCGGAGCCGAGTACCGTGACCGGCACGCCGGAGCGGCGCTGGGCGCCGACCCAGCCCAGTACGCCGGCGGGGGAGCCGTCCCGCACAACGGGCACCGCGAACAGCGAGCCGGTGCTGGCCCGGACCGCCTTGGGGTCATACGGGTCGGCGCCGTGCCCGGTCACCACGACCCCTGACGCCCCGAACGCATCCGCGCACCGCACCACGGTACCGATGTTGCCCGGGCTGTTCGGCCGGTCCAGGGCCACGCCCAGGAAGTCCGCGCGGACGGGGATACGCATGTAGTCGTCGGCGGGTATCGCCACCACGGCGACCAGCTCCGGGACCTCATCGGTTTTCTCGCCCAGCTCGCGGAGCAGTTCCCCGGCCATGGCGACATGCTGGGCTCCGCGAGCATCCCTCAGGATGGACTCGGCCCACACGGACAGCGGCCGGCCGGCGTCGTACATCAGCGTCCGGACGGGCCAGCCGTGCCGGACCGCCAACGTGATCGGGCGCACGCCCTGCACGATGAACTCCCCGGACCGCTGCCGCTTCCTCCGGTTGGCCAGCAGCGCATGCCACTCCTGGAAGCGTGCGTTCCGCGTCGTGATCCGGAGAACTTGGGGGTTCACTCACTCTCCCAGGAGCCGCAACCTCTGGGAGCCTATCCCGGATTTGCCCCGCACCGGGTTTCCGGATGCCGCCCGAAAAAGGCCCGGAACGGCTTAGCGTAAAGGGGATAACTTAGACATCTGTGTCCGATGAATACCATTTTCACCCGGTTCTGGCCGAGGGGGAGCGCGCGGCCCTGGTGCGGCAGGAGCGGACATGAACCAGCAGAGCCCGGACAGCGGCCAGCGGGGCCAGGCCACGGTGGCGTGGCGCCCGGATCCAGGCGGCGTGTTCACCGGCGAGTGGGCGTCGGCCCTGGGATCACCCGGGATGGCCGGCATTCTGCGCCCGCTGGCCGAAGGCCTGCTGGCGATCGCCCGGGACGCTCCGTTCCGGCCGCAGCGCGCGGCGGAGATCGGCGCCGCCCTGGTCGCCGCGAACCTGATCGGTGCCGACGCGCTCGGCTGCAGCCTCACCGTCATCGGCCGCCACCTCGGCCGGGCCTGGGGTATCGAGGAGCAGACCCCGGCGAGCGCGGTCCAGGAAGCGGTGGCCGCGGGTTACGTCCGGGCTCTGGTGGCCTATCACTCCCGGCATGACCCGCTGACCGGGCTGGCCAACCGTACGCTGTTCCTCGACCGGCTGGCCGCGGCGGTGGCGGACCACGCCGGCCCCGGCGGGCCCACCGCGCGGATCGGACTCTGCTATCTCGACCTCGACGGCTTCAAGCCGATCAACGACACCCTGGGCCACGACATCGGGGACGGGCTGCTCGTCGCGGTCGCGCGGCGGCTCGAATACCGGGTCGCGGGACTCGCGGGGCCGGCCGCGACGGTCGCCCGGATCGGGGGAGACACGTTCGTGCTGCTCGTCGAGGATCCCGGCGGAGCCGACGTCATGGTGGCCCTGGCCCGCGAGGTCCTGAACCGGATCGAGCAGCCGTTCAGCCTCAGCGGCCACCGCCTGGGCATCACCGCCAGCATCGGGATCGTCGAGCGGCCCGCGGCCGGGACCAGGGCGTCGGAGGTGGTCAAGGACGCCGAACGTGCCCTCCAGTGGGCCCGGGCCGAGGGTCCGGGGCACTGGGCGGTCTACGATCCGGCCCGGCAGGCCGACGACAACACCCGGATGACGCTGACCGCCTCGATGCGCTCGGCCCTGGAGGCGGGCCAGTTCAGCGTCGTTTACCAGCCGATCGTCAGCCTGCCCGGGGGTGAGCTGCGCGGACTCGAGGCGCTGCTGCGCTGGAATCACCCGGCTCTCGGCGTACTGTCACCCGAGGCGTTCATCGCGCTGGCCGAGGAAAGCGGGGTCATCACGCCGCTCGGCCGCTGGGTCATGGACGCCGCGTGCCGGCAGGCGGCCGAATGGCAGCGGATCCGCCCCGGCGCCGATCCGTTCATCAGCGTCAACCTCTCGCCGCAGCAGGCCCAGGATCCGGGTTTCGTCGGTGACGTGGCGCGGATCCTGGCCGATACCGGGCTGCCGCCGGAACTGCTGCAGCTGGAGCTCACCGAGAGCGCGCTCGTCGAGGCCGACAGCCGCCCGCTCGAGACCCTGCAGAAGCTGTCGGCGATGGGGGTGCGGGTCGCCGCCGACGACTTCGGCTCGGGCTACTCCAATCTCGCCTACCTGCGCCGCCTGCCGGTCGACGCGCTGAAGCTGTCGGCCTGCTTCATCCGGGAAGTATGGCCGGACGGGCCTGCCGACGAACCGATCATCTCGGCCCTGGCCGGGCTGGCCCACACCCTGGGGCTGAACCTGACCGTGGAAGGCGTCGAAACCAGCGAGCAGGCCAGCCGCCTGGCCGCGCTCGGCTGCGACACCGCCCAGGGCTGGTATTTCGCCTCAGCCGTCCCCGGCGATCAGATCACGGCCGTGCTCCGCGATGACCACCGCCCGTGTTTTCCCCTGGGGTAGCGACCCGGCGACCAGTGCCGTGCTCACGGTGACGTCCCCGGCGCCCGTGACTCTCACGGGCATTGCCGTCGGCTCGTCCGCCGACGGAGTGCCCGCCGACTTCACCGTCGGCACCTGGAACGGTTCGGCCTGGATGCGGCAAGCCGATATCGGCGGGAACAACCAGGTCTATCGCTGGATCCCGGTCAGCACCCGGCGAGCACCACCCCGCCCCGGCCGGTCAGATGGGGTAGGTGGTGGGGCCGGTGGTGCAGTGGCGGCCGGTGGGGGTGGTCCAGGTGTGGTATCCGGGCTGGTGCTGGTCCAGGCGCCAGCCGGCGGCTTGTTTCTGGTGGTGATGGTGGCGGCAGCGGGGTCCGGCGTTGCGCAGGTGCGGCCGCCTTGTTCCCAGGGGATGGCGTGTTCGAACGCCGGGCGAGCCGCTCCTCCCGCTCGGCTCGGCCCGCTCGCGCGATCTCCATCTCGGGCACCGTCGCTCAGATCACCGCCGAGTTCGGCGTCACCCGCCCGACCATCTACCCCCACCTCGCTAAGCTGCCCGCCATCCCGACAGCTAACGAGAGATCGCCGACACCAAACGAGAGTCAAGCAATGACACTCAGGCGAGGGATCTCACAAGTCCTCAGCCAAGGCTGCCTGACCGGGCTTAGTGGCCGAGGTTGACCTGTGCCCTGTGGTGGTCGCCTTTCTCGATCAGGTCGACGAACCCGAGGGCGTAGTCCGCGGCGGAGATCGCGCCGCCGTCCTCGGGCTGAACCGCGACGTCGTCGCCGAGCCGATAACGGCCGAGTCGTTCGCCGGGCATACGTGCGCCGAACCTGAGCGCCGGGCTCACAAAGACCCAGTCGAGTGTCGCGGGCGTGGCCGGGAGGTCCTCAATGATGAGCGCCGCCCCGGCGCGGATCTCGTCGTGGAGCTCCGCGGGGATGTGGCTGAGGTCGGTGACGAAGCGATCCGCCCCGGGCGCCGGGCGCAGCGACGAGTAGCCCCCGACCACGAACAGGGGTACGCCTGCGGCATCGGCCAGACGCGCGATGGTGCCGTAGACGTCGCGGAAGGTGCCGGCCAGCGAGCCGCGTGGGGCGAGTGCGCCCACTGCGACGTTCGCGCCCTCAATGGGTGCCGAAAGCGTTGCTTCGTCGGTGGCGTCGCCTTGGACATAGGTCACGTTCGGGATTGGCGCGTCGGGGAGCGAGCGGCTCAGCGCGGTGACCTGGTGACCGCGAGCAGCGGCCTCCGCGACGATGGCCGAACCGGCATAGCCGGTGCCGCCGATGAGGGTAATGCGAGACATGAGGTGCCTTTCTACGGGACGGGTGGCGTCGGACGACGCGCTGCGATTACCGTATGAGCGCAGCTCTCCAATGGGAAGAAGGCACTTTGTGGTAACCACTCAGGCCGAGTCGGTGCTCGGCGGCAGCCCCTACCGCGCGGACTGCCCGACTCGCCACATCCTGGATCGCATTGGCGACCGTTGGACGGTGCTCATAGTGGGCGCCCTGTGGGACGGCAGCGCCCGCTTCTCAGAGTTGCGCCGGCGCATCGAGGGCGTCTCGCAGAAGATGCTCACCCAGACTCTCCGCGGGCTCGAACGGGACGGGCTCGTACGCCGCACCGTCTACCCCGAAGTCCCGGTCCGCGTCGAGTACACGCTCACCGAGGCGGGCCGCACCCTGCGCGAGCCGCTGCGCATGCTGGAGGAATGGTCGATCGCGCACCTCGGCGACGTGTCAGCGTCGCAGGAAGCCTACGACCGCGCGGATCGACCTCCTCCTGACTCCACGGATCGCGACAAGTAACGCTGCGATATCGGCGCTACTTAGCGGAGGATCCTGCACCGCTCTTCCTCAGACCCCGACCTGGGCGGATGAGCCTATCGCGGTCCTGGGTCCGCAAGCGACTTATCATATTTCGATAACGAATCGGTGTATTTGCTCCAGGTTTCGGGTCGATCGGGCCGAAGCCGGCGGCCTCACCTGGATGGTTGGCCAGCCCCAGCAGGGTGGCCAGCGGGATGGTCAGGTTGATCCGGGCGGCCGGGCTCGCCCGGTCACCGGTACCACGGCCTGCCTGGTCACCGCCGTCCGCCAATGGATGACTGGTGTCAGGCGGCCGGGTCGCCCAAGCTCCCGGGCCGCTGCCGCCCGGGCTGCCCGGCCGGCTGGCTGGGTCATCTGGCGGGGCGGCCGGGGGACCGGCCGGTTCTTGGGTTCCGGTGGGGCGGGGCGGGCAATCCTGGCCGGCCAGGACCGGGGAAGAATCCTGGCCGAGCAGGGCGTCGAGGTAGGCGCGGACCCGGAGCTGGTCCATGGTCCCGGCCATCCCCGCCGCCTTGAGCTGCCGGGCGCGGTCGCTGATGGTCTGGTCGGCGGCCAGTGCCTCATCGGGCGGCAGGCCGAACCCGCACAACGCGGCGGTCCCGGCGTCTTCGCGCCGCAGCTCCACCCGGGCGTCGCGCTGGGCCTGCTCGCGGCGCTGCCGGGCGGCATCGGGGTCAATCTTCACGACGGCGCGGCCGATCATGGCGCGGACCTGCCCGGGAGTCTTCCCGCTGAGGGTGGGCAGGACGAGGGATTCGGCGGCGGCCGCGGCGGCGTCGTCCAGTACCCGGGTCGCCTCGGCGATAATCTGCGCCCTATAACTGTCTATCAGGCCCTCACGCAGGGCCCGGCCGGTGCGGGGCAACCGGAACGCCAGGTCATAGGCCACCCCGAGCGTCCGTTCGGCGGCCCACTGGGAGCTGGCCAGCGCCACGGCGAGTTCATCAGCGCAGAATTTCTCCCACACCGGGGGTACCCCGCCTGAACTGGCGCGACCGCCGCGGCTGGGCCCGCCGCCGGAGCCGCCGTCACCGGGACGGCGGCGGATCAGTTCGGCGACCGCTGACAGCCGTCCCGAAGCGGCCCAGGCCTCGGTCTTCTGCCAGGCCACCAGCGTGCCAATGAGCTCGTCGTCGTCAAGGCCGGAATAGCTCCGGTCGCCGCCGGCGGCGGCGTCAGCAAATCCGGCCAGCGCCGGCCCGGGCCGTGCGGTGTCCAGTTCCTCACCGGAGGCGAACCCGGCTCCGCGTCCACCGCGCGCCAGCCTGGCGGTCACCGGCCCGCCCGCGATGCCACGCGGCAGAAATCCGGCGTCCGCGACCTCAGGCACCGGATCGAAGCTGCCCGCATCGCAGCTGTCAGCGGGCGCCGTCTGTTCCGGCCCGGAATCGAAGGCGGCCATGAGCTCGTCAAGCACCGCTTCCTGACCCCAGTCGCCGGCACTGTGAACACCCTGGCCGCACTCGTCCGGGCCGCGAGGCGAGAAGCCTTCATCGCGCTCTCCAGGCCCCAGGGATGGCTCGCTCGACATGGATTATCCTGTTCGGTTGCTTATATAGCAAGATAATTATATCGAACAAAATATCTAAGAACAAGCTAGTTTCCGGCGTGGTGACAGGGCAACGGGCCGGTCATGCCCTCCATCTCTGGTCCGTCGCCGCGTCGCCGCGTCGCCGCGTCGCCCGGTCGCCCCCGTCGCCCCACACGAGTCTGTCGCCGTCACTGGCTGCACGAGCCGAAAGCGGGAAAGGCTGGAGTCATGGATCAGCAGCTTGCCGATCGCTTCGCTATCCGGGACGTCATTGAGACGTGGGCGATTGCCCGGACTCGGGCGACTGGGAGACTTTCCGCGCCAGGGAGCCGAGTCCAGGGAGCCGAGTCCAGGGAGCCGAGTCCAGGGAGCCGAGTCCAGGGAGCCGAGTCCAGGGAGCCGGGACACCGACGAACGGGTTGCGGAGGGGTGTTGAACATAACCGATTGGATGCGGATTTTTGGCGGCGCCGGGCCGTGGGTCGCGGTGCTGGGCGGCCTTTTCGCCGCGAGCTTCTATTTTTGCCGCTTTCCGCCAGGGGCGGACGATTTCGATCTGGTGGCTGAAATCGGGCTCCCGTCCGCTGGGCGCCGCCCGGCGGACGGCTATGCGCGGTTTCCCGGCTCCCGCTACCGGCCGCGGCGCCAGCGGGGCTTGCGCTTCTCCAGGAACGACCTCATCCCCTCGCGGGCGTCGGGCAGCTGGCTGGTCGCGGCCATGACCTCGACGGCGTAGGCGTAGGCCTTCGGCTGGTCCAGGTCGATCTGCGCGTAGAGGGCCTGCTTGCCGATGCCCTTGCTCTCCGCGGAACCGCGGGTCACCCGGTCGAGCAGGTCCTGGACGGCAGTGTCGAGCTGCGCGGCGGGCACCACTTGGTTGACCAGCCCCCAGTTCAGCGCGGTCCTGGCGTCGATGACGTCACCCGACAGGGCCATCTCCGCGGCGCGTTTGCGGCCCACGTTCCTGGCCACCGCCACCATCGGGGTGTGGCAGAACCAGCCGCCCTTGCCGCCCGGCGTGGCGAAGCCGGCATCCTCGCTCGCCACGGCGAGATCGGCGCTGGCCACCAGCTGGCAGCCGGCCGCCGTGGCCAGCCCGTGCACCCGCGCCACCACCGGCTGCGGCACCTGCTGGATCAGCGTCATCAGCTCCGCGCACGTCATCAGCAGGGAGCGGACGGCCGGCAGATCACCGTCGACGACATCGGCGAAGTCGTGCCCGGCACAGAACACCGGACCGTTACCGGCCAGGATGACCCCCAGGGTGTCGCTGTCGCCGATGTCCCGGAACGCGGTGATCAGCTCGCGCATGTGTGCCAGCGACAGGGCGTTACGGCGCTGCGGCCGGTTCATCGTGATGGTCGCGAAATCGCCCGAACGCCCGACCAGGATGTGCTCAAACCCCATGGCAGCCTCCCGCCCGCAGCCTACGCCGTTCCGCGGCGGTCAATAAGGGACAAGCTCAGGACACCCGGAGCTTCGCAGGCGTCGCGCTCGGGGCCGCACGGGCCGGAAGCCGTCCGGCGCGTGCTTCGCGTCGTAGGCGGCCTGGGCGGCGTGGATGTCCGCGACGTGGTAAGCTTGAAGCTTCAATCAGAAACTTGACGTTTCAAATATTTGGTGGTTACTATCGAGAACCTAAGCACGATAGAGAACGATAGGAGAGGCCATGAGCAGTGCCGCTACTGAGATCCCCGGGTACATCGCGGGAACGTGGGCGATCGACCCCATCCACTCCGAGGTCGGCTTCACCGTCCGGCACATGATGGTAAGCAAGGTCCGGGGCAAGTTCGAGAAAGTGGAAGGCACCTTTACCACCGGAGCCGACCCGCTCCAGTCCACCGTGACGGCCATCATCGACACCTCGTCGATCACCACCAGCCACAACGACCGCGACAACCACGTTCGGAGTGAGGACTTCCTGCACGTCGAGAAGCACCCCACCATCACGTTCCAGTCCACCGGCGTGCGCCCGGACGGCGACGACTTCCTGCTCGACGGCAACCTCACGATCAAGGACGTCACCCGTCCGGTCAAACTCAAGCTGGAGATCAACGGCTTCGGCCCGGACGCCTACGGCGGCACGCGGGCCGGCTTCTCCGCGAAGGGCGAGATCAGCCGGAAGGACTTCGGCGTGAACTTCAACGGCGTGATCCCCGGCACCAACGGCGCGGTCGTCAGCGACAAGGTGTCGCTCGACCTTGAGGTCGAGGGCGTCCTTCAGCAGCAGTAACCCCGTATACGGCGCAGTCCGGCGCCCGGCCATTCGGCACCGCGCCCGGGGCCGTTTACCCGCAATGGCGCCATCGCGTGTCCTCCGGTGCACGTGATGGCGCCATCGCGGGTACCGGGGCACCCGGGGAAGCGGCGTTCCCGGGAGGCGCCCGGTATCAGCGGAGGCGGCCGGCGTCGGAGATCAGCGCGGACCAGTTGCGGCGACCATCGAGTAGCCTCACCGGGCGCCCGACTGGGCCGCGGTGATCAGGCAGCCGGCGTCGGTGCCGGCCAGCATGACGATCCGGCCAGCATGACGATGAGGCCCGGTCCCCACACGGCCAGCAGGACCAGGGCGAGCGCGTGCCGCCGGCTCCGTTCGCTCCGGAGGACGGGCTGGGCCGGCGCGGCGGCGAGGGCCCGGACCCCGGGCGGCGGGGTGAGGTCGTCGTCGGTGACGTGCGCGTCTCCCGCAGCCAACAGTCCTCCCGGCGTCAGCGCCCCGCTCGTTCGGGCTAATGTAGGTAAGCCTTGCCTAACTCGGCTGCGCTAGCCTACTGGCCCGTCCCCCGCCGGCGTCAACCCGGGGCCGCCGGTGTCCACCCGGGGGGCCAGTGGCTATCCGGGGCCGCCGGGCAGGCCATCCTAAGATGGCGCTACCCGGCGATGCCGAGCCAACGGAGGCGAGTGCGATGCCCTCAGGACCCACCTTTGTGATCGTCGGCGCCTCACTGGGCGGGGCCAGAGCGGCGGAGGCGCTGCGGGACGAGGGTTTCGACGGGCAGATCGTGCTCATCGGTGCGGAGGCGCATCACCCGTACGAGCGGCCGCCGCTGTCCAAGGACTATCTCCAGGGGCGCGCCGAACGGCAATCGATCTTTGTCCACGACGACGGCTGGTACGCCGAGCACGCCATTGACCTGCGGCTCGGCACCGCGGTGACGGCAATCGACCGGAACCTGCGCCAGGTCGCGCTGGCCAGCGGGGAAACCGTCGGCTACGGCAAACTGCTGCTGACCACCGGGGCGGCGCCGGCCCGGCTGCCGGTGCCCGGGGCGGACGCCAACGGGGTCCTCTACCTGCGGACGGTGGACGACAGCGAACGGCTGCGTGAGACCCTGGCGTCCGCGTCGCGCGTCGCCGTCATCGGGGCCGGCTGGATCGGGCTGGAGGTGGCTGCGGCCGCCCGGATCGCCGGGGCAGCGGTGACGGTCGTCGAGGTGGCGGAGCTGCCGCTGCTGGGTGTGCTGGGTCCGGAGGCGGCGCGGGTGTTCCTGGACCTGCACCGCGACCACGATGTCGATTTCCGGCTCGGCGCGCGGGTGGCCGAGATCGTGGTCAGTGCGGACGCGGCCACCGGAGTCCGGCTGGCCGACGGGACGGAGATCAGCGCCGACGCGGTAGCGATCGGCATCGGCGTGGCGCCCGCCACCGGGCTGGCCGAGGCCGCGGGCCTGGACGTCGGCGGCGGCGTCCGCACCGATGCGGCGCTGCGCACCTCCGACCCGGTCATCTATGCCGCCGGGGACGCCGCGCGCGCCTACCATCCGCTGCTCGGCACGCATCTGCGCGTCGAGCACTGGTCCAACGCGCGCCACCAGCCGGTCGCGGCGGCGCGCTCGATGCTGGGCCAGGACGTGGCCTACGACCGGCTGCCGTACTTCTACAGCGACCAGTACGACCTCGGCATGGAGTATTCCGGGTACGTGCCGCCGGGCGGCTACGACCGGGTGGTGTTCCGCGGGGACGTGGGCAAGCGGGAGTTCATCGCGTTCTGGCTGTCCGGCCGGCGGGTGCTGGCCGGCATGAACGTCAACATCTGGGACGTCAACGACCAGATCCAGGAGCTCATCCGGGCGGGCCGCCCCGCCGACCCTGGGCGGCTGGCCAACCCGGACGTGCCCCTGGCCGAGACGGCCGCGAAGTCCTGAACCCCGGGCTCAGCGGCCCAGCCGGTGCGCGGTGCGCTCCAGGTGCTCCCGCATGATCTTCGACGCGGCGTCCGGGTCGCGGCGGCGCACGGCCTCGATGAACTGCTCGTGCTCGCGGGCGCCGAGGTTGCCCATCCCCGGGGCTGCCTCCCGGGCCTGCTGCAGTGACATCAGCAGCGGCCCGCGGAACGACTCGATCAGCACGACCACGGCCGGGTTGTGCGTGGCCTGCGCCACCCGGATGTGAAATTCCAGCGACATGTCCATGGAGTAGTCGCCGGTCTCGAGGAGCGCTTCCGACCGCTGGCAGATGCTTTCCAGGTCGGCCAGGTCTTCCTCGGTGGCACGCTCGCAGACCAGCGGGACGATGCCGGCTTCCAGGATCATCCGGACCTCGGTGACATCGGCCGCGCTGATCACGGACAGCGTCAGCAGGTCGGCCAGGCCCTCGCCCACCCGGTCGCTGGAGGGCACGGTGACGAACGCCCCGCCGCGCGCGCCCACCCGGATCTCGACCAGCCCGCTGGACTCAAGCATCCGCAGCGCCTCGCGCACGGTGACCCGGCTGACCCCGAAACGTTCGCACAGGTCCCGTTCGGGCGGCAGGCGGTCACCTGGCTTCAGCTGCCCCTGCCGCATCAGGAGCCGGATCTGCTCGACGATGATCTCGGAGATCCGGCCCACGCTGACCCGGCTGAACAGTCCCGCCTCAGCCGGCGAGGGGACAGCAACCGGGGAGGGGACAGCGGCCTCCCTGGGCTGCACGGTTTCGCGCGACCCGGCCATCTGCCTGCCTCCTTCGCGACATGCTGCACGGCTTCCGCGACGTACTGGCGGCTTCACAGAAGTCGCTTGACTGCTCACTCTATGTTAGGAGTTATGGTTCGGCCAATTTCAGCCAGGACCAGAGGGTGGGGCCGTGGGCTACGGTCATCTGGGTCTAAGCGCGGCTGACGATGGCTGGCTAGCGGCCGCCCCTGCTCCAGGCGGCCGTGTCGTGGCTGCAGGCGGCGTACCGCATCGAGGCACTGACGACGGCCTGGTCAGATGGGAGGCCCGGGCAGGCGTTACCCGTGGCGACGACGGTGACCATGAGCCAGAGCGCGCCCAGCACGCTGAGCGCCAGGATGGAGATGATCATCGCCCGCCTGCCGGAGACAGCCTCGGTAGCCGGCATGGCCGCCGGCGACGCCAGCTTGGTGAAGCCCGCGAACATCGATTTCAGCCCGGGATCAGTCGCCTGGAGGGTCTGCTCGATCTGGTCAAGAACCGATTGCTGGCGCTCGGGCAGGCTCATCTGTTTCTCCGGTGCGTCTTTGACTCCCGCTGCCGTGCCGTCCGGGCACTTGTCCCTGCTGAGGCCGGTTCGGACGAGACCCGGCAAGCTCTAATCAACTATGACATGCACCACGAAAGCCAGACCAACCCGGCTGGCCCCGTGGCACGCAGCGAGCCCACCCGCACCTTCACCGCGTGGACGGCCGGGAGCCGGCGGCGGGCCAGGCACCCAGGCGGCGTGACCCCACGCCCGGGAACCGGCACTATGTGAGGTGAGTACCCGATGAATAGGATGAGCTATGAGTGCGCCCCAGGCAGAACGTGGCCGGCAGGTCGGCGAGCGGGAGGCACGCCGGGTAGCGGAGGAAGCACGGGAGGCCGGGTGGCTTCAGCCCAGCTTTGGTAAGCAGCTGTTCCTGGGTGACTTCCGGCTGGACCTGATCCATCCGCATCCGCGCCCGAGTGCGGAGTCCAGCCGCCGTGGCGAGGAGTTTTGCGCCCGGTTGCGGGAATTCTGCGAGACGTCGGTGAACGGCGCGCTCATCGAGCGTGCTGCCCGCATACCCGATGAGGTGGTCAAGGGCCTGGCCGCCGTGGGCGCGTTCGGCATGAAAATCGCGCCGGAATACGGGGGGCTCGGGCTCAGCAACCTGTACTACAACCGGGCGCTGATGATCGCCGGGTCCACCTCGCAGGCATTGGCCGCAATGTTGTCGGCGCACCAGTCGATTGGCGTGCCGCAGCCGCTGGCGCTGTTCGGGACCGATGAGCAGAAGCAGCGTTATCTACCACGGTGCGCGCGAGGCGAGATCAGCGCGTTCTTGCTCACCGAGCCAGATGTCGGCTCCGATCCGGCCCGGCTGAACACCACGGCGGCACCGTCGGCCGACGGGTCGGAGTATGTGCTGGACGGGGTCAAGCTCTGGACCACGAACGGAGTGGTCGCTGACCTGCTTGTGGTGATGGCCCGGGTGCCGGCGGGCGACGGGCACCGTGGCGGGATTACCGCGTTCGTCGTGGAGGGTGCCGCGCCCGGGATCACCGTCGAGCGGCGGAACGCGTTTATGGGCCTGCGCGGCCTGGAAAACGGGCTGACTCGATTCCATGAGGTCCGGGTTCCGGCCGCGAACCGCGTCGGCAAGGAGGGTCAGGGGCTGAAGATCGCCCTGACGACGCTGAACACGGGCAGGCTGGCGATACCCGCCAGCTGTGCCGCGGCGGGGAAGCTGGCGTTGAAGATCGCCAGGGACTGGTCGCGGGAACGGGTGCAGTGGGGGCGGCCGATCGGCGAGCACGAGGCGGTGGCCAAGAAGATCTCGTTTATCGCCGCGACCACCTACGCGCTGGAGGCGGTGGTCGAGCTGTCCAGCCAGCTCGCGGATGATAAACGCAGCGACATCCGTATCGAGGCCGCGCTGGCCAAGCTGTACTGCTCGGAAATGGCCAGCAAGATCGCAGATGAGCTGGTGCAGATCCGCGGCGGCCGGGGCTACGAGACCGCCGCGTCCCTGGCCGCGCGCGGTGAGCGTGGCGTGCCCGCCGAGCAGCTGCTGCGCGATTTGCGCATCAACCAGATCTTCGAGGGATCCTCCGAGATCATGCGGCTGTTCATCGCGCGCGAGGCGGTAGACGCGCACCTGTCCGCGGCCGGCGAGCTCATCGATCCCCAGCTGCCGCCGGCCCGCCGCGCCCGTGCGGCGGCCCGGGCGGGCGGATTCTACGCCAGGTGGCTGCCCACACTGGTGGCAGGCGAAGGGCAACGGCCGGGGGCTTACGGCGACTTCGGCCCGCTGGCGACGCACCTGCGCTACGTGGAACGAGCGAGCCGGAAGCTGGCCCGGGCCACCTTCTACGGAATGGCCCGGTGGCAAGGGCGGCTTGAGCACAAGCAGGGCTTCCTCGCCCGGATCGTCGACATCGGCGCGGAACTGTTCGCCATGAGCGCCGCATGCGTCCGGGCGCAACTCGACGCGACCGGCGCCAGCGGGACCGAGCGGGGTGCGGTGGCGTTCGAGCTGGCCGGCCTGTTCTGCACCCAGGCGCGGCTGCGGGCCGAGGAGCTGTTCGGCCAGCTGTGGAGCAACACCGACGCCGCCGACTCGGCGCTGGCGCGGCGCGTGCTGGCCGGCCGCTATTCATGGCTGGAGGACGGCATCATCGACCCGTCAATACCCGGTCCGTGGATCGCTGGCGCCGAGCCAGGGCCATCCAAGATGGAAAACGTGCACCGCCGCATCGGCTGAAGCCGCGAACAGCCCGTGGCCTGAGCGGTTCGCCGCGCTCCAGCGCGCGATCTGGTCGAGCCGCTGCTGATCTTCTTCGGTAACCACCGTCATGGTACTGGTCTTGCTCAGGGTCAGCGGTGCCGGCCGGGGGGCCGAGCCGCCCATCCTCGCCGCCCTGGTCCTGGCCGACGGCTACGCGTTCCGGATACGGCAGAGCCTGCGGCACCCGCGATCGATGGCTTAGCCACCTGAACGGCCTGGTCAGCAGCTACGGCCGAGTTCTGGCCGCGCACCGGCCTGGTCGGGGGTGCTGCACTGCTCGCGGACGACGTTCTGCGACCGGCACGGTGCGGGACCTGCGCACAGACAACGCCGAATTGCGCGCTCGCCGCCTCGGCCCACTTGACGGCGAGGTCGCCGTTGATCGCTGCCATCCGCTGCATGAACTCGACGTAGCCTTCAACCGCCGGGATCAGGCTGGTCGGCGGCAGCCAGGGGAGCAAGTGAGTCTGGTCGATGATCTTCCGGGTGCCTTGCGCCCACAACCAGGCGACCGTCTCCGCCGCGGTACGCGCCTGGCTCGCCGGGGGGAGTTCGACTGTTACGTCCAGGACGCCCCGTTCGGGCAGGCCCGGGGACATCTGCCCGGTCCTGGCGAGCAGTGCCAGCGACCCCCGGTTGCCGGCTTCGATGACCGTGTGCAGCCGCGTGACCGCCGCCGGGCGCCGCTCCATCAGCGCCGAGATGAGCGCGGTGCCGACGCCGCGTCGCTGCCAGTCGTCGGCGACGGCAATGGCGATGTCGGCGGTGGCCGGATCTTCCGGGTGCTGCACCAGGCGTGCGACCCCGGCCGGCTCCTCCTTGCCCTCCGGGGGCAGCACGATAAGCAAGAGCGCGATGTGGTGCACCCCGTCAACGCTGTCGACGAGCCGCCAGATCATCGGGTCATCGAGTTGATCGAGCACCTGGAGGAACCGCTGGTGGCGCGAATCGGGTGACAGGCGGCGGAACACGTCGCGCAGCGTCCCGGCGTCCGTGGGCAGCAGCGGCCAGATCAGCACGGGCGTGCCATCGCGCAGAACAAGCTCCCCGGGCAGCACCTGCCCCGGCGCCTGGCGCGCAATGCCGGGCGTCGCCCTGATCTGATGCGCGATCCCGGTCATCTGGCTGCGACCGCAGCCGCCGGGCCGGCCTGCTTACCCATAATCTTAATTTCCCTTGATTGCCTGGCGCGCAGTGGCACGGTGATCAGGGAGGGTTATTCACAGGGTCGGGTTTATTCGCTAGAAAGTACGCAAAGCATCGGCACGCCTAAGTGAAAGACGGCCCGCTTCTCGAAAGGATTGGGTTACCACACTCAACCTAGAGAAGCGAGCCGCCGGATGTATAATACCACGGGTTTCACCAGGGATGAGGTCATCGAACTCTGCGCCATGATCAACGCAGCCGAACTGGAACCCGGGACGAAACTCTGGCCGCCGATCCTGGGATTGTTCAGGTCGGCTGTCGCCTCTCTTACATATATGCGGCGCAACCGCGTCCAAGCGGAAATAGCTGAATCATTCGGCGTCTCGCAGCCCACAGTGAGCCGGGCGATTTCAGCAATGACCTCAATCATAAAGAAAGTGCTTGCCCCCTATGTTCCCACCGCGGACGAACTCGAAGAGAACATGCAGTACATCATCGACGGAACTCTGCTCCCGTGCTGGTCATGGGCCACACGGCCGGAACTGTACTCCGGCAAGCACAAGACCACTGGCATGAACATACAGGTCGCGTGCAACCTTGCGGGACGCCTCGCGTGGATTTCCGACCCTGTCGACGGCAGCCGCCACGACAGCCATTGCATGGATGAATCAGGAGTCCTCATCACGATGGATCCCGGTAACTGGGCTGGCGATAAAGGATATGTCGGTCATGGCATGATCACTCCATTTAAGAAGCCCGCCGGAGGCGAGCTTCTCGACTGGCAGAAGGAATTCAACACTCAGGTCAATAAGCTCCGCTACGTCATTGAGCAAGTCATCGCAAACTTCAAAACCTGGCGGATCATGCACACCGACTATCGGCGCCCGATCGAGACTTTCCCTACCACGATCTCAACCGTTATTGCTCTGCACTTCTACAAGATCGCCTGAATAACCCTCAGGGTACCGTCCTTTCTTGAGGTCCATTCCCCGCGGATTTTAAATTATCCTGGTTTCTTTACCTGCAGGTTCCGGCAGCGTCATCAGCTTGTAAACACCTCGCCAGCGTTTTCGATTGCCCGCAGGCACCCGGCCCTGCCCTTTTTGCACGCTGGAACATGAGGTCGGCTTAAGCGGCTCCCGGTTCCCGAAAGTGTCAGTGCCCGAAAGTGTCAGTGCCCGAAAGTGTCAGTGCCCGAAAGTGTCAGTGCCCGAAAGTGTCAGTGCCCGAAAGTGTCAGTGCGGGGAGTGCCTGCTGAATCACCCATTAACTCGGCCGGCGGCTGAACTCCGCCAAGCTGGACCGGGTGACGCTCGATCTGGTGCAGGCGCATGGTGCGCAGCAGACCAGCAGCAGACCGGGCTGTGCGCCGGATCACATTCAGTTGGCATAATGTCATATCATTTCCAAGAGCTCGAGATGTCTCGCTCTTATAACGAACACTTTTGCGCTGGTCGCCGGATCGCGAGCCCAGCCCGATCGCGAGCCCGGCCCGATCGCGGGGCCGCCCGGATCGCGGGCCCGGCCGGGGACGCGCCCGGCCGCCCGCCACCGCGCCGCGCTTAGCCCCGATCCACCGACCAAATTAGGGTGTTTTCGGGCGTGGCAACATGAAAGGTGCCCTCTGAACTGGGACAATGGGAGTTAGTGAAGCTTCCAGTACCGGTTCGAGAGGACACCCTGCAAGTGCGATTGTTGCATAGCCTGGCGAAGACGCACGCATCGTTCGACGACCCTAATCTCGTGTCGCACTCCGGCCTGGTCCCGGTGATGGCCCTCGCTGAGCGCGCCGGGCTCCGCCGGCCTGGTGGCGGAGCACGTCCGGCCGGGCGGGGACTGCGGGGTCAACGCGCACCTGAAGGTCGCGTGCCTGGCCGCCGGGATGGCCGCGGGCGCCGATTCGATCGATGACATGGACCTGCTGCGGCACGGCGCGATGGGCACACTGTTCGGCGGCATCCGGGCACCGTCCACGCTGGGCTCGCACCTGCGCTGCTATACCTGGGGAAACGTCAGCCAGCTGGACAAGGCGGGCCGGGAGTTCCTGATCGCGCTGGCCGGGCAGGCGCCGCTGCTGCCCGGCGCGGGCACCCTGGCGTTCATTGACATCGACTCGATGCAGAAACGGGTCTACGGGCACAAGAAGCAGGGCGCGAAGTTCGGCCACACCAAAATCCAGGGCAAGTCGCTGCTGGTCCGGGGCCTGAACGCGCTGGCCGCGGTGGTCAGCACGCCGCTGTCGGCGCCGGTGATCGCCGCGACCAGGCTGCGCGGCGGCAGCGCCGCCTCCGCGCGGGGCGCGGCCAGCCTGGCCGCCCGCGCCATCGGCACTGCCCGGGACTGCGGGTGCACCGGGACGATCGTGGTCCGGATGGACTCGGCCTATTACAACGCCGCGGTGATCGGCGCGGTCCGCGCCCAGCGCGCCCGGTTCTCCGTCACCGTCCCCATGAATACGAGCATCCGCGCCGCGATCGCCGCCATCCCCGGCGACGCCTGGACCGCCATCAAGTACCCGCGCGCGGTCTGGGACGACCAGCTGGACGCCTGGATCTCAGACGCCGAGGTCGCCGAAGTCCCTTACACGGCGTTCGCGTCGAAGAAGGGCCAGGCGGTCACCGCCAGGCTGGTCGTCCGCCGGGTCCGGGACCTGAACAAGAAGGCGGCCGCCGGGCAGGACGAGCTGTTCCCGGTCTGGCGGTACCACGCGGTGTTCACCGATTCCCCGTTCGAGCTCGTCCAGGCCGAGGGGCAGCACCGTGACCACGCGGTCGTGGAGCAGGTATTCGCCGACGTCACCAGCGGGCCGCTGGCTCACCTGCCATCGGGGAAGTTCGCCGCGAACGCCGCGTGGCTGGCGATCGCGGCCATGGCGCACAACCTGGTCCGCGCCGCCGGCGCCCTGGCATCCCTGCCCTTCGCGAAGGCCCGGGCCGCGACCATCCGCCGAGACCTGATCGCCGTCGCCGGCCGCACCGCCCGGCACGGACGCGGCCACCTCACGCTGCACCTGCCCGAAGGCTGGCACCGCGAGCAGGAATGGCGCAACCTGCTCGCCACCGCCTGCGGCCCGCCCGCCGCAGCGGCCTGACCAGCCCCGACCGGTCCGCACCCCGACGGCCGCAACGGCCACCCGAACCCCGGCCCCCAGCCAGGAACCCCGGACAAGCCGCAGGCAAGGCGAGCGGCAGGACACCCGCGCCCCGATTCACCCCGGAAAACTCCTCGCGCAGGAATCGAAGCGAAAACGATCTACCAGAATGGGTCGGTGGATCGAGGCTTAGGCTGCTGTTATGGCTGATATCCGGGTCGGCACGGCGTCGTGGACGGACAAGACCCTGATCGAGTCGGGCTGGTACCCCCCCGAGGCGAACAACGCCGAAAAGCGCCTCCGCTACTACACCCGCCAGTTCCCGCTGGTGGAAGTGGACTCCTCCTACTACGCGCTGCCCGCGGAACAGACCGCGGCGGCGTGGGCGCACCGCTCGCCGAAGGGGTTCACCTTCAACATCAAGGCGTTCAGCCTGTTCACCCAGCACCCCACGCGGGTCGCCGCGCTGCCCAGGGACCTGCGGCCGGCGGTGCAGAAGGCGGCTGGCGGCAAGGCCAACGTCTACCTCAAGGACGTCGACCCCGAGGTCACCGACCAGGCCTGGGAGCGTTTCCTGGCCGCGCTGGAGCCGCTGCGGCAGACCGGGCGGCTCGGCGCGATCCTGTTCCAGTTCCCGCAGTGGTTCGTGATCGGGCGCGCCCGCAAGGACTACATTGTCTCCTGCGCCGAGCGGGTCGCGCCGCGCCAGGTCTGCATCGAGTTCCGCAACAAGACCTGGATGAGTGACGGCAACCGCGGGGAGACGCTGCAGTTCCTCTCCGATCACCAGCTGCCCTACGTCTGCGTGGACGAGCCGCAGGGGTACCCCAGCTCCGTCCCGCCGGTGCTGGCTGCCACCGCGCCCTTGGCCGTGGTCCGCATGCACGGGCATTCGGACAACTGGGACAGCAACAACATCCAGGAGAAGTTCCGCTACCGCTATTCGGAGAAGGAGCTCAAGGAGTGGGCGCCCCGGGTGCGCCAGCTCGCGGCCAACGCCGGCACCACGCACGTCCTGTTCAACAACTGCTACAGCGACGACGCCCAGGTCAACGCGCGCCAGCTGGCCGACCTCCTCGCCACCTGACCCGCCCTTCCCGCGACCCGATCCCATCCCGGTGTCCCTTCCTTCCCGGAATTCTCACAATGCCAGCCCGAACGGCACTGACCAAGTGCCGCCCTGGGCCGATGGACAGGAGTCTTCGGGCTGTCCCGGGCTCTTGATCGCGGCATCGTGTGACGTTAACGTAAAAAACATTCGTCATGTGGTGTCGAAATCCGCATTGCACCCGTCTCCGCACGTAGAGGAGCTGGTATGAGCGAGCAGTCCCCGACCGCCGATCCCCGTACCGATACCCGGGGGCCCGCCGCTCCCGATGCCGAGACCGACGCCGGGGAACTGCTGATCGAGGAGATCTCGATCGACGGCATGTGCGGTGTGTACTGACGCCGCCGGCTGCCTCCAGGGCAGCCGAGGTGAGCGGGGCGCCGCCGCCCCTGGTTGAGCAGTTCCAATTCGGCCTGGCCGCCCCGATCTGCCTGACCTGGGAACTCACGTACGCCTGCAACCTGGCCTGCCGCCACTGCCTGTCCAGTTCCGGGCGCCGTGATCCGCGCGAGCTGTCGACCGCCGAGTGCAAGACGGTGATCGGCGAGCTGGAACGCATGCAGGTGTTCTACGTCAACATCGGGGGCGGCGAGCCGACGGTCCGTTCGGATTTCTGGGAGCTCGTCGACTATGCGACCGAGCATCACATCGGCGTCAAGTTCTCGACGAACGGCGTCAAGATCACCCCCGAGGTGGCCCGGCGGCTCGCGGCCAGCAACTACGTCGACGTGCAGATCTCCCTCGACGGGGCGACCGCCGAGGTCAACGACGCGGTACGCGGGGCTGGCTCATACGCGACGGCGCTGGCCGCGATGCGCAACCTCGCCGGCGCGGGCTTCGCCGGGTTCAAGATCTCGGTCGTCATCACCCGGCACAACGTCGGCCAGCTCGACGCGTTCAAGGCGCTCGCCGACCGGTTCGGCGCCCAGCTGCGGCTCACCCGGCTGCGCCCGTCCGGGCGCGGCGCGGACGTCTGGGACGAGCTGCATCCCACCGCGCAGCAGCAGCGTGACCTGTACGACTGGCTCGTCGCGCGCGGCGAGCAGGTCCTGACCGGGGACTCCTTCTTCCACCTGGCCGCGTTCGGCGCGGCGCTGCCCGGCCTCAACCTGTGCGGCGCCGGGCGGGTGGTGTGCCTGATCGATCCGGTCGGCGACGTGTACGCCTGCCCGTTCGCCATCCACGACAACTTCCTGGCCGGCAACGTCCGCGGCCCCGGCGGGTTCGCCGCGGTGTGGCAGCAGGCGCCGCTGTTCGCGGAGCTGCGCCAGCCCCAGGGCGGCGGTGCGTGCACGTCCTGCTCGGCGTATGACGCCTGCCGTGGCGGCTGCATGGCGGCCAAGTTTTTCACCGGCCTGCCGCTGGACGGCCCCGACCCCGAGTGCGCGCGGGGCCACGGGGAACGCGCCATGCTGGCGCACGCCGGCGCGCCCACACCACGGCCGACGGGTGACCATTCGCACCGGACTCAGCGGGCCCAGCGGGCCCGCCGCTCCGGGCCGGTGCCCGTGTCCATCGGCCTGCGCCCGCCGCCGTCCGCGCTGAGCGCGGTCAGCGCGGTGCGGCCGCCGGAGCGCGCGTGTGACGAGAACCCGCTCGCCGGCTTCAGGCCGGGAGCAACATTAAGCGCTCTTCCGCCCGGTTAGGGCTCCCCGCAAAATTAAGTGGGTTTGTCCGGGATAGTTGTCTACGGTTGTGGTATGAGACAGCTGGCGGTGGATGAGGACCGGTTCGCCGGAATGCTGGCGGAGGTGCGCCCGCATCTGAATGAGCTGCAGTGGCGGCTGCTGCTGGGGGCGCAGGCGCGGTCGCTGGGCCGGGGCGGGATCAAGCGGGTGGCGGCGCTGGCCGGGGTTCACCCGGACACGGTGGGCCGCGGGGCGCGGGAACTGGAGGCCGGGATTGAGCCGGATGACAGGGTCCGCCAGGCTGGGGCGGGGCGGCCCCGGGCGGCGGAGGCGGATCCGGCCCTGGTGCCGGCGTTGAACCGCCTGGTGGATCCGGCCAGCCGCGGTGACCCGGAGTCGCCGCTGCGGTGGACGACCACGTTGACGGAGAAGCTGGCCGGTGAGCTGGCAGCCGCGGGCCATCCGGTGTCGCCCGACACGGTGGGGCGGCTGCTGAAAGAGGACGGTTACAGCCTGCAGGGCAACGCCAAGACGGTGGAGGGAAAGCAGCACCCGGACCGGGACGGCCAGTTCCGGCTCATCAATGAGCTGGTGCGGGAGTTCCAGGCCGCCGGGGAGCCAGTAATCAGCGTGGACACCAAGAAAAAGGAACTGGTCGGCAACTATAAGAACGGCGGGAGGGAGTGGCATCGGCGCGGTGAGCCCGAGCGGGTGGAGGTGCACGACTTCAAGGGCGACCTGGGGCGGGCCGTCCCCTACGGCGTCTATGACATGAGCGCCAACGCTGGCTGGGTGAACGTCGGCACCGACGCGGACACCGGGGCGTTCGCCGTCGAGTCGATCCGCCGCTGGTGGCAGCAGATTGGCCGGGCCGCCTACCCGCACGCCAGCAGGCTGCTCATCACCGCCGACGCGGGCGGTTCCAATGGCAGCCGGCTGCGGCTGTGGAAGGTGGAGCTGGCCCGGCTCGCGGAAGAACTCGGCCTGGAGATCAGCGTGTCCCACTTCCCGCCGGGCACGTCGAAATGGAACCGGATCGAGCACCGGCTCTTCGCCCAGATCTCCATGAACTGGCGCGGCAGGCCGCTGACCAGCCACGAAGTTATCGTCGAGACGATCGCCGCGACCACCACCACGACCGGGCTGACCGTCCAGGCCGCCCTCGACACCGGCACCTACGAGAAGGGCATCAAGATCCCCGATAAGCAGATGCAGGATCTGGAGGAGCGCTCGATCAGGCGACACGCTTTCCATGGGGAATGGAACTACTCCCTGCTGCCCGCCCCACGGCCAACACGCCCGACATCACGGAAGTAAATCTTCGGAGGGCCCTTAGCGCGGATTTCCATGCAGCCAGTTAAGGCAACTCTCAGCCAGGGGTCCGCCCCGAGTTCGAGGTCAGGCGCCTACGTGACGTGCAGGAACGCGCGCTGATGACAGTCAGCCGCCGGGTAGCACATGGGGCGATTTCGCTGCGCGGGCACCATACCGCACTCGTTATCGAGCCGTGACCGCGACGCTGAGCTGACAGCTGGCAACAAATAGCGGGGGCAAACGGGCACGCCGGGTATGATCACGCCCGGAACCGGGCGCGATCTCCGCGCTACGGCCTGGGCGCCCGGAAGCGATAAGCCTCGCCATGACAGCCAGATCGCGCAGCGACGGTGGGCGGCTTCGGTCAGTCCGAAGCAGCTGACCTGGGCGGACCCGCCGCGCAGCCATCCGAGAGTAGGGCCGAATGAGCTGTGTGGAAATCGGCGTTAGACGGGCGGCTCCCCGCGCGCCATCCCGCCCCGCGGACGCAAGGAGGAGCCATGCCCGTCATCATCGTCGCCACCGTCAAGCCGGTGCCCGCACACCGGGACGAGGTGCGCGCCGCGCTGTCGACCGCCGCCGGGCAGGTGCACGGCGAGGATGGCTGCGAGCTGTACGCGCTACACCGGGCCGAGGACCGGTTCGTCTTCGCGGAGAAGTGGGCCAGCCCGGCCGCGGTGCAGGCGCACTCCGGCTCTCCCGCGGTGCAGAAGCTCCATGCGGACCCGGACGGCAAGCTTGGGGGGGCCGCTCAACGTCGTCCTGCTCGAGCCGGTGCCGGGCGGGCACGCGGCCAAGGGCGCACTTTGACCGACCTGGCCGCGCTGACCTCTCCCGAGGCGGCACAGCTGGCCGCCGACGGCGCGCTGCTCGCGGTGCCCGTCGCGTCCACCGAGCAGCACGGCCCGCACCTGCCGCTGTCCACCGACACCGATCTCGCGGTGGCCCTGTGCGCGCGGCTGGCCGAGTCCCGGCCCGGCGTCGTCGTCGCGCCGCCCCTGGCCTACGGGTCGAGCGGCGAGCACGAAGGCTTCGCCGGGACGATCTCCATCGGCCAGGAGGCGGTGGAGCTGGTGCTTGTCGAGCTGTGCCGTTCGGCCACCCTGACCTTCCCGCGGGTGCTGCTCGTCTGCACGCACGGCGGCAACACCGAGGCGGTGCGGCGCGCCGGGGAACGGCTGCGCGGTGAGTCCCACGACGTGTACGCGTGGCTGCCGCGCTGGCACGGTGACGCCCACGCCGGGCGCACCGAGACGTCGCTGCAGCTGACCCTGGCCCCGCAGTCGGTGCGGATCAACCGCGCCCGGAAGGGCAACACGACACCGATCGCCGAGCTGATGCCCGCGCTGCGCGCCTCGGCGGTCCGGGCCGTCAGCCCCAACGGGGTGCTCGGCGACCCGGCCGGGGCGTCGGCCGCGGAGGGCGAGGCGGTGTTCGCCGGCCTGCTGGCGGATCTGCTCACCCGTGTCGGGGCGTGGTGCGGTGACTGAGCCGGTGACGGGGCCGCTCGCCGGGCGCCCGGCTGACCCGCCGGCGCCGCCGCCGGGACCCGTCCCTGCGCCGCGCGTCGCCCTCGTGGCCGGGGCGGCCCGGGGGATCGGGGCCGCCACCGTCGCCGCGCTGGCGGCGGCCGGATGGCGGGTGATGGCCATCGACCGGTGCGCCGACGACCCGGCCCTGCCGTACCCGCTCGGCGACCGCACCCTGCTGGAGAAGGTGGCCGCGGACGCGGGCCCGGACGTGGCTGTCGCCGCGGCGGACACCCGTGACGTAGATGCCCTCGCGGCGGCGGTCGCGGCGGCCGAACGGCGCTGGGGAGGACTCGACGCCGCCCTCGCGGTCGCCGGGGTGATCGCCGGCGGCGTTCCCGCCTGGGAGGTGCCCCCCGGCCAGGAGCAGGCCGTGCTCGACATCGACCTCGGCGGGGTGCTGAACCTCGCGCGGGTGGCCGTCCCCGCGCTGCTGCGCCGCCCCGAACCGCGGCACGGGCGCTTCCTCGCCGTCGCCTCCGCCGCCGCGACCCGGGGGCTGCCCATGCTGGCCGCCTACTGCGCCGCCAAGGCCGGGGTGGCCGGCTTCATCCGCGCCCTCGCCGTGGAGCTGCGGGGTACCGGCATCACGGCGAACGCGGTCAGCCCCGGCTCGACCGCGACGCCGATCCTGGACGAGAGCGCGCGGCTGTATGGGCTGCCGTCGGCCGGATCGTTCGCCGCGCAGCAGCCGCTCGGCCGGCTCCTCGACCCGGCCGAGGTCGCTGCCGTGCTGGCGTTCCTCGCCGGGGACGGAGCCAGCGGCATCACCGGCGCGATCGTCCCCGTCGACGGCGGCCTGGCCCTGTGAGGGCGCCGCGACGTCATTGGTGAGGGCGCGGCCGTTGGGGTAGGCGGCCGGCTGGGTGCGGTCGTAGCGCAGGATGCCGGGCGGCCGGTGAGGAACTTCGGCCGAGGGTCATGAGCGGGACCGTCAGGCATCGCCGGCGGAGAGCAGGGCCCGGCGGTCGCTTAGGGCTCCCCGCAAAATTAAGTGGGTTTGTCCGGGATAGTTGTCTACGGTTGTGGTATGAGACAGCTGGCGGTGGATGAGGACCGGTTCGCCGGAATGCTGGCGGAGGTGCGCCCGCATCTGAATGAGCTGCAGTGGCGGCTGCTGCTGGGGGCGCAGGCGCGGTCGCTGGGCCGGGGCGGGATCAAGCGGGTGGCGGCGCTGGCCGGGGTTCACCCGGACACGGTGGGCCGCGGGGCGCGGGAACTGGAGGCCGGGATTGAGCCGGATGACAGGGTCCGCCAGGCTGGGGCGGGGCGGCCCCGGGCGGCGGAGGCGGATCCGGCCCTGGTGCCGGCGTTGAACCGCCTGGTGGATCCGGCCAGCCGCGGTGACCCGGAGTCGCCGCTGCGGTGGACAACCACGTCGACGGAGAAGCTGGCCGGTGAGCTGGCAGCCGCGGGCCATCCGGTGTCGCCCGACACGGTGGGGCGGCTGCTGAAAGAGGACGGTTACAGCCTGCAGGGCAACGCCAAGACGGTGGAGGGAAAGCAGCACCCGGACCGGGACGGCCAGTTCCGGCTCATCAATGAGCTGGTGCGGGAGTTCCAGGCCGCCGGGGAGCCAGTAATCAGCGTGGACACCAAGAAAAAGGAACTGGTCGGCAACTATAAGAACGGCGGGAGGGAGTGGCATCGGCGCGGTGAGCCCGAGCGGGTGGAGGTGCACGACTTCAAGGGCGACCTGGGGCGGGCCGTCCCCTACGGCGTCTATGACATGAGCGCCAACGCTGGCTGGGTGAACGTCGGCACCGACGCGGACACCGGGGCGTTCGCCGTCGAGTCGATCCGCCGCTGGTGGCAGCAGATTGGCCGGGCCGCCTACCCGCACGCCAGCAGGCTGCTCATCACCGCCGACGCGGGCGGTTCCAATGGCAGCCGGCTGCGGCTGTGGAAGGTGGAGCTGGCCCGGCTCGCGGAAGAACTCGGCCTGGAGATCAGCGTGTCCCACTTCCCGCCGGGCACGTCGAAATGGAACCGGATCGAGCACCGGCTCTTCGCCCAGATCTCCATGAACTGGCGCGGCAGGCCGCTGACCAGCCACGAAGTTATCGTCGAGACGATCGCCGCGACCACCACCACGACCGGGCTGACCGTCCAGGCCGCCCTCGACACCGGCACCTACGAGAAGGGCATCAAGATCCCCGATAAGCAGATGCAGGATCTGGAGGAGCGCTCGATCAGGCGACACGCTTTCCATGGGGAATGGAACTACTCCCTGCTGCCCGCCCCACGGCCAACACGCCCGACATCACGGAAGTAAATCTTCGGAGGGCCCTTACCAAGAGCGGGGTTCGGGCGGCCCGGCGCTTCGATGCGCTCTCCCGCCCGGACCTCCTTCTCCGGCGGCACCTGGGCTTGACAGGAAACAGGAAATTATCTACAACTTGAGTTGTAAGTTTCTTGTAAACAGAGAACATACTCTTTGAGTATTTCGGAGGTGACCGATCATGGTGCTGACGTCGATTGATCCGTTCGTCCAGGAGATCGAGCGGCAGTTCGACCGGCTGACCCAGCGGTCGTTCGGTCAGGGCAGCGGGGCCGGGATGCCGATGGACGGCATCCGGCGCGCGGGCGAGGTCGTGCTCCGGTTCGACCTGCCGGGCATCGACCCCGATTCCATCGACGTGACGGTGGACCGCGGCGTGCTCTCGGTGAGCGCGACCCGCGAGGAGAAGTACGGCGAGGACGAGCACCTGTTCATCCGCGAGCGGACCATGGGTACCTTCACCCGCCGGGTCTACCTGTCGGACCACCTGGACACCGGCGCCATCGAGGCCGCGTACAACAACGGCGTCCTGGCGGTGCGGATCCCCGTGGTGGAGAAGGCCAAGCCCCGCAAGATCGAGATCCAGCGGGCGGACGCCACGGCTCACGCGGACAAGGGCGAGCACGCGCTCGGCAGCTGATCCGGGCTGACCAGCTGATCCGGGCTGACCAGCTGATCCGGGCTGACCTGGGACGCGGCCTGGCCGGTGGGCAAATGCTCACCGGCCAGGTTTTATCTTCTCGGTAGCGGACCAGGTCTTATCTTCTCGGTAGCGGAAGGGAGTGACGGGGATGCGGCTGCCCATGCTGGATGACGAGCACGCACCCTTCTACACGGTGGGTCAGGTCGCGGCGATGCTGGCGGTTCAGCAGGCGTTCCTGCGCCGCATCGATGACCAGCAGGTCGTGACCCCGCAACGCTCACCCGGCGGCCAGCGCCGGTACAGCCGCCACGACATCGGCCGCGTCCAGCAGGTGGTCGTGATGATGGGAGAAGGAATGACGCTGCCCGCGATCCGTCGCATCGTCGAGCTGGAGCACCAGCTCGCGCAGGTCACCCGGCAACGGGACGAACTCGCCAGGCGGCTGGCCGTGTTCCGCCGGGCCGGCCGCTCCTGACGAAAGGGCCGCCCATGCCGCCAACCGCCAGGCCCGCTGGGCCCGCTGGGACGCAAAGCGAAACGTTGCCGATACATATGGGCGGTCTTGTAACGTGATGTGTTATTTACAGATGGCCGATAGCGGTAGACAATTGCGCTGAGTGCCTCTGTCATGGCGGGTGGTTACCATGGGCGACGGTAGCGGTAGATCGGCAACATGGCTCTCGGTGTGCTGGCCGGGCCAGCCGCCAGGCAAGCTGGCCGTCTGGTTACCGGCGGGACCCCCGGGCTGTGGCCCGGGCATCGCGCAGCGAAATTGCGCTCGGTGGTTATGCATGCCATTCTCTGGCCTGGGAATTTCGTCTCCCGGCCGTGATCCTCCCAGCGGGGCACCGGTCTGAATTCTCCTGACCGACGCCGAATTCGGCGCCGCCAACTTCTGCACGGCCGCGCACCCAGCAGGAAGCGAGCAATTCATGGTCTGCTACCTCCCCAGAACCGGCACGTTCGCCGTCATCGGCTTTGCCGTCTACCTCGTCTGGCACAAGGCCATCATGCATGTCCTCGGCATGGTCGGGACAGCGACGGAAATCGCGCTGCTCCTCGGCGCGGAGGTGGCCGTCGCGATCGTCCTGATCCGGACCGGGCGCATGATCCGGCGCCGCCGGGCCCAGGCCGGCGCCTGCACGACCTGCCGGTTCCGCTGCCAGGAAGCCCTGCAGAGCCGCCCGAACCTGCTCGTCAACCGCGTCGACCGCCGCATCACCCCGCCCCCGCCCGCCCGCCCGGTCGTCCGGACCTGCCACCCCGCCGCCCCCATCCTCGGAAGACCCCGCACGCCTGCCCGCCCCGCTTTCGACTCCCGCCCCGCCGCGGCTTTCCAGCCCGCGCCGGCCGCCCCAGTCTCCCGGCCGGCTCCGGCTCCCGGGCCCGCCCCGGCCTCCCGCCCCGCCGCGGCTTTCCAGCCCGCGTCGGCCGCCCCAGTCTCCCGGCCGGCTCCAGACCACGCTTCGCGCCCGGCTGCCGCTGCCCAGGCTCCCCGCCCGTTCCCCGCTGCGCGGCGAACCCCGGCCACTCCCCGTCACATCGTTCCCGCCCGTAAACACTGGCCCCTCGCATCCCGCCCGGTAACATGCGAACCGGTCACCTCCGTCGAAGCTGTCCCCTTCGACGGTTACGTCCTCACCCCGGACGGCGTAGACGCCGAGCCGGCCCCCGCCGCCGAGGCGCACTGATGATCGGCGCCGGAATCCGCGGCATTTGCGGAAAAGGCCGCGCCGATCATGCGGGACTCAGCCGCGAGGCCGGGCCAGAAGTCAGGCCGGGCGGGACGCCCACCGGACCGGTACCGGGAGGCACGAAGGCCCGTTCGGCATTGGCGCGAAGGACCGCAACAATGTCAGACGCCGGCCGCTGAGCAAGCCGGTGCGTCGCCTTCACCGGGTAGGTATGGAACCCGCCCGGCAGCAGGGCACCGGCCAGGCAGCGGTCCCGTGCGGTGTCCCCATGGTATGAAGGTGGCCATGGCGGCAGAGGTGCAATACACAATCGGGGCCGAGGTGATCTGCACCGACGGCCCGTGCGGCCAGGTGACCCGCGTGGTCGTCGGCCCCGTCGCGCGGGTGGTTACCGGCCTCGTGGTCGAGCCCGCGGAACGGCACGGTCTCGGGCGGCTCGTTCCGCTGGACCTGCCCGACGCCGGGCCGAACGAGGTCCGGCTGCGCTGCACGACGGCCGAGTTCGAGCGGCTCGGGTCCGCCGGGGAGACCGAGTTCCTGCCGGGGACCAGCGGCGCGGTGAAGGTGGTCGACGAGGACGGCCTCAGCCTCAGCGTCACCAAGCAGTCCGCCGGGGAGACTGAGTTCCTGCCGGGGACCAGCGGCGCGGTGAAGGTGGCCGACGAGGACGGCCTCAGCCTCAGCGTCACCAAGCAGGAGGCCGGGGACCTGCCGCCGGTGGACATCGATCGTCCCGGCCGGTAGCCCGGGATGCCGCCGCGTAGCTGCGTGGTGATCGGGGCCGGGATTCTCGGGGTGTGTGTGGCGGCCTGCCTGGCCGAGGCGGGCGCCGAGGTGACCCTGCTGGAGCAGGCCCAGCCCGGCCACGGCGCGACCCGATCGAGCTTCGCCTGGCTGAACGCCAACAACAAGACGCCCCGTGCGTACTACGACCTCAATCACGCGGGGATGGGTGCGTGGGCGGCGCTTTCCGCCGGTTCCGCTGGTTCGGGTGGCCCGGTGTGGTACCAGCCGGCCGGCAATATCGAATGGGCGGACAGCGCCGCCGGGCACGCGCGGCTCGCCGCGCGGGTCCGCCGCCTCACCGAATGGGGATATTCGGCCACCCTGATCGATGCCGCCACTGCGGCCGGGCTGGAACCGTCGCTGCGGCTGTCCCCGTCGGTAACTGAGGTCGCGTGGTTCCCGGAGGAGGGCTACCTCCTCACCGAGCCCCTGGTCGCGCACATGGCCGGGCTGGCCACCGCGCACGGGGCTACGCTGGCGACCGGCGCGGCGGGGCACGTGGTAGGCATCGACACCCACGGCGGGTCGGTGCGCGCGGTGCGGACGGCCGCCGGCCAGGTGATACCAGCCGATGCGGTGGTGTGCTGCGCGGGACGCTGGGCGCCGCAGGTGGCCGCGCTGGCCGGCGCGGCCTGCCCGGTGCCGCTGGTGCCGTGGTCATCACCCGGCGCGGAAGCCCCCGGGCTCGTCGTCCGGGCCGGTCCCGTGTCCGGCCTGGCGCGCATGCTGCACGCGCCGGAGGTTTACCTGCGGCCGCATTCGGGCGGGCTCGTGCACCTGGAGGCGCCGGACGCGGCGGTGGACCTGCACACGCCCGACGCGAAGCTGAGGCGCTGGGCGGGGGAACTGCTGCGCCGGGCCCGCCTGGTGGCCGGCGGGCTGGACGACGCCGAAGTCACCGGGTACCGGGTGTGCGTGCGCCCGATGCCAGCCGACGGCCAGTCCATCGTGGGCTGGCTTCCCGGCGCCGGCGGCCTGTACGTGGCCGTGACGCACAGCGGGGTCACCCTCGGCGCGCATTTGGCCCGCCTGATCGCGGCCGAGGTGACCAGCGGTGCGCCGCTTTCCGGACTCGAACCCTACCGGCCCGGCCGTTTCGCGCCCACCGGCAGCCGGCTGCTGGGCTGAACGGCCCGTATCGGGATCGCCGTAATGCCGCCGCAGGCACCGGCGGGTCGTTGGGCTCTGCCCGGGAGGACCAAGGGCCTGGGGTAGGGCTGCTGAACGTCGCTGTCGTGACGGCGGCCCGTCCCCGATGCTGTGCGGGGAGGAGTGCGATGAGATGGGTATCAGCTACTACGACGCGCTCTTGCCGGTACGTGAGCCCGGGGCCGGCCTTCGGGGCGTGATGGCCGGTCTCCGGCTTCCATACCGGGTGCTCGCGTCGATCCGCGTGCCTGCGGGCCGGATAGTTGTCGCGTTCGTTTCTGATAACGCCCGGCTCAGCCGCATGTTCGCGGCCAACTGGGCTCAGGCCGGGACGGATCAGGAGCCGGACGCCACGCTTTACGCGCTGGCCCAGCCAGCCTGCGGCTACGGGCTTGATGGGGAGTGGGACAGGGCGCGATGGTGGTCGCGGGATCAGAAGACGATGGTGGCCTTTGGATTTGGCTCATACCGGCTGGTTAAGGTGTGCGTCCGGGGCATTTGCTCTGCGGTGAGCGGGGACGACATATTGTTCTTGCACGGATGCGCATTGTCTTTCGGCGCGGGGACTCATCGGCGGGGGGTGGTTATCACGGGGAGTTCCGGGGCGGGGAAGACCACGCTTGTGGCGGGACTGTTGCGGCATCCGGAGTTTTCAATAGCGGTACTGAACGACGACTGGGGTGCCATTTCGCTGAGTTCCGGGGATTTGGTCAGCACCGGAGAGAGGATGCTGCACATGAAGTCAAGCAGCGTGCTGGCCCTTCGTCCCGGCTTCTTCACGAGCGCACCGGCAGGCTCGTATTCGCGCGATCTCTCCGAGCGGGATCGGGCTGCCCGGCTGCTGGTGTCGCCGGAAAGTGTCTACGGGACGGCATGGACGACCTCGGCGGCGGTGGTTGAGCAGGTGGCCGTGGTTGTGCGGGAGCCGCCGGGCTGGTCGCCGCCGGGCCAGGGGGGTGCGGCCGTGCGGGAGCTCGAGAGCGAGGGTGAGGTGGGTTCCGTGCACCATCATGAGGCGTTCTTCAACGGATCCCTGATCCTGAGGGAGGAAGCGGATAAGTTGCGTGAGGAACGGCATTACCTGCGACTCCTCAATCGCACAACGGTGTCTTGGATAAATAATTGCGGCACGCCCGAGGCCCTGCTGGGTAACTTCATTTCCGCAGTCATATAATCGCGTAGGGCGGTACCTCCAGGCCGGATAACGGATCTGTCCGGGGACCTGGCCTCCGGGGAGGAGTCTAGTGACCGACACCAGTATGGCGACCGCCGACCTGGTCGATGCTTACGGGCCGGAAGCGCGGGTGTGTGACATCCAGTTCCGCCAGTTCGGTGGCCGGCGAATGTTCTGCGGGCCGGTGCGCACGGTTTCCTGCGACGAGGATAACGGCCTGGTCCGCGATCTGCTGCGGACGCCCGGTTCGGGCGGCGTCCTTGTCGTGGACGGTGGCGGCTCCCTGCGCACCGCGCTCGTCGGCGACCTGATCGCGGGAGCAGCGCAGGCCAACGGCTGGGCAGGGCTGGTCGTGCACGGGGCGGTCCGTGACAGTGCGGCGCTGTGCGGCCTGGATCTCGGCGTCAAGGCACTGGGCACCATCCCGCGCACGAGCGGGAAGACCGGCGCTGGTGCTGTCGATGTGCCCGTGACGTTCGGTCACGTCACGTTCCAGCCGGGGACATGCTGCACGCCGACGACGACGGGATAGTCCTGCTGCCGTCCGCCCCCGGGATGTGAAGGCAAGGGCCAGGCGTGTACGGTTCCCAGAACCGGACACGAGTCTCGTTATGTTCACCGCTCCGGAGGCCGCCCCTGGGGACTAGCGAACTTGTAGCGCTGACTTGGCTAAGTGCTGGTTCGGCTAGAGGTTGCCGCCAAGATCGTTCCGCGTATTTCCGGATCATGGTCAGTGTGAAGGGAGGGTGTACGGCTATGAGCTGTCCCGTATGGTCACCCGGCATCACCCGCTGCGGGTGATCCACCGTAGCAAGATGTGCGCGATGGTTACCCTCGCTGCCGTCTTTTCCGCGGTCTGGGTCCGAAACGGGTTTGTGGGGATCCCTGACCCATCGGACGAGCGGGCCTGGTACCGCTGTGACGGCGTTGACCGAGATGTTGCCAATAGATGGGAGTCAGACCATGGCCAAAGGAGATGCGCCGGTGCTGGAGGCGCTGGCCGACATCAACGCGGTGTCGGTGGAGCGGACCGACCTGGATCCGGCGTCGCTTATTCTCGTCCGGCTCGCCGCTCTCGTCGCGGTGGATGCCCCGGCGTCGTCGTACCTGGCTCACGTCGGGCCCGCTATTGAGGTCGGGGTGACCCTCGACCAGGCCCAGGATGTACTTGTCGCGGTCGCGCCGATCGTGGGCACCCCGCGTACGCTGTCGGCAGCTGCCAAGATTGTCGAGGCGCTCGGCCTGGCGATTGATCTGGCGGAGACGGGCGAGGGCGCCTGACCGCGCTCCTCGTCGCGGGATGGCGCCCCCAGCAGGCGCACCCAGCAGTGTCCAGCGTGCCATCATCCTGTTTGGGTGATTTCGGCGATGTGCTCGCCTATTGCGTAGTCGGCATTACTGGAACGTCACTGCGGCGGGCGGACCAATCACATGCTTGTGGCGCGTACGAAGGCATCAGTTCCAGCTGTGACGGCTGAGCATGACGACGATCACTACGACGCAAGCCACGTTCAGTCCCACGCCAAGGACCAGGAACGCGGCCATCCCTGTTCGATGCGGCCGGTAAGGACGTTGAAGTTCTGTCCCCAGAAGCCGGCAAGGAAGGAGATGGGCAGGAAAACGGTGGCCACCGCTGCGAGCCTGCGGCTCCCGTCCTGGGCCGTCGGCGGCCTCGGGGGGTAGCGTGGCCATTGTGAATGCACCCCAGGCCGGCGAGCCCCAGGATGCCAGCGCCGCCCGCGACGACCAGTCCGGCGGTGCGGGCGATGCCGGCGAGCAGGCCCACCCCACCGGGGCCGAAGCCGCCGAGCGTGACACCGCCGCCGGTCAGTGCGAGCACGCCGGGCGCCCCGACTGGGCCGGGCGGCTCCGGCGCGAGGCCCGCATCCTGCTCACGGCCCCCGCCGAGACGAGGTGACCCGCACCGTGGACGCCAATGGCGAGACCTGGGTGGCGCTGCTGCACCGCCCGGGCCCGGCCGCGCCCAGCGAAGGAAGCTTGTTCGAGGATCCGCGCTTCGCCGAGCATGTCGCGTTCCTCGCCCGGATGCGGGAGGCCGGGTACCTGGTCGCCGCCGGGCCGCTGATCGACGAGGCCGGAGCGGGCATGGCGATCCTCCGGCTGCCCGGCAACGGCCAGCTCGAGGCGGCCACCCGGATGGCCACCGAGGACGACCTCAGCGTCGCCGGGGGTTTCTTCACGGTCGCCGTCCGCCCCTGGCATGTCGTCATGCAAGGCCGCCCGGCGTACCCCGCTGGCCCGTGAGCCGTGCCACGGAGCCGCCGTTACCCCTCGCGCGGCGCGACCTGGGCCGTATCACCCGCCGCAAAGGCGGCGGAGAACAGATAGCTGGTGGCCAGGCTGCGGTAGGGCCGCCACGGCTCGGCGATCGCGGTCACCTCGGCGGCGAGGGGCAGATGATCGAGGTGGTACGCGGACCGGACGGCCTTGCGCAGGGCCAGGTCACCGGGCAGCACGACGTCCTCCCGGTTCAGGGCCAGGATCAGGGCGCCCTGCACGGTCCACGGCCCGATCCCCGGGATGGCCGTGAGCTGCGCCATGATCTCCTCATCCGGCAGGCCGCTCAGCACGGCGAGGTCCAGCCGGCCATCGGACAGCCGTTCCGCGAGGTCGCGCAGCGTGGCGACCTTCCGGCCCGACAGCCCCGCGCGGCGCAGTTCAGCGGGATCGGCCCGCAGCAGCTCTTCCGCCGAGGGCAGCTGGCCGCCGAACAGCGTCTGGATCCGCGCCAGGATGCGCCGGGTGGACGCCACCGACAGCTGCTGGCCGGTGACCTGGAACACCAGCGCGCCGTACAGGTCCATCGCCGGCAGCTCGGCCATCCATCCGCGCGGGTCGAAGTCCGGCCGCTCGTCGATGAGCCGGGCCAGCACCGGGTCGGCCTGGCGCAGGTGGGAACGCGCGTCCCGCAGCCGGGCGGCCTGGCCGCGGCGATCTTCGGTCACCGGCCCCATGCTGGGCTGTTCCGGATCCATGGCACCCTATCTTCATACATCCCGTCCGATGCCCGAGCCCGGGGCAGGCCAGGTGGATGGGCCAGATCCGGCGCCGGAACGAACGTTCGAGGAGAAGAACCTGTGGTGGTGCCGCTCTTTGGCCGAATCATCGCGGCAGTAATCGGCGGCGTGCTGGTCCTGACGGTATGGGGAAGCGTCATCGGCGCGCTCATCGTGTCACGGCCGGTGGCCAGCCGGCTGACGCGAGCAGCGGACAAGTTTGTCAACGTGCTGTTCCGGATGATCAACGAGCGCTTGGCCGACTACCGTCGGCGGGACCGGGTGCTCGCCGCCCAGGCCGCGGCGATCCTGCTCGCGCAGCTGCTCGTCTGGCTGGGAACCTCCTTTATCGGGTTCGCTCTGCTGCTGTGGCCGTTCGAGAAGGGCGGTGTGGCGGCCGCCTTCACCTCCTCCGGGTCCGCGATGTTCACGCTGGGCTTCGAGGTGCCAGCCGGCACAACGCCAGCGTTTGTGGTCTTCGCCGGCGCCGCGACCGGCCTGGTCATCATCACGCTGCAGATCGCCTACCTGCCCACCCTGTACGCGGCGTTCAACCGGAGGGAAACCGAAGTGGCGCTGCTGAACGCCCGCGCCGGTGTCCCGTCGTGGGGCCCGGAGTTGCTGGCGCGCACGCACTACGCCCTCGGTTCGGGCGTGTCGACCATCGACACGATGCCGACCCTGTACGCGCAGTGGGAGCGCTGGGCCGCGGACGTCGCCGAAAGCCACACCACCTACCTGCCGCTGGTCCGGTTCCGCTCCCCCCAGCCGTTCTCGTCCTGGGTGACCGCGCTGCTGGCCGTGCTGGATTCGGCCGCCCTGTTCCTATCCCTCTCCCCGAAGTCCGCCCCGGTCGTGCCCGCCCGGCTCTGCCTGCGCGGCGGGTTTCAGTGCTTCACCCGGATCGCCCGGGCGATGGGCACCGACGTCCCCACTGAGCCGGACCCGGACGCCAGGATCAGCCTCACCTACGAGGAGTTCCTCGACGCGGTCGCCCGGATGAAGAAGGTCGACTTCCCGATCGAACGCGACCCGGCCGACGCGTGGCCGGATTTCGTCGGCTGGCGGCTCCTCTACGAGCGGCCGGCCTACGCGGTCGCCTTCGCTGTCGACGCGGTGCCCGCCAAGTGGTCGGGCCCGCGCATGCACCCTGTCGAGCACATCGAACCGTTCCGGCCGCCGCCCGGACGGACGCCGGAATCAGCCGGACAGAGCCGTCCCGCCGATCCTCCCGGGACGCCGGAGAGCCGCCCCGCCGCCGGGATCGCCGACGACGGCCGCCGCGTTTAGCGGCCGTGCCCCCATCCCCGGTGCGGGGCGCAGGCGCGGTCGGCTGGGCCGCCCGTGCGGCGGCCGCGGTGACGTTGCGGAGCATCCCGCCGAACACGATGCCGTGGAACGGCGAGATCGACCGCCAGTAGGCGTGGCCGGCCAGCCCGCGTGGCTGGAAGATGGCCCGCTGGCGGTAGGTGGTCTGGCCGTCTTCGTTCTGCCCGGCCGACAGCTCCAGCCAGGCCAGCCCGGGCAGCTTCATCTCCGCGCGCAGGCGCAGCAGTTTCCCCGGGGTGATCGCCTCAACCCGCCAGAAGTCCAGCGCGTCCCCGACCCGCAGGTGCCGCGGATCGCGCCGCCCGCGCCGCAGGCCCACGCCGCCGGACAGCCGGTCGAGCAGGCCGCGGGCCGCCCACGCGGCGCGGAACGAATACCATCCGGACGATCCGCCGATGCCGTCGATGATCTGCCACAGCGCCTCGGCCGGGGCGTGCACCACGGTCGTGCGCTCGTCGACGTACAGCGAGCCGCCGGCCCACGACGGATCGCTCGGCAGCGGGTCGCTGGGTGCGCCGGGCGTCCCCGCGGACGACCAGCTGGTGGAGACGTCGCCTTCGCGGGTGTGCCGCAGGGCCAGGGCGGTGGCCTGGTCCAGGGGCAGCAGGCCGCCCGGCGGATCCGGGATGTAGGCCGCGATGTCGTGCTCGGAGGCCACGACTTCGTTCCGCAGCGACTCGATCAGGGGCTTGGCCAGGCCGCTCGGCACCGGCGTCACCAGGCCGACCCAGTGTGCCGACAGCCGGGGCGTGAGCACCGGGACCCGGACCAGGACCCGCGGCGTCAGGCCGGCCACGGCGGCGTAGCGGCGCATCATGTCCGCGTAGGTGACGATGTCCGGGCCGGCGACGTCGAAGCGCCGGTTGACGTCGGCGGGCAGCGCCGCCGCGCCCACCAGGTAGCGGAGCACGTCGCGGACGGCGATCGGCTGAATGCGGGTGTCCACCCAGGTGGGGGTGACCATCGCCGGCAGCCGTTCGGTGAGATAGCGGAGCATCTCGAACGACGCCGAGCCGCTCCCGATGATCACGGCCGCCTGCAGCGCGGCGGTCGGCACGCCGCTGCCCAGCAGGATGTCCCCGACCTCACCGCGCGAGCGCAGGTGCGGTGACAGCGGGCCGTGCTGGCCGGAAATCATCCCGCCCAGGTAGACGATGCGCGCGACCCCGGCGTCTCGCGCGGCGCCGGCGAAGATCCGCGCCGAGTCGCGGTCCCGTTCCTCGAAGGAGGACCCGGTGCCCAGCGCGTGGATGAGGTAGTAGGCCACGCCGACGCCCTCCAGGGCGCGCCGCACCGCGGCCGGGTCCATCGCGTCCGCCGTCGCGACCTCGATGTCGCCGGACCAGGACCGGTCGCTGAGCTTGGCCGGGTCACGCGCCATGCAGCGGACCGGATACCCGGCGGCGAGCAGTTCGGGCACCAGCCGCCCGCCGATGTATCCAGAAGCGCCGGTCACGAGGCAGAGCGGTGGGGAGGACATGCCTTCAGTGTCGCATTGACCGGCGACCCGTTCTGTTCGGCGCTGTATCCCCGGAGAGTGCGGCATCTCCGGAGAGTGCGGCCTGGGGCCCCGGGCTCGTAAGGTTTCCCTATGGCAGATGACGCCTCGCGTTCGGCCCCGGGTGACGCTGCCCCTCCGCTGCGCCCGGCAGACGTCGTGCCGGAGGCGCGCCGCGATGCGCGGCCGGACGTGCGCGCCCAGGACGTAAATCCCCGGAACGACCTGCGCGCCTCGCACGAGGACCGGGACCGGATCGTTGAACTGCTGCGGGTGTCCGCGGGCGATGGGCGTCTCAGCATTGACGAACTCGGCGAGCGGGTCGAAGCGGCCCTGACCGCGCGCACCTACGGGGAGCTGGAGGGCCTGGTCGCGGACCTGCCGGCCACGCCGGGAACGGCGGCCGGGGTACCCACGGCTAAGCCGAAGGAAATGGTCCGCATCGAATGCCACAGCGGCAGCGCCAAGCGCGACGGCCGCTGGGCCGTTCCGCAGCGGATGGAGGTGCGCGTCCACAGCGGCTCCGTGACCCTGGACTTCACCCAGGCGCAGGTGAGCTGGCCGACGCTTCAGATCGACGCCGAAGTGCGCAGCGGGACGCTCAAGCTGATCACGAAGCCGGGCATCGTGCTTGACACCGACGACGTTGCCGTGCGCAGCGGGGCCATCGAGATCAAGGCACCTTGGGCGGACGACGTGCCCGCCACGTTCCGGATCGACGTGGCCGGCGAGATCGGCAGCGGGTCCATCACGGCCCGTCCGCTGCGCGCGCCGCGCCGGTCGTTCTGGGACTGGCTCCGCCGCCGCCCGCGTCCCGCTGAGCCATGGGAACTTTCGTCTGGCCGGTCACCCTACGAGCTTCCGCCCGGCCGTCTCTGAGCCGGCCAGTCCTTACCTGGGCTGGCCCGCGCGCGGTCCGGGTCGGCCAGCACGGAGGTATCGCTCATCGCTTCGCTCCTTGAGGGGATGCTGGGCTTTGCGGAAATCGGATCGTTTGCGAGAATCGGATCATGGGAAACGCCCGCTCATCGAGTCCGGTCAGGGCGGACAGCTCGATTCTCAGCATCGGCTCATCCGGATCGATCCTTTCGATCGGCTCCACCGGATCAATTCTTTCCATCGGCTCGGCGGGCTCCGTGCTGTCGATCGGCTCGGCGGGCTCGTTCGCCTGCATCGGCTCGTTCGCCTCGCTGGGCAGCTTCGCCTCCGCACTGTCCATCGGCTCGCTCTTCAGCTTCGCGTCGGTCGAGTCCGGGTTCTCCGCTTGCGCGCTGAAAGGCTGGGGCGAAGGCGACCCGGGGCGCATGCTCCGTTGGCCAGGAAGAGGCGCACGCAGGCCGATTCGGGCGGCACGACCGGATACTTCGCCGCCGGGCGAACCCCCCGGGAACCCGGTGCCTGCGTAGTGCTCCCACCCACGTCCGTTCGGCCAGATAACCGGAGCCATCTGCGGTAATCCGCGCGGCTGATCCCTGTCCCGGCCCGGCGAAGCGGGAGATACTCAAAGCGCTGTCCGTCGATCGCGGTGGGGGTTGAGCGTGGCTGAACTGGCTGTGGGACCCGAGGCTGCGGGACCGGAGACCGCCGTGACCGCGAGCATGGCCGTTGACCTGAAGGTCCTGGCGGAGATCCAGCGGCGGGTGCTGTGGCTCGCGGTACGGATGGTCGACGCGGCCAACCGCGAGCGCAGCACCGGGGACTGGGTTAAGGTGGGCGGCCACCAGGCCTCCAGCGCCTCCCTGGTCACCGCGATGACCGCCCTGTGGTTCGGCTACCTGTCCGCCGGCGACCGGGTCAGCGTCAAGCCGCACGCCTCGCCCGTGTTTCACTCCATCCAGTACCTGCTCGGGAACCTCGACCGGAAGTACCTGACGACGCTGCGCGCCCGCGGCGGCCTGCAGGCGTACCCGTCGCGGACCAAGGACCCCGACGATGTCGACTTCTCGACCGGATCGGTGGGGCTCGGGGCCGTCGCCCCGCTGTTCGCCGCCGTGGCCCGGCGCTACGTCGACGCGCACTTCGGTGCGCGCCCGCGGTCCCGGTTCATCGCGCTGCTCGGCGACGCCGAGCTGGACGAGGGCAACGTGTGGGAAGCGGTCTTCGACCCGGTCACCCACGGGCTCGGCAACGTCATGTGGGTGATCGACTTCAACCGCCAGTCCCTCGACCGCGTCGTCCCCGGCGTCCGCATCGCGCACTGGAAGGGCCAGTTCGAGGCGGCGGGCTGGCACGTCGTCGAGGTCAAGTACGGCCGCCAGCTGCAGGCCAAGTTCGCCGAGCCCGACGGCGGGGCGCTGCGGGCCTGGATCAGCACCATGCCGAACGAGCACTACCAGTCGCTGTTCGGCCTGTCCGGCGTGCGGCTGCGCGAGCGGTTCCTGGACGGCGCGCCGCCCGGCGTGGACCGCGTGCTCGCCGACGTCACCGACGACGAGCTGGCACCGCTGGTCACCGACCTCGGCGGGCACGACCTGGCCAGCATGCTCGCGCCGCTGGTCACCGTGCACGACGCGGCCTCGCACGCGATGGCCTGGCTCGGCTCGGCGCTCGGCGTCCCGGCCGTGCCGCTCGGCGTGGACCAGTTCGGCCAGTCCGGCAGCGTGCCTGAGCTGTACGAGCTGCACGACCTGCGCCCCGGCTCCATCGTCAACGCCGCCCTGGCCGCCCTCTCCCTGGCGTAGCCGGCCCGTATGACGCGAGCCTGGCGTGGCCGGCCCGCGTAGCACGCGATTTCCTGCTCAAATCCGGCCGCCTGGCCGCTGATTGCAGTTTCCAATTAAAGGCAAGGTACGGCGCGGTAGGGTACCTGCGGCCATTTCTTTGAATGGCAATTCATTCCCCTACCGTTAAGAGACCATTTAATGCGAAATAATTCCGAGCGCCCGTATATCGCCGTGGTCGTGGGGCAATGCCATGTAGATGAGCGGTTTTTGGGCTGGGCTGCTTTAGCCGGGGGCGGGCGGGGTTAGCTACTGACGGTTATTGTGTTCGCGGGGCAGGGCTGGAGCCCGGATGTCGCTCCGGGGCGGCGGCCGGTTCCATGGGCCGACGGGCGGTGCTGGTGAGGGCTGGCGGCGGGATCGCGGGTTTCAGGCGGCGAGCGGGCCGCAGATGGTGATGGCGGCGGGCGCCTTGCGGGTGGTGATCTCGCGCCCGGCGCCGGGGAATGCCTGGCGGGCCTTGGTTTTGTGGTCGCGGTGCCGGTCCCGGTCGATGGTGAAGCGCCGTCTGCCCAGGTCGCGAAGGGTGTCTGATCTGCCCCGAGCTTTCCGGACAGCGGATTTGTGGTTAATTCACGCTGCGGACTGCCGTTCCAGGTACTCATTGCGGACTTGCTGCGGGGTCCGGTACTGAAGCCCGGAGTGCCGACGTCTGGAATTGTACCAGAATTCGATGTACCTCACAACGTCGCGGCGCGCGTGCTCGCGGGTCGGATACTGAGTGCGGTGAACACGCTCGTTCTTCAGCGCGGCGAAGAACGATTCGGCCATTGCATTATCGTAACAGATACCGGTGCGGCCGACCGACTGCCGGAGATTATGCTTCTTGAGCGTCTCCGCAAACTGCCGGGATGTGTAATTGCTGCCGCGGTCGGAGTGGAAAATCGCATTAGCGGCGAGAGGAAAATTACGGGCGGCGATCTCGATGGCCTTCTCGATGAGCGGCGTCTTGTAGTTATCGCCCGCTGCCCAGCCGATGACTTCCTTTGTATGGCAGTCGATAACCGTCGCCAGGTAAAGCCAGCCCTCCCATGTCGGAATGTAAGTGATGTCGCCGACCATTTTCTCGCCCGGCGCGGCGGCGGTGAAATCGCGTTTCACGAGGTCGGGAATGTCGTGCTCCTGGCCGTCGCCCTCGGTCAGGCTGACCCGCCACGGCCGCGGCTGGCAGGGCTCCAGGCCCAGCTCACGCATGATGGACCGCACCAGCTCCGGCCCCGCGGGCACGCCCCAGGCCACCAGGTCCGCATGCACCCGGCGGTACCCGTATGTCTCATCCGATTCATCGAATGACTTCCGCACGATCAAAGCAAGCATCCCGCGCCTTTTCGCCGTCGCCGATTCCGGCGCGCTCCGCCATTCGTAAAACCCGGACCGCGATACCTCCATCCACCGGCACATCATCACGATCGACGGCACGTACTCATCACTCGATTCCTGGTAAGCCGCGTACTCCGCGTCGATGAACTCGAATTTATCGGTCACCGATGGTCGCGGGCGAAGTACGCCGCGGCTTTTTTCAAAAACTCGTTTTCCATCTTCAGTTCCCGGGTTTCCCGCTCAAGCTCGCGCAGCCGCGCCCGCTCATTCACGGTCAGCGGCGGTTCCTCGCCGGCATGCTCACGGCGATAGGAAGCGACCCAGTTGCCGAGGGTGCCTTCGTTAATCCCGAGCTCCTTTGCCACTCTGGCTATCGGGCGCGACGTCTCGATCACCATCTTCACGGCTTCATCCTTGAATTCCGGTGAGAAGCTCTTCTTCGGCCGGGGCAAAATACTTCACCTTTCCAGACGCCCATCCTAATGGATGGACTGTCCGGAAGCCTCGGGGCACCTCAGTCGTGGTAGCGGGAGGCGGTAACGGCGGCGGGCAGGCCGGCGGTGGCGGCGCCGTTGCGGGTAGTGGCGACGGCGGCGCGGCGGGCGGCGGTGAAGGAGATCTCCCGCGGGTGGACGGGCTGGCCGGCGCGGCGGCCCTTGCGGGCCGGGGCTGCGTGCCGTGCTGCCTGGCGGGTCACGGCGCGGACGAGCTCGGTGGCGGTGATCCAGGCGGCGTGCTCCTGGCGGATGAGATCCGGGGTGCGGGACCGGAAGATCGGCCCGGTGGAGGGACCGGCGCCGCGGATCGCGGACTTGGCCTCGCGCAGCGCGGTCTCCGATCCGTCCCACCGCCACTTATAAGCCGCGGCGAGCACGGCCGCCGGGTACTGCTGCCAGTCGTGCAGGTCGGTGACCAGGCAGAACATCTCCGGCACCTCCTGGCCCTCCACGTCCGCGTAGTACTCGATGACCCGCATCCGGATCTTCTGGTCCCTGCCGCCGATGTCGGCCATGTACGACCCGTCGGGCAGGAAATCACCGGCCTTCGTGACCGTGATATCGCTCTTGATGCGGATGAGCACGTGCGTGACCTGGACGAGCCGCCTGATCCGGGTGATGCCGGGAAAGTTCCGGTCCATCACGAACAGCCTGTGCTTGGTGAACACCCAGGCGTACTCGCTCAGCGCGCGGTCCAGCAGGGACTGCTCGGCTTCGGCCTTGTCCCCGCCGGACGGCCCGGTCACCACCGCGAGCATGCCGCGGGTGGAGGCATCGGTGACCGGCAGGTCCCGCAGCTGCGGATACGGAGCCGAGTCATCGGCCGTCCCCGCCGACCCGAACTCCGCCCGGTTCGCCGGGGTGTCCGGCATCCGGGTCACTGACCCGTCGATGGACCCCAGGTGCAGGCCGCCGACGGCGACGGCGCGGTAATCATGGTCCAGGTGCTCAGCGTCCGACGCGGCAAGCACCATGCCCTGCAGCAGCAGGGCCGGCGCGGGGCTGGCCGCGTTCCGCCACGTGGCCAGCACCGTGTCCGTCGGCACCGCGAACGGCACGTGCCAGGGCAGCAGCGCCAGGTCTCCGAACAGCGCGGACAGGATCTCCCCGTAGCCGGCCTCCGGCATCAGCGCCATCAGCAGCGCCGCCCGCAGCGCCGCCGCCATCGTCATCGACCGCCTGGCGGTGCCCTTCGACTTTCCCCCGCGGGATCACCTGCGCGGCGACCTGGCCGATCACGCCGGGCTGCCCGGTCATGGCGTCCAGCTGCTGCTCGATGACCCCGAGCCGGGCGTGGTCCGCGGGATGGCCTCCTGCCTGGACCCGCCCGTCGCGGCGCACCACCGCCGGCGTGACCGCCACCGGCTTGAGGAACACCGCCATCTCGCCCGTGCGGATCTCCCCGGCTCCCTGCGCCGTCAGCGCGGTCCGCTCTCCTTCCCGCAGCGGCCGACGCAGCGGAGACCGCAGGTCAGCGACCCGCACCGCGACGATCCCCGCACCTGCCAGACCAGCGGGCCACCCATCAGGGACGGCAGCGGCAGTAGCGGGAAACGGCACGGCAGGGTACAAAGGCACGAGGGACTCCGGGGATCAGAAGGGGCGTCAGCAACCACTTCTCTTACCGGGAGTCCCTCCCGGAAGCCCGCAACACGGGCAAGAACCTCCCCGCGTGTCGCGCCGGAAAGCCCACCGCCTCAAACGCGATCACGCACCGTAGCCAGCCGCCGGGTCTTCCGCCAGTCCGTGAACAGGCTCATCTACATGGCATTGGGTCGTGGGGACCCGTCCCGAAATAGTCAAGCTCGCGCATATCGTGCGCGAGCTCGGCCCGGACGCGCGGCTGATACACAGCGGTCAGCACGCCGACGAGGAACTGTCGGGCGTCTTCCTCTCCGCCGCGAGGCTCCCCGGCCCGGAGCTCCTGTCGCCTCCAGCGCCCCGAGCGTGGCGATGTAGGGCGATGTCCACAGCTGGCGCAGGTACGTGCCGCACTGCATGGTGCCCTGGCCCCATCGTGTCCGCTGCCGGACCAGGCGGCGGATGTCGGGCAGGCCCTCCTGGTCGACGTAGGTGTCCTGGGTGTACTCGTTGCGGTGGCCCGTCATCAGCAGGTGCAGGCTGAGTTCGTAGTCTTCCAGCAGGGCACCGCGCCACGGCTCGCCGTACTCATCGGCCACCACGTCCAGCGCGGACAGGCGGCTGAACTGGCCGTTCCCGCCCAGCCCGACGCTCTTGGTGAACCTGCGCGCGGTCTGGATCGCCGAAATCGGGACCCGGAACTCCAGGTCCTGGAGCCGGACGAGGTTCTGCCCGAGCGCGTTCACGACCCGGCCCCGGTGCGGGAACGGGCGGGGATCATCGCGGTTGATCATCCGCACCTGGATCTGGACCGAGCCCACCACCGGGTCGCCGAACAGGCCGGGCCCCGCGCACACGCTGAGGCAGTTGGGCGCCGGCCGCCCGTCCGCGTCGATCACCCCGATGATCGCCCTCCGGCGGTCGGCGGCGGCCGGCAGCCATTCGTCCAGGGCCCGGTAGGCGGCATTCAGCGCGTGCCCCTTTCCGGTGCGTGCATCCGGAAAGCGGCGTGACAGGACGTGAACCAGCGGGTCGAACTGGGCGCGCATGGCGGCGATGACCCCGGTGCGGTCGTCGCTGCCGTCGTCGATGACCCAGACGTGCGCCTCGGGGAAGGTGGCCCGCAGGTAATCGATCGTCCCGCCGATCACCTGTTCCTCGTTCAGCGCCGGCACGAACAGATGCCAGCCGAGTACCCGCGCGTTCCCCGGCGGCCTTTCCCGGTACCGCGCGAACGGCACCACGATGATCAGGACATACGTGATGAACGCGACGCTCATCAGCAGGGCGACCGCCTGGGCGAGGGCCACGGCGACCTGTACGAAGGGAGTGTTCATTACGGTGTTGTTCTCCGATGCCGGCGAAGCAAGGCGGTGCTCAGCCGCAAGCCGTCCCGTGACGCGACGACGGCCGTGAGCAGCGCCAGGCTGATGGCGATGCAGATGATGCTGACGATCGACCCCAGGACCAGGTGGCCGATCTGGTACCCGGTCCCTACGCCGGCCACCCGGATCGCCAGGGCGATCACCCCGATCCGCAGCAGGTTGCCCCCGACGAGCACGGCGGCTGACACCATGAGCGCCTTCGCGACGCGGCTCACCGGAAGCCTGCGCGGGACCATGAGCAGCATGCCCAGCCCGCACAGCGGCACGATCAGCAGAGCCGAACTGCAGTCTGGCGTGATCTCCAGCCCGAACGCGCCGGACGTTCCCAGCCCGAACCAGACGATCGGCGCGCTGGAGGCGGCCAGTACCGGTGTGACAAGGTGGTAGATGTCCGCGGTGGCGTCCGCCTCCAGGTGCCGGAACTGGTACTGGAAGATGATCAGCGAGAGTGCGATCCCGGCCAGCACACCGACCGCCAGGATCCGGTTTCCGGTCCGGGCCGGCCGGCGAACCGTACCGTGCCGCCCGGTTCGCTGCGGCGCCCGGCGCCGCCCGGGCCGCCCGGACGGCGCGCTCGCGGCGTGCCTGCCAGGCACGCCGGGTTTGGGCCGGGGACCGCTCGGCTTGCGCACCCGGGGGGAGCTGTGCACGGCTTGATGTCTCCCCCAATCGGGAAGAGAAAGCAGATGAGTCCGGCGAGGGCCGCCGCTCTGCGTCATGGATACTCTGGGCAACGAATCGGGAGCATAGGGTAATCGGCAGGTGGTCAGCAACCCGGACACAGCAAGAGCGCAAAATTAAGGTGGCGGCCGGCCGCCCGCCATCCCGATCCCGGTCCGCCGCCCGGGCCAGCAGTCCCCCGCCGGGGGACACGCGATGGCGCCATTGGGCACGTTAACGGCGGCCTGCCAAGCCGGGCGCCGCCCGCAACGCAGCTTCCGGGCGCCGCCCGGAACGCAGCTTCCGGGCCACCTCCCGGACCCGCAAGGGCGCCTTTGGGTGTATCGGGGTGTGCGATGGCAAATGGGAAACCTCAACCGGGCCAGACGCCTGGCCGGTGACGTCCACGGGAGTGGTGTATGGGGTAGCTGATCCGGCTGTGACCGTTTCGTCCGGTGCCCGGCGTGTCGGCGTGAACCACGACGGCCACCTCGTGCTCCTTCGAAGTGCTCACGACGAGACGAAGGAGAACGAAGTGGCCGCACGTGATATTGTGCCGGTCCCGGGCCGCATACTGGCCGCGCAGATGACCGGGGAATGTGCAAGCAGGCACACCAGGAACCCGCCATAATCGGCAGGCGAGGAGCAGCGTGGCTTCCGGGTCGTTAGCTGAGCCGGGTGCCCGCCGAACCGGGTACGGTCCACCGGGCAACCGGCAACGTGTGGCTCGACGGGGAGCTTGGAGTCTTCTGCGCCGGGTCGCCAGCCGGGGAACGGCCCGCCCAAGCTGGCGACCCGAGTTTCCGCGCTAGCAGTTCCGCACGGTGACGACTGACGTCCAGTTGCCGTCCGTGGCCTGACTGTAGGCCGGCGGCGTGGTGTAGATGAGCCTGCCGGCCTTGTTGTACATGCGCGCCCGCCTGCCCTTGGTCTGGTTATTGGCCCATGACCCAGTCCCGCTAAACGGGATCTGGTAAGAACCGCAGGCGTACATGTTGATGGCTGTACCCCGGAAGTCCGTGCCGCTGTACGCACAGAAATAGCCGTAGTAGCAGAAGTTTTCGGCGGACTTCTTTCCCGGCAGAGCGACGACGGCATATGCCCCGTTGCTAAGGTCGATCTTGTTGATCGCGACCTGGGTTCCGCCCAGTCTGGAAATGTAGCCGTTGACTCGAGCTTGCAGTGCCGCCGCCTGGGTGCTGGTCAGGCCGAGGCTCTTTGTCTGTGTGCCAAAGTCCGGGTGGCTGCTGGCGGTGTTCGAGGAGGCGGTGGCCGTGCTCGTGGCCACCACCAGCGCGAAGAGCACGCCTGACAGTGTGAGTACCGCGCTAACGGTTCGACTACGGACATGCGCAGGAGTCATCGAGTACCTTGCCTTTCCGGGATGGTAGGAAGGCTAACGCTCTCAGCGTCGCTCAAGTCCCACCGCACCGCAACGCTGCGCGGCCAGCCTCCAGCGCCCCGAGCGTGGCGATGTAGGGCGATGTCCACAGCTGGCGCAGGTACGTGCCGCACTGCATGGTGCCCTGGCCCCATCGTGTCCGCTGCCGGACCAGGCGGCGGATGTCGGGCAGGCCCTCCTGGTCGACGTAGGTGTCCTGGGTGTACTCGTTGCGGTGGCCCGTCATCAGCAGGTGCAGGCTGAGTTCGTAGTCTTCCAGCAGGGCACCGCGCCACGGCTCGCCGTACTCATCGGCCACCACGTCCAGCGCGGACAGGCGGCTGAACTGGCCGTTCCCGCCCAGCCCGACGCTCTTGGTGAACCTGCGCGCGGTCTGGATCGCCGAAATCGGGACCCGGAACTCCAGGTCCTGGAGCCGGACGAGGTTCTGCCCGAGCGCGTTCACGACCCGGCCCCGGTGCGGGAACGGGCGGGGATCATCGCGGTTGATCATCCGCACCTGGATCTGGACCGAGCCCACCACCGGGTCGCCGAACAGGCCGGGCCCCGCGCACACGCTGAGGCAGTTGGGCGCCGGCCGCCCGTCCGCGTCGATCACCCCGATGATCGCCCTCCGGCGGTCGGCGGCGGCCGGCAGCCATTCGTCCAGGGCCCGGTAGGCGGCATTCAGCGCGTGCCCCTTTCCGGTGCGTGCATCCGGAAAGCGGCGTGACAGGACGTGAACCAGCGGGTCGAACTGGGCGCGCATGGCGGCGATGACCCCGGTGCGGTCGTCGCTGCCGTCGTCGATGACCCAGACGTGCGCCTCGGGGAAGGTGGCCCGCAGGTAATCGATCGTCCCGCCGATCACCTGTTCCTCGTTCAGCGCCGGCACGAACAGATGCCAGCCGAGTACCCGCGCGTTCCCCGGCGGCCTTTCCCGGTACCGCGCGAACGGCACCACGATGATCAGGACATACGTGATGAACGCGACGCTCATCAGCAGGGCGACCGCCTGGGCGAGGGCCACGGCGACCTGTACGAAGGGAGTGTTCATTACGGTGTTGTTCTCCGATGCCGGCGAAGCAAGGCGGTGCTCAGCCGCAAGCCGTCCCGTGACGCGACGACGGCCGTGAGCAGCGCCAGGCTGATGGCGATGCAGATGATGCTGACGATCGACCCCAGGACCAGGTGGCCGATCTGGTACCCGGTCCCTACGCCGGCCACCCGGATCGCCAGGGCGATCACCCCGATCCGCAGCAGGTTGCCCCCGACGAGCACGGCGGCTGACACCATGAGCGCCTTCGCGACGCGGCTCACCGGAAGCCTGCGCGGGACCATGAGCAGCATGCCCAGCCCGCACAGCGGCACGATCAGCAGAGCCGAACTGCAGTCTGGCGTGATCTCCAGCCCGAACGCGCCGGACGTTCCCAGCCCGAACCAGACGATCGGCGCGCTGGAGGCGGCCAGTACCGGTGTGACAAGGTGGTAGATGTCCGCGGTGGCGTCCGCCTCCAGGTGCCGGAACTGGTACTGGAAGATGATCAGCGAGAGTGCGATCCCGGCCAGCACACCGACCGCCAGGATCCGGTTTCCGGTCCGGGCCGGCCGGCGAACCGTACCGTGCCGCCCGGTTCGCTGCGGCGCCCGGCGCCGCCCGGGCCGCCCGGACGGCGCGCTCGCGGCGTGCCTGCCAGGCACGCCGGGTTTGGGCCGGGGACCGCTCGGCTTGCGCACCCGGGGGGAGCTGTGCACGGCTTGATGTCTCCCCCAATCGGGAAGAGAAAGCAGATGAGTCCGGCGAGGGCCGCCGCTCTGCGTCATGGATACTCTGGGCAACGAATCGGGAGCATAGGGTAATCGGCAGGTGGTCAGCAACCCGGACACAGCAAGAGCGCAAAATTAAGGTGGCGGCCGGCCGCCCGCCATCCCGATCCCGGTCCGCCGCCCGGGCCAGCAGTCCCTCGCCGGGGGACACGCGATGGCGCCATTGGGCACGTTAACGGCGGCCTGCCAAGCCGGGCGCCGCCCGGAACGCAGCTTCCGGGCGCCGCCCGGAACGCAGCTTCCGGGCCACCTCCCGGACCCGCAAGGGCGCCTTTGGGTGTATCGGGGTGTGCGATGGCAAATGGGAAACCTCAACCGGGCCAGACGCCTGGCCGGTGACGTCCACGGGAGTGGTGTATGGGGTAGCTGATCCGGCTGTGACCGTTTCGTCCGGTGCCCGGCGTGTCGGCGTGAACCACGACGGCCACCTCGTGCTCCTTCGAAGTGCTCACGACGAGACGAAGGAGAACGAAGTGGCCGCACGTGATATTGTGCCGGTCCCGGGCCGCATACTGGCCGCGCAGATGACCGGGGAATGTGCAAGCAGGCACACCAGGAACCCGCCATAATCGGCAGGCGAGGAGCAGCGTGGCTTCCGGGTCGTTAGCTGAGCCGGGTGCCCGCCGAACGGGTACGGTCCACCGGGCAACCGGCAACGTGTGGCTCGACGAGGAGCTTGGAGTCTTCTGCGCCGGGTCGCCAGCCGGGGAACGGCCCGCCCAAGCTGGCGACCCGAGTTTCCGCGCTAGCAGTTCCGCACGGTGACGACTGACGTCCAGTTGCCGTCCGTGGCCTGACTGTAGGCCGGCGGCGTGGTGTAGATGAGCCTGCCGGCCTTGTTGTACATGCGCGCCCGCCTGCCCTTGGTCTGGTTATTGGCCCATGACCCAGTCCCGCTAAACGGGATCTGGTAAGAACCGCAGGCGTACATGTTGATGGCTGTACCCCGGAAGTCCGTGCCGCTGTACGCACAGAAATAGCCGTAGTAGCAGAAGTTTTCGGCGGACTTCTTTCCCGGCAGAGCGACGACGGCATATGCCCCGTTGCTAAGGTCGATCTTGTTGATCGCGACCTGGGTTCCGCCCAGTCTGGAAATGTAGCCGTTGACTCGAGCTTGCAGTGCCTCCGCCTGGGTGCTGGTCAGGCCGAGGCTCTTTGTCTGTGTGCCAAAGTCCGGGTGGCTGCTGGCGGTGTTCGAGGAGGCGGTGGCCGTGCTCGTGGCCACCACCAGCGCGAAGAGCACGCCTGACAGTGTGAGTACCGCGCTAACGGTTCGACTACGGACATGCGCAGGAGTCATCGAGTACCTTGCCTTTCCGGGATGGTAGGAAGGCTAACGCTCTCAGCGTCGCTCAAGTCCCACCGCACCGCAACGCTGGCGCGGCCAGCGCCCGGAGCATGCCCACCTCGTGGGCCCCCGGGACGCCCCGCCGCCGAGCACGAATGCCGTTGTCACCCGGCTACCTCCGCACGATCCTTACCAGCGGAGCTGGGCGATTGTGTCGTAGTCCGCCGCGGAGTACCCGACCAGCCCGTCCGAAAGCGCGAAGATCCATTCCGCCACGCCCAGGGACAACGCCAGGCGGCTGCATCGTGCGCAGAAGTGCGGGTCGGTCAGCCGGACGGAATCGTCGGCCTCGAGCCGCACGTAGATGAGCTTCGCGCCCTGCAGCATCTTCCAGCCGTCGCCCTCCCGGGCGAGGTTGATGCCCCGCTGCTCGGCGTGCGTCCGGCAATTGTCGTGCACGCCGAACTGCGCGTACTTGCAGTAGCAGTGGTCCTCGCCGGGGAAGGGCACGCCATTGGTGCCCCAGGCGACCATGCTGCCGTCTTTGACCAGGACGGCGGCGTGCCGGGTCCGGGCATGGGAGTCCTTGGCGAGCCCGGCGGCCCGCTCCACCATTTCTTCTGCCTCATGGCTTTCGTGCCGTTTCAGCGGCCGCCATTCGGGCCGATGCCCTGGTTCCACCTCGATCACCCCTTCGCGCGAAGACTATTAGTAGGCAGGAAACGGCGACTTGGCCAGCCATCCGCGCGTTACGGGATGGTTGACTTAATCACATGGTCCCAGCGGGCGCACTAACCCCCGGGGTGGGCGTCTCAGTGGCCAGAGCCGCCCGCGACCTCGTACGACCACAGCTCGCTGTCCGTCCCGACCGGGGGCGGAGCCTCGCCGCCGCTCCGTTCGGCTGCGGACCGATGCCCGTGGCCGAAGGCCGGTGAATGCAGCCAGGCCTGGAACGAGGCCTCATCCCGCCACCGCGTCACCACCAGCCAGGTCAGTCGCTCGTCGGTCGGCTTGAGCAGTTCGAAGCCCTCGAAGCCCGCCTGGTCATCGACGGCGCCCGCGCGGGCCGCGAACCGGCGGGCCAGTTCGTCCCCGCTGTCCGCCGGGACGGTAATCGCGTTGATCTTCACGACGGTCATGCTGTCGATCATGCCAGCCCGGCCCGTCGGGCTACTCTTCCGGGCCGGGCGGACACCGTCACCGCGGGCGGCGGTCAGGCTTTCAGTATCGGGGAACCATAGAGAAGTGGCCGCCCATGACGCCGACAGTGCCGTGGTGCGCGAGGCCGTGGCGGAGCTGTACGCCGGCGATCCCGCCGGGTTCGTCCGGCGCCGCGGCGACCTCGCGGCCCGCGCGCGTGCGTCCGGCGACGGGACGGCCGCGAAGGAGATCGCGAGCCTGCGCAAGCCGACCCGCGCGGCGTGGGTCGTCAACCTGCTGGTGCGCACGGATCCCGGCGCTGCGTCCCGGCTGGCCGAGCTCGGCGACGATCTGCGTGCCGCGGGCCGCTCGCTGGACGGCCGGAAGCTGCGTGAGCTGTCGCAGGCGCGCCGTGCCCTGATCACCGCACTGACCAGGCAGGCGCTGGCCGGCGCCGGGCAGCGCGACGCGCCCGTCGCCCTCCAGGAGGCGGTGACCGCCACCCTCAGCGCCGCGGTGGCCGATCCGCAGGTCGCGGCGGAACTGGCGGCGGGAACCCTGGTCCGCCCGGTCGAGCGGGCCGGCTCCGGCTTCGGCCCCGCCGGCGACATCGGTGACGCCGGCCCCGCCGCGGACGCCGGGGACGCAGCCGGGGCCGGGGCCCCGCCCGGCATCGCCCCGCCCGCGCGGAAGCGGGCCGGGCCGGACCGGGCCGGGCGCGAGCGGGCGGAGCGCGAACGGGCCGAGCAGGAACGGGCCGAACGGGCCCGGGCGGAACGGAAACGGCGGCTCGAGGTGATCGCGGCCGCGCAGCGGGCGGTCGGCCAGGCCGGCCGGGCGGTGGATGCCGCGCAATCTGCCGAACGGTCCCGCGCGGAGGCCGTCCACCGGCTCGAGCAGCAGCTGGAAGACGCCCAGGACCGGCTGGCCGAGGCGAAGCGCGCCGCCCGGGCAGCCGCCGCGGCGCTGCGGGACGCGCGCCGGGCCCTCGACCGGCTCGCCCCGCGGGGGCCCGGCGGGCCCGGCGGGCCGGTTTAGCGGGCGCCGGCCGCCACCCGTGCGCGCCGGTTTCACGCTGAGCAGGTTTTTCGGGCAATCTGGGGATCATGGCAGAAACGCTGACCCTGATGGCCGTGCACGCGCATCCCGACGACGAAGCGTCGGGCACCGGCGGAGTGCTCGCCACGTACTCCGCGGAGGGCATCCGCACCATCGTCGTCACGTGCACGAACGGCGAGTTCGGCGACGCCCCGGGCGGCGTCAAGCCGGGCCAGGACGGCCACGCCACCGACGCGGTGGCCGCGCAGAGGCTGGCCGAGCTGCGGCAGTCGGCCAAGATACTCGGCGTCACCCATCTGGAGCTGCTCGGCTACCACGACTCGGGCATGCCCGAGTGGGACTATAAGACCCGGCCGGACGCCTTCTGCAACGTCCCCTTCGCGGAGGTGACCGGGCGGATCAGCAGCCTGATCGAGCGGTACCGCCCGCAGGTGGTGGTTACCTACGACGACAAGGGCCTCTACCAGCACCCCGACCACGTGTACGCCAGCCAGACCGCGCAGGCCGCGGTGGCGCAGACCGGGATCGCGGCCAAGCTCTACCTGACGGCCATGCGCGGCAGCGACTGGCAGAAGATACGGGACGCGCTGGGCGAAGCCGGCGTGGACGTGCCGCAGATGACGCTGACCCCGGAGCAGCGGCGGCAGGCGGCCGAAACCGAGGCCCGCATCACCACCACCGCCGACATCCGCCCGGTGCTCACCCGGAAGCGGGAAGCGCTGTTCGCGCACGCCAGCCAGATACAGGAATCCTGGTTCAGCCAGATCCCGCCGGAGATCGCCGAGGCCACGTTCGGGTTCGAGCACTTCATCCGGGCCAGCGACACCACGGGGGCCCCGGTGCCGGAGGACGACCTGTTCGCCGGCCTGCGCTCCTAGCGTGGGCCCCGGCCTGCGGCCAGTGTGGGCCCTGGCAGCCCCTCGGAACGGAACCGCGACGGCCTGTCGCCAGAACGTTATGACTAATTTCATCGCGCCAATGGCGCCGCGGTGACGTCCGCCTAAACGACACGAGGGGCCGGTCGGCGTCGCGCGGGTAAATGGCGTGCCGTTTATTTCTGCTGGTCAGAATGTTGTCAGTGACAGGCCTCGTTGAGCCAGCGGCCCGGGCGCCCGGATCGCCCTGCCGTAGCGGGCTGCCGCGCCCGCGGTCCCCGTGTCCGTGATACCGCTGTGGCGGCAGGCCAAGGTTCAATTCGCAACCTGGGAATCAGACATGGAGCTGGCTAAATTCGGCATCATGGTGCTCAGTCGCCGGGGCCATGGGAGGCCAATGATAGTGTCGCAGCCCACGCTGGAGCCGCTGCGCCGGTGGGATCCCGATCGGATCGGGCCGTACACGCTGATCGGCCGCCTGGGCGCCGGGGCCATGGGCCAGGTGTACCTGGGCCGGTCCACGGCGGGGCGGCTGGTCGCGGTCAAGACGATCAGAATCGAGCTGGCCGAGGAGCCCGGTTTCCGGGCCCGCTTCGCCCGGGAGGTCGCCGCCGCGCGCCGGGTGAGCGGGGTCTTCACCGCGGCCGTCGTCGCGGCCAATCCCGAGGCCGAGATGCCCTGGCTGGCGACCGCCTACGTCCCGGTCCCCACGCTGAGCCGGCTGGTGCGGGTCTGCGGCCCGCTGCCGGTGCCGACGGTGCGGTGGCTCGCGGCCGGGTGCGCGGAGGCGCTGGAATCCATTCACCTCGCGGGCCTGGTGCACCGCGACCTCAAGCCGTCCAACGTGCTCGTGGCGCCGGATGGCCCCCGGGTGATCGACTTCGGCGTGGCCCGTGCCGCCGAGCGAATCCAGCTGACGGTCACCCGCGGTGCGGTCGGCACGCCCGCCTACATGGCGCCGGAGCAGGCCCGGGACTCCCAGCACGCCTCACTGGCCAGTGACGTCTACTCCCTCGGCGCCACCTTGCTGTTCGCCGCGACCGGCCACGGGCCCTACCAGGGCGAGACGGTCATGGACGTGCTGGTCAAGCTGGCGACCGAGGCGCCCGACCTGACCGGGCTCCCGCCGGACCTGGCCAGCCTGGTCATGGCGTGCCTGGAACGCAGCCCGCGGATGCGGCCGACCTCGGCCGCCCTGCTGGCCGGGCTCGGCTCGTTCGTGGAAGCCTCCGCCGACCCGGCGGACGCGCACTCCTACCTGCCGGATTCGGCGATGGCGCTGATCGGGGAGTACCAGCGCAGCCCGCAGCCGGCCATGGTGGAGCGGGCGGTGCAGCGGACTGGGTCCGATCCCGCCGGCGAGGACCTGACCTCGGCGTCCCACACGGCGCTCCCGGCGTGGTACACCCCGCCCGGCAGCCACCGGCAGCGCCTGCCGGCGCCGTCCGGGAAGGGGGTCAATGGCACCGCGCCCGTCCTCGCCAGCAAGCCGGGGAAATCCCCCGGGCCGCATACCCGCGCCGCCCTGATCGTGTCCGGGATGCTGGCCGGGGCCGCGGCGCTGGCGATCGGGGGCGCGTTCCTCGGCCCGAAACTGGTCCCGTCGCTGAGCGCGCCCACTCAGTTCCTGCCGCCGCCCGGCGCGGGCCCGCCGCCGCAGCCGGCCGGCGGCACCAGCGCGGCGCCGAAACTGATCATGGGCCAGCCCATAGGCGACCCGTACACCGGCTTCCAGATTCACGGTGCGGGATTCGCCCCGTCGACTCATGTAGCGGTATCGCTGATCGGGATCGGGACGGCAAAATACGAACCGCGGATCGACCCCAGGGGCACCTTCAATTTCACGATCGACCAGGACCATGCCTTCTTCAAGAACGCCATCCCGGTAGGGACGTACCACGTCCTGGTCAGGGATTCGAACGGGGTACAGCAGGCCGGCGCCCAGTTCTGGGTGACTCCTGTGCCCACCAGCGGCTCGCCGCCGCCCCGGCCGGCGAACGGGCCGCCCCCGGCCGGGAGTGTCCCGCCCCCGCAGGGCCTGGACCCGCCCCCCGGTCACCGCGCCCCTGACGGCGCCCAGACGTTCTAAGGCACCTGGCTCCACCACAGGTCCTCCTGCCGGGAGCACCAGGCCGGGTCGTTCAGCCGGCCGAGATCGCCCCGGGTGATGATGCCGTGCTCGATCAGGATGCGCACCACCACCTCGTCGGACAGGCGCATGTCCGGCCCGATCAGGCCGCGTTCGGTGATCTTGCGCCGCAGGACCTTGATATGCTCGGTGACCCGCGCCGAGAGCCGGTCGCGGAAGTCCTGCTCGCGGTCGAATCGCTCCAGTTCGTGGTACGCGCCGGTCACCTCGAGCGCCGCCCGGGCGATCTCCGGCGTCCGGGGCAGCGGGGTGGTCGCGGCCGGGTCAAGCAGCCAGGGACGGCACCACATCAGCGCGACCAGGAAGATCTTCGTCATCGGGTCCAGGTACAGCGGCAGCAGGGTCGAATCCACGTCCGTTCGGATCCGGCTGTCGTCCGCGCCCAGCGTGCCCCAGCTGCGGCCGTTCCCGCTGACCGTCACGGCGAGCGGCTGTCCCTCATCCAGCATCGCGCGCGAGCCGACCAGCGTGGTCCCGCTGCGCACGAACCAGCCGCTGGACGGCTCGCCCTCCTCTTCCATCCGCGGCAGCCTGATCCGGTATCCCTCGCCCTCGGTGTAGAGCGCGTGGGTGCGGCTGATGTTGGCGATCCACGCGCCGTCGGACAGCACGCTGATCACTCCGGCCCGGCGGGACAGGCCCCGTCCCACGGCGACCGTCAGGTCCGCGTCCGCGCCCCGGCCGAAGACCAGCCGGCTGCCCTCACCGATCTTGACGGCCAGTCCCGACGGCGTGCTGACGTGCGCCGTCAGTGTGGTCGCGGGCTGGAGCGTCATCGGGTGTCCTCTGTCTGCGGTATCCCTGGCGAGCGGTCTGATCGGGCGGATGGCCATACGGCAGGCACACGCCCTGCCGTACGGAGTGTAGGCCGGCCCGCCGCGCCCGGCTTATCCCCGAGTTCGGGGATAGCCCGCCACGCAAATGCCCAGTTAGCTGTGAACAGCCGAGGTGAGGCGCTGGGCGCCCGGCCGGCCGGAAGCTTGCCACACGGCAGGGGGATCCAGTCGGCGCGGGGCGCGGCCAGGGTGGACCGTTCCGCGGGACTCCGGCGTCCGGCGTCCCGTGCCTCGCTTCCGGTGGCCGTCTGCAGCGACGGTCCAGAACCAGGGCCCTCCTCCCTGAGGGGAGGGAGGGGGGCCCTGCTCTCTCTTCACCGCCGCCAGCGGGCCGGGGCAGGCGGAGGGGGCCCGCCCCGGCCGCTGTGCGCCGGGTAAGCGTGCGTGCCGGCCGGCCACCCGGCCACCCGCCGCTGGCGCGGGGCGCTTCCGGGATGTAACTTAACGGGGCTGGAACTGTCCCGACCCGGAGGCGCCGATGCCGTACAGCGAGCCGGTCGACGGGTTCCGGCTCGCCTTCGACCGCTCGGGGGGCGGCGAGCCGGTGATCCTGCTGCATGGCTGGCCGGGCGACCGCACCGATTACCGCGTGCTCGGCCCCGATCTCGCCCAGCTCTGCGACGTCGTCGTCCCCGACCTGCGGGGGTTCGGCGAATCGGACAAGCACCCGGCCGACCCCGCCGGGCAGTACAGCGCCGCGGCGCAGGCCCGCAGCGTGGTGGGGCTGATCCGCGAGCTGGGCCTGAGCCTGCCGGTGCTGGCCGGCTATGACATCGGCAGCCGCATCGCGCAGACGGTGGCGCGCGACAGCCCGGAACTGATCCGGGCGCTGGTCATCGCGCCGCCGCTGCCCGGCATCGGGAACCGGGTGCTCGGGCCGCAGCCCCAGCGTGAGTTCTGGTACCAGTCCTTCCACCAGCTTCCCCTGGCCGGGGAACTGATCGACGGGGCGCCGGCGGCGGTGCGCGCGTACCTGTCCCACTTCTGGTCGCACTGGTCCGGGCCCTCCTTCACCCTCAGCGACGCCGACCTCGACCACCTGGTCGCCGTGTACGGCATGCCCGGCGCGTTCACCGCGTCGATCGGCTGGTACCGGTCGGGCGCGGGTGCGGTGGCCAGATCCCTGGCCGAGCAGCCGCCGGCCCCGGACGACCGGATCGCGCTCCCGGCCACCGTGCTGTGGCCCGAGCACGACCCGCTGTCCCCGCGCGCCTGGGCGGACCGGGTGGACGAGTTCTTCAGCGACATCACCGTCCGCTTCGTTGACGGGGCCGGCCATTTCGCCCCGCTGGAGTATCCCGGCGAGTTCGCCGCCGCAATCCGCGGCGCCCTGGCCGTATCTCCGGCCGGCTAGCGTCGGCCGCGATGGCGTGCGAGGCTGGAGAAAAGGGCATGAGAAAAGGGCATGCGGAGTACTCTCTGGTCTCCCCAGCTAGGTGAGCGGAGGCCTCATGGGCCGCGACATCGAGGCAATCAAGATCACCGGCGATGACCGCCGCAGGTATCGCGACAAGGTGCGGCGCTCGCTGGACGTGTTCGCCCGCATGCTGCGTGAGCACCGGTTCGAGGGCGATCCCGCGCGGGTGGGCGTGGAGATCGAGATGAACCTCGTGGACTCCCGCGGCGAGCCGTCCATGCACAACGCCGACGTGCTCGACGCCATCGCGGATCCGGCGTGGGCGACCGAGCTCGGCCAGTTCAACCTCGAGATCAACGTGCCGCCGCGTGCGCTCGCCGGGGATGCGGTGGCGGATCTGGAGAAGGAGATCCGCACCAGCCTCAACTGCGCCGACGAGAAGGCCCGCAGTACCGGCAGCCGGCTCGTCATGGTCGGCATCCTGCCCACGCTGCAGGAGAAGCACATGCACGAGGACACCATCTCGGCCAACGCGCGGTACCGGGTGCTGAACGAGCAGATCTTCGCGGCCCGCGGCGAGGACATGCGGATCGCGATCGACGGGCTGGAGCGGCTGCTCACCCACGCCGGCAGCATCACCCCGGAGGCGGCGTGCACGAGCGTCCAGCTGCACCTGCAGGTCAGCCCGGAAGAGTTCGCGAACTACTGGAACGCGGCCCAGGCCATCGCGGGCGTCCAGGTCGCGGTGGCGGCCAACTCCCCGTACCTGTTCGGACGGCGCCTCTGGGACGAGACCCGGATCACGCTGTTCGAGCAGGCCACCGACACCCGGCCCGATGAGCTCAAGCACCAGGGCGTGCGCCCGCGCGTGTGGTTCGGCGAGCGCTGGATCACCTCGGTGTTCGACCTGTTCGAGGAGAACATCCGGTATTTCCCGGCCCTGCTGCCGGTGTGTGACGAGGAAGATCCCGTGGTCACGCTCGACCGCGGCGGCTGCCCGCAGCTGTCCGAGATGAGCCTGCACAACGGGACCGTCTACCGCTGGAACCGCCCCGTCTACGCGGTCTCGGACGGCGTCCCGCACCTGCGGGTGGAAAACCGGGTCCTCCCGGCCGGCCCGTCCGTGGTGGATGTCGTCGCCAACGCGGCCTTCTATTACGGCCTGCTGCGCGCCCTGGCCGAGGCGCAGCGCCCCATCTGGACGCAGCTCTCGTTCGCCACGGCGGCGGAGAACCTGCATGAGGCGGCGCGGTACGGCATGGACGCCCGGCTCTACTGGCCCGGCCTCGGCGAGGCGCCCGTCGCCGAGCTCGTGCTGCGCCGGCTCCTGCCGCTGGCCCGCGATGGCCTGGCCCGCTGGGGCGTCGCCACCGAGCACGCCGACCGCCTGCTCGACATCATCGAGCAGCGCTGCCTCACCGGCCAGACCGGCGCCGCCTGGCAGAGCGCCACCGTCCGGGCGCTCAGTAATCACGGCGCTTCCGACCGCCCGGAGGCGCTCCGGCTGATGACCCAGCGCTACATCCAGCACATGCACAGCAACGACCCCGTCCACACCTGGCGCTGACCCCCTTGCCCGGCGCCGGACCCGCTCCTGGCGCGGGCGGAGGCCGCCCGGCGTCGGGCTCGTCCCGGCTCGCGTACGCCGCCCCAAGCCTCCGCCGTCACACCGGCACCACCGCCCCGCGCCGGCGCCCGCACGGGCCTGCTCCGGATGAGCGTGCGCCAGACCCCGCGCATTGGACGCGTCGTGCAATAGATCGGCATACCTGGCCGGCCGCCGCGCCGTGACGTGCGCGGCTGGGCACGCAACCAAGATCAGCCGACGAATTTGATAATCGACGCGTCCATTCCGCGGAAACTGCACACGATAAGAACCCAGCCCCTTATTCCTGGTCAGCCTGTGCAGGAAGCTGCGCATAACCGGAAAAGTTCACACGACCTGTGAAGACTCCTCGGGTGAGACACTCCGCGAAACGCGTTTTGACGTGGTTCTGGGACTGCTTTATGGATGAAACACGGACGTAATACAGGCTCGGATGATGGGAGCATGGGATATCTCTCCGCCAACAATGGCCATCGCTCCGGGACGCCGCCGAAGGGCTATCTGCCGATCGAGGAACACGGCATCGTCGGGGATCTCCGCACCGTGGCGCTCGTCGGGACGGACGGTACGGTCGACTGGTACTGCCCTGCCCGCTTTGACGCCCCCTCGCTGTTCGGCGCTCTCCTGGACGCCCGCAAGGGCGGTTACTTCTCCTTGTCCAGCCGCAGCAGCGGGCGGCCCAAGCAGCTCTACCTGCCAGATACCAACATCCTGCTGACCCGGTTTCACGGCGTCGAAGCCGTCGGCGAGGTGATCGACTTTATGGTGCCGGACACGAGCGGTACGGGGAAGTCCCGCGACCTGCTCGTCCGCCAGGCCCGCGCGGTCCGCGGCCGGGCCACCTTCGAGCTGGCCTGCCACCCGGCGTTCGACTACGGCCGGGCCCCGCACTCCGTCGAGCTCGTGCCCGGGACGGGCGCCGTCTTTGAGTCGTCCAGCGGGCGCTGCGTGCTGCGGACCAGCGTAGCGCTGAAGATCGAGGAAACCGGTGTCGCCGCGACGTTCACGCTGGAGGAGGGGGAGACGGTCGACATCGAGCTGGAGTGGGCGGGGGAGGTGCGGCCCCTCGCCGCCGGGGAGACCGAGCGGCTCTTCACCCTCACGTCGGATTTCTGGCAGAGCTGGGTCAGCCAGTCCCGGTACCGGGGACGCTGGCGCGAGATGGTGCAGCGTTCGGCGCTGGTGCTCAAGCTCCTCGTTTACCACCCGACGGGGGCGCTGGTCGCGGCGCCGACCACGTCGCTGCCGGAGGAACTGGCCGGCGGCCGGAACTGGGACTACCGGTACAGCTGGCTGCGCGACGCCGCCTTCACCGTCTACGCGCTCATGACGCTCGGCTTCCTGGAAGAGGCCGCCTCGTTCATGGAATGGGTTCAAAAACGCTGTGAGTCCGCCACCCGCGAACGCGACATCATGATCATGTACACGGTCGACGGGCACGAGGACACCGACGAGACCATCCTCAGCCACCTGGAGGGCTACCGGGGCTCACGGCCGGTGCGCATCGGCAACGACGCGGTCCGGCAGCGGCAGATCGACGTCTACGGCGAGCTGATGGATTCGGTCTACCTCTACAACCGCGAGGTACCGATCTGCTACGACCTGTGGGTCGGATTGTCCCAGCGGCTGGACTGGCTTTCCCGGCACTGGGAGGAACCAGACGAGGGCATCTGGGAGATCCGCGGCCCGCGGCAGCGCTTCACCTACTCGGCCCTCATGACCTGGGTCGCCTACGACCGGGCCGCGCGCCTGGCCCGGGACCGCGGCCTGCCCGGGCCGGTCGAGCGCTGGCGGAAACTCGCCGCGTCTGCCCACCGCTACGTGCAGGAAGCCTGCTGGGACTCCGAGCTGCGCACCTACGTCATGCATCCCGGCAGCAGGCTGCTCGACGCCTCGGTCCTGGTGATGCCGCTGGTGAAGTTCGCTGGGCCGACCGACCCGCGCTTCCTGTCGACGCTGGACCGGATCGGTGCCGAGCTCACCTCCGACAGCCTGGTCTCCCGCTACGCGATCACCGGCCACGACGGTATCGCCGACGGTGAGGGCACCTTCAACCTCTGTTCGTTCTGGTATGTCGAGGCGCTCACCCGGGCTGGCCGGGTCAAGGAAGCCCGGACCATCTTCGAGAAGATGCTCACCTACGCCAACCATCTCGGCCTCTACGCGGAGCAGATCGGCGCTTCGGGGGAGGCGCTGGGCAACTTCCCGCAGGCGCTGACCCATCTGGCCCTGATCAGCGCGGCCGTGAACCTGGATCGCGCGCTGGACCGCCGCTGACTGGCCGGGGTCGGCGGCGCGGCGGCCCAGCGACCGCCGCTGAGCCGCTCCGGCTCGCTGAGCCGCTCCGGCCCGCTGAGCCGCTCCGGCTCGCTGAGCCGCTCCGGCCCGCTGAGCCGGCGCGCTGAGCCGCTCCGGCCCGCTGAGCCGCTCCGGCCCGCTAGCCGGCGCGCCCAGCGGTAAGGATCCCCCCGCTGCGGGCACCGGCAAGCCGCATGGCACCTGCCAGGTCACCCGGATACCATCCGGGATGGCCTTGACGTCGACGTGAATCCCGGCTTCGGCGCCCCGGTCCTGGAAGCCGGTGAAATCCTCGCCCCGCAGGCCGGCGAGCTCCTCACTGGGGACGCCGGGCACCGAACCGGCCTCGAGGACGGTGCGGCAGGACCCGTCGTCGGCGGCGATGCCGATCCGCGCGGGCACGGCGTTTTCCCGGACCAGGCCGAGTGCTTCGGTCAGCATCGCGACCAGCTGCCCCCTGGTCTGGGCCGCCACGGCGTCCACCGGGCCGCTGAAGCTGATCTCGGGTGCGGGCGACAACTGCGCGCAGAGGTCCATGATCTCCTGCCGCACGCTGCGGTCCCCGGGCCGCTGCTCCAGCCCGAAGATGGCGTCCCGGAGCATCCGGACCGTCTGGTCGAGCTCCTCCACGGAGGCCCCGATCTTGTTACGCACCTCGCCGCGGGGCGCCTGGGACGCGGCGCTCTGCAGCCTGAGCCCTACCGCGAAGATCCGCTGGATGACGGTGTCCCGCAAGTCGGCGGCGATGCGGTCCCGGTCGGCCAGGACGGTCAGCTCGCGCAGGCGCGTCTGCAACTGCGCGCTCCGTTCCTGCGAGCGCTGGATTCTATCGCGCAGGCCGTGCGTCGCGACAGAGATGAGGGCGCCCAGCGCGGTCCAGAAGATCACGCGGCGCGCGATGACCGCGTCCGGGACCGCCACCGGCGTCAGCGCGACGATCACCTCGGTGGCGGCGATCGCCGCCACCACGCACACCGATTCCCACCGGCGGTGAAACAGCGCCGTCCACACCAGGGGGATCAGGATCACGATGCCGGCACCCGAGGTGGAACCGGCCGCCAGGTCGAGGGCCAGCACCGACGCGGTGTACGTCAGCGGTACGAGCACCGGCATCCAGCCGGGCAGCCGTGACCACGGCAGCAGGAAACCCGCTGCGGTCAGGAGCAGCAGCAGTACGCTGGCCAGCACGGCCGGCCCTGACCTGACCGCGGTCGGCAGCGCCAGACTGGCTTCGGCCAGGACCGCGACCACGGCGAACGGGGCCACCCGGGCCCACAGCCCTGGCCCCTGGAACGGTGCACCGGCTTTCTCACCATGAGTTACCGAGGTCGCGGAAAGCATTGCGGATTCGGCTCTGGATCCCATCTGCGTGACATTCTCCGGGGTCCCCTTGGCGCCAGGGCAAACCCGGCGACCGAGACTGCTCGGCGGCCCGGAACGCGTGACCGGGAGCTGGATCAGTGCAGCTCACGGGACCGAGCCGTGACTTCTCAGGCTGGCGTGGACGTTACCCAGCCGGAATCCTACGCTGGGACGTCGCTGCTGCATAGATGGAATAACCCGGGGTAATCGCCGTAATCGTCCGCGGCCGGTCAACCCGGCGCGGGAAGGCCGTTTGACGTCCGGCTGTCCGGGCACGGCAGTCACCAAGGCTTGCGGCAGCGACGGTGCTGTTCGCACCAGCCAAGCACTAACCGGGCATATTTCCAGGAGGAATCTGATGACCAATCCTGGCCTGCACCATCACATTGAAATCAGGGACGGCGACGAGACCGTGGCCGCCGCCGACGTGACGACCCCTCCCGAAGCCGAAGGCACCGCGCAGGCGTCGCTGCGCGCGGCGCCAGGGCACATCGCTCCGGGGAGCCGCGCCAGCCTCGTTGACGCGGTGATGGATCTGCCAGAAGTTCAGGAGAGTTCGCGGCTGGAGGCCGCTCTTCCCCTCGGCGACACCGAGACGCTGGGCCGGCTCCGGGAGCGCAGCGACAACCCGACGACCCGGCCCGCCGGATCAAGTGCGCTGCTCGACGCGGACATCCCGCCGGCCGCGGCGCCGGACATCCCGCCGGCGGCGGAACAGGGCCCGGGCCATGACGCTGCCGGGCGCCCGGAACCGGAATGATCGCGGCGGGCGGTGAGTTCCGGCCTGTATGACCACGGTGGGATTCATCGGCAGCGGGCTGATCGGCAGCACCGTCGCGAAGCTCAGCGTGGCGGGAACATCTTCCGCAAGCACCTGAAGCCGCCCGCCCGGCCGTCCGGCGCACCCGACCGCGGCTACCTGCCAGCCGTGAGCATGCCCTGGCCACCGCGACCCGCTCACGGGCATCATCCGGTGACCGTCGTCACTTTCTGGCCGAACGGGCCTGCCCCGGGTCCGTTACCGCCGCCAGGAGCGGGTATGGGCCGGGCATGGCCGAACCCGCCCGGCAGGGCCGCGCATGACGGCGCTCGCCGACGCCCTGGACCGGATATCCGTCGCTGAGCTACGCCGCCGGGGCGGCCTGAAATGGACGTACGCCGGCCCGGACGTGCTTGGCGCCTTCGTCGCCGAGATGGATTTCGGGACGTCCCCGGCCGTCGAGGCGGCCCTGCGTGAGGTAATCGCGCGGCATGACTTCGGCTACCTGACCCCGGCCGCGGTGCAGGAGATGGCCGAGGTGGTCGCCGCGTGGCTGGCCCGGCAGCATGACTGGATGGTCGATCCGGCCCGGATCCGCCCGCTGCCCGACGTCATCAAGGGCCTGGAAGCGGCGATCACGATCTTCTCCCGCCCGGCCAGCCCGGTGATCCTGCCCACTCCCGCCTACATGCCCTTCCTCACCGTGCCCCCGCAGCTGGGCCGGCAGATCATCCAGGTACCGATGGTCACCAGCGGCGGGAGACTTGTGCTCGACCTGGACGGGATCGGCGCGGCCTTCCGCGCGGGCGGTCACCTGCTCATCCTGTGCAATCCGGGCAACCCGGCGGGCCGGGTATACACGCCGGCCGAGCTGGCCGCGGTGACGGACGTGGTGAAACGGCACGGCGGGCGGGTGTTCGCCGACGAAATCCACTCCCCGCTCGTCTATCCCGGCCACCGGCACACCCCGTACGCGAGCACCTCCGGCGCAGCCGCCGCGCACTCCATCACGTCCGTCTCGGCGTCCAAGGGCTGGAACCTGCCCGGCCTCAAGTGCGCCCAGCTGATCCTGACCAGCGACGCCGACGCGGAGACCTGGGCGGCGGCCGGCTTCCTGGCCGAGCACGGGGCGAGCACGCCCGGGGTCCACGCCAACATCGCGGCGTTCAAAGACGGCGGCGGCTGGCTCGCCGACGTGCTGGCCTACCTGGATGGCAGCCGCATGCTGCTGGCTGACCTGATCGCCGAGCACCTGCCCGGCGTGCGCTACCAGCCGCCGGAGGGCACCTACCTGGGCTGGCTGGACTGCCGCGGCCTGGGCCTGGGCGACACCCCGGGGGAGTTCTTCCTGGACAAGGCGCAGGTGCTGGTCAACGACGGCCCGGCCTTCGGGGCGGCGGGGAAGGGGCACGTGCGGCTCAACTTCGCGACCCCGCGCCCGGTCCTGGCCCAGATCGTCCGGCAGATGGGCCACGCCGCGGCCAACCGCTGACCGGGTCCGGGAGCCGTCACCTGCGGACCGGGTCCGGGAGCCGTCACCCGCCTGGGCCGAAGAGCTAATGGCCGAGATCGACCGCGCCCGTGAGGCCGCCGGCATTGAGCTGCGGAGAGCAAGAACCGGCTCGTGGCCAAAGGCTCCGGGCACGGTATCACGGTCAGTGTTCCTCAAGCTGCCATCAAGCATGCCCAATCGCTGCTGCCCCGGCCGGGAAACGCTAACTATCCCTGGCGCGGCGGGAGTTGCTGCAACGCCCAGGTGTTGCCGTCGGGGTCGGCGAAGGTGACGAAGGACCCCCACGGCTGAACGTCCACGTCGCTGGCGTCCACCCCGCGCTCGACGAGTTGCTTCCGGGCCGCCGCGACGTCGTCCACCACGATCTGCAGGCTGCGCAGCGAACCGGGCACCATGTCCACCAGGCCGGTGCCGATCGCGATGGAGCAGGCCGACCCGGGCGGAGTGAGCTGGACGAAGCGCAGTTCATCGTTGACCTGCTGGTCGTAGTCGGCGTGAAAACCGACCTGGTCGACGTAGAAGGCCTTGGCGCGATCGACATCGGTCACGGGCACGAAGACGAGCTCAAGTTTCCAGTCCATGCCCGGATCGTAACGGGTCCCGCTGACATTTTCCGGTCCCCGGCGCGCGCCTCTGAGCGGTCCGGCGCCAGGCCCCTGATCAGCGCGCCGGTGATGCGCCTTTCTCATCGCCGGCGATCCCGCGCGCCACCGCTGTCTTACTTTGCGACTCTCCTGGTCAGCAGCCCAGCCGGGTTGCCGGACGGCGCCTGGCCCGCGCCTACCCCAGGGCCGCGGAAGTCCAGGCGGAAGAACTGCTCCAGCTCGCCGGGGGACGGCTCAGCGGCGAACCGGCCGTAGCGGGCCTCTTGCTCCACAGACAGGTACTCAACTGGCATGCCGAGGACCGTATGACCCTTTGAGCGTTATCCAAAACTCCCTGCCTCAAGTTCCTGACCTGCGACGATGCGTGAGAGAAGCCGGGTTCGAATAAGCCTCTTTAACCAGCCACAACGGAGCCGTCACCGAACCGGAATCAAGACTGCCTCACTACGAGCGCGCTGAATAAGTCCTATTTTCCCATGATCAATGTCGCAAAGCCGCAGGTCAGCCCGTAGCTCCTTGATCGCAAACAGGGTTATTCTGCCGTCTCCTACCGCTAATTTCCGTTCCGATACTCCCGGGGGGCCTGTATCTGCGGACGGGCAAAGGTGCTCTGGGTGGGAGGAGAAGGCCCCTGCCAGGCCGCTGGAGCCTGGCGGCCTGCAGATCCGAAGCGGACAGGAAAGCCGCCGCAGACACCGGCGCGAACGTCCCGATGCCCCGCTCACGCTGCTCACCTGGACATACACCAGCGGCAGCCCGCAATGGTAACCGATTTCAGGCTTAACCGCCTGGAGAGGAGAAAACACAGATGGCTAAAGGCGTTATTGACGGCAACGCAGGGACACCCGCCGTCAGTGCTACCGGCACCGGAAGGAGATCACTTGTGCCCACCATCACAAACGATATCCGGCAGAAAGGCGGCCGGATACGCAGTGCCATGTCCTGCGCGCAAATAGCCACAAGAAGGTGGCTGTCCAGAAGACCGGTGGCGTGCTTAGGGGCCATGAGCCTGGCCTCTGCGGCCGTGGTCCCGGGATTGCCGGCGTCCGCCTCCGCTGCCTCGCAGCCCGCGGCCAGCGCCCAGAGTCCCCTGACGATCCCCGACCATGAGGGTTATTCACAGAGTCGGGTTAATTCGCTAGAAAGTACGCAAAGCATCGGCGCGCCTAAGTGAAAGACGGCCCGCTTCTCGAAAGGATTGGGTTACCACGCTCAATCCAGAGAAACGAGCCGCCAGATGTATAATACCACGGGTTTCACCAGGGATGAGATCATCGAACTCTGCGCCATGATCAACGCAACCGAACTGGAACCCGGGACGAAACTCTGGCCACCGATCCTGGGATTGTTCAGGTCGGCTGTCGTCGCTCTTACCTATATGCGGCGTAACCGCGTCCAAGCGGAAATCGCTGAATCATTCGGCGTCTCGCAGCCCACAGTGAGCCGGGCGATTTCAGCAATGACCTCGATCATAAAGAAAGCTCTTGCCCCCTATGTCCCCACCGCAGACGAGCTCGAGGAGAACATGCAGTACATCATCGACGGAACTCTGCTCCCGTGCTGGTCATGGGCCGCCCGGCCGGAACTGTACTCCGGCAAGCACAAGACCACTGGCATGAACATCCAGGTCGCGTGCAACCTTGCGGGGCGCCTCGTGTGGATTTCCGATCCTGTCGACGGCAGCCGCCACGACAGCTATTGCATGGATGAATCAGGAGTTCTCATCACGATGGATCCCGGTAACTGGGCTGGCGATAAAGGATATGTCGGCCATGGCATGATCACTCCATTTAAGAAGCCCGCCGGAGGCGAGCTTCTCGACTGGCAGAAGGAATTCAACACTCAGGTCAATAAGCTCCGCTACGTCATTGAGCAAGTCATCGCGAACTTCAAAACCTGGCGGATCATGCACACCGACTATCGGCGGCCGATCGAAACTTTCTCTACCACAATCTCAGCTGTTATTGCTCTGCACTTCTGCAAGATCGCCTGAATAACCCTCCATACATCTTCGGATGTTCTACAACGACGGGCTGCAGATGGCTCGTTACCTCGACATGCGCCTCAGCGCCCGTGGCTTCGACTACGGCGGGCCACGGCACAATGAGGACCATCCAGGGTTCGAAGCCGTCTACGGCCTCTCTGCATACAGCAATATCGTGCGCGACGACCTGGGACGGTACCTCGGCACGCCATCGATCCCTTACTGCCACGTTACGAATAATCTCCCCGACGGGCATTCCGCGTTCATGACCATCTGGGAGATGAGCAGCCCGTCCAAGTGGTACACCCGTCCAGCCACCGTGAACAGCTCTTACAAGATGCGCTCAGGAAATACCTCAGTCGTACTGACGAGCACCCTCGCGCCCTACCTGATCACAGCAGGCGGCGACGATGTGATCGACGCTGCCACGTTGGGCAGCCAGGGAATTGGCCTTGCATACAATGATGGCAGTGGCCTTCATCTGATGACGGAGGCGCAGACCTCCGGAAGTTCGTGATGAGCGAGGCCACCACCTGCGGGAACGCGATCGGGGCCTTTGCGGAAACTTGTTAAATCGCCAGATCCTCTACCGGTGAGTAACATCAAGACACTCCATCCAGAGGCGCTTTATGGCGAATATTTTTCTGCTGAGTGGCTAAATCAGAAAACTTCCTTCGGAGGGAAGATCAACAACTCAACGGACGGACCGACCGCTTCGCACAGCAGACTTCCGGAGGTTTTCAGCTACCACTTGTCTGCCGCAGGGGCCATTCATGATCAACGCGACGCGCCGTGATCAACCCACATAACTCGCCTGAGGCGTCCGGCTCGAAAGCCACGGAGCAGAACCTGCACATCCATGGCGTCATGGCCAAGATCGTGACAGCGACCATGGCCGGCCCCGATGGCAGCAGGGTCCGAACCAAGACCGCTGACCTGCTGGACGGGAAGCAGGTCCGCGTCATCACCGCCGTGGACACTTCGGACCTGCCGTCCGGTACCATCGTCAGCCACGTCGCCGGGCTCCCGTATCTCACGGCCGACCCGAACCCCAGCACGTGCTCGACCTGCCTGGGTACACCTCCGGATGTCCAGCAGGAGAAGGTCCTGGAAGTCCAGGGCATCACCAGCGGGACCACCTTGTCGTTCGGCCAGGACGGCGCCACGCTGGATGATCGTTCCGGCGTCACAGCGGGACCGATGGCGATCCCCTCGCCCAACGGCGTCAGCGTTACCAATCCGCCGGGGCCGGCGTCAGACGACTTCAGCGACTTCGCGACTCTCCGGGATACGCTGGAAGAGTACAGCGTCAGCCTGAACGACAACCCGAACGTGGGCTGGACCATGACGCAGCAGACCAACCTCGTGCAGACGCCCGCACAGCACGTGCGCGGGCAGGGCGGCGCCAGCCTGGAGATGACGGACGTTACCTATGGTCCTTCCGGGCAACCGGAAAACGCGACTATGGCTCAGGCCAGCCAGCTCGTACAGCCATTGCTGCGCCAGTAGGCACACAAGCTGCGTTAGTGCCAGCACAGCAGAAGGGCCCGTGCCGCGGGCATCAGACCTGCCCGCAACGGTCACCCGTCCATGGTCCCCGCGCCCGCGTATCGGCTAGCCGATCGCGCTGCCGATACGCGCGGGCCGCTCCTTCCGGGCGAACTCCCGGACGGAGTGTAGCGACCCTTTGGGGTGTCCGAGCGACCGGCGGAATCACACCAACTGTGCGATTGCCTGGTCACCCTCCGCGTCCAGAGGCGGCCGGCCTGCAGAACACCGGCTGAACCGCCACCGCGACGTCGCTGGTCAGACTGAGGCGAGTTGCACCGCTCGTGCTGCCTTGTGAACGGACCAGCAGGCGAAGTGGTCCTGCACTCCATCGCCGGCCGCCAGCCGTTCCATCGCGGTACGCGCGGCCTCGTCGGCCGGGATGTAGACGGCCATGCGGGCGCCCGGCACCGCCTGCACCGCGAAGCTTGTCGACGTCGCCTCGAGGCGGCCGAACCGCGGGTGCCGGAAGATCTTCGCGTAGCTGGCGGGCAGGGCCACGTCGTGTGCCGACCACGCCCGGGTGAACTCCGGGCTTTCCGCCTCCATCCGGCTGATGAAGTGCGTCCAGGCCGGGTCGCCGAGGTGCCGGCCGTAGGCGGCGCGCAGCTGAGCCACCATGGCGGCGAACTGGTCGTCGCGGTTCGCGATCGGAGTGCAGCACGGCGGGCGGGTGACGCAGGACAGCAGCGTGTTGCGCTCCGCGGCCGACATGCTCGTGACGTGCGGGAACAGGGCGGCGTAGACCCGGTTCCAGGCGAGCAGGTCGAACCGCTCGGTCACCACGCTCGCGGGCATCGGCACGAGCGCGTCGATGACCTGCTGAACCTCGGGCGGCAGCGGGCAGTCGTCGCACGAGGCGAGGGTGGCCGCTCCCGGGACCTCGGCCAGCCGGAACAGGTGCGCCCGCTCCACCGGGTCCAGCATGAGCGTGCGCGCCACCGCGTCGAGCACCTGGACGCTCGCGTGGATCGGTCGGCCCTGCTCCAGCCAGGTGTACCAGGTGACGCCGACGCCTGCCAGCTGCGCGACTTCCTCGCGGCGCAGGCCGGTCGTGCGGCGGCGCGGGCCGGGCGGCAGGCCGACCTCCTCCGGCTGGACCCGCTCCCGGCGGGAGCGCAGGAAGGCGGCAAGCTCAGTGCGGCGGGCGCCGCTGACTCCTGTGGTGGTCATGGATGCCATCTTTCTCCCAACCCGGCGCTCGTGCCAGGTGGTGCTAGTACCAGGATAAGCAGGCTCTTGGTACCAGCATAAGAGTCACAGCAAACTTTATGCCATGACGAACATCACCGATCGCCTGCCGTCGCTGGCCACGGGCCAGCGCGAGCGCACCCTCCGCGTGCGGCGTATCCGCCGTATCCGTCCCGGGGCCGTGCTCGCCATCCTGCTGACCGGGCAGTTCATGGCGGTCCTCGACGCCTCCATCGTCAACGTTGCCATCCCCTCGATGCATGCCGGGCTGCACGCCTCCGGCGCGGGGCTGCAGCTGATCGTCGCCGGCTACACGATCGCGTACGCCGTGCTGCTCGTCACCGGCGCGCGGCTCGGCGACATCCTCGGGCACCGCCGGATGTTCCTGGCCGGCGCCGCGCTGTTCACGCTGGCCTCGCTCGGCTGCGGCATCGCGCCGTCCGCCGGGTCCCTCATCGGTCTGCGGTTCGCCCAGGGGGTCGGGGCGGCGGTGATGATCCCGCAGGTGCTCAGCCTGCTCCAGCGCACCTACACCTCGCCGGGGCCGCGAGCGCGGGCGATGAGCCTGTACTCGGCGGTGATAGCCGGCGGAGCCGTCGTCGGCCAGGTCATCGGCGGGCTCCTGATCAGCGCGGACTTGTTCGGCAGCACCTGGCGTCCCATCTTCCTTGTCAATGTCCCAGTCGGCGCGGTGCTGCTCGCTGTCGGTGCGGTGCTGCTGCCGCGGCCCGCCGGGCGCGAGGAGCCCGGGCGGTCGCTCGACCTGCCGGGCCTGCTCACCCTGACGCCCGCCGTGCTCGCGTTCGTGCTGCCGCTGGTTCTCGGCCAGCCGCTGGACTGGCCCGCCTGGGGCTGGGCGCTGCTCGCCGCGAGCGCGGTCGCGTTCGGGCTGCTCTTCGTCGTCGAGCGCCGGGTTGGCTCGCGCGGCGGGCAGCCGATCCTGCCCTCGTCGCTGCTCGGCCGCCCCGGCATCGCGACCGGGATCGGCGGGCTGTTCGCGGTCATGGCCGTATTCAGCGGCTGGTTTTTCGCATTCGCCCTGCATCTGCAGGACGGCCTTGGCGACTCGGCGCTGCACGCCGGCCTCACGTTCGCGCCGGCCGCGTGTGCGTTCGCCCTGGTCAGCCTAAACTGGCGGCGGGTACCCGCCCGGTTCCACCATGCGCTGATCGTCTCCGGCTTCCTGCTCAACGCGGCCGGGCTGCTCGGTCTGGCGGCGGTGCTGCGATCCGGTGGTTCTGGCGGAGTCGCGGTATACCTGCTCGCGGCGGTGGCCAGCGCCGGCCTGGCGGCGGCGTTCAGCCCGCTGATGACCAGGGTCCTGATGCGGGTGCCCGTGGAGATCGCCGCGGACGCGACCGGGGTGATCGTCACCGCGAACCAGCTCGGGTTCGTGGTGGGGGTCGCGACGTTCGGCACGCTGTACCTGAACCTGGCCGGGCAGCTGCCTGGCGGCGGCGGTGCGGCCGCGGCGGCGTCGTTCCTGCACGCCTCCGCGCATGCCGACGCGATTACGTTCGTGGCGCTGGCCGGGCTGGCCCTGGTTGGCGGGGTCCTAGCCACGCTGCACGTACGGGGAGCCCGGCGGTTACGCCGGGCAGGGGCAACGTGCCTGCCGCCCCGGTCGCGCCGATCTGCCCGTCGTACAGGCCACAGCCCTCGCCCGCAAAGTGGCCGTGCCTGGTCCCAGACGGAATGGGCAGGCCCGCGCGGGAGCAGTGCGTGCAGGCAGCCTGGGCCGCGGCGCGAAGCGGCCAGGCCTGGTTGTAGTGGCTCACCAGGCCGTCCGCCGCGGACGTGCCACTTGCGGTAGCCGCGCATGGGTTCCAAACTGCATCGCCCTGGTGGCCGACATGGATATCTCGCGGCGGCCAGACATCACCGGCGACGGCTTGATCCTGGTACCCGAAGCAGAGCGTCGCCGACTAGGCTAGCGATCCTAATGGTCGCCAGGGCCTGATGCTGGAGCGACAGCGGCTGGAGTCGGATGGTTAGGCTGGCTGGGCCGTGGCCGGGCCTGGGCTTGACAGCGTTGGCTTGCCGGCTGCGGGTGTCAGGCCGGCCAGCAGGTTGGCCGCCGCGGCCTGGAATCGCGCGATGTCGCCGTAGGGGCGGGCGACGAGCATCGCCCCTTCCAGGCCCCCCACGATCATGCGGGCGATGTCCCGCGCGGAGCCGGTGAAGTGCAGGCTGCCGTCGGCCCGGCCCTGCTCCAGGACGCTCTCCAGCCAGCTCTCGTTCTGGTCGAAGAACCTGATGACCGCGTCTTGCATCGGCTGCGGGAGGGTCTGGTACTCCGCGGCGAGCATGCCGCACAGGCACATCTTGCGGTTGCGCAGCACCTGCAGGTACAGGCCCGCGTAGGCGTCCAGCTTCGCGCTGGCAGTGCCGTCCGCGGTGCCGGGACTCGTGAGAGCTCCCATGAAGCGGTCGGCGTAACGGGCGATGAGCGCCTCGCCGAGGGCGGCCTTGCTGGCGAAGTGGTAGTGCAGGGCGGCCTTGGTGATCTGCAGCTCGGCTGCGATATCGGCGTAGCTGAAGCCGTTGAACCCGCGGACCTGGACCAGTTGCTCGGCCACGTCCAGGATCCGCGAGGCCGTGCCGGCATCATCGCGCCCGCGCCCAGCAGCCATAAAATCCCTCCGCAGTCCTTGACGCCTGACCTACCAGTAAGTCAGAATCTGACTTATCGATAAGTAAGAATACCGGGGCCACCGCGCAGCAGCACCGGGGGCGACATGGACAAAACAGAGCACAAGAGCTTCCGGGCACCCGGCGAGACCCGCGAGTTACCGCGCGGCCGCGACGAGATCCTCAACGTCGGCGGCGGGCAGATCGGCCGGCTGGTCTTCCAGCCCGGCTGGCGCTGGCCGAATGACGTGAAGCCGATCGCCGGCCACGCGAGCTGCGAGGCACCGCACTTCCGGTACCACGTCAGCGGACTGCTGGCGATCCGGATGGACGACGGCGCCGAGTTCACCGCCGGCCCTGGAGACATAACCACGCTGCCCAGCGGCCACGACGCCTGGGTCGTCGGCGACGAGCCGGTCGTGGCCATCGACTGGTCCGGCGCAGGCACCTACGCCAGGTAGCCGGGCGCACGCAAGCCAGGAAACCGCGGAACTCAGGAACACGGCCGGGATCGGCCCCGGCTCGAGGAAGGAGAGACCGCCATGTCCCGAAAGATGATCGACTGCCGCCAGGTCCCCAACGAGATCGGCTGCACGCTCACCATCGCCGGCGGCGAGGACGAGGTCCTCGACGCCGCGGCAGCGCACGCCGTCGCCAAGCACGGCCACCAGGACACCCCCGAGCTCCGGGAGATGCTCCGCGGCGCGCTGCAAGACGCCGAGCCTGCGCTGGCATGAGGACCGCCAGCGAGCCCGGGCTCGAGGACACAGCCACCGTCGTCCGCCAGTTCAACGCGGCCTGGAACGCCCACGATCTCGCCGCGGCGCTGGCCCTGACCAGCGACGACTGCGTGTTCGAGGCAACCTCGCCGACGCCGGACGGCCAGCGCCACGTCGGCCACGCGGCCATCACCGCGGCCTGGAAGCCGATCTTCGACGATGCGACGAGCCGGTTCACCGTCGAGGATTCGTTCACCGCGGGCGACCGCGTCGTGCAGCGCTGGCGATATGACTGGGACGACGGCCACGTGCGAGGCATCGACGTCTTCACCGTCCAAGACGGCAAGGTGACCGAGAAGATCGCGTACGTAAAAGGCTAGAGGCGCGTCGGGCAGCTTTGGGTCCGAGCCCGATGCCGGGCCGAAATGCCGGGTCCAGCCGATCTGGTAGGCGGTGCGTGCCAGGATCTCCAACAGGCCGCGTTCGGGCAGCTTGTCGTGAACCGCACTCTCCAGTGCCAGCGCCGAGGCGCGGCGTTCGGTGCCGGTGCGCCGTTTGAGCGCGGGCTTCCCGTCGGCGATGACCAGGTCGGCGTTGTCGGGATACCCGGCGTCCACCGCGGCGGCGGCCACGGTCAGCTCGGCTTTCCAGCCCGCGATGGCCTGGTCGGCGGTGGGTGCGATCCCGGCCTGGGCGCAGTAGTCGGCGACCAGTGGTTCGCACTCGGCCCACGACATCAGCTGGGTGTGCAGGTTGGCATACGACTCCGAGCCGGCGACCGCGACGTCGCCGCTGCGCAGCTCGTCCGCCAGGTGGGCGAACACGCACACCTCGAACTGCCGCCGCCGCAGCCGGGTGGGGTGGCGGCGATCCCGCAGCGTGGCCTGCCACGCTTCGCCGGCGAACGAGGTGTCGATCAACTGGCCCTGGTGGTATTCGGGTAGGTACTCGCGATGCTGTGCCGGTTCGCGCGCAGCACCTCCACCGCGTCGATGATGCGGTGGTCGGCGCTGGCCGCCTCCAGCTCGATCACCTCGAGCAGCGCGAACAACGCCGCGCGATGCGAGCGGTAGTAGCGCTCCATCAGCGGCATCGGGTTGTCGCCGTGATGGGCGGAGACCGTCTCGTGCGCGGTCGACCGCCGGCGTCCGTCAAGGTCCTCAGCACCATCCGCCCGGCCCGCTCGCAGACCGCCCCGGTCGGCTTCACGTCCACGGCGGCGGCATGGGCCACATCGGTGGCCAGCCCGTCCGCCGCATCGTCATCGTCATCGTCATCGTCGCCGTCGGTGGGGCTGGGCGGGCCGAGGGCCTCGCGGACGTCGGCCAGCACGTCGCCGAGGACTCCCAGCAGCCGCTCGGATTCGGCCCGGTGCGCCTCGCGCAGCTCCTCCTGCTTGTCGCGGGCCTTTTTGGTGATGGCAGCCATGCGCTTGCAGAACATGGTCACCACCTCATCCCGGGCCCGCCAGCGCCGGCGCGCTGCACGTAGGCCAAGCACCCGCCGACGCTGGGCGGGCGGAAGATGCCCATAACCATCTCAGCGACGGTATTCGGCAAGACGGCGCCTGCAATGTCACCCGCCAGCAGCTGGAGGTGTCGGCCATCGCTGGGGTCCGGCCCGCGCCCTGAGGCGCGTTATGTGGGTTGGCTTACGCCTCGGTGAGGCAGGTGAGCAGCAGGGTATGTGCGGCGATGGTCGCCGCGGTGCGGGTGATGAGGCCCCAGAAGCTGTGGGCGCCGTGGCGGGCGAGTTCCATCCGGTCGGTGATCTCGCTGAAGGTCGTCTCGATCCGGTTGCGCCATTCGGCGATGACTTTCTGCAGCACTGGCGGCATGCTGGCGCGCTGCTTCTTATCTGGCGGGACGAGCACGGCGGTGCCGCAGGCAGCCTGGGCGGCGGCGAAGGCCCGGCCGCTGAAGCCCTTGTCCGCGAGCAGGTCACGCGGGGCCGGGCCGGCTTCCAGCAGGTCTTCGGCGACCTCGCGCTCGTTCACGGCGGCAGGCACGATCGCCCAGGCGCGCACGATCCGGCTGCCCAGGTCCGTTTTCACGGCGAGCCGGAAGCCGTAGAACCACTCCGCGTGGGCGGCGTCGCGGCCGAACCGGGCGGCCAGGTCGTTGCCGGGCCCGGTCCACTGGTCCGGGCCGCGGACCCGGGATGCGTGCTTCACCGGCAGCGCGGACGTATCGACCTGCTGGCAGTCGTCTTCGGGCAGGCGGGCCGCGAGCGTGGCCCGGAGCTGCTCGAATGCGCCCCATAGCCAGCGGGTCCTGCGGTTGGCCTCGCTCTGGTGCGGCAGCGCCGGGAACAGGTGGCCCCAGTCCCGGGCCACCTCGGCCAGGAAGCCGGACTCGCTTCGCCGGCCCAGCAGGTGCCGGACCACGGCGATGGCCAGCAGCTCTGCGTCACTGCAGGCGGGAGCAGGTCCCGGCCGCGCCGGGACCGCGATCTTCCTGGCAATGACCAGGTCGTGGATCAGTACGTACACGTAGACGAACAGGTCTTCAGTTGGCAACATGAGGGACGGCCTCTGCGGACAAGGGACTTCGACAATCGCTTGTCTTCCGCAGAGGCCGCCTCATGATCAAGCCGACACCAGCGTAAGAAGAAGTTGTCAAGCGGTACGGGGCGAGTCTTGCGTTGATGGTGGTGACGGTTCGCGGCCTTGGGGTTCTTACTACGGGTGACGCCGGCGTCGCGTACGTGTGGTACGGGAGCGCGAGTGAGCGCATGATGAAGTCCAGCAGCGGCGTGATGATCGCCGTGCCGCGGTTGCGGGGCCGCCCGTCACCTGGGTCTTCTCGCTCTACGTAGTGCAAGCGGGCTCGGCCTGCCCGCGGCGTGGCGGGCAGGCCTGCTCCTACAGCGTTCAACCGGGCTGGTGAGAAGCTCCAGGCGACCGGGGGAGAGCTGCCCAGGGTGTCGTACGGGGTGGTCCCCGACGCCGGGACGGGCTCGCTCTCCCCCTCGTCAGGGAGGAAGGTCTTCGGGGCGCCGATGCTGGATCGAGGCGGTATCGCTGGTCAGGCAGCCTCCGCCGGGCGGGGGGCGTGCTGGCGGGCGGTCTCGCCGGCGGCGACGGCAGCATCCCAGCTGGTGCCGTGGACGATCATGGAGTAGATCCAGCGCAGCAGCGAGGCGGCGCAGGCGACACGGGCCTTGGCGCGCCGCGCCCGTGCTGCGGCGGCCGCCGCGCTGGCCTGCCGGGTGCCGGCGGCGGCGTGCTCTGCGGGGTCGCCGGCGGCCTGGGTCATCGCCTGGTACTTGGCGGCCATCACGGGGTTGAACTGGAGCATCGGCCATACCATGCGCCAGACGGCCAGCCGCAGGCCCGGCCGTCCCCGGCGGGAGATGTGCGCCTCGCCCAGGAAGGTGCCGGACGCGTTGTCAGAGGGGGACAGCCCGGCGTGCTTGACCAGCGAGGATGAGCTGTCATACCGGTGCGGGTCACCGGTCTCGGCCAGGATCGCCGCCGCGCCGACCGCAGTCAAGGCGGGAATGCCCGCCAGCCGGGACAGGCCGAGCTCGTCGAGCACGGCCGCCATGTCAGCCTCCACGGCGCGCAGCTGGGCGCGGGTGCGCTGCAGGTCGCCCAGCTCGTCAGCGACCCGGCGCAGTAGCCCGCGCCGGGACCAGGCGACTACTCCCTCGGTGTCGGTCAGCGCGGCGAAGATCCGGCGGCAGATCGGGCCCCAGGCCTTGCAGGCGCCCCAGTCACCGGCCGCGCCGCGGACCAGGGCGGTGAACGCCTCCTCGCCCATCTCGGCCAGCCTGCCCGGCTGCCCGCCGCACCGGCTGGTGACCACCTGCAGGGCCGCCAGCCAGGTCCTGGACAGCAGCGGCTGGGCGCACGTCTCCATCACGGCAGGCCACGCGACGGACAAGAAGTCCTGGATCCGGTGCGCCGACGCGGTCGCTGCGGTGACCAGCTGCGCCCGGCGCCGGCCCAGCTGCCGCAGGTGCGCCCACGTCTCATCGAGCTCCTCCGGGATATAACAGTGCAGCTCGACCGCCAGCCGGGCGATCATCACGCAATCGGACTCATCAGTCTTGTGTGTCGTATAGTCCTGCTGCTCACGGGCAATATGGGACATCAGCGGCTGGATGCACACCAGCGGCAGGCCCCGCTCCGCGCACAGCCGCTGCACCTGCATCCAGCGCGGCCCGGTCGGCTCGCACGCCACCGTCACGTGCACGAACCCCTTCGCCCGCGCCTGCCCAGCTGCCCAGTCCAGTGCCTCACCCAGCCGGAACGCCTTCACCCGTACCGTCTTCCGCGCGATCACCCGGACATCATGATCGATCACCGCGATCGCCTGCTTATCCTCGGCCAGATCGATCCCGATCACCGCGCCGTCACGCGGCAGCAGCCCACGCAGCCGCTCCCGCCGGGCGTTCCGCCTCCGGTCACCCCGCGTCATGCCGCTGCCGCTACCCTTACCCACAGAACGTCCTCCTCGCTGCGTTTGGGACACCAAGCCCGTACTACCGCACCAGGAGGACGTTCCTGCATCAGCCACATCCCCGCTCCACAACGGCCTCTAGCGCGTTGTCCTATTACTACGCCGGGATCAACCCACATAACCCGCCTGAGGCCGCACACCGCCGGCAGCGACGTTCATCGCACCGTCGAAATCGGCTCCAAGTCCCACACCGAATGGAAATGAACCCACGGCAACCCGATCGGGATGGAACGCAGAAAATTACGTCAGAACCGGAGACTCTGCGCGGACAGATTGCGGCCAGTGCACGACCGATACTGCGCGAATAGTCGGCAGGGGCGCCCTGCCCTTCCGTGACATCCCGGCGCGGTCACCCGCCGTGGCAATGGCCGACCAGGCGCGGAGTCACGGCAGCGGCTCCTACCGGAGTACAGCCAAGATAAGCCCGAAAGGCGCAGTAAGCCGGCCTGGCCGTCATCGAGGGCCTCGAACTTCGGCACCGCCGAGGGTCCGATCGCCGGGGGGCTGTCTGTTTTCTGAAGCCGTTGACCAGGTCTTTCGGCCGAAAGCTCCGGGTTCTCTGAAGTCAGAGCTGGGGGTTGGCTTCAAAGAACGAGTCTTCTCTGAAGCGCGTGTCTCGACCCATGCTGAGCAGGGAGAACATCTCCAACTGCGGGTTTTGGGCTTATCTTGGCTGTACCCCCTTACGGGCCGCCCGCTGGGATACGGCGGTGACCGCCGAGTCGGCCTGGTGCAGCGCCTTCGCTGTTCGGGTGGACGGATCGCGGCACTCGGCAGCCAGCGCCAGGCGATGGACAAGCGCCCGGGTCAGCGGCAGGGTGATGGCCAGCAGCAGCCACATCCGCAGCCGTCTGGAGAAAAATGCCCACATGCTCAGGGTCCCTTCGTCGTTCCCCGCGAGGTGCTACGGCGCTACCCGTCCTGCCCCGGGCTAACCACGTGCCAAGCTGCCCGGTTCTCCAGCCGCACCTGGTGGTGTGGTAGTCCTGTGCGGCCCGCAGCTGAAAGCCGGAACCGTGACAGCGGGTGCAGCAGATCCGTGGCGTCCTCGGCGGCGCCGGCGCGCAGCACGCCCAGACGCCGCGTGCCGTCCAGGAACGGCATGTTGTGACGCCGCCGTCCATTGTGGTCCACAGGTGGGTGAGTGGCCGGGTCTGTTGAACGCGTGCCCGGCCAGGCTGCCTTCCACCGGGAGCTGCTCACCGCGCTGCTGCGGGGACATCGCCTGCAGCGCCATAGCCGGGTCAGCGCCGCCGGTGGGGATCGCGGCTCGCTTGCCAGCGGGTGAGGGCGTCAGGTGATACACGGGTGTAGCGGGCGAGGCTGGCGACGGTGGGATCAGAGTGTTCCGATGACGAGAGACTCGCGGGCGGTCTCGACGACTTCCCTGCTAGCGGCCGAACTCGCCGGCCAGGCCCGCGCCCGCCCGCTGCTGCATGATGGTCCGAAGCCCGCAATGGCGATATCAGTGCGCGACTTATCGCCGACGGTTCGGTTGCGTGACTGAGCAGTGCGATGGCCCTTTCGAGGCCGTCGAGGATCAGGTCGAGGCCGAACTCGTACTCGTGGCCAAAGTCGTAACCCGGCCGTATCACATGCCCGAACGTGAACTCGGCGAGGTGGGGGTATTCGTCAGCGGGGAAGCGCGCGAGCATGACCTGCGCAAGCGCCGCGCTCTCCTGGGGGGTGTCGAACGGCAGCCCCGCAGATCAGCCGAGCGGCGCGGCGGGCGCGCGGCGAGATCACCGGCGGCGAGGTGGCAGCTCCTGCGCCCGCATCTGGAGGACGGTGTTCCCTGGTGCGGGTCGCCGGTGAGCATGGTGTCCCGGAGCGCACGCTGCGCTGGTGGCTGGCGGGCTACCGCGCTGGCGGCCTGGCTGGCCTGGTGCGGCGGGCCCGTTCGGATAAGGGCAGCCGCCGGATGTGCCGCGAGCTGCAGCTACTGATCGAGGGCTTGGCGCTGCGCCGCCCGCCTGCGATCGGGCAGTTCTGAGGGACTTCCGGCGATGTCGTCGGCCTCGATCTCGTAGACGGTGCGCTTCTCACCGGAGCTGGTTTCGTAGGACCGCTGCCGGAGGGCTGCGCTCAGCGCCTGATGGGCGGCTTCCCACCGGGCGTAGGCGTCATGGGCGGCGCCCGGCTGGCGCAGGACTTCCGGGATGCGGCCGACCGCGCGGCGCTGAGCGTCAGCCGCGTCTTCCGCCTTGACCAGTTCGGCGAGCGTGCTCACTGTCCCGCCTCCGCTTCCGCCGCCTTGGCGGCCCGGGCCTGGGGCGTGCCGGAGCGCGGCTGCGGACCGGGCCAGGTAGGACGCGATGGCCCAATCTGCCTCGGGGCCGGTGATGTCACCGCGCAGCGCGGCCCGGGCTTCCGCCGCGGTGGCCGGCTGGCAGCGGGCCGCGTGGGCCTCTTCGGTTCCTCGTCGCCCTGCCTGGGCAGCTCTGGCCCGTCCTGAATGGTCATTGACTGCCTCCATTTCGGGGTAGCCGCAGCCACGATGAGTGGCGCATTGCCGGCAGCGGATGACTTACGGGGCCGGTCAGACCGGCGGTCTCTCGGCGAATGCCCCGAAGTCATGAGCCGGGCTGTACCAAGCCGGGCGGCATCGGCAGCCATCCGGCCGTGATCCGTCCCGGTCTCCACGGGTGCCCGTGCTGGCAGTGGGTGGGATACGACCACCAATCCGGTAGCGGCTCATCTTCCAATCTACCTATTAGAACACTTATACGATAATCCTTTATATCACCGGATAGGCCACATGACGAGGCTGTCGATGATGGTCGTGTATCCCTCATCGGAGAGCCACCTGGTGTCGTGCCGGGGTGCACCCCAACCCGACACCCGACCCATCGCACGGCGAGCGCGCTGAGCGCCGGCGCTACCCAGCGCCTGGTCCGACGGGCGTCCCGGGGAAGATCAGCGGTGTCGGTACGGAGCATCCCCCGGGCGACCAGATCGCCGAGGATGGCGTGCAGGTCGGTGGTGACACGCCGCGGCTCAACGCCGAAGGCGTCGGCTAGCTCCGCTACCGCCCCCGCCCCGCCGAGGCGCAGCGCCGCCTCCACCATGGTCGTGGCGGTGGCGTCGACGGCGGACACGGCGCCGTCGAGGTCGACGATACGCGCGGAGCCGTCTTCCGCCATGACCAGCAGAACCTCTGGCGCCAGCCAGTACGGCGAGCCCGGCCGGACCGGGCACTGGGAGGCGGTCAGTACAGCGCGGATCACATCGCCGGGGTGTCAGCCCGGGAGCTGTCGATGGTGTGTAACCGGCACATCGACCTCGAGAAGCTCAACGCCGCGATCGCGACCGTGGTGAACGCCTTCGCTGAGCTGGACGCGGTCAAGGCGTGGGGGGACGGCACCGCTGGCCACCCGCAGCCTGGCCGCCTGACAGCCCCGCGCCGCTGTCGCCGCACGCCACAATCTCAGCTGGTTATCACTGACTACCGCTCACCAGCCCGTTGCTTCTTTCGGGCCTACTTGGCCTGCCCCCCTACTATCGCGCGCCCCCGTTTAGGTGGGCTGGCTTGGACCGTACCCGCTTCGGTGGACACCCGGCTTAGCTGCCCGATTTGTCGGGAGAGCGAGAAATGGGTTCGACACGCCGCTCATTTACGCCGGAGTACAAGGCGCAGTCGGTAGCTTTCGTCATTGACGGCGGCCGCCCGGTTGCTGAGGTCGCCCGTAACATCGGCGTCCATGAGATGACTCTTGGCAAGTGGGTGAAAGTGGCACGAGATGCCGCGGAGTCCGGGAAGTCACCGGATACGCCGCTGGGCGAGTCCGAGCGGGCCGAGCTGGTCCGGCTGCGGGCTGAGTCCAGGGACGATAAGTCGACGATCGCCGAGCTGCGGATGCAGGTGGAGTTCGCAAAAAAAGTAGCGACCTGGTTCGCGAAAGGCAGTCAGTAAGATTCGCTGCTATCGCGGGCTGGGCTGATTCGGGCGATTACCCGGTGTCATTCATGTGCGCCTGGCTTGAAGTTTCACGTTCCGGCTATTACGCCTGGCGGGGCGCGGGGCCGTCCCAGCGGTCGGAGGACGATTCCGCGCTTATCGCGGTGATGAAAAAGGTGCATGAGGAGGCGCGGGGCAATCCTGGCGTGCGCCGAATGCGGGCGGGCCTGGCGGCGCTGGGCCACCTGGTGTCGCACAAGCGTGTTCACCGGCTGATGCAGGCCGCTGGCCTGCGCGGGCGCCATCCGCGGGCCTGGCGGCGGACCACGATCGGCGGGGATCGCCCGGTCCCGGCCCCGGACCTGGTCGGCCGGGACTTCACCGCTGCCCTGCCCGATACGAAGTGGTGCGGCGACGTTACGTACATAAAGACATGGGATGGGTGGGCTTATCTCGCGACCGTCATTGATCTTTACTCACGCAAAGTCGTTGGCTGGGCCGTCGCCGCGCATATGCGGACGAGCCTGGTCACCGCCGCCCTTGATATGGCCGTTGCCGCCCGGAAGCCGCCGGCCGGGGTGATATTTCATTCCGATCGCGGTTGCCAGTATACGTCCTCGATGTTCGACGGGTACTGCACAGAGAACAATATCAGGCGGTCACTGGGAAGGACAGGAATCTGTTACGATAATGCCGTATCGGAATCGTTCTTCGCGACGTACAAGAAAGAGCTGATCCACACCCGTCCGTGGCCGACGCTCGCAAGCCTGGAAAGGGAGACGTCCGACTGGATTGGCAACTATTACAATCCGGTCCGGAGACATTCAACGCTTGGGTACTTGACACCCGAGGAATACGAACTAGGGTATAAGAAACTCAGTCAGTTGGCAGCCTAATTCGGTGTCCAAAAAAGCGGGAACACTCCAGCTAGAGCCCGTGGTGGCGCAGGGTTTCCTGGATACGCTGGGCGTCAGCGGGGGCCCGGTGCGCAGGTAGATCGTGAGGGCCTGCCGCAGGTGGCTGGCCGCTTCGCTGCGGTTACCGTTTTGGAGGTGGGCCTGGCCGAGTCCTTCGAGGGCGCGCGCTTGCTCGATGGGGGCGTTGATGTCGCGCGCTATGGCGAGCGCTTTGGCGTAGTGGCAGGTGGCCTGGCCGGGGTCTGCGGTACGGGCGGCTAGCTGGCCGAGGTTGTTTAGCGCCGCGGCCTGGCCAAGCTGGTTGGCGGCGTCGCGGAACAGCTCAAGGGCTTGCTGGTGGCTAGCGGCGGCGGCGGCGTAGTCTGCGGTCTGCTGGTGCACGACGCCGAGGTCGTTCAGAGCCCAGGCCTGGCCAGGCCGGTGACCGAGGTCGCGGAACAGGTCCAGTGCCCGCTGCAGGCTGGCGGCGGCGGCGGGGTAGTCTGCGGCCTGCTGGAGCACCAGGCCCAGATGGGTAAGGGCGTTCGCCTGGCCGAGCCGGTCACCGAGCCTGGCTAGGGCACCCGCAGTTGCCGCAGCAACCCGGCGAACCCCAGCGCAGGCTGTTCTGCCATGATCCCGGCGTCCCTCCGCAGGCCCTCCTCCGGCTGCACAGCAACCCGGCACGGCGCGGCAAGGACCTACACCAAGATTATCCAGGCCGGCCACCCTGGCCATCTTCCGCTACCCTGCCGGAGCGGGGCCTGCATGCCCGCCTGACCGTCTTGTGGGAGTGCAGCGCCGCGCGCAACCGCAGGGGAATGTCATCTGGGCCCAGCCAGTCGGCGAGCCGCGAGCGGATTCCACCCGGCGGGGGAGTGCACCGCGGCCGTGTAGGAGAGCGGCAGGCATCCGGCCGTGGCCTTGGTGAACGCGAGCGTCCAGGCGTTCAGGTCCTCGGCCATGTCCGGACGGTGGGCGTAGGCCAGCGCGCTGAACATCCGGACGCCCATGGACGCCAGGTGCGCCACCCGCTCCCCGTCCGTCCACCGGTAGCGGATCGGCCAGGTGACCCCGACCAGCGGGCCGGCCTCGTCAAAGTACGCCCACACCCGGCGGAGCATCCGCGGCGGCAGGAAGTGCACGTGCACGCCGGCGAGCCCGGGAAGCCCCAGCGCCTGCCAGAAGGCGGGCACGTCCGCGTCCCGGGCGGGCGCCGCGGGCTGGTGTCCGGAAGTCACCTTCGTACGAAATCGGCCGTGCCCGTGCGCACCGGGAAGACGCCCGGCAGGATAGAGCCGTGCAGGAGGAACCATGACCGAAGCGCCCGCCGGAACTGATCCGGTCGACGGGATCGTCAGCACGCGCCGCTGCCGGCTCCTGCGGCGCCGACGGCCCGGGTGATGGATTGACCCTGAGCCTGCAGGCTGACTGCGGGAACTGCGCCGCGCTGTGCTGCGTCGGGCCCGGTTTCTCCGCGTCCGCCGGCTTCGCCATCGACAAGGACCCCGGGCAGCCGTGCCCGCACCTGCGGGCCGATTTCCGATGCTCCATCCACGGGCAGCTCAGGCCGCGGGGGTTTCCCGGCTGCGCCACCTACGACTGCTTCGGTGCGGGGCAGCACGTCACGCAGGGCACGTTCGGCGGAAGCGACTGGCGCCAGACGCCGGACATCGCGGCGGCCATGTTCGCCTCCTTCGCGGTCATGCGGCGGCTGCACGAACTGCTCCGGTACGTGACCGAAGCGCTGGCGCTGGAGGCGGCCGGGCCGGTGCATGGCGAGCTGGCTGGCGCGTCCAGCGAGATACACCGCCTGACCCAGGGCCACCCCGGCGATCTGGCCCACGCGGACGTGGGCGAGCTCCGCCAGCACGTCACCCCGCTGCTGCGGCGGGCCAGCGAACTTGCGCGGGGCGATGTGCCTCCCGAACGGGACCTGGCGGGCGCCCACCTGATCGGCAAGGACCTCCGGGGCCAGGACCTGCGGCGGGCCAGCCTGCGCGGCGCTTACCTCATCGGCGCCGGGCTGGCGGGCTCCGATCTGCGCGGTGCCGACCTCACCGGAGCCGACCTGCGGGGCGCCGACCTGCGCGGTGCCAACCTCACCGGGGCCCTGTTCCTCACCCAATCCCAGCTCGACGCCGCCCGCGGCGATCTCAGGACGGTGCTGCCGGCGACTCTGACGTGCCCGGCGCATTGGCCGGACGGTTCTCGGTGATCCAGGTGCCGATCCGCTGCCACCAGTCGTACAGCCATTTGACCTGGGCCTCGTGGCCCGCCGACCGTGACACCTGACCGGACGGGACGCGCCACCACCGGGGCGAGCACGGTCTGGCCGATCGGCAGGTCCCGCCAACGTCGCCCATGCTGACCAGCCCGTCCAGTCCGGCGTGCGACGAAGATCACGTCCGCGTCGGGCCTCCGCGATCCGCCAGCACGTCCTGGAGATGCCCGCCCCTGTCGTCGCCGACGCCCTCGGCTACCACCAGGTCACCACCCCAAACTCGCGGCCCGAGCTGGAGGAAGCTGGGACGTTCGGCCCTGCCGATGACTTGAGCGTCCGGGAAGGGTTGCCGACGGCCACCAGCGGTCACGATCGGATCAGGCGGCAAGGGCCCAGCCGGGCAAGGCGGCGCGAGAGGAGCCACGATGAGTGAGGTCACCGAGCAGCAGCTTCAGGACATGGAGGCATTGTTCGTCCAGACCGCGGCGAGCATGACAAGCGACCGGGGAACCATCACGTTGCATGGCTTGTCGCCGTCGACGCTTTACTTCGCCGACCGTCCCCAGCGCGAGGTCGGGCACATGTTGTCTCGTCACTTCGTCGCCAACTGGACAGCAGGGGACAACAGCTTCGCGGAAAACCCCCCGAACGCCGTCCTGTCTTACGCGGAGCCGGGCGACAGGCTTCCCGAGGATGCGGTCGTGGTAATCGAAGATCCGCACCTGGACGCAGACGCGCTCAGCTACAGCATCAAGCTCCTCGACGGCACCGTTCCGACCGCCACCGGGCCATGTGCGCTGTTCATCGACCCCCTCGGACGTCCTTTGTCACCGGTCTCCGCAGCCGGGATGCACCGGCGTGAGCGTCGGCGGCGCTGAGGGCCGAAGGCTGGCAGCGCCGCGGTTCAGCTGACCGCCTCACCCGGAGTGGGCGAGGCGGGGCGGCATTGTTGCTGGTGAACCAAGCTGACCGCCTCACCCGGAGTGGGCGAGGCGGGGCGGCATTGTTGCTGGTGAACCAAGCTGACCGCCTCACCCGGAGTGGGCGAGGCGGGGCGGCATTGTTGCTGGTGAACCAATATGTGAGCGCCGGGGGTGGTAAATGCCGAATGCCGTCACGCACTGCGAGATCTTCGCCGGGGATCCCGCGGGCCTTACCCGACGGAAGCGGCCGCCGCGACTGGCCGGGATTACGACGGACGCTGGCTGACCAGCGATGAACGCTGAGTTCTTCGCGCTGGCGTTCACCGCGGCGCTGAACCCCAAGCTGCTCGGCCTCGATCTGGTGCTGATCGAGAACCGCCGACCGCGGATGATGTTCTTGTGCCTGCTGCTCGGGGGCATGACCACGGCACTGACGATCGGCCTGGTGGACGTGCTCACCATCCACGCCGACGCGATCACGGCCCAGGGGAAGGTGAGCGCCGGAGTCGACCTGGGGCTGGGCCTGCTACTGCTTGTCGTCGGCGCGCTGCTGGCCACCGGCCGCCTGCACGGCCGACGGCGGACCCCGGTCCCGGCCGGGACCGGGCCACCGGACAAGCCGGAGAAGCCGGAGAAGCCGGAGAAGCCGGAGAAGCCGGAGAAGCCGGAGAAGCCGGAGGAGAAGCCCGAGAAGCCCGAGAAGCCCGAGAAGCCCGAGAAGCCCGAGAAGCCCGAGAAGCCCGAGAAGCCCGAGAAAGCCCGAGAAGCCCGAGAAGCCCGAGAAGCCCGAGAAGCCCGAGAAGCCCGAGAAGCCGGAGAAGCCGGAGAAGAAGGACAGCTGGGCGCAGCGGGCGCTGGCCGAGCCGCGGCTCGGGCCGGCCATGCTGGTCGGCGTCCTGATTGGCCTGCCCGGCGCCAGCTACATCGCCGCGCTGCACAATCTGGTGGCCGGCAAATACTCGACGCTGACGCAGGTCGCCGCCGTTGTGGTCTTCGTCATCATCGAGTTCCTGCTGATCATCATCCCGTTCGCGTTCCTGGAACTGCGGCCCGAGGCCACCAAGGCACGGCTCAAGCGTGCCCAGGACTGGCTGCTGGGCCACGTCTTGCAGCTCATGGTCGTCATCGCCCTGGCCCTGGGCGCATACCTCACCATCAGCGCTCTGGTACGCCTCAGCTGACCTGGCGAACAGGTCCCAGGAGTGCTCGGACTGGGGCAGCTTGTTACGGCGGCAGAACTCCCGGAAGTCCAGGTCCGTCCAGAACCCGCTGCGCGGCGGTCTCGTCGGCGGCGCAGACCCCGGCCGTCACCTCCTCCGACGGGCCCCCTTCGCCCGGCCCCCGCACCAGCAGTGCGAGGCGGGTCCCGTCGTCCTCGATCAGGTAGCGGCCGCACTGTACGCACGGCAGAGCCTGCCCACCCGGGCCCGCCGGGCGCGCGGCCAGCGCCACGCGGCCGCGGGGCCGCCGCTCCGCCGCTGGTCACAATGTGACTACAAGCTCGTGTTTCTTGCTCAGCGCAAGCAGTGATGGCTATTGTCGGGAAGGTGGCTGATCAGTCAAAACGCGCCGTACGCGTCGCCGCGCTCGCGTTCATAGCGTGCCTCGCCGCGGCGGGCTGCAGCAGTTCCTCGTCGCCGTCGGGCGGGACCAGCGCGCCCGCGTCCGTGTCCGCCAAGCCGGCGGGCACCGCCAGCGTCGCCTACGCGTCGTCGCTGCAGTTCCTGAACGAGAAGGTCGTCTCGCCCGCTTTCACCAGCGCCGAGGGCTATAAGTTCTCCGGCCGTGGTGCGTCCTCCGGCGACTTGGAGACGGATATCGCCTCCGGCGAGATCACCCCCAACGTTTTCGAGAGCGTCGGCGGGGACAACATCACGCCGCTGGAGCCCAAGTTCACCAAGTGGTACGTGCAGTACGCGGGCACCTCGATGGTGGTCGCCTACAACCCGAAGAGCAAGTACGCGAGCCAGTTCGAGGCCATCGCCAGCGGCAGGCAGCCACTGTCCAGCCTGTTTACCCTGATGGAAACGCCCGGCTTCAAGCTGGGCCGCACCGACCCGAACGTCGACCCGCAGGGCCGGGACTTCATCTACATGCTGGAGCTGGCCCAGTCGTACTACCACCTGCCGTCGGACACGGTGGCCAAGATCCTCGGCACCCCGGACTTCGGCACGGCCTCTTCGTCGCAGATCTACGCCGAGTCCTCCCTCGGCGCGACGCTGCAGTCGGGCCAGCTGGACGCCGCCAGCGCGTTTATCACCCAGGCCATCGAGCTGCACCTGCCCTACATCAAGCTCCCGGACGCCATCAGCCTGGCCAGTGCCGCGGACGCCGCGGCGTACAAGAAGGCCACGGTCACGATCAAGGGCGGCACGGTCAAGACCGGAAGCCCGCAGGTCATCGACATCACCACCATCGGCAGGCCCACCCCGGCCGGGATCGCATTCGTGAAGTACACGCTGTCCAGCGCGGGCCTGGCCCAGTACAAGGCGGGCGGCTTCACGGTGCTCACGCCCACGGTGTCCGGCGACAGCAGCGCGGTCCCGGCCGCGATCAAGAGTGAGCTGGGCAGCTAGAGCGGCGGTCGCCGCCGGCGCGACGGTCCCGGGAGATGGATCTCCCGGGCCGTCGGGCTCATCCGGCCCGTCCGGGCCGGTCCGGCTGAACGGGCCTACCCCGCGGCGGGTCCGTTCGGCATCGGGGCTCGCATCGCTCATCGGGGCGGCGATCATCTGGATCGCCTTGCTCGGCCCGGTGATCGCCCTGCTCACCCACCTGTCGTGGCAGGCCATCGCAAGCTCGCTGACGGCGCCGGGCGCGCTGGACCCGCTCGTGGTCTCGGTCGAGTCCGGGGCGGTGACCCTCGGGGTGCTGGTCCTGCTCGGTACGCCGCTGGCCTGGCTGATGGCGCGCGGCCGGCTCCCGTTCCCGCGGGTCTGGGAGGCGGGCGTGCTGTGCAGCCTGCTGCTGCCGCCGCTGGTCATCGGCCTGCTGCTGGTCTTCATGGTCGGCCCGTACACGCCGATCGGCGAACTGCTCGGCCGCGTGCATCTGTCGGCGACCAACACCTTCCTGGCCCTGTGCATCGCCGAGGTGTACGAGTCCGCGCCGTACTACGTGCTCAGCGCGCAGGCCGCGTTCGGCGGCGTGGACCCGCGGCTGGAGCAGCAGGCCCAGCTGCTGGGGGACCGGCCGGTCCGGGCCTGCCGCCGGGTCACCCTGCCGCTGGCCACGCCGGGGCTGGCCATGGGCCTGTCGGTGGCGTGGGCGCGGGCGATGGGCGCGTTCGGGGCCGTGGTCATCATCGCCTACCATCCGTTCGGCATACCGTTGCAGATCTATACGACGCTGCAGGAGACCGGCCTCGCCTCGGCGCTGCCGTACGCCCTGGTACTGCTAGTGGTGGCGCTGCCGCTGCCGCTGGCCGCCTACATCTGGAGCGCGCGTGCTGGACGCCGACGTCGAGGTTGACCGCCGCGACTTCACGGTGCGCGCCGCCGTCGCGGTCGCGCCCGGCGAACGGTTCGCCCTGTTCGGACCGTCCGGCGCGGGCAAGACGACGCTGCTGGAAGTCATCGCCGGCCTGGTCACGCCGCGCCGGGGCCGCATCGTGCTCGGCGAGCGGGTCCTGACCTCGACGTCGCCGCCGGTGCGCGCCGTGCCCCCCTGGCAGCGCCGGGTCGGCCTGCTGCGCCAGGATCCCGGCCTGTTCCCGCACCTGACCGTGCGCGCCAACCTGGCCTACGGGCGCCCGGACGCCGGGCCCGCTGAGCCCGAGCTGGCCGAGCTGGCCGGACTGCTCGGCCTCGGTGGCCTGCTGCGCGTCATGCCCGCCCGGCTGTCCGGCGGCCAGGCGCACCGGGTGGCGCTCGGCCGCCTGCTGCTCGCGCACCACGACGCGCTGCTCCTCGACGAGCCGTACGCCGGCCTGGACGCGAGCCTGCGCCGGGCCCTCACCGATCTGGTCGTTTCGCTCGTGGTCGCGCGCGACGTGCCCGCCGTCCTGGTCACGCACGAGCTCGCGGACGCGCAGGCCTTCGCCGGCCGGCTCGCCATCCTGGACCGCGGCCGGCTGCTGCAGGTCGGCGCGCCCGACGAGGTGGTCCTGCGCCCGGTGTCGCGGCGGGTCGCCGAGCTCGTCGGCTACCTTGGCTTCGTGCCGGTCCAGCTCGCGGACCCCGCGGACCCCGCGGGGCCCGCGCGCCCCGCGGCGGAGGTCACGGCCGGGATTCATCCCGAACGGGCCGTGGCCGGGGCTCACCCCGGCCGCGGCGTGGTCCTGACCGGGGCCGTGATGTCGTGCCGGCCGGCCGGGGCCGGATGGGAGGCGGACGTGCGCGTGGCCGAGACGGTGATCACCTGCCGTCTGCCGGACAAGCCGGACGGCGGCCAGTTCGTCGTGACCGTGCTCGACCCGCCGTACTTCGGCCCGGACGGGGCGGCACTTCAGGCCGAGCCGAGCCGCCCGGAACAGGTGCGCGGGTAATGGGCGCGCGGGAGACGACCGGCCGCGCCGACCCCGATGCCGAACGCGCCGATCCCCGGGCCTCCCCGGGACGCGGGCCCGGCGCGGCGAGCGGGATGCGGCTCCGGCTCGCCCGGCAGGCCCGGGGGTTCTCGCAGCAGCAGCTGGCCGGGATGGCCGGAGTCTCCCGGCAGGCGGTCTCGGCGGTCGAGTCGGGCCTGTCCGACCCGTCCCTGCGGGTCGCGCTGGCCCTGGCCCGCGCGCTGGGCCTGACCGTGGAGGAGATGTTCGGGGCGCGCACGCCCGCGCCGCAGGTCGACGCGCAGCCGCTGTCGCCGCTCGGTGACGGCGGGGACCGGGTCACGCTGGCCGCGATCGGTGACACGTTCGTCGCGCTGCCGCTGTCCGGCGCCGCGGTGAGCAAGGCCGGCTTCGTCCCGGCCGACGGCCTCGCCGGCCCGCGCGCCACTGCCGGGCCGGGCCGCCCCATCCGCCCGCTCAGCCCGCCGCGCCCGACGCTGGTCGTGGCCGGCTGCGATCCGGCCATTCCGCTGCTGGAAGCCCCGCTCGGGCTGCTCGATCCGCCGGTGTCCTTCGCCTGGTGGCAGTGCGCCAGCGGTGCGGCGCTCGATCTGGCCGCTCGCGGCCTGGTGCACGCGGCCGGGGCCCACCTGCGCGGCCGCGAGGGTGACTACAACATCGGATTCCGTCCGCACGACGCTGCGGCAGGGCGCCGAGATCATCGGGTTCTGCTCGTGGCGCGAAGGCCTGGTCCTGCGGCCCGACCTGGCCGGCCGGGTGTCCGGCCTCGCCAACGTGGTCCGCGCCGGGCTGCGGCTGGTCAACCGGGAACCTGGCGCGGAGGCGCGGCTGCTGCTGGACCGGGAGCTGGCCGCGCTCGGGGCCGGCCCCGGCGAGCTGGCCGGATACCAGAGCCAGGCCACGGGTCACCTGCACGTCGCGGCGGCCATCGCCGCCGGGCTGGCCGACGTGGGCGTGGCCAGTGAGCCGGCCGCCCTCGCCTACGGCCTGGCCTTCGTCCCGCTCGCCGCCGAACGGTTCGACCTGGTGATCCCGGCCGACCGGGCGGGTTCCCGGGAAGTCCAGGGCCTGTTCAGGGTGCTGTCCTCACGCTGGCTGCTCGATCAGCTGGCCAGCCTGCCCGGCTACGACCCGGCCCGCTGCGGCGAGCGCATCGCCACCCTGCCGCCGTTGGGGCCGCCGTTGGGCCCCTCGCTGGAGACCTTGCCGTAGCGCTGGACGAACTGGCGCAGGATGCCGGACGGGTGGGTCACGTCGCTGCGCGTGGCCAGCGCCTTGAGGCCGTCGGCTTCCTCCGGCCGGAAGTAGCCGGCGTGCCGGTAGACGTCGATCCGGGTGCACAGCCCGGCCACGTCCAGTTCGGGGTGGAACTGGGTCGCGTAGACGTTCGACCCGACCCGGAACGCCTGCACCGGGCAGGTGGGGGAGCTGGCCAGCAGGGCGGCGTGGCCCGGCAGCGCGCTGATCGCCTCCTTGTGGCCGGTGAACGCGCCGAACGTGCCGGGCAGTTCGCCGAGCAGCCGATCTCGCCGGCCGTCCGGGGTGAGGGTGACCTGGACGCATCCGACCGGCTCGGCGTACTGCCGGTCGACCTCGGCGCCCTGATGACGGCCGAGCGCCCCGATGCCGTAGCACGCGCCGAGGAACGGGTAATCCGCACCGACCACGGCGTCGAGCAGTTCGCTCAGGTCCGTCTCGATCCGCCGCTGCACCGGTGACTTCAGCTCATCGGGGTGGGTGTAGTTGAACGGCCCGCCGCCGAGGAGGATCCCCGACCAGTCCCGCAGGTCGACCGGCCCCAGCGCCCGCTGGTCCAGCCGCACCCGGCGCAACTGGTCGTCCGCGAGGCCGGAAAAGCCCAGGAACGCCTCGTACTCGTTGTCCGCCGCGGCATCGTCGGCGCGGACGCTCAGCAGCAGGAACGGTTTCACCATCTCAGCCTAGTGAGGCCCGCCAATTGGCGCAGCCAGGAGGCCGGGCCCGCCGAACGCCTCGTGCTCGCGCCGGACTGCAGGATGAAGTGCCTGCCCCGCCAGTTACGCAGCGCACTGAACTGCCAAGACGCCCCGGCACGGGTTCGCCATCGCCCGGCTGCTGGGGGCGGGCGGCAGCCTCGGCCAGGTGTGGGCGGGTGCCCAAGCCGATTGTCTGCCGCGCCCTGCAGGGACTGGAGCACCCCGGTTTGGTGCGGCCGACCAGCGTGGCGGGAGGCCTGCACCGAACCCCTCAGGCCAGGGCGTCGCGCTCCCCCGCTGTACCGCACGCCGCGGCGGAGAGCCCGTTGCGCACCAGCGACTGCGCCGTCCGCACCACGGTGTCCAGCGAGCCGCGGCGCGGGTTCCACCACTCGGCCGACCAGTTTAGCGCGCCGAGGACCAGCATCCGGGCCGCCACCGGCTCCAGGTCGGGACGCAGCAGGCCGGCCTGCGCGGCGTCCTGCAGCAGCCGGCGCCAGATGTCGCCGTATTTCGCCGCCTCGGCCGAGTAGCGGATGCGGATGTAGTCCGGGACCTGCCCGGCGTTGCGGATCGCGGCGGTCGTGTAGTCGGAGATGTCGAGCGCGTACCGCAGGTGCGCCGCGACCGCGGCGTCGATCCGCTCCAGTGGGCCGGTGCCGGGCGGCAGCTCCGCGAGGACCTGGCCGACGTGGTCGCGCATGCGCGCGATCCCGGTCCACATAACCTGTTCGACCAGCGCTTCCCGGGACGGAAAGTAGTAATAAATCGCGGGTGCCTGGACCGCCGCCTGGTCGGCGACGTCCGCCAGCCGGGTGCCCGCGTAGCCTTTCCGGCTGAGCACGTGGGCGGCGGCGTTCAGGATCCGCTCCCGGGTGCGCGCGGATTTCAACCCGCCGGTCTCCGCCACGGCGGGCCCGGCGGATTCTTTAGGCACGGATCAAATCATATCTGCCCAAACGGGCCCGCCCCGGGCCGCGCCGAACGACAGACCATCCCCGGGCCAGCGGTTTGACCAGCGTCGCCGCCGGAAAACTTAGTCCACTCTAGACTAGAAAATGCGATTCGGCGGGCCGGGGATGTGGTGGCTGATTCGGCGGGCCGGGGATGTGGTGGCTGATTCGGCGGGCCGGGGGTGTGGTGGCTGGAGTCCGGCGCGGACCCGGCCGGGACACGCAACATGCGCGATGGCGCCATCCGCCAAGTATGAAATTATGTCAAACCGTGACTATGGACAAATGTCCTGCCTCTCGCGTTATGACCCGGTCAAACAATAAGAATCGAACGCGGCCCAGCCGGATGGGGTCATGCCCGTCCGGCTCCGCCGTGCCCGTCTGGCGATTTTTTTGCCCGGACGGTTCCGATCTTCTTGCCCGGACGGTTCGTGGTTCCCGGTCCCTACATGTACAAGCCGCCGTTGACGGGGTAGACCTGGCCGGTGATGTAGGCCGATTCGGGGTCGGCCAGGAACTCCACCACCCGGGCCACTTCGTCCGGTTCGCCGAGCCGGCCGACCGGGATCCGGGCGACGACCTTCGCCAACGCGTCGGCCGGGACCGTCGCGGTCATGTCGGTCGTGATGAACCCGGGCGTGACGGTGTTGATCGTGATGCCCTTGCCGGCGGTCTCGAGAGCCACGCTCATGGTCAGCCCGAACATCCCCGACTTGGCCGCCGCGTAGTTGGCCTGCCCGAACCCGCCCGCCGAGCCGATGATCGAGGAGATGTTGATGATCCGGCCGTAACCGCGGTCCAGCATGTGCTGCAGCACGGCCCGGGACGTGTAGAACGCGCCGGACAGGTTGACGTGGATGACGTGGTCCCACTCCCTCGGATCCATCTTCCGCACCGTCTTGTCGATGGTGATGCCGGCGTTGTTGACCAGGATGTCCACGTGCCCGTGCCGGTCGAGGACCTCGCCGAAGACGCGGAGGACGTCCTCGTTGTGGCCCACGTTGCCCTGGTGGATGCTCACGCCCCGGTCGGCGTACTTATCGGCGAACTGCCGGGCGTGGTCGTGCCTGGTCGCGTAGCCGGCCGCCACCGTGACGCCGCGGTTGAGCAGTCGCTCGCTGATGGCCAGCCCGATGCCGCGGGTCCCGCCAGTGACCACCGCGACCTGCCCGTTCATGTCACTCACGGTGTACCTCCGATGCTGTCGGTTTGGCGGACCTGAATCAGCCGGGCACGAACTCGCCCGTGGCATCCGCGATGGCCTGGTGCCGCTCGCTGCCCATGGGAGGCCGCTTTTCGCGTTCACCTGCCCAGCGGCCGGGCCACGTCGTCCGGTCCTCCCGCCACGAGCCGCGGTGCTTGGTGGCCGAAGCGCGCCAGGCCTCGGGATCAGGGCCTGCGTAGCCGGCCGCCTCGGACCAGGCCGTCAGGCCGGGCGGGTTGACGATTCCGGCGCGAGCGCGTCCACCAGGAAACCGGTGGCGAGCCGGGCCTTGGCCGCCTACATGGTCTACGCGTCGTCCCCGACCGCGAGAGCGACGGTGCTACCCGTCAGGTGAGCGAATTCAGTCAGCAGATCAATGTACGCCAGGTTGTCAGAGACGAATGCCATGTATCTATTGGCCAGCTCATAGACATCGTCTTCGGTCAGCGCCGAGTCATCCTTGCCGGTCGCGTACCCACCAGCATCCAGCAGAATATTCTGCTCGGCCGGAAGATGCCCTTCAAGAGTCCAGGGCTTGGGAACTTGACACGCTTGGACAGTGCTGAGTACGACAGCGAGACGTTCTGGACTCCCAGCTCGGCCAGAAGATTCCCCTGCTCTGAGTTCTCAGCTCCGGCAAAGAATATCTTCACCCGTCATCAATCTCGCGTTGCGCTGCGCCGACGCAGTACCAGTAGCAGGTGTTCGAGGGGGTGCATCCCCACTTCTCAGCTAGCTCCCTGGCTTCCTCGTTCATCGTTCCTCCTGCATCTTTGTCCCGGCCGCTGCGCTGCGGCCTTTCCTCCTCAGGATCCACCGCACTTGCCTGAATTGTCTATTTAGAATTAAGAGAAACAGTTAAGCGAACGCTTAATAGTGGCCCGGACCAGGTATTTAGTCTGCACCCGCGCAGGGAACGCCGGGGGAACCAGTTCGTGTCCCCGGCGCTGATGCTGCCGATGACCGAGCGGTTCGCCGCGGACATCCGCCACTACATCGATGCCCGCGGCCTGGACCTGGCCACCGGCCAGACCGTGCGCAAGCGTACGGCCGAGACGGCCGATGAGCTCACCCCGCAGGAGGCGCAGATCGCCGGGCTCGCCCGCGACGGGCTCTCCAACCCGGAGATTGGCATCCAGGCGGTTTCGCGCTGGCTTCCTGGGATTTGGAGGACATGCCCGGCGGACTGATACATCTGCGGGCGGCACTTCTCCGGTCTTTCCATGTATCACCCGCAAGGGAGCCTGCTCTGTAGAGGCAGGGATGCAGTAACCCGCCACACCCAGGGGAAGGAAGCCTGGCCATCGGACCCGCGACACGCTCATCCGGAGCCGTGCCCGGTTTCTGGCCTCGCCCAGGGAACGGCGATCGGCCGCGAGGTCCGGTACGGCCTGCCGCACCCCCGATCCGGGTACAGCGTCCCGCGACATCTTGCCCAACGTTCCCCGCGTTGAAATGATGCCGGGGATGGCCAGCACCACCGGACTCATAAAGGACAGCTATGCGTGACGATCCGGCGGTTACCGACCTCGTCGCCCGCGCTCGCGACGGAGACCAGCATGCCTGGGACGAGATCGTCGACCGGTACGCCCCGCTTGTGTGGTTCATTTGCAAGCGCTACCGGCTGAGCCGGGCTGACATCGACGACATCGGCCAGACGGTGTGGCTCCTGCTGGTCGAGCAGCTCGGGAACCTCAGGCAGCCGGCGGCCCTGCCCGGATGGCTGGCCACCACCGCGCAGCGCGAATGCCTGCGTGTCCTGCGGGCGGCCAGCAAATATGACTATTCCGAGTTGCCGGAAGACAGCCAGATGTCCCAAGACCAGGCCGCCGAGATGGTCGAGCAGGAGATCATCGCGGCGGAACTGGGCGCCGTGGTGCGCGCGGCCTTTGCCGAGCTCCCCGAGCACTGCCGGCGGCTGCTGTCGATGCTGATCAGCGACCCGCCGCAGCCCTACGCGAAGATCAGCGCCGCTTTGTCGATATCCGTCGGGAGCATCGGCCCGCAACGGGCGCGCTGCCTGAACCGGCTGCGACGTTCTCCCGCCCTGGCGGCCTTCAGTGACACGTCGGTGGACGACGCGCGGGGCCACGGGGCCAAAGACGTGCGCGCTAGTGAGATGGGAGGCAGGCGGGGTGCCTGACATCTGGGACGACGATCAACTGCTGGCCTTGCTGAAGGGGTCGCTGCAGGTCCAGCGGGATGTCCCGGCAGAATTTACCGTGGCTGCCAGGAACGCTTACGCGTGGCGCAACATCGATGCGGAGCTGGCCCAGCTCACCTACGACTCGATGCAGGACCGCGCTCCCGCGCCGAGCGTGCGGTCGGAGACCGCATCGATCCGCGCGCTCACGTTCACCTCGGACCACCTGACCATCGAGATGGAGGTCAACGGGGACTCGCTGCTGTGCCAGCTGGTCCCGGCCGATGAGGCCACGATCAAGCTGCAGACGCACGCGGGGATCATCGCCTCTATCGAGGTCGACGAGGTGGGCTGCTTCTCCATCCACCCGATCCCGGCCAGTGCGTTCCGGTTGCGTTGCGGTACCACTGCTGGCGCGACCGTCGTGACGGGATGGATCACCCTCTGAGCCCGATTCGTGAGACCGCCGGTGGCCCGAAGTTCCGCCCGGCAGTCAGCGTCCCCCGGCCGCGGGCGGCCCGGGCACGCTGACCACTCTGGCCAGGGCCAACTGGCTATCAGCTGGGGATCGCGGCGGCCACGGCGAGCTGCGCGACCTGGCTCTTCTGGAGTCGGAGTGCGCGCCGGAGAACGGCTCGCCCGCGGTGCCGTTGACGGTCTGCGCGGCGTCGGCCCGGTGGTAGGTGTCCGGCTTGAACCCGTAGGCCAGGCCTCAAGTCTGGTCATGCGGCAAGTCTGGTCATGCGGCCCCGAAGGCCACATAGGCGCGTGCTGCCACGTACAAGCACAGGTCATCCAGACTGCTCAGCCGTGCGTCTCGCAGTGCCTGCGACGCCGTCGCTCCGCTGGCGAGTCGTTCATGCAGGGCGAGGGAGAGCCGCACGGTGGCCGCGTCGTTCACCGTGACCACCGGGGCGAGCACTCCGGCGGTGCCGAGCTGCCCGAGTGCGGCGATCAAGCCGAGCAGCTCGTCGGCTCCGGCTGGGGCCGTCACCCCCGAGTCGCAGCAAGAAAGCACGAGCCGGTAGGGTGCGCGCCCGAGCCGCTGCAGGTCGTGAACTGTCAATGGCCCATCGTCCATAAGGAGCGAGGAGAAGAGCGGATTATCCGCACGGAAGGTCCCGTGCGCCGCAATATGCGCCAGCCAGCGGCCCTCCAGCGAAGTAAGCACCTTCTCTGCCGTGGCCATCCCGGCGGTGAGGACTTCCGCGTTCGCGTAGCGATCAGCCAGCGCTGTTGCTTCGGCCTGGGCGCCCTCCAGACCGGGACCCGCCACCACAGCGACCGTGTGGCCGGCCGGCGGCTCGATCCTTTTCCCGTGCAGCCATGCCATCGCTGAGGGAGCGACGGTGACAGCCCGATCGGCCAGGGCTGGCAGCAGCCCCCACGGCACGGGATGCAGCGCGGCCGGCGGCACTATCACAAGCGGGCCATCACCGAGGTCGTCTGCGGCCGCAGCCAAGAGCTGCTGCTGCAAACGGATACCGAATGTCTCCAGCATGGCCATAACAGCCTGCGCCGGCGCTGACCTGATGCCCCGCCCGGTGTCGTTCGCCGGTTCCGGCCTCGTGCGATGGGCGAGCCGGCGCAGCGTGAAGCGGCTGAACTCGGCGTCACGTACGGCGGTCTCCCAGGTCCCGGCGACGTGACGGCGAACACCGGCTGACGTAGCGACGAGAACATGCAGGCGGCCGTCAAACTGGATGATTTCGACGAGCCGGGTTTCCCCGAGTGCCGCCAGAATCTCGTCGATGTCGATGTCGATGTCGATGTCGAGGTGCTGGGCGTGGGCTTCCCCCGCGGTGCCGGAGGTCCGCAGCACGTGGCGCCGTACCTCGTCTTCGACGCGCCGCCGTTCCCGCTCCAGCGTGCCAACCGGGTGCCCGTCAATCGTGGCCTGGCTGAGATGGCGCGTGATCTGCCGCAGCGTCGCAAGCTCGGCAGCAAACCCGGCGTCATCTGGAGGGCGTACCGGGGGAATCGCGAAGGTCCTGGCGCGCCAGCGTTCGGTCCACCGCAGCAGCGCGCGGGGGTCATCGGCGGCCAGTGCCTCCCGGACAGCGATCTCGGTCAGCGCGGCGCCGTGTGAAGTCGCAGCCGCCCGCATCTCGACCGCGCCCAATGTGAGCTGGTATGCGTCGAGGACCTGCAGGCCACGCTCGCAGGCTTCAAATATTGCTCTTCGGCGGCCGGCCGCTTCGGCACGCAGCGCCGCCGCGTGCCAGCCGAATACCCGGTTCAGCGCTGATCCGCGAGAACGGGCTCGGGCCGTCCTCAGCAGGTGCGGCTCAGCGGCTGCTGCGTCCCCGAGGGCGAGCGCTACCTGTGCGGTGAGCAGGTGTGCCTCGACCGCCTCGGCCACACGGTGGCGGTCAGCTGCGCCGGCCAGAACGGCGGCGTCGCTCAGGAGACGGCGGCTCCGTTCACCGGAGGCGAAACGTGCGCGGACAATCGTGAGCCGCGCGAGCGTCTCCCCGCGTCCGCGCCCCTGCCGCCGGAAGAGCCGAACCGCCTCAGTGGCGTACGCTCTGGCGAGCTGGGGATCGCCGGCGGCCAGAGCGGCCTCCGCCGCGCGCACCAGAGCGTCGGCGCGGTAGGCCGCTGAGGCGCCCTCGCTCCGCAGCAGGCCGACCGCCTCCTGCCCGTGGCGAAGGGCGTCGTCGTGCAGACCTACGGCAAGCAATGCCGAGCAGCGGACTTCCGACAGCTCCGCCGGCCGTACCCCGGCGTCGGCGTACATCTTCTCCGCGGCGTCGTAGTGCGCGAGCGCCTCGGGGACCTTCCCGTACAGCGACGCCACCAGGCCGCGGTTGCTGCGCACATTCGCCGCGTCGAACGTCCGGCCAGCATCGGTCAGCAGGGCTTCTGCCCGGGTGAGGGCATCCTCGGCACGAGGGGCGTCGCCGCGATCGATGAGCGCGAAGCCGAGATTGTTCAGTGCCCGGGCCTCCCAGACGCTGTTACCCGCGGCACGGAGCGTCCGCGCCGCACGCTGGTGCTCCGCGACGGCCTCACTGGTGCGGCCGAGGAGCTTCAGGAGGTTTCCGCGGCGCAGCCTGACGCGCGCCGCCGCGACGCCCGATGCCTTGCCGAGCGCCGCATCCAGGTGGCGGAGCGCCTCCTTGCTGCGGCCCGCGTAGGCCAAGGTGATGCCGAGACTCGCCTGGACGTCGGCCCTTCGCTCGTCTCCGCACGAGGCGGCCGCGGCCAGTGCCGCGCGGAGGTAGTGGACGGCTTGGGCAACATCACCCATCTCCCGGGTCGCGATGCCGAGGGCTTGTCCAGCGTACGAGCGGACGTACGGGCTGCGGTTGGCCGTCAGCACGCGCTGCGCCACCCGCGCAGTGTCCCGGGGACGAGATAGCGCACGCAGCGGCAGATCCTCGACCGGGCCTTCCCGGGCCATTTCGGCGGAGGACGCGTTATGCTTTTTTTCCCCCGGTGGCATCCACTAAAGGTAGAGAAGATGAAGCGATAAGGATAGGGACTTTTGGTCCGGTCGGGGTGGAGAATGAACCGCAATCGGTGCGTATGGGACATTCGCCAAGGGGAGAGTTATGTCTGAGAACAGGAACGGATTCGGGGCATCCGCTGCGGATGGGCGTGCCCGCGAGGCTACCCTCCGACGGCTGGTTCCCGAAGTGCGGACGGCGCTGAACAACGCTCCTGACGTGCGAGCCTGGCCGCCGAGCTGGCACGACGACGAGTGGGTCGACTACTTCTACCACAGCAGCTCCCTGCTGACCCGCGACCGCGACCTCTCGCGTGTGCAGAGCGTACTCCGCGATCTGGGCGCACTGCGAGACGAGGGCGGGGACGCTCTGATCGGAGGCGTAACCAGGCTCGGCATAAACGTCCGGGAGTCGCAGCACACGCCGGACGTTGCCGATGAGCTCGACAGCCGGCTCGGCACCGGCGTGGCCACACTCGATCATGCGTTTATCGTCACCGGTTTCCTGTCCTGCCCGGCCACCGAACCCGAACCGGTCATCACTCCTGCCGCGGCGGACGATCCTGTGGTCGTTCGGGATGCGCTCTGGCCCAGCGTGGGCGACCCGTCAGCGGGGCGTGACGTCGGCGTTTCCGTTGTGGACACCGGCCTGCTGTCCGGGGCGAGCGCCTGGGCACCCTGGCTCGAGGGTGTACGACCGGACACTGGCGCTGACATCGAGGACCCGGACCAGATCAAGATCAACGCCATGGAACACGAAATAGTCGGTTTCGCCGATCCGTACGCCGGCCACGGCACATTCATATCGGGTGTGATCCGCTGTGTCGCCCCGGCCTCGAACGTCGTGGTGGAGCGCATCCTTGGAGTCGCGGGCTTCGCCCGGGAGTCCCGCCTCACCCAGCAGATTCACGATGCCCTGGCACGCTCACCCGACATCATCAGCATGTCCGCCGGTTGCTACACCCGCAAGAACGTACCCTCTCTCGCCTTCCAGACCCTCTGGGAAGAGCGCCTGAGCCAGCTCGGCGGCATCGTCCTCGTGGCAGCCGCGGGCAACCAAGCGGCGACCACTCCCTTCTGGCCGGCCGCGTTCCCGTGGTGCGTGGGCGCCGGCTCGATGACGCGCGACGGGCAGCGCCGCTCTTGGTTCAGCAACCACGGGGCGTGGGTCGACGTTTACGCGCCGGGTGAGGAAATCGTCAACGCCTACGCCCGCATGAAGTACAAGACGATCGTGGACGGCGACGTGCGGGACACCTCCGCGGGCATCGTCGAGTGGAGTGGCACCTCATTCTCCACGCCCATCGTCACCGGGCTCATCGCGGCCCGGATGTCGCGTACTGGTGAAAACGCCCGGCAAGCTGCGGACGCGTTGCTAGCAGCCGCCCGAAGCCAATTCCGCCCGGGCGTCGGGCCTCGCCTCTTCCCCTGACCCCGGAGCGATGAGTTCCGTCCCGGCGTGGAGTCTGCCCGGTAACGAGCAAACATGCCGAGGAGGCTGACCATGACGGAGCCGGTCGCGGAACTGAACGAGGGATTCAGCCAGCCGGGCGCCACGGCGCGGCCATGGGCCGAGGTAGCCGGGGTACTTGCCACATCGGAGATGTTCTGGCTGTCGACCACCCGCCGCGACGGGCGGCCGCACGTCACCCCGCTCCCGGCGGTCTGGCTGGACGGAACGCTGCACTTCTGCACCGGCGACGCCGAGCAGAAGTCGAAGAACCTCGCATCCGATCCCCGCTGCGTGCTGACCGCCGGCGCCAACCAGTTCCGGTCGGGCCTGGACGTCGTCGTGGAGGGATCGGCCACCCGGGTGACCGGCCAGGCGCAGCTCCAGCGGCTGGCGGACATATGGAAGTCCAAGCTCGACTGGGATTTCGAAATCGGCGACGGGGTGTTCCGCGACGCGGACGGCCGCCGGGGCATGGTCTTCGGCGTGACCCCGGCGAAGGTCCTGGCGTTCGGCAAGGACCCCTACACCCAGACCCGGTACCGCTTCCCGGTCTGACGCACCGCCGCCGGAGGCGCCGCCCAGGCCGGCCGGACCAGCCATCAGCGCCCGGCCGAGCCAGGCGTGAATGCCGGGCCCGGCCGGGAATCAGGCGAAGGCGACCATCAGGAGGCCGCGGTCCGGCCGCTACGCGGCCGGACCGCCGAAGAACTGGTAACTGCCCCAGTTCGTGCCGCTGTCCATGAACGTTTCGATCGTGTATTCGCTAGCGGGGCAGTTGCTGGCGGCAACGTCCACCGAAGCGATGCCGTCGAAGTTGCCCAGGGCACCGTTCAGGTTGGTCTGATTGTGGATGAGGCGCTGGTAGCATGCACGGGTCCATCCGTCGGCCGCGTGCCGCCCGCTGCCCATCTGATCCGTGGTGGCACAGGGATTGGCGAGGGCGGAGTAGACCTCTCCGCCCCAGCCGATCCACTCGGCCAGGTCGGCGATGCCGCCGCCGAACAGGCTCCCGGGGTAATAGCCGAGCCAGATCCACGGTCCCGACTCGTTGTTGTTGAACCCGAACCACCAGTTGCCCTGCCAGAGCTGGTATTTGACCCCGATCTCCAGCTGGGGTGAAGCTCCCTGCTGGCTGGTGCCGTTGACCCGGATTCCCGGGTAGATCCCGCTGTTGTACTGGACCCATCCGCTCTCCAGGCGGTTGTACCCGCCGAGGTTGCCGCCGTCTTGTGAGTACCCGTTCGTCGTGTAGTAGGTGAACAGGTGGTTGGCGCTGTCGCCGTTCAGGTTGCGGTCGACCGTCAGGCCGCCTTCGAGCGACTGAAGCTGCGGCTTCTGGTAGTTCTGCAGCCAGAGCTGCGAAATCGAGTGGTCATCGCCCGGTGACGACGGGATGTCGATCATCGGGTCCCACAGATTCAGCCATGCGTCGCTCCCGTATACCGTCGCCCATTGCGAACTGAGGGCGTGGAAGTATCCGGCGGGGTCGGGGTCGGTCGGCTTCTTGTTCGTGCGATTGACGTTGACGCGCAGGCCGCCCGGCTTGGACTGCACGCGGCGGAGGTCATCCAGGCTCCTGACCTGACTCAGATTCGGCCGGAGAACCGGGACGTGGCCAGCGGGGCCGGCCTCACCTATGTCGAACTGAACCGACTTCGCCGGCCGCACCTGATCCGCCGGGATCCGTGCCTGATCTGTCTGGACATGGCGCACCACCGCAGGCGGCGGCTCGGCGATTGTGTCGCTGGTCTGGCTCTCGATCGGGACCCAGTCCAGGGTCTGGCCGTCCGGCGTCATCGTGGTCGTGGTGACGTGCAGCGCACCCTGGCGCTGCTCGAGCCACCGCGCCACATCTGGATTTGGCAGCCTTCGGGCGATACCTTGATCAACCATCGTGGGCGTTCCCCCCGTTACGTGGCCGGCGCCGTGCCGCGCCGGCCTCCTGCTATACGGAGCACGATCCCGCAGTTCAGATACACCCGATGCTGGTGATAATTCGTGGGCGCACCGTCCCGCTCACTCAATTATGGTTCGCGGTCTCGCCGGCCCGCGCGGCCGGGTAAGCGTGGCTCGGCAGGCCGTACCACGGGTCCTCGGCGCGCAGGCGTGGCGGCGGCCTGCCCCGGCCGGAACGGCCCGGTGCGTCGCCCGCACCGCGGACGACGGCGGCCATGCCGAGCAGGGCGATCAGCGGGACTGCCAGCGCGATGAAGTCGGAGGACGTGCAGCTGCCCAGCGCCACCAGGGCGCCCGCGAACCCGATGACCAGAACCGCGACCACGACCAGCGACCATCCCTGCAGGAACAGGTGCAGCGTGAAAGGCGGCGCCGGAGCGGTCACGCCCTCCTCGGCGGTGACGGCCTTGGTGGCGCGGCGCTCCGCCAGCCCCTTACGCACCCGCACGATGACCGTCAGGTTGCCCGGCTGGTCCGCGGTCAGGAGCAGTTCGTCGGGATGGGCCGGGTCGGGAGCCTGCCACACCGAGCCCCCGCCCACCGCCCACGACACCACCGTGCCGCCGCCGGACAGCCGCGCGCGGTAGCGGGCCTGCTCGCCGGTGAGCACCAGCTCCGGCCCCTCGATCACCACTGGCGACGCCGCCCCGCCGCCGGCGCCCACGGCCGGCCCGGCAACCTCGTCCAGGGCCGCCTCGGCGGCGCCGGGCGCGCCGGGCCCGCCGATCGCGTTCACCGCCTGATCCGGCGCGCCCGCGCCTGCGTCCGCAGTCACTGCGGCCTGGCGGCGGGTCAGCAGCTCGGCCAGCTGGAACTGGCGCACGTGCACGTTCCAGGCCATCGCCACCACCGCGCCCGCGAGACCGGCGGCCGCCAGCCCGAGCAGGACGGCGACCACGGGGTGACCCGCACCGGCGGTTACGGCTTCGAGCATGACGTCTCCTGGCGGGTGAGTCTCAGTCTCAGCGGGTATGCTGTTCCAAAGCTATATTCAAACATATAATCGATTGATGTGAAACCCGCTGCTGCCCTTCGGCAATACCTGCCATCGGCCGGCCAGGCTGTTCCGCCGCGCCAGCCGGGCCGTTGGTCCCTGTGCGGGGCGATGCGGGTGTGCTGGCCGGCGAAGCGGACCTCATCATTCCCGCCTACCCGGCGACGAGGCCTGCGTCGCCGTCGTCGAAGCGCACCGACGGCTCTGGCCCGGCAAGCTGGCTCCCTGACCGGCGCCCGTAGCCTGGCCTCCTACCTCGCGTGAGAGTCCCGCGAGGGGGCTGGCGGCGTGGGTGTCGATATGGCGATGAGGGCCGGGCGCGGCCTGGACGTGCTGAGCCTGGGGAGCTTTGTCGTGCTTGGCCTGCCCGACGGCATGCTCGGCACCGCCTGGCCGTCCATGCGGCAGAGCTTCGGGGCGCCGATCGCTGATCTCGGGCTCATTCTCCTGGTCATCACGATCGGCTCGGTCGCGGTCAGCGTCTTTGCCGGCGCCCTGATCCGCCGGTTCGGCGTGCCCGTGCTGCTCGCCTTGTCCGGGGCCTGCGCGGCGCTGGGCGGGGCGGGGTTCGCGCTGGCCCCGGGCCTGTGGCTGGTGTTCATCGTCGCGGTGCTGCTCGGCGTGGCGGCCGGGATGATGGACGGCGGGCTGAACACCGCCGTGGGGCTGTCCGGGCGGCCGCGGCTGCTGAACCTCCTGCACGCCGCGTACGGGGTGGGCACGGCCATCGGGCCACTGCTCGTCACCGCGGCCATCGTGCTGTCATCCTGGCGCCCGGCCTACGCCGCCCTGGTCCTGCTGGATCTGGTGATCGCGATCTCGTGGCTGGTGCAGCGGCGGCACGAGCGCGCGCGGCCCGCCCCGGCCCCGGCCGCGGCGGATGGCCGGGCCGCGGGGCCTGAGCATCCGGGTGAGGCGTGGTCCCGGCGCCGGTCCTCGTCCGTGGTCGTGACCGGAATGGCAATTTTCTTCGTCTACACAGGCGTCGAGGTGGCCGCCGGCCAATGGGAGGCGAGTTTCTGCCGCGGGCATCTGGGCCTGTCCGCCTCGGCGGCCGGGATCGCCACGTTCGGTTTCTGGGGCGCCCTGACCGGCGCCCGGATCGTGCTGGCGCTGCTGCCCCGGCCCGTCCCGCCGTCCCGGGTCGTCTGGTGGGGGAGCGGGGTGGCCGTACTGGCCACGGCGGTGATCTGGTGGCAGCCGGGAACGGCCGTGACGCTGGCCGCCTTCGCGGTGCTCGGGGCGGCGCTGGCCGGGGTGTTCCCGGCGCTGATCGCGATGACGCCGGACCGGATCGGCCGGAGCCGCGCCCAGCACGTCATCGCCTGGCAGGTCGGCGCGGCCGCGGCCGGCGGGTCGGGCCTTTCGGCGCTCACCGGGCTGCTGATCGGCCTCGCGGGACTGTCCGTCCTCGGTCCGTCCCTCACCGTCCTGGCGATCCTGCTGGCCGCCGGAACCATCGTCCTCGAACGCGTCGCCCCCCTGCCGGCGGCGTAACGATAGAGCCGGGCTCGATGAACTCTTCCGCTCCGTGCAGGGCGGCACCGCGCGCGAGTTCCGGTCCGCCGCGCTCGGCTGGCATCCGGGCTCAGGCCGGGGCGGGTGCGGACTCTAGCCCCTGCTGGTACCGAGGAGCCTGCGTATCCACCGCCTCCAGGACGTTGGGCTGGCCGGCTTCGAAGGGGTGTCATCGACGGGGGTGTCATCGACGGGGGTGTCATCGACGGCGGCCAGGAGCCGGCGGGCCGGGGCTTCATCGGAGGGGGCAACCAGCACGCGAACACCCTGTGCCTGGAGCTGTGGCTCCTGTCCTCCGGCGTCGTCTGCCGATACGGCTGCTCTCAATCCGTTGTTGCGCAACAGGCCGACGATCAGGTCCGCTTCTGTGCGGCTGGAAACGGCCGCCACGGGCACCGTCGCGCCGTCGGAATCAAATGCCGGTTGCATGGGTCTCCTTCCTGGGCGCCTGCTTAGAACTTACTTGGCGTGCTAGGGGGTGCTGGCGAGGTAGGCGGCGATCGCGGTGCCCAGGGCGGGCCGGGCGACGGCGCTCATGTGGTTGCCGGGGACCCGGGCGGCCTGCCCGCGCGGAAGGGCTGCGGCCAGGGCCTCGGCCGGGCCGTTGTCGTCGTCCTCGGCGCCGGCCAGCACCAGGACCGGCGTGCCGATCTTCGCGAGCTTCTCGCGCGGCGTGTCGACGTTGGCGTCCAGCAGGTGCAGGACCGCGATCGGGTCGGTGCCGGTGCTCTTCAGGAAGGCCTCGGCTTTCCCCTCGGGGGAGCGGCGGTCGAACGTGCCGGGGTGCTCCAGGATGTGCCGGAAATGGTCGTTACGGCCGGTCGCATGCAGCACCCCGTCCAGTCCCATCCCCGCCACCACCGCCCGGTCCGGCGCCGCGTCGCGGGCCAGCATCCGCATCACGGTCCGGCCGCCCAGCGAGTAGCCGGCCAGGTCATACTCGGTGAGCCCGAGTTCGGCGAGAAGCGCGAACCCGTCGTCGGCCAGCACGTCCGGCGGATAGGCGGCCGGGTCATGCGGCTTGGCGCTGTCGCCGTGGCCGCGCAGGTCCGGCATGATGACGCGGAACCCCCGGGCGGCGACCGCCGCGGCGTGGCCGTACTTGACCCAGTTGACGCATCCGTTGGAGAAGTAGCCGTGGATCAGCACCACCGGGCGTCCCTGCCCGAGCTCGCGGTAGGCGAGCTGGGCGCCGTCGCGGCCGGGGAAATACCCCACGGGAAGATCAGGCATCCCTCCAGTCTCCCCGCCCCGCGCTACTTTTTCGCCCCGGCCTTCGTCTTCGGCAGGTACAGGTCGGTGATGGTACCCTCGAACGCCTCGGCCGACAGGCCCACGGTCTCCGAGAGCGTGGGGTGCGGGTGGATCGTGAGCGCGATGTCGGCGGCGTCGGCGCCCATTTCGATCGCGTGGGCGATCTCGGCCACGAGCTCACCGGCGTTCGGGCCGACCAGGCCGGCGCCGATCAGCCGCTCGCTGGCCGGGTCGAACAGCAGCTTGGTCAGGCCCTCGTCCCGGGCCAGCGACAAGGCCCGCCCGCTGGCCGCCCACGGGAACACCCCCTTGCCGTAGGGCACGCCGGCCGCCCTGGCCTCGGTTTCGGTCACCCCGGCCCAGGCCACTTCGGGATCGGTGTAGGCGACCGACGGAATCACCCTGGCGTCGAAGTAGCTCTGCTGCCCGGCGGCGACCTGGGCGGCGACCCGGCCCTCGTGGGTGGCCTTGTGGGCGAGCATCGGCGGCCCGACGACGTCCCCGATGGCGAAGATGTGCGGCACGTTGGTGCGCTGCTGCTTGTCGACGGGGATGTACCCGCGGTCGTCGACGAGGACGCCGGCGGCCTCCGCGCCGATGAGCCGGCCGTTCGGGACCCGCCCGACGGCCACCAGGACCTGGCCGAACACGTCGCTGCCCGGGGCGTCCGGGCCCTCGAAGCTGACCCGCAGCCCGTCCGGGCCCGCTTCGGCCCCGGTCACCTTGGTCTTGAGGAAGATGTTCTCGTACCGGCCCGCGATGCGCTTGGCCAGCGGGGCGACGATGTCCCGGTCGGTACCCGGAATGAGCTGGTCCATCAGCTCCACGACGGTGACCCGCGCCCCCAGCTCGTGGTACACGCATGCCATCTCCAGGCCGATGATCCCGCCGCCGATCACCAGCAGCCGCCCGGGCACGGACGCCAGGTCCAGCGCTCCCGTGGAGTCGAGCACCCGGCCGTCATCGTCCGGCATGAACGGCAGCCGCACCGGGGACGAGCCGGCCGCGATGATCGCGCGGTCGAAGCTGACCGTCGTGACGCTGCCGTCGTCCGCGGTGACCTCGGCCAGGTTCACCGAGACGAACCGGCCGGTGCCGCGCACGGTCGTGACCTTGCGCTGCCGCGCCAGCCCGGCCAGGCCGCCGGTCAGCCGGGACACCACACCGTCCTTCCAGCCGCGCAGGGCGTCCAGGTCGATGTCCGGGTCGCCGAACCGGACGCCGTGCGCGGCCATCTCCCGCGTTTCCGCGATCACCCGCGCCGCGTGCAGCAGCGCCTTGGACGGGATGCAGCCCACGTTGAGGCACACCCCGCCCAGGGTGGGCCGCTGGTCGGCCAGGACCACCGACTGGCCGAGGTCGGCGGCGCGGAAGGCGGCGGTGTAGCCGCCGGGCCCGGCGCCCAGCACGAGCACCTCGGCGTGCACGTCGCCGCGGGGTCCTGCGTCCCCGCGGGGCCGCGGGGCCCCTGCGGCCCCGCGGGTGGCGGCCGCGGGGGCGGCGGCGGGCGGGGGCGGCCCGGTGAGCTTCTGCCCGGTCTCCAGGTCCGCGATGAGGTGACCCGCGGAGACGATGTCGCCCACGGCCACCCGGACCGCGGCGATCGTCCCGGCGGCGGGGGCCGGGATGTCCATGGTGGCCTTGTCGGACTCCAGCGTGATCAGCGGGTCCTCGGCGGCCACCGTGTCGCCCGCGGCGATGTGCACCTCGATGACGGGGACGTCGGCGAAGTTGCCGATGTCGGGGACGGTGACCTCGATCCGCTCGTACACGCCGCTCGGCGAGCCGTATCCGGCCGGCTCACCGGGGGTGGGGCGAGCCTCCTCCTGGACGCGTTCCCGCCCTGGCGCCGCCGGCACTGAGCCCTGGAGCACCAGGATGGGGGTGCCCTCGGAGACCTGGTCGCCGACGCTGACCAGCAGCTCGCTGACCGTTCCGGCCGCCGGCGCCGGGACATCCAGGGTGGCCTTGTCCGATTCCAGCGTGACCAGGGGGTCTTCACGCGCCACATATTCGCCCGGGGCGACATGGATCTCGATGACGGGGACGTCGGCGAAGTTCCCGATGTCGGGGATGCGGACCTCGATGTCAGCCATGACGTTCCTAAAGGATGAGGCGGCGAGGATCTTCCAGGACGTGCGATAGATGCGACGCGAACCTGGCCGCAAGCGCACCGTCGATGACGCGGTGGTCGTAGGACAGGGAAAGCGGCAGCATCAGCCGCGGGGTGAACTGCTCGCCGTTCCACACCGGTTTGATGGCCGAACGGACCACGCCGAGGACCGCCACCTCGGGAGCGTTCACGATCGGGGTGAAGGCGACGCCGCCGATGCCCCCGAGGCTGGAGATCGTGAACGTGCCGCCCTGCAGGTCAGCCACCGTCAGCTTGCCGTCGCGCGCGCGGGCCGACACCGCGCCGAGTTCCTGGCTCAGCTCGGTGACGCCCTTGCGGTCCACGTCACGGATCACCGGGACGACCAGGCCCTCGGGGGTGTCCACGGCGACCCCGAGGTGGTAATAGCCCTTCACGATCAGGCTGTCCTTCTCCGCCGTCAGGGAGCTGTTGAACGCGGGGAACTTCTTGAGCCCGGAGACCGACGCCTTCAGCAGGAAGGCGAGCAGGGTCACCCGGTAACCGTCGGGCCGGGCGGCCGCGTCGAGTTCCTTGCGGTAGGCGTCCAGGACGGTGATGTCCGCCTCGTCGTGGTGCGTCACGTGCGGCACGTTCAGCCAGGATCGATGCAGATGCGGCCCGGACAGTTTCCTGATCCGGGACAGCGGACGCGTCTGAACGGGCCCGAACTGGGCGAAGTCCTGTGCGGGGATCTCCGGGATGCCGGTACCGGCGGGCGCCGCCCCCGGGGACGCGGCGGATGGCCCGCGCAGGTACCCGAGCAGGTCGTCCTTGGTGATCCGGCCCTTGGGCCCGCTGCCGGTCACCGCGGTCAGGTCCACGCCCAGCTCGCGGGCGGTCCGGCGCACGCTCGGCCCGGCGTGTACCCCGCCGAAGTCCCGCGCCGGCCCGGGCGCGCCCGGCGCCTCCCCCGCCTGCACCGGTACGGGCGCCGGCCCGGTGGCCGGCGGAGCCACGGGCGCCCGGGCAGGCGCGGGGACCGGCGGGCCCGGCGGGCCCGGCGTGGCAGCTTCGGTCACGTCCGGCTCCTGCTGCTCCACCAGCGTCGGCGGGACCGTGACCGCGCCGGCACCAGGGGCGATGGTCATGATCAGCGATCCCGTGCTGACCTGGTCCCCGATCTTGACCGGGATCTCCACCACCTGGCCGGCCAGCGGGGCCGGCACGTCCATCGTGGCCTTGTCGGACTCCAGCGTGATCAGCGGGTCTTCCTCGTTGACGGAATCGCCGGCCTGCACGTGCACTTCGATGATCGGCACGTCCTGGAAGGCACCGATGTCGGGCACGCGAACCTCGGTCGCTGTTGCCATCTGGGACCCCTTCTAGACCTCAGGCGGGTTCGGCTTGCCGGCCTCGATCTGGTACCGCGCGATGGCGCCGGCGGCGGTGGCCGCCGGCACGGTCCCGTCGGCGGCCAGGCTGTGCAGCGCGGCGACGGCGACGTAGTACCGGTCCACCTCGAAGAAGGAACGCAGCTTGCGCCGGTAGTCCGACCGGCCGAAGCCGTCGGTGCCCAGCACCCGGCAGCGGCGCGGCACGAACGGCCGGATCTGGTCGGCGAAGGCCTTCATGTAGTCGGTCGAGGCGACCACGGGCCCGTCGGGCCGGCCGTTCAGGCAGCTTTCGACCCAGCTCTGCCGCGGCGGTTCGGCGGGGTGCAGCATGTTCCAGCGCTCGGTGGCCAGCCCGTCGCGGCGCAGTTCGGTGAAGCTGGGCACGCTCCACACGTCGGCCGTCACCCCGAAGTCGGTGTCCAGCAGTTCGGCGGCGGCGATCACCTCGCGCAGGATGGTCCCGCTGCCCAGCAGCTGCACCCGGGGCTCGCCCGGGCGCCCCTCCTGGAGCAGGTACATGCCGCGGAGAATGCCCTCTTCGGCGCCGTCCGGCATGGGCGGGTGCCGGTAGTTCTCGTTCATCACGGTCAGGTAGTAGTAGACGTCCTGCTGCTCGGCGTACATCCGCCGCAGCCCGTCGTGCACGATGACGGCGACCTCGTAGCCGAACGTCGGGTCGTAGGACACGCAGTTGGGGATCGTCGCCGACATGATGTGGCTGTGCCCGTCCTCGTGCTGCAGGCCCTCCCCGTTGAGTGTGGTGCGCCCGGCGGTGCCGCCGATGAGGAACCCGCGCGCCCGGCTGTCCCCGGCCGCCCAGGCCAGGTCGCCGACGCGCTGGAAACCGAACATCGAGTAGTAGACGTAGAACGGGATCATCGGCGTATCCGACGTGCTGTAGGAGGTCGCCGCGGCGATCCAGGACGACATCGCGCCCGGTTCGGTGATGCCCTCCTGCAGCATCTGGCCGGTCCTGTCCTCCCGGTAGAACATCAGCTGGTTGGCGTCCTCCGGCTGGTACAGCTGCCCGCTCTGGGAGAAGATGCCGAACTGCCGGAACATGCCCTCCATGCCGAAGGTGCGCGACTCGTCCGGCACGATCGGCACCACCCGCCTGCCGATCTTCTTGTCCCGCAGCAGGGTGTTCAGCACCCGGACGAACGCCATCGTGGTGGAGATCTCCCGCTCGCCGGTGCCCTTGAGCTGGCTGTCGAACGCCGACAGCGGCGGCATCTCCAGCGGCTGGGACTTCGTGCGCCGCGCGGGCAGGTAGCCGCCCAGGGCCTCCCGCCGCTGCCGCAGGTAGCGCATCTCCGGGGTGTCCTCGGCCAGCCGCAGGTAGGGCAGCTCGGGGATCTTGTCGTCGGGCACGTTGATGCTGAACCGGTCCCGGAACGCGCGCAGGGTGTTCTCGGCCATCTTCTTCTGCTGGTGGGTGATGTTCTGGCCCTCGCCCGCCTCACCCATCCCGTACCCCTTGACCGTCTTGGCCAGGATGACCGTGGGCTGCCCGGTGTGCTCGACGGCCGCCGCGTAGGCGGCGTACACCTTGACCGGGTCGTGGCCGCCGCGGGCCAGTGCCCAGACCTCGTCGTCGGACATGCCCGCGACCATGTCCAGCAGCTCCGGGTACTTGCCGAAAAAGTGCTGCCGGACGTACGCGCCGTTCTTGGACTTGAAGTCCTGGTACTCCCCGTCGACGGCCTCTTCCATCCGCTTGAGCAGGATACCGCTGGTGTCGCGCGCGATCAGCGGGTCCCAGGTGCTGCCCCAGATCACCTTGATCACGTTCCACCCGGCCCCGCGGAACAGCGCCTCCAGCTCCTGAATGATCTTGCCGTTGCCGCGTACCGGGCCGTCCAGCCGCTGCAGGTTGCAGTTGACCACGAAGATGAGGTTGTCCAGCCGCTCCCGGCCGGCCAGCGAGATGGCGCCCAGCGATTCGGGCTCGTCCATCTCGCCGTCACCCAGGAACGCCCACACGTGCCGGTTGCCGGTGCCGGCCAGGTCGCGGTTGGACAGGTACTTCAGGAACCGGGCCTGGTAGATGGCCATCAGCGGCCCGAGCCCCATCGAGACCGTAGGGAACTGCCAGAAGTCCGGCATCAGCCACGGATGCGGGTAGGAGGACAGCCCCCGGCCGCCGGTTTCCTGCCGGAAGTGGTCGAGCTGTTCCCCGGTGAGCCGGCCTTCCACGAACGCCCGCGCGTAGATGCCCGGGGCGGAGTGGCCCTGCATGTAGACGAGGTCCCCGCCGTGCCCTTCGGACGGCGCGTGCCAGAAATGGTTGAAGCCCACGTCGTACAGCGTCGCGGCGGACTGGAAGCTGGCGATGTGCCCGCCCAGCTCCGAAGACTCCTTGTTGGCCCGCAGCACGATCGCCACCGCGTTCCACCGGATCATCGCCCGGATGGTGTGCTCGATGGCCTGATCGCCGGGGTTACGCTGCTCGAGCTGCGGCGGGATGGTGTTCAGGTACGGCGTGTTCGCCGAGTAGGGCACCGGCGCGCCGTTGCGGCGCGCCTCCCCGATCAGCTCGTCCAGCAGGAAGTACGCCCGGTCCGGGCCATCGAATTCCAGCACCGCGTCGAGGGAATCAAGCCATTCCCTGGTCTCGGCCGGATCCAGGTCGCTGGGCATCGGCACTCTCCTGTGTCATCCGTGCGCACGTTCCCGGGATTGATCGTTAACCCCCGCTACCAGGTCTAGCGGAGAAAGTTGCGCACGCCTAGGGAGGCGTTGCGGTAAGGGCGAAATATCCCGGCGGGTGGCGCGTCAGTCGCGGCCAGGCCGAGCGCCAGCAGCTCCAGCATGGGACCTGGTGTCGTATAGCTGCTCGTCAGGCAGATGCCTGCCGCCAGCCCGCCCGAACGTGGGCGAGCCAGAGCAGCTCCGGTGCGGCGCCCTGCAGCGGCCGCGCCGCTCTCCGGTGCGCCCCGCACCGGGCTGGTCGTCATCGTCAGTCCCGTTCGGCCAATGTTTTGATGCCTTCCACGCAGCGCCGCATGTTCGCCTCGTGCTCAGCGAGCCGACGCGCGATGATCCGCTCCGCCACGGCGGACAGAGCGGAAATGCGGGCCTCGACCTGAACCGCTGGATCTTCGGAGTACCGGACCATTCCCGCCCTCGGTCCTTCTGCGCCAAGCGCCGCGTCGCCCTGGCCGGCGAGCTAGGCCGGGGTCAGGAAGGCCTTCATCGCCGCGACCATCATCGCGCCGTCCGCCGTCCCGGTCAGCTCCCGCGCCGAATGCATGGCCAGCGTGGGGCTGCCGACGTCGACGGTCGGTATCGCCAGGCCCGCGGCCACGATGGGGCCGATCGTCGACCCGCTGCGCACGCCGCTGCGCATGACGAAGTACTGGACGGGCACCCCGGCCTGCTCGGCCGCGAGCAGGAAGGCCACCTGAGTCGGTGCCGTCGTGCCGTAGCAGACGTTGGCGCTCACCTTCACCACCGGGCCGCCGCCGAGCGCGATCCAGTGCCCGGGCTCGTGCCGCTCGGGGTAGTTGGGGTGCGTGGCGTGGGCCATGTCGGCGGAGACGTGCAGCGAGTCCGCCACGGCGCGCAGGAAGTCATCGCGGCCGCCGCCGCGGGCGAGCACGCTGCGCTCCATCTGCCGCCCCAGCCAGGCGCCGCGTGCGCCGGTGGCCGACTGGCTGCCGATCTCCTCGTTGTCGAACAGCACGATCGCGCTGATGTGCTGCGCCGCGGGCTGTTCGGCCACGTCGCACAGCGCGGTCACGCACGCGTGCGAGCAGGCCAGGTCATCCTGGCGGCCTGAGCTCACGAACTCCTCGTTGGCTCCGGCCAGGGTGCCGCCGGTGAGGTCGTAGGTCACGACGTCGTGGCTCATCACGTCGCCGGGGGATACGTCCAGCTCGCCGGCGAGGAAGCGCGCGAATCCGCCCGGGTCCGGGTCGCCGAGCGACCAGATGGGCACGACGTGCTGCTGGGCATCGAGCTTCAGGCCGTCGCGCACGCCGGGGTCCAGGTGGATCGCGAGCTGCGGGACCCGCAGCAGGGGCCGGTGAACCCGCATCAGCCGCACCTGGGAACCGCCGGGTGCGCGCACCAACACCCGGCCAGCCAGGCCCAGGTCGCGATCGAGCCACGAATTGAGCAGCGGGCCGCCGTAGACCTCGACGCCGAGCTGCCGGACGCCGGCGCGGCCGGTATCCGGCCGCGGCTTGACCCGGAGCGCCGGGCTGTCGGTATGCGCGCCGAGCAGCCGGAACCGGGTGCCGGGGGCCGCGCCCGCCGGGACGATCCAGGCGAACAGCGATCCGCCGTCGACCACGACGTAGCGGCCGGGACCGGATGGCCATGCCTGCGCCTGAACCATTTCGGTGAATCCGGCTCCGGTCAGCCGGCGCAGGGCCGCGGCGGCGGCGTGATACGGCGACGGCGAGGCGTCGATGAACCGGATGAGGTCGAGGGCGGTGTCCCGGGCGCTGCTCATCGCTCCATCCTCGCCGGCGGGCTACTGAATCACCGAGCTACTGAGTCACTGGGTGCGGCGTCAACTGACCCGTCGTTCCCCGGATGCGCTGACATCTCTGTTCACCAGGGAAAATGTGGACGCACATGACTACCGTAGGCATGTAAGCCCGGCACATAAAGCTCTATGACCAGGGCAGACATGATGGGGCTCATGAGCCTGGGGGGAACTTCGGACCAACCAGCCGGCTCGCCCGGACCTGATCGGGGGCGGAAGCGCCGGCGAGGCGATCAGGGCGAGGGATTGACGACCAGCGCGCTGCCGCCGCCCAGACGGACGGGCTCGGCGATGGATTCCAGCCGCCCGCCGCCGAGGTTCGCCAGGGCAGTCGCGTCGCCCGGGTACTGGTCCAGGGGCAGGATCGGCCCGGTCGCTTCGGTGAACTTCTCGCCGAACTGGCTGGTCAGCTGCCGGGCCAGGGCACTTTTGCAGAACAGCGGCTCGGCCTGCGACGTTGTCGAGTTGGTCTGGCTCACCCGCGGGACCGCCAGCGCCGCGGGCAGCGACATGCCGAAGTCCACGTCGTTGATGAGGATCTGCAGGATGGTCGTGATGATCGTCGAGCCGCCGGCGGCGCCGACGCTGAAGACGGGGGTCCCGTCGCGGAACGCGATGACCGGGCCCATGCTGGACCGGGGCTGCTTGCCGCCCGCAGGCAGGTTGGGGTCGTAGCCGCGGGCCGCGGGCGGCGCGAAGTCGAAGTCGGTCATCTCGTTGTTGAGCAGGAAGCCGTACCCGGGGACGGTCTGGCCGCTGCCGCCGAAAAAGTTGATGGTGTTGGTGTAGGCGACGATGTTGCCCCACTTATCGGCGGTCACGATGTTGTTGGTGTGCAGCCCCTCCTGTCCCGCCGGGGCCGCGGCGGTCTGCTGGTTCTGGCAGCTCTCGTACGGCGGATGCGGGTCGCCCGGGGCCACCGGCGAGGTGAGCGCGGTCTGGTGGATCAGGCAGCGCCGGGTCGCCGCGAACGCCGGGCTCAGCAGGCCCTGCAGCGGCACCCCGACGTACCGGGGATCGCCGACGTAGGCGTTGCGGTCGGCGTAGGACAGCCGGGACGCCTCCAGGTAGTGGAACAGCGCGGTGGCCCGGGGCTCGGCCCCCAGGTTGTACCCGCTGAGGATGTTCAGCGCCTCGCCGACGGTGGAGCCGCTGCTCGACGGGGGCGCCATGCTGTAGACGTCCAGCCCGCGGTAACGGACGTGGGCCGGGGCCTGTACCCGCGCCTGGTAGGCGCGCAGGTCGTTCGTGGTCATGATGCCCGGCAGCTGGACCACGGTCTGCCCCGGGGTGGTGACGGGATGATCGTCAGCCTGCACGATGGCCTGCCCGAGCGGGCCGTTGTAGAGGTAGGACGGCCCGTAGCGCGCCAGCAGCTGATAGGTCCTGGCCAGGTCGAGGTTGCGGAGCAGGGAACCAGCCGGCAGCGGCTGGCCCGCGCTGGTCAGCAGCAGGGCCCGGCTCGCGGGGTAGGCCTGCAGCTCGGGCAGTTCGGATTCGGTGAGCTGCTGGAAGTCGGCGTCTACGCGGAAGCCGCGCTGGGCGACGCTGATCGCGGGCTGCAGGTCTGCGGCCAGGCTGCCCCGGCCGTAGCGGCTGATCGCCTCGGCCCAGGTGGCCACCATCGAGGGAACTCCGGTGGCCAGCGGCTGATTGGACGCGTAGGTGTAGCCGAGCGGCTGGCCGGTCTTCCGATCGGTGAACATCGCCGGGGTGCAGGCCGCCGGGCAGTTCTCGCGGCCGTCGATGGTCACGACCTGGTGCGTCTTGGCCAGGTAGATCACCATGAACCCGCCGCCACCGGGGCCGGCCACGAACGGGATGGTCACGCCGAGCGCGCTGGCCGTGGCCACGGCTGCGTCGATGGCGTTGCCGCCGTGCCTGAGGACGGTGATGCCCGCCTGGCTGGCGTTCAGGTCCATGGAAGCGACCGCGCCGCCAGTGCCCACCGCGACCGGTTCCTTCGCCTCGCCTGCTAAAGTCTGGGCCGCCGGAGCCTGGCCCCCTGGAGCCTGGGCCGAGGCGGCGCTGATCTGAGCCGGAACGGCCAGCAGCACCGCGGCCAGCGCTGACACGGCAGAAACCGGGATCCCTGTCCAGCGACGCATATGCACCTCGCCATTGAGCAGGCACAGGAGAGCCGATGTGGTCCGTCCTGCGCTTCTTCCGTGCGAATGTGTTCGATCCATACTGGTCCAGCGTAACGGGGATATCAAGCCACTGACCGCCCCGGCCCACCCGCGCCGGCCTACAGAGGTACGCCGAGGTGGCGGTAGCGGCGGGCGCGAGCGGCCAGCCGCGCTTCCTCGTCCTGTGCCGTCACGTCCGCCAGTTCCTGACGCAGCGCGTCCCCGAGGTCCCTGCCCAGCGCCTGCCCGGTGTCGCAGCCGAGGGTTCCGCCGGGCGCCTCAGGGATCACGCGGTCGACGATGCCGAGGGCGGCGAGGTCGGTGGAGCGGATGCCCTGCCGTGCGGCGAGTTCCGCGGCGTGGCTGATGTCGCGGTAGACGATAGCGCTGGCCCCTTCCGGGGCCAGCGGGGCCAGCCAGGCGTGCTCGGCGGCGAGGGTGCGGTCGGCGGGCAGCAGGGCCAGGGCCGCGCCGCCGGTTCCCTGCCCGAGCAGCAGCGAGACGGTGGGCCCCCGGTGCGTGACGAGGGCGGCCAGGCACCAGGCGATTTCGCGGGCCAGACCATCTTGCTCCGCAGCTGGGGACAGCTCAGCGCCCGGCGTGTCGATCGCGGTGACCAGGGGCAGCCGCAGGTCAGCGGCCAGCCGGATACCGCGCCTGGCCAGGCGCAGCCCGGCGGGACCGAGCGCCGGTCCGTGCCGGTCCTGGCCGATGACCACGCACGGGTAGCCGCCGATGCGCGCCAGGGCGAGAAAGAGCCCGGCCTGCTGCAGCGGCACCGTGTCGGTGGCGGCCACCCGGATCAAATCGGCGGTACCGGGCCGGCCGGCTCGCGGGTGCGCAGGACCGACTCCCACGCCGGCCTGCCAGCCATGCCGGAATGCTCCGGCGGCGCGGGAGCTTCGCGTGGCGCGGGGGTGAGGGCGGTGAGCACGCGGTCCAGGAACACGGCGAGCTCGCCCGGCGCGACGACGGCATCGACCAGCCCGTGGGCGTGCAGATTCTCGGCGGTCTGCACGCCTTCCGGGAACGGGGCGCCGTTCAGCGCCTGGTAGACGCGCGGCCCGAGGAAGCCGATCAGGGCCCCGGGCTCGGCGATCGTAAGATGCCCCAGCGAGGCCCAGGAGGCGAATACGCCGCCCGTGGTGGGGTGCCGCAGATAGGCGACGTAAGGAAGATGGGCGGCCTTGTGCGCGGTGACCGCCGCCGTAACCTTCACCATCTGCAGGAAGGCGGCGGTGCCTTCCTGCATGCGGGTGCCGCCCGAGGCGGGCAGGGAGATCATCGGCAGGCGCTCAGCGGTAGCTCGCTCGACCGCGCGCGCCAGGCGCTCCCCGGCGGCCACGCCGATCGATCCGCCCAGGAAAGCGAACTCAGACGCCGCCACCGCCACGCGGCGGCCGCCGATCAGGCCCGTGCCAGTGATCACCGACTCATCCAGGCCGGTCCTGTCCCGCGCCCTGGCCAGGCCGGCGGCGTAGGCCGGCCCTGGCCGCACGCCGGCCAGGCCGGTATCCCACGAGCGGAACGTCGCGGGATCCAGCAGCGCGGCGAGCAGATCACGTGCGTTCATGCCCCAGAACTATCCCAGCGCGGTGTCCTGCGTCAGCATCCGGTAGGCCTGCTGCGGCGCCTCCGGCGAGAACACCGGGCTCACCGGCTGCGCCCGGAGTCCTCCGACGCCCAGCGCCGGACCTGCTCCAGGACGCGCCGGCCGAGCGGTGCCACCGCCGCGGCCACGGACTCGCTCAGCGGCGCGCCGAACATCAGCGGGCCCGCGACCTCAACGGCGAGCACTCGCGTCCGGTCAGGGAAGCCCATGCCCAGCCGCCTGGCGACCGCGGCCAGCTCCGGTATGCCGGCCTGGTGCAGGCTGGGCGCTGTCACCCGGCCCAACTCGGCCAGCCCGGCCTCGACGATCGTGCCCGCCGGGCTACGGCCCGATTGGATCGAGTCGGCGACCACCGCGCGGTCATACCCGGCGAAGACCTCGAGCAGCGCCAGGCCCGAGGCGGCGCTCTCCACGACGTCGGCACCCCCGGCCAGCTCCCCGCGCAGCGCCCGCACCGCGAGCACGCCGACGGCGTCATCGCCCGCGTACTCGTTGCCCAGGCCGAGGACGAGCGTTCGCACGGTCAGTCCCGCCGGATCTCATGCCGGAGCGCGCCGCCCGCGTCCCTGACCTCGACGATCAGCGGCATGTGGCCAGGCAGGCTGTGCGTGGAGCAGCCCATGCACGGGTCGTAGGCGCGGAACGCCATCTCGAGCCGGTTCAGCAGCCCGTCGTCGACCCGGCCGTTCCTGATCAGCGCGCGCGCCGCCTTGTCGACGGACAGCGCGATCCTCGCCGCGTTGTTCTGCGTGGCGACGATCAGGTTCGCGGCCGTGACGAGCCCGCGCTCGTCCGTCTGGTAGTGATGGAACAGGGTCCCCCGCGGGGCCTCCACGACACCGACGCCCTCGCGCGGCGCGGCCGTCGGCAGCGTGCGCACCTGCGGGTCGGTGAGCTCCGGGTCGGCGGCCAGTTCGGCCATCCGCTCCGCCGCGTACACCAGCTCGATGAGCCTGGCCCAGTGGTTGGCCAGCGTGTAGTGGACGGGCTTGGGGCCCAGGGTCGTCACGAACTCCTCATAGGCTTCCTGTGCGCGGGGGGTCGCCATGCCGTCCGCGGCATTCAGCCGGGCCAGCGGCGCGACGCTGTAGACGCCGCTGCCGGCCCCGTCGGCGAACCCGTTCCAGCCGACGTCCTTCAGGAAGCAGAACTTCATGTACGTCCACGGCTCGACGTGCTCGGCGACATGGCTGAGGTAGTCCCGCCCTTCGAAGCTGAGCAGCTCCTTTCCCTCCGGGCCGACGACCCTGAGCCTGCCGTCGTAGAAGGTGACCTTGTTCGCTCCGTCGACCAGGCCCATGTAGTAGGTGCGGTGCGTGTATGCCTCGGAGGTGATGAGCTCGACGTAGCCGGGGTTGCCGAGCACGGCCGCGCGGAACGCGCCAAGGGCGAACTGGCTGAACTCGATGGCGCGGGCCGCCGCCGCGGCCGCCTCCTGCCGGGCCTCGCTGCTCAGAGCGCGTGACACGCCCCCGGGAAGCCCGAAGACGGGATGGATTGCCTTGCCCGCCACCGTGGCAACCAGGTCACGAAGCTGCTTGCGCACGCCGATCACCTCCTTGCCTACCTCGAGGCCCACGGCGTCGATGACGCCGAGGATGTTCCGCTTCTGCCGCGGCGCATCCGGGCCGACGATGAAATCGGGCCCGCCCAGGAAGAAGAAATGCAGCGCGTGGTCTTCGACCATGAAGGCGCTGTAGAGGAGCTCGCGGATCTTCCGGGCGGCGGGCGGCGGGTCCACCTGGTAGAGGTCGTCGAGGGCTTTCGTCGCGGCCATGTGGTGCGCCATCGGGCAGACGCCGCAGATGCGCGAGGTGATCTGCGGCATGTCCTCGGCGCGCCGTCCCTGGGCGAACTTCTCGAAGCCGCGCAGCTCCGGGATCTGGAGGTAGGCCCGGTCGACACCGCCGTCGGGATCGAGGAAGATGTGTATCCGCCCGTGTCCCTCGAGCCGTGTAATGGGGTCGATGAGGATCTCGCGGCTCATGGTGCCACCTCTTCCTGTTGCTCCCTCGTCTTCGGCCGCACGCGACGGTGCAGCAGCGAATCCGGCAGGCTGTAGCGGTAGAAGGTACCGACCGGGTCGGCGATCTCGGCGACGCGCGCGGCGATCTCGTCCTCGCCGTCCGCGTCGAGCAGCGATGCGATCGCGGACAGCGCCTTCGCCCCGTAGTCGATGACATTGCTCGTGGGCCCCATGCAGCCGGTGCAGGGCATGTTCCCGCCGGGGCAGGCGGCGGCGCAGCCCGCCCGGGTGGCGGGGCCGAGGCAGATCAGGCCCTGGGCGAGCAGGCAGAGCTCCGGATCGATGAGCACCTGGTGCGGCCGCTGGAACGCCGGCACCAGGAGCTTGTCCGGCTTCGTCGCGGCCCGCGGGCATTCGGAGCACAGCGCCACGTCGGGCGCGAGCACTGCTCCCTTCCCGGGCAGCTTCCCCTCGACGAGCGCCGTGACCGCCGAGGCGATCAGGCCCGTGGGCGGCGGGCAGCCAGGAAGGTAGTAGTCGACGTCGATGACCTGCCCGAGCGTGCGGACGGAGGCGCCGAACGCAGGCAGCGTCAGCTCTCCCTCGGCGACGCGGCATTCCTGCGCGGGCAGCGTCCCGGCGTCGTTCTGGACGCTCGGTGCCTCGTGGTAGACGAGGTCGAGGATGTCCTGGCTCTCGTGCAGGTTGGCGAGGCCGGGGACGCCGCCCAGCATCGCGCAGCTGCCGAACGCGACCACCGCGGCGGACTTGCGCCGCAGCAGCCGGGCCATCTCCTCCTGCTCCGAGGTGCGGACCGCGCCGTTGATGAACGCGGCCGCCAGCTCGCCGTCGTCCAGCGCCTCGACGTCCTCGCGCTTGAAGTCGAGCGCGACCGGCCAGAAGGCGACCTCCACGAGCTCGACGACGGTCAGCAGGTCCTCGCCGAGGTCGACGACGGCCTCCTCGCAGCCGCCGCAGGAGGCGCACCAGTAGAAAGCGATCTTCGGCTTTGTCATCGTGTCTCCCCTGCGGGCTCGGTAGCCAGGTGCTGGGGGCGCTCCAGGCGCAACGGCCCAAGCCTCCGCAGCTCCTCGGTCATCTCGTTGCAGACCCGCTGCACCTTCTCGCCCTCGGACGCCGAGATCCACTCGAGGCGCACCCGCTGGTCCTCGACGCCCAGGTCGCGGAGCACGGCCCGCAGCAGCTCGATCCGGCGGCGGGTCTTGTAGTTGCCCTCCTGGTAGTGGCAGTCACCCGGGTGGCAGCCGCCGATCAGCACCCCGTCCGCGCCGTAGCGCAACGCCGCGAGCACGAACTGCGGATCGAGCCTGCCCGAGCACATCAGGCGGATCACTCGCACGTTGGGCGCGTACGCCAGCCGGGAAATGCCGGTCAGGTCGGCCGCCGTGTACGTGCACCAGGTGCAGAAGAAGGCGACGATCTTCGGCTGGAAGTGATTCTCAGACACTTTTGAGCACCCCCTCGAGCTCGGCGAGGACCTGTTCGTCGGTGAACAGGTGCTGCTGCAGCGCGCCCGACGGGCAGGCGGCGACGCACACGCCGCACCCCTTGCAGAGCACCTCGTTGGCCACCACAACGTTCCCCTCGGCGTCGAAGGACAGCGCCCCGAACGGGCACAGGCCGAGACAGGTCCGGCAGCCGGAGCACTTCGCCGCATCCACGAAGGCCGTGCTCGGCTCCAGTTCCATGGAGCCGCGGTCGATCATCACCAGGGCCTCCGCCGCGGCCGCGCCGGCCTGGGCGACGGTGGCCGGGATGTCCTTGGGCCCCTGGCAGGCGCCGGCCAGGAAGACGCCGTCGGTGAACGTGGACACGGGGGCGAGCTTCGGGTGCCGTTCGGTGAAGAAGCCCTCCGGGCCGCAGCTGATGTTCAGCGCCTTGCGGACATGCTCGGCGTCGGCCTGCGGCTCCAGGGCCACCGCGAGTACGACCATGTCCACCGGGATCTGCCGCACGCGGCCGGCCAGGGTATCCTCCGCGTGCAGGACGAGCTTCCCCTCCGCCCCGGGCGAGTCCGCCTCGTCGCTCACCTCGGCGACGCGGCCGCGGATGAGGTGCACCCCTTCCTTCATCACCTTCTCGTAGAACTCTTCATAGCCCTTGCCCGGAGTGCGCATGTCGATGTAGAAGTTGTACACCTCCGCCCCGGTGTGCTCCTTGATCAGGTGGGCCAGCTTCAGCGAGTACATGCAGCACACGCTGGAGCAGTACGGGTTGTACCTGGCGTCGCGCGAGCCGACGCAGTGGATGATGCCAACCGTCCGCGGGCGCTGTCCGGTGCGCAGCACGATCTCGCCCTGGGTCGGGCCGGAGGCGTTGAGGAGGCGCTCCACCTCGGGGGCGGTGTAGACGTTCGGGTACCTGCCGTAGCCGTACTCGGGGATTCGCCTGGCATCGAAGGGCTTGTAGCCGGTGGCCGCGATGATCGCCCCGACGTCGAACTCGACCTCCGTATCACGCATCGCCAGGTCGATCGCGCCGGCCTCGCAGACCGCGATGCACTGCCCGCATTCGGAGCAGACGCCGCAGTCGAGGCACCGCTCGGCGCCGTATCGCGCCTCCGCCTCGGTCAGCGGCGGCTCCAGCTCCGCGAAATCGGCCGGCGCGGCGGCGAAGCGGGTGGCCGGCGCCCGCGGGTCCAGGTGGCCGCGCGCCGGATGCTGCTTCGCCAGCACGTCGGCCTGGCCGATGACCGGCAGCGTCGCGTCGAAGCTCGCCGGATCCAGCCGTTCACCTTGCAGCCAGTGGTCGATCATGAAGGCGGCCCGCTGCCCGCGCCCGACCGCGTGCGCGATGTCGAGCGCGCCCGACACGACGTCGCCGGCGGCGAAGACGTACGGCACATCGGTCTGCAGCGTCTCCGGGTCGGCCTGGATCGTCCCGTTCGCGGCCGTCAGCAGCCCGGGGGCGAGGGCCGCCGCGTCAGGCCGCAGCCCGATCGCGGCGATCACCGTCTCGCAGGCGATCACGAACTCGCTGCCGGGGACCGGCACCGGGCGCCGGCGGCCGGAGGCGTCAGGCGCGCCGAACTCGGTCCGGACGCAGCGCAGGCCGCTCACCCGCCCGTGCTCGTCGCCCACAACCTCGACGGGCGCCACCTGGAAACTGAACCGGGTCCCTTCCTGCTCGGCGGCGTCCACTTCCTCCGGGTAGGCCGGCATCTCGCCGCGGCCCCGCCGGTACACCACGGTCACCTCGGGCGCGCCGAGCCGCCAGGCGGTCCGCGCGGCGTCCGTCACCATGATCTCCTCCGGCTCGCTCCGCTCCTCCGGCGCGGCGAGCCGGCGGGCGGTCCGCGCGGCATCCATCGCCACGTTTCCGCCGCCTACGATGACGGCCCGCCTCCCCTCCAGGCCGGCCGCCGCACCGCGCTTGGCGGCCTCGAGGAACCCCAGGCCGGAGACAACGCCGTCCAGGTCCTCGCCCGGCACGCCGAGGCCGGTGGAGACCGGCGCGCCGGTGGCCACCAGGATCGCGTCGTACCCCTCGCGCCGCAGTCCGTCAAGGTTCCCGACCCGCGTGCTGGTGGCGATCTGCACGCCGAGCGCGGTTACGTTCTCGATGTCCCGCTCGACCACCGATACCGGCAGCCGGTAGCCGGGGATAGCCAGCCTGAGCATGCCGCCAGGCTCGGGCGCCGCCTCGAAGATCTTGACGCGGTAGCCCTTGCGCGCGAGCTGCCAGGCGGCGGTCGCAGGCCGGCCCGGAGCCGACCACCGCGACCTGCCTGCCGTTCGGGGCAGCCGCCTCGATCGCGGCGGGCAGTCCCCGCTCGTCGTGGACGTCCGCCACGAAGCGCTTCAGCCGCCGGATCGGCAGCGGGCCCTCCAGGCTCGCCCTGGTGCACTCCGTCTCGCACTGCGCGTAGCAGGCCCGGCCCAGGCTCCCGGCCAGGGGCGTCGCGTCGAGCACGAGGCTGAACGCCTTCTCGTACTCGCCCTTCCTGACCAGTGACACATAGCCGTGGGCCTTGATGCCGGCCGGGCAGCTGAAGGTGCACCGCGAGGTGCCCGCGCGGTCGATGACCGGGCAGGCCGGCACCGCCTGCGGGAACGACTTGTAGGCGACGGGGCGGGTGCCGAGGCCGTAGTCGAACTCCGACAGGATCCCATCCCAGGTGCAGTTCTCGACGCAGAGATTACAGCCGGTGCAGGCGTCCTCGTTGATGTAGCGGGCCTTCCTGTGCACCTTGACCCTGAAGTTGCCCACGTAGCCGGAGACCTTCTCCACCTCGCTGTAGGAGAGCAGGTCGATGTTCGGGTGCTGGCCGACCTGCACCATCTTCGGAGTCAGAATGCAGGCGGCGCAGTCGAGCGTCGGGAAGGTCTTGTCGAACTTGGCCATCTGGCCGCCGATGCACGGTTCCCGTTCCACCAGGTAGACATGTTTGCCGGCGTCGGCGAGGGTGAGCGCCGCATGGATCCCCCCGATCCCGCCGCCGACGACAAGCACGTCCGGGTGCACCGGCGCGCGGCGGCGGTCCAGGTGCTCGTGCGCGGCGACGCGCCGCACCGCGCCGGCGACGAGCGCATTCGCCTTCTCCGTCGCGTCCCCGCTGTCGGCGGTCACCCAGCTCACGTGCTCGCGGATGCTCGCCATCTGCGAATAGAAGGGGCTGATCCCGCCGGCCTCCGTGGCCCGCCGGAACGTTGCCCCGTGCATCAGTGGCGAGCACGAGGCGACGACGACCCGGTTCACCAGGCCGTCGCGGATGTCACGCTGGATCAGTTCCTGGCCCGGGTCCGAGCACATGAACTTGTAGTCGCGCGCGACCGCCACGCCCGGCAGTGCGGCGGCGAACGCGACGACGCGCTCGATATTGACCTTGGCGGCGATGTTATGGCCGCAGTGACAGACGTACACGCCGACCTTCGCGGGCAGCGCCGCCTGCGGTCGAGGTCCGTTAGGTCCGGACATGGGCACCTCCCTGCGTCCCCGCGAGCTCCGGCAGCCGCCAGCGCAGCATCCGCTGGAGGCCGAGCGCCCGCTTGTCGAGCCCGAGCGCGGTCCCTAGCAATTGCGTGAAGAAACCCACCGTGATGTTGATGGGCTCGCCGAACTTGCGGGTCATCTGGTCCTGGAACGCCTCCAGGTTGAACTGGCACAGCGGGCAGACAGTGGCGATCGCGTCTGCGCCGCGGCGCTTCGCGTCCGCCAGCAGCCGGTGGCTGAGCCGCAGTGTCGCTTCGGGGAGCGCGCCGATGATCGGCCCGCCGCAGTAACAGGAGCCGCCGCAGCAGCGCGTCCGCATCGGCCAGCTGATGGGGTCGGCGCCGGCCGCCTCCAGCAGTCGCTCCATCGACGTCGGCGAACGCCGGTCGTCGAATGTCGCGTACGGTCGCACGAGCAGGCAGCCGTAGTAGCAGGCGACCCGCAGTCCCGCCAGCGGCCGGACGGCGGCTTCGGCGATCCGGTCCAGCCCGATCTCGTTCACCAGCACGTCCAGCGGGTGCCGGACCCGGGCGCGGCCCTCATACCGCAGCCCGGCGGCGTCCAGCGCCCCGCCGACACGAGCGGCCACCGCCCCGCCGTCGGCGAACGCGCGCTCGGTCTTGAGCAGCGCGCGGTAGCAGCCTGCGCACGGAGCAATGACGTCGACCGGCTCCGGGCCGGGCCGGGCACCTTCGGCCAGCGCGAGATTGCGGGCCGACAGGGCCACCGCCTTGGCCGCGTCGACGGCCGGGTACCCCGAGGCGCCGCAGCAGTTCCAGTCCTTGAGCTCATCCAGCCCGGTGCCGAGCGCCCCGAACACGGCACGCAGCGACTCCTCGTAGGACCGGCCGGTGCCCTTCGCCGAGCATCCGGGGTAGTAGGTATAGCTCATGCGTCCTCCCCAGTGGTCACGTCGAGGGCATCGAAGACCCTCTGGAGCTGTGCCGGTTTGCGTATCGAATCAGGCCGCAGCGGCAGCCTGCCCCGCCGCATCAGGCGCAGCGCGACCGGCGCGTACCGCACCAACTGGAAGGGGCGCGTCCGCAGGTACAGGGCCAGCGAGATCCACGCCTCGCTGCTTCGTCCCCGCCGGTCCACGAGGCGGACGAACTGGCGCGCCAGGACGGGCGTGATAAAGCGCCGCGGATAGACGCCGGCGCGCATCGACGCCCGCTTCAGTGTGTAGATCGATTCGGTAACCGGGATTTGCTTCGGGCATTCGACCGTGCACGCGTAGCAGCCTGTGCAGACCCAGATGGCGCGGCTACGCAGAACATCGTCGTAGCTTCCAGCCATCAGCATCGCGTTGAGGACCCGCGGAGAATGGTCCATGTAGTCGATCATTGGGCAGACGACGCTGCACGTGCCGCACTGCATACAGAATTGCGGCAGCACGGCGTCGGCTGTACCCGGTGCCCGGTTTAACGGGGAAGCTAGCGATGACGAACTCATGGAGCACCTCCCGTGGCTGGCATGCGGCCAGCACCTGGAACTCTCATCGGAGGCTCTGCTGACCGGTCCCGGCAGAGGCCGAAGGCTGGTACCGGCAGGGCCAAAGGGTCCATGGCCCGCCAGCCCTAAGTCACGATGCCCGCGCGCTAAGCTATGGCGCAGATCGACATCATCCGATGGCGGGCAGATCGACATCATCCGATGGCGGGCAGATCGACATCATCCGATGGCGGATGGAGGAGCTCGTGGCAGGCAAGTTCCTGGTCATCTGGAAGCTGGAGCTGGGCCGGGCGAACCCGGAAATGGTCCGGGCCGTGCTCCGGCAGCAGGACTACGGTGATCGGCTGCTCGCGGAGGGCAAGCTCGAGGTGCGGTACCACCTGGTCGGTGGCCACGGCGGTGCCTGGATCTACAACGTGGAATCCAACGAGGAGCTCGACAACCTCCTGGCCAGGGCTCCTGTCTACAACATGGCCAGCTACGAGGTCCACGCGCTGGCCGAGATGCGCGCGCCGTCCCTGACCGGCGAACTGAAACCCGGATAGCGCGTCGCGGGTTGTGCACGATGAGCGTCGGCGGGCCGCATCATCCGCTGTCGCCGGGGGTGAGATAGCCGTGGCGGCGCAGGTAACCGAGCAGTTCGTCGGCGGCTTGCTCCGGAAGGAGGGGGCCGAGCACGGTGGGCGGGGTACGCTCCACGAGCGCTCCGGTCAGCTGCAGGGTACGGTGCAGCGCCGTGCCGGACGGGACGGGGAGTTCGCGCGGCCTGGGCCGGTACGGGTGGGCGCCCAGGACCGGAACCCGGTGTCCGGCCGTTGCCAGCGCGTCGATCACCGGGATGACGGCGCGCCTGCTGGCCAGCGTCTCGGGCAGCCCGGCCCGCCGCAGCCGCACCCCGGCCGCCTCGACGGACACGACGGCGGGGCGCCGCACCCGCAGTACCTCGCGGCGGCCGCCGTCCAGGCGGCGGTGCACCCGCAGCTCGCCGTCGCCCTCCGGTTCCAGCCGCACGACGCCCAGGGCCTGCGCCGCGTTGAGCGCGGCGGCGAGGAAGGCGGGAAACGAGCCGGTGCCCCGGTCGGCCGAGCGGTCGCCGCACAGCACCAGGTCGGGCACTCCGTAGCGGTCCCGTAGGGCGGCGGCGAGCGCGGCGGGACGATTCTGCCCGCCACCGACCAGCTCGGCTGGGCGCGGACGCGAACTCCGGCGGGCCGGCTCGACGCGGAGGGCCCCGGTCGCCCCGGCAGCCAGTGCGTCTTTCAGCATCTCGTCGGCTTCGGCGGGCCCGACGGTGGCCGCGATCACCTGGGCGTCCCACTTCTCGGCCAGGCTCAGCGCATGCTCCAGGGCGGCGAAATCGGCCCGGTCGGGCCCGCGGTCGTGCGGGCTGGCACTGATCGCCCCGGTGAGCGGATCAACGTCGGCCTCCTGCCAGGACCAGCCCATCGCCGCCACGATCACGGTCATGTCCCGTCACCCCTTCCGGAACACGACGCCGTCGCCGCCAGCCGGGTAGGTCCAGGTGATGGCCCCCTCGGCGTTGCACACCTGATAGCACGTCCCGCACTCGAAGCACTGTTCGTAGTTGAACAGGATGCCGCCGTCGGTGGTGGGCACGAACAGGCCGGCCGGGCAGGCGTGCACACAATCCTTGGTCGTGCAGGAGCGGCATACGTCGGAGTCGACCGTGATGTGCGCCCGTTCCCCGACCCGGAACTCCACGGTCGCCATGCGCTCATCGAAGGACACTTCGGGGTAGTGCATCTCACTTCTCCCTCATCGAAATGCCCGCAGTGCCTGCCATCCGTCCCGCGCGAGTGACCGCAGCTGGACGTGGTTGCGGCGGACCGCGCGAAAGAACTCCCTGGACATGCCAATCTTGGGTGCCGGGTTGGTGACGGTGAACACCTGCTCGACGAAATCGCAGATCAGACCCGGGTATTCGCGCTGCATCCGGTCGGCGAGCACGATATCCGCCGCGTTGCGATACCGCTTGTGGTCGGCGAGCACGAACGACGCCTCCATCCGGTGCCGGTACCCGGCCAGCCCACGGGCGGATGTGTCACCGGCCGCGATTGCCTCCGCGGCGGTCTGGCCGGCCGCCAGCCCAGCGCCGATCGCGAAGTTGACGCCCTCCAGCCACAGGCCGGCGGCCAGGCACATGGACGCGGCGTCCCCGGCCACGAGCATGCCGTCGATGGCCAGCCGGGGCATGGCACGGTAGCCGCCCTCGGGGATCAGGTGGGCCGAGTACTCCTTCAGCTCCGCGCCCCGCAGGTACGGCGCGACGCCCGGATGCGCCTTGACGCGCGCGATCAGTTCCTCCGGCCGTGTCTTCGCGGCGGCCAGCCCGGTGAGCCCGACCACGACGCCCACGCTGACCGTGTCGAGGTTCGTGTAGAGGAAACCCCCGCCGGGAATCCCGCTGGTGCAGCCGAGCATTTCGATGTCCAGACCCTGGTCGCCGACCAGCCCGAACCGCTCGTCGATCACCTCGCGCGGCAGCGCCAGGATTTCCTTGATACCCAGGGTGGTGTGCTCCGGGCTGGTACGCGGCAGCAGCCCGGCCTCCTTGGCCAGGAAGGAGTTCACGCCGTCGCAGGCGATCACGACCTTGGCGTGGATGTCGCCGCCCGGCCGGTCGGTACGCACCCCGGTGATCCGGCCGGAGGCTTCCCGCAGCAGGCCCGTGACCACCGTCGAGGTGACCAGGTGAGCGCCGGCCGCGACCGCCTTGCCGGCCAGCCAGGTGTCGAAGTCGCCGCGGTAGACGGTCATCCCGTTATACGGCGGGTGATCCCAGGCGCTGGTGCGGTAGTCGACCGTCAGCGCCTGGGTCGGTGTCATCACCATGGTGGCGCGGCGGGTCACCCACCGCTGCACCGGCACCTCCGTCCACCACTGCGGCACGACCTCGTCGAGGATCCGCCCGTACACCACGCCGCCGTACACGTTCTTCGCGCCGGGATAGGGCCCGCGCTCCACCAGCACCACGTTCCGGCCCGCCCGGGCCAGTTCGAGGGCCGCGGCCGCGCCCGCTGGGCCGGCCCCGACGACCACGGCGTCGGCGGTCATCGTGTCATCCGGCATGGCTCGCCTCCCCGGGCTGGTCCGCTGCCGCCCCGGTCGCGCCGAGCCGGCCGGCCAGTACCGCGAGGACCGCCGGCGCGTCGGCGACGATCCCGAGGTCGGCCATCAGCGTCATCGGGCAGGACGGGTCGGTATTCACGCTCACCACGTGGGCCGGCTCGCCCAGCCCGCCGACGTGCTGCGCCGCGCCGGAGATACCGAACGCCACGTACAGCTCGGGGCTGACGGCGACGCCCGTCGTCCCGATCTGCCTGTCGTAGCCCATCCAGCCCGCGTCGGTCACCACCCGGGTGGCCCCCGCGCTCGCTCCCAGCGCGCCCGCCACGTCGGCCAGCAGCCGCATCACGGCCTCCCCGTCCGTTCCGGCGGGAACGAGTCCCGCGCCGCCGCCCACGATCCGGCGCGCCTCGGCCAGGTCCACCGTGCTGGGCTCGGGCTGCAGCACCTCGACGCTCTCGGCGTCCCACTCGGCGCCTCGTTCGGCCGCCGGCGTACCCGGTTCGGCCGCCTGCAGCTCGGTCACCACGGCCCGCCCCGCCGGGCCGGCCCTGCCAGGCTGTCCGGGCCGCAGTGTCACCACCGCCGGCCCCTCCACGGCGACCCGCAGCGACAGGTGATCATCGAGCCTGGTCAGCTCGACCTCATGGGCCGCGCAGCGGACGGCTCCCGCGAGCAGCGCGCGGCCCATGGCCACGGCCAGTCTGGGGGCGAGATCACGGCCGTCCGGTGACGCGGGCAGCACCACCATGCGCACGCCCGACAGGACGGGCGCCAGCGCAGCGGCCAGGGCGCCCGGCGCGACCGAGGACCGTTCGAGCAGCCAGACCTGGCGGCCCGGGTCCAGCTCCCCGGCCGCCGCGCGCGTCCCCGAGCCCACCACGAGCGCGGCCCCGCCCGCCTCGGTCACCGTCTCGTCCGCGCCCAAGGGCAGCTGCCCGTCCCGGACCACCACCACGGCCAGGACCGCGAGATCAGCGGGCATGGTCATAGCGCCACCGCCACCCGGTGGCCCTCGATCACCGCGGCATGGGCCCGGCGCGGCGTGACGCAGTCGCCGACCCGGTGCACCTCGAACGGCGCCCCGCGCAACTGCTGCCACAGTGAGTCTTCCGGTGCCTGGTGCACCGCGCACACCACCCAGTCGCAGCGCCGACGCGCGGGCTCGCCGGTGGGGTGGTGGAGCAGGGCCAGCTCCACCCCGGAGCCATCGCCGGAGCCGCCGGCCTCCTCGTCACCGCCGCCCTCCCCGTCAACGGCGGCCGCGCCGATCACCACCAGGTCGGTCGCCTGGCGGATGCCCTTGGCGTGCGCGCGCACGTTGAAGGTCTCCATGTCCAGCGTGATGCCGAGGTCCTGGCCGACGACCATACCGGCCGTGATGATCTCCACCTCGCACCCGCGGTCGGCCAGCAGCTCGGCGACGCTGGTCGCCTGGTGGAAGCCGAGGTCATCGACCACCACGACCCGCCCGGCCGGCTCGGCGCGGCCTTCGAGCACATCGCGGACGTCGACCACGCGGGGATGACCGCCGGCCCAGTACGGCGGCTGCGGCCGGGCCCCGGTGGCCAGCACCACGGCGTCGGGTGCCTCGGCGCGCAAGGAGGCGGCCGTGGCCTCCGCGCCGGTAGTGATCTCGACGCCGTAACGCTGGCATTCGGCGGCCAGGTTGCGCACCACGTCGAGGAACTCGGCGCGGGACGGCACCGACGCGGCCGCGGCGACCTGGCCGCCGGTCCGCAGCTGGCGTTCCTGCAGGGTGACCCGGTGGCCGCGCTGGGCCGCCGTGGACGCGGCCTGTAGGCCGGCCGGGCCACCGCCGACCACGATCACCCGCCGGCCCGGCCGGCGGGGCGGCGGCAGCGCGATGGCCTCCCGGCCGGTGCGCGGGTTCTCGATGCAGCCCATCCACCGGTTCAGGCCCATCCGCCCGACGCACTCCTGGTTGCAGGACAGGCAGGTGCGGATCTGGGTGGCAAACCCCGCGCGGGCCTTGGCGGCGAAATCCGGGTCGGCGATCTGCCCCCGCACCACGCCCACCAGGTCGCAGTGACCGTCGGCCAGCGCCCGTTCGGCCTGGACCGGGTCCTTGATCCGGCCCACCCCGATCACGGGCAGCCTGACCGCCTGCCGGATTGCGCTGGCGATGAACAAGGCGTACCCGGGCGGGATGCTCATGGACGCCTCGATCATGAACAGCGTGGCGGTGGCCACCCCGATGGAGGTGTTGATGTAGTCGACCTGGCCGGTCGCCTCCACCATCCGGGCCACCTCGACGGCCTCCGCCAGCGTGCTGCCGCCCTCGATCAGCTCGTCGCCGCAGATCCGCACGCCCAGCGCACGCTCCGGCCCGATCGCGTCGCGCACCGAATCGATGATTTCCAGCAGGATCCGCGCCCGGGCCGGCAGCGACCCGCCGTAGCCGTCGGTGCGCTTGTTCGTTGCGGGCGACAGGAATCCGCGCACGATGGAGGAGTGTGAGCACTGCAATTCGATGCCGTCGAACCCGCCCTCCGCGCAGTACCCGGCGACGGTACCGTAGCCCGCGACGATCTCGGCGATCTCGTGCCGCTCCACCGCCTTGGGCACCTCACGGAACAGCTGGTCCGGTACCGGACTGGGCGCCCATACGGGCAGCCGGGAGAACATCGACGAGGCCTGGCCCCCGTTGTGGTTCAGCTGCGCGAAGATCGGCACCTCGTGCGCGTGCGCCGCCGCGGTGATCTTCCGGTAGCCGGGAATGACCGTCCGGTGGAAGCCGTGGATCAGCTTCTCATACGGCCAGTCGGTGGGATGGGTGGAGTGCTCCTCGGTGATGATGAGCCCGGCGCCGCCCGCCGCACGGGCCGCGTAGTAGTCGGCGTGCTGCTGGCTGGGCAGGCCGTCCTCGGCGAAGTTGGTCAGGTGCGCGGAGAACACGATCCGGTTGCGGACCACCACCGGGCCGATCCGCAGCGGCGAGAACAGGTACCGGTACCGGCTGGTCGCGCTCATCGGCCGGCTCCGGTCATGGTCGTGGTCAGGGCCCGGCCCGCGAACGAGGCGGCCTGCTCGTCGGCCACGCCGATCGCCAGCGCGACCCGGCGCGCCTCCAGCACGGCCTCCAGTACCGTTCTGGGTGCCACACAGTCGCCGGCCCGGCGGGTGCGCGGCCGGTGCAGGTACAAGGTCTCCTCCGGCAGCCGGTGCCCGCAGTGCACCAGCAGCGCGCACTCCGCCGTGCGCTGCTCTCCGGTCCACCGGTCCTCCAGCAGCACATGGTTGTCGGTGACCACCCGGAGCAGGCTGCGCAGCTCGCGGTGTACGCCCGCGCGCTGCAGCCGTGAGTTGGCCTCCGCGAGGTCGCCGGTGAGCGCCAGCTGGGTGCCGGCGATCTGGTCCTGGGTGACGATCGAGGTCGGCCGGCCGCTCGCGGCCAGCAGCTCGGCGACGCCGACCCCGACCGGCCCGCCGACCGGGTCGAACACCACCGCCCGCCCGGCCGGCAGCTGGCCGAGCGTACCGGACCTCACCCGGGTGAGCAGGTCGGCGGCCTCCAGCACGTACGCGCCCGCGGCGATACGGTAGTCCCGCGGGCCGGGCACCGAGCCGGTAGCCAGCACCACGCGCACGCCCTGGCCCAGCGCCTCGTCCACCTCCGGCGCGGTCACCTTATGCTGCAGCGTTACCGTCACGCCCAGCCGCGACAGCTCCCGGCGCCACCAGTCCACCGCCACGCCCAGCCGCTGCCGTCCGTGCACCAGGGCCGCCGTCGTCAGCATGCCGCCCAGCTCCGGTCCGCGCTCGGCCAGCCGCACGTGGTGCCCCCGCTCGGCCAGCACGCGGGCGGCTTCCATCCCGGCCGGCCCGCCGCCGACGATCAGCACCGGGCTGGGGGCCTGATCGGGGACGGCCGTGTCGCCGTCGTCCAGCTCATGGCCGCTGCCGGGCTCGATGACGCAGGTGATGACCGGATTCCGGTTGTCCCGGACCATGCAGGCCTGGTTGCACAGCAGGCAGGGGCGGATTCGTTCCGCCTCGCCGCTGCGCAGCCGCGTGACCAGGTCCGGATCGGTGATCTGCGCCCTGGTCATCTCCGCCAGATCGGCGGCCCCGTCGTCCAGCGCCCACTGCGCCTGCCCCGGGTCGACCACGCTGCCCTGCAGGGCCACGGGGACGGCTCCGCCTACCGCGGCCCGGACCTGCCGGCACAGCTCGAGGCCCGGGCCCGGCTCGGTATGCAGGTCGGGCCGGGTCGTCGGCACCGAATAGATCGACCCCCGCACCACCACGAGATAGTCCGCCTGGCCGGCCAGCCGCGCGGCCTGCTCGGCGGCCATCTCCGGGGTCACCCCGGCCCAGGGGGCCAGCTCGTCGCAGCACAGTCGCAGCCCGAGCACCCGCCCGGGCCCGAGGGCGTCCCGGACGGCGCGCAGCACGCGCTCGGTGAGCAGCAGCCGGTCCTGGCCGTAGCCGTCGTCGCGCTGATTGGTCAGCCCGGACTGGAACTGGCGCAGCAGCGAGTGCTGGCCGGCGTTGATCTCGACCCCGTCCAGCCCGGATCCGGCGGCCCGGGCGGCGGCGGCGGCGAATCCGTCCACCACAGCGTCGATCTGCGCGTCCTCCATCTCCATGGGCAGCTCGCGCGAACTCGCGTCCGGCACCCGCGACGGTGCCCACAGCGCGGACTGGGAGAACGCCGAGGAGCCCTGCATCCCGGCGTGCCCGAGCCCGGCCAGCAGCAGCGCGCCATGCGGCCGGCAGGCCGCGACGGCCTGCGCCCAGCCCGGGCCGCACTCCGCGGCCAGCGGCGCGCGCTCGTAGGGCCAGTCCGACGGGTGCACGCTCGCCGTCTCGGTCACGATGACGCCGCAGCCCCCCGACGCCCGCCGCGCATAGTAGGCGACGTGCCGCGCCGAGATCTCCCGGCGCCGGGCGAGGTTGGTCTCGTGCGGCCCGAACATCACCCGGCAGGGCGCGCGGCGCGGCCCGAGATCGATGGGCTCGGTCAGGGTCATGCTCACGGCGCGGGAATCCTCCTATGGCGGGCGGCGACGACACCTGGGCGGCTCGGCCGTCGGCGCCCGATGCTGGAGACGGTATGGGGCGGCGCACGCCCTGTCGCCATGCTTCCGGCTGTATTGCCCCGTCCGGTTGGACAGGTACCCGCAACTCGCGGCCGTCGCGGCCCGCACGGGGCGGCGACAGGGCCGGTGCGGCGGCCCGTTCGATCGGGCAGGTGCCGTCCTGCCCGTCCGGGCCGAATGCGTGCGCCGTCGACCGGAATCGGCGCGCGCGGGTTCCGGAGCGGCAGCGCCGCCGCTTAACCTTCGCGAGATACGACCATCCGGAGAGGAGCCCACGCGCCATGCAGGTTGACGAACTGCTCAAGCCTTTCCCGATCAAGGAGTTTCATCCGTTTCCCCGGGCGATGCTCGGTCCCGGCGCGCACGAGATGATCGGCCCGGAGGCGCTCAAGATCGGCTTCCGGAAGACCCTGGTGATGACGACCGGCCTGCGCGGCAGCGACACCGTGCACAAGATCGTCGAGTCGCTGAAGTATCACGGCCTGGAGGTCGTGGTCTATGACAAGGTCGAGTCCAATCCCAAGGACTACAACGTGATGGACGCGGTGGCCCTGTACCAGGAGGCCAGGTGCGACTCGTTCGTGTCGATCGGCGGCGGCTCGGCGCATGATGCGTGCAAGGGCGCCCGCATCTCGGTGGCGCACGACGGCCGCAACATCAACGAGTTCGAGGGCTTCAACAAGAGCGAGAACCCCAAGAACCCGCCGCACATCGCGGTATCGACCACGGCCGGGACCGGCTCGGAGACCTCGTGGGCCTACGTCATCACCGACACCACCACCGACCCCGATCAGCCGCACAAGTACGTGGCCTTCGACGACGCCTGCGTGACCAGCCTGGCCATCGACGACCCGGTGCTGTATTACGACTGCCCCATCGACTACACCGCCCAATGCGGCTTCGACGTGCTGGCGCACGCCTCTGAGCCGTACGTGTCCCGGCTGGACTTCCCGCCGTCGCTGGGCAACGCGCTGTATGCCATCAAGCTGACCGCCGCGAGCCTGCCGGCGGCGGTGTGGAACGGCCAGGACCTGCCCGGCCGCGAGGGCATGATGTACGCCCAGTACATCGCCGCGCAGGCGTTCAACTCCGGCGGCCTGGGCATCATCCACTCCATCTCCCACGCCATCAGCGCCTTCTACGACACCCACCACGGGCTGAACAACGCCATCGCGCTGCCGCGGGTGTGGGCGTTCAACATGCCGGTCGCCTACCAGCGGTTCGCGGATATCGCCGATCAGATGGGCATCGACACGCACGGCATGACCGCCGTGCAGGCCGCCGAGGCGGCCCTGGCCGCGGCCATCCGGCTGCTGCGCGACGTCGGCATCCCCGAGCGCTTCGTCGACGTGACCCACGACAGCTACACCAAGAACCGGCTCGGCCAGGGCCCGACCAAGTTCTACGAGAACTCGCCGGTGATCAGGGGCGACGCCGCCGACGTCGACCGCATCACCCACCATGTGCTCGGCGACGCCTGCACCCCGGGCAACCCCAAGGAGTGCACGTTCGAGACCGTCCGTCCGGTGGTGGAACACAGCATGACCGGCGACCTGGACGACCTGCTCAGCTGACCGCCAGCGGCACGATCCTTGGCCCGGGCGAACCGGAGGACACGTGTCACAGCCGATCCAGTCGCTCCCGCAGCCGATCGACCCGCTCGCGCCGTGCCTGCCCGGGCGCTACGACGACCATCTCGTCAGCGTGCGCCGGGCCGAAGGGCCCTACAGCCGCGCCGAGGGCGCCGCCGCTCCCATCGTCCGTACCGGCCACTTCTGCCTGTGGGAACGCGGTCGCCGGATCGAGGTGAGCCACTGGCTGCGCCCCGACCAGATCGACAACGACGTCTTCGGGCTGCTAGCCGAAGAGCTGTTCACGCCGGGCTGGCTGCCAGCAGGGGAAATCCTCGAGCGGGTATTCACCGGCGTCGTGCTGTCCTGCGTCGATGACCCGCTGCTGGCGTGGTGCACCTTCTATGGCAATACCCTCGCCCGGATCAGGCGGGCCTGGCGGACGCCGGCCGCGGCCAGCGACCTCGGGTTCTCGCCCATCACCGAGTTCGCGCCCGTGTACGCGCACGCGCTGCAGCTCATTCCGGCCGGCCGGGTGCTCGACGTCGGATCCTGTTTCGGCTTCCTCCCGCTGCTGCTGGCCGAACGGCCGGGAAACACGGTGACCGCCACCGGGCTGTCCGGCGGGACCATGGGCCTGCTGAAGGCGGTGGCCGCCGCGCGCGGGCTGCAGGTCGGCACCCTGGTATGCGATGCGGCGCGGATCCCGGTGCCCGATGACTGGGCCGAAACGGTGACCGTGATCCATCTGCTGGAGCACGTGAGCCCCGAGCACGGCAGCGCCGTGCTCGGGGAGGCGCTGCGGGTGGCCCAGGATCAGGTGGTGGTCGCCGTGCCGGCCGGGGAGGCACCCAGCGCCGCCTACGGCCATGTCCGCCCGTTTGACCTCCGCACGCTCGGTCAGCTGGGCGATAGTACCGGCCACCGTTACTCGGTGCACGACGACCACGGGGGCTGGCTTGTGCTGAGCGCCGGCTAGAGCTCAGTGCGGGCCGGAGTTCAGTGCGGGCCGGAGTTCAGTGCGGGCCGGAGTTCAGTGCGGGCCGGAGTTCAGTGCGGGCCGGAGTTCAGTGCGGGCCGGAGTTCAGTGCTGGCCGGAGTTCAGTGCGGGCCGGAGTTCAGTGCGGGCCGGAGTTCAGTGCTGGCCGGAGTTCAGTGCTGGCCAGAGTTCAGTGCCTGCTACAGTTCGGCGGACGTCAGGTCCAGTCCGTTTTTGGTGGCCTTGTAGACCGCCTCGGCGCGGCTGGCCGTGCCGAGCTTGCGCATGATGTTGCGGACGTGGAATTTGACGGTGGTCTCCGACAGGTGCAGCTGCGCGCCGATGCCCCGGTTGCTCAGGCCGTTTGCCACCAGCCGCAGCACGTTCAGCTCGCGGTCGGTCAGCGGCGACTGCGCCTGCGGGGCGTGGATCGACCGCGCCATGGCCGCGGCCGAGCGCGAGTCGAACGCGCTTCCCTTCCGGGCGACCAGGCGGATGGAACGCACGAGCTCCAGGGTGTCGACGTCCTTGACCACGTAGCCGCACGCGCCGTGCTGAATGGCGCTGACCACCAGCGCGTCGTCCACGAAGGTGGAGAGCACCAGCACGCTGAGCTCTGGATACAGCTTGGTCAGCCTGGCGCACAGGCCCAGCCCGTCGTTGTCCGCCGCGGGAGACAGCTTCATGTCGAGCAGCACGATCGACGGGCGGTTCCGCTCGACGACGGCCAGCGCCTCGCCGGCCGAACTGGCTTCGCCCACGACCTGCAGGTCGCGCTCGCGTTCCAGCAGCGAGCGCAGGCCCTGCCGGAGGATCGCGTGATCGTCGATGAGGACGATCCTGACCGGGACCTCACCAGCAGGGCCGGTGCGCGCCGGCTGTCCCTCATGCATCGTCACCACAGCCCTCCGCCGACGGGGGGCGGTCGGCCTCGCTTCGCCCGAACAGGGATAGGGGGATATCCAGGCGCAGGAAGACCCCGCCCGGCGAGGAGCGGCGGATCGACAGCGTCCCGCCCAGTTCCTCGGCCATCGCCATCATGTTCGCCAGCCCGCGGTGCCGTCCGGACAGGTCTTCCGCGCACGACAGCCGCAGCGCGCGACGCAGCTGTGCCGGGTCGCCGGTCCCGTTGTCGGAGACGCTGAGCGCCACCACGTCGGCCCGGTAACGCAGCCGGACCAGCGCGCGCGTGGCCTTGCCGTGCGCCGCGGCATTGAACAGGGCCTCCCCGGTCCACCGCAGCAGTGACTGCTCGACCTGGGGGGGCAGCGGGATTGAGTGTCCTTCCAGCATCACCTTGACATGCAGGTTGGCGGGCCGGTGCACCGTGGACAGTCGCTGCAGCATGACGGGCAGCGGGCCCGCGGACTCCTCGGCCGGGCGGTGCAGCGCGTAGATCGAGGCGCGCAGCTGCTCGGCAGCATGCCGGGTGAGGTCCTTCGCCGGTGCCAGGCGCTCGGCGATCTCCCCGGCCGGCCCGCCCAGGTTCTCCAGCTCAGCCCGGCACACCTCGATGGTCATGCCGACGGACAGTATGGACTGGGTCACGCTGTCGTGCAGCTCGCGCGCGATGCGGTGCCGCTCGTCGTCCAGTGCCTGCCGCTGCATGGCCGCGACCAGCTGGCGCTGCGTCTGGGCGAGCTCGGCGCTGCGCGCGGCCAGGTCCCTGGCATGCTGCGTGGTCACGTCGTACAGCTGATCGCTGCGGCCGCGCAACTGGGTCGTCGCGTGGAACAGGAATGAGTTGTGCAGCGCCACGGCGGCCTGGTTGGCCAGCACCCTCAAGATGGCGCGATCGGTAGCGGCCACCTCCAGCCCGGCGCTCGGCCGCGCTGCTATGCCGCCGACCGGCTCGTCATCCAGGGTCATCGATACCCGCACCCAGCCCTGGCCGCTGTCGTGGGACTCGACCTCCCAGGGACGGCCGCGCAGCACGGCCAGGTGCTCGTGTAGGTCGGCGGGCAGCCTGCTCTCGTCGTCGATGAGCTCGCCGCCAGCCACCGCGAGAAACCGCGGGCGCGCGGCGGGCAGTACTCCGTCGGCCACGACGAACAGCAGCCAGTCGGCGCGCAGGTGCGCCGATGCCGTCCGCACCACCCACTCGACCAGCGTCCGCGGGCCGGCGGCCGTGCGCACCAGGGCCCGGGAGATACCGTCCAGTGCCTGCACGGCATCTTCAAGGCGCTCCGCCGAACGAACATACTCGGGGTAGTAGGAACGCTTGCCGGAGCGAAGCCCGGTCAGAGCGTCCAGATCGTCAGCCGGACGGGCATCGCGTCCTCGTCCGTGCGCCGGCGTTCCCATCACAGCGCGGCCCGGAATAGTGCCTCGATATCCCCGGCGCTCGCCGCGCGGGGGTTGGTCGCCAGGCAGGCGTCCTTCAGGGTGGTCCGGGCCAGCCGGGGGAGCACGTCCTCGCTGACCCCGAGCGCGGCCAGCCGCTTCGGCACGCCCACCTCGTCGGCCAGGTCGCGTACCCGTTCGGCCAGGAGCAGCGCCGCTTCGCCGGCGGGCACGCCCTCGGTGCTGATGCCTCCGGCCGCGGCCAGCGGGACGAACCGCTCCGGCCGGGCCTGGGCGTTGAACCTGATGACATGGGGCAGCAGCACGGCGTTCACCACACCGTGCGAGAGGTCCAGCAGGCCGCCGACCTGATGGCTCATTGCGTGCGTCGCGCCCAGGATGGCATTGGTGAACGCCATGCCCGCCTCCAGCGACCCCTGGGCCATGGCCAGGCGGGGGCCGGCGTCGTTCGGCCGCAGCTGGGCGGGCAGCAGATGGTGGGTGATCAGCCGGACGGCATTCAGCGCGTGGCTATCGGTCAGCAGGTTATGGGCACGGGACACGAACGCCTCGATGGCGTGCGTCAGCGCGTCCAGCCCGGTGGCGGCGTTGAGCCAGTCCGGCATCGTGGTCAGCAGGCGCGGGTCGATCACGGAGATCTCCGGCACCAGCGTGCGGCTGATGATGGTGATCTTGATGCGGGCCGCCGTATCGGTGACGACAGCGAACTGCGACACATCGGCACCCGTGCCCGAGGTGGAGGGCACCATCACGGTCGGCGGGATGGGGTGCACGACCTTGTCCACTCCCTCGTAGCCGAGGATCCGGCCGCCGTTGCCGGACAGGATCGCCACGCCCTTCGCCGCGTCGATGCATGAGCCGCCGCCCAGCCCGATGATCACGTCGCCGCCGCGCTCGGCGTACCGGTCGAAGGCGGCTTCGATCTCGTTGTCTTTGGGATTGGGGGTAACGTCTTGCCACGTCGTCGGGTGCAGCTCGCGCTGCCGCAGGTAGGCGAGGGCCTCATCCGCCCAGCCCGCCTCGATGAGCCCCGGATCGGTGACCAGGAACGGCCGGCGCGGCACCGAGCCGGCCGGCACAGTGACCGAGTTCGGCCAGCGCGCCGGGCCCGAAGACGATCTCCGGGGCATGGAATTTGGCCAGGGAGCGAGCGGGGAACGGGCTGCTCGCCCCGCCCCGCTGCGGGCCGGCTAGCTGGCCGGGGCTCTTTTCCCGCCACCTTCCGGCAGCGCGGCACGTCGCTCTCAATCATCGCGAGGCTTCCCGGAAGACTGGGCACAGGAACTCCTGCCCTGTTATGCCAACTATGCCTACATTACGCCGCTATCAAGAGATTGTTACGCCCGGCGATTCCGGCGGCCAGGCCGGCGGCCGACGACCGGGCAGTCGCGACGCCGTCCTCCTGGATGGGCTGGTCCGCCCAGTCGGATAGCTGTCGTGGCGCCCCGCCCGCGGGACAATGAGCAGCATAGATGTGCCCCGGCCGGTACGGCGGGGCACGGGGCGGCGATTGCAGGCCGGCCGCGACCGCGTGGCTGTCGGTGCCGTGCGCCAAGGGAGATGAGCATTTCATGACAGTGACCCTGGACCGGAACGTTGAGCAGTTCCTCGGCACCCCGCGCCAGCTGTTCATCAATGGGCAGTGGGCCGATGCGGCGTCGGGCAGGTCGTTCGAGACCCCCAACCCCGCCACGGGCGAAACCCTCGCCCGCGTCGCCGAAGGGGAGGCTGAGGACATCGACCGGGCCGTGCGGGCCGCGCGCCGGGCGTTCGAGGATGGCCCGTGGAGCAGGATTACCACGTCCGAGCGGGGCCGCATCATCTGGCGGATCGGCGATCTGATCAACGAGCACCTGGACGAGCTCGCCCAGCTCGAGTCGCTGGACAACGGCAAGCCCTTCGCCGTGGCCCGGGCGGCCGACGTGCCGCTAGCCGCCGACATGTTCTGGTACATGGCCGGCTGGGCCACCAAGCTTGAGGGAGACACGAAACCTATCTCGGTGCCGTACATGCCGGGTGCGAACTTCCACTCCTATACGCTGCGCGAGCCGGTCGGCGTCGTGGGGCAGATCATCCCGTGGAACTTCCCGCTGCTGATGGCCGCGTGGAAGCTCGCTCCGGCGCTGGCCTGCGGCAACACCGTGGTGCTCAAGCCCGCCGAGCAGACCCCGCTGACCGCGCTCCGGCTGGCCGCGCTCATCGCCGAGGCCGGCGTTCCCGACGGCGTTGTGAACGTGGTGCCCGGCTACGGCGAGACCGCCGGGGCGGCGCTCGCGGCCCACCACGACGTCGACAAGGTCGCCTTCACCGGCTCCACCGAGGTAGGCAAGCTGATCGCCAACGCGGCGACGGGGAACCTGAAGAAGGTCAGCCTGGAGCTCGGCGGCAAGAGCCCCAACGTCGTCTTCGACGACGCCGACGCCAGCGCGATCGCGGGCGCGGCCAGCGCGATCTTCTTCAACCACGGGCAGTGCTGCGTCGCCGGGTCGCGCCTGTACGTCCAGCAGGGCCGCTTCGACGAGGTGGTCGAGGGCGTGGCTGAGATCGCCAAGTCCATCAAGCTTGGCCCCGGGCTGGAGCAAGACACGCAGATGGGCCCGCTGGTCTCCGACGAGCAGCTGCGCCGCGTGACCGGCTACGTCGACTCCGGCATAGCCGAGGGCGCCACCGCCCTGTCCGGCGGCGGCCGCCACGGCGACCGCGGCTACTTCGTCGAGCCCACCGTGCTGACCAACACGCACCCCGACATGACGGTCGTGCGGGAGGAGATCTTCGGGCCGGTGGTGGTCGCTTCCCCGTTCAGCGATCTGGACGAGGTCGCTGCCGCTGCCAACGACACCCCGTACGGCCTGGGCGCGGGCATCTGGACCAAGGACATCTCCAAGGCCCACGCGCTGGCCAAGAAGATCAGAGCCGGCAGCATCTATATCAACTGCTACAACGTGTTCGACGCGGCGCTGCCGTTCGGCGGCTACAAGCAGTCCGGCTGGGGCCGTGAGATGGGCCACGAGGTCCTCGAGGCCTACACCGAGGTCAAGGCGGTCACCACGCTGCTGTAATTCGGCGGCTCATGCTGGGGCCGGGCCAAGTTCGCCCTGACCCCAGCATGAGCGTGGCCCTGTCCGGCCTGCGCCGTGTTGGGCCTGGCCCCAGTCGGGTCTCCCCTGGATCCTCTCGATTCGGACTGCCGGCACGGACGACGATCCACCCAGCTTGCCAGGCTGCCCGGGCTGTCAAGGACCGTCCATCGCTGGCCGTGCGTCCGGGATCACCTTCTCTGCTCTCTCGAACACGGGACGAATGACCCGGGCGGCCGGGGACCAATGCGGGTATCGGGCATTCTCATCCGCATAGTGTGACTGATAGCAGGCTCTACCAGAGCGGCAGGGGGGGTGCGTCATGAGTAGTCCTTATGACCCATATGACTGGACCCGGTTGATGCAGTACGCCGACGCGGCGCCGTCGGTCCTCAACACCAAGCCGTGGGTGTTCCAGCGCGTTGCCGGTGATCGCATCGAACTGCTTCCAGACTGGCAGCGGCACCTGGAAGTCATCGATCCGCGGCACCGCGAGCTGTTAATCAGCTGCGGAGCGGCGCTGTTCAACCTGCGGATGGCGATCCGGGTGACCGGGCATGATCCAGTGGTCTGGCTGCTCCCCGACGAGCAGACTGAGGGGGCGGCGGTGTGCCCGCACTGCGAGGACCGCTGCGGGGTCGGCGGCCTGCTTGCCTCGGTCGAGATCGTAGTCCGCCGGACCCATCCGGCGACCGAGACCGAACAGCGCCTCTATGAGGCGATCCTGCGGCGGCACACGGTTCGTGAGCCGTTCAGCCACAGCATCCCGATGAACGTGTTGACCGAGCTCGAGCGGGTGGCCCGGATCGAGGGAGCCGAAGCGAGGCTGCTGCATGAGGGAGAGACCAGGCGGCTGCTCCGCCGGGCCGCCCGGATCGATGAGAAGCTCGGGCTCGACCCGTTGTATCTGAATGAGCTCCGCACGCGGACGGGTGGTAATGCCGCCTCTGGTCTCGGTGTGCCCGCTGACAAGTTCGGGCCCAACCCGGAATCCCGGCGCCGCCCTCCGGTCCGGGATCTGGGTCTTGGCTGGGGTCCACGCGAGGTTGAGAAGTTTGAGAGACACCCCCGGCTGATTGCGCTGCAAACCGAGACCGACAAGCCGTCGGACTGGATACGTGCCGGCCAGGCCCTGCAACGGCTCCTGCTGACCGCGACGTACTACGGCGTAGAGGCATCCTTCCTCACCCAGCAGCTCGAGGAGAGAGACAGGGAAATGCCTCCCTGCCAGTTGACCCAGCAGTGGTGGCCGTGGCCCGAGTCCGAGCAGATGATCATAAGGGTCGGCGCGTCATCCCGGAGTGACCGGTGAACCAGAAAACCCAGTCGGACTCGGAAGGCCTGGCGCGGTGTCGGTGAAGCCCGGTACAGACCCCCGATTCCTGGGCTTGTACCGGGCTTCCCGATTCCTCTTTGGTCCTGGCCTGTTCCAGTTACGAGCGGGTCCTGGCCTGTTCCGGTTACGAGCGCTCTGCGCCGCGGTGCTAGACGCTGGCCAGGTTTTCGCGGCTGCCGTAGGCGCACAGCCCGTACAGCGCGACCACGTCGACGGCGATGATGGCCAGCGCCCAGAAGGGGTAGGCCGGGATGAAGAACATCATGTCGATGGCGCTGATCGCGACCACGGCCACTGCGAACCAGCGGGCCAGCTGGTTGCCCGCCAGCACCCCGGCCCCCGCGGCCAGCTGCAGGACGGCGATGATGAGCGTGGCCCAGCCCCAAGCGCGCAGGTCGCCGATCACGTAGTGCGCGTTGGCGACGAATACGTGCGAGTTGGCGATCGCGGCGATGCCGTAGAGCATGTTGAAGAAGCCAACGACGAACAGCAGGATCGAGGCGAAGATGATCAGCCCCAAGCCGCGGCCTTCCGCGTGCCGGCCGCCCGCGCCGCTGTCCGGCTTGATTGCCGCTGATGCCATCGTGACCTCCCGTGTCAGAGTTCGCCGGGACCCCCGCCACCTGTGCTTAGCCCCTTTCCGCTCCCCTTTGGGGGGAGTGGCCGGGGCGCAAGCACCGATCGTGTGCCCATGGCCTGGCTTTCACCGTCACCCGGCGGCGATTGCGCATCCAGGGTCGGAGGTCCTGACGTTGGAGGGCGTTCGGCCGGGCACCAGCCTGGCGGTACGCCCGGATCACCCCTGCAAGGCTGCCCAGGCGCCCGCGGCGGGCCCGGCTCAGCCCTCGTGCAGGTTCCCCGCGAGGTTTTCCAGTTGATCTTGATTGACCTGGGGATTCCCAGAATCTTTCCACTGGGCACGGGGGCTCTATTTACCCGCGAACTCTTCAATCCCGACGGTCACAGGCTGCGTCGAAGTCCGGCCGTAGCCGCTTACCTCTCAGTCTCCGAGCGAGTCTTCTCAGTCTCCGAGCGAGTCTTCTCAGTCTCCGAGCGAGTCTTCTCAGTCTCCGAGCGAGTCTTCCAATTGGAAGTCAAGCGGAAGACCCGCTCGGGAAGTGGAAGAACTCAGCGGGAACCTACACCTCGGGCGCGCCGGTCTTGATGCTGCGGGTGAACTCCTGCCAGCGTCCGGGCGTGAACGCGAGCTTTGGCCCCTCGGGGTCCTTGCTGTCGCGGACGGCGACGGTGCGGGGGGAGGTGCCCACCTCGATGCACGCACCACCGTTCCCGCTGTAGCTGGCCTTCCGCCATGTGACGCGGCTCAGGTCCATGTCTTCGCCACTTCCTCCAAAAGCTCAAACGAGGCGCTCCGGGGCAGCGCCTCCGAAACGAGCGTATCCCACATGAGCGAGACGCCTTCGATGTCGTTGGCCTCCTCGATGATCTGCCCGCGCGCCGCTGTGTCCTGGTAGACGACGGGCGGGCTGTGCTCGAACTCAGCGAGGACGAAGTTACCGCTGATGCCCTGATGTGCTCCGGCCGACAGCGGAATGACCCTGGAGAATAACCCTCGGCCGACGTGCCACTTCGGCGAGCCGGCGGAGCTGGTCCTTCATGACCCACTTCCCCGCCGACCGGGCGGCGGAGCACTCCCTCGTCCAGGATCACCCAGAGCATGGGCGGCTTGTCCCTGGCCAGGATGGCCTGGCGCTGGCGCTGGGGAGAGGCGTACGACCTGGCGGTCACCCGGGCCGGGTGGGTCGCCAAGCGGCTCGACAACGGGCGCGCCCTGGTGGCGAGCGGCCCGGACGAGCTACGCGAGCTGATCGTGGCGGACGACCAGGCGGAGCCGGTGGCGCGTGACGTCCTCGGGCAGGCGTCATGACGACCGGCGAGCCGCCCCCGGCACCGGGCGCCCACGTCCAGGCCGCCGCGCTGCGCATCGCGTTCCCGCGATATTCGGTCACCCTCCTCCCGCGCCGGGGTGAACGGCCCCGCTTCGAGATCGTGAGCCGGGACGGCAGCAATCCGTATTGCCTCATCAGCGACGACGCCCGGGAGATATGGCGAGAACTGCGGCAGGCCCGTTGATGAAGCTTCGCGCGGACAGCGGCACCGCTGCCCGCGCGGGCCAGACGCCGGTGCCGGGTACCGGGGCACGCGGCGGACGCACGCCGTTCGCGTGCTGCCCGGCACCTGCCCGGATGACCCCGTCGCACCTGCTCCCCACGCCACCGGCGGGCTTCCCGCCGCGCCAGGGTCCCGCCGACGCCGCCATCCCGCCATCCCGGCGTCCTCGCCGCGCAGCGCCGCAAACGCGCCCGCATCCGCATCCGCAGCGAACGTCAGCAACGCTGGGGCTGCCCCCGACCACGGGCCGCATGATCAACCCGGCGAACGTTCATGGACACCGTACTAGCCATCGCATTCCCCGGCAGAAACGTCAGCAACGCTGGGGCTGCCCCAGACCACGGGCCGCATGATCAACCCGGCGAACGTTCATGGACACCGAGGCTTGCGGCAAGTGCGTGCTGTTCCCGCAGGTGGTGCCGCCGGGCCATCGCATTCCCCGGCAGAGATGCGAGCACAGATCCGGAAATGTCGGTGCCCCGTGGGATGATTCGGTTATGTGTTCCCCTGGTGTGACGGCGCGGGACCGGGTGCTGGCCGAGCTGGCCGCGCTCGGCCCCGGGCTCACCGATGCGGTCACGTTGCTGGGCCAGGTCCGTGACCTGGCCGGGTTCGCCGATCAGGTGCAGGGGGAGCTGGCCCGGCTGGCCGCCGCCCTGGACGCCGTTGACGGGACGGCCGAGGCGGGGTATTCCTCCACCGCGGCGTTTTTGCGGCATGGGTGCGGGCGGTCGCCGGGGCGGGCGGGGGAACTGGTCGCCACCGGCCGTGGCCTGCGGCGGCTGGAGGCGACGGGGAAGGCGTTAATGGCCGGGGAGATCTCCTTCGATGCGGCGCACGTGATCTGCCGCGCCGCCGCGCAGATCCCTGGCGCCCTGAGGGAGGTGGCGGAGGAGCAGCTGCTGGCCTTCGCCCGCATCCAGCCGGCGGACGGGCCCGCGCCGCGACCAGACCACCCGCCTGAGGAACCAGGCAGCGGGCAGGCGGGCCCGGCCAGCGGCCAGCCGGAGGCGGACACCGGGACCGGTGAGACGGCAGATCAGCGCGGCGGCGCGGGTGCGCCGTGGGCGGCGCCGGCGCTGGACCCGGCCCAGCTGCGTCACCTGGGGGAGGACCTGATCTACCGGGCCGACCCGGACCGGGCCGAGGAACGCGAACGCAAGCGGTTCGAGCGCCGTCACCTGTCGTTCGGCATCACCCTGGACGAGACCGGCACCATTTCGGGGGCGTGCGGGGATGGGCTGTCGCTGGAGATCATCAAGACCGCGGTGCACGCGTTCGGGCCGCCCCTGGGCACCGAGGACACCCGGACCGCGGCGCAGCGGCGGATGGACGGCCTGACCGCCGCCTGCCAGGCCGCCCTGGACGCCGGGACAGCCGGCACCCGGCACGGCGCCGCCCCGCACCTGAGCATCATGGTCGACGAACACACCCTGGCCGGCGCCTCCGGGACACCCGGCTCACCCGGGATGACCGCCCCCCGCCCCGCTGGGACCACCGCGCCCGGGACCACCGGGCCAGGCGCGCCCGGGGCCACCGGATCGGGCCCGTCCGGGACCGGCCCGTCCGGAACCGGCGAGCCCGGCGCTGCGGGCGGGACCGCCGGGACCGGCGCTGCGGGCGGGACCGGCGGGACCGGCGCTGCGGGCGGGACCGGCAGGACGGGCGCTGCCGGCAGCACCGGCAGGACGGGCACTGCCGGCGGGACCGCCGGGACGGGCGCTGCGGGCAGGACCGGCGAGCCCGGCGCTGCGGGCGGGACCGGTGAGGCACCCGCGCCCAGCCACAGGCCTGGCCCGCGCCCGCCGGGTGCCGCCGCCAGCCAGAGGCCACCTCTGCCCGGGCCGGCGCTGGCCCGCACCGGGTACGGCACCATGCTCACCGCCCGCCAGGTCCTGGCCCTGGCCTGCCGCGCCGAAATCTCCGTGATCCGCTGGAGCGACGGCATCCCCCTGGACGTCGGCCGCCGCTACCGCACCGAAACCCCCGCCATCCGCCGCGCCCTGGAGGCCCGCGACCAAGGATGCCGGTTCCCCGGCTGCGGCATCCCCGCCGCCTGGTCCACCGCCCACCACCTCAGACCCTGGAAAGACGGCGGCATCACCAGCCTCAACGACACCGCCCTGTTCTGCTTCGTGCACCACCAGTACTACATCCACCTCCTCGGCTGGACCATCACCGGGAATCCCAACGCCACCTTGCACTTCACCCACCCCGGCGGCGCCCTCACCCTGGATAGCCCCCCGCCCAGCCAAACCAAACCCCGCGCCCCCTAGCCTCGATCCTCGGCGCAGAAAATCGGTTGAGGGGGCTGGGCCGCTCGCCGCCCGGTCGGCTGGGTCGCGGCGAATCGTGTCGCTGGCAGATGTCAGCGGGGCTGGAAGCGGAAGTGCAGGGGCCGGTCGTTCCACCAAGGGATGGCGAAGGCGATGATCTCGCGCGCTTGCTCGGTCTTGGTGATGTCGGCGTTGGCGTAGACCCATCTCTCGCCGGAGGCGTGGTCACCCGGGTAACCTACCGGGCCTTTCGGCCAGGCTTACTCCGAACTTACGTCGGCCTGAGGCGCAAATCCCTACTCTGACCTGCGAGAACGCCGACGTGGGAAAGTTCTTTCTGGACAGAAAATCAGCGGCCTTCACTGGTTACCATGATCTGAGTTTGCGCTGGTCAGGTATGTAGCCAGAACCCGGACGGGTAGATCTCACGAAGGCCAAGGTCAGCGCCCCGATCGACGTACCGTCGCCAAGTAAGTTCGGCTTACTCGGCCGCCCGCAGCCGCACATCAGCCGGCCAGATAGTTCTGCCGAATGGTCGCCCTAGGCCGCCGCCGTATCAGGGGTGCATTCCGGCACGGGAAGCCCCTCCTGAGGTCGGTGCCACACGCGCCGGTCCCACGGCATGGCGGCAATCATCAACCCGATCACCCCGAGGCTAACGATCATCATGAGCTTGTCGACGAACTGCCAGTGAGCCCATGTCAGCATCGACATCGGCAGATAAAACGTCGCGGCGTAAGTGCCGAGGACGATCTGCAGCGGCATCGACAGCCGTGTCGGGTAGGCGGTATGCGACGGGGCCTGCCAGAGCAGGTACTGGTTGCCGAACGCTGGCGTAATCGCCAGCAGCGCGGTCGTGGTCGCGGTCGCGATGTCGAGGGGGTGGGCGCGCCGCCACCACCACACCGTGAGCAGGGCGCCGGCGACGGCGAGTTTCGCGCCGATGGAGCCGACGTTGATCCACAACGGATCCTGGGTGGTCGGCAGCCTTGTCGGGTGGATCGCCACCCATACCCCCGCCCAGCCCCAGGTTCCGATCGGCGGGTGATAGTACGTCATTACCTTGGCCAGGTAGGGGAGCTTGCTGACCGGAGTGCCCACGGTGAGCGGCATCGAGACGAACAGCAGCGCGATGATCCCGCCGGTTGCGGCGGCGAACTGCCAGCGGCGGCGCGCTGACGGCAGCGCGAGCAACAGCGCCGGGCCGAACAGCACGGGCCAGGTCTTTGCCCCGATGCCCAGGCCGAGCAGGAGGCCAGCGGTGGCGGCGGCCCGGCCGGAGATCCGCGTGCCCGCCCGCAGCACGAGCGCGAACGCGGCGAACGAGAACAGCAGGCACGCAGGATCGACCTGGCCGTGGACGGCGGACACCAGAATGGCCAGCGGGTTGCACGCGTACTGGAACCGGCGCAGCTCCGCCCGCTCGCCCGCGGCGCCTGCCGCCTTGCCGACCAGCACGACAACGCCGAGGTCACACACGATGGACGGGATCCGGGCGGTGATGAGCCAGGAGATGTGAAAATGTATATGCGCCCAGTACGCCCCCGCAAGCACGAAGTCATAGACCGGCAGGTAGCTCCAGCGGACAGTTGCGGTGGCCAGGATCGGGTCACGGTGCTGCAGGGTCGCGAGTCCCACGTTCTGGAAGTCGTACGCAAGGTCCCACGGACGCACGTGGTAGGCGAGGGCGAGCATCGCCAGCCGCAGTACCACGGCGGTGCAGATCGCTAGCGTCAGCGGGGGCCGCCAGTTGCGCTTCTGCGCGATCAGCATCAGGCCGACACCCACGGCCAGCAGCAGCAGAGCGGCCACACATTCACCCGGATTGAGCCATTGATAGGTCAACTGCACACCTCGGAAAGTAACGTCGGCAGGCTACGGCGCCGGTTTGGCCGAATACGGCGGCCTCGGCTGGGGAACTGTGCTGATAGGGCCGGGTGCGGTCCACCGTCGCAGGGCAGTGGCGAGCAGCACGGCGTACGTGCAGGCGGCAGCCACAGCACCCAGCAGGAAGCCGGTCGTGGCCCGGTCTACTGCGCTGCCCGGCAGGGCGGTACCGGCTAGCATCCCGGCCAATCCGATGACCCAGCCAGCCGTGGTCCACGCGTGCATGCCCCGCCCGAGCAAGGCTTGCGCGAGGATCATTGCTACCAGGCAGAGGCCGACCGAGACGCCCATGGCCAGGAAGGTGACCGCGCCCACCCCGTCCCGGAAGCCGAAGAGGTACCGGATCAGTATCGGGCCCAGAGCCACGGCCGCGACCGTGCTGACGACCGTCAGCGCCAGGCAGGTTGTGAGTACCCGCCTCGTCAAGGCGACGAAGTTCGCCTTCCGGTCCACGGCCGAGTGCTGAGCCATGGCGGGCAGGAAGCTCGGCTGGACGGCGGTGAAAAGGAACACGGGTATGCGCACAACCACGAGAGCGGCCAGGAACGCCCCGGCCCGCGCCCGCTCGGCGGGCGTGGCGAGCAACTGAATGATCGCCGGCCCCGCGTTGACGAGCAACTGGGCCGCGAGCGAGCTGATCAACAGCAGCCCGAGTGCCGACCCGAGCGGACCACCCCGGACGATGGACACCCTCGCCTCAGGGAGACGAGCTGTCCGCCCGGCGAGGGACGCGGCGAGCGCGATCCATGGTGCCGCGCCGAAGAGCCAGCCGACCGCGGCGACGCTGTGCGCGCCGATGGCCACGAGGTACAGCATGCCCGCCAGCCGCAAGCCGCCCTCCACGCCCAGTTGCAGCCCGTAGCGCCGCAGTTCCCTGCTGCCCGCGAAGACGCCGCGCGACACGAAGCAGAGCGCATAGCCCGGCAGCGCTACGCATAGCGCGCCCAGCAGGTCCCAGCTGCCGCCCAGCAGCCGCAGCGACACCGGGCGGGCGGCGACGGCGAGGAGACAGATCGCGATCGCGGCAGCCATGCTGACCACCACCGCACGCCGGACGAGAGCTGGGTCGAAGGTCACTGATCCCCGCTCGTGACCGCGCCGGCGCGCGATCTCCTGCTCGACCGGCAGGAACAGCCCGGTCGCGAAACTGCTGATAAGGACGTAGAGAACGGATATCCCCGCGAATGCGGCCGCGCCGAGCAGGCGGCCGGCGAGAACCAGCGTCACGTAGGAGGTACCGGCCAGCACACCAAGTCCGGCCACGAGAGGCATCGAACGCCGCACTGCGCCTGGCAAACTCCGCCTCCCCCCGATCGAGTGGTTCTAGGTCCCGGTCAAGCCCGTCAGCCTAATAGCGGCTGCGCTGCCCGCATCGGGCCGTGAACAGAGCTTCGAGCTCGTCGCGTCCGGCTACCGAGCCGATCTCATAGAACCGCTGGCTGACCTCGAACCCCGCCAGCAGGCCATCGTCGGCCAGCCCGCTGCAGAGCGGGGCGAGGTCCTCCGGCGCGCTGGCCGGCACTCGTGCCCCGATGACCCCACGGCGGAAGGCCAGCAGCCCGTAGTCAATCCAGCGCATCTGTGCCGGAAGTGTGGTCAATCCCTTCGCGTAGCGGGCAATGCGCGTGCCTTCGAGCACCACGTTGCTGCCGTCCCAGCGGCCATCGTTGCGGAAGACGGTCATCAGCGCGGGCTCGCGGCGCTCACGTGCCGCCCGCAGCACCCGGGCAGGATCGGTTTGCAGCCAGGAATCGCCGTAGAGAACGAGGAAGTCCTCCTCTAGCGCCCTCTCCTCATAGGCGAGCCGCAGCGCACCCGCGGTACCCCGGAGATGATCACCCTCGTCAACGTAGCGGACCGACAGCCCCCATGAGGCGCCGTCGCCGACGTGGTCGCGGATCAGCTGGCCCAGATGCCCCACACAGTAGACGACCGAGTCAATCCCGGACCGTGCCAGCCACGACAGCTGCCATGTCGCGAACGGCGTCCCCGCGATGGGCAGCAGAGTCTTCGGGATGGTCCTGGTCTCGGGCCACATGCGGGTCCCGAGGCCACCGGCCAGGATTACGCATTGCATCGATGCACCCTAGTCACGAGCGATAACGGTGCTGCCATCGTGATCGAAGGCGAAACGGACTTCCGTGAGCCCCTCGGCCGCCATGGCCTGCCGTAGTGCGCGGTGGTCATGGGTGTAGAAGAGCAGGAAGCCGCCCGCCCCGGCGCCGACCAGTTTGCCGCCCAGCGCTCCGCTATCGCGGCCGAGCTGGTACCAGCGGTCGATGTCGCTGTTCGACATCGACGTCGACCGCTTCTTCTTATGCTCCCAGTGCTCGTGCATGAGCATGGCGAAACCCTCCGTGTCGCCCTGCTCAAGAGCGGCCTTGCTGCGCAGGCCGAGTTCCTTCACGAAGTGCAGGTTGTCGATCATCTGCACGTCGCCACCCTCCGACCGCACCTTCTGCTCAGCCAGCACCCGGTCGGCGTCGCGGGAGTAGCCAGTGAAGAACATCAGCAGGTGTTCCTCGAGGTCATAAAGGGTTTCGGTGGACACGCCGAGCGGTGACGCCTCGACCTGACCATCGGGCTTGAAGTCGAAGCACTTGAGGCCACCGAACGCGGCCACGTACTGGTCCTGCTTGCCAACAGGCCTGCTGAGGCGGTCGATCTCGATGGCACAGGCCTCCTTGGCCAGGTCGCCTGCGCCCACGTGGTCACGGCGGAAGGCGTGGACGGCGCGGAGCAGTCCCACGGTGAACGCTCCCGACGAGCCCAGGCCGGTACCGGACGGGATGTCGGCCATGCTCACGATCTCGACGGACGGGCCGATGTCATGGGCGAGCAGCACCTCGCGGACGATCGGATGCTCGATCTGCCCGGGACGCCCGACGCGCTCGAGTGCCGAGTACTTCAGGAAGTAGTCCGGCGTGAATGTCCGGTTGATCGCGATGAAGATGTATTTCGAGATGGCCGCGGACAGCACGAATCCGCCGAAGTCCGCGTAGTACGACGGCAGATCGGTACCGCCGCCGCCGAGGGTGATCCGGAGGGGAGCACGGGTAATGATCATGTGAGATCCGCCTTCGGGAAGCGCGCAACGGCCGCCATCTGCCAGCCGAACGGGAAGTCGTCGCGACTGTGCCTGAATCCCAGGTCGAAGAAACGCGCTGCGGCCAGCTCGGCCCTCGACGGCGTCGAATCCGGCGCGCGGTCCTCGACATCGGCAATGAGACGACGGCCCCGCGCGATAACGACAAGCTTGTAGATGTTGAAGAAGGGAAACCCCGCGCGCAGCACCCGCTCGACGGCAAATCCCGCATTGGTGAGCACGCCGTGCAGGTCCGCGGCCGTGAAGTGCCGATGATGGCCGATGTGCCGGTCGAAGGCCGAGCGCGGGCCGCCAGGCACGGTGACGACCACCCGGCAGCCCGGTGCGAGCAGGCTCGCTGAGTTGCGGAGCAATCGCACCGGCTCGGCGACATGCTCAAGCACCTCGGAACACACGGCATACCCGGCGGCCGGCTGATCGGCGCCGAGCGTGACCGGCTGCATCAGGTCAAGCTGGGTGAAGCTGACCTCGGCCGCGCGTGCGGCGGCGGCGGCGCGACTGCGTTCGACGCCGGCCGAACTGTACTCGACTCCGCACACCGCCACATCCGGGTACGTCTCCCGCAGGTGGATAGCGAACTCGCCCTGCCCACTGCCAATATCCAGTACCGTCGCGCCGGCGGGGGCCGGCCGAGCAGGTGCAGCACCAGCTGACGGCGGTAGACGCTGGCCGGGTTGCCCTCGGCTGCCTCCCCGTAGGCATTCCAATGATGGTCCCAGTCGCCCGGGTCCAGAGCTTCCGATCCGGCTGCGCGGATCGCGCGATCGGGCGTGCTCATAGGAGATATCCCGCGGTCACGGCGTCGTTGTGGAACATGCGAACCGTTTCCAGCGAGAAGGCATCGAGGTCCCGCCCCAGCAGCGCCAGCTTCTTCAGCAGGTCGTGCGTAACGGTGATGATGTGGACGCCGAGGTTGTCTGCCTGCCGCACATTGAGGATCTCTCGTGGGCTGGCCCAGAGCAGTTCAAGCTCGGGATAGGGCGCCATTGTCTCCAGTGCCGCCCTCATCAGCGGGAGCGGATCCTTCCCCGTGTCCGCGACGCGGCCGGCGAACACGGAGATAACCGCCCGGGAACCACCAGCGAGCGTGGCGGTGACGGCCTCGACCTGGCTCAGCGTCATGAGCGCGGTCACGTTCACGTGCACGCCCGAATCGGTCAGTTCTCGTACGACTGCGGCTGTGCTCTGCCCGCGCGTGTCGGTGACGGGGATCTTTACGTAGACGTTGCTGCCCCACGATGCGATCAGACGAGCCTGGCGCAGCATTTCGTCGTGCTCATCGGCGAAGACCTCGAACGAAACCGGCCGGTCGGTGATGTGCTCGAGCAGCTTGCGGGCAAATCCCTCGTAGTCACTGACGCCAGATTGACGCATCAGGGTCGGATTCGTCGTAAATCCGGCGATGTGCGGGTGATCGGCCAGCCCGAAGAGTGTTTGGAGGTTGGCGCCATCCGCAAAGATCTTCACGGTTTTGAGTCCCAGATCAGTCATCTGTCGGGCCCTCCGTTGCCCATTCCTGCCGTCGGATCCACGCCGCGGCTTCGGCCAGATTTGCTACGGCGATGTACGCGCCGACCGGTGCCGGCTCGTCATAGTGACGCTCGACGTATATGGCTCTCACCCCGGCGCGCCGCGCCGCTTCGATGTCCCGCCATCGGTCTCCGACGCTGGCGCTGCGGGCAAGATCGAGGTTCAGCCGCTCCGCGGCGTCCAGCAGCATGCCTGGCTGCGGCTTGCGGCAGGCGCAGACGTCAGAGTCGTCGTGCATGCACACGCAGATCTCGTCCAGCGGCACGCGGCCGCGCAGCCGTTCGTGCATCGTGCCGACCTCGGCGGCGGTCAGCGTCCCCCGGGCGACATCTGGCTGATTGGTCACCACGACGAGGACGAAGCCAGCCCGCCGCAGGTCAGCGCACGCCCTGGCGACACCTGGCAGAACGCGGAACTCTTCCAGCGATCGGGGAGGTGTGGGGACGCCGCCCCGGACGAACGCCTCGTTGAGCACTCCGTCCCGGTCGAGGAAGACAGCCGGGCGGCTGCGTGTCGCGATCACGCGTCGAACCGCCCCGCACGCGCGTCGACGAGTATGGACTGCATGGATGCCCGCAGAGCCTGCCGCGCGGTACGCTGATTTTTCCAGCCCAGTGCGCGGATGCGGTCGGTATTGAGGCGAACGACGGGTACATCGCCCTTCCAGCCGCGGTCCCCGCCCGTGTATTCGAACCGGGTGCCTCCAGCGGGCGGGCCGACGACGTCCACGGCGAGTTCGGCGATCTCGGTCACCGTGATGTAGTCACCGGTCGCGACGTTGAATACCGCGAAGGCTTCCTTGGCCAGGCCCGCTGCGTGCAGGACGGCCTCGACAACGTCGTCAACATGGATATAAGACTTGCTTTGCTGGCCGTCACCAAGTATGCGCAGGCGGCACGGGTCGTCGAGAAGACGGCGGATGAAGTCGAAGCCCACGCCGTGTGTCTGGCGTGGCCCGACGACATTTCCGAATCGAAACGCCCGCGCGGTGACGCCGAACATGGCTGCATAGCACGCCAGCAGGGCTTCACCCGCGAGCTTGCTTGCTCCGTAGGTGGACACGGGAACCAGTGGCCCGTAATCCTCGGTCGCCTCGCGGTGGCCGAGGTCGCCGTACACGCCGCTGCCGGAGGCGTAAAGCACCATCTCCACGCCACCACGGCGGGCGGCTTCGGCGACGTGATGGGTCAGCAGCGTGCCCTGGTCGAAGTCGACCGCCGGGTCGGTCATCGCACGCGCGATATCCGGATTCGACGCGAGGTGGATCACGGTGTCGTGCCCGTCCATCGCGGCCACGAGATGCTCTAGGTCCCGCACGTCACCCTTGATCACCTTCAGTCGTGCATCGGCGCGATGCGCGGCCAGATGCCATTCGCGCCCGGACGAGAAGTTGTCGTACACGGTGAGCTCTTCGGTCGCGTCGCTGGTGAGCAAACGGTCGACGAAGTGGCCGCCGATGAAACCGGCACCGCCCACGACACATACCGTCCGGATGGATCGCTGGCTCACCGCAGTGACTCCCATCGGGTCGCCGTACGGGCATATGCCGTCCGGATGGATCGCTGGCTCACCGCAGTGACTCCCATCGGGTCGCCGTACGGGCATATGCCGTCCGGATGGATCGCTGGCTCACCGCAGTGACTCCCATCGGGTCGCCGTACGGGCATATGCCGTCCGGATGGATCGCTGGCTCACCGCAGTGACTCCCATCGGGTCGCCGTGCGGGCATATGCCGTCCGGATGGATCGCTGGCTCACCGCAGTGACTCCCATCGGGTCGCCGTGCGGGCATATGCCGTCCGGATGGATCGCTGGCTCACCGCAGTGACTCCCATCGGGTCGCCGTGCGGGCGAGGGCCGGATGCGACACCAGCAGGTGCCACACCACGGCGCACAGGCCCTCGGTGTGCGGCGTGGTGTGGTCGGCGTAGAGCGGTGGGATAACCACGCAGGCGTTGGCGAGCTTGGCCGTCATGCCTCCATCGCGGCCCACGACGCCGAAGATCGGGGTTCCGCGCTCGCGGGCAAGCCCGAGCGCGGCGACCAGGTTGGTCGAAACCCCCTTCGCTGCGTTTCCGCCACCGACGGAGAAGACGAGCAGTGCGTCGCGGCCGGCGAGCCGTGACCCCTTGAGCCACTGGGTGAATGTGGTGTCCCAGCCCTCGTCGTTCGTGCGCGCGGTGAGTTCCGACACGTTGTCGGTCGGCGTGTATGCCTCGAAGCCGCAGATCTTGCGGAAATCGTTGACGGCGTGCGACGCGTGGCCCGCTGAACCACCGACGCCCAGGATGAACAGGCGGCCATCGCGTTCACGAGCGGCGGCCAGGCCCCAATGCCATGGGCTTTAGGCATTTGGGTGTTTTTCGGCGGGCGGTGCGGGCCTGCTGGTTTTGGTTACGGCGTGTAGTTTCCGGTCTGGGGCATGCTGAGGGCCGGCGTGTCGTGCCGGGCAACGGCCGGCTCCACGGGCTGGCGGGCCAGCTTCTCTGGGGAGTTCTGGCTGCGGTGGTTGTTGCCGCTGGTCAGGCGGGCTTGTTGGCGAGGGTGATGACGGCCCCGGCGATGCAGGTGGCGGTATCCGCGCGGCTGGCGTGCCCGAAGGTGCTGGCGCATTTCGCCTTGCGGGCGCGGTGCCGGTTCCGGTCGACAACCGTGCGCAGTTTGCCGAGTGTGCTGGTCAGGGCGGTGTAACCGGTCTTCCCGAGGCGGATCGCGGCGATGATGGCGCGGCGCGTGGTGGTGAAGGGGATCTCGCGGGGCCAGACGGGCTGCCCGGCGCGGCGTCCCTTCCGGGCGGGCACCGCGGCGAGGGCGGCGCCACGGGCGACGCCACGGGTCATCTCTGTGGCGGCGGCCCAGGCCGCGAGTTCCTGCCGGACCAGGCCCGGGGTTTGCGAGCGGAGCATCGGCCCGGCCGACGGGCCGGCGCCGTCCAGGCAGGATTTCGCCTCCCGCAGGGCGGTCTCCGACCCGTCCCACCGCCACTTGTACAGCGCCGCCAGGTCCGGCGCCGGGTACTCCCGCCAGTCCGTCAGGTCGGTGACCAGGCAGAACATCTCCGGCACGACCTGGCCCCCGACATCGATGAAGTACTCGATGACGCGGACGGTCATGGTGACGCCGTTGCCGGAGAGCTCTGCGATATAGGAGCCGTCAGCGAGGATGCCCGAGATCCTCCTGAGCGGTATGTCGCTTTTCAGCCGGATCAGCACGTGAGTGCGTGCCGTCAGCCGGGCGATCCGGGCCGTACCCGGAAAGTTCCTGTCCAGCAGCCAGACCCGGTCCATGGTGAACAGGTGCGGGTACTGCTCCATGGCCGTGTCCAGCAGCTTCTGCTCCGCGGCGGCCTTGTCCGTGCCGGCCGGGCCGTGCGGCATCCCCAGCAGCGCCCGGGTAGAGGCGTCGTTCAGCGGCAGCGCCCGCACCTGCGGGAACGGGCTGGAGTCATCCCCCGTGCCAACGGAGCCGAACGCGGCCCGGTTCGCCGGCGTGTCCGGCACCCGGACCAGCGTCCCGTCCGCCGACGACACCTTCAGCCTGCCGATCACGACCGCCCGCCAGTCCCGGGCCTCATGCTCGGCGTGCGACGCGCGCAGCACGATGTCCTGCAGCTCCTCCAGCGGCTGCGGGCCGAGGGCGGCCCGCCAGTCCCCGAACGCCCGCGGCGACGCCGGCCGCCACGCCCGCGCCCACGGCACCATGGCCAGGTCCCCCGCCAGCGCGATGATCACCTCCCGGGCGTCCGCGTCCGGCATAAGCGTCATCAAGACGATCGCGCGGACCATGAACTCCCTGGTCAGCAGCCTCTTCCGTTCCCCCTTCACCGGCCCGGACAGCGCAGCCGCGCCCGCGATGCCGTCGATCACGCCCGGCCCCGCCTGCTCCTCCAGCCACTCCTCCAAAGGCCCGAGCGTCGCGTGATCGCACGGGCTGCCCTGCGCCTGCACCCGCCCGTCCCTGCGGACCCGCGCTGGCGCGACCGCCACCACCTTCAGGAAAACCACCTGGTCACCGGTCCGGATCCGCTCCGTCCCCGCTATGACCAGCGCCGACCGGTCACCCCCGGCCGACGGCCGCCCCGCCGGAGACACAAGGTCGCACAGCCGCACTGCCACCATCAGCGTCCCGCCGCCCGGAATCTCCCTCGCATCCGCACTGCTGGCAGAAAACGACGCGACCGGGTACAACTTCACAAGAGGCTCCTGGGACGAAGGATGATCTAAGCAATCCCTCTTCTACCAGGAGCCTCACCTATCTCGCCGGAAACCGGCACAACCCCGCCACCGGTCACCCAACGTGACCATAACCCGCAACAGCCCGCCGCGCCGTTCCCTCTAAAGCCCATGGCATTGGGCCAGGCCCTCGGCCAGTCGCTCGATCTCATCAGTGTCGATCGACGTCAGAACGTCGATGGACTCCTTGACGAAGGCATTCGAAAATGTCATTCAGATCTCCACTGGATCGACTTTGCATATCGCAAATGTGTTCAACCCAAGCTTGTGCCTGAAGCACCGAATGCCATGCGGCATGAAACCGGCGGCAACCAGCAGGGGCCACAGGTCACGAGGGTCGTAATACCTCTTGTGGTCGTCCATCTCGCTGGCCGGCGACAGGCCCAGGCGGAACGCTGAGAACTCCAATGCCCGCTTACCCCGCCAGGACGGGACGTTGATGGCGCACACGCCGCCAGGCCGCAGCAGTCGCCGGAAATGGGTGAGGGTCTTGCCGGGTTCCCACAGGTGCTCCAGTACGGACGTGCAGAGGATGACATGGAGTGACTGATCGGGCAACGTCTGCGAGGATGCCGGGAAGCTTCCCCTCGATCGCCGTGACGTTCGGCCGCGACTTGAGATCGTCGGCCAGTGCGATGTCGGCGAGCGTCGCCGACCTGACCCTGGCGAGGACCGTGCGTATGTAAGTGGCCTGGAAGCCGCAGCCGAAGTCGCCGACGTCCTTGCCGTCGATGCTGCCGACCGTCCGCCGGATCTGGCGACCCGACAGCCAGACCCCGGCACGATCGACGGCCGTGATCCTGCCCTCCTGGCCGAATGCCGTGTCCCGGGCGACGTCAGTGTCAGCCATCGTCCTTTTCTCCGTAACGCACCTCGGTGGCGTGCAGAAGCAGGGTGAAACAGAACGTCGAGAAGCCGATGATCATGAACAGCAGCCCAGCAATTCCAAGATGGTCGATAGCGGACGAAGGATTCGGCAGCGAGAAATCGTGGGTCACGTAATGCACGAGCACCGTCGCGGAAAGCGCGAACCCGAGCGTGCACAGCAGCCCGCTGGCAACGACCGCGTTTGTGTAGCGGAATATGCGTCGCCACCGTCGTCGTGCTGCACCCGTGTAATCGAGGAAAACATGGGCGAGACAGCCGAAATAGATGCTCTGGAGGCCCAGCACCGCCATGGTCAAGCCGATAAGCATCCAGTACAGGTTGAACGTCAGCGGGCCTATCGTGATCCCGCCGAAGCTCAATGGCAGCGTGAACAGCAGGCCAATGGCGAAAAGCACGATACCGGGCTTGAACAGGAAGAATTCTGCGCCGTGGATGAACATGGCGCGCAGGTTGATCCACGCGGCCCGGAATGGGGAGAACCAGCCCGAACGCTTGTGATGCGATAGGCGGCCGTCACGGTCCTTGTAGAAGGTGACCGGCACCTCCGTGGTCCGCAGCCCCATGCGGACCGACTTCAGCACCATCTCGGAGGCGTACTCCCACGACTGGGCCGTCAGGCCCATGCGGCAGAGCGCGTCACGGGTGATGCCCCGCATCCCGCAATGGATATCGCTGAAGTGGCTGCCGTAGAGGCGGTTGAGCATCCAGGTTGTGGCGGGCGTGCCGAAGTAGCGATGCAGAGCGGGCATCGCTCCTGACTCGATCGAACCCCGCCAGCGCGAGCCCATCGCGTATTCGGTGCCGCTGCGCATCGCGTCGATGAAGGGCGCGAGCCTGCGGAAGTCGTACGTGCAGTCGGCATCACCCATAATTACGTATTTGCCGCGCACGTACGGCAAGGCGTCGATATAGGCGCGGCCGAGCCCCCGCCGGGGAGTCTTGAGGACACGCGCCCCGCCCGCGAGAGCCAGCTCGGCGGTTCGGTCCGACGAGCTGTCGACGATGAGTACCTCGCCCACGGCGCCGGCTTTACGCAGTCCTTCGTGGCACCACACAACGAAGTCCGCAATGGTGAGTTCCTCGTTCGCCGCCGGGATGAGGATGGTCACCTCGGGCGATTCGGCGTCGTCGGCAGGCAGCAAGAGACGGCAGTCCGGATCGTGGGCCAACCTGACGTTTGCAATGCTCACACCGGCTCCCCCTAGCCAGATAGTGATCAGTCACGCTGATGTGAGTCGCCTCGGAGCCTACCCGTAACGATCAGTTAATGTTCGATTACGGCTGCATCGGCCTTCCCGGCGTGGCGAGGTGGTCGCCGGCGTCCCTTGGCGTCAAGAGGCGCGCCAGAACTCTGCCCGGTGAATTCGGATTGCCCACGCTAGCTTCCGGCCGGGACGGCGCCTGCGGCGGTGACATATAGCCGCTGGGCGGCCGCCATGATCCCGCCGCGGCAGGACAAATCCGGTTGAAAAACCCGGCGTATCAGAAACCCGGGCTCACGGCCGCTTTACCGCGATTTGCTCTGCCGTCGTGACCTGCGCCCATCATCAGATGTCACGGGAGACCGTGACCTTAGAGCGGCAAAGAGCGACAAGATTGATGTACGGCGCCGCGGTACCGGTGACGGCTGCGACGGTACGGCCCCGCGCCGGTTACGGTCCCCGGTGCTGGAGCAGTATGGGCAGCCGGGCCCGAATGCGCTGTGCAGCGGAGCGCAATTCACGGGCTGGGCCACGCTGATCGCCGGCGGCGTCATAGGCCACCAGCCATGACCGGAACGCCAACCCGGGCGGGCACGGCCCGGCGAGGGGCCACCACCCATCCGTCGGGAAGAAGCTCGCCGGTACCTCGAAGAGGACGATTCCGTTGCACAGCAGGCTCCAGCCATGGTCCGGATGAGCGGTCACGGGCGGGGACATCGCGGTCCCGGGCCGTCACAGCAAGGCAAGCGGGACAGTAAATGACATTCCCGGCGCCCGCCGGTGGGTGAACCAGCCGCCGCTTCCCCCGGACGGGTTGTAAGGATCATTGCCGTCCAGTCATTTTAGCGTAACGAACGTGCCCGCGCTCTGAGCCGTCCCGCTCGCCGGACCCGCCGCGGCCCCGCCCGGGTACCCGCCGCTCAGCGAAGTTCCCTCAGCAGATTCTTGTTCCAGGTCAGCACCGTGTAAGCAGCAACGTGGTAGGTCCGCGCGGGTGCACCGAACGTCGCCAGCGCCGCCCCCGTGCTGGTAAAGCCGGGATAGGCGGGGTTGCCGGGGAAGATTACGACGAAGTTGGCCGTGTTGCGGTCCGGGTTGAACCAGTCCGCGTCCGATTCGTAGTCGCTGTGGGCAAGCACGCCGCCGCCGTCGGTCCAGACGGCCTGGATCCGGACCTGACCGCCGCTGGTCAGCGTGACGACGTTTGATTCCCAGTAGCCGGACAGGCCAGTGCGCAGATGGTGGGCAGCCAGCCAGGAGGTGAGCTGCTGGTTCTGTGCGGGCACCGGCGGCCGGCTGATCTCGTACACCAGGCCGCCCAGGTAGCCGAGCAAGACGATGGCCAGCACCGGCACCAGCCGGGCCGCCATGAGCCGTGCGGCCAGCAGCCGTCCGGCCAGGGCAGCGCTGAACGGCAGCACGGCATCGATCTCGCGGGTATCCGGGACCGACTGAGCATGGGTACTGAGCGCGTAGGCCAGCAGGTTGATCACCACGGCGACGACAAGCACCTGCGCGACCAGGTCCCGGTCCCGCAGGAAGCGCCGCGCCGCCAGGCAGGTTCCCCAGCCGGCCAGGACGACGCCGACCGTATGCAGCATCGCGATCGCGATGCTGGCACTCAGCCGGAGGCCGAGGAAGTCGGCGCCGCCCAGCAGCAGCAGGCCCTCGGCGGTGATGCCCAGGTTGCGGGACAGGATGGTGCCGCCCTGCGCGAATTGCGTGGCCGGAGCCGAGGCGAGGAACCCGCCGCGGGCCTGGATGACCTGCAGCGCCAGCGTAGCCGCCGCGGCCGCCACCAGGGCCCCGGCGCCGAGGGCGACGTCGTACCACTGCGCCGCCAGCGGCTGCCGCTGGATGACCATGGCCCGGTAGACCCGGACCGCGCAGACCAGGGCGAGCGGGAGGACCCCGATGTAGAGCACCAGCGCATCGGCCACCTCGGCCCAGCCGAGCAGCACAGCCGCGATGACCGGGACGTACCAGCGTGGGCGCGCGCGGTCCAGGATCACCCAGACCAGCATCACCGGTACCGACGTCCCGATGTGGTCCGGCGAGGAGAGCAGGACGTTCGTTCCGGAGTCCAGTTGCGGGGCGACCATGATCCCGGCTGCGATTCCCGCCCGCGCCACGGCCTCGCGGCCGGTGGAGCTGCCCTTGGCCAGCAGGGCGGCGAGCAGGATCGCCAGGGTGTAGGTCATGGCCGCGGCCACGTGCACCACGTCCTGATTCAGCCCGCGAACGATTTCCACCAGCATGTACTGCGGCAGTTCGGTGGTGTAGAAGGAGACGTCGGACAGCGTCCAGCCCCGCAGCAGCGGGTTGCCGTGCAGCATGTCCCACGCCTGCAGGGCGTTGCTCGCGCCGTCGGAGTTGACGGCCCGGGTCCGGGCCAGCGGAAGGTAGACCGTGAACGCGGCGATCGCGGCAGCCAGCCAGATCGCCACGGCCGTCCAGCGGCGCGGGTCGCGCAGCCCCGGGGCGGCGGCCGGGTGCCGCATCTCGTCGTCCTCCGCCGCGGCGTTAGGCACTCTGCCGCTACGCACGTGCCCATTTGACCACGCGGGCGGGCATCAGAAAGAAGGGTCCGCTCGCCGATTTCCCTGTCTGCGGCGAAGTCGGGCGTGCTGCCTTGCCTGCGGCGGCACCACCGGCGGACTTCCGGCCCAGCGGCCGGGACCTAGGTCCATGGCTCCGCAGGGATCGGTGCGGTCTACTGCTGGGATGTTCGTCAGCGACGAGGCGCTGCTGCTGCCCGACGTGCCGGGCCGGCGGACCTCGCCGGCGGTGCTGGCCGGCGCCGCCGCACGTGCCGTGGTGGCCGGGCCAGGTCGCCGCCCGCAATCCCGCAAACCTGACCCAGGCCGTCCATGCGCAAGGCGCCGGCCGGCCTGCCCGGGCGTGAGCTGAGCCCGGGCGCAGCGAAAAAGGAGAAACGCCGGATGCTTGGGGAAGCAGCGATGCCGCATACGCGGCTGGTGGAGCTGCCTGGCCGCGGGACGACGCGGGTGTGGGAGTGCGCCGGCCCGCCCGGCGCGGAGACGCTCATGCTGATCCACGGGGTGGCGTTCACGGCCGAGCTGAATTGGGGAAAGGTCTTCGCGCCGCTCGGACGTCATTTCCGGGTCGTCGCCGCCGACCTGCGTGGCCATGGCGACGGGAACCGCGTGCGTCCGCGGTTCCGGCTCGAAGATTGCGCTGACGATATCGCCGCCCTGGCAGGGGTCCTTGATATCCGCAAGTTTGCCGCCGTGGGTTATTCCATGGGCGGCATGATTGCCCAGCTGCTGTACCGGCGGCACGCCACGCTGATGTCAGGCCTGGTGTTGTGCTCCACCGCGCGCAACGCCCGCGGGTCACCGGCGGAGCAACTGGCCGCCCTGGCGGTGCCGGCGATGGCCACCGTCCTGCAGTGGAACCCGATGCTGCATCTGATGAGCGCCGAGGCTTTGGGCACGGAGCTGCTGGGCCGCATTGACGACCCGGCGACGAGCAGGTGGGCCCACGCCCAGCTGCGGCGGACCACTTTGGCTACCGCCGTCTCGGCCATGCAGGCCGTCTGCGAGTTCAGCTCGGACAGCTGGATCGGCCAGGTCGATGTGCCCACCGCGGTGGTCATCACCGCCCAGGACCGTGTCGTGCCGGCCAGCCGCCAGCTCGAGCTGGCGCGGGCGGTCCCGGGCGCATCGGTGCACCACGTGGACGCCGGTCACGGGGCCTGCATCAATGAGCCGCACTTGTTCGCCCCCGCGCTGCTCGAGGCCTGCTGGTCGGTAGCGCCTGACCGCGGCGGCACGCTGCGCACAACAGCCTGACGCGGTCCCCGCTATGACCGGAAGCGGATACGGGCATCGAGGTCAACCCGGATGTGTGGAAGTACCGGGCAGCCCCGGACGCGGTAGGCCGGCGTGTCTAGCGTGGCGTGATCAAGGCAGCAGGCTGAGTACGGGCTTACCGGAGCGCGGCCGTACTATCGGGGCGGTGTCACTCGCGGCCGTCCCCAGCGTTAGCCCGCCGCCGTCTGGCGCCTTTACGCCGACGTCGGCCAGCTCGCGGAATTCGGCCCTCAGCCGCCTGGCCTCAGCGGACAGCGGTGAGCTGGCGAGCTGGCGGAGTTCCCAGCCGGCGAGCTCCGCGGTCACGGATGCAGCGGCCGCGCCGGCCAGCACGGGGGCTGCGGCGGTTACGGTGGCTATCCGGACGGTATAAACGGCGGCACGTGTGAGGATGCTCATGATTTTCTCTCCCGCAGGGTCTGGGCGGCAGTTGTCTGGCTGCCACAGTGCCCGCCAGGTGACAATCCGTCAAGGTGAGCATGGTCTCACCCCGGGGGTGAGCGTGGTCCTGGCGATAATGAGAATTCCAGCCTACATAACGGCCCGAAGATGTCATCCGTCAGGAGCGGACTGCTGGGGAGGCTCGCGGCCGTGCAAAGGCAGGTCCGCCGCCGGCAAGCTGGCCCCGGCTGGCCGGCATCGAGTCCATACAGGCATTCGGGGCACCCAGAACGACCCAGGCCCTCATCGTTGGCCAAGGCATCACGGGGCGTCGGCATTCAGCTGACCGCAACGGCAAGAGGGTCCGCCCGGATCCGCTTCAGGAGGAACATCAATGCGTATCCCCGCGGAAGCTTTGTCCGGCAGTTCGGTGCGGGACAAGATCGTCACCGCCGCCGAGGCGGTGCGGCTTATTCGTGACGGCGACTCGGTCATGGTCGAAGGGTTTATGGGGCAGTGCTTCGCCGAGGAGCTGGCACTGGCGCTGGAGCAGCGGTTCCTGCTGACGGGCACTCCCCGCGACCTCGGGCTGGTGTTTACCATGGCCGCGGGGAACCGGCTCGGCCGGGGGCTGGACCGGCTGGCCCATAAGGGCCTGCTGAACCGGGCCGTGGGCGGTCATTGGGGAATGGCCCCAGAGCTGGGGAAGATGGCGGTGGGCAACGATATCGAGGCGCACAATCTGCCGCAGGGCGTTATCTCGCAGCTGTTCCGGGACACCGCCGCCGGCAAGCCCGGCTTGCTGACCCGGGTTGGGCTGGGCACTTTCGTTGACCCGCGGCAGGGCGGCGGGAAGATCAACGAGCGGACGACCGAGGACCGCGTTCGAGCTGGTCACCCTCGGCGGCGCAGAGTACCTGTTCTACAAGGCGCTCCCGCTCGATGTGGCGTTCCTGCGCGGCACCACCGCCGACCCCGTGGGAAACATCACCATGGAGCGCGAGGCGCTGATCATGGAGGCGCTCGCCGTGGCCACCGCGGTACACAATACCGGCGGCCTGGTGATCGTGCAGGTGGAGCGCGTTGCCGAAAATGGCAGCCTGAGCCCGCGCGAGGTGAAGATCCCGGGAATTCTGGTCGACTGCGTCGTCGTTTCACAGCCCGAGCACCATTGGCAGACCTTCGGCGCGCCGTACTCCGCGGCGCTGAGCGGAGAACTGCGGCGGGTCCGCAACCCGGTCCCGCCGCTGGAGCTGACCGAGCGGAAGGTCATCGCCCGCCGGGCGGCGATGGAGCTTCAACCGGGCAGCGTGGTGAATCTCGGCATCGGCATCCCGGAAGGCGTCGCCAATGTAGCGGCCGAGGAGCACATCCTGGACTACCTCACGCTGACCGCCGAACCCGGTGCAATGGGCGGCATGCCGACCGGAGGGCTGGATTTCGGTTCGGCGGTGAACGCGCAAGCCATCCTGGATCAGCCGTCCCAGTTCGACTTCTATGATGGCGGCGGTCTCGACGCCGCGTTCCTGGGCATGGCTCAGGTGGACCGTCTGGGCAATGTTAATGTCAGCCGGTTCGGGCCGAGGCTGGCGGGCTCAGGGGGATTCATCAACATCAGCCAGAATGCCAAACGGCTGGTGTTCGCCGGGACCTTGGTCGTGCCGAGCCGCTGCCGGGTGCAGGATGGCCGGCTGGTCATCGCCGGCGATGCCGTGGCGCCCAAGTTCCTCGCCGATGTGGAACAGCGGACTTTCAGCGGCGATTACGCGGTCGCCGCCGGCCAGCCGGTGCTGTACGTGACCGAGCGGTGTGTCTTCCAGCTCACCCCCGGCGGCCTGGAGCTCATTGAGATCGCCCCGGGGGTGGATCTCGAGAAGGACGTACTCGCCCACATCGGATTCGAGCCCATCATCCGGGGCGAGCCGAAGCTGATGGACGCGCGGATCTTCGGCACCGGGCCTATGGGCCTGAAGGACGACCTGCTGACGATGCCACTCGAGGCGCGGTTCGCCTACGACACCGAACGGAACATGTTCTTCCTGAACATGGAGGGTGTGTCGCTGGTCAGCGCGGACGACGTCAGGGCAATCGGGACCGCGGTCCACAAGCGCCTGGCCGCCATCGGCAAGAAGGTGCAGATGGTCGTCAACTATGACAACTTCTACCTGGACCCGGCCCTGACCGACGACTACATCTCCGGGGTCCGTGGGCTGGCCGAGCGCTACTACGCCAGCGTGACCAGGTACACGACCAGCTCCTTCATGCGGCTCAAGCTCACCAGGCAGCTGCACCAGCGGGACCTGGCCCCGCACATCTATGAAAGCCGTGAAGACGCCATGAACTGGCTCGAGAACCATGTAACGAAATCGTCAGTCCAGAATCGACGAGAAGACCCGGCAGGAACGGGCGGTTGAGTGCGCTTACCGGGCGGGCTCGCCCGGCAGGCCGGGTCCCGGCAGTGGAGGTCTGGCCGGCGGACTTGCCGAGCTATCGTCCTAGCGCAGCCTGGCCGCCGCTGGAAAGGCAGAGGGCGAGGAAGACCGTGACAATCGCCAGCCATCGGGTCATCCGGTTGGGCGGAACTTGGGTGAGCAGCGCCCATGCGGCCGCTGTATACCAAGCAAATACCCATGGGGCGACGAGGACCCAGGCGAATATCAGCGCGAATGGCGTCACGACTTCCCGCGGCTGATCTGAAGAGATCCGTCGATAAATGAACCATGCGACCACGATCAATGCGACCGGCCAAAGGCAGCTGATGGCCGTTGCCATGGTGGTCTCGCTGATGCCTAGCGCCAGCCCGATCCTATGGAAAGACCACCACGGCGATGGCAGTGTAACCAGCTTCAGCCCACCGAAGAGCGGTTTCAGCGCAGCAAGCCCATAGAAACTGTACTCCAGCGCGATCGTCACCAGTGATACCACCGCGACCCGGGTGGTACGCATCCATTCGTGCCGGCGAAGCAGCGGCCACGCGAGCCCGATCCCGATAAGCACCGCATAGATCTTTACCCCGCAGGCAAGGCCAATCAATACGCCGATCAGTACGTCGCCGCGCACACCCGAGACGCGACGGGCCACTTGGATCGAGCAGATCGCCGCCGCCGCCACGAACGTATCGAGATGACCGCCGCTAACCAGCTGCTGAATGAGGACGGGGTTCGCGGCCCAGAACAGCGTTGCCCGGACTGGATCCGCAGAGGTCTTCAGAAGCAGCAATCCGACGCCGATAAACACGACACCATTGAGGATCATCAAGATCCAGACGGTGGTGACGACGTTCGAGCCGCCGATCGACGCCGCGAATCTCTGGATGGCGGTGGCGATAGGACCGTATACGGACGGTTGCTTCTTCCAGATGCTGCCGACAGCAAAACTGTACGCGTAGTCGCCCCAGGCCTGCGGGTTGGTCGTGTACGGATTCCCGCCCTGTGACGCTATGCGGCCATATGCCGCATAGCTCGCGGTATCTGATGAGCCAACCGGGGTGAGGCTGACCATTACCGCGACGATGGCCGCACTTACCAATAGCAGGTAACGCGGATCGGGGCGCCACCCGCGGCTATGCGCCCATAGCATCCCGGCGAGCCCCAGGCAGGCGAGGATGACTCCCGCATAGAGCATCGCCGTCGTGATGATAATGGTGTGGCTCAGCGACGGCAAAAGAGACGACAGCGGTAGCGTGATAGGCAGCGTCTCGGCGTTCGGCGCTGTTGCCCCGACGAGCATGCCAAGAAGCAGACCGACTCCGGACACGGTGACGGCGACCTTAGGCTCGGAGAGCCTGCTCCACGCAAGGGTGCGGATCACCGTGCTCATGAGCCGCTCGACCGGACCGGCCGGACCATGCTCCCCGACGCGACCGTCCGTTCCGGTCAGGTCGGCCGACCGGACCGATACAGGCGGGCCGGCCGAATTTACGGACGCCTGTGTCACCTGGGCGATGCCTCCATCGGCGGACTTGCGCATCTACTGCCAGCGCAGGTGTCGCCGCGCCGTCCGGTGGTGGGCACCGGATGCCTTCATTATTTCCCGGCGCCGGGGCCTGCCATGCAGGTCCCGGCCCAGTGATGGGTGACAGCCCGAAGGCTCGTAGTATCGACCGCTTCCGAATCACCGTCCGAGGCGGCACTGTTGCGTTATGCGATCCCGGGAAGCCTCTCGATGCCAGTCAAGACACTGGCTGGCCAGATCTGGACATTCCGGGCTCCCGCCGGCGGGGCGGACGCTCGCGCGCAGGCGACTGGCCGCCCGCCTGCCCAGCTGGGTGTTCCGATGGGACGCCAGAGATTAGCATGGCGGGCGTGCGTTAGTCAGGTCCGGATGCCAGCACCCTGAACCGGCTGCCGGGCACCGTGGAGCAGGCACCGTCGCGGGAGTAGTTGCATGGCTGAGCCCGACTTCCGCGCCTGCGCCGCCGCCGGAATCGGCGCGCTGCAGCGATGGTACGTTCCGTCGACCGGCCTGTGGAAGGGGACCGGCTGGTGGAATGCTGCCAACGCGCTGACCGCAGTGATCGGGTACATGCAGCAGACCGGTGACCGCACCTATGCAGGCGTCATCGAGACGACGTTCCAGGCCGGCCGCTGGCGGCATCGTGATTTCATCAACAGGTTCTACGACGACAACGGCTGGTGGGCGCTGGCGTGGGTCGCGGCGTATGACCTCACTGGTGACCGCGGTTACCTCGGCGCCGCCGAGAGGATCTTCGCCTGCAACGAGGGTGGCTGGGATGCCACGTGCCGCGGCGGCCTGTGGTGGAACACAGCCAGGAAATATAAGAATGCGATCACCAATGAGTTGTTCTTCACGCTGGCGGCCCTGCTGCATCAGCGCACGCCGGATGACCACGAGCGCTACCGGTCCTGGGCGCTGCGGGCGTGGGAGTGGCTGCGCGCGAGCGGCATGATTGGCGCCCGCGGCCTGGTCAACGACGGGCTCACGCCGGCCTGCGAAAACAATCGCGGCACGACATGGACCTACAACCAGGGCGTGATCCTCGGCGGCCTTGCCGCCATGTACGAGATCACCGGTGACCGCGCCTATCTGGCGCAGGGACAGTCCATCGCCGGCGCCGTGCTGAGCGAGCTGGCCACACCGCCGTCGGCGAGCCCGCCGGGCATTCTCACCGAGCCCTGCGAGGGGGCCACCGGAAACTGCGACGGGGACCAGGTTCAGTTCAAAGGGATCTTCGTCCGCTACCTCCGGGACTTCTACCTGGACAGCCGCTGTCCCGCCTACAGCGCGTTCATCCTCGCCAACGCCCGCTCCATCTGGGAGAACGACAAGAACGCGGACAACGAATTCGGGCTGCGCTGGTCCGGGCCCTTCGACCACGCCGATGCTGGACGGCAAAGTTCGGCCCTCGACGCCCTCAACGCCGCGATCGCCCTCACCGAGAGCTAGAACCCCGATTCGCGGCATCAGGTCGTGTCATCGGCTGATTTCATAATCCCTGTTGCTGACTTGTCACCCAGGCGCTACAGCGTGAACAGGCCTTCACCGTATGCAAGCGCCGTGCGATCACGGCAGCGACCACGCTCAGCGACCTGCGCCGGCAAGCGGAGGTCCTGGCACGCTACGTACTCGGTGAAGCGACCGACTGGAATGCTGGAATTTCGCGGTGCGAGCTGCATTCCCGCTCCTGCCGGTGGGCCGGTGCGTGACGACGCTAGCCGCCATTCCCGCGATCATTAAGCCGAACGGGACGTGGTACGGGCGGTCTTTTCTACCGGGCCGGACGGGCGGCCGCGGGCGGCGGAACAGCCACCGGGCCCGCGGCCTGCCCGGCCCGTTACTTCTTGAAGGCGTCCTTGACCTTGTCCCCGGCCTGCTTGAGGTTTCCCTTGGCCTGATCGCCCTTGCCCTCGGCTTCCATCTCCTGGTCGCCGGTCACCTTACCCAGGTTCTCCTTGACGTCGCCCTTGATTTCGGTGGCCTTGTGGGCCGCCTTGTCCTCAGTCGCCATAACGCTCGTCCTTCCTGATTACGTTGCCTGCCTACTGTCCACACCGATGGCCGGCAAACGCGGTCATGGCACTCGTCCGGGTCAGCCCAGGTCAGCCGCACAGGCCGGGAATTCCTGACCGGCTGCGCTGCCGGGATGGCGGGCCGGAGCTGGTCAGGCAACGAGCTCGGCGTCCCCGGCGAACGCGGCCCGCAGGGCCGCGTAGCTGCCGCCCCGCCCCAGCAGCCCGGCGTGGCGGCCCGCCTCGGCGATCCTGGCTGGCGCCATCACCACGATGCGGCCGGCCCGCGAGGCGGTGGTCAGCCGGTGCGCGACCACGAGGGTGGTGCGCTTGGCCGTCAGCTGCTCCGCGACCGCGTGTTCCCGGGTACTGCCCGGACCGTCGCGTGCCTACCGTGGGCCGCGGCTATACCTCTGCGTGGCTTCCGGCCCGGGCCCGGACGCTGCCGGCCGGGTCTGCTGCCGGGTCTTCCGTAAGCCGACCGTCGTCCCGCTCAGCAGGCTCGCCGGTACCTGCTGGTTGGTCTTCAGCGCGTTGAAGAGCTGCAGTGCCGCGGCCTGATTCCACAGCACCGCGTCGCCCGCGTTTGCGGTGGGGTAGCTGGCGTTGGCGATCGGGACCGTTCCGGTCTGCGGGTTACGCAGCGCCATCGCCACCGTGATGAGGCTGTACAGGTGCGTGCCCTGGTCGACCGAGGTCGAGCTCGCGGCGGCGGAGCCGAACGGCAGGGCGGTGAACGGGTTGAGGTACACGCCCGGGCTCGTGGCCTTGGCCAGGAGGGCCTTGAGGAACGCCCGCTGATCCTCTTCACGCTGCAGGTCCCCGCCGGCGAACGAATGACGGTCCCGGACGAAAGCCAGCGCCTGCGCGCCGTCGAGGTTGTGGCAGCCCGCGGGAAGGCTGGCGCCGGAGTCGTAGTCGTGCAGCGCGGCCGGGAGGCACATGTTCACCCCGCCCACCCCGTTCACCACGCTGACCAGCCCGCCGAACCCGATCCCCAGGTAGTGGTTGATGCGCAGCCCGGTGACGTTCTGCACGGTCTGGATGAGCAGCGATGGCCCACCGAACCCGAGCGCCGCGTTGATCTTGTTAGTGCCGTGGCCAGGGATCGGCACGTACGAGTCACGCGGAATGCTGATCAGCACCGGCCTGCCGCCACCGAGGTGCAGCAGCATGAGAGAGTCGGAGTTCTCGGTGCCGAAGTCGCGCCCGACGTGCAGGTTGTCTATCTGCTGCCGGGAGAGGCCCTGCCGGCTGTCCGAACCGGCGATCAGCCAGTTCTGTCCCGCCGACGTGCCGGAGTAGGCCGGAAGCGCGACCGACCGGTTCAGCTTGGAGTCCAGGTAGAAGTACGCGCTGACGACGGCCAGCACAAGGATCACCACGACCGAGCAAACGATCAGGACGATCCGCCGCCCGCGGTGTCCCGGCTGGCCCCAGAACCTCCGCCGGCGGCCGGTTCCCGGTCCGGCCAGCCCGGGCCGCCTCGTCGGGGGCCGGCCCGGCGCCTGACGCGTGGGCGGCTGTTGCGGCCATGTGCCGCGACCGTTGCCCGCTCCGGCGGGCCGTACCTCACCTGCCCCACGCGCCCCGGGTTCATCCCGGTACCAGCCCTCGGGCCAATCACTCATGATTCGGCACCCTCATGCGCCCATACCTGACATGGTCGTCACTACGTTAGGTGAGATGACCGACCACTCGGGCCAGCTGGGCGGGCGTGGCCGGTAGGGCATGCACAGACGGCATCCCCGGCCCGGCGGGCAGCTTCTGGCGCGGCGTGCGGCCGACGTCAGCGAGCAGCAAGCAGCGGATGCGGGTAGCACCAGGCCGCGTCCGGGTTGATCTGGCCGTCACCGGCACCCGATCGCCAGCAGCCAGGTGGCGGTACACGTTCAAGGCGATATTAGAGAAACGCGCCCAGCATCCGCCGGGCGTATCCGGTGAGTCGATCACCCCGAAGCCATGGTCCTCGTCCCACTCCCGCAGCTTCACGTCATGGCTGCATGCGGCCGGCTCCCTTTCAGCTGCGTCTTGACACATCTCGGGCAGCGCTACCATTGCATGCGGCGGCGACGTGATGGAGTTCCGGATGATCTACAACTACCAGCTGACCGTCCGGGGCCTGCGCATCCAGGTCCGGTCGGAAGGCGAAGGGGCACCCCTCCTGCTTCACTGCGGCGCCTGGGGCGAGATGCGCCAGTGGAGGCCGCTCGTGGAGCACCTGCACGGCTGCCAGGTGATCACCTATGATGCCCCCGGCATCGGCTCCTCGCAGGTGCCGTCATACCCGATGTCGATGCGGGGCCTGGCGGACGTCGGCGCCGGCATCCTGGATCAGCTGGGTCTACGCTCTGCCCACGTCTTCGGCGTGTCATTCGGCGGTGCGGTCGCCCAGCAGATGGCGCTCAGCCACCCCGGGCGGATAGACAGGCTGGTCCTGGCGTCCACCTCCTTCGGCGGGCTGGCCATGCCCAGCAATCCCGCGGCGCTGTGGCACATGCTGCATCCGTGCAGCCACCATCCCGACCGGCTCGCCAGGAGTGCGGGTGTCGTGTTCGGCGGGAGGATGAGGTCGGAGCCGGAACTGGCCGCGGGCCTGAACATGACCAAGCCGGGCAGCAGCAAGGCCAGGTGGTTCCGCATGTCAGCCCTCGCTGGGTGGACCAGCCTGCCGTACCTGCCGTCAATCCGGCACGAGACGCTGATCCTGTGCGGGGACGATGACCCGGTGACACCGCACGTGAACCACCGGGTCATGGCCAGGCTGATCCCGTCGGCGCGGCTGCACACGGTCGAAGGCGGGGGGCATCTCGTCCTGCTGGATAGCGCGCATGAGGTCGGGCCGGTGATCACCGCGTTCCTGCTCGGCGGGGATGAGCGGCTGGCCGCGGAGGCGGCGTGAGCTACACCGGCATCAGCAGCCGCCTCCAGTGCACAGGGCACCACCAGTTCACAGGGCACCACCGAGCCCGGAACCCGCCGGCGTTGGAACCGCGCCGCGCCAGGGATCAGTCCCGGGGGCGGCACGGTCTTGGCCATTTGGCCGCCCTCAATTTCATTTCGGCGTCTTCCTGGTTGGCCTCGTCGCGGCCGTGGCGGCTTTCCTGGCGGTCTTTTCTGCAGCCTTCTTTGCTGCAGCCTTCTTTGCCGGTTCCTTCTTTGCCCCGGCCTTCTTTGCCGCAGCCTTCTCCGCCGGTTCCTTCTTTGCTGCCGCTGCGTTCTTCGCGGCCGGCGGGGCGGCCTGGGCCAGCGCGGTCAGGTCAACTACCGAATCGTCCCCGCCGAAGCTGTTGGGCAGGTAGGCGTCGGCGGCCCAGTCGTTTTCCCACCGCTGGTCATCGAGGAGGTACCGGAACCGGTAAGCCCGTCCCGCGTCGAGGTCAACGGTCAGGCTGAACCCGCCCCCGGCGTCGCGGTGCATCACATCGGCGCCGGCCGACCAGTCGTTCCATTCCCCGCACACCGCCGCGGTCTGGGCGCCCACGCCGGGATCGAGCGTGAACGTGACGCTGGCCCTGCCTTTCCCGTTCCGGGACTTGATCATCTTCGCCTCCGCTCTGGCTGGCCGGAAACCAACGGTAGCAACCGGTTCCGCCTGCGCTGTTACCGCCGCCAGCCGTCTGGCCCTGCACGCGTGAATTCTGGGTTCCCGGCGTCCACCTGCAGAGAAAGAAACCTCAGCTACCTCGGCAGCCTACCGGGAGGCCACCCGCGATGACGCCCACCCGGTCGCGCCCTGGCGCCTGGCCGGGTCGGTAGCCTGTGCCGTGCCAACTCGCACGCCGGTTCTGAGTCAGTGTTCTGTGATCGTGCCCGGATCTCTCCGATCGGACCACATTTTGCCGATGTGGGTGCGGAGGACGTCAGCGCGATGCAGAGTGATAGAAGCGCTGGGTAGCGGGCGCAGAGCCTGGTCCGCCGTGGCATATAGCCGTGGCATATAAGGGTGCCTGTTCCCTGGCGGTACAGCCAGCACGCTCCCTGGCGGTACAGCCAGCACGAATACGGCGAGCGGCCAAGCGTACGCAGATGCCTCGCCCCAAGCGGGACCAGAGGGCGGGGTTTGCATACCGTCTCTGCCGCTCTGGTGACTGCGGTCCGCTATGCCGGATCACAATGTGAGGCTCCCCCGAAGGGGCCACTCCTTCCGGCCGAAGTCCCGGACGGAGCGCAGAGATCTTTGGCTAGACAGCCAGCTTCGGGGACGGCCGGCAAGGGGAGGACATAGCCAGTGGCTCGCCTGGCGATCACGAAAGACGTCCTGTCGGAGTACGCAAAGCTGGACAAGAGCGTCCAGAGCGTCGTCGACGCGGCGATCGCCGAGTTCGCCAACGACCCTCACGCCGGCTTGCGCCTGGAGAAGGTGCCGGGCAGCCGGGACGACCGGATCCGCGTCATCCGGGTGGATCGCACGTGGTACGGCGTCGTGCTGGCCCCCGACGGCGGGAGTACGTACTGCCTGCTCACGATCCTGCCCCCGGACAAGGCAATTGCCTACGCCGCCAGCCGACGGTTCAGCGTCAACCCGGCAACAGGCATGTTGGAGGTTGCGAACGAAAAAGCGATCCAGCAGCTGCAGCCCTCCCTGCAGGCGGCCGCCGGCCCGGCAAACAAGCGGATGTTCGCCGATGTCAGCGACGCCGACCTGACCCGACTGGGCATCGACGCGCAGATCCTGCCCCTGGTCCGGCTGCTGGTCAGCGACGCACATCTAGACGTGCTGCAGCCGGTGCTGCCCGACGTCCAGTACACCGCGCTGCGCGCGCTGGCCCGCGGGATGACGGTCGACGAAGCCTGGGCTGAGGTGACCCAGCTTCTTCCCGCTGACGCACTGCCCGGGCAGGTGGAGGCCGGCGACCTGGTCTCCGCCATGGAACGCACACCGGGCCAGGTCACGTTCGTGTCGGGTCAAGAGGAGTTGCAGCTTATCCTGGCCCACCCGTTCGCGGCGTGGCGGACGTTCCTGCACCCGAGCCAGCGCGAGATCGCCTACCGGCCGAGCTACACCGGCCCGGCTCAAGTGACCGGCGGCCCGGGAACCGGCAAGACGGTCACCGTGCTGCACCGGGCCGCTTTCCTCGCCGCGCGCGCCGTCACCTCATCCCCGGCAGGCGAGCCGGGCGCCGCAGGCCAGGCGGCTCCCCCCGGACCGGATCCCAAGCCGGTGCTGCTGACCACGTTCAACGGCAACCTGGCCGAGGCCCTGCGCGCCCAGCTTGACTTGCTGATCAGGGACGCCGGTATGCGCGGCCGGATCGAGGTCCTCAACCTGGACCGGCTCGCATACAGCATCATCAAGCAGGCCCGCGGTACTCCCGTTATCGCCGATGAACGGGTGCTCCGCGCCCGCTGGGCGGAGGCTGCCGCTGCCGCCGGCCTGGACTTCACCCCGGCGTTTCTGAAGAACGAGTGGGAGCAGGTCATCCTGGCCCAGGATCTGCGCAACGAGCAGGCGTACCTGACCTGCCTGCGGACCGGCCGGGGACGGCCGCTCACCAAAGCCCAGCGCAGCCAGGTCTGGCAGGCCGCCCGGCAGGTCACCGCGGAATTGGCCGCGGCCCGCGAGTCCACTCATCTGCAGTTGACTAACGAGGCCACACACCTGCTCCGGCAGGCAAGAGCGCCGCGCTACCGCCACATCCTCGTGGATGAGGCCCAGGACCTGCACCCCTCGCAGTGGCGGCTGCTCCGCGCCGCCGTGGCATCGGGCCCGGACGACCTGTTCATCGCCGCCGACCCGCACCAGCGCATCTATAACAACCGAGTCTCCCTTGCCAGCCTGCGGATCAGCGTGCGGGGGCGGAGCCGAAGACTGTCCCTGAACTACCGGACAACCCAAGAGATCCTGGCCTGGGCGATGCCACTGCTCGGAGCCGACCCGGTCACCGGCCTAGACGGCGAAGCCGACTCCCTGCTCGGCTACCGGTCGCCGATGCACGGCCCGCCTCCGCAACTGCGCATGGCGGCCACCCATGCCGAAGAATTCGCTCTTCTTACCGAACGGATCCGCTCGTGGCTAGCCGCCGGCATCGAGCCGCACGCCATCGGGGTGGCGGCCCGGCCCGCCAGCATGGTGCGTGAGGCACGCCAGGCGCTGAAAGCGGATGGCATCGAGACTGCCTCTCTGAACGGCCGGGGCAGCACACAGGCGGTCCGGGCCGGCACGATGCATGCCATGAAGGGCCTGGAATTCCAGGCCGTCGCGGTCATCGGCGTGCAGCAAGGCGTGATCCCGGAACCAGAGGCGGTCACCCCCGAGGAAGAGGATGCCCTGGCGCACGCCCAGGACCTGCAGCGTGAGCGCTGCGTCCTGTTCGTGGTCTGCACCCGAGCCCGCGATCATCTGTACGTCTCCGGCACCGGCAAGCTGAGCACGTTCCTGCCGCCTCGCCCGGCGGATCAGCCTCTGCCTTCTCGCGCCCGCCCAGCCGGCCCGACGCTGTCTCATCACGCTCGCCCGGCGGAACCGCCTCCGTCCGACTACGGCACCGTTGCCCCGCACACGCGGGCGAACCGGGGACAGCGGCACATCCGGCCCGCGCAAGGTAACGACGCGGGAACTGCTCCGCCTGCGCGAAGACTCATGGGCACCACGGCTCAGGGGCGCCTCCCTCGTCGCTGAAGCAGCAACCGATGCAGAGAAATCCCAGGTCAACGACTACGACCGAATTTTGAAACCGCACAGGGCCGCCGCCGATCTGATAGCGCCCGAGGCCGATTGGCCGCGGGCATGGCGCCTATCCGCCGTGATGCTGATCCCTATCGGCAGTGGTAGAGCGTCTCCGCGACGGTGGCGGCGACCGCCCTGGCGGCCGCGCTGGCGCTGGCCGAGGTCGCGGAACCGCCGTAGGCCGACGCGGGCACCGCGGTGCAGCTGTGCGCGGCCCACGAGGTGACAGATGCGACGGTGCCGCCGCCTCCGCCGAAGCCGCCCCGGCCGCCGGTCATTACGTAGTGCAGCTTGCCCTGCTTGACGTACTGCTCGAGCTGGGCGACGGTCGGCGCGGGATCGCTGCCGGTGAACCCGCCCATGGCCATCACCGGTATGCCGCCGGTCTGCAGGATGACGGCCGCCGCCGCCGAGGACCCCCGTACAGCGACCAGCCAGGTCGCGCCGTCGCGATGAGCTTCCAGGTAAGCGATCAGCTGCTTGCTGACCGGCTCGCCAAGCCTGCCGCTGACCCGGTCCGCACCCCCACCCAGGCCGGCTGCGTCACGGTCGGTTCCGTCCTGCCGGTAGGCGTCTGCCGGCCCGGAGCCTGTCCGCCCGGAGCCGGCCCGAGCCCGCCGCCGTAGCCGGTGCGCGCGCCGCCGAGGCCGGCGAAGTCCCTGAGGTCACCTGCGAAGCCGCCGAGCCCACCGAAAGCGCCGCCTGCGGTCGGGCCTGCCACCGGGTTGGTGCCCTCGATCGTGCGGGAAAGCGGCGTCGCCGCGTACGCGGCAGGTCCCGCCAGGACCGCGATCAGGCCGGCCACCCCGGCGACCGCCAGCAGGCGGCTATGCCGGCCCGCCGCGACGCGGCGGCCACGCCCGTCTGCCTGGCCCGCGCTCCGTTGCCCGCGCAGGTCGCCACCAGAGCTCATGCCATCAGCGGAGCGCCGGGCGTGCAGCCAGCCGAACGCCAGGGCGAGCACCGCCACGACCGTTGCTCCCGCGACGGTCCAGGGCAGCCACGAGTTCCAGCCCGGTGTGCGGCGCAGCAGGACGACGGCCCACGCGCCCGTTACGGCGATCGCCAGCGGAAGCATCAGGCTCCAGCGGCCGGAGCGGCGATACGCCTGATAGAAGGCCACCGCGCCGATGCCGGTCAGCGCGGCGACCGGCGGCGCCATGGCGCTGGTGTAGTACGAGTGCTGGATGCCCTGCTGGAAGCTGAGCACAAAGAATTCCAGCAGCAGCCAGCCGCCCCACAGCATTACGCTGGCGCGCGCGAGGTCCGTCCGCGGCCGCCGCCCGATGAGGATGAGCGTGCCGACCAGCGCGATGGCGGCGAACGGGAGGAGCCAGGAGATCTGGCCGCCGAGCGTCGAGGCGAACATCCGCCCGATGCCCGCCTGGCCGCCGAAACCGCCGAAGCCTCCGGTCCGGTGGGCGAGTTCGCTGAGGTTGCCCCCGTGGCCCCCGCCGCAAGTCCCGCCGGTCCCGGTGCCGGCCCCAGCGCCGAGGTCCGTCCCGGCTCCGGTCGCGGCCCCCGTCCCGGCGCCGCCAAAGCCGCCACGGCGCCCCAAGCCCTGGCTGCCACTGATGCGGCCGAAGCCGTTGTAGCCGACGGCCAGATTCCAGGCGGTGTCGTTTGCGCTGCTACCGATGTAAGGACGGCTCGACTTTGGGATGAGGTCGACGATGGTCATCCAGGACAGCGTGATCACGGCCAGCACGCCGCCGGCGGCGAGCAGCCGCCCGATTCGGGCGCGCAGCCGGCCGTTCGCCGCGATCAGGTACACGATCGGCAGCGCGGGCAGCGCAATGAACCCCTCGAGCATCTTCGTGTTGAACGCGAGCCCGAACGCGATCGCGCTCAGCATCAGCCAGAGCAGCGGGTGCCCCTTGCCCTCCAGGTCAGGATCTCGGCCGGGCCGGCCGGCCCGCAGCGACTCAAGCAGCCCCCATGCGCCGAGCGCCAGCAGCAGCGTCAGCATCGTGTCGGGGTTGTTGTCCCGGTCGATCGCCACGACCACCGGGGTCAGGGTCAGGGCGAGCGCCGCGATCAGCCCGGCCGCCTGCGCGCCGCGCTCTCCGGTCAGGCCGGCCACGCTGCGCCGTACGGCCGCGTAGACGACGGCGACCGCGGCGACGCCTTCGGCCGCCTGGGGCAGCAGCAGGCTCCAGCTGTTGAATCCGAAGAAACGCGCGGAGATCCCCATGACCCAGAACGCGAACGGCGGCTTGTCGACCGTGATGAACGACGCCGAGTCCAGCGAACCGTAGAAGAATGCCTTCCAGCTCTCGGTCCCGCTGAGCACCGCGGCCGCGTAGAACGTGTTCGCGTCCCCGTTGCGGGACAGGTCCCACGAGTACAGGAGCGCGGCCAGGACGAGCACGGCCCATAGCGCGGGCCGTGCCCAGACCGGATCGGACGGGCGGCCGAGCACGAGCCGCTTGAGCCGGCCGCGCGGCGGCCGGGCCGGCTCGGCGGCCGGGCTAGTCTCTCTCAGTTCAGCGGTCATCGACGCTGCTCCGGGCGGTTAGTTCGGTATCTGCCGAACGGCACTGGGTGCCTGTACCGCGGCTGCTCAGGAGCGGGCGCTGCTTGCCGGGGCGAAAGCGGAGCCGCGCCATGCCCCGCACGTCGGCCAGTGCGGTGCGGACGATGTCAACTTTACTTTCCTGGCGCTCGACCCAGGTGACAGGAAGCTCGGCGATGCGAAGCCCGCTGCGCTGAGCGAGCATCAGGAGTTCGGTGTCGAAAAACCAGGCATCGTCTTCGACGGCCGGAAGCAGCGCCCTGATGACCTCGGTTCGGCCGGCCTTGAACCCGCATTGCGCGTCCGAGAAGCGGGCCGAAAGGACGGCACGCAGCAGCAGGTTATAGCCGCGCGAGATGATCTCGCGCTTAAGGCTGCGTGTCACTTTGGCCCTGCGCGACAGGCGGCTGCCGGTGGCCAGGTCACTGTGACCGGACAGCAGCGGGGCGACCAGCGGGAGGAACGCGTCCAGGCCGGTGGACAGGTCGGCGTCCATATAGGCGACGACGTTGGCGTGGCTGCTGCCCCAGATGTGGCGAAGCGCGAACCCGCGGCCCTTGCGGTCGAGATGGATGGCCCTGACCCCGGGTAGTTCCGCGGGCATCCGCTGAGCTATAGCGAAAGTGCCGTCCGTGCTGCCATTGTCCGCGATGGTGATGAGGAAGCGAAAAGGAAAGTTAGCGGTCAGGTACAAGTGGAGTCGGCGGACGCTCTCCGCGAGGACTGTCTCCTCGTTATATACGGGGATGGTCACCTCGACGAGACACTCGCGCGCCGCCGCGGGCGGGGCTGGCGGCTGGCCCCCGTTGCTCAGCAACACCGAACTCGCCGGGGCTTCCCCGCTCAGTTCACCCGTCATGCACGGCTTCCCGCAGTGCGGCTATCTTCTTCATGCCCGCTACGATGAACCGCCCGAATCAGCGCATGTTGAAGCTAACGTCAAAAAAAGCTGAGAGCCGGGGCGCTTCTGATCGTATGTCCGGCAGGTGAGATATGCAGTGCCTGGAAAGGCTTTAGTACTGTTTTCACCTGTTTGTACGTATTCGGAAATCGTGTGGCTGGGGGCGAGCTGGACCGCGTCCACCAGGGCAAACGCGAACCGGACCACAGGACTTCCGAATAGTTACCTGTTTTCCGTGCCTTTGCCAAAATTGCCATCCTCCGTAACTTGCGATTTCCGGCGCGGAAATCAGGCCGGGGAGCGGTGACGTGCCGACGGCATTGACGATGCTGACCGTCGGCCAGAACACAGGTCGCACTACCCTCCCGCGGCTCCCAGATCGGCGGGCCCGATGTCACACTGAGCCGGTTATAGGTGGTTCGGCAACAAAACCACCGGCTCCACCACAAACCCACAGCTACGGCCGCACGGAAGCATCAGCACCCAGTAGGCATGGCAAAATGCCCGCCGCGAACCTGCGGCGGGGCACTGTGGGGCCGCAGGCTGCTAGCCCGCGTTACCGCTCTTGATTCTTGCCGCGAACTCGCGCCACATCTGGGCGCTGAACGCCAGGCGCCCGCCGTCAGGGTTCCTGCTGTCACGCACGAGGATGCGGCCCGACGTGGCCACCTCTATGCACTGGCCGCCGTTGCTGCCGCTGTAGCTTGACTTCTGCCAGCTCAGGGCGCTGTTTCCGTCCATCGTTGCTGAATCACACCTTCTATCAGGTCTCGCGATGCCCCCTTGGACAGAGCATCGCCCCGGAGGGTATGAAAACGTAGCGCAACCATGGACACCGTAGCGGTGTCCTGCTGGCGTCGACGCAGTCCGCACTGTCGTCGCCCGCGACGATGGGCCCCTACCGCGCGGCAGAGCCGGCTGGCGTGACGGACAGGTTGCCGAACTGATCGGTCTGGTACCCGGAAGTGCCGAACCCGACCATGCCCGAGGAGTAGCTGGAATCGGTGACGGTACCGACGGTGGTGCCGTTGATCGCCGCGGAGATCGAGTCACCGTTGAAGGTCAGCGCCAGATGCTGCCAGGTACCGGTGCCGGGCGCGGTGACCGTACCGCTGGCCAGGGTGGTCAGCGTGCCGCTGGTGTCATTCCGCACGATCGACCAGGCGCCGGTGTCGCTGAGCTGGAGATAGTACTCATTGATGCGGGCCGGGCCGAACGCTTTTTGGGTGCCCACGCGTCCCAGCAGCTGCACCGAGCCTGCCCGCTCCAGCAGCGCGTCGGCGGAGACGGTGTAGTTGGTCCAGCTGAGGGCGCCGCCGATCGAATAGGGGCTGGAGTTGCTGTCCCACTCGATCGGCTGCACGGCGGCCTGCTGCTGGACGCACTGCCCGGACCGGCCTCCTGCGCACGGCTCCACCTCGAAGGCGCCCTGCTGCTGGGACAGGTAGCGGGGCTGCTGGCCCACGGTGTCGCTGTCGAAATCGCCGGAGTACGGCAACGGCAGCGTGCCCTGTGCCGGACTGGCCGCGGTGCCCTTGCCCTGGCCGGTGGTGGTGGTCAGCGTATAGATGTAACCGGGCTGCACGGTCAGGGAGTACGAGCCGTCGGACGGCGTGATGCCGGGTTGCTGGACGAAGGTGTTCGCTGCGGTCGGATCGTTCAGGTCAGTGGACCACACGTGCACGGTGCTGGTGGACAGGCCGCCGGAAACGGACACGTTAACGGTTTGCGCCGCGGTGGCCGTCGTGGTCTCGATGATCGTGGAGTAGTCGCTGCCGTTGGTGGATTTCAGCGAGACATAGCTGCCGCTGGACTCGCTGCCGTCCAGGTAGCCGGACCCGGAGTTGAGGAACTGCCAGCCCGGCTGGGTGAACTGGGTGACCTGGGCGGTGGCCCACAGGCTCTCGCCAACGCTGTAGGCACCCGACCACGGCTGACTGGCCAGGATCAGCCCGGCGGTGGCGAGGGGCAGGTTCGGGTAGATGGCGGCGACCAGCGGCCAGTTGATGTCGGCGGTCAGGCCGGCATCGACGTAGCCGCGGGTGATCGAGCGGATCAGCGCGGGCGCGCCTGCGTTCAGGTCCTGCGAGCCGTTCTCGCTGGCCCACAGCGGCTTGCCGGTGCCGATGGCGGCCGGGTTGGCCGGGCAGGTGCCGTCACTGCCGCCGTCGCCGCCCGCGCACGGGTAATGCACGCCGATGACCGAGACCGCGTGGGCGAAGGCGGGGTCGGCCGCGATGTCGCTGGCGATGCTCCAGTCGCTGTCGGCGCCCACGATCTGCACGCCCGGGTAGCCGTCCGCGGTGAGCGTGGCGCGTAGCTGCTCATACCAGGAGATGTTGTAGCCGCGCTCGTTCCAGCCACCGAGGTAGTTGATGGTCAGCCCATGCGAAGTCGCGCAGTTCAGCCAGGCGACCAGGTAGCTGATCATGTCGGTGGACCAGAAGTTGCCGCCGCCGATCCAGCCCGGCGCGCCCCACGCCAGCCCATACAGCTTGATGCCGGGGTTGCGGGCCCTGGCCTGCTCCATCAGCCACCACTCATACCCCGCGTTGCAGTCGACGGAGCCCTGCGTGTGCTCGATGCTTGATTCGGAGCCGTCGGTGGAGTTGGTGTCGCCGCCGATCTCCACCTTCAGGATCTGCAGGCCGGCCCCATAGCCCGGCTTGAACAGGTAGTCCAGCATCTGCTGCTGCTGGGCGGCCGGGTAGTCAGTCAGCAGCCGCGAGTTGCCTCCGCCGGCGCTGATCGCCCCGATACCGTCAAAGGCCCGGCCGGCGCTCGTGCCGTCCACGGAGATCGCCGTCTGGGCGAGCGCGGGCGTCGCCGGGAGCGCGAGGAGGCTATACGCCGCACCCAGCAGCGCCGCGCCGACGAGCACAGCGACGCGTGTCGACCATGGCAGCCAGATTCTGTTCATTCCTGCCCCTCCAGCTTCAGCTGCCGCAGGCCGGCATTGGCGGCTCGCAGCGCGGTCAGCTCACCGGGAACAGGGGGCACATCGGGCACAATCCGCACTTCACCACAGCCAGCCCACCGTGATCAAGGCACCACACCAAGCCTCTACCGCCCGGATACTCGAATCGATAGCTGACCTGCACCATCGGCATCAGGCTTGCGGCGGTGACGGCTGGCTGGCCGAGCGCTGCTCGAGATCGTTCACCTGCCGGTTCGCCGGATGCTCGGCCTGGCCGTCCTGGTATTCCCCGGCGACTGGGCGAAAGAAGCCGGGCTGCTGATACTTCGGCACGAGAACGCGGTGCCGCGCCGCCATCTCGGCACAGGAGAATCCGCCGTGGGGATACCGCCGCATCTACGGCGAGCTGACAAGGCCCGGCGTGACGGTCGCGCCGTCCACGCTGTTTCGGGCAACACCTCTGCGGCGCAAGTCTGATGTGCAGCGCCCGGATAGGACTTTTGCCAGAGCTAAGAGCCAAGCTCCCAGGCGACGGCGAACCCGTTGCCGTTGCTGCTGAGCGCTCCGGGCAGGCTCTGACTGTTGCCGGAGGAATCAACCATGGTGATGTCGTCGTCAGGGAATGCCGAGATCCCTCCCGAGGTCGAGCCAGACGTCACAGTGGCACCCGTCACTGTCCAGGTTCCGAAATCGGAAAGCGGAGAGACCCCGCTTGAGCCGGTTGGCGCCTCCGCGATCCACTCGGCGCTGCTATCCGCGCAGTCTGAGCAGCTCTGGGTGGTGGAAAAGCTGCTGGCCGGGTTGGTGGAATCGGTGACCGTGAGCGTGTCGCTGGTGCCGGCAGTGGCCACCGAAGCGCTGATGCTGTCTCCCGGGCTCACGGACTCGCCAACCAGCTGGACAACGTTGCTCGGATACATCTCCCACCACGTGTAGTAGTAGGCGGCGCCCCCGTAGCACTCAGCCATCGTGCCGTCCTGTTCCACCGAGTCGCTGCCGTAGCCGTCGATCCCGACCCAGAAGGCGGCGACCGACATCTGAGAGGTACAGCTGACCGAGGGTTCTGTCCAGTTGCCCTTGACCTGGCTGTAGGTGTTACCCGCGCTACTGTCGTCGGCATAGCCGGACCAGTTGTTACTCTCCACCTCGCTCAGGCCCTTGACTCGCAGCGCGTGCCTGGATACGTGATGATCGGCGGCGCGCTGCCCGGTCCCAAGCCCGTCCAGCGCGGCGCGGGCGGCCGAGGCAGCGCGGGCGTCTACCGAAGCATAGGTCCCGGCCGTGCTGGCGCCCGCGGCCGGGCCGAAGCCCACGAACAGCCCTAACACTGGCACGAAAGCCATCAGGGAAAAGAACAGGGACCTTGGGAGACGATGCATAGCCGGGTTGCCTCTAGATTTCACATCCAATATCTACCGGCGATCGGGCGCGGCCGCGCGCGTCCCCTTCCTTTTTTCTGCGCGAGGATTTTTGGGCTTCTGCCTTCGCGGCCCTGTCAGAGGTGCGCTCCCAGGGCGCCGAGCGGTCCGCGGCCGACCAGCCCGAAGCCCACTACAACGAGCATCATGGTAGCGAGCGCCACGGTGATCACCCGGTAGGCGATGACGTGCAGTGGTGTTGTCATGTGCGTGCCCCTACGGGTGCGGCCGGATTGGCAGGCGGCTCGGCGGTCGGGTCGTCTCCGGGCAGCTGGACGCCGCACGCGCGGAGCAGCCAGGACAGCGGCGCCCCCGGGTCGTCGGCCCGGTCGGCCGCCACGTCCTGCGACGCGACGGTGAAGAACCTGACCTCGGCGAACTCGCGCTGCGTGGACACGACGAGGTTGTACATCCCGACCCTTTTCAGCCATGCGGCGATGGATCCGGATCCGGTCGGCAGCTCCAGCCCGGTCTTGCGCAGCAGGTCGATGTCGCGGACGGCGCCGGTCCCCTCGGGCAGCGGCCGCTCGCAGCGCTTGCAGACTGCGGTGAGGTGCCACGCGGCGCGGGAGGCCATCATGGGGATGTGCGTTCCGCACGCGCAGCGGCGGGTGATCAGGCCCAGCCGGCTCGGCCGGACGTCATGGTGCAGCCGTGCGCACCCGGGGCAGCGGTACGCCGGCCACTCGGTCATGTGAAAGCAGTGCATGCACGGCGCCTGGGCGTGCCGTGTCGTGCGCCGGTGCCGTTCCGCGCTGCGCATGACCGCCTCTGCCGCGCCGAAGATCACCATGTTGCCACCGGCGACGCCGGTGGTGACCAGCCAGTACACCCCGTAGCAGAACCAGGCGGACAGGCCACCCACGAGCAGGAAGTAGATGACGGTGACGGGGATGGGGAAGAAGATCCACCAGACGAGCCTTTTGCCGTGCTGGCCGCGGAAGAACGCGTCCCGCGGCCACCTCCAGGTCCTGAGGTAGTTCTCGTGGAGGTTCTTTCGTACCTCGGCCAGGTCCACGATGGCTTGCCGGACCGGGTAGTACGGCCAGGCCAGGTCGGGCGGGAACTGGCCGGCGCCGACGGGCGCCGCCTTAACCCGCATGTCCTGGTAGTCCTGCGGCGTGACCAGGACGGGCGATTGCACCAGGCCCTGGTGGAGAACGACCAGGTACAGGGCCACCCCGAAGACGACGGGCAGGCTGGAGATCAGGGCACTCATGGTCACCCGCCGTCCCGCGTGATCCACCTGAGGCCGTTCTTGGGTGCGAAGACGGCCTCCCATGTCTCGTGCAGATCGGGTTTTAGTCGCCGTCGCACCTCGACCCGCCACCTGTCACGGTCATGCTTGCCCAGCGCCGCTTTCCACTCGCGCAGGCCGCTCGCCGTCATGTCGTGGCACTTGCTCTGCAGCCGGGGGTTGGCCAGACACCAGACGGCCCACACGGCCCGGCCGACCTGGTTGGCCTCGGTCAGTCCGCTGGCCCACCGGTCCACCAGTGCCCCGGCGAGGTCGGACCTGAGTGACGCCATCAGTGCCCCGCCCAGATCCGTGCGCTGGCTGTCCAGGCAGGCCATCAGGATGTCGCCCAGCCGTATCTTGACGACGGCGCGGTCGCCCCGAGCGACCAGTTCGATCGTCTCCTTGAGGTAACGGTCGCTGTTGACGATCCGGGGGCTGCGGGCCCGTTCGGCAAATTCGCGTACGTCCTTGTCCGCCTCCAGCAGCTTGGCCAGCCGCGGGGTGGCGGGTTTCCAGCCGTGCCGGTCCAGGTCGGCGAGCATCTCCAGCAGGCGCCGGTCCGGCTTCTTCGCCGTCCGCTCCAGCCATTCGGACGCAAACGCGGCCGGACAGCCAGCTGAACAACGGGCCTGGGTCGGGCAACGGGTCGTCGGGGCGAGTGAGGGCCCAGCTAGTGAACAGCGCGTCGGTGCCGCCTGGCCAGGCGCCCCCGCCGATCTCCTCGGCCAGTTCCATGGCGTCGACGATGTCGTAGGGATCGCAGTCCGCGGTCAGCCGGCCGATCAGGAAGGCCGCGCGCTCGCTGACCGGCGCGTCGTCGGCGGTGCAGGCCGTGGCGTCCAGGACGAACACGTCGCCGGCCCGGCCCGGCCCGAGCTGCGGGTTGAGCTCCGCCGGCGCGGCGACGACGCGCTGCACCGCGCGCAGGGGGGCGTTGCTGAAGACCTTGCGGGAGATGCCGAGCGCCCGGCGCTCGGGCAGCAGCAGCGTCGCGGCTACGATCCAGGTCATCGCCTCTTCCGCATCGTCCGTCACGATCACGGCCCGCGGGCCCGCCGGATCCTCGAGCACACTGAGCAGGCGGCTCAGAACCGGGCCCCGCTCCGGGCGTTCGCCTATCCAGCCGGTGACTGCGTCCAGGGTGAGCGGGCCCGGCTCCGGGCTCTCCTTGAACTGGGGGCAGTCCCGCGTCTCCCAGGGCCCGGCCCGCCACAACGGCGATCGCCACAGCTGGGCCGGGCGGATGGTGCCGTACAGGTCCGGGTCATGGGTCAGCAGGCAGTCAGCCAGGTGGTTGCCCGGGCGGCCGCCGGTGGCCTCTTTGCCCAGGTACCGGCTCTGCGCCGTCCCGTAACCGGCGCCGCTGGCGTGCGCGAACCCGAGCGGGAAATCCTCGGCCTCCCGCCGCTGCACGATCCAGGCGTTCTGCGCCTCGTACAGCAATATGCCGACCGCGAGCTCGGACTGGGCGGGGTCCACCCCTGACGACTCGGCCTGCACCTGGAATCCGCCGCCGCCGCCGCGGCCCGTGCCGGGAGGGCAGTCGGTATACAGCAGCCGGTCATAGGCATCAGCCGTCATGCCGACCGCACTGTTCCGGCCTTGGACAGCAGCCACCGCACGGGGTCCTCGATCCGGTGCGGCTGGACCCCGCCCGCGGCCACCTTAGAGCTCGCGTAGTCCGGCTCGGCGCCGAGCGCGGACACGCCGAAGTAACGGTAGTCCGATTAGTTGTGCCGCAGTTGCGTGTCGATGTTCTCGGCGTGCCACTCGTGCAGCAGCGCCGACAACTCTTACGTCAAGATTATGCGCTCCGACGCCGAACCGCCCTGGCCCTTCGGGACGATCATCGCCGGCCAGGTCACCCGGACGCGGATCGCCCCGCCCGACTCGATGACGCGGGCGGTCAGCTTCGGAACCGGCCTGGCCTCCGCCCGCGGGGCTACGCTGATCTGCTCGGCCGCCGAACGCAGTTCGGCGCCGCCTGGGCCGCGGTAGACCGCCACGACCTCGAAGTGCTGCATCTTCCCCTCGGCCAGTCCGGTGACGTGACAGCTGTTGCCCGTCACCGGCTCTGGCGCCGGCGGGCCCGTATCCGACGTGCGCGTCACCCGGACCGCCGCGTCCGGGCGCGCGGACCAGTGCAGCGAGATCGTGGCCGGCCCGACCTCGGCCTTGAGCCGCGTCACCGGCGGGAGCAGCGTGACGGCGACCTTCGCGGGACGCGACGGCGGTCGGCCCTGGCCCTGCGCGAACACGCCGTACTGCACCGGGCGCGCTACGGGGACGCGCGGGTCGGAGCAGGTGCCGCCCTTACCTTCGTCCACCGGATCACCGTCGGTGGAGGCGGCAGGCGGACGCAGTTGCGTCCTGCGGACGACGTAGCCGGTGTCCTGGTCGTGCCCGGGTCCAGGCCGCCAGAACAGCTTTACCTCGGCGCCGGCCTCGGCGCGCAGGTCCTCGGGCGGCGCGAACTGGAGCGTGGCGAGTACTGAGGCGGCATCGTCGGCGCTGATCAGCGCTGCGTCCTTGAGTAGTGTCTCGGCGCGGGCCTCGTCCGGAGCGAGGGCCGCCGCCCTGGCCTGCTCCAGCAGCTCGTCGAGACGCTGCTGCGCGGCTTCGGCTCGCGGCAGCGCCTCCGTGGCCATGTCTGAGCCGGCCGTCAGGATCTGCGCGGCCGCCCTGCCTTCCCGCAGCTGCCCCGCGTCGAGCAGGTGGATCACCTTGTCCAGGCCGGTCGTCGTCGTCGCGGTGAGCCGTTCCGCGAGCAGGACCGCGATGACGGCGGCGTCCCGGGCCGACACCCCGATTTTTTCCAGCATCGTCCTGGCCGACGTGGACGTCGGCGCGCCGCTGACGGCTTCTACCAGGTGGTAGAGCGCCACGTCGCGCAGCTTGACCCCGTCGCTGTCCGCCTGTCGCAGGATGCGCAGCGCCCGCATCCGCGCGTTGTCGGCCCCGGACGCGCCGCGCTTCTCGACCTCGTTGCCCTGTTTCGCCACCGCCACGGTGTCTAGCCGCTTGCTCTTGCCGCCGGCGCACTCGTACCGCTCGACGATGCTGAACGACCCCGAGCCGGGGTGGACGAGTTCCGGGACCGAGGCCGCCCCGCACTCTTCCATGTCCCGGACCAGCTGCCCGAAGCTGGGGATCGGTGCCGCGTCGGGCAGCGAGACATCTTTGCCGATCACGGTGAGGCCAGCCCGGCTGGCTGCTTCCCCGGCCTGAGCCGAGGTCAGGCGCCCGCTGGCGGCGCACTTGCCGAGGGTCCCGCTGGTCACGACGCCCAGCGAGCTGTAGTTCTGCTTCAGGTCCTCGGCCACGCCCTGAATCGACGACTCGGCCGCCGCATCACGTTCCGCCTGCTGCCGCTGCCACCACGCGCTGGACTCGAGCCTCGTGCCGGGCCGGCGGGCGAGCATCTCGTCCTGGGTCCGGCACCACTTGGCGACGCCGGACGCGCGGGAGTTCCCTCGGCAGATCCTGTTCCAGTAGCCACGGACCGCCTTGACCTGGGCGGCGATCTCCGCATCGCTGGCCGGGAGCGTGATCGCGTACCGCTCCATCAGGTCCTCGGGGTTGGTGCGTTGCGGCGATGCCTGATGAGAAATTCCTCGTACCGCTTCTCGTCGAACTGCATGGCCCGGCTACGTGCTCAGGGCCAGGCTGGCGACGTTGGCCTTCGCCTCGGCCAGCTGCTCCCCGGACAGAACGCTGATCCGGACCGACATCTTGAGCTCCTTGCCGCTGGTCGGCTCGACGGCCACCAGGCTGACAGTGCCTTCCGCGTCGACGCCCATGGTGATGTCCACGGGTGATCCGGCGGGCAGGGCGAACGGTGCCAGGCCCTCGATCACCCCGGCGTCGTCGACGCGGTGGTTGGCCGACAGCGCCCGGTCGGGGAGGGCGCCGGCCTGCTCCCAGATCTCGATTCCGATCGACTCCTGGTAAGCGACCGCCGTGCTCGGCGTGAACTTCCCGGCCTGGTAGGGCAGCTGGGTCTGAGCCGCGATGACGTGCTTGATGTACGACGCCCCATGGGGGTCGTCTTCCCAGTTCGGCTTGCTGGTGTCCAGGAGCTTGATGCCCACCGCCTTCGGCAGCACGTTGACGACCGTCTTCTTCGCGAACTTCTCGACCTGCTCCTCGGTCAGGCCGGTCCGCTCGGCGACGACCTGGACGGCCTCGGACGTAACCGGGCCGGGGACCAGCCTGGCCGCGGGGTCGGCGGCGGTGTCCGCGGACTGGCCGCCCTCGGCGGCGGACTCGACGAAGCGAACGGTCTGGCCGGCTGCGTACAGCGCCGCGCCCTTGGCCACGGCCAGGTTGGGGTCGGCGAGCTTGGGGTTCCAGGGGTAGTTCTGCTTGAGCCGTTCGGCCACGGCCGGCATTCAGCTCGACCCGCCGACCAGCAGCAGCTCGCTGATCCTGCCCCGGACCCCGGGGTACAGCTTGTCTGCTTCCTCGAGCGTCCGCTCGGTGATGCGGATCGTTTCCTCGAGCAGGTCGGCGGTCATCTCCTCGAACTGCCTGCGGGTCACGGTGATCTTGACCGCGGTGCCCGTCTGCCGGTGGATTATCGTCTTGGACTCGGCCTTGGACAGCGCCTGCTTGGTGTTCTCCGCCAGTAGCCGCAGCTCCTGCAGCACTCCCTCGTCGTCCAGGATCGAGTCATCGCCGGTTTGCTCGATGGTCTGCTCGACGATGTAGTCGAACAGCTTCTTGTCCCAGTCCGCGCCGCCCAGGATGTGGTTTCCGCCGACCGCGAGGACCTCGATGGTGTCCTCGGTCATCTTGATCAGGCTGATGTCGAACGTGCCGCCGCCCAGGTCATAAACCAGGAACGTGGTCCCGTCCGCGCTGCCGGTCATCCCGTAGTGCAGGGCGGCCGCGACCGGTTCAGGGACGATCCCGATGACCTTCAGGCCGGCGATCTCCCCGGCCTTTCTGGTGGCGTCCTTCTCCAGCAGGCCGAAGTAGGCCGGCACGGTAATCACCACCTCGTGCACGGCCCGCTGGGTGGCCTCGGCCGCGTCCTTGGCCAGCGCGCCCAGGATCAGCGCGGAGATGGACGGCGGCGTGTACTCCTTGCCGAAGAAGGTCCGGCTGTAATCCTTGGCGCCCATCTCCCGCTTGATCAGCGAGACCAGCTGCTCAGGGGAGACCCCGGCCGATTCCCTGGCGACCTTGCCCACCACGACGTTGGTCTCGCTCTCGAAGAACACCACCAACGGCGTCGTGTCATCGCCGTAGCTGTTCCGGGTGACCGCCGCCGGCTGGTCTCATCGATGCAGGCCACCACCGAGTAGGTGGTGCCAAGGTCGATGCCGAAGTAGCTCTGACCGCAGAGGGTAGTAGAGTAACTACTCAAAGTGATCGATGCTGCAGGGGTCGCCGGGACGTCAGGGGACGCGAACCTCGCAGTGCTGTGTGAGCCGGGGGGACCATGCAGGAGGGACCAGAGCGTGCGGGGGCGGCTGTGCGGTCGCCGGCCGCGGTAGGAACGGCTCAGCGAGGGGCCTCGCCGGTCGGCGTGGTGGCGGAATGTGATGTCGCCGAGGGCATCCCGGAGATCTGCGGGCCGCGGGCGGGCGTGCAGGCGCTGGTGCTGGTGCGGGTGTTCAGCGAGCCGGTCGCCATGCTGGCCGAGACGCTCCCGGCTGGAGGCATGCGCCCGGGCGAGCTGGCCCGGGCCATCGTGCGTGAGTGCGGCCCCCAGCTGCGGGACCGGTTCACCGAGTGCGGTCTGACCTGGGACGGCGAACTGCCGCTTGACGGCCTCCGCCCGCCGCGGACGCCGGGTTTCGTGGCCAGCCGCGAGCGGGTGATGCGGGACGGCCCGCAGATGACGATCGCGGTGTGTACCCGTGACCGGCCCGACCGGCTCGCCACTTTGCTGGCCTCCCTGCGTGCCCAGGAATACCCGCGCATGCGGATCCTGGTCGTGGACAACGCGCCGCCGGATGACCAGGCCCGCCAGGTGGTCCTGGCCGCCGGGCGTGAGCCCGGTCCGGACCTGGAGTACGTGGTCGAGCCCCGGCCCGGGCTCTCGTGGGCGCGTAATCGCGCCATCGAGGCCGCCGACGGCGAGGTGATCGCCTTCGCGGACGACGATGAGCGCTGCGACCGGTGGTGGGCGGCCGAGCTGGCCCGTGGGTTCGTCGAGGTGCCCGCGGCGGACGCGGTCGCCGGCATCATCGTGCCCGGTGAGCTCGTGACCGAGAGCCAGGCGCTGTTCGAGGCTTACAGCGGAGTGCGGCGGGGCCGCGGGTTCACCCGCGCGGTGTTCTCTCCCGCGACCGCCAGCCAGCAGAGCCCGCTGTACCCCCTGCCGCCGTTCGGCGCCGGCGGCAACATGGCCTTCCGGCGGGGGGCGCTGGCGCGGATCGGCGGGTTCGACAACGCGCTGGGGGCCGGGACGGTGACCCAGGGCGGTGAGGACACCGCGGCGCTGAGCATGCTCCTGCTGGCCGGCGGCACTGTCGTGTACCAGCCGTCCGCTATCGTCCACCACTACCACCGGCGGGACTACGCCGCGCTGCGCCGGCAGCTGACTGGCTATGGACGCGGGCTGACCGCGTTCTATACAGGCCTGCTGGTGCGCCGACCGGGTTACGCGGCCGAGCTGGTGCGGCTCGCCGGGCAGGCCGGCCGGTACCAGCTGTCGCGGCGGGGCCAGCGGCTCGATGAGCTGGGTGAGGACTACCCGCGCGACCTGCTGCGGGCCAGCCGCATCGGGTTGCTGCAGGGCCCGTTCAGCTACGCCTCCGCCTGGGTGCACGCGCAGCGCCTGCGCCGGGCCGGCCCTAAACAATGAGCGACGTGGACACCGGCGGAGCGGTCGCGGTGCTCGTATATCACAGCGTCGCTGCGACGACCACGCCGGCATTCGGGCGGCTGACCGTCGAACCGTCGCTGTTCGGCGAGCACCTGGCGGCGCTGGGGCAGGAACAGGCCGACGTGATCGCGTTCAGCGAGGTCCCCGCGGCGCTGGCCGGGCGGCGGCGGGCGGTGGCGATCACGATCGATGACGGGCTGGCGGACGCGGGGGAGTCGGCCTGCCCGGCGCTGGCCCGCCACGGGCTGACCGCGACGCTGTTCGTGCCCACCGCCTTCGTCGGGGCGACCGCGAGCTGGCTGGGCGGGGAGGAAGCCAGGCGGCCGATGCTGAGCTGGGCCGGGCTCGGGGACCTGGCCCAGGCCGGATTCGAGATCGGCTCGCACAGCGACCGGCACCTCGCGGCCGACCTCAACCCGCCCGGGCTGGTACGCCGCGATGCCCTGGCGAGCCGGGCAGAGCTGGAAAAGCATCTGGGGCGGCCCGCGCTCAGCTTCGCCTATCCGTTCGGTTACCACTCGCCCGGCGGGCGCCGCGCGGTACGGGAGGCGGGATTCGAGCAGGCCTGCGTGGTCGGTGACCTCCCGGCCCGGGCCGGGGACGACCGCTGGGCGCTGCCGCGGCTTCAGGTCGACGGCGGCACCACGCCAGAGGAACTGCTCGCGATGATCCGCTGGCTGCCCTCGGCGGCCGAACGGGGCTGGGCCCACCTCAAGCAGCGCGCCTGGCACGCCGGCCGGCGCCTGGGCGCCTTCGGCCCGCCGGAAGCCCGGCGGATAACGGAGATGGCCCGATGAGCCGGGATACCGCCGTCGTCAGCCGGTCAGCACCCGCCGGGCCGGCCGGGCTGCGCACCCCGGTGCTGGTCGCCGTCATCGGTGTCGCGGAGCCGATCGGCGCCCTGGACTGCACGCGCCCGGTGGCACCGCCCTACATCGCGGCGTGGATCCTGGCGTGCCGCTCGGGCCGCCCGCTGGGCAGCGTTCAGATAGCGGTGACCGGCACGATCATCACCGCCAGCGAGCTGGAGCGCGAGCTGCGTGCCCAGCTCGGTGCGGCCTGGGCGGGCCGCCCGGCTGGTGAGGCGGTGACGCTGGCGCGGGCAAGCGTCGTCGTGCCCAGCAACTTCGCGCGGCCGGACCAATTGCGCCGCTCCGTGCAGCGGCTGACCGAGCTGGATCACCCGGACTTCGAGGTGATCGTGGTCGACAACCGGCCCGCGGGTGCCCCGGCGGCCGACATCCCCGGGGCCCGCGTCGTCCGCGAGCCGCGGCCGGGGATCTCTGCGGCCCGGAACCGCGGGATCGCGGCCGCGACCGGTGAGGTCATCGCCTTCACCGACGACGACGTGGTGGCGGACCGCCGCTGGCTGCGGGCGCTGGGCGGGCGGTTCGCGCACCAGCCCGAGCTGGCCGCGGTGACCGGCCTGGTGGTGCCGCTGGAGCTGGAGACACCGGCCCAGGCGCTGTTCGAGCAGTCCGGCAGCGGCCTGGACCGCGGCTTCGTGCCGCTGACGTTCGAGCGGGCCGGGCGGTTCACGGTCCGGCGCCGGGCACCTGGCAGCGAGCGGACTGGCTCGCTGTACGAGACCGGTGAGTTCGGGCTCGGGTCGAACATGGCGTTCCGGACCGCGGCGCTGCGCGAGGCCGGCGGCTTCGACCTGGCCCTTGGCACCGGTACGCAGGCCCGGGCGGGCGAGGACCTGGCCATGCTCATCGAGCTGCTGGCGTCCGGGCGGCGGATCGGCTACGAGCCGGACGCGATCATCCAGCACTCCCACCGCACCACCATGCAGGAGCTGGAACGGCAGATCCGCGGCTATGGCGTCGGCCTGACCGCGATGCTGACCGCCATCACGCTGCGCGACCCACGGCACGCCCTGGGGCTGGCCGCGATCGTGCCCAGGTGGCTGCGGTCCCTGGGCGACCCGGCCTCCGCCAAGCAGGTGCACCGGGCCGAGGACTACCCCGCCGCCCTGGCCCGGGCGGAGCTGCGGGGCATGATCGCCGGGCCGGCCGCCTACCTGCGCTCCCGGCGATTCCAGCGGCAGTGGCCGCAATGAGCCGGGTCCTGCCGGCCGGCGCCCGCACCGAGGCCGACCTGGGCCCGGACCGGCACCGGCGGCCTGCCCGCCCCGGTACGGCCGGCCGCCTCGCCCGGCCGCTGCGGCTGCGCAAGTCGCTGACCGTCAACGCGATGTCGCTGATGACCGCGACGATCGCCACCAACGCGCTAGGGCTGGTGTTCTGGGCCGTGGCCGCTCATCTGGAGCCGCCGGCCGCGGTCGGGCGGGCCGCGGCCGCCATCGCGGCGCTGACCCTGCTGTCGATGATCGCCCAGCTCAACCTGACCAACGTGTTCGTCCGCCTGGTGCCCGCCGCCGGGCGGCTGGGCACGATGCTGATCCGGCGCGGTTACCTGGTCGTGATCGCCCTGTCGGTCGCGGCCGGCGTGGTGTACACCGCCACCGGCCTCAGCGCTCACGTGCTGGCCGGGGGATGGGCGGCGCGGGCGCTGTTCATCGCGGCCGTCCCGGTGCTGGCGGTTTTCGCGCTCGAAGACTCCGTCCTCACCGCGCTGCGCCTGGCCCCCTGGGTCGCGGCCGAGAACGTCTCCGCCGCGGTGGCCCGGCTCGCGCTGCTGCCGCTGCTGGCGGTGCCTGCACTGGCCAGCGGCACCGTCGCCGCCTGGGTGCTGCCCGCGGCCGCCGCCGCGGTCGTGGTCAACTCGCTGTTGTTCGGCCGGGCGCTGCCCGCGCTGGCCGGCACCCACGGGACCCTGCCCGGCCGCCGCCAGCTCGCCTCCTTCATCGCCGGGGAGTACGTCGGGAACATTTGCTTCACCGCCTCGGTCCAGCTCATCCCGCTGCTGGTGGTGTCGCGGCTCGGTGCCGCGCAGGCCGCCTACCTGACCATGCCCTGGCTGATCGCGACCGGCGTCAGCCTGGTGATGTGGAACGTCGCCGCCTCCTTCGTGGTCGAGGCCGCAGGGGGCCGGGGCCATCCGCGCGCGCTGCTGCGGCGCAGCCTCCAGCTCTGGACGGCGGTAGCGGCCGGGGCGGTGGTGGTCTGCGTGCTGGGCGCCCGCCCGCTGCTCGAGATCGTTGGCGCCCGGTACGCTTCCCACGGCGTCGGGCTGCTGCGGCTGATCGGGCTGAGCGCCCCGTTCAGCGTGCTGGTCGTCCTGTTCTGCGCGCTGGCCTGGCTGGATCAGCGGATATGGCTGCTTGCCGGGTTCCAGGCCGCGGTCGGGGCGACGCTGCTCGCTGCCACCGTGGTGCTGCTGCCACGCGGCGGGCTGACCGCGGTGGGCTGGGCCTACCTCGCCACCCAGGCGCTGTCGGCGCTCGTGGCCGTGCCGTTCATTCTGCGGTGGACGCGACGGTATACGCACCGGCCCGAGCTGGCGGGTGCACGGTGACCAACACTGGGATACGGCCGCTGACCGAGGAAGAGCTCAGCCATAAGCGCCGCGCGGCGGTCGGCGCGCTGCCCGCCGACGCCAGGCAGGCCATGCGCCGCCTGCGCCGTGGTCATCTGGCCACCTCCGTGCTGCTCCCGCTGGCTGCGCGGCGGACGCTGCTGCGCCTGGGCGGAGTACGGCTCGGGTCGATGGTCTGGGGACTCGAGCGCTGCTACTTCGAGTCGGAGCACGTCAGCATCGGCGACAGCTGCGCCGTGAACGCGGAATCCTGGTTCGAGGGCCATGGGCGCATCGCCATCGGCCAGCACTGCTTTATCGGCCCCCAGGTGATGATCATCACCTCGGTTCACGAAATCGGCCCCGGGAACGAGGTGGCCCGTGAGCCCTCCTATCGCGAGGTGCGCATCGGCGACCGCTGCTGGATCGGCGCACGCGCGACGATTCTGCCGGGTGTGAGCATCGGCCCGGGCACCGTGGTCGCTGCCGGATCGGTGGTGACCAAGGACTGCGAGCCCGGTGCCGTATACGCCGGTGTCCCCGCGAGGCGACTGCGGTGAGCGGCACCCAGATAGCGGCCAGGGTCAGCGGGGCCGCGGCGGCGCCTCCCGCGCCGGAGCGGCGCACCGTGCTGACCGCCTGGTCCGGGATCGTGGCCGGCGTTCTGGCGGCCGTGCTCGTCGTCACCGCGCCCGGGCACGCCCCGGCGCTGGCCGGAGCGCTGCTGCTGGCCTGCGTTCCGGCCGGGGCGGCCGTGATGTGCTGGGTGGACACCGGGCTGGGTGTGGTCCAGGCGAGCCTGACGCTGGTACTGAGCCTGGCCGTGACCGCGATCGTCAGCTCGGTCATGATCTGGCTCAGGGCCTGGCACCCGGACGCGCTGATCGCGCTCGCCGCGGTGAGCGTTGCCTGCTGCGGTGTCCGGCTGTGGCGTGCGGATCAGGCCGCGCCGTGGGCGGTGATGGGGGACCGGGCCGACGAGCGGGCCCGGCCATCGGCGAAGCGGGGCCTGACAAGCTGGCTGGTTCTCGTTCTCCTGCCCAGCGGGCTGGGTGCGTGGGCGTTCGGGGTGAGCCAAGATCCGCCCCGGGGCGATCGGCATCTGGGGCCTGCTGGCCGGCTCCAGCCCCTGGTTCCTGCTCGGTCTGGCCGTTCTGCTGGCTGGCGGCCTGTTCGAGCTGAGCCGGCCCGCGCCGCGCACGTGGCTGCTCGGTACGTACCTGGTCGCCCTGCTCGTCGCGATTTACGCGACCGTGCCGATCCTTTACACCGTCCCGGAGTACGCCTGGGTGTACAAGCACATCGGCATCGTGCAGGCCCTGGGCACCTACGGCCGCGTTACCGATCCTGGCAACATTTACCAGCAGTGGCCGACGCTGTTCGCGACGGTCGCGTCGGTCAGCCGGGCCGCCCGGGTGGGCCCGCTGTCCTTCGCCGCCTGGGCGCCGCTCGCCTTCGAGCTGGCCGACGCGCTCCTGCTGCTGGGTATCTTCCGCGTCGCTGTCAAAGACCGCCGCATCGCGTGGCTGGCCCTGTTCCTGTACGAGGGCCTGATCGCCTGGGTCGGCCAGGACTACCTGTCGCCGCAGGCGTTCGGCTACCTGCTCTGGCTCGGGATCGCGACCGTGATCCTTCGCTGGCTGCTGTCCTCCTCCTCCTCCTCCTCCTCCTCCTTGTCGGCGCACGAAGGGCGCAGGCTGATCGGGCGCGCATGGGGGCACTTCACCGCCGGGCGGGCGGCCCCGCCGGAGTCCACCGCGGCGGACCGGCGGCTGGCGTTCGCCCTCATCGCCGTCCTGTACTTCGCGGTCGTGTCCGCACATCAGCTGACGCCGTACTTCGTCCTCGCCGCGGTGGGGACCCTGATGATCCTCGGCCTGCTGCGCCGGGGCGGGCTGATGCTGCTCCTGCTGCTGGTGATCGCGGGCAGCTACCTCGCGCTCCACTACGGCCTGATCTCCCAGCAGTTCGGCGGCCTGTTCAGCGGCGGCAGCGTGCTGCAGAACGCGTCGGGTGTGAGCGGGGTCTCGCACAAGCCGGCCGAGGCGACGACGGCCCAGATCGTCCGCGCGCTCGCCGTCGCCATGTGGCTCCTCGCGCTGGCCGCGGTCGCCCGGAACTGGCGCTCCCCGGGCAAGGTGGCGGCCTGTGCCTGCCTGGCCTTCAGCCCGTTCCTGATCGTACTGGTGCAGAACTATGGCGGCGAGGCGATCTACCGGGTGTACATGTTCTCGGCGCCGTGGTGCGCGCTGCTGATCGCGGGTGCCGTCGCCGAGCTGCGCCCGGTGGCACTGCGGCCGTTCGCGGCCGCTCTCGCCTGCTTCGCGGCGCTGGCAGCGGGCCTGCAGGGTCTCTACGGGCCGGTCTCGGTCGACGCCTTCACCCCGCCGGAGCTCACCGCGAGCCTGTGGCTGTACGGGCACGCACCCTGCGGCTCGGTCCTGGTGCTCGCGGCCGATAGCGCGCCCGCGCTGGAGACCGCCGATTACAACCACTACAGCCTGCAGGTGATCCCGGCCGACCCGCAGTACGGCCAGTCATGGCTCAGCGAGTCCAACGTGCCGGAGGTCGAGAAGTGGCTCGCCTCCTTCGGGAACCGTGACATCTTTGTCGTGTTCAGCCGGAGTATGGCCGCCTACGCCACCTATTTCGGCGACCCGCATGGCTACGCACAGCTGGCCAGGGCGGCGCGAAACAGGATCGGCTGGTCGGTCGTCTACCGGAACGCCGACGTGACCATTTACCGCGTCCGCCGCTGAGCAGCGCCGGTCAGGCCCGCGGCAGCGGCTCGTCCACGCGGATGACACGTCCGGGATTGCCGACCACCACCGCCCACGCGGGCACAGACTTGGTGACGACCGCCAGCGCCCCGATCCGGGCGTGATCGCCGACGTGGATATTCCCGATGACCGCGCAGCCTGCGCCGAGGTCGGCGTGGTCCCCGACGCTGGCGACGCCGAACTCTTTGCCCGCCCGGTCGACCTTGTTCCCGATCGTGACGCCGTGGCGCAGATGGCAGTCGCTGCCGAGGCGGCAGCGAGGGCTGAGCACGATGCCATTTCTGTGGTGCAGGTGCAGCCTGGGACCGACGGTGGCGGTCACGGGCAACTCCATCCCGAGCAAAAGCGATGAGATCAGCCAGTAAGGGGTGACCCCCAGGCGCGTGAGCGGTCCCCAATGACCGGCAGCCCATTGGGCCAGCCGGAACCAGGCCAGGAGCAACTGAGACTCGGGGCGGCCGGCGTTGGCCGCCCAGTCCTGGAATATCCATGTACGCATTCGCACGATTACAAACTGTAGCAACTGAGGAACGGTGGCTTCCGGCCAGATGCGGGTGAGCCCGCCTGGGCTAGGCGGACCATTCCGGGGCACGTGCCCGGCCCGCGGCGAAGCCGGCCACGGTGATGCAGAACCCGAACGCGATGGCCGTGCTCCGCAGGCCGCCCGACAGTTTCCCGCCGACAGTTTCCCGCCGGCCGCGCACGATCGCGCGCGGCAGCACCCGCAGCGCGTAGTCCCGTTCCGTGGTGGTGCTCTGGCCCGTCCCGTTCAGGCGCGCCAGGTCGGCCTTGCCCATTCCTTCGTTGAAGCAGCGGCGGACGAAGTAGCCGAGCGTGGCACGCGCTGCCGGCACCCAGTGACCGGCCCCGCCGTCGGGCTCGTAAATCCAGGAGCTGTTGCTCGCTTCCGCCGCGCGGAGGCACAGGTCCGTGTCCTCGGGCCGCGAGCGCTGGCCCACTTTCCCGAAATCCTGGCGAAAGCCGCTGACCGCATCGAACGACGACCGGCGAATCGCCATGTTGTTGCTCCAGACGTTGCGGATCGGCTGGGCCGTGCTGGGCATGCCGGGATAGGAGGCGCCCACCGTCCAGTCGAACTCGGGCGGGAACCACCGCGGCCGTGACCTGGCCCAGAGCGGGTCGACGCGGCCCCCGACCCCCACCACGCCCTCGTTGGCGAAGTGCGGGAGCAGTGCCTCCAGCCAGTCCTTCTCGGCGCAGGCGTCGTCGTCGAGGAATGCGGCGATCTCTCCCCGGCAAAGTGCGACACCGGTGTTACGTGAGCCGGACGCCCCGCGGTTTCCGGCGTTCGCTACTACCGTCGTGCCTTCCAGCTCGCGCTGGGCCCGGGCCAGCAGCTCGGGGTTGTGGTCGATCACGACGACCGTTTCAAGCACCGGCACAGTCTGCGCGCGAACCGAGTTCACCGCGTCCTGCAGGTAATCCCACCGCTCGCTGGAGAAGGCTGCGATCACTACCGACACCGTGGGCAACTGGCGCATGCTCATCGCGCTGCCCCCTCAGCCACGCCCGGGGCGAAGGCGCCGGCGTCGCGGGCCTTGGTCCTGGCCCGGCGGAGCTCGGCCAGGATGGTGCGCAGCACCCGGCGGCCGTCGGCGAAGGTGTTCAGGTTGCTGGTGCCGTGAATCCGGGAGTGCTCGAAGCTCGGCACCTCAGCGATGACCAGGCCGGCGGCCGCCACGCGGATGTTGATCAGCGTCTCGACCTCGAAGCCGTCACCCCAGAGCTTCTTGCCGGAATCCTGGCCGGGCGTTCCGGCGTCCAGGCCGAAGGCGGGCAGGCAGCGCCGCCAGAAAACGTTGTAGCCGTAGCACAGGTCCGAATAGCGGGTGCTGTACAGGACGTTCACCATGCCGCTGAGGACCTTGTTGCCGAGGCTCCGGAGCGGCGTGATGTCGCTGCTGCCCGCGCCCTCGCAGTACCTGCTTCCCTTCGCGAAATCGGCGCCGTCGAGCAGAGCCTGGACGAACCGGGGAATCTCGTCCGGGTCAGTCGACCCATCCGCGTCGATCATGGCGATGATGTCGCCGGTCGCCACCTCGAAACCGCAGGCAAGCGCGTTTCCCTTGCCGCGGCGCGTCTGCATCACGATGCTGACGTCGGGCCGCAGTTCGCGCGCCACCGCGATCGTGTCGTCGGCGGAGTGGCCGTCGACGATGATCACCTCGTGCACGTCCGCCGGAATTCGCGCGAACACGTGCGGGAGGTTCTTAGCTTCGTTGAGGGTCGGGATGATCACCGACACCCGTGGCGCGGAGCTAGCGTTAGTAGGGCTCTCGTTATTGGCTGAAATTGGCTCGTGGGCCACGCTCGCGTTGCTCATGACCCTAAGGTGCTCAGCGGGCGTAGCGCCCCAGGTACGCGCTCAGTTGCGCAGAAGTAGCAGCAGAAAACCAATTGCCTGCGGCGTAATTGATAGCCGCCGTAAATGTCATCTGATAATGCATGAAAAGGTGCATATGGGTGATCCAGCGCACCGACCCGGCTGGCCGAAGAAGTTCGGTCAGGCGCCGGGAAGGGCTGTACAGCTCCCATATCGCCGACTGAGGCTCCACCGCTGGTCTTCGTCCCACCCGTAGACCGCCGGGCCTGTACGCGGGCCCTGAGCACCCCCCAGATAGTCTGAACCAAGCCATCAGCTCTGTCCGTCAATGCGGGGCAACCCCACTTGACAGCCTGACCGGAGGCTCTCATGTCCACGTCTGGCCCCAGCACACCGGTCCTCTTCCTGCACGGCGCCTGGCACGGAAGCTGGTGCTGGGCCGAGGTGCTCGCCCGAGTGGTCGGTGCTGGTGCCCGCGCCTTGGCCGTCGACATGGCCGGGCACGGGCTGCGCGCCCGTCACCCGGCGGCCCTCACCCGCAGGCCATTTGACGCCAGCTTGCTGGCCACCGAGCGCTCGCCGGTGGCGGACGTCGACCTCGACCAAGCCGGTGAGCTGTTCGTCTCCCAGATCGAACAGCTCGGCGATGGGAACCCGGTAATGGTCGTCGCGCACAGCGCGGGCGGCACTGTCTTGACCCGAGCCGCGCAGCTGGCCCCCGGGCTGGTGGCTCGTGCCGTCTACCTGACCGCGATCATGCCAGCTTCCGGCGTTCCCAGCCGGGCTTTCGGCGTGATGCCCGAGAACGAGGGCAGTCTGTCGCCGTCCTTGCTCGTGGCCGACCCCGCCGACATCGGGGCGCTGCGCCTGGACGTCACTTCCCCCGAGCCCGCCTACCGGCAGCGGCTGCGTGCCGCGCTATACGCAGACGTCGCCCCCGCAGTAGCAGATGCGGCCATCGCACTGCTGACCCCAGACGAACCCGCGGCCATCGGCATGGGGACCACCACGCTCACCGCCGACGGCTGGGGCTCGGTGCCCCGCACCTACGTGGTGTGCACCCAGGACATGTTCATCCGCCCGGCCATGCAGCAGCGATTCATCGCCAACGCCGACGCCGCCTTCCCAGACAATCCGACCTCGGTTCACACCCACGGCCCCGGCGAGTTTGATGTCTGTGCCTGAGTGAGTCCGTCAGCGTGCTTCCGCACCGCTATGTCTGGTCTGGGGTTAATGCCCGGTTTGACAGGCGGGCACGGCTTTCCAAGATCAAAGGTGCCAACCTCAGACGACCTTCGGAAAGCCCGTGCCCGTGCTGCTATCTTCTCTGATCGACGTCCCGGCCGGGGAGCTGGCCGGGGTTCTTGCCGCTGATGAATCCCGCCGCTGCCTGCGCGAGTGGCTGGCCCGCGTCCCTGACCCGCGGTCGCGGCTGGGCCGGTGGCATCCGCTGGAGTTCGTGCTGGCCCTGGCGATCTGCGCGGTCACCGCCGCCGGGCACGACTCCCCGGCCGCGGTTGCCGAGTGGGCGGCCGGCTGCGCGCAGGACACGCTGGCCGTCCTGGGCGGGCGGCGCGACCCGTGGACCAGGCGGATCCGCCCGCCTAGTGTCCGTACCTTCTCCCGGGTCTTCAAGGACATCGACGCCGCGGCGTTCAACGCGGTGCTGTACGGGTACCTCGCCGCGAGGCCCGCCAGCCCGCCGGACGCCTTGCCTGCCGTGACCCGGCACGAGCGTGAGCAGCGCCGCGCCTCCGCGGCGACCGCCCGGCCAGGGCCGCCCGGCCTGCTGGAGCAGGCCGCCGCGGACGGCAAGACGGTCCGCGGCGCGGTCCGCGCTGATGGCAGCCAGGTCCACCTGCTGTCCGTGCTGGACGTAGCCACGGGGTGCGTGCGTGCCCAGCGGGAAATCGACGCCAAGACCAACGAGATCCCGGAACTGGCCCCGGCGATCGCGCACCTGGATCTCATCGGTACCGTCGTCACCCTGGACGCGCTGCACACTCAGGCCGAAACCGCCCGCCACCTGGCCGAAGACAAGCACGCACACTACCTGATGATCATCAAGGGCAACCAGCCTTCCCTGCTGCAGGCCGTCGCGAAGGCCCTGGCCGGCCCCGACGCCGGCTTCCCGGGCGCGTCCTGGGCCGAACAGGACACAGGGCACGGCCGCCGCGAGCGGCGGGCCATCCGCACCGCCCCGGCCGACGGCATCAGCTGGCCGCACGCCACCCAGGTCATGCGCATCCGCCGCGACTCCGGCCCAACCCACGGCCCGTGGACGCACAAGGAGATCGCCTACGGCATCACCAGCTTGCCCGCAGACCTGGCCGGCCCCCGCCACCTGGGCATCTACGCCCGCAACCACTGGGCCATAGAAAACCGCGAGCACTACGTGCGCGACAAGACATTCGGCGAAGACCTCCAGCAGGTCCGCACCGGGAGCCAGCCCAATGCCTATGCCGCCATCCGCAACCTCGTCACCGGCGCATTCCGCCGCGCCGGGTTCGCTAACACCGCCCACGCCCGCCGCTACTACGGCCGCGACGACAAGCGCATACTCGCGCTCTACGGATACGCGTAAACAGACATCAAGACCAGCGGGTCACATAACACAAACACGCCGGGGCCGTGGGTTCACACCCTCGATGCCTCACACTCCCCGTTCCTGTCAATGCCCAATCAGGTAGCCGATATCGTCTTGAAGCTCTGCCACTAGACAGCCGTACCAACTCAGCCTTCCCGGTACCAATTCGCTGCCTGCCATCAATCAGTTACAGGGGTCTTAGGCGTTCTCTGGACGCGCCCTGGTGCTGGAGATGGCGCGGGACAACCCGGGCTGGGGGGTACCGGCGCATCCACGGCGAGCTGACCGGGCTGGGCTACAAGCTCGCGCCCTCGACGGTGTGGCAGACCCTCAAGGACGCCGGCTTCGACCCGGCACCCAGGCGGTCCGGGCAGACCTGGCGGATGTTCCTGGCCGGGCAGGCCAAGGCCATCCTCGCTGTGGATTTCTTCCACGTCGATACGGTCTTCCTGAGGCGCTTGCACGTGCTGTTCTGCATCGAGCACGGCACCCGGCGCGTACACCTGGCCGGGATCACCGCCCACCCAACGGGGGAGTGGGACCGGGTCAGTCCTCCCAGATGTCACCGGTGAGCGTGATTGTCGCGGACCCGTGCCGGGTGCGTTCCCGCTTAGCCGTGCCGGTGATCGTGGTCATCCTGCTGTCCTGGTGGTATTCCTCGCCCAGCGTGATGCCGAGCGCCGCGGCCCACGCGGCGAGCGCGGCCCGGCGGGCACTGCCCGGCTGGGCGTAGGACCGGCCGGTGACCTGGGTGCCGTTGTGGCTGATCGTCCACTCCAGCACGGGCAGGCCCTCGCGGTCCCCGCGCTCTAGCAGGCCGGTGAGCACGCGGGCGGCCCGCAGCTGCCAGGTCATCTGCTCCCGGAACCCTGATGCGGCGTTCTCGCCGCCGGTATGCGTCATCGCCTGCTAAGTCCTGGCCCTGGCGCGGCTGCTCGATGACTGCGCTGGTGGCCGTGCTGGCAGTGGGCGGGATCCGGCCAGCAATCCGAGTCGTGACTCATCTTCTATCTGCCTATTAGAACCTTTGTACGATAAATAGTGTATCACCGGCTCCCCTCCGGTCTGCGCTTGCGCCCGGTTTGGCCGAAGTCCGGATATCCGGCGAGCCGGCCGATGTCGTGCGCGCCACCGGGATGCTCACCAGGGCCAGCGCCGGGGTGCTCAGCACGCCCGGCCGTGGCCGGACCGCCGCGATCCGGGCGTGCGGGTCCCTGACGGCGCGGGCCCCCGCCGGGACGGAGGCATGTCATGAGGATCAAGGTCCCGCATCTGCCGCGGGTGAGGTTCCCGCGGCGGCGCGCCCGGCGGAGGTCAGCTGACGCCGGCACGCCGGGGCCGCTGCGAACTGGCATCTTGAGGGTTCCGCGGCGCATCCCCCTGGCCCTGGTCGCCGCCCTGGTCGAGGCCCTGGTCGCGGCCGCGTCGCTGGTCAGCTTCGCCGAGTCCTACCGCGGCCTGTACCTGTGGGCGCACTGTCACGGCCTGGCCGGCCTGTGGCCCCTGCAGGTGGACGTGTTCATCGCAGTCGGCGAGCTGGCGCTGTTCGTCGGCCCTCAGCGCCTGCCGCCGCAGGTCCCGCAGCCGGCACATGCCCGGCGGTCACGGGTCGACAGTTTCCAGATAGAACCGGGTTGAGCGGATGAGGCCGCTGGACACTTCATGTACCGCCACCCCGCGGAAAACCTGGCGTGAGCCGTCCTGCCTGGTGCCTGACATGTCCCATTCGGTCCACACCTCATCGCCGTGGACGGCCCAGCGGAGAATACCGGCTCGCAGGTCGGGCAAGTCGGCCAGCAGCCGGGACCAGTTGCGGTACACCTGCTCGCTGCCAACGAAGTCCCGCGAGGGATGCAGCGGAGTGTCCTGCTCGCAGTCGGCGCTGAAGCACGCGGCCACCGCATGGGCATCGTGCTCATTGATCGCGGCCAGCAGACGCTCCACAACAGGGCTCAGCGTCTCCACTTCGTCACTTCCTCCACTCTGATGGGCCATTCCTACGTGTTGTTCTCGCCCGAAGATACGGGCCTTCAGCCCGGGTTTCAGCTGGAGGTACTCGACCTCGGCCCCGTCGGCGTGCCGGGCGTACATGAACAAGCCGATCGGTCCCTCGGCAGGCCCGGCGGTGATCTCGGCGCCGTGGGCGGCGAGCATGGCACTCACGTCGTCCAGGCACGCCTGCACGGCCATTGGCGTCGCCAAGGGCAGCCTGTCCAGCAGCGACAGGCGCACGCACAGCCCGTGGCCGGTCACGTGCGCGCACACGCCGGAGCGCAATGCCCGCTTGATGGCGCTGGCCTGGCCGAAGCGGTTGAGGAGCCGGGGCAGCTCGAAGCCCAGGACGAACCGGTTGGCGCGCAGTGCCCCGGCATCGGAGACTGCCGCGCGGTACGTAAGTCCGCCGAGCACTTGTTTCGGTGGATCGGGTGTTCGGCGAGGTTGATCTCTGGTGGCGGAGCGTCAGCTTGGGTCGGCGCGAGCTGGCCGAGAGGCTTTGTGCCTCGGAGGCGGTGAGATCCGGGTGCCGGTTGTGGTGGCCGGGTCTTCCCAGAGCAGGGAGCCTGTGAGTCCGGGCTACGGGTTGAGCCGCAGGATGCGTTCGGCGTTCGTGTGCGCCACGCGTTCCTTGTCAGCGGGGGCCAGTGGCGCGGTGCGCATGAACTCGGCCGCTGGCTCGGTCAGCTCGAACGGGTAGTCGATGGAGAACATCACGTTGTCGATGCCGATCGTCTGGATCGCGTCGATCAGCGCTTGGTGCGAGAACACGCCGGACGTGGTGATCGCGATGTTCGTCCCGAAGTACTCGGAGGGCAGTTTCTTCAGCTGCTTTTGCAGCTTGGGGTCGAGGTCGGGGTAGCGGATATCGATGCGGAACAGCTGGGCGGGCAGGAACTCGCCCATGTGGCCCAAGATGATCCGGGCGCCCGGGAACTTGTCGAAGACGCCGCCGAAGATCAGCCGCAGGCCGTGCCCGCCCGTCCTGTGGTTCCAGCTCCAGGTTCCATGCTCCAAGCCTGGGTATCCCCGCAGGACATTCCATTCGTTGGACGGAATGGGGTTCGGGTGGATGTAGAGCGCGACCCCGAGGTCCTGCAAGGCCTCCCAGAACGGTTCGTACTGCGGCTCGTCTAGGTAGTGGCCCAGCGTGTGGTCGTTGACGAGGGCGCCGCACAGGCCGAGTTCCTGCACGGCGCGGCGCAGCTCGGCGGCGGCCTGGCGCGGGTCCTGCGTGGGGACGGCGGCCAGGCCCTGGAACCGGCCCGGGTGCTCGCTGATGACGGTGGCGAGGAAGTCATTGGCCGCGCGGGCATCGGCCACCGCGATCTCCGGGTCCGGCTGCATCTGGATGCCGGGACTGGTCAGCGACAGCACCTGCATGTCGATGCCGTGCTTGTCCATTTCCGGGAGCCTGAACTCGGTGAAGTCGACCAGCTTCCGCCGCCAGCCGGCGATCACTTCGGGCTTCACCGGCAGATGGGCGTCCGGAGTGCCGTCAGTCGACAGCTTGTCGTACCAGAACCCTTCCTCCAGGGCGATCAGCTTCACAGCATTTGTCCTTCCGTTGCGTATGAGTTGCCGTCCGGTGATACGGGCCGGCGGATCGGCAGGTGACGCCGCCGGCGCGCCTGGGGTTATCAGGTCGCCCGGCTGGGCCGCCTCTGCTATCGCGATGCGGCGCACCGGACCACCGCAGATCATTAAGTAACATAACAGTAAACCATTAAGTAGCTTAACGATCTTGGCGCTAGTATAGCACGGTGCCCAGCGAAGACAAGTCAGCCCCCGAGCCGCTCGCCAGGCTGCTGTGGCGAGCACACCACTGGTTCCGCACAGCCGTGACAGCGGGCCTTGAAGACAGCACGGGCGGAGTGAGCCCCGCAAACGCGACGCTGCTGAGCCAGCTTGATCCGGACGGTATGCCAATGGCCGACCTCGCTCGGCTGATGGGCGTGAGCACCCCGGCGATCCACCAGATGGTTCACCACCTCGTCAGTCTCGGGCTCTTGGAGGTTGCGCCGAACCCTCGTTCAGGACGGTCGAAACTCGTCTTGCTGACACCGGATGGCTTCACCCGCCGCCGGGAGGCAATGGAGCTGCTTGCCGACCTGGAAGACGAATTGGCGCACCGCATCGGGCGACGGCGGGTAACGGCGCTGCGTGACGCGCTGGAACAGGATTGGGGCGACACCACCGATACCAGCCGGTTACTGATCGAGCCGGTCAGGGGCATAGCGCACAGAGGAAGCCGGGAGCCGATCACCGCCGGCGTGCGTGGCCGCGCGGCGCGTTTCGAGCAGCGGGACTGGGCGGATGGCGGGGACACCGAGATCGATCCCGTCCTGCGTTGTCCGGTCTGGTGAATCACCGGGATCCGGTGACGACCTGTCACCTTCCTTGCGGCAAGTCTCAGAACGAACCGGCTCCACGGTTCCACTGACAAAGGAGGACGTGACATGCCATCACCCGGCGAAGGCGGCAAGCTCAGCTTCGAGCGGGACATCCGCCAGCTTCCCATCACCGAGACCATCAGGGTCTTCTGAGAAAGGACACCACCGATGCCTGACGTCACGATCACCCCCAGCGAGGATGGCCCCTGCCTGGTATCGGGGCCGGTACGTCTGACCGATGTCGACGGCCGGGAAATCCCGCAGCCGGACCCGATGTCACTGTGCCGCTGCGGCCAGTCCGGGAACAAGCCGTTCTGCGACGGCACCCACCTCACCGTCGACTTCGACGGCACCCTTGCCAACTGACGCAAGCGCAGGCTCGACGACCCGCAACATGAGGAGATTGGTATGTCTGACCTGGCCGAGACCGCCGATGTGGTTGTCGTCGGCGGCGGCTCCGCTGGCGCGGTTCTCGCGGCCCGCCTTAGCCAGGATCCCGCGCGAACGGTCCTGCTGCTCGAGGCAGGCCATGCTTATGCCCCCGGCGCGTACCCGCCCGCGCTGCTGGACGCGAACAAGATCGCAGACCCGGATCACGACTGGGGCTATACCTCGCGGGGCAGCGGCCAGGAGCCGCAGATCCCGACGCCGCGGGGCAAGGTACTCGGCGGCAGCTCCGCGGTGAACGCTTGCGTCGCGCTGCGGGCCCGTGCTGCCGATTTCGCTAAGTGGGGCGAGCACGGCGCCGAGGGCTGGTCTTTCGACGATGTGCTGCCGGCCTTCAGGCTGCTGGAGAACACTCCCACCGGTGATGACGCCTATCACGGGCGGACCGGCCCGCTGCCGATCCGGCAGCGCACGGATGGCGAACTGACGCCGTCTCTGCGGGGATTCGTTGAGGCGGCGGTCGCGCACGGGTTCAAGCGGGTGCGCGACTTCAACGGTGCCGAGCAGAACGGTGCCGATGGCTACCCAGTCGATGTGGTCGACGGAGTGCGGCAGAACGTGGGACTGGTCTATCTCACCGCCGAGGTGCGCCGGCGGCCCAACCTCACCATCCGCGGCGATCTCACCATCGACCGCGTGCTGTTTGAGGGCACGACCGCCACCGGCGTCCTCGCCGCGGACGGCACGGTGTACCGGGGCCGTGAAGTGATCCTGTCCGGCGGCACCTACGGCAGCCCGGCCATCCTGCTGCGTTCCGGCGTCGGCCCGGCCGATGAGCTGGCCGCCCTGGGCATCGGAGTCGTCGCTGACTTGCCCGTCGGCCAGCGGCTGCAGGACCAGCCGGGTTACTACAACGCCTACGCGCTGGCTCCCGGCTACCTGGAGATGACCCCCGCGGTCGGATCCCTGCTGTGGACGGCCTCCCGCGAGGCCGCCGGCGACGAACTGGACCTCCACGTCACCGCCACCCACCTGATGGACGGGTCTCTCAGTCCTACCGGAGGGGCGATCGTGCTGCAAGCCGCTCTCGTCCAGCCCGAGTCGACCGGAACGCTGAAGCTGGCCAGCCGGGATCCCGGCGACGCCCCGCTCATCGACGCCCATTACCTCGGCACCGGCCGCGACGCCCGCCGCATGCTGGAAGGCGTCAAGCTTGGCCGCGCCATCGCCCGCAGCCCGGTCTTCGCGCCGTTCATCGCGGCAGAACTGACCCCCGGCGACGCGGTGGCCGGCGACGGCACCCTGGCCCAGGTCATCGCGGCCAATCTGGCCGTCTACGGCCACCCCACCTCCACGGTGCCGATGGGCGGATCCGGTGACCCGTGGGCCGTCGTCGATTCCGTCGGCGCCGTCAAGGGCGTCAGCGGGCTGCGGGTCGCCGACGCCTCGATCATCCCCGAAGTTCCCTCCTCCACCACCAACGTCACAGTCATCATGCTGGCCGAGCGCATCTACCAGCGCGTCTACGCCAGCTGACCCGGAGGCTGCCGTGACCTTCACCGTGGACATCCACCACCACATGCTGCCCGATTTCTTCTGGCAGGCCACCAACGAAGGCGACCACCCGGTAGGCGGCATCGCGCCGCCACCCTGGTCGCGCGCGAGCGCGCTGTCGTTCCTCGACGACGCCGGTATCGACGTCGCCGTCACCTCGATCAGCACCCCCGGCGTGCACACCGGCGACGATGCTGCAGCCCGAATACTGGCACGACGGTGCAACGAACTGGCCGCCGAGCTGACCCGCGACCGTCCTGACCGGTTCGGCGGCTTCGCCTGCCTACCGAGATGCGCGTCATCCCCGGAGCGGAGGCCCGCGCGACCGCGGCTGAGACATTCCGCCGCCTGTACTGGGATACCGCACTGTCCTGGGGTGACCCAGTGCTGCGCATGCTGCGCGACGTGGTGGGCATCGACCGTGTCGTGTTCGGCACCGACTATCCCTACCTGCGCCGTGACCTAGCCGTCTCCTGCCGCGAGCACATCGGGGCCAGCCCGGAACTCACCGACGGCGAGCGAGCCGCTGTCCTCGGCGCCACGGCGACGACGCTGATCCCGCGGCTGGCCAGCCTGCGGCCCCAGACTCAAACCCGCGCATCATGACGCGATCGGGGTCCTCGAGCCGCCATGACCCCACCGGCACCGCGGCCGGCTACCCGATCCTGGGCCTCAGCGCGCCGACCAGGCGGTGCGCTGCATAATGCAGTCGGCGTCCTGGCCGCAGCGGTCCAGCGCACTCGTATGTTGTGCCTTTCTATTCGCACGCTTCCCATCGAGTGCTGGGCCAGCCGAGGCCCCGTGTATCCGCCGATTTGATGGCGCGCGAATTCGGCGATGTCGTAGCTGCCCTCCTCTAACGAGACCTGCGACCGGATACGCCGCAAGCTAACCGCGCTCATGAGGAGCGGCTGTCACCTGGTGCCGGTGATTCGCGGTCCGGCGTAAGCTGGCGAACCTCGAGCAGGTCCAGGCCGAGCGCATCAATCTCGGCTAGTACGCCGTACAGGGCCGATCGGTCCAGCAGCCCGGTGAGTACCGTGTCCGCGCCGTCCCGCAGCGGTGTCATCGCCGGGAACGCGGACAGAATCGTCGCACCGAGGTGCCCGTTGATCCGGATCGTGTACAGGATGGGTGCCGGGTCCATAAGACCATGGTCGAGGGCTGGCAGGTGAGCCCGCATCGCCGGAACCCGGTGACTGTCGGCCAGGGTGGCCTGCAGTGTGCGATTGACTCACTCGGAGCGGGCCGGCTCCCGTCCGGAACCGGCTTCCCGGGCCGAGAACGGGGCGTCTGCCTACGTCTGATCGATAATGGCAACGGCTTCCGGATCGACCCAAGCGCCGGCCCGGGCCATCCTCGACCAGAACGCGAGCACTCGGCTCGGCATCGGATAGAAGCTGACCCGCCGTCCCGCGCCTGTCATTCTTTGTCCCGGACGCTTTGTCCCGGACGGGGCCCAGCTGACTTCCGCCGCAAGGCGATCTGTCTTCGGCCGTACACCGTGCTGGGACCGCCGGGACCAGGTGCCGAAGGGGGAAAGTGTCAAGGGTGCCTCGCCGACGTATCGTGGCAGGCGTAGAGACCAGGGCAGGCTTGCGACGTGGCACCAGCGACTCTCCGGCTGATCGACCGGGGTGATCTTCTTGCGGCGCTGGATAGGGCGGCGGCGAAGAAGGTCACGATCATCTCGGCTCCGGCTGGCAGCGGGAAGACGTCGCTGTTGCGCGCGTGGGCAGACCGCCCTGGTCAGCCGCACCGGCTCGCTGTCGTGCAGGTGCGGCGCGACCAGCAAGACGCCCAAGACTTCTGGCGGGCCCTCCTCAACGCGGTCCGTCATGTCTGCGGCGCACCCGGCGGCGCGGAGCCGCCGGCGGCGACACCAGATTTCAATGCGTCGGCGATGGTCAGCAGGGTGCTCTCCGGGCTCGCCGGTGCGGGCGGCGACGTCATGGTGGTTATCGATGATCTGCACGAGCTGGACTCGCTGGAGACCCTCGGTCAGCTCACCCGGTTGCTGACGAACCTTCCCGACGGCGTGCACGCGATGCTGACGACGCGGCACGATCTGCCGCTGCGCCTTCATCAGCTACGCCTGGCAGGCGAGCTGGCCGAGATCCGCGGGGCGGATCTTAAGTTCACCGAACGTGAAACCCGCGAGCTTCTTGCCGCCTCGGGCATCACGCTGCCGGAGGCCGGGACGGCGCTGCTGCACCAGCGGACCGAAGGGTGGGCCGCGGGTCTGCGGCTCGCGGTGCTCTCCCTGGCTGGTCGCCCCGACCCGGAGCGTTTCGTCGCGGACTTCTCCGGCACCAACCGCACAGTCGCGGAGTACCTGCTTGCCGAGATGCTGGAACGTCAGCCTGGAGAGGTCCAGGATCTGCTGCTGCGCACGTGCCTGCTCAACCAGGTCAACGGTGAGCTGGCGGATCTGCTGACCGGCCGCCCTGGGTCGGAACGGATCTTGCTGGAGCTTGAGGATGCGAACGCGTTCGTGGTGTCGCTTGACCCCGAGCGGACCTGGTTCCGCTACCACCACCTGTTCGGGGATCTGCTCCGGCTGGAGCTGCGCCGGACGCTGCCCGACCAGGTTCCGGAGCTTCACCGGCGGGCTGGGCAGTGGTTCAGCGAGCACGGCCACGTTGCTGAGGCCATCCGGCATGCGCAGGCGGCGGGCGACTGGCCGGATGCGGCCCGGCTGCTCGCCGATCATTCGTTCAGCCTGACGCTGGACGGGTCCGCGCAGACCATGCAGGCGCTGGTGCGGGCGTTCCCGCCGGGCGAGGAGCACCCGGAGCTAGCGCTAGTGCGTGCGGGGGGTGATCTTGTGCAGGGCCGCCTGGATGAGGCGGCCGCTCACCTGGCGGTCGCTGAGACCTACGCCGGGACCGCGCCGCCGGATCGCCGGCGCCGCCTCCGGGTGGCGCTCGCGTCACTGCAGCTGTCGCTGGCCAGGCGACGCGGTCACCTGGCCGGGGTCGTCGAGCAGGTCAGGTTCCTGGCCTCTCCGGTGACCGGGCAGTCCGACGAGGACATCGCGCTGGACAGCGACCTGCGGGCGGTGGCGCTGATGAACCTGGGGACCGTTGAGGCATGGTCCCTGGCGCTTCCAGAGGCCGAACGCCATCTGCGGGAGGGAGCCGCTCTGGCCCGCCAGATCGGCCGACCCTACCTGGAAGTATGCTGCCTCGCGCAGCTCGGGTTCGCATCGAAGATCCACCCGTTCGCCATGACCCAGCGGTGCTGCCGCGAGGCGATAACGCTCGCCGAGCGGCATGGCTGGGGCACGGAACCGGTAATCGCTCCCGCGCTGGTAACGCTGGCCGGCACGATGGTGTGGCTGGGTCAGTTCGACGAAGCCGAGCAATGGCTGCAGCGCGCGGCACAGGCCCTGCAGGCAGACGTCGGGCCGGACATCAGGCTGTACCTCCACATCTCGACCGGGATACTGAGGGCCTGCACCGGCCGCGGCCGCGGAGCGCTTGAAGAGTTCAGCGCGGCCGAACGCCTGCGGTCGCGGCTAGCGGGCTCGCATGCTCTGGCGAGCCAGGTGACGGGCTGGCTGCTGGCTACCCAGGCCCGTCTGGGGATGACCGGTGAGGCCCGCGCGGCGCTCGCGGTGCTGGATGACGACCGGGCCAAGTCGGGCGAGATCGGCAATGCCCGCGCGGTGATCCGCCTGGCGGACGGCGATCCGGCCGGGGCGCTCGCCGCGGTCCGGGATGTACTGGACGGGACCGCACCGGTCATCGGTTACGTCACGATCGTGGAGGCCCACCTGATAGCCGGGCTGGCCTGCCGTGAGCTGGGCGACCAGCGCGCGGCGAACCAGGCTGCCGAACGCGCGCTGGCCCTGGCCGAGGCAGACCGGCTGGTGCTTCCGTTCGCGATGACGGGTTCCCGGGAGCTGCTGGCGGCGCTGCCGCGGCATGAGACGGCGCACACCGCGCTGCTGGCCGACATCCTCGACGTGCTGCGCGGCGGGTCGCTTGCGGCCACGGACCTGCCCGTGCCGTCGCGGGGGGAGGAGATCAGCGCGGGTGAGCTAAAGGTGCTGCGGTATCTGCCGACGAACCTGTCGCGGCCTGAGATCGCCGCCGAGCTGTCGGTGTCGGTGAACACGGTCAGCACGCACATCCGCAGCATCTACGCCAAGCTCCAGGTGGGTGACCGCTCCTCAGCCGTCCAGCGCGCGCGGGAGTTGCGGCTGCTAGCCGCCGCGCGTTAGGGAAGCCGGACCGCAAATCACCGGAACCAGGTGACAGCCGCTCACCCTTGATGGCAGGCAGCTTCGCGCGTACCCGATCACTGTCACGAGAAGGTGCACCTCGAAGCAGTCCTGCGGCAGTCAGCCTTCCCCGTCGGCAGCGACGTCAGCGAGCAGCGGCGGCTGCTCCGCGAGTTGACACCGGCGCAGCCGCTGCCCGCCGACGTGACCGTGACCGCAGCCGCACTGGGTGCCGTCCCGACGGCCGAGATCACCGTCGACGGAATCGAACCTCGCCATGTTGTCCTGTACTTCCACGGCGGCGTGTACGTACTGGGGGACGCCTTCCTCGCCGCTGACCTGGCCTCGCAGGTCGGCCGGCGGACGCGCGCCACGGTCATCTCCGTCGACTACCGGCTCGCCCCCGAGCATCCGTATCCGGCGGCGGTCGACGACGCTCTTGCCGCCTACGAAGCCCTGCTGCGGGGCGGCACAGCCCCTTCGGACATCGCCTTCGCGGGAGAGTCCGCTGGCGGCGGGCTCGCCATCGCCACCCTGGTCAACGCCCGCGATCACGGGCTGCCCTTGCCAGCCGCGGCCTTCGTCATGTCACCGTATGCCGATCTCACCCTGGCCGGGATGACCATGGAAACCAAGCGCGAGGCCGACCCGCTGCTCAGCCGGGAGCTCCTCCAACCCCGGGTCACCGACTATGTGTTCGGACAAGACGCCGCTCTTGGCCTCATCAGCCCGATATTCGCCGAGCTGTCCGGCCTGCCGCCCCTGATCATCCAGGCCGGAACCCACGAGGTTCTCCTCGACGACGCCGTCCGCCTCGCGCAACAAGCCGCCACCGCCGACGTCGAGGTCACCCTCGACATCACCCCTGGGGTGCCGCACGTCTTCCAAACCTCTTATCCGGTCCTCGACGAAGCGGCCGCTGCACTGGACAGAGCCGGAAAGCTCCTGTCGGCGCATCTCGCCAGCGCAGAACGCGTCACCGCATAGCGAAAGGCGGAACGCAAGGGATGACGGACCTGCAGGTCTTCCACAGCAATGGCCGTTGGCTGCGTTCAGCGCGGCGACCGCTCGGCGGAACGTACCTGCTTCGGCCACCTCCCCTTGGAGAGGATGCCTAAATGGGCGACGCCGTTGTAAACCGCCGGGGGATCTGGTGATCAGAGCGGCCGGGATCTGTGTCCACCTGGTAGACCACACCAGCTCTGCGAAATGGCGATCGATCAGAAATCAGACACCCCATATGCCACATCCGTGGACACTAGTCTCTCGGCGTCCGAACCGGAACATTCAGCGACCTGGCCTCGCGTGCCATGATTGTCGACATGAGGAAGGCAGAGAATCCCGAACCGGATTCTCTTGTCGACGGCCCGCAGGACGCAGAGGTCACCGGTACTCTTCCGATGTCCTTGACCGCCTTCGTTGGCCGGGACGCCTTCGTTGGCCGGGACGCCTTCGTTGGCCGGGACGCCTTCGTTGGCCGGGACGCCTTCGTTGGCCGGGACGCCTTCGTTGGCCGGGACGCCTTCGTTGGCCGGGACGCCTTCGTTGGCCGGGACGCCTTCGTTGGCCGGGACGCCTTCGTTGGCCGGGACGCCTTCGTTGGCCGGGACGCCTTCGTTGGCCGGGACACGGTGGTAGAGACTCATCTGCTGGCCGGGCTGGCCTACCGGGAGCTGGGGGACCAGCGCGCGGCGAACCAGTCGGCCGAGCGCGCGCTGGCCCTGGCCGAGGCTGACCGGCTGGTGCTGCCGTTCGCGATGACTGGTTCCCCGGACGACTGGGAGAGCAACTCTGCTGGTCAGAGCCATGGACACGATTCTCGGCACGCGCAGGTACATAAGCCCGGAAACCTGTACATAACGCTTCATAGTACGCAAAAACGTATGGTAGGCCATAAACCGGACATTTCACTACTTTGCCGGAGCCATGGGGCGGGAACGCTCCCCGAGGATTTCACCGGGCATGATCTGAAGTCCTGTCTCTTCTCAAAGATGTGTCACCCTGCACGCGAGCAATCACGCGCCGCACCGTCTCGGAATGCCAGGCGCCGATGAAACGCCTTTTAACGGTGCAAACCTCGCATAACGCGGTTTCTGACTCGGGCCTGCATTTTTGAGCCAATCCTTCTGACTCACCTGAAGACACATCGGGTAGGACGGTACCCGATGGTGGACGTTTCCCCGCAAACGACCTCGGCAGGCAGACGGCAGGCAGGCAGACAGACAGACTGACGGCAGGCAGACAGGCGGCCGCTACCCGCAAAGGCCGACTAACACGGCCATCCTCTAAGCCCGGCGGGAGGCACGGTGTGAGCATCGGCGAAGCCCTCGCGGAAGCGCGACGTGAGGCGGATCTTACCGTGACCCAGGTCAGCGATCAGGTCCGCATCAGGGAAATGATCATCACAGGCATCGAGGGTGATGATTACTCAGCATGTGGCGGCGACTCTTATGCCCGGGGGTACATCCGCATCATCGCCCGGGCTGTCGGGGCTGATCCGGAGCCGTTGATCCGGGAGTACAACAAGGCCAGCAAACGCGCCGACGGGTCTGCTGGCGAAACCAGGCAACCTGGGCAAGCCGGGAAAGAAATACCGATCGCGGGTGATGGCGCGGCCACGCCGGGCACGAGCGGCCGGGTTTCCGGTCTCGACGGCGTCCGGGCGCTTGCGGTGCTCGCCGTTATCGCTTTCCACGTCGGGATGCGCATGACGCCGGGCGGCTTCCTCGGGGTTGACGTCTTTTTCGTGCTGAGCGGCTATCTCATCACCGATCTGCTGGTCGCCCAGCATGTTCGGCTCGGCCGTTTGGATCTGCGCGGATTCTGGGTGCGCCGGGCGCGCCGGCTGCTGCCCGCCCTGGCTGTGATTCTGGTCGCTGTCACCGCTGTGGTGGCCGTTATCGAACCGGATCAGATGTCCGCACTCCGGCCGATGCTGGCCGCTGCGGTGAGCTACTCAAGCAATTGGTACCAGGCCTTTCACCACGTCTCGTATTTCGCCTCCTTCGGGCCACCGTCGCCACTGCAGCACCTGTGGTCCCTGGCCATCGAAGAGCAGTTCTACCTGGCCTGGCCGCTGTTGCTGCTGGTGTTCACCCGCCTGCGGGCACGGCGGGCCCTGGCGCTGACCGCCTGGCTGGGAGCGCTCGCCTCGGCGGTCGCCATGGCGCTGATGTACGTGCCGGGCGGCGACCCCTCCCGGGTATATTACGGGACCGACACGCACGCGACCGCACTGCTGGTAGGGGCGGCTGTGGCGCTGACCTGGCCGCTCGCCACACTGACGGACGCGCCACGGCGCGTCGCGCGCCGGCTGGACTGCCTCGGGGTGGCCGCGCTCGTGGTGCTGGCGTGGGCTGTGGTCCATTTCTCCGGCACCGACCCGGCGGTCTACCCGCTGGGGCTGGCTGGTGCGGCGCTGGCGGCGGGCGGCCTGACCGTCGCCGCAGCCGCCTCCGGGACGGTAGGCGCGCTGCTGAGCCTGCCACCGCTGCGCTGGCTGGGCCTGCGTTCGTATGGGATCTACCTATGGCACTGGCCGGTTATAGCGATCGCAGCCGCGATCACTGGGCCGGGACGCGCGGCCCCCTGGGCGTGGGCCGTCGAGGCCGCCATCGCGATCACGTTGGCGGCTGCCTCGTGGAAGTGGCTGGAAGAGCCCGTCCTGCGGAACGGCTTCCGGGCCACCTGCCGAACCGTCGGCAGAGCGCTTGGCAACGCGGTCTCGGCCGCGCGGCGCTCTCCCGTGCGGGCTCTGCCTGTGTTGTGGGCGGCAGCCGCCCTGGCTATCACCTGCACCGCCGGGTACGGCGTGTTCTACGCACCCTCCGGGCCGTCCGGCATGGAAAGGCAGATCCTCCAAGGTGAGCGGGTCAGCATCGCCGCCCGGGCGCACGGGTCGCCGTCGGCCGCTGGGCCTGCGGTCACCGCCTCACCTTCGCCTCCTCCCTCAGCGTCGCCCGCTCCCTGCAAGGTTTCGGGCCGGCAGGTCACCGCGATCGGCGATTCGGTCATGCTGGCGGGTGCCATGGCACTCGATTCCGTACTGCCGGGCATCTACATCGACGCGAAGGTCAGCCGGCAAATGCCGGCCGGCCTGCAGGTGGTGCGTAGCCTCACCGGCAGCGGCCGGCTGCGTCCGGTCGTGGTGGTCGGCCTTGGCACCAACTACATCGTCACCACCAGCGAACTCCACCAACTGATGCATCTGCTCGGGCCGCACCGCAAATTGGTGCTCATCAACACTTATGTGCAGGAGCCGTGGGGCAAGGAAGTCAACGGCACGATGGCGGCATTCACCCGCCAGCACCCTAACGTCGTGCTCGCGGACTGGTTCGGCACGGTCAAAGATCGGACGTACCTGCTCTGGCCGGACAAGATCCATCCCCAATTGCCGGGGACCAAGGTCTACGCGCGCATGGTGGACCGGGCGGTCCAGGAAACCTGCGGCGTCCGCAGCAGACCCTCGCCCGCCGCGCCCCCTGCTAATCCGGCCGGGTCACCCCATACGCCAGGGCCCCGGCAAAGTCGCTTAGCAATTCGTGACCGTCTCCAGGAGGCGACTGGGCCGGCGGGCGTGGTGGCGCAGGGCGGCAGCGATGCTGGTGGCGCCGGTCAGCCGCGAGATGGCGCCCGTCGGCCCGATCATCGGGCAGGCCATCGAAGCGTGGCAGGCCCTGCGGCCCGCCCAGCCCCCGCGGCTGGACCGCAAGACCAGCGAGCACAAGCTCAAGCCAGGCACAGCTGCTCGAAGCCAGGGACAACCTGCAGCGCATGCTCGCCTCCATCCCGCTCACCGACGAAGAACGCGCCATGCGCCGGGCAGTTATCCACTTTTCCACATGCACGCTCGTCCACAGCCCGCACGCAGGCCTGGCGGCGGTTTTACACAAGTCACCCACAGGCTTGTCCACAGCCCGGTAATCTGGGTCGCTGATTACCACTTCAGCGAAGGACGAGCAGCAGCAGTGAACGAGATGCCACAAGCAGTGATAGCTGGGTTCGCCCCAGCCATGGTGCCCCGCGCGTGCGCGCGGCTCGTCCTGGCGGGCTTTCCATCTCCCGGGGTTTGCGTGGCAAAGACAACAGCCATCGCAACAACAGTGCCCCCGGCCCTGACGGCGGCCCTGTTCCTGAGCGGGCGCTCGTATCCAGCGAAAAATCCAGAAGAGAACAATCCAGAAGAGAACAATCCAGAAGAGAACATTGTCACGGTGCACACGACGAGAACGCTGCCCCGCCAGCACAACCTCTCGGCGACGGCTCCGCTGCTAAGGGAATCCGTCATGACTTTTAAATCTTCACCGTTGTCGGCCGTATACACGGCGGAGGGACGCCAGCGGACAGCGGGCGTCCGGCCAGAGCATATGAACCTGCAATTTCCCGCTAGCGATTTGCCGGCAACTCCGCTGGAGGTGTCCAACGAAGAGGACACTCCCGTGAGGGTTATTCAGGCGATCTTGCAGAAGTGCAGAGCAATAACAGCTGAGATTGTGGTAGAGAAAGTTTCGATCGGCCGCCGATAGTCGGTGTGCATGATCCGCCAGGTTTTGAAGTTCGCGATGACTTGCTCAATGACGTAGCGGAGCTTATTGACCTGAGTGTTGAATTCCTTCTGCCAGTCGAGAAGCTCGCCTCCGGCGGGCTTCTTAAATGGAGTGATCATGCCATGGCCGACATATCCTTTATCGCCAGCCCAGTTACCGGGATCCATCGTGATGAGAACTCCTGATTCATCCATGCAATAGCTGTCGTGGCGGCTGCCGTCGACAGGATCGGAAATCCACGCGAGGCGCCCCGCAAGGTTGCACGCGACCTGGATGTTCATGCCAGTGGTCTTGTGCTTGCCGGAGTACAGTTCCGGCCGGGCGGCCCATGACCAGCACGGGAGCAGAGTTCCGTCGATGATGTACTGCATGTTCTCCTCGAGCTCGTCTGCGGTGGGGACATAGGGGGCAAGAGCTTTCTTTATGATCGAGGTCATTGCTGAAATCGCCCGGCTCACTGTGGGCTGCGAGACGCCGAATGATTCAGCGATTTCCGCTTGGACGCGGTTACGCCGCATATAGGTAAGAGCGACGACAGCCGACCTGAACAATCCCAGGATCGGTGGCCAGAGTTTCGTCCCGGGTTCCAGTTCGGTTGCGTTGATCATGGCGCAGAGCTCGATGATCTCATCCCTGGTGAAACCCGTGGTATTATACATTTGGCGGCTCGTTTCTCTGGATTGAGCGTGGTAACCCAATCCTTTCGAGAAGCGGGCCGTCTTTCACTTAGGCGCGCCGATGCTTTGCGTACTTCCTAGCGAATTAACCCGACTCTGTGAATAACCCTCCGTGTACTGGCAAACCCTTCAGGCGATGGCTTCAGCTCCCCAGCGGCTGGACTGGTAATCGCTCCGGCCTCGGGCTGCCATCCGCATTGTTGGCTTCCCCAACGCCTATCGAGGGTCGGGGAGGCATCACCACCGCTGGCTGATCTGTGAGCCGACGGCAGAGACCCTCAGGTGTTCGCTCGCGCAGCGGCTGAATCCAGCCGTGCGGCCACGCCCAGGTAGTACAGTCGCGGTTTTACATTCGGTGATGTTGGAGGGTTATCAGAAACTCTCCAGTCGGATCTTTTACGGATCTCCATTTAATTGTTATTAAAGTTCTAATTTCGGCCCGGCGCGCCGAAAAGACAACGACTCCCCGCATCGGTAGAAAGGAGGTGCTAACCAAAACCCTCAGCCGATGGAGGAGCCGTTGCGTTACCATCGTACCTTCGGACTGAACGCCGAACAACTCGATGAGCTTGAGGAGCGTATCGAAGACATCCTGCCCGAGCCCTGGGATAAGGGAATCGGACGGCCGAAGAGCCTCTCGCTGCGGGAAGCGATCATGGTCACGCTGCTCTACAAGCGGCAGAATATGATCGAAGAAGTCATTGCCGATCTTTTCGGAGTCTCCCAGGGTACCGTCTCGGACATCATCACAGAATTCACCCCGCTGATCGCTCAGGCTACTGGAGAATTCCGGCCTGACGCGGAGGAGGCGAAGCAGATGACCAGGGGCCGGCTGGCGCTGGTAGACGGGACGTTGTGGCCGTGCTGGTCGTGGGAGAACGCCCCCGAGCTGTGGGCCGGGAAATACAAGACCACCGGCCACGGCAGCCTCATTATCAGCGACGAATCGGGAAATATAATCTTCGTCTCGGACCCGGCTCCCGGATGCGACCATGACATGAAGAAACTGGAAGGCGAGGTGAAGGAGATTCTCGACCTTGCTGGATCCGTTATCGCAGACAAGGGATTTCAAGGATCCGGTTACGTCACGCCGGCAAAGAAGCCAAAGGGTCGTGAACTCTACATGCGTGAGCATGAGTACAATAACCAGGTCAGTTCCATCCGCGCTCCCGTCGAACGTGCGGTTGCGCACCTGAAAACCTGGAAGATCCTTTTCGCCGATTATCGGCGGCCGCTCAACACGTTTCTTGATTCTTTCCGCGCAGCCATCGGTCTCTATTTCTTCGAATTGAGTTTTCAATAATCCTCTTGGTGTTGCGGCGAGGATTCCCCTGCAGTCGCAACGGTAACGCTGAGTGACTGGTTTCGGTCGCGTGGCGGAGTTACAGCCGTGAAATTCGGGGCGGCCGTGCCGGGTTGCCTGATGCGTGACCATAAGCAATAACGACACGGCCGTACAGGCCAGGATAGAGGATGCCTTCGATACCGTGGCGAGGGCAGATGCGCAGGTCAGGACGGTGCTGGGACGGGTTCTGGCGCAGCGCCGCAGCGCGGGGACCGCGCTGGATTACGTGCGGGGGCTGGCGCCGGGGGTGAGGGCGAACTGCTGGGGCCTGGCGGAGGCGGCCGGGCACGAGAACCCGCACCGGATGCAGGCCCTGCTGCGCGGCTACCGGTGGGACTGGACGCGCCTGCGGGCGGAGCTGGCGGGCCTTGCGCGTGCCTGGCTGCCGTGCGACCCGGGCGACCTGATCGGGCCGGGGATCGCGGTCGATGAGACCGCGCAGCTCAAGGACGGGGACGCGACCGCGTGCGTGGCGCCGCAGCACGCCGGATGCACCGGGCACGTGGAGAACTGTGTCACCACGGTGTTCTCCGCGTGGGTGACCACGTCCGGGCAGGCCTGGGCGGATTTCGATGTGTTCATGCCGCAGCGCTGGGAGAAGGACTGGCGGCGGCGCCGGGCCGCCCGGATCCCGGGCAAGCTGGAGCGCAAGACGAAACCGCAGCTGGCCATCGGCCAGCTGGAACGGCTGCTGGATGCGGGCCTGCCCGCGAAGTGGGCGGCGTATGACGAGGTGTACGGCCGCAGCGGCGAGCTGCGCCGGTTCTGCGAGTCCAGGGGCCTGCCGTATGTGGCAGTCATCCCGCGCGACTTCCGCATCACCCTCCCGTCCGGGGCCGTGATCAAGGCCGGGGACGCCGCCGGGGACGCGGTCTTCGAGCGGCGCTCGTGCGGGAATGGCGCCAAAGGCCCCCGGTTCGCGGACTGGGCGCTGCTGGCCACCAGCAGCCCCAGGCACTTCCTGCTGATCCGCCGCCTGCTGTCCCGCCCAGGCGACCTGGCCTTCTACCTGTGCTGGGCGCCGGAGGGCACCCCGGCGACCATGACGTTCTTCATCACCATCGCAGGCCGCAGATGGCCGGCTGAGGAGACGTTCAAGACCGGGAAGGACGTCCTGGGCTGGGACCAGGCCCAGGCCAGGACCTGGGACGCGGTCTGCCGGCACACCGCCCTGGCCGCCCTCGCGCAGCTCCGCCACGCCGCCATCCGCAACGCGCTCTGCGGCGACATCACCCTCCCGGACGCCCCCGCCCGCGCAAGCCACGACGACGGCCGCGACGGCAAGGACGACGTCAGCGGCCCCGACCTGCGCATCCCGCCCGGCGACGCGCCCGTCCCCGTCCGCAGCCGGCAGCCCTGCCCGCCGCGCATCGGCGCCGTCAAGCTCACCATCGCCGAGACCGCCCGCATCGAACGCCTGGCCAGGCAGTACGCCGCCGGGCTGATCACCCGCGCCCGCCTCGCCTTCCACCTGCGCTGGTCCCGCTGGCGGCGCTGCCACCAGGCCAGAGCCCGCTGGCACCACTACAGCATCCGGCTGCTGGCCGCGGCAGCCACCTGAACTGCGGCGACCGGAAGGAGGTGACTCGATGTAACCGCAAACCCAGGCGGATCACGTCACAATCCGCGACACGGCATCGCCGCACCGTGAAAACACGACTGTACTACAGGTGACCAGCGGTCCGGCTGCACGGGTGATGCTCGGCCCGGACCGGGTGGGGTAATAAGCGCCGCGCCAGGTCGGTGCCGGGGTAAGCGGTCGCGCGTCCGTCGTTTCGGGAGTCCGGTTACACAGAGTGACGTGGTGATCTCCGCGTCTAGTCAGCGACTTGTACTGACTATCACCCAGATAGCGACGACCGCGGCCTAGGGGACAACGCGGTGGGGCCCGGGCACGTGGGCAAGCGGCTACCCGTCCCGCTCCGCGTTCTGCTTCGCCAGGGCCGTGCTCATTGCAGCACGGTACTGATTGAGAAACGGGCCCGGCTAGGGCGTGTCCCGTGGATCTTCGAGGCCTGATGCTGTAGATCAGTAAGGTGCTTGAGCGACTGAAACGTCATGACCTGACTGATGAGGAGTGGGAGCGGCTGCGGGCGTTCTTGCCCGCCGATCCCCGGCAGGGCGGCCGGTGGGCCGATCACCGGACGGTGATCAACGGGATCTTCTTCCGTGCCCGGGCGGGCTGCCCGTGGCGGGACCTGCCGGAGGGCTTCGGGAACTGGAAGACCATCTATAACCGGCATCGCCGCTGGTCACTGGATGGAACCTGGGAAAAGGCCCTGGACGGGCTGCGGGCCGGGTGTGATGAGGCCGAGGGCAAGGACTGGACGGTCAGCGCCGACTCGACGGTCACCCGGGCCCATCAGCACGCGGCCGGGGCCCGCCATGCACCGGCTGCTGATGACCGCACAGGGGGCTCCAGCGAATGACAAGAAATCTGGCCGGGAAGCGATCGGCCGCTCCCGCGGCGGGCTGACCACCAAGATCCACCTGACCGCTGACCTGCGCTGCCGCCCCGTCGCCCGGCTAACAAGCCCCGGCCAGCACGGCGACTCCCCCCGGTTCATCCCGCTGATGGACGCGGTCCGCATCCAGCGGCGCGGCCTGGGCAGGCCCCGCAGCCGGCCCGGCCGCGCGATGGCGGACAAGGCCTACTCCTCCGCCGGCAACCGCGCCTACCTGCGGCAGCACCGCATCAAGGCGGTTATCCCCGTCAAGGAAGACCAGAAAGCCCACCGCCGCAACCGCGGCCGCTCCGGCGGCCGGCCGCCGGTCTTTGACGACGGGTGGTACAAGAAGCGCAACACCGTCGAACGCCGCTTCAGCAAGCTCAAGCAGTTCCGCGCCGTGGCCACCCGCTACGACAAGCGCGAGCGCATCTACCAAGGCACCATCGACGTCGCCTCGATCAGCATCTGGCTACGCGACCCCGTCCCATGATCCACGGGACACGCCCTAGTACCCCGGTCACCGGCCCGCCGGGAAGGAGGCGGGGAGAAACGTAGTTACCCGTGTTTCCCGGGCGCTGGGATTGGCCGCGAGTGCACTGGTGTGCCCGGCGCCGGGACAACCCAGACTCGCACCGTGGTGCCCGCCTGAAAGCAGCGGGCCGCCACCGGTTCGTCAGGCACTCGAGCCGTAGAACTCACGCATACCGCTCCGCGAAAGATTTGAGCAGTGGCGTCGGCAGAGCGCGATGTATGGGTGCCTTCCGGGCCATGATAGGGCATTACGCCAGCAGGTCGGCCAGCGTCTCGCGCACGTCCTTGCCGCCCAGCGGGCGGGAGACCAGCCCGGCCGCGTTGTCCGGGTGGCGGCCAAAGACGTGCAGCCGGCCGTCGTGGCGGGCGAGGATCAGGTCGCTGCTTGCGCCGGCGATCTCGGCCGATCCCTGCGTGGTGTACTGGGTGAGGGTGACCAGCGCGGAGCGATCGGATGAGGCGAGCACGGCGTTCGCGTCGACCGCCGCGCCGGGGTCGGCCGGTGCCCCCTCAGGCAGCCAGGCGAGGAGGTCATCGAGGGCGTCGTCGGACGGGTACAGGCCGATCTCGTGGACGCCGAGGGCGTCGATCCGCACGACAAGGCAGATGTGCTCGGGCTGCGGGAGCAGCAGAATCCGCCACGGCTCGCCGGGAATGGTCCCGGTCGCCCGGGCATCCAGCACCCTCCTGGCCCGCTGCTCGAAGGCCACCGCGATTCCTAGGTCCCCGCGTACCCGCACCTGCTCGCCCGCGGAGCCTGCCACCAGGAGCTGACGTGCCGCGAGCGAGCGGACGGCCTCGGCGAGTACCTCCTCCGGCGGCCCTGCCTCCAGGAAGTCCACGATCGCATCCACCGCGGTGAGCTCGGCGAGGGTGTACGCGCCCAGCAGCACCGGCCCGGTGTTGACCAGGTTCACCACGGCCGAGACCAGCCCCTCCGGGACGGACGCCTGACCTGGGCCCGGCCGGGGCGACGTCGGGCCTCCCGCAGCAGCCTCGCTCACAACAACCCCGCTTCCGTCCACAAGGTCCCCGCCGGCGGCTGTCCGCGGTCCTGGCCCAGGATCGCGGCAGCAACCCGGGATGGCGTCTCGGTCACCCACACGTCGGAGTTGCCGAACAGACCCCGCCCGGCCCGCCCGGACAGCGCCCGGCCGAGCTCGCCCGCCGGGTCCGCCCGCTCGGGCGGCGGGAACCGGGCCGCCAGGTCCTGCGAGGCGGCGGTCATGTCGTCGTCCGCCTCGATCCGGCGCAGTGCCGAGGCCAGCGAGGATGCGACCGCCGGCGTCAGCGGAGCGGGCACGGCCAAATCGGGCGACAGGTATATCGGGCGCCGTTCGGTCAGCCGCGACAGGCCCCACGGGCCGACATTGCTGCGGGTCACGCGGTAAATTACATAGTCCATGAGGTGCCGGATATCGTCCAGGCTGGGCAGCTTGCGCTTGCCGAAGGCGGCCGGGGTTTTTTCCAGCTGCACCCAGGTGCCCTGAGCCGTCCGCCCGTGCAGCTTCTCCCGGACCACCTGCCCGCGCATCCCGATGTCGGGGTAGCGGGTCTTATCGATATCGCGGTGGTGACTGGACACCCGCAGGTGGCTGACCTTGTCAAACCGCCAGTTCTCATACAGCTGCGGGTCATCTACCAGCACGTGACCGCCGCACAGCACGTCATGTAGCTGGGGCACCTGCATGCCGTGCCGCGCCAGGTCGACGATGATCGCCGCCTCCTCCGGGCTGAGCTGCCCGGCAGCGGCCAGCAGCCCCTTGCGGTACGCCCCAGCCCGAGCCGTGATATCGATCAGCAGCCGAACCCGGGTACGCACCTGCTCAGTCTGCTCTGCGGTCAGCGCCCCGTCCCGCTCCGCGTTCTGCTTCGCCAGGGCCAGCCAGTGCCGCATGATGTAGGCGGTGAATGGGCCGATGGCCGTCCAGTAGCGGCGGAAGCGCTGGGCCGTTTCAGTGTCGGTGATGGCCGTCCTGGTCTCGGTGCAGAGCAGCGAGCGGCTGGCGCCGTAGGGCAGCACCAGGAAACTGATCGCGACCTTCCCGAACCCTGGCTCGGCGAAGCCCGCGAATTCCGCGGGCTGGAAGCGCCGGAACTCCAGTTCAGTGGGCGAGGAGAACTTGCCGATCACCCCGATGACGAACTCCACGCCGGGCTCCTCAGCCACGGCCAGGAACGCGTCCCGGTACTGCTCGGATGACAGCGCCTCCTGCTGGTCGGATGACAGCGCCTCCGGCTGGGACCCGGTACCCGGGCGGTGCCGGGAGCCGATCCGGGCAGGCAGTGCCCGCATCCAGCCCATGAGCTGCATAAAGGGGACCGTCCGCCCGACCTGACCGGGGTCGAGCGACCGGACGGCACGGTAGGCGTCCTCCGGCGTGGCGTCGACGACGACGGCGCTGAAGCTCCGGGCATCGAACCGGGGAAGCTGGCCGTTGATCAGGAGTTCCCGGGCAGCCGGCGCCCCTCCATTCCGGCCTGCGACGTCACTTGTCATGCGAAGCCCCCTTTCTTGCCCCTCCCGGCACACATGCTCATTGCAGCACGGTACTGATTGGGAAACGGGCCCGGCTAGTACCCCGGTCACCGGGCCGCCGGGTGAAAGGAGGCGGCGAGAAACGTAGTTACCCGTGTTTCCCGGGCGCTGGGATCGGCCGCGAGTGCGCTGGTGTGCCCGGCGCCGGGACAACCCAGACTCGCACCGTGGTGGGTGCGGCCGGTGCTCGTTATAGTGCTGCGTGTACTCGGCCAGGATCCGCCGAAAGTGCTGTTCGCGGTGGATCAGCAGGTGATTGAGGTACCGCACGGCGAACCCGGCGATCAGCGCTCCGGATGTGCCGTGCTGTCCAGGACTGCGGTGACGGCCAGGATCAGCACCGGGTCCTGCCCGGGAGCGACCTCCACCCCGTAGGTGTCGGCGATCCGGAACCACTTCTTCGACACCTCGGCCGCCTGGGTGCGGCCCTCCCCGATCGTGTACTCGTGATCGACAACGTTGCCCTTCACCTCCAGGTCGGGGCCATTGGCCACCTTCACGCTCCAGCGATCGCGCAGCGGCGAGATCAGCGTCTTCTTGACCACGGCGACCCGGTTCCCGTTCGGGTCCTCGATCTCCATCGTGTCCTTGACGCGCAGCATGCGCTCCTGGACCTTCACCAGCTCCCTGCCCTGGGCGTCCTCGAAAATGAGTGTCTGGCGCAGCCGCAGGGCCTTGCCGTCGACCTTGTAGACACGCTCACGCCGGTCGTTTTCGATCCAGTAGTCATCGCCGATCGACACCAGCTTCTGCCGCATCCGGTAGTGAGTCACTCCGCCATCACCACGGCGCTCTTGCCGTCTCTCTCGGAACATTCGCCCCTCCTTGGCCCTGCCTGCTGGGCGGTCGGCAGCCTGACGCCATCGGCTCAACTCCCACACTCAAAACCCACGCCGGTAATGGGCAGGGCCGAAAGACCCGACTCAACCAGGAGCTCCGACGGCGGTGACGTGGTTGACGCTGGCCACGCAGCCTCCCGCTACGGCCGTGAGCTGACATGGAAGCAGAAATGGGCCGTGGCAGATCCGGGGGCGCCCAGATCGAGGTCCACGTTGGACGAGAGCTGGCACGCGCCCTGCTCGGCGTATTGCCAGAGCTTGGTCGGCACCGTCGCGCATTTGTCCGCCGTCCAGCGGGGCGGTCTGGCCGGGCTGCCGCCGCACGGCTCGGGTTCGCTGGACCAGATGGCGCTGGGGACATCGGCGCTGTGCGCTTTGGCGATGGTCGCGCAATTGGCATAGGGCGAATACGGATCGCAGTACAGGGCCGGGTAAAGCGGATAGATGCCTAGGCCGGCGAAGTTGTACTCCGCTATGTACTGCGCCCAGGCTCCCCAGTAATCCCTGCTCAGCGTCGTCGAATATTCCTGGTCGAGCCAGCAGTACAGCCGACCGGTGGACGGCAGCCGAAGCGGGCGGACCGCATGATAAGCGGTCAGCAACGCCGCGCAGAAGGCCTGCGCATCGGCAAGGCCTTCCGCCGCGCTCCCGCTCAGCCGGGACTGCCTGGGAGCGGAAATACAGCCTACGTAGGGGCCTCCGCTGTCCCATGCTCCCTGGCTTTCGGCGACCGCATCATCGTTAAACAGGTCGGCAGCCGGGGATGGGGTGAAATACCTGATCCAGTAGTTTGGGTTCACGCCAAATTCATGACGCGCTGACGCGTGGGTGTTCTGTATCTTCGCCGCGGTGTCGTATCCCCCCATGGCTGGACAATCCTCCCTAAAGACCGGGTATCTGCACGATGACGCTGCTGGCTTAGAACACGGCCGATACGTGAAGGCTGGTGTCCGCCGTACCAAGTGGGCTGAGGGCAGGAGAGAAGAACGCAAGCCGGGGTTTCTCGGCCCTCACCGCCAGCAGGGTCCCGCTGGGCAACTGGTAGAGCCCGGCGTAGTGGCGGCCCTCGCTGTAGGAGCCGGTCAGCGCGCCGGAGGCCACATCGTACGCGCAGAGGCCCCCGCTGCCTGCCGAGCCGAGGACGTAGAGGGTGTCGCCTGCCGGTGCCAGCACCGCCTTGCTCCACGGAGCGCCGTGCGGCCACGCGGGTAGCGGAAAGCGGATATGCGCCCTGGCCCGGAACGAGTCCGCCGGATCGGCTATGACGGCAACGCCGGCCCCCGGCTTGGTCATGAACACGCTGCCGTCCGGGCGGCTGTGCATGGTGACGGCACTCGGCTTCGCCCGGACGTGGCTGAGCGGCGCGACCGCCAACTCGGTCACCTCTCCTGTCCGGGCCGAGCAGACCTGCACATCCCGGCCTCTGACCAGGCGCGCTACATCACCGTTCGAAAGCGTGACGACCGGCTCCCCGGCTGGCCAGGGCGCGGGCGCTGGTCCGGTGAACCTGGCCCTGCCCGAACCCAGGGGGAAAACGCGCACCTGCGACAGCAGGGCCCGGGCCCGGGTCTCTGCGGGATCGCCGGGCTGCGGCTCCCTGGTCGTCCACAGCATCAGGTCGGAGCTATTGGCGGCCGCAGTGCACAAGGCGAGAGACGGCTCGTTGGAGAGGTGAAACGGACCCGTGACGGAGCCGCTGGCCCGGTCAAAATAGGCCAGCGCGTGATGCGACCTCCAGGTCGTCGCCCACCGGCTCGTCATGCCGCCGACGTGCGGGTGCGCCTTGTGTATCAGGTGCCGGCTCACGGGCACCGTGATTGCCAGTACCAGGGCGATGATCGCGGAACCGGGGGCGAACACCGGCGTAGCGAGGATATTCGCGCCATCCGGGATGCCGGGTACGGTAACCGACGCCTTCTCGGTGACGGCTGCCGAGCAGACGCTGACGAGGGTCAGCGTCACCTTCACCCCCTCGTCCGCCTTATGCACGGTGGCTAGGGCAGTGGTGGCCAGGTCCGGTGACGAGACCGGTGCGGCCGCCAGCTTGGTGGCGACCCGGACTGGCGCATGCCGCGGGCCCGGGCACATCACAGCCATGACGGACGCCCCGGTGGGCGACTCCGGGGCCGGCGTGCCGTAAAGGAAGGCATACCGGAAAGGGCCCTTGTCAGGTGCGGCAGGCCGGATGCCCGAACGGCCGCCCACGCCCAGATCCGGCAACGCTATCAGGGCACCAGCGCCGATGCCACCCGCCAGTATCTCGCGACGGCTGAGCCCGAAGCCATCACGGGCAGCGTCAGGCGGACTGGCTCCGCCTTCCCGCCTTCGAGTGCGCATGATCGTTACTTCCTCACGCATATCGCCGAAACTAAGCAACACCAATGGGACAAGACGGCGGTCATCCCTGTCCTTCAAACGGCAGGAGCTACTTTGCCGTCGGCCCAACGCCCGCGGCAGCCGTCGCCCCGGGGCAGCGATCCAGGTTCTCGCGCCGCTACGTTAGTCCCAAGACGTGCAATTTGTTGAAGGGCGCGCCGACACGCCGGAATTCGTCCCAAGTCCAGTATCCGGCCGGTCCGCCCACCCGCTCATCGTGACCGCCCAGCGGGAACCCGGCACCCAGAGCGAACCCGGGTGCCATGGGTTTGAGCGCCCTCGCACACGTCAAAACCCCGCAAGCGAGCGAATTTGGACCGGCAGAATCGTCGCCGGCAGGTTCCAGCGCTGGACCGCCCGGTGACCCAGGGCGGTGCTGACCGGGCCGACCAGGTTGTGATCGGTGCGCTGCCGGTTCTACACCTGCTGCCCGGTCTGCCGCGGGTGGCGAGGATCGCCGCCACAGTGCTCACATGGTGGTGCTGGACGTGAGCCGGCGGAACTATCGTGTACCACGCCTGGCTGGGTGGAGCCTGGGCGTTGGCATCGTGGCCACGGTCGGCGCCAACCTGGCGCACGTTCTGGGGCACGGGCCGGTCAGCGCGCGCTGGTCAGCGCGTAGCCTGCACTCGCCCTGGTCGGCGCGTTCGAGCTCCTGATGACACTGATCAGAGGCGGGTGCCGGACCGCGCAACGGGACTGGCCGAGGGTGAGTAGTGTTCTAGGTGTGCCTATCGAGCGGCGGGAGTTCCTGCTCCTTGGCGGTGCGGTCGCCGCCGGGGCCGGCCTGGCGGGGTGCACGAGCACGCGCCGGGGCAGCGCGCCTCCCGGCGGCAGCCGTTCGGCATCACCGCCGGCCGCACCGTCGCTGGCGGTGAGCCCGCCCGGCGGCGCCGGGGCGGAGCGCGGCGCGCAGGTGGTGCATGGGTCACGTAGCCGGGCCCGGGTGGCGCTCACCTTCCACGGTCAGGGGCCCGTATCGATGGCCGGCGCGCTGCTCGCCGGGGCCGAGCGGGCGGGCGCGCGGGTCACGGTACTGGCCGTCGGGACCTGGCTCGAGCAGTACCCGCAGATGGCGCGGCGCGTCCTGCGCGGCGGCCACGACCTGGGCAATCACACGCTGCATCACCTGGACATCGCGGCCATGGACGCTGCAGGCGCCTATGCGGAGATCGCGGGCTGCGCGCTGCGGCTGCGGGCCCTGACCGGGTCGATCGGTCGCTGGTTCCGGCCGTCGCAAACGCGGTACGCGACAGCGCTGATCGAGCAGGCGGCCCGCAAGGCCGGATACCGGACCTGCGTGTCCTACGACGTGGACTCGCTCGACTACACCGATCCCGGGCCGGACGCGGTCGTGGCCACCGTGCTCGGCTCGGTGCGGCCAGGGTCGATCATAAGCCTGCATCTCGGGCATCCTGGCACCGTCACCGCCCTGCCCGCGATCTTGCACGGCCTGGCCGGGCGGGGGCTGCGCCCGGTCACCCTGACCGAGCTGCTGTCCACCTGACGGCACCTGACCGCTGGGCCGTAGCGAGGTCGGCCGAGCTCCCGCCGCCGGTGCGGGGCGACCGGGCCCGGCGGGACACGCGCCCTCCGGTCCCGCCCGGCCCGGCCTCATGCCCGCGTGGCTCGCACACGAGGTCATCCGCGCCACCAAAACCGCACCACGGCAGCCCGCCACCCCGCCGCCACCATCCCCCGGCGGCCCCGGGCCCTGTGCCGTGCCAGAACTCGCGCACTGGCTCTGAGCTGGCGTTTTCTGTGATCGTTAGGCTGCTCGCCGGTACTCGTTGATCAAGCCTGGACGACGTAGGTGCCCGACGAGCTTAGGGTCACGACGAAACACCATGGCGCTAGGTCATGGTGTCACCTCCCATCCTGCTGGGCGCACCGGAAACCCGCGTTAGGAGGGTGCTGAATAACCCCTGTTCGTGATCAAGGTGTAGGCCACTGATCTGCAGTCTTACGAACGTGACTACGCAGATTTAGGCCTTGTTCAGCAGGCTCTTAGCGCGGCAAGGACCATCTCGGCGCGCTCTGCGTCGTCGCCGCCAGCCTCGCCGAACGGGCCTGGACCGTCATGCGCCGCGGCACCCCATACATCATCTGCGACACCGACGGCCGGCCCGTCACGGCCGCGGCAGCCAAGGCGATCATCGCCGAACACTGGACACTGGACTGTGCCGCCCGAGATCCGCGCCCGGTGGCGCGGCAAGAAGACGGGGAAGGCCCCTGAGAAAGTCCTCGCAGGATAATAGCCACGAGGCGACCTCCCCCGCAGCGCCACTCCACCCCGGTGCGAGCGGCCCGTCAAGCCAGTGCTTGACAACCGATCCTCCATAGGGAATCAGAAGATCGTGTAGCCGCCGTCGACGACCATGCTGTCCCCGGTATGGAAGATGAGCGAGGGGTCGGCGAGGAACGCCCCGACGGTCTCGAAGTCGTGCAGCGTGCCCCACCGGCGGACCGGCGTCCGGCCGATCGTGGCGGTCACGAACTTCTCGTGTGTCTTCGCCTCGGCCAGCAGTTCGGTGTCGGTCCAGCCAGGCAGGAGGCTGTTGCACCGCACCTGGTGCCGGGCCAGCTCGACGGCCAGGGCGCGCATCACCGCGAGCAACGCCGTCTTGCTGGCAGCGTAGTGCTGCTGGCCGGGAGCCCCGTCGATCGCGCTGGTCGACGACACGCCCACCAGCGACCCGCCCTGCCCTTGCCCGACCAGCACGCGGGCCGCCTCCCGCAAGCAGAGGAAGGCGCCGTCCAGGTTGACGTGCAGCACGCGGTGCCACTCGCCGAGCGACATGTCGGTGAACGACTGCTTGCCGGTCGTCCCGGCGTTGGCGACCAGGCAATCGAGGCGGCCGAACCGGTCCAGCGTCTCCCGCATGGCGCCGGCGACGTTGTCCTCGTCGCTGACGTCGCACTGCACGCCGATCGCCGTGGCGCCCAGCCTTTCCAGCTCGGCGACCGCCTCGGCGTTGCGCTCCTCGCGACGCGACCAGACGGCGACGGACGCGCCGGCCCGGGCGACGCCGCGGGCGATGCCGAGCCCGATGCCGCTGTTGCCGCCCGTGACGATGACGACGCGGCCGGAAAGATCGATCACAGGAGCAACCTCCGAACGGGATGTCTGGCCGGGCGCCGCGGCTGGCCGCCGCTCGCAGCTTACGTGTGTGCCTGAGACCTGCTCACGGGGCTGCACCGCGATGCGGCGTGCGGCGAGGTCGTCCGGGCCGCCCCTCCCGCCTGCACGATCTCGCTGCGGACGGTCTGGCGTGGGTGACCGGCCTGGAGTTGTGCCGGTTTTCCTGCGGCAATCCGTGCGAGTGGTTAGCAGTGGTGACCGAAGTCTCGCCAGCCTGGGGACTTGCGTCCTATGGACACCTGTCCGGCATCTCATAGGTTCGCACCTATCACGGGGCTCGGCCGCGTTGGGCACGCGGTACTGGCCAAGGATCCGGAGCGGGCGGTCCAGGGTGCGGAGCGGCTGGGCTCGGAAGGGATGGAGAGATGGGCCGGGTAGACGGCAAGGTTGCGGTGGTCACCGGAGCTGCGTACGGGATTGGCCGCGCGGCCGCCGGTCTGCTCGCACGAGAAGGGGCACAGGTCGCGGTCACCGACATCCAGTCGGAGGCCGGCCTCGAAGCGGCGGATGAGATCAAGCAGCGCGGCGGCCAGGCGCAGTACTGGCAGCTCGACACCACCGACGAACAAGCCATCCAGCGCGTCTTCGCGGAGGTGGCGGACGCGTTCGGCCACCTGGACGTCCTGGTCAACAACGCGGGCATCTCCGGAGTGAACAAGCCCACCCATGAGGTCACGCTGGAGGAATGGAACCGTGTCATCTCGGTCAACCTCAATGGCGTGTTCCTGTGCACCAAGCACGCGATCCCCTACATGCGCCAGGCGGGCGGCGGCAGCATCATCAACCTGTCCTCCATCTACGGGCTGGTCGGCGCGCCGGACTCGCCCCCGTACCACGCCACAAAGGGCGGCGTGCGGCTCATGAGCAAGACCGACGCCCTGTTCTATGCCGCGGACGGCATCCGCGTGAACTCGGTGCACCCCGGCTTTATCTGGACGCCGATGGTCGAGAACGCCTGCCGCGAGCTGGGAGATGTTGAGCAGGCACGACGCCAGCTCACTGAGCTGCATCCGATCGGGCATCTGGGCGAGCCCGAGGACATCGCCTACGGCATCCTCTACCTCGCGTCCGACGAGGCGAAGTTCGTCACCGGCAGCGAACTCGTGATCGACGGCGGGTACACGGCCCGCTGAACATGATCCTGACGGTGTTCGTCGTCCTTATGGGGGCCACGCAGCCCGCGCACGCGCGTCAACGCCAGGGCGTCCCGTAGATCATGGAACCGGGTCGCGGAGCCAGAGGCGACGTCGCTCCGCGGGGACAGACGGTGTGCTGGTGTCCTGGGCGGCCCCCAAGGGCCTGCCGGAGGATCCGGCAACCAGTCAGCTGGCGATTTGACCGAGGATCACTCGCTTGAGTATTGTACACGCCGAAAATCTCGTCCACGGCTCTGACCAGCAGAGTTGCTCTCCCTGCCGTCCGGCCGTGATGATTACCGATCATGTGCCTGCGGTTCATGTTCCTCCTGACCACGCGGCTAGCTGCGCGGCTGCGGCTCGCCCGGCGTGAGGAGACATGAAACACCGCAGAGATCTTGATCCTGCGCCATCAGCTCGCCGTCCTGCAGCGGCAGAATGCTATGCTCGCAATCCCGGAATATGCGTGGCCGTGCTCGATGGCCCTGTGGATTTCCCCACCCATGTTTCGCTGGCGCCGACATCAGCCGGCTCGACACGTTGGTGCAGGATCCCGCTGGTCAGGGTCCGATGTCGGTTCACGGTGTCAGCCGCAACCATCATGTGAGCTTTAGTCGGTTGATCTTTCCGCTTCGGCGCGAGCGCTGGATGGGCTGTCGGAGGTGATCTGCTCGACGAGCAGGGTGACGTCGTTGATCCAGCTGGTTAGTTCGGCGGCCGTGGGAGCCAGTTCGTAGGAGTGGTAATGGCATGCGCTGCTGAGGGCGGCCCAAGTGTAGGTGCTTTGGGTGGCGGCTGCCGGGTTGATGTACCAGGGCAGGCAGGCCAGCTGGGAGCGCATGGGGCAGGACGCTAGGCCGGCGGTTTCTGGCGATGACGTCCAGTGAGCTGTTATGGCCTGTTCCAGGGCTTGTCGTGTCAGTAGTGCGGCGGTCCGTGGCCATACCCCGGCTATGGCAGTGTCGGGCCGTGTTAGCAGTTCTCTGGCTGCGGTAAGCAGATCGCTGGGGGTCATGGCAGGATGTCGTGAATCTTGGCGGCTGTCGGTGACGCCTGAAAACTGACCCCTTAGCAACGTCTGAAAGTTGACCCCCTGCGGTCACCGGGCGTGGCAGAAGGGGTCAGTGATTACTTTGGATGAGTGGGCTGAGATCCGGCGCCTGCACAGGTCTGAGGGGCTGCCGATCAAGGCGATCGTGCGGAAGCTCGGGGTCTCGAGGAACACGGTCAGGAGCGCGCTGCGCTCCGATGAGGTGCCGCGGTATCAGCGTGCGCCGGCGGGCTCGATCGTCGATGAGGCCGAGCCGGCGATCCGGGAGCAGCTGGCGCTGTGCCCGACGATGCCGGCGACGGTGGTCGCGGAGCGGATCGGCTGGGAGCGGTCGATCACGGTGCTGCGGGAGCGGGTCGGGGAGCTGCGGCCGCTGTACCTGCCGCAGGATCCGGCGGGGCGGACGTGCGTACGAGCCCGGGGGGCGGGTGCAGGACGATTTCTGGTTCCCGCCGGCGGAGATCCCGCTGGGCCACGGGACGGTTGCCTCGGGCGATGAGGTGCCGCCGGTGCTGGTGATGGCGTCGGGGTACTCGCGGTGGATGCTCGGGCTGATGATCCCGTCGCGGCATGCGGAGGACCTGGTGCTGGGCACGTGGCGGCTGCTGCAGCTGCTCGGCGGGGTGCCGGGGCAGCTGGTGTGGGACAACGAGGGCGGGGTCGGGAAGTTCCGCGGGTTCGGCCGGCTGCTGGCGCTGTCGCGGCAGTTCGCGGAGCTCCGGGGGCTGCTGGGCTGCGAGGTGGTGGTTCTGCCGCGGCGGGAGCCGGAGCACAAGGGGATCGTCGAGCGGAACAACGACTACCTGGAGCGGTCGTTCCTGCCGGGCCGGTCGTTCGCCTCGCCCGGCGGACTTCAACGCCCAGATGGGCGAGTGGATGCTGCTGGCCAACAGCCGTCCCAAGCGGGTGCTGGGGTGCGCTCCGGCCGACCGGATCGCCGCGGACCGGGCGGCGATGGCGCCGCTGCCGCCGATCGCGGAATCGTCGCTGGGCTGGCATAACCGCATCCGGCTGCCCCGCGACCACTACGTGCGCCTCGACACGTGCGATTACTCGGTGGACCCGGCGGTGATCGGCCGGATGGTCGACGTCCGCGCGGACCTGGACCAGGTCACGGTGACCTGCGAGGGCCGCCTGGTCGGCCTGCCATGACCGGTCGTGGGTCGCGCACCAGACGGTCACCGACCCGGCGCACAAGGCCGCGGCCGACGTGATGCGCGCCGCCCGGCTGCGGGAGAAGCTCGCCGCGCCGCCGGCCGCCGTGGAGGTCGAGCAGCGGGATCTGTCCCGCTACGACGCCCTGCTCGGCGGCGGCGAGGTCGCCTGACCCCGTTCCCTTCCCTTTCCCTGGCCGGCGCGTGACCGCGCGGGCTGCCGACGCGAAACGAAACGAAACGAAATGAAATGCAGGAAGGCTCCCTCATGACCACGACGACGACGGCGTGATGCCCGCGGGAACTGGCGTTCCCGCAGGTGACAGTGGCGGATGCTGCAAGCGCGCGGGGTGCGGCAGGCCGCTGCCGCCCGGCGAGCGGGGCAGGTCGCGGCAGTTCTGCAGCGACGAGTGCCGCATCCGGCACTACAACGGGATGCGCGGCCAGGCGGCCGTGCCGGCGCCGCCGGCGGCGGACGGGCCGGAGGCATCGCTGGGCAGGCTGGCGCAGTTGCTCGCCGAGGCGTCCCGGCTCGCTTCCGCCGCTTCGGCGCAGGTCGCCGCGGCCGATCCGGGACGGGTCGCCGTCGTGCTGGCCGAGGCCGAGGCCGCCCGCCGCCGCGCCGACGCGCACGCGGCCACCGCATCGGCGCAGGCCGCCGAGTCCGCCGAGTCCGCGGCAGCGGCGTGGGAAGCCGCCGACGCGGCCGGCGCCGCCCGGGACGAGGCCGGGGCCCGCGCGCAGGCAGCCGGAGAACGGGCCCGTGAGCTGGAACGGCAGTCCGCCGCCATGGCCGCGCGGCTGGAGGCCGCGCTTGCCCGCGCCGAGGCAGCCGGGCGCGAGGCCGCGCAGGCAGCCGCCGGGCGCGATGCGGCCGCCGGCGAGCGCGACACCGCGATCGCCACAGCCCGGCAGGACGCCGGGCGCGCCGCCGCCGAACTGGACAGGACCCGCCGGGCAGGCGAGGAAGCCCTCGACGCCGCCCGCGAGCAGGCCGCCCGCGAGCTCGCGGCCGTCCGGGCCGCCTGCCAGGCGCAGGCCGGAGCCGCCCGGGAGCTCGCCGCCGCGGCGGCCGAGCGCGCCGGGCGGGCCGAGGCCGCCCTGGACGCCGAGCGCGCCGAGCGCCGCGCCCTTACCGACAAGCTCACCGCCGTCCCGGCGCAGCCCGCCCGGACCCGCACCCGCGCGACCACGGAGAAGCAGCCATGACCAGCGACACCGCCAGCCAGATCGCCTACCTCGCCCGCGTCCTCAAGGCCCCCGCGCTGCGGGACTCCGCCGAGCGGCTCGCCGCCACCGCCCGCGAGGCCGGCTGGACCCACCAGGAATACCTCGCCGCCTGCCTGGAAGCCGAGGTCGCCACCCGCGGCGCCCACGGCGCGGAGAACCGCGTCCGGGCCGCCGGGTTCGCCGCCCGCAAGACCATCGAGGACTTCGACTTCGACCACCAGCGGTCGGTGAAGCGCGACCACATCCTGCATCTGGCGACACTCGACTTCATCACCGCCCGAACCAACGTCGTGCTGCTCGGGCCGCCCGGCACGGGCAAGACCATGCTCGCCACCGGCCTGGGCATTAAAGCCTGCCAGGCCGGGCACCGCGTCCTGTTCGCCACCGCCGCCGCCTGGACCGACCGCCTCACCACAGCCCACCGCGCCGGCCGCATCCAGCAGGAAATCACCCGCCTGGGCCGCTACCCTCTCCTGATCATCGACGAGATCGGCTACATCCCCTTCGAGCCCGAGGCCGCCAGCCTGTTCTTCCAGCTCATCTCCGCCCGCTACGAGACCGCCAGCGTCATCGTCACCAGCAACAAGCCCTTCAGCTCCTGGGGCGACATCTTCGGCGACGACACCGTTGCCGCCGCCATGATCGACCGCCTCGTCCACCACGCGGACATCCTCAGCCTCAAAGGAGACAGCTACCGCCTCAAGAACCGCGACCTCGGCCGCATCCCCCGCCCCGCCACCGCCACCACGACCACGGAGGGCGCCAAGTGACCCCAGCCCCGCCGCACAGCGGCGACGACACCTACGACCTCATCGACGACGCTCTCTGCCAGCTCGCCGAACGACGCGGGAAATGGCTCGGCGACGCCCTCGCCGCCATGACCTAATCGCCAGCCTCACCGACCAGGCCGAACGGATGATCCCCCAGCTCGCCCACGACGCCCGCGAGAACGGCGCCACCTGGCACGACATCGCCACCGCCCTCGCCACGGAGAGGGAGCAGTCAGCCCCGACTCCCCGGTCGCCGACAGCCGGTGGCCCTACGACTACTAACCCAACCGGAAACCACGCAAAGTAACCACCCGCCCGACCCAGGGGGTCAACTTTCACCCGTTGGCAGGGGGTCAATTTTCAAACGGT
>CAWDTK010000020.1:0-270829 GCA_963805255.1 uncultured Actinomycetes bacterium
CGCTCCCGCAGCTGCACACTCCGGGCAGGAACGCTCGAGGGGGCGTGGGTGACCCGGATTGAGCTGGGTCTCTCTCCCGTAGAGTCGTCCGGTGTCTACGCGCTTGATCGGATGGTCCGCTCCCGTCCTGGCGATGCTGATCACGCTGACGCTTGTCGTCTCCGAACTCACGAACGCCGGGCAGCGACGCTGGTGGGCGGCGCACCCGCTGACGACGGACACCGTGGCAGGGCTGCTGGTACTGCTGGTCACAATCCTCTTCCCAACAGCACGAGCCGGCCGTGCAGTGCTTGCAGGAACACGCACGACGCCCTACCGTAAGGTCCACAGATTCTGGGGGCTGCCGGCAGCACTGCTGGCAGCCGGCGTGGGGAGGAGTGCGCGGTGTCTGAGCACGTTGAGAACGACCTTGACAAGCTCAGGGGTATCGGCCCCAAGTACCGGGAGATCCTCGAGGATATCGGCGTCGCCTCGATCAAGGAGCTGCGTCATCGCAACGCCGCCCACCTGAAGGAGATGATCGAGGAGCGGCACGGGACAGTCGTGGGTCTCTCCGAGCACGAGATGCAGGCCTGGATCGACGAGGCTAAGGCCTTCAAGGAGTAGCCTGACCCGCTGCAAGAGAACGCGATCCTGATGGTCGTCGCGTCGGGATGGCGGCACCGCGGCACGTCGCTGGGCCGCTAGCTAGACCTCGCCGAAGAGGCGGTCGCCGGCGTCGCCCAGGCCCGGGTAGATGTACCCGCGCGAGTCCAGCCGGTCGTCCACCGCCGCAGTGACCACCCGGACCACCGCCGGGGCCGGCGAGCCGCCCGCCGGGCCGTGGCCGGGGAACGCCTCTTCCAGGCGCTTCAGTCCCTCCGGCGCCGCGAGCAGGGCCACCGCCGTGACGGAGGTGACCCCCCGCCCGGCCAGCATGGCGATCACGGTCTGCAGTGTCCCGCCGGTGGCGAGCATGGGGTCCAGCACGAACGCCTCGCGGCCGGTGAGGTCGGCGGGCAGCCGGTCGGCGTAGGTGGATGCGACCAGTGACTCCTCGTCGCGGACGAGTCCCACGAAGCCGACGTCGGCCATCGGCAGCAGCCGGATCATGCCGTCGAGCATGCCAATGCCGGCCCGCAGCACGGGCACAATCAGCGGTGGCGGGCTGCCCAGCTTGACCCCCGCCGCGGTGCCGAGCGGGGTCTGCACGGTGACCGGCTGGACGCGGATCTCCCGGGTCGCCTCGTAGGCCAGCAGGGTGACGAGTTCGTCGGTGAGCCGCCGGAAGGTCGCCGTCTCGGTGCCCGTGTCCCGCAGCGCCGTGAGCTTGTGAGTGACCAGCGGGTGATCGATAACCAGTGTCTGCACGGGTCAAGTGTGGCAGGCCCGCCCCGGCCCCAGGCTGAGACCCAGGGCTCACAGCGTCCGGCGCGCGGCCGAGGGCCCGGCCGGCTGACCCAGGTCGGCTTCTATGCCGCGGGCCGTCCGCAGCAGCGGCCCGAGCAGGTCGCCGATGATGTCCGCGACACTGCGGCGCCCGGCGTGGGTGGAGACGTTGACCGCCGCGATCGCCCGGCCCTCGCTGTCGCGGATCGGCGCCGCGACCGAGCGGAGCCCCTCCTCGAGTTCCTGGTCCACCAGCGCCCAGCCCTGCGAGCGGATCCGGGACAGCTCCGCCCGCAGCGACGCCGGGTCGGCGATCGTGTGCGGGGTCAGCGGCAGCAGCGTGGTCGCTGCCAGGTACGCGTCCAGCCAGGCCGGTGGTTTGTCGGCCAGCAGTACCCGGCCCATCGAGGTCGCGTGGGCGGGGAGCCGGGTGCCGACGCTGATGGCGACGGTCATGATGCGCCGGGTCGGGACGCGGGCGATGCAGACGACGTCGTCCCCGTCGAGCTGCGACACCGATGACGATTCGCGGACCTGCTCCACCAGCTGCTCGAGGTGCGGCAGCGCGACTTCCGGCAGGGACAGGCTGGACAGGTAAGCGTAGCCGAGCTCGAGGATCTTCGGCCGCAGCGAGAACTGGCTGCCCTCCAGCCGCATGTACCCGAGATCCACCAGTGTGTGCAGGAAACGGCGGGCCGCGGCGCGGCTCAGGCCGGTCCGCACCGCCACCCCGCTGAGGCTGAGTTTCGGGTGTTCCGCGTCGAAGGCACGGATCACGGACAGGCCGCGCTCCAGCGACTGGATGAAGTCTGCGTCGCGAACGCCGTCATCGCTCAACGGGACTCCTGATCGTGAAAACGCCCGCGCGAGCGGGCGTGCGCACAACGAACATACGCGCCGGGCGCCAGGGGGAGGAATCTCCCGGCCAGTCCTTTGACACCGCTGACCCTTCCCCCTAAGTTCGCCAACAGAACCTTCGTGCGTAGAACGCACACCACTGCAGCCAGCTTACGGAGCAGTCATGGCACTCATGGACGAGTCAGCGTGGCGGGGCAAGATCTTCCTTGGCGGCTGGACCGCCGGCGGGGGCGGCGACGCCCCGGTCATCGAGCCCGCGACCGGACGGGAGATCGGGAGGGTGGGCATGGCCACGCCCGCCGACGTGGCCCGCGCCGCGCAGGTCGCCGCGGCCGCCCAGGCCGGCTGGGCCGTGCGGCCGCACACCGAGCGGTCCGCCATCCTCCGGAAAGCCGCCGGCCTCTGGCTGGCCAGCGCCCAAGAGATCGAGCCGTGGGGGATCCGGGAAAACGGCAAGATCCCGCCCGCCATGCGGTTCGAGACGCACGTGGCCACCGAAGAGATCTACGAGGCGGCCACCCTGCCCTCGCGGCCCTACGGTGAGCTGCTGCCCAGCGAGCAGCCCCGGCTCAGCTTCGCCGAACGCGTCCCGGCCGGTGTGGTCGGCGTGATCGCGCCGTTCAACTTCCCGCAGATCCTGTCCATCCGCTCGGTCGCCCCCGCGCTGGCGCTGGGCAACGCGGTCATCCTCAAGCCGGACCCGCGCACCGCCGTCTCCGGCGGGGTCGTGCTGGCGCGCGTCTTCGCGGAGGCCGGGCTGCCGGACGGGCTGCTGCACGTGCTGCCCGGCGGCGTGGACGTCGGCGAGGCCCTGGTCACCGAACCGCTCGTCAGGATCATCTCCTTCACCGGGTCCACCGCCGCGGGCCGCCGCGTCGGCGAGCTGGCGGCCCGGCACCTCAAGCGCGTCCACCTGGAGCTGGGCGGCAACTCCGCGCTCATCGTGCTGGACGACGCGGACCTGGACCGGGCGGTGTCGGCGGGGGCCTGGGGCTCGTTCCTGCACCAGGGGCAGATCTGCATGACCACCGGGCGGCACCTGGTGCAGCAGGACATCTACCAGGACTACGTGAGCCGCCTGGCTGGCAAGGCCAGCCATCTCCCGGTCGGCGACCCGGCCACCGAGCAGGTCGCGCTCGGGCCGATCATCGACGAGCGGCAGCGCGACAAGGTGCATGACCTGGTCACCGCCAGCGTGAGCGCGGGCGCCCGGCTGGCCGCGGGCGGCACCTTCGAGGGGCTGTTCTACCGGCCGACCGTGCTGGCCGACGTCGCGCCGCAGATGCCCGCGTACGCCAGCGAGGTGTTCGGCCCGGTGGCACCGGTCGTCCCGTTCGCCACCCCGGACGAGGCGGCCAAGCTCGCCGCCGACAGCGAATACGGCCTCTCGCTCGGCATCCTCACGGGTGACGTGATGCGCGGTCTCGACCTGGCCCGCCGCATCCCCACCGGGATCGTGCACATCAACGACCAGACCGTCGACGACGAGCCGAACATCCCCTTCGGCGGCCTGCTCGCCTCGGGCACCGGGGCCCGCTTGGGCGGCGCCGCGAACATCGATGCGTTCACCGAGACCCGCTGGGTGACGGTCCGCGGCGACATCACCCCGTACCCCTTCTAGGCGCCGCCGATGACCAGGATGAGGACCCAGGTCGGCCGCTGCGCGGCAGCATATTGGCCTGAGCGGGTAACCGGGATCGTGCTGAGCAGATAACCCGAGGCCGGCGTGGTGCCGGGGCCCGCGGGCCCGGGCGCGCAGCGCGGACAGCGCCGCCTGCACGCCGGTCTCGGTGAGCGTGAGCGGCTCCCGGGAGGCGCGCCCGGTGTAGAGCAGGTGCAGCGCCCACAGCCGGTGCCGGAGCCCGTGGATCTCGCGGCGCACGGCGTCGCTGAGCCCCCCGCGCGACGTCCAGCCTTCCTCGGTGTGGATCCGGGTCAGGTGCCGGGTCAGCTCCTCATACCCAGCCGGTCCGCTGACCAGCAGGAACAGCAGGCTGGCCTCGCGGACGGCCGCCGCGAAGTCCGGTCGCGCGCTGTCGCCCTCGCCGATCACGGCGGCGGTGCCGATCCGCCACCGGGCCGTGCGGTCCTCGGTCATCAGCCGTCCGGTCCGGGTCAGCAGCAGGCTGATGCCGCTGCGGCGGATCGCGCCCATGTCGCCCTGGGCCAGCCCGCGCAGGGTGTGCAGCGGGAACACGTCGAGTTCCTGCTTCAGCGCGCCGGCCATCTGATCGCGCCAGCCGAACATGTCCACGGCCTCGGTGACCAGTGCGGGCGGGATGTAGTGCCGGGCGGTCAGCCGCAAGCCCGCGTCCGCGTGCCCGAGCAGCCAGCCCAGGGTGGGCAGTGCGTCGTCCGGCGCGATCGTCTCCTCCAGCAGGCGGGGCAGCACCGCGGCCGCAAGCCGGGAACGCTCGCCCGGGCGGCTGTTGGCCCACGCATCCATCCGTTCGGTATGAATCCGGGCCAGCCACGTCCCGCCGGCCCCGGGCGCGTGGTGGGCGCCCGTGCGGTGCCGTCCCGGCTCGCTGCGGCCCTCGGGGGCCGGGTGCCCGCCCGCCGGGTGCCCGTACGCCGCGTCATTCCTGCCCGTCTGGCCGTCACGGGCTGGGGGAGGCGTAGTGAGCCAGCGGTCGATCAGCGCGGTGCGCTTGGCCCGCCAGCCGCGGCTCCCGGCCGGCAGCTCACCCGAGGCGATCGCGAGCTCGACGGCGGCGGCGCACGCGTCGTAGGCGGCCCGCTCGTCCGGGCCCATCACCGATCCCCAGGCCAGCAGGCCGGTGTCGGACGGCGCGGTGCTGGAGTTCTCCACGGCGTCCGCGTACGCGGCGATGCCCGCCTCGTGGCCGTCGCTGTAGGCGGCGAGAATTTTCTCGGTGGCCGGGCACATGCAGACCTCGGCGTAGCGTTCCATGCCGACCATGGAGAACAGCCGGCCGAGGGCGCGGGTCACCGCGATGAGCTCAGCGGTCGTCATGGGCCATTTGACCGGGAGGGCGTACCAGACGAATTCCTGCAGCTTGAGCTGGGAAACTGTCTCCAGCCCTGCACCGTTGGTGAGCCAGCTGAGCGCGGCCTTCGCCTCGTCCGCCGCCTCCGGGTCCTCTCTCGCCAGCGCGCTGAGGGCCTGGGCCTCGGTCATCATGCGGCCAGTTTGCCGCAGGAATACCCCGGGCGGCTAGACGGGGATTCCAGCCGTACCACAGGTTTCCGGCACAATGACCGGGTGACGGGAATCTACGACGAGCCGGAGATGTACGAGCTCGCCTGCGCCTACCGCGACGTCCACGGTGAGGTCGACGCCCTGGAACGCTGGTTCGTGCGGCACGCCGCGCGGGACCCGCGGGCCCCGCGGGCCCCCCAGGCCCCCCGGGCCGCCCACGGCGGGGCGGACTCGCCGGGCCGGGGGAACCCCGGGTCGGTGCTGGAGCTCGCGGCCGGTCCGGCGGAGCACGCCCTGGAACTGGCCCGGCGCGGCGTCAGCGCGGTCGCCCTGGACCTGAGCCCAGCGATGTGCGCCCGGGCCCGCGACAAGGCGCAGCGGGAGGGGCTCGGGCTGGAGGTCGTGCACGCCGACATGCGCGACTTCGACCTCTCGCGCCGATTCGACCTGCTCATCACGATGCTGAACTCCGTGTGCCACCTGATGAATCTCGATGACCTGGTGGCGCACCTCCGGGCGGCGGCCGCGCACACCGCGCCCGGAGGGCTCTACGTCATGGAGCTGGCGCACCCGGCGGACTTCCTGACCATGGTGCCGCGGACCAGTTCCGAGTGGGACAGCGACCTCGGCGCCCGGAACGTGCACGTGCGCTGGGGCGGCGCCGACGACGCGATCGACCCGGTCACCCAGGTGACCAGGGAACACGTACTGGTCACCGTGCGCGACGCGGCGGGCTCCCGGACTCTCACCGACCTGGTGCCGAACCGGTTCTGGACCGGCACGGAGGTCACCGCGGCCGTCCGGCTGGCGGGCGGCTTCACGGTGGCCGGATGCTACGGCGACTTCGCCGACGGGGTCAGCCTGTCCGCGAAGGAGGCCTGGCGCATGGTCTTCGTCCTGCGCCGGGACTGATCCCGGTCACGACGTGTCCGCACGATGCCCCTGCTTCCCGCCGGGTTGTCCTGCGCCGGTAGCAGACCGGCCGACGGTCAGGCACCCGGCACCGGGTAGCGGAGCAGCGCGCCGATGTCGTCGCGCAGCGGGGTCTCCCCGGCCGGGACCATGAACAGCTCGGCGTCCGTCCCGGTTACGGCGCGGACCAGTGCGGCGTCCAGCCGGTCCCGGTGCACGTCGCTCACGCCGCGGTCGCGCAGGTCCTGCTCGGACAGGCCCACGTCGGCCAGCGTGGGGCCGATCCAGGCCGGCGCGCCAGACCAGGTCGGCCGCCAGGCTGGCCCGGGCGTGTCCGGATCGCCGGCCAGGTAGTCGCCGCTGAGGAACAGTTCGGAGACCTGCCCGTCGCGTAGCGCGGCTACCGTCTCGGCCAGGCCCTCGGACGCGCCGCCCGCGCCGAGCTGGTTGTGGAACGTCTCCAGCCGCCGCCGGCAGTCGGCGTCCTCCAGTTCGTGCAGCGTGCGCTCGGCCGCCGCGGCCAGCTCGGCGGAGTCCACCGGTACCTCGCGATCCACGATGACGGCCTTGCTGGCCAGGTTGGCGGGCAGCTTGCCGACCAGCATGGCCCGGGCCCGCACGTCGCCGGCCACGATGATCGCCTCGGGCACGGCGCCGGCGGCCGCGCTCACCACCGCGCCGGCGAGCTCCTTGGCGTTGATCTCCCAGGCCTCCTCGGTGGACCGCTGGTGTTCCAGCTGCGCCCAGCCGCCCGCCCTGGTCTTGTGGATGGGCCAGCCGGTCCCCTCGACGGTTTCCTTGGTGACGTCGTCGGCGTTGCGGACGGCGAGGATGTCGCCGCCGGCCCTGGTCGCGCTGACCAGCAGGTGCGGCGGCCGCGGCGGGGACTGGATGAGCAGCGGCAGCAGGTCCGGCAGCCGGGCCCAGCGGGCCATCTCGCGCAGCGGCACCGCGGGCAGCCGCACCGCCAGCGGCACAGTGCCGTGCTGGCCGAACGCCGCCGTGCCCGGGGCCGTCAGGCCGGGACCGATCAGCACTTCACCCAGCGCGTCCAGGGTCGCCGCGTCCGCTCCGGCCTGGGACAGCTCCGCACGCAGGTCGCGCCAGCGGATTTCCACCGCCTTGGCCTCCGGTCCACGGCCCGACCCCGACGTGCCGAGGTACACGGAAGCAAAGCCGTCCGCGTTATTGCCCGCGTTCGCATACAGCGGGCGAAGGAACGTCAGCTCCACCTACGGTCGCCTCCTCGTGCCGGACCTGGGGCTCTTCTCGCGCGGGTCCATACCGTCCCCTTCCGCTGGATTCCGCGTCAGCTTATCCTGCACACATTCCGGGCCCGGTGGACTCGGGGAGGAGGGCGCGCGGATGGCGAAAGCGCTGGTATTGGTAAACGGGCGAATGTGGTCCCCGGACGGCGCGGGCGCCGGCTGCGACGCGATCGTCGTGAGGGACGGGCGAATTACCGCGGTGACCAGATCCGCCGAGGCGCGCGAGCTGGCCGGCCCCGGGGCGAACGTGATCGACCTGAAGGGACGGCTGGTCATCCCGGCGTTTGGCGATGCGCACGTCCATCCCGTCGGCGGCGGCCTCGAAAGCCTCCGCTGCACTCTCGCTGGCCAGCGCAGCCGCCCCGAATATCTTGGCATCGTCGCCGAATATGCCCGCACCCTCGGGCCAGAGGACTGGGTGCTCGGCGGCGGCTGGTCCATGGAGGCGTTCCCGGGCGGGATCCCCTTGGCCGCCGACCTGGAAGCGGTCGCCGCCGGCCGTCCCGTCTTCCTGCCGAACCGCAGCCATCACAGCGCCTGGGTCAGCTCGGCGGCGCTCGCCCGGGCCGGGATCACCAGGGACACACCGGACCCCGCCGACGGCCGGATCGAGCGCGATGAGCGGGGCGAGCCCTCCGGCGCGCTGCACGATGGGGCGATGCGGCTGGTCTCGCGCGTCGTCCCGGTCCCGTCGGCCGCCGACCTCGCCGCCGGGCTCCGTGCGGGTCAGGCCCACCTGCACTCGCTGGGCGTCACGCACTGGCAGGACGCCACCGTCGGTGAGGCACCGGACATCGCGATTCCGGACGCCTACGGCACCTACCGCGCGGCCGCGGCCGAGGGCTGGCTGACCGCAAACGTCAGCGCGGCCCTGTGGTGGGACCGGACCCGCGACGCCAGCCAGATCGCCGATCTGCTCGGCCGGCGTGAGCACGCGGCGTCGGGGCGGTTCCGCGCCACCTCCATCAAGATCATGATGGACGGGGTGTGTGAGACGCTGACCGCGGCGATGACCGAGCCCTACGAGGGCCGTCCGGCCGGGCACGAGGACCGCGGCAGCCTGTTCGTGTCGCCGGAGGAAGTCGCCGAGGCCGTGCACCTGCTCAGCCGGGAGGGGTTCCAGGTTCACTTTCACGCACTCGGGGACCGGGCCGTGCACGTAGCCCTCGACGCGCTCGCCCACGCGCTCGCCCAGGCGGGCGGGCGGTCCGCCGGCCTGCGGCACCACCTGGCACATCTCCAGTTCATCCGCCCGGATGACCTGGACCGGTTCCGCGAGCTCGGCGCGGTGGCCAACTTCCAGCCGCTGTGGGCCTGTCACAATCCGCAGATGGACGACCTCACGCTGCCCATCGTCGGCCCGGAACGCGCCACGTGGCAGTACCGGATCGGCACGCTCGCCCGCCGCGGTACACGGATCGCGTTTAGCAGCGACTGGCCGGTGTCGAGCGCGGACCCGTTGCAGGAGATCCACGTCGCAGTCAACCGGCGGCTGTCCGAACGGATCGGAAAACCGGGCACGGCCGAAACGGACCGGCCGTTCCTCCCGGACGAGGCCGTCACTGTCGCGCAGGCCCTCACCGCGTTCACCGCGGGCGTCGCCTACGTCAACCACCGCGAGGCGGACCTCGGTTCGCTGCGGCCCGGCCACCTGGCCGATATCGCGGTGCTCGACCACGACATTCTCACCATCCCGCCCGGCGAGATCGGCAGCACCCGGGTCGACCTGACCATCGCCGGCGGCGAGTTCGTGCACGGGGAGGAATAGCCCCTTTGCGGCCTTTATGGCTGGTCGAGGCGTATTCGGGTGGTTTGGAACCGCCTGGAAGGCGGAAAAATGCCTTGCTGCCCGGATCGAGCCCATCGTGCGCGGCCAGGTCGTTAATCCGCTCGGCAGCTTCCCGCAGCGTCCACCCGTGGGTGTGCCACCAGGCCTTCCGCGGCCGCATCCGGTAGCTGCGGCTGAACTCCGCAGCTATCGCGGCATCGACGTTCCCCTCTGCGCGCATGCGCTGGCGGAGGTCCTTCTGCTCCGCCCGCCCGCTGAGTTTCGGACTGGCCATGGCGCGGCATCCCTCCCGCGACGGCTGGCCTCGCGACGGCTGGCTGCGTTGCGTCCGTGTCCACTAACTGCACGTACACAAGACTCACATACTTTTGGCCCGAAATCCCCGGATACGTCCATCAAGGCTGACGCGACCGTCGGGGTCGGCTGGCGACCGTGCACCACACTGGCACCGGTTGCGCCACCAGGACTCCGGGGGCCGGCATCGCCCGCGGCTTGGTCAATCGCGAAATGTTCACCGCGGGAGTGCGCCGGCCTGCGCGGAGATGATCTCGCCCGGGCCGGGTCATTTCGGGGCGAAGTGCCGTCATGCAATTACACGGAAGACACTTGCGTCTGGACACTTGCCGCCTGATACTGAGAGGCGTTCACACACCTTGGACGGTCCGGGCTGGTGAGTCAATCAGGTCACCGGGCAGTTCTGGGCATAAGCCACATGCCAGACAAGTCTCTCTCGCAAGTGCGAAATTTTACGCAAGTGCGTGGGAAGCACTTGCAGCACCTTGAGGATTATTGAAAACTCAATTCGAAGAAATAGAGACCGATGGCTGCGCGGAAAGAATCAAGAAACGTGTTGAGCGGCCGCCGATAATCGGCGAAAAGGATCTTCCAGGTTTTCAGGTGCGCAACCGCACGTTCGACGGGAGCGCGGATGGAACTGACCTGGTTATTGTACTCATGCTCACGCATGTAGAGTTCACGACCCTTTGGCTTCTTTGCCGGCGTGACGTAACCGGATCCTTGAAATCCCTTGTCTGCGATAACGGATCCAGCAAGGTCGAGAATCTCCTTCACCTCGCCTTCCAGTTTCTTCATGTCATGGTCGCATCCGGGAGCCGGGTCCGAGACGAAGATTATATTTCCCGATTCGTCGCTGATAATGAGGCTGCCGTGGCCGGTGGTCTTGTATTTCCCGGCCCACAGCTCGGGGGCGTTCTCCCACGACCAGCACGGCCACAACGTCCCGTCTACCAGCGCCAGCCGGCCCCTGGTCATCTGCTTCGCCTCCTCCGCGTCAGGCCGGAATTCTCCAGTAGCCTGAGCGATCAGCGGGGTGAATTCTGTGATGATGTCCGAGACGGTACCCTGGGAGACTCCGAAAAGATCGGCAATGACTTCTTCGATCATATTCTGCCGCTTGTAGAGCAGCGTGACCATGATCGCTTCCCGCAGCGAGAGGCTCTTCGGCCGTCCGATTCCCTTATCCCAGGGCTCGGGCAGGATGTCTTCGATACGCTCCTCAAGCTCATCGAGTTGTTCGGCGTTCAGTCCGAAGGTACGATGGTAACGCAACGGCTCCTCCATCGGCTGAGGGTTTTGGTTAGCACCTCCTTTCTACCGATGCGGGGAGTCGTTGTCTTTTCGGCGCGCCGGGCCGAAATTAGAACTTTAATGACAATTAAATGGAGATCCGTAAAAGATCCGACTGGAGAGTTTCTGATAACCCTCCTTGTATACGAATCCATACTGGGGGATGTCGATGAACTGGAATTGCCTGAAGGCGCGGTTAGCCTCCGGTCAATGCGGGTCTTGCCGTAAGGGGTGACGAATGGTTCACGCACGCGGCTCCGCGCATCACGATGCACAGGCCGGCCAAAAACCACGTCCGGACACTTCTGACCGGTGGCAGCGGCTCTTTCGCGGCCAGGAGAGCGAACTGCGACACCTCCGGCGCTGGCTGACCGCCCTGCTGCCGGACCGCCCCGCCCGTGACGACCTCATCTCGATGGCGGTCGAGCTCGGGACGAACGCAATCCAGCACACGTCCAGCGGACAGGGCGGCTCGTTCAGGGTCGAGGTGACCTGCCGGGGCGCGGTGGCCCGGATCGACGTGACGGACGAGGGTGCCCCGTGTGGGTCGCACATCACCGATGACCTCTTGAGCGACAGCGGCCGGGGGCTGATCATTGTGCGCGCCTTGTCGGAGAGCTGCGGTGTCCGCGGTGACTCCCGCGGCCGGACCGTATGGGCCGAGGTCGCCTGGGCGCCGGAGGCCGCCCCTGCGCCCGGGCCCGCCGTGTCGCCAGTGGCTCACCCCGATGGCTACCGCCCCCCGAACGGCCACTCGAACCCGAACGGCCGCCCAGCCCCGAACGGCTACTCCGCCCTGAACGGCCGCCGATTCACGGGCCCAGTCGTCCCCCGCGAAGCCAGCGCGTCATGATCTTGTGAGGTTTCCCGCTCACACGCCTCATCCGCGGGTTCCGTCACACGTGCCCGAAGGCCCGCGGCTCATGGTCGTGTGACGTTGTCCCCAACATGCACGGGTGTATACCGCCGCCACACGGCAGGCCCTCGCCGTTATGTTCCCCGGGCGCCGCTCACGCTGAACGTTTCCCCCCGTCCCACCGCCGGCGCCCACGGGCTCACCGAAGTTGTTACTGAAGTCTTACGTGGCCGCGGTCACCCGTCCGGCTTCGCCCCGTGGTCCGTATTAGAGGGAAAGACGTAACACCCTTACCGTCACCCGGCCTCTCGGGCGGCTCGTACATATCCAGCGTGCTGTCCCGAGAAGGAAGGCCGTGGCCATACCCGCCCGTATGGGCCACGGCCCGTCCCCGGCGGCCGGGGCTGCCCGCCAGCAGCCCCGGCCGCCGGTCCGTTTTCCCGGCCGCCGGTCCGTTTTCCCGGCCGCCGGTCCGTTTTTCCGGCCAGGGGTCCGTTTTTCCGGCCAGGGGTCCGTTTTTCCGGCCAGGGGTCCGTTTTCCCGGCCAGGGGTCCGTTTTCCCGGCCAGGGGTCCGTCTTTCCGGCCAGGGGTCCGTCTTTCCGGCCAAAGGTCCGTTTTCCGGCTGCTGGACATGTCTGGCCTCCATTTCGTCGGACCATCACGGATCCAGCTAACCAGTCCTGCCGCGGCCATGCGCGATAGGTCATAATGCACTGTGCATCTGCAAAATCATTTGCGGGGTTTCGCTGCGGATAGGCCCGATCCGGGGACAAGGGTCCGGGACCAGGTCTGACCCGATTCCATGAGTAAGCCGGTGACACGCTCGTGTAAATGCCGATAGGTGCCGCTCTGGCCTGGGATGATGATCGCTGCCAAGTGATGACCAGCCCAGCGGAGAGGACACCTATCTGGTGAGCAGGATACGTGCTGGTGGCAAGCGGCGTCAGCAGGTGCGGGCCGGCGCGCCGGATGCGGCGCTGACGCCGAACGCGGGGATGGCCGCGATCAGCGAGTTGTGTGACCGGCTGGACGTGACCGGGGCGCTGGATGCGGCGGTCGGCCCGATCAAGCAGCGGGATCGCGGGTTCGGGGCCGGGGAGCTGCTGGCCGGGCTCGCGGCGGCGCAGCTGGCCGGGGAGGACTTCCTGGCCGGGCTGGACCGCCAGCGCGGTGATGCGGCGGGCCAGCTGATCACCCCGGTGCCGGGGCTGGCGTCCACGACCGCGGCGGGCCTGGCCCGGCGGATCACTCCCGCCCAGTGGACAGCGGTTGAGCGTGGCCTGGCGGCGGTGACCGGGCGGATGCTGGACCTGCTGCCCGCGGAGCGGGCCGCGGCGCTGGCCGGCGGCCCGGTCACGATCGACCTGGACACCACCGACGTGGAGGTCTACGGCCGGAAGAAGCGCGGCGTGGCGTATAACCATCAGGGCCAGCGGGTGGGCCGGCCGCACGTGGCGGCCTGGGCCGAAGCCGAGATCGTGCTGGCCGCCGACTTGGGCGACGGCACCGATGACCCGCGCGCGACCGCGCCGGATCTGCTGCGCCGTGCGCTGGCCGCCCTGCCCGCGGCGGCGCGGGCTTCGGGCCGGGTGGCGATGCGCGCCGACGCCGGCTACTTCGCCGGGCAGCTGGCCCGCGCCGCCCACGACGCGAAGATCGCGTTCGCGATCGGCGCCAAGCGGATCGCGCCGTTGTGGCGGCTGCTGGCCGGGATCGCCGAGGACGACTGGCATGACGCCATTGACATGGACGGCGCGCAGGTCGCCGTCGCGGAGTACTGCCCGGACTGGTGGCCGGCCAGCACCCGGCTGCTGATCCGCCGGGTCCTGCTGGATCCGGAGCAGGTCTCCGCCGACCCCCGGTCCCGCCGCCGCCGCACCCTGCGCCCGGACCAGCGGGCCCTGCCGTTGCCTGAGCTGGCCGGTGCCGGGGCGATCTACGCTTACTCGTTCATCGTGACCAACCTGGACGTGACTGCCCCGGCCAAGGCGATAGCGGTGGAGCACTGGTACCGGCACCGCACCACGGTGGAGAACATCTTCCGCGACAGCAAGCTCGGCGCCGCCTTGCGGCACCTCCCCTCCGGATACCCCCAGGTCAACCTGGCCTGGATGTGGGGCGCGCTGCTCGCCGCGACCATGGCCGCCTGGCTGCACCAGCTCACCGCCATCACCGCCGGCGAGGACATCCTGGCCGGTCACGGCGTGCGCGGCGGCAAGGCCATGATCGCCACCCTGCGCTGGCGGCTGATCGCCGTCCCCGGCCGGCTGGTCCGCCACGCCCGCCACCTGATCCTGCGGCTGCCGCCCGGCCACAGCCTGCTCCCTGAGGTCCTGGCCCGGCTGCGGGAACTTCCCATCCCCGCCTGACCTGCACACCCTGAGCCCCGGCTCCCCGTCCTTATCCACGGCCTGCCAGCCCGACCCGAAGAAAGGCCCGCAGATCGCGAACCCGGCGCGGCTCCCGGGCCATTAGCATGCCCGCTACCGGGAATCCTGGCACACCAAGATCATTTAGGGGCAGGAATCAGCTCACAGCGCTATTCGCGGAATCGGGTCTGATGGCGTCTACCTCTCGAAGTTGGTCCGCTTAGACTTATTGCACCACGTTCTCGGGTAACGTCGATTGGCATGCCCAGTGCCCCCGTGCAGTTGGTGGCCGAGCCAACGCCTCCCGAGCCCATGCCAGCGGTCCCCAAGGGCCGGCGGCTGGCGTGGCTCGACGCGCTGCGCGGGTTTGCCGCCCTGTGCGTGGTATTCGACCATATGAGCACGCTGGTGCTGCAGCAGGTCCGCAGCGACCTGTACCAGTGGTTCAACGGCGGCCAGTACGGCGTGTTTGTGTTCTTCCTGGTCAGCGGGTACATCATCCCGGCGTCGCTGGAACGCAAGGGCAGTGTCCGCGGCTTCTGGGTGAGCCGGGCGTTCCGCCTGTACCCGCTGTACATCGTCGGGATCGCGGTGTCGCTCCTGGCCTGGAAGACCGGCTTCGGCCCGATCCACGGCGCGGACACCCAGCCCAGGACCTGGGTGTTTTCACTGCCGTTCATGATGTCCAACATGACCGGCGGCGCCAACGTGCCTAACGTCATATGGACGCTCTCCTTCGAGATGGTCTTCTATCTTCTGCTGTCGGCGCTGTTCACCTTCCGGGTGCACCGGCACAGCGCGGGCTACGCGCTGACCGCGGCCATCGGGGCCGTCGTGCTCGGGGGCATCTTGCCGATATCGGGGCTGAGCCACGCCATCGGAAACCGCCGGGTCGCCATCCTGGCCGACGCGGCTTTGTTCATCGGCCTCGCGCTCGCGGTCAGCGGACGCCGGGTGCCGCGGGCGGTGGGCGGCGCCCTGGCCGCCGCCACCGGCCTGACGCTGCTCCTGTTCAACACGAGCTACCCGTACAACTGGAGCGGGCTGACGATTCTTGCGCTGATGTTCACCGGCACCATGCTCTACCGCGCCGAACGCGGTGAGTTCGGGCGCGTCAAGGCGGCGGTCATCGCCGTGGCGGTGTTCGGGCTGGCCATCGCGGCCGGGGTCTGGCACAGCATGATGTGGCACATGAACGCGGCCGGCCAGCGGCAGTTCGACCGGCAGTGGATCAGCTGCCTGGTGCTGGCCGCCGCGACGTTCGCGGTGGGGATGGCGCTGCGGCACCGGACGGTCCCGCGCATGCTGGCGTGGCTGGGCCTGGTCAGCTACTCGGTCTACCTGCTCCACCCGATCGTGCTGAACGGCTACCGGTCCTTCGCCGTTTTTCACCGGCCCCACCCCCTGCCGGTCCAGGTTCTGCTGGCCGCGGGCATCGTGGCGGTCGTGCTGGCCTGCGCCGCGCTCACTTACTACTTCGTCGAGGCCCCGATGCAGCGCGCCGGGCACCGTTTCGCCCGGCTGCTTCAGGCCCGGTTCGGGTCCGACTCCGTCACCGAGAGCGTCCTGGTGCCGGGCCTACCGGACGTGCCGGACCTGCCGGGCGTGCCGGGCGCGCCCGCCGTGGCGGCCGCTGACCCGCGGCTGGACGCCAACCCGGCCGCGCACGAGCCAGCACACCAGAATCACGGCCAGGCCGACCCCGTGCCCCCGGATGCCCGCCGGATAACCTGATCGACTGTGGCAGAAACGGGTAGCCGCCGTGTCTGGCCCCGCTCGGCGTTAGCCGGTCGGGCCGAACCGCTCGACCTTGATGCGCTCGACCGGCATCCCGGCGTCGCGGAGCACGGCCGTCGCGGCGTCGGCGAAGCCGGACGAGCCGCATACGAACCCGGTGGCCTCCGGGTTCAGCGGTCCTGGCAGGTCGGCGAGGGACAGCCGCCCGGCCGGGCGCGGCCAGGACGGCGGGGTGGAGCGGGTATAGACGATCGTCGTCTGCCGGCCCGGCAGTTCCGCGGCGTAGTAGAGATCGCCCGGCCGGCGCACCGAGACGAGCAGGTTCACCAGGTCCGCCCGCCCGGTCCGGCGCGCGAGGCGCAGCATGGCCATCAGCGGGACGACCCCTGAGCCGCCGCCGATCAGTACGGCTGGGGTGTCCCCCCGCCAGACGAACCACCCGCCGATGGGCCCGCGCACCTCCAGTTCGTCCCCAACCATGACCACGTTGTGCAGGAACGAGGAGACCTCACCGTCCGGCAGCCGCTCCACGGTCAGCTCGATCACGCCGGAATCGCCGGGCGCGGAGGCGACCGAGTAGGACCGCTGCGCCCGGTACCCGTCCGGGTCGGTCAGCCGGATGAGGTAGTGCTGGCCGGCCAGGTAATCCGTCGGCTCGCTCAGCGCCAGCCGGAACGTCTTGGCTGTCGGCGTCTCCCGGTGGATGCCGGTGACCCGGGCCTGCTGCCATTTGCCGGGCCGGGGGAAGAAGCCGGGCGGCCCGGTCTCGCTGAGCTGATCCGTCATGGCGCTGCTCAGTCCCCCTGGTAGCGCTGCTCGAGCCAGGGGTCGCCGTGGTCGTGATAGCCGTTGCGCTCCCAGAAGCCGGGTTCGTCGTGGTCGAGCAGGCGGAGCCCGGAGACCCACTTGGCGCTCTTCCAGAAGTACAGGTGCGGGACGAGCAGCCGGGCCGGGCCGCCGTGCTCCTTGGCCAGTGGCTGGCCTTCGTAGTCCCACACCACCCACGCCTGCCCGCCGGTCACGTCGGCCAGCGGCAGGTTGGTGGTGTAGCCGGTGTGCGACACGGCCAGCACGTAGCTGGCCGACGGCATCGGCCGGGCTGCGGCCAGCAGCGTGTCGATGGACACGCCGTGGAACGAGACGCCCAGCTTCGACCAGGTCGTGACGCAGTGGATGTCACCCGCGTAGTCCGCGCCCGGGAGCGCCCTGATCTCGTCCCAGGTCCATTTGACCGGCTGCTCGACCAGCCCCTCGACGTTGAAGGCCCAGGTGGCGGTGGACAGGCTGGGGGTTGCTTCGGCAGTGAGCACCGGCCAGTCCGCGCCCACGTCGTACTGCCCTGGTGGCAGCCGCGGGTCACGTGCCCGGCGCCCGCGGAACCCTCTCGTGAAGACCATGCGCTAACTTCCCTGCTGGCTGGGTCGCATGGCCCTATCTTGCCTCGTACCCTCCCGGCGCACTACTTCGACCCGGCCGCGTTGCCGGCCCGGGTCCGCTATGTGCACCCGCCGCCGTGCCGCCGCTGACCCTGCTCCGGCGCCGCCGGTACTTGCCGCGGGACTCCCGGCCGGGCCCGTTCGGACCGGAATCCTGGGCCCTCATCGGGCGCCGTCCCGGGTTCGAACGGCCATGACGCGTCATCCTGGCTGGCCGGCCACGGGCCCGGATCGGCGCGAGACGCGGCGACGAGGCGGCCCCACCGACGTTCGCGCTGGCCGTGCGGCGGATTCGGTGCCAAGCTGGGCCGATGAGCGGGGACGAAGAACGGGACGGCGTCACGCTGACCAACCTTGACCGGCCGCTCTTCGGGGAGGCGGAGGCCACCAAGCGGGACCTGGTGAACTACCTGGACGCGGTGCGCGACCGGATCCTCCCGGTGCTGGCCGGCCGGCCGCTGTCCGTCATCCGGGCGCTGCGCGGCCAGGCGCCTTTCATGCAGAAGAACGTGCCCAAGTACACCCCGTCCTGGGTGCAGACGGTCGCGGTGTGGGCCGAAGCCTCCAAGCGCGAGGTGTCCTACGCGCTGTGCAACGACCGCCGGACGCTGCTGTGGTTCGCCAACCAGCGCGCGGTCGAGTATCACCCCGGCCTCGTCCGGGCGGGTCAATGGGATCATCCGACTCACCTCGTGCTCGATATCGACCCCCCGTCCGCGGACGCGTTCGCGCTGGCGGTTCGCGCGGCCCACCTGGTCCGCCAGGCACTGGCCGACCTGGGGCTGGCGGGTGCGGTCAAGACCAGCGGCGCCAAAGGCGTGCACGTGTTCGTCCCGCTGGACGGCGCGGCGACGGCCTTCGGCGCGGCGGCGGCCACCCGCGCGATCGGTGCCCGGGCTGAGCGCCTCGATCCCGCGCTCGCGACTACGGCCTTCATCCGGGACGACCGCGAGGGCAAGGTGTTCATCGACTCCACCCGGGCCGGCGGGGCCACGGTCGTGGCCGCTTACAGCCCGCGGCTGCGGCCGGGCACGCCAGTGTCGTTCCCGGTCCCCTGGGAGGAACTGGATCACGTCGCGCCCGGCGATTTCACCGTGCGCACGGCGGCCCCGCTCCTCGCCGCGAGCGACCCGTGGGCCACCCTGATGCCCGCCCCGCAGCCGCTCAGCGCCGAGCTGGTCGAGGAGGGCCACAGCATCCCCATCGCCCGCGTCCAGGCCATGCACGAGGGCAAGCGCCGCGCCCGCGCCCGCCGCGCCTGACGCCTGTCAAAGTTGGGCCTGCGTGGGCCTAGGAGGCCACTGAATAACCCTGTTTGCGCTCAAGGAGCTAGCAGCTGACCTGCGGCTTTGCGACATTGATCATGAAAAATGGGACTTATTCAGCGCGCTCCTAGGCGACCGGCGGGGTTCGCCGGCCGGTCACCGAGGTCGGGCGAATCCGGATCCAGAACTGGCGCTCCACATTGCTGACCCACGGCCGGAGGCCAGCACGGCCGAGCCGCTCCACCTCGGCATCTTCGTCCACCGGTTCGGCCCGGCCGTTCACGACGACGCTCCACCCGGATTGCGTCCGCTCGTCGTAGTCGTCGGCTTCGAACGTGATCGGCCTTTGCCCCTGTGTCGCGGACAGCTTCGACCCATACGCCGTGCGGAAGATCACGTCCTGCCCGTCGACAAGATGGTTCACCGGCAGGACCTGTACCTCGCCGTCGGCGAGAAAGCCGACCCGCCCGACCGGCACCGACGCCAGCAGTCGCAGGCACGTATCGAAGGAGAGGGTCTCAAGCCCAGCGTGATCGATCGATTGGCCTGGCATAGCGGTCTCCCGGAGTATGACCCGGCAGGCTCAGCGAGCTTGGACCGGGTACCTTTCTTTTCTTTCTAGAATGCCCCGCGCGCCTTATCCGCAAAGCTGGCGAAAGTCCCCCCGGAGCGGGCCGTTCGGCTGCTTGCTCAGCGCCATTTCCGCCTCATTTCCGTCTCATTTCAACGGCATTTCAACGGCATTTCAACGCCGTGTCGTGACCAGCACCGGCGCGTCTGCCATGCGCATCTCCACCGGTGTGCCGGGCGCCGGCGCCTCGGAGCTGGGCACGTCGACCTGGACCGTCACGTCCCCGGACAGCAGCACGCTGACCCGGTCAGTGAGCCGGGGAAGGTCGCGATCGTCACGATGCCGCTCCCGGCCGAGCCCCGCCGGCGATGATGAAATCGTACACCGGGCCACTCCTAGGCGCTGAGGACGTCGAGGACCTGCCGCCCGTACCTTGCCAGTTTGGCCTCGCCCACGCCGTTGATGCCGGATAGCCCGGTCAGCGTCGACGGCATCTGCGTCGCGATCTGGCGCAGCGTCGCGTCGTGGAAGATCACGTACGCCGGGACATTCTGCTCCCGCGCCGTGCCCGCCCGCCATTCGCGCAGCCGCTCGAAGACCTTGGCCGCCTCCGGGGTCAGGTCCGCCGCCGCCCCGCCCGGCGTGCCCGGCGTGCCTGCGCCGGCGTCCGGCCTGGCGCCCGTCCCGCCGCGCGACGGCCGGCTGGCCCGGGGCGCCCGGACCCGCTCGGGCTCGCGCCGCAGCATGATCTCGTGCTCCTTGCGCAGCACGGCGGCGCTGGCCCCGGTCAGCGTCAGCACACCGAAGTCGCCCTCCACGCCGAGCAGCCCCTGTGCCAGCAGTTGCCGCGCGACGCCCCGCCACTCGGTCTCGCGCAGGTCGGTGCCCACCCCGAAGACGGTCAGCCGGTCATGGCCGTATTCGGCCACTTTCGGTGTCTTCTTGCCGGTCAGGATGTCGATGATGTGGCCGGCACCGAACTTCTGGCCCCGTTCCCTGGCTAGCCGGTACACCGCCGACAGGAACTTCTGTGCCGCGACCGTGCCGTCCCACACCTGCGGCGGCGCCGTGCAGGTGTCGCAGTTGCCGCAAGGTTGGGCCTGCTCGCCGAAGTAGGCCAGCATCTGCGCCCGGCGGCACCCCGCCGTCTCGCACAGGGCCAGCATCGCGTCCAGGTGGGTGGCGAGGCGGCGGCGGTGGGCGTCCTCGCCGGGGGAGGTGTCGATCAGCCGGCGCTGCTGCACGACGTCGGACAGCCCGTAGGCGAGCCACGCGGATGACCGCAGCCCGTCACGCCCAGCCCGCCCGGTCTCCTGGTAGTAGCCCTCGACGGATCGCGGCATGTCCAGGTGCGCCACGAACCGCACGTCCGGCTTGTCGATCCCCATGCCGAACGCGATCGTCGCCACCATGATCAGCCCGTCTTCGCGCAGGAAACGCGCCTGGTGGGCGCCGCGGGTGCGCGCGTCCAGCCCCGCGTGGTATGGCAGCGCCGGGATCCCCTGGCCGGTCAGGAGCTCCGCGGTTTTCTCCACCGACGCCCGGGACAGGCAGTACACGATGCCGGCCTCGCCCGGGTGCTCTGTGCGCAGCAGGTCCAGCAGCTGTTTGCGCGGCTCGTTCTTCAGCACGATCCGGTAGGAGATGTTCGGCCGGTCGAAGCTGGACACGAAGTGGCGCGCCCCGGCCAGGTTGAGCCGGGTGGCGATCTCGGCCCGGGTGGCCTGCGTGGCCGTCGCGGTCAGCGCGACCCGCGGCACGTCCGGCCAGCGCTCGTGCAGCGCGGACAGCTCCAGGTAGTCCGGCCGGAAGTCGTGCCCCCACTGCGCCACGCAATGCGCCTCGTCGATGGCGAACAGCGAGATCCGGCCGCGGTCGAGCAGCCGCATGGCCGATTCGGCGCGCAGCCGCTCCGGGGCCAGGTAGAGCAGGTCGAGTTCGCCCGCACTGAACGCGGCCTCGACCCGCCGCCGTTCGCCTGCGTCCTGGGTGGAGTTCAGGAACCCGGCCCGCACGCCCAGCGCGGTCAGCGCGTTCACCTGGTCCTGCATCAGCGCGATGAGCGGCGAGATGACCACGCCGGTCCCCCCGCGCACCAGCGCGGGGATCTGGTAGCACAGCGACTTGCCGCCGCCGGTCGGCATGAGCACGAGCGCGTCGCCCCCGCCGGTCACGTGGTCGATGATCTCCCGCTGCCGCCCCCGGAACGACTCGTACCCGAACACCCGCCGCAAGATCTCCAGCGGCCGGTCATCCGCCGCCCCGGCGCCAGTTTCCGCGACTGCTGCCACGCCGCGATCCTACGGCCCGCCTCTGTCAGGGCGTGCCGATAATCTGGCCCTCGTGAGTGATGGTGATGCGGTAGCCCGGGTCCGGGAGATCTGCCTTGCGCTGCCCGAGGCGGCCGAGAAATCGTTCGGCGGTCATACGTCCCCGGCGTTCCGGGTGCGCGACAAGATGTTCGTCATGATCAGCGAGGATCGCACCGCCATGACGTTCAAGGGTGCCGCCGGGGTGCAGGAGGCGCTGGTCGCGGACGACCCGGAACGGTTCTACGTGCCGCCCTATGTCGGCTCCAAGGGCTGGGTGGGCGCGCGGCTGGATGTCGGCCAGGACTGGGACGAGATCGCCGAACTGCTGCTGGACAGCTACCGGCTGGTCGCGCCCAGGCGCCTGGCCGCCCTCGCCGACCCGATGCGCCCTCCCGCCGGCTCGTAGCGATCATCTGCACACCGCCGGCACAGGCCATCATTTGGCCAGCCAGGAAAGCCAGGAATCTGCGAGAACGGCGCTGTGTCCGGCCTGCGCGTCCGCGCCACGATCGCGGAAAACCGCGTCGCGGGAGTGGCGGCTCAGCGGCCGCCTGGGGCCCAGGGGTCATAGTCGACTTCCAGCGGCTCCTGGGGCGGGCGTTCGGCTTCGGGGACGTGCTGCAGGTTCAGCCGGATCCGGGTCCAGCTGTAACTGCGGCCGCGCATCGAGTCCACGAGCACGTCGGCAGGGGCCAGCAGCGGCCAGACGTCCAGATGCCGCGCCTTCCAGCGTTCGAGGCCCGCCATGGCCTCGGCCTTGGTGGCCGCGCGGGCGACTTCGATCAGCGGCATCTTGGACTGGCGCCGGCCCGCCGGCCCGCCGCGTGGCGTGGCCGCCTCGGTTGCGGCCCCATCCGCGTCTGCCCCGGCGCCCGCAGCCGGGCCGCCCGCATCGGCACCGCCCGCATCAGCACCGCCCGCATCAGCACCGCCCGCATCGGCACCGCCCGCATCGGCACCGCCCGCATCAGCACCGCCCGCATCAGCACCGCCCGCATCAGCACCGCCCGCATCAGCACCGCCCGTCTTGGCAGGCTTGGCCGGGGCCTTGCGCCCGGACCGCCGTTTGGACGGCTGCACCCGGGGTTCCTCGCCGTCCTGCCGGACGAAATGCGGGGGCCACGGCGCATCCGGCAGGCCCGCGGCCTCGTCCCGTTCGGCCAGGCCGAGCAGTCCTTCGATGGAGCCGGCGGCCTCGTCCATGCCCGCCCACGGGTCGCCCATCTCGGCGAACCGGGCCGGCACGGTGTCGATCGTGAAGGCGGCGGGGTCACACCCGGCTACCTCGTCCCAGTGCAGGGGCGTCGACACCCGGGCGTCCGGCAGCGGGCGGATCGAATACGCGGACGCGATCGTCCGGTCCTTGGCGTTCTGGTTGTAGTCGACGAAGACGCCGTGCCGTTCTTCTTTCCACCATTTGCTCGTCGCGATGCCGGGGGCGCGGCGTTCGACCTCCCGGGCGAGCGCCACGGCCGCCCGGCGGACATCGGTAAACGGCCACTGCGGTTCGATCCGGGCGTAGATGTGGAAGCCGCGGGAGCCCGACGTCTTCGGCCAGGCCGTCAGGCCGAAATCCGCCAGCACCGACTTGGCCACCATGGCCACGTCCATGATCTGCGGCCAGGCGATGCCCGGCACGGGGTCGAGGTCGACCCGGAGCTCGTCCGGGTGCTCGAGGTCATCGGCGCGGACGGGGTGCGGGTTGAGGTCGATACAGCCCAGGTTGACTACCCAGACCAGCTGCGACTCGTCGTGCACCACGACCTCGCTGGCCGTCCGGCCCGACGGGAAGCGCAGTTCTACCGTCTCGATCCAGTCCGGCCGGCTTTCCGGCGCCCTCTTCTGGAAGAACGGCTCGCCCTCCGCACCGTTCACGAAACGCTTGAGCGCCATCGGCCGCCGGTCAACGCCGCGCACCGCGCCGTCCGCCACCGCGAGGTAGTAGCGGACAAGATCGATCTTGGTATGGCCGGTGCGCGGGAAGAAGACCTTGTCCGGATTGCTGACGGGCACTTCCCGGCCCGCTGCCTCCACTACCGTTTTAGCCCCCGGCATGTGGGCAACTCTACGTGAGCCTGGGCTGCCCGGTCAGGGGCCTGGCCAGGAGGAAACCCAGCAGGAAACCCAGCAGGAAACCCAGCAGGAAACCCAGCAGGAAACCCAGCAGGAAACTCTGAGAGAATGCGGGCGTGCGCACTCACGTAGCCTTGCTGCGCGGCGTCAACGTCGGCGGGCGCAAAGTCCCGATGGCGGACCTTCGGGAACTGATGACCTCGCTCGGGCATGCCGACGTCGCGACGTACATCCAGAGCGGCAACGTCGTGTTCACCAGCGAAGACGCCGACATCGGAAAGCTGGCCGACGTCCTGGACAAGGCGATCACTGAGCGTTTCGGTGTACCGGGCCACGTCGTCATCGTCTCGCGCGAGGAGCTGGCCCGGGTGATCGCGGACAATCCGTATCCGGAAGAGTCCAACCCCAAGGCCCTGCATGCGGTCTTCCGGCGCTCGGAGCTGACCCCCGGCGACCTGGCGGCCGTCGAGAAGGCCAAGCAGCGAGCCAGCGACAAGGACTGCCGCGACGAAGTCACCGTGGTCGGGCGCACCCTGTTCCTGCACACCCCGGATGGGCTGGGGCGTAGTGAGCTGGCCGCGCAACTGTCCCGCACCGCCTCGATGAAGGCTGGCACCGCCCGCAACTGGGCGACCGTGCACAAGCTGATGGCGATGCTCGGCGACTAAGGCCGGCGGAGTCGGCCGGCAGAATTTAGCAGCCGGCGGAGCTAAGAAGCCGCAGCGTATTAACACCTGTCTTGATCTCTGGCCGGGTGATGATGTCTGTCTTCTGCGGTGGCCCGGCCCGGGAGATCGTTCAGGCTGGTGCCGGCTGGTGCCGGCTGGTGCGGGCTGTGTCGCGGGCTCTAAGGGGCCGCGGGGGGAACGCGGGCGTGGCGCCTGCGCCGGGGCACCGGGCGCGCCGGGCGCGTAGTGCGCGCCGGGGTCGTGTCGCCGAGCCGGACCTCGCCGGCCGGCATGCCGTGCCGCAGGTAGTAGTTCAGGATCTTCTCGATCACCTGGCTCAGTGAGCTGCCCTCCCGGACCGCCTTGCTCTGCGCCGCTGAACGGAGCGCCTGGTCGATCTTGACCGTGAGGTGCGGCCGCCGCCCGCTCGCCAGGGCCGGGCGCCGCCGGGGGAAGGCCGAGGGCGGCGGGACGTCCGGCACCGCGGACCGCAGCGCGGCCGGGACCGGCTGGCGGATTCGCGCCTGCACCGCCTGGCGGCTGATCCCCAGCGCGACGGCCAGCGGGCGCAGCGGCCAGCCGGCGTCGTGCAGCTTCGCCAGGGCGGCCGACAGCAGGTCGCTATTCCTGGATTCGCGGAGCTTTCGCAGGTAGGCGGCGATCTGGTCGGGGAGCACCAGGTCACCGGCGCTCGCCACCACAGTGGTCCCAGCCGCAGCAACCTCAGCCGCCGCCACCGGAACGTCAGCCGCAGCAACCTCAGCCGCCACTCGCGCCGGAACCTGAGCCGCAGCCGCCACCCGCGCCGGAACCTGAGCCGCAGCCGCCACCCGCGCCGGAACCTTAGCCGCAGCCGCCGGAACCTGAGCCGCAGCCGCCGCCGGAACTGCCACCGGAACCTCAGTCGCCGCGGCCAACCCGGGGGACTCAACCGCCTGAGCAGCCTCAGGAAGCGCAGGCGTCACGTCGGACACCGTATCCAGATCGAGCGTGCCGGGCCCGGACAGCCAGGTGCTCCGCTGGACGTACAGCTGGAGGCCGAGGATCACCACCTCGGACATGGTCCGGCCCTCGCCGGCCAGCCTCGCCTTCAGCCGCTGCCGAAGCTCCCGGTCGAGGCGGAAGGTCAGCAGCCGCCGGGACCGGCTTGTCGTCTCAGCCCCCATGACCGCGCCCCTCCTCCCTGGCCGGGCACCCCATATTTTATTGGGCAGATATTGCCTTGCCGGGTGGTCCCGGTCACCCGGCCGTCTCGCGCTCGATACCGGGCACGCCGGTTAGCTCGCTGAGCGCCCGCGTGTCGGCCTGGAGAAGCTCCAGGTACCGTTCGGTCTCCGCGGCCCGCTGGGCGCTGTCCCAGCCGAGCAGGTCGCCCATGATGGCGGTCACCGGTCCCACCGCCTCGGCCCCGCAGGCCCCCGTCTCGATAAACAGCCGAACGCGCCTGACCAGGACATCCTCGACGTGCAGAGCGCCCTCGTGGGTGACCGCATAGGCCACCTCCGCATCCAGATAGGGGTGGCCGCCGGCCAGTGGCCTGGTCAGCGCGGGATGGTCCCGGGTGGGTTCGAGGACCTCTTCGGTGAGCGTCCCGTACCGGTCGATGAGGCGCTCGACCGCCTCCCGGGGCAGCCCGTAGTCCTCGGCGAGCCGCTCCGCCTCGGCCGCGGCGGCGGCGAGCCCGTCCGCGCCGAGCAGCGGCAGCTGGTCGGTGACCGAGGCCGGCACCCAGCGGCCGAAGTCGGCCACGGCCGCGTCCACCACATCGCGGGCCATCACCCGGTACGTCGTGAACTTGCCGCCGGCGATGCTGGTCAGGCCGGGAACGGGTGTATCGACCACGTGCTCGCGGGACAGCCTGCTGGTGGGCTTGGTCTGGTCGGCCGCGATCAGGGGCCGCAGCCCCGTATACACGCCGATGACATCCGAACGGGTCAGCGGCCGGGCCAGAATGCGGTTGGCGTGGTCCAGGATGTAGTCGATGTCCTCGCCGGTCGCGGCCGGCTCGGCCCGGTCGCCCGTCCAGTCGGTGTCCGTGGTCCCGACGATCCAGCGCTGTCCCCACGGGATGATGAACAGGACGCTCTTCTCGGCCCGCTGGATGATCCCGGTGTCCGACCGGATCGCCGCCCGCGGCACCACGACGTGCACGCCCTTCGACATCCGCACCTTGTAACCGGCCTGGACGCCGCTGAGCTCGTGCACGAGATCGGTCCATACCCCGGCGCACACCACGACCCGCCGGGCCGAGACGTCGATGTCGCGGCCGGACTCCTCGTCGCGCACGCGCGCGCCGGTCACCCGCGTCCCGTCCGGCCCGCGCAGCAGCCCGCGCGCGCTGGCCCGGGTCGCCACCACGGCGCCGTGCGCGGCGGCGGTCCGCGCGACCGTGAGCGTGTACCGCGCGTCGTCCGCCTGCGCGTCGTAATACAGCAGCGCCCCGGCCAGCCCGGACGGCTTCAGGGCGGGCGCGAGCCGCAGCGCCCGGCGCACCGTCAGGTGCTTGTGGTGCGGGACCGGCCGCTTGGTGCCTTCGAGGGCGGCGTAGAGCACGAGGCCGGCCCCGACGTACGGCCGCTCGACCACCTTGCGGTGCAGCGGATACAGGAACGAGACCGGCTTGACCAGATGCGGCGCCAGCCGGGACACGAGCAGGTCGCGCTCCCTGAGCGCCTCCCAGACGAGCTTGAAGTCGAACTGCTCCAGGTACCGCAGGCCCCCGTGGATGAGCTTGCTCGACCGGCTTGATGTGCCCGAGGCGAGATCGCGCGCCTCGACCAGCGCGACCCGGAGCCCGCGGGACGCGGCGTCCAGCGCGGCGCCCGCGCCGGTGACACCGCCGCCGATCACCAGGACGTCGAACTCCGTGCGGGCCAGACGATCGAGGACGGCGGCGCGGTCACGGGCATCCAGCCTGCCGTTATTGGCCATGAGGCGTTCCCTCTTCCTAATTGCCCATAAGCGTACTTCTGAGGATGGACATTTCTCACTGGCCCTTCCTACAGTGTATGTACATCGTCAACCTGCCGCACGTTGGGCCCGCCAGGGATCTGGCACGGCCGGTACGGCAACTGGTACTTGTGACCCGAGGGAACAGGAGACCAACGATGGCCGACTTCGTCGCGGCGGTGGACCAGGGCACGACGAGCACCCGCTGCATGATCTTTGATCACGGCGGCAACGAGATCGCCAGGCACCAGCTTGAGCATTCGCAGATCCTGCCCAGGTCAGGCTGGGTGGAACACAACCCGGTCGAGATCTGGGAGCGGACCTCCTCGGTCATCCAGACCGCCCTGAACACGCGCAACCTGGCCGCCTCCGACCTGGCGGCGCTCGGCATCACCAACCAGCGGGAGACCACCCTGGTCTGGAACCGGCGTACCGGCCGCCCGTACGGGAACGCGATCGTCTGGCAGGACACCCGGACCGACCGGATCGCCACCGAGCTGGACCATTCGGGAGCGGGCGACGTCATCCGGCAGAAGGCCGGACTGCCGCCCGCGACGTACTTCTCCGGCGGCAAGCTCAAGTGGATGCTCGATCACATCGACGGCTTGCGCGCCGGCGCCGAGCGGGGCGATGCGATCTTCGGCACCACCGACACATGGCTGCTGTGGAACCTCACCGGGGGCACCGACGGCGGCGTGCACGTCACCGACGTGACCAACGCGAGCCGCACGATGCTGATGGATCTGGACACGCTGGACTGGGACGACGAGCTGCTGTCGTTCTTCGGCGTGCCGCCCGCCATGCTCCCGCAGATCAGGCCGTCGTCGTCGCCGGAGCCGTACGGCGTGACGCTCCGGCACGGCCCGCTGCACGGCGAGATCCCGCTCACGGGTGACCTGGGCGACCAGCAGGCAGCCACGGTGGGGCAGGTGTGCTTCGCGGTCGGCGAGGCCAAGAACACCTACGGCACCGGCAACTTCCTGCTGCTCAACACCGGCACCGAGCTGATCCGGTCCAAGAGCGGCCTGCTGACGACCGTCGCCTACCAGTTCGGCGACCAGCCCGCGGTCTTCGCGCTCGAGGGGTCGATCGCGGTCACCGGCGCGGCCGTCCAGTGGCTGCGCGACCAGCTCGGCATCATCAGCGGCGCTGCGGAAAGCGAGGACCTGGCCCGGCGGGTCGAAGACTCCGGCGGCATCTACTTCGTGCCCGCGTTCTCCGGCCTGTTCGCGCCGTACTGGCGGTCGGACGCGCGCGGTGCCATCGTCGGGCTGTCCCGCTTCCACACCAATGCCCACCTGGCCCGCGCGACGCTGGAGGCGATCTGCTACCAGAGCCGCGACGTGGTTGAGGCGATGGAGCGGGACTCCGGCGTGCACCTCGACGTGCTCAAGGCCGACGGCGGCGTCACCGCCAACGACCTGTGCATGCAACTGCAGGCGGACATCCTCGGCGTGCCGGTCAGCCGCCCGGTGGTCGCGGAGACGACGGCGCTCGGCGCCGCCTACGCGGCCGGGCTGGCCACCGGCTTCTGGGCCGGTACCGGGGAACTGCGGGCCAACTGGAACGAATCCAGGCGCTGGGAGCCCACCTGGACGGAGCAACAGCGGGAGGATGGCTACGCCGGCTGGAAGAAGGCCGTCCGGCGCACCCTGGACTGGGTCGACGTCGGCTAGGCGCCGCCCCTTCCCCGAAGCCCGTTATGGGCGCCGGTTTTCCGCAGATAGGCAGCCGTGTGCATCCCGCCACGGTGTTGCTGCTGGTGGCGGGATGCTCGGTTAGGCCGACACTGGTGGGGTCGTCGCTGGCGCGGGCCAGCAGGTCGGTGATGATGCCGGGGATCGTGCGGCGGCGGTCGATGATGGCGGGGTGGCTGGGGGCTCTGTGCGGCGCTCCGCTCATAGGCTGGGCCGGTGAACCCGACCGCCATCACAGCAATCCAGGCGATGGTGGCGCCTGTGGTGCTCATCACGACGGCTGCGATCCTGTCAGGTGCCTTGCTCGCGATGTACGGCTCGGTTAATGACCGCATGCGCGCCATGGACCGTGAGCGCCTGGAGACCTTGACGGGCACCGGTGGAACGCTGCTGTCAGCCGCCGACGTGCCAGCAAGTGGCCGGGAGCGGCTTACCCAGATCGACACCCAGTTGCCCATGCTCCTTCGCCGTCACCGTTTGATTCACAACGCTGTTCTTCTCATCTTCGCCGGGGTGGCCGTGCTGGTCCTGAGCGTGATCTCGATCGCGGTCGCCGTGACGAACAGGTCAGGAGCGGCTGGAACCGTCGCTCTCGTCCTGGTTCTGGCTGGGACCGTGACGCTTCTCGGCGGGCTCCTTTTCGCTGCCCGGTCGATCATGATCTCTGCGGACGCGATCGACTACGAGGTGCAGCGCTCCCTCTCACTCGGGTCCTGAGCTCGGCGCCTGCTTGATTGAGCCCGTCCCCACCCGGGCCCGGCTGGGCAAGGGTCCCACCAGTACACCGCCGCCTCCGGCTACCCGCAGATCCTGCTGGCGGCGCTGGTGGCCTGCGGCACCCGGGCCGTCATCGATGCCGTCTTCGGCCCGCGCAGCCGCGGCGAGACCACCCACGGGCAGCGCCTGGCCCGCTCGCTGCGCCCTGGCATGATCGTCTTGCTGGATCGCGGGTCTTGCCTCCAGCGCCTTCCCCGGAACGGTCGCCGGCACCGGCGCGGCGTGGCTGGCGCGGCTCTCGGCCAGCCGCAGCCCACGGCCCTGATTGCCCAGACCGGGCAACTGTGACCTGGTTTCGCGCAATGCCCGGCGGGCTGCCGTGCGGGCATGGTCGAATAATCAGTGCGGTAGCGACCTACCGGTTACCTCGGCGGAAGGACCCTGATGATCCTCGTCATCGGAGGCCGCAGCAAGATCGGATCGGTTCTGATTGAGTCGCTAGCCAGCAGGGGCCAGCGTGTGCGGGTGCTGGCTCGGGAGGGTGAGCGCGCCGGCGGGTTGCCGGCAGGGGTCGAGGTCGCCACGGGCGACCTGGCCGACCCGGGTGCACTCGCCGCAGCGATGACCGGCATCGAGAAGGTGTTCTTGCTCTCCAGCCCGCATCGCGACGCGGTGACCTGGCACCGCAACGCGATCGATGCGGCGCGTGACGCCGGAGTCCGGCTGCTGGTGCGCAGCTCGATCATCGGGGCGGACAAGGAGTCTCCTGCCGAGTTCGTCAACGCCCACACGGTCAGCGATCGCTACCTCCAACAGTCGGGGCTCGATTACGTGATCGTGCGGCCCAACCTGTTCCTGCAGAACATCCCCGAGTCGACGATCCCCTCCATCGACCAGGCAGGAAACTTCTACGTCGACGCGGGCGAGGCGCGTATCAGTATGGTCGACACCCGCGACGTCGCCGCCGTGGCAGCAGTCGCCCTGGTTGAGCCGGGCCACACCGGTGCGCGCTACGACGTGACCGGACCCGAGGCGCTGTCCTACCACGACGTCGCCGTCAAGCTCAGCCGGCCGCTCGGCCGCCAGATCACGTACCTGGACGCACCCGACGATGCGGTACACGACACGCTGCTCGGCTTCGGCCTTGACGCGTGGTTCGCGGACGCCCTGGTCGGTCTGTATCAGGACTACCGGCGCTCCGGCGTTGACGGCTACGCTGCCCAGATCAGTGACACCGTCACACGCCTCACCGGGCGGCCCGCACGGTCTCTGGACGACCTGCTCGGGGAACTGGCTCCCGGCCTGAAGGCCGCCCCAGGCGGCCCCGCTGGGCAGTAGCGGCGGCTGGTGCCCCCGGGTGTCAGCTTGGGAATCTGCGCCGTCCATGCTTGCATGTGGCCGGCCCTCGGGGGGCGGCCAGCCGAAGGCTGCAGGCGATATCCGTTCCGGATATGGCGCAGTCGGCCGGTCAGACGATGCCGGCCATGATGGGCGCCGATCTGGGTCATCTGTGCGCGCTGCAGCATGGTGATGGGTATCGTTAACTGTCCCGCGAACACTGGCGGAAGCGGGCTATCGGCGGGGTGCAGCACAAGATGACCGGCTTGCGGAACAGTGACAATGGGAGCAGTACGTCGCCGGGACGATCGGGACCGCGGGCTAGAGGTGATCGCCGTGGAGACAGGAGCCGGGCGGGAAGCGTTCCTGCCCGTCATACACGCCAGGCCGGCCAGGATCGCGAAGTGAGGTGATTGCGGTGTCTGAGGATCCGCAGGCTGATGTTACCCCTGATACGCAGCCAGGTGGTGCCCCTGATACGCAGCCAGGTGGTGCCCCTGATACGCAGCCAGGTGGTGCCCCTGATACGCCGGTCAGCCCCAGCACCGGCCGGGACGTCACGGTGGCTGAGGGAACGCATCTGCGCGGCCTGGTCGCCGGCCACCTGGCTGACCAGGCACGCCGAACAGCCCAGGCCGCCAGGGCCAGGCGGGTGGCGAGCACCGGCGGCGAGCCGGGAGTGCTTGACGTGACGCCGTTGCGCGAGCTGGTCTCCGACCTGACGGAGGAGCTGCAGAAGGTGAGGCCGCGGGAGCGGATAGCCCGCGCGCTACGGCAGGCAGCCGACATCATCGACCCGCCAAAGCCGATCCACTGAGACCAGGCCGGTCGAGCGGCCGGCGTAGTGAGTTCGGCGAGACCGTCGGCGGCCAGCGCGGGCCGGACCCGCTCCAGCTTGAACACCTGGGAATAGCGGTCCTCGACCACGACCGCGGCGCGGGGCAGCGCGGCGAGCTCGGCCAGCGCGTAGCGGAGCTTCCCGCCGGTCAGGCTGGCGACCAGGTCGGTGAGGGACTTGCGCTCGACGGAGGCGATGAGCCGTCCGCCGGCGACCAGACCGTAGTCACCGCAGGGAAGCGCCCGCTTGACCGTAGCGACCCGCTGGCCGCCGAACCGGTAGGCGTATTGCTCATGGGAGTCGACCACGATCTCCAGCTCCGGCAGATGGCTGACTCGCCACCCACCCGTCAGTCCCGGAGCAGCCTGGCGAGGACAGCAGCTTCGCTGATCTCGGGCCGCCTGGTCGCGGTCAGCAGCGTCACTCCGCGGCCCGACGCAAGCTCGCGCAGGTGCGCCAGCGCGCCGGCCCGTTCAGGCTCTGCCAGTTCCGCCTGGTACCGGCGGCTGAATTCCGCGAAGCGCTCCGGGTCGTGGCCGTACCACTTTCGCAGCCCCGTCGACGGCGCGAGCTCCTTGCACCACTCGTCAAGGGCCGCCCGTGCCTTGGTCAGCCCTCGCGGCCAGATCCGGTCGACCAGCACCCGGGTGCCGTCGCCTTGCGCCGGGTCCTCGTATGCCCGGCGGACCTGTATCCTTGCGTTTGCCATCAGCCGCCTCCTCAGGCTGGAGCCCAGCTTCGGTAGGCTGGAGCCCAGCTTCGGTCAAGTCAGACGTGCCGGCGCGGATCGTGTCCGGGTGCACGGTATGGGGGCTCAGGACCGGTCGCTGGGCGATCTCGCGGTCGCCCAGCCCCTGGGCGACGAGGCGCAGCACCTCAAGCTCGCGTGTACTGAGCCCGCTCGCATCCGGGGCTTTGGCCCGCGGCCCGGTCGCGACGGCGCCAAGACGCTCCAATGCCCGGGTGGCGCGCCGTGTCTCAGCGTCGGCTGCCTTGCCCAATCTGCAAAGCACGTCCGCGAGCTCTGTGCGCGCCGCGGCGGCCTCGAACGGCAGCAGGCAGCGCTCAAAGCGATCCACGGTGTCCTCCATCCGGCCACGGGCCCGCTGGCCCCCCGGCGGACAGGATCTCGGCCAGGTTGAAGTTGACCGGCTCCTCCAGCTGGGCGTAAGTGCACGAGGCGGGGTCCCGGTCCGGGCGCCACCGGACGAACTGGGTGGTGTGCCGGAAGCGGGGCCCCTCCATGTGGTCGTAGCGAACCTCGACCACCCGCTCGGGCCGCAGCGGGACGAAGGACAGGTCCTTGCCCGCGTTCCAGCGGCTGGTCTCCGCCTTGCGCGGCGTCCGGTTGCCCTCTTCCTGCCGGGCCCAGTTCCACGGGTGACCCTCGAAGCTCGTGACCAGCGGCTGCAGCTCGGTCATCAGCTCCCGGCGCCGGGCCATCGGGAACGAGCCGACCACGCCGACGCTGGCCAGGTTGCCCTCGGCGGTGTACAGCCCGAGCAACAGCGACCCGATGGCGTCCGGCCCGCTCTTATGGACGCGGTAACCGGCCACTACGCAGTCCGCGGAGCGCTCGTGCTTGACCTTGAACATCACCCGCTTGTCCTCGACGTAGACCCCGTCCAGCGGCTTGGCGACCAGCCCGTCGAGCCCGGCCCCCTCGAACTGCCGGAACCACCCGGTGGCCGTGGGCCGGTCCGTGGTGGCCGGGGTCAGGTGCACCGACGTGCCCGCTTCAGCCAGAGCCTGCTCGAGCGCGGCGCGGCGCGCGGAGAACGGCTGCCCGGTAAGGTTCTCGTCCCCGACGGCCAGCAGGTCGAAGCCGATGAAATGGGCGGGCGTCTGCTCGGCCAGCAGGTTGATCCGGGATTCGGCGGGATGGATGCGCTGCAGCAGCGCTTCGAAGTCCAGCCGCCGCCCGTCGCTGTCCGGGATCACGATCTCGCCGTCGATGACGCAGCGCGGCGGAAGCTCGGCCTGGATGGCGGCCACCAGTTCCGGGAAGTAGCGGGTCATCGGACGCTCGTTCCGGCTGCCGATCTCGACCTCGCTGCCATCGCGGAACACGATCGCGCGGAAGCCGTCCCACTTTGGCTCGAAGCTGTAAGGCCCGTCAGGTATCTCGCCGACGGCCTTGGCCAGCATCGGCGCGATCGGCGGGTTAACCGGAAGATCCATGTCACCATCTTCTACCAGCCGCTTTCCCGGCACGCGCGGGATCGCCGATCGAGGGCTGAGTGGCAGGCCAGGCCCCCGCGGAGGACCGGTGCGCTCCCGCCCCCACGTGAGCCGCCCCCGGGCTGCCCGCGCCGCCCGCGGGCCCCGCTCCCGCCGCCGAGCCCGTCTCGGTCGTGCCGAAACGGCCTGCCTTCTCGCCCCGGCAGCTCGGTCACAAGCTGCTGACCTGCGGCGATGTGGCCCGTCTCACGCATGCCCACGACCCCGGCGATGCCGTCGCGGAATCTGGTCGTGATGCGTGCGTGATCTGGGTACAACAGCGTTGCCTCTGAAATCTAGTGGTTCAAATGCCTTATTTTAATTGCGATTTACCTAACAGTGATGGGCGAAAAATGGACTAGTTTGCCGATTTGCCGGACTTGCCCGTCGTGATCTGGTCATGCTGCACCAGCCGCCTAGCCAAAGGAGTAAACGTGACGATCCGACATAGGGCAGGCGCCATCGCCGGATCGATAGTAGTACTTCTGGCCGTGCTCCCAGGAATGGCTAACCCGGCCGCGAATGCCAGGACAGAGTCGTTCAACCAAAAAACAGCCGGCTACGCACAAACGTTTATCGGACGGGTCCCGTACGTTTACGGCGGCAGTTCCCCCAGCACCGGATTCGACTGCAGCGGGCTGACGCAGTACGCCTACCGCTACTACGGCGAGTCGATCCCCCGCACCGCCGACGCGCAGTTCCGGTATTTCTACCGTGAGAGCCGCCGCCGGGCGTGGGGCGGGGACCTCGTGTTCTTCCACGACAATTCAAATCCCAGCAGCTACGTGTACCACGTCGGCATTTATGAAGGCGGCGGCAACATGGTTTCGGCGGTCAGCACGGGGTCCGGCATCCGCTGGCAGAACATCTGGTCGTCTGACGTGACGTTCGGCACGATCACCCACTAGCCTCCACCGCCGAACGGGCCGGGGCGGGGGCGAGCCGGCCGTCCCGGCCGCCGCGCCCGCCAGACCCAGCCGGTCGCGTGAGTCCCGGTCCGTGCTGGGGCTCTTTCCCGTGCCGGGCCTCGTCCCGGTGTCCGGGCCACGGCGCGTGCCGGGGCGTCTGCCGGTGTCCGGGCCCTTGCCGGTGTCCGGGCGTTTGCCCGTGTGGGGGCCCTTGCCGACGTCGGGCCCGCGTCCCGTGTCCGGCCGTCTGCCGGTGTCCGGGCCCTTGCCGGTGTCCGGGCGTTTGCCCGTGTGGGGGCCTTTGCCGACGTCGGGCCCGCGTCCCGTGTCCGGCCGTTTGCCGGTGTCCGGGCCCTTGCCGGTGTCCGGGCGTTTGCCCGTGTGGGGGCCTTTGCCGACGTCGGGTCCGCGTCCCGTGTCCGGCCGTTTGCCGGTGTCCGGGCCCTTGCCGGTGTCCGGGCGTTTGCCCGTGTGGGGGCCTTTGCCGACGTCGGGTCCGCGTCCCGTGTCCGGCCGTTTGCCGGTGTCCGGGCCCTTGCCGGTGTCCGGGCGTTTGCCCGTGTGGGGGCCTTTGCCGACGTCGGGTCCGCGTCCCGTGTCCGGCCGTTTGCCGGTGTCCGGGCCCTCGCCAGTGTCCGGGCCGTTGCCCGGGCGGGCGGCGACCCGAGCGCCTCCCGAAGTGCCTGCTGGGACCACGAACAGCGCCATCAGAACGGGAAGTGGCGCTGGGCCATGGGGGAGCTCGGCGGCAGGAGCCTCCTCGATGACCTCGCCGTCGATTCGCACCGTGAACGTGTCGGGCTCGACGCGGGTGCCGGGCAGCGCGTCGTTGCTGATCATGTCCGAAGGCCCGGCATCATCCGCGCCCCGGCCAGCGGCACCAGGCTGACCTCAGCTTGATGCCTGGCTCGAAGCGGGCCGCGGCCCCGGCGGCGATGTCGAGCCGGTGCCCCCGCGAGGCCGTTCCTGCTCACGCGGCGAAATCAGCATGCCGGAACCCTAACCCGGCGACGTTGAACGCGGGTAACTGGACATCGCGTAATGTTTCAGATGTTTCAGCCAAATCTTAGGGAAACCTAACGGCGGCCCGTCTTTCTGCCGTCTCACGCGATCCTGGGGGGGACGATAACCGTGCGCATACGGATCGGGCGGGAGAAGGGAACTTCCGGAACCATGGAGCACCGAAGAATCCGAAGGGCCGGCACCGGCGCCGTTATCATGCGGACGCGACGGAGCGCTGGCGCCCCCAGCACCCGCCGGAACCTGAGCAGGAGCCGGCTCCGGAACTATCTGTGGCTGCTGGCCGCCGTCAGTTCCGTCGCGTCCATCGCGGCTGCCGTTCTGGTCCGATCACCAGGAACCGAACGGGACATCCGGGTGGCTAGCCAGCGCGGGGCCGCATCCACTGTCAGCCAGTTTGGTGGCGGACCGGGTGGCCCCATGGCAGCGGGCCCCACCGGCTGGACCGAAGGCGGCAACTCGGGCGGCTTGGGTGGCTGGAGCGGCCCCGGCGGGCCCGGCGGCCCCGGCGGGCCCGCAGCCTCCGGATCAGGCGCGCCCGGCAGCGCCGGCGGAGCCTCGGGCACCGGCAACCCCGCGAACGCCACCGCCGCGACCAGCAAGAACTGGTCCGGCTACGCCGCGGCGGGCACGCCCGGCACGTTCACCAGTGTGTCCTCCTCCTGGACGGAACCCGCCGTGACGTGCACCGCGCAGCAGACGTTCTCCAGCTTCTGGGTCGGCCTCGACGGCGACGGCACGCAGACGGTGGAGCAGACTGGCACCGAGGCGGACTGCAACAACGGCGCGGCCCGCTACCAGGGCTGGTTCGAGATGTTCCCCAACGCCCCGGTCTTCTACAACAGCCCCGTCGCCGCCGGCGATGCGATGAGCGCCTCCGTCGTCGCGAACGGCGGCGGCGCGTTCACGCTGACCCTCAGCGACCAGACGCAGGGCTGGACCCAGGCCACGAACCAGACTTCGGCCACGGCCCAGCTCGGCTCCGCGGAGATCATCGCCGAGGCGCCGAGCAACGCCGTCTCGGTGCTGCCGCTGTCCAGCTTCGGCACCGTGAACTTCACCAACGCACTGGTCAACAACGCGGCGCTGGCCAACACCAGCGCCAACGCCAACGCGGCCGCGCTGACCATGGTGTCCGTCGCTGGAGTCACCGAAGCCACGCCCTCGGCGCTCACCAATGGTGGCAACTTCTCCATCACCTGGGACAGCAACGGCACTCCGGCCGGCGCGGCTCCTGCGCCCGGCGGTGCGTCACCCGCGCCCGGCACCGGTGCGTCCGCTGCGCCCGGCGGTGCGTCACCCGCGCCCAGCGGGTCCGCCATCACCGGGCCGGCAGGAACCTGATGGCACTCCACCATCACTATTTTCGCTGGCTAGCCGGACGGGGTTACCTCGTACCACAGCCCGCCGTTCAGGTTGAGCCTGTTGCCGTTGGCCTGGCCCGCGGCGGTGTCGCCGACATAGGTGTACAGGGGATGCCCGTCGTAGGTGGCCTGGACCGGCCCGTCTGACCGGGTGATCGTGCCCAGCCTGCCCGTGACGCCGGGGCCGGCGGTCGCGGCTCCCCGCACCGGCGGCCAGTATGCGGCGCACGTCCCGTAGCAGGCCGACCTGGTGGCGGTATCGGGGGCGAACCAGTACAGCGTGCGTCCCTTCGCGTCCGTCAGCACCGTCACGCCGCCAATGCGCGTGGTCTTCAGGCTGCCTCCCGCGGCGGTCGCGGCCGGGCCGTTAGCCACCGCCACCGAAGCGCCGAGCACCGCCAGGGCCGCCACCGACACGGCGGCCACCGATGCCGCAACCACCCGGGTGCCCGGCACGCCAGCCCGGAGGCGACCCAGGCCGCGCCCGGCCCCGCCCGGCGCGGCCTGGGTGCCGGACGGGCCGCGGCTGCCGGGCGCAGCCGCCAGACCCGCCAGAGCCGCCAGTGCCGCGAAGGCAGCCACCTCGATCACCCCGGCGACGATCCCCGCCGTCGTGCGGACCTCCTTGAACGCGAACAGGCCGATCCACAAGGTCAGCAGGTAGCCGCCCAGGGTGGCCAGGGCGAACCCGGCGCCGGCCGCCGCGGCGAGCCAGCCGCCGGTCGCCAGTACCACGACACCGAGGCCGAAGGCCGCGATCACCTGGAGCAGGAACAGCCAGCCGATCGTCGGGATCGACCGGTAGCCGGTCAGGTACAGGTCAAGGTGAATCGCGCCCGTCGCGACCAGCAGCCCACCCCCGGCCAGCCGCAGTGCGAACCGTGCCCGTGCGTGCATGGCTGGGCGCCTCTGCTCCGTCACCTCGTGCTCTTCCGGCAGCCGGCGGTCACCCGGCCGCTCAGTACCCGCCGCCACCGGAACCCGATGACGGGCTCTGGGCCGGCGCCGCGCCGCCGGAGGCGGTCACCTCGTGCCACACACCGCCGGACAGGTTGAGCCCGTTGCCCTTCGCCTGGCCCGGTGCGGTGTCACCGACGTAGGTGTAGAGCGGATGCCCGTCGTAGGCGGCCTGCATCGAGCCGTCCGAGCGCGTGATCGTCGTGAGCGTGCCGGTAACGCCGGGGCCAGCGGTCGCCGGGCCCTTCACCGGCGGCCAGTATTGGACGCACCCCGCGTTGCAGTTCGACTTGGTCGCCGTATCCGGGACGAATGAGTACAGCGTGAAGCCCTTGGCGCTGGTCAGTACGGTCACGCCACCGATGGTGGCGGTCTTCAGGGCCGTCCCGGATGAGCTCGCGCTGGCCGAGGCGGCGGAGGAAGCGCCGGCCGCTGGCGGGCTGCTCGAGCTCTGGGGGGTCGTCGTCGATGAGCTGCCGCATGCCGCAGCGATAAGCGCCACGGCCACCAGCCCACAGGGAGCCCATATTGTCTTCTTACGCATTGCCTTCTCCGTTCGAAGCGGAATTTACGAGATACACGTGGTACGTAAGGGTAAAGCGGATTTGCCTGGCGCGGACCGGAAAATTCTCCGGGCCACGGTCAGGATCGGTTATCGGCCGAGAACGGTCAACGGCGGGAGGGGGCAGTCGCCGGCGGCGGCCGCCTCCTTCGGCTGTGCCGGGACCGGAATGGCCGGCAGGCGGCGCGTTTGCGCGACGAGGGTGAGCAGGACCGCGGCGTCGGTCCAGGCCAGGGGCGCCACCGAGGCGGGCTGGCCCGCGGCGGTCACCTGCTCGGGCAGCGCCCCCAGCGACGTCCGGTGGGCGGCCAGCCAGGACAGCAGTGCGGCGGCCCGGCCGCGGGCGCCAGTGGCGGCGTCGGACAGCGCGAAGAAGGCAGTTTCCGCGGTCCAGGCGGTCGCCGTGTTGCCTGGCCAGTCGACGCCCGGCCGCACGCCGCCGCCGGGCAGGGTGAGGGTGCGCTCGGCGGCGTTCTCGGCCCGGTCGAGCGCCGGGCTGCCCGGCCCGAACGGCGGCCCGAGAAACGTGACCGACGCATCCGGCCCGGAGGAGTCATCCGGCAGCCGGTTGAAGCCATAGCAGCCGAACGAAGCCTGGATGGCCCTGGCCAGCCGCGCGGCGTCGTCCGACCAGCGCTGCGCCGCCTGCGCCCGGCCGAGGGCGTCCGCGATGCCGGCCGCCGCCCGCAGGCCCGTGAGCAGGGGGGCGGCCGTGCCCAGCGTCACCTGCGTGCCGTGCTCCCAGTAGTCGGTGGCGGCGGCGGGCAGGCCGCCCGGGGTGAGCGACCGCTCGGCCGCGCCGGCCGCCGCGCTGACCATCGGCCAGAGCGCGCCCAGCTCATGACGCGCCGGGTGGCCGGCCTCGTACCAGGACCAGACCGCCCACGGCACCCAGCCGACCGTGTCCAGTTCCACCGGGCGGCCGTCGCGGACCGCATCGCCGCTGTCTGGCTGGTACCGCGCCGCCCACGTGCCGTCCCGGCTCTGCTCCTGCTCCAGGAACGTCAGCACGCGGAAGGCGTCCGCGCCGTGGCCGGTGACCGCGAGCGCCACCGCCACCCAGCTCGAGTCGCGCGGCCACGCGTAGTCCCAGCCGGGGTACCAGCCCGCGACCACCGCGCCGTCCGGCCGGGTGGACAGGTCCAGGTCCAGCAGCGCACGCTGCGCCATGGACCGCGTCGCCGGATTAGTTCCCGGAACGGTCCCGGCCGCGAGCCATCCCCGGCCCGCGGCCACGCCGGCGGACGTGCACCCGCTGGCCGGAGCGGACCCGCCGGGCCCGCCCGGCCCACCGGCGCCCGCGGCTGACGTCCCGGAGCCGGTGCGCAGCGCGCTGCTGTCGCCGTCGTAGCGGACGTCGCGGTGCGCCGGGACGATGATCACGTCCTGCGGCGCGCACGGATCGGCCGCGATGCCCTCGGTCAGCAGCGTGGGCGCGCGGGACGTGTGCGTGGCCTCCCGGACCCCGGCCCCGGCGGCGAGAACCGCGGCGAGCACGGCCACGGCGGCCGTCAGGCCCACGAGCCTCCTGGCGACGTTCGTGGCGGCCTGCTCCGGTTCGTGTCGTTCGGCGCTGATGAAGCTGAATCCTAGCCGCCGCGCCGTACCCGGCCCGCCGCCCTGCACCCGGCCGCCAGCCGCACGCGGTTCCCCCGCCGCCGCCCACGCGTTCAGCGCGGTGCCTTGACGGAGGAGGCAGGCAGGTATCTGCTGTGCTAGGAACCTAGATGAATAGAGGCTTCGCCGTGATTGAGTTCCACCTTGACTCCCGTTCGGGTGTGGCGCCGTACACGCAGCTGATCCATCAGGTGCGGCACGCGCTGCGGCTGGGCCTGCTGCGCCAGGGGGATCAGCTCCCCACGGTCAAGGAGGCGGCCGCAGGGCTGGCGATCAACCCCAACACCGTGCTCAAGGCGTACCGGGAGCTGGAGTACCAGGACTTGGTGGCCGCGCGCCCGGGGGTGGGGACGTTCGTGACCGGGACCCTCAGTGGCACGTCACTGGCCGCGCACGAGCCGCTGCGCCGGGAACTGCGGCGCTGGCTCGTCAAGGCGCGCCTGGCCGGACTGGACGAGGAGAGCATCGAGGCTCTCTTCCTGAGCACCTTCCGGTCCGCTACCGAGGAGCACCTAGGACGGCACTGAATAACTCGCGAACCCTGATGGGCGTGTTTTGCCGGCATCGTGTTCGATTCCCTGGGAGAATCGTGCCATGCAGGGGATGACGCGACCGGACCGGGACTTGTGGGACGCGGGCGAGGTCACCGGGCACTTGGTGCCGCCGGGCAGCGTGTTCGCGTTCCTGGCCGAGCACCGCACCGAGCTGTTCCCCGACAGCTTCACCGCGGACTTGTTCCCGTCGCGGACCGGGCGCCCGTCGCTGCCGGCGGACCTGGTCGGGTCGGTGCTAGGGCGTGTCCCGTGGATCATGGGACGGGGTCGCGTAGCCAGATGCTGATCGAGGCGACGTCGATGGTGCCTTGGTAGATGCGCTCGCGCTTGTCGTAGCGGGTGGCCACGGCGCGGAACTGCTTGAGCTTGCTGAAGCAGCGTTCGACGGTGTTGCGCTTCTTGTACCACCCGTCGTCGAAGACCGGCGGCCGGCCGCCGGAGCGGCCACGGTTGCGGCGGTGGGCTTTCTGGTCTTCCTTGACGGGGATAACCGCCTTGATGCGGTGCTGCCGCAGGTAGGCGCGGTTGCCGGCGGAGGAGTAGGCCTTGTCCGCCATCGCGCGGCCGGGCCGGCTGCGGGGCCTGCCCAGGCCGCGCCGCTGGATGCGGACCGCGTCCATCAGCGGGATGAACCGGGGGGAGTCGCCGTGCTGGCCGGGGCTTGTCAGCCGGGCGACGGGGCGGCAGCGCAGGTCAGCGGCCAGGTGGATCTTGGTGGTCAGCCCGCCGCGGGAGCGGCCGATCGCTTCCCGGCCAGATTTCTTGTCATTCGCTGGAGCCCCCTGTGCGGTCATCAGCAGCCGGTGCATGGCGGGCCCCGGCCGCGTGCTGATGGGCCCGGGTGACCGTCGAGTCGGCGCTGACCGTCCAGTCCTTGCCCTCGGCCTCATCACACCCGGCCCGCAGCCCGTCCAGGGCCTTTTCCCAGGTTCCATCCAGTGACCAGCGGCGATGCCGGTTATAGATGGTCTTCCAGTTCCCGAAGCCCTCCGGCAGGTCCCGCCACGGGCAGCCCGCCCGGGCACGGAAGAAGATCCCGTTGATCACCGTCCGGTGATCGGCCCACCGGCCGCCCTGCCGGGGATCGGCGGGCAAGAACGCCCGCAGCCGCTCCCACTCCTCATCAGTCAGGTCATGGCGTTTCAGTCGCTCAAGCACCTTACTGATCTACAGCATCAGGCCTCGAAGATCCACGGGACACGCCCTAGTAGTACTTTGTTAGGTCGGAGTGAGGGCGGCGGCGAGCCGGTCGAGTGTGACGGGCTGCCGGCACAGGGGGCAGGCGCCGAGGATGAGGGCCAGGACGATCTGCAGTTCTCGCAGGGCCTGGTAGAGGGTCATCCCGGCGCAGCCACTTTTGGGTCGGTGCGGATCATGGTGATGAAGGCCTGGGCGAGGATGGCGAGGGTGACGTGGCGGTGCCAGCCGGTGAATGAGCGGCCCTCGAAGTGGTCCGGGCCCAGGCCGGTCTTCAGTTCGCGGTAGTCGTGCTCGATCCGCCAGCGGATCTTGGCCAGCCGGGCCAGCTCGGTGATGGGGGTGTCCTCCGGCAGGGTGGACAGCCAGTAATCGGTGGGCTCGTCGGCTTCGGGCGGCCATTCGGCCAGCAGCCAGCACGCCGGGAGGCTGCCGTCGCGGCTGCGGGGGATGTCCCGGTTGGCGGGGCGGACCCGGATCGCCACAAACCAGCTGGTCATGGCGGCGTCAGGGTTGCCGTTGGTGGCCTTGGTGCCCTGCCGCCAGGTCACCGGCCGGACCTGGTCCGCGCTGGCGATCGCGAGCTGGCGCAGGGTTGCCGGCGGGCGCGGGTAGGCGGGCCTGGGCGGGCGGCCGGGCCCGCCGCCCAGGGTCCGCGTCACCGGCTGCGCGTCGCCGGCGTAGCCGCTGGTGGTGCCCTTGACCGCGACCGCGTACCGCCAGCCCCGGGCATCCAGTTCCACCCGGAAGGTGGTGTTGTCCCCGTAGCCCGCATCGGTCACCACGACCGGCCGGGCGCCGCCGGCGGCGGTGATCTCCTCCAGCACGCCCCACCCGCCCGGCCCGGTCATCTCCTGGAGCATCTCCAGCGCCAGCCGCCACTTCTCGCGGTGCCGGATGCCGTCCGGGATGCGGGCCCGCGCACGGCGGCGCCGGGCCCGGGCCGCCGCCACCGGATCGGCCAGCGCCGTGTCGTCCCAGCTCTGCGGGCAGAACAGCCGCCAATCCGCCGCGGACGACGCGTGCTCGTTCACCAGGTGCACGCTGACGGCGATCTGGCAGTTGGCGACCTTGCCCAGCGTGCCGGAATACTGCCGGGCCACGCACGGCGAGGCCGCGCCGTCCTTGGGAAACCCGGTGTCATCGACCACCAGCGCCTCCACCGGCTGACTGGACGCGAACCACCGCGCCACATTCCGCCGCACCGCCACATAATCCAAGGTCGAGGACGTGATGAACTGTTGCAGCCGCTGATGATCTGTGCCCAGCCGCGCCGCCATCGGCTGCATCGACTTGCGCTGCCCGTCCGTCAGCAGCCCGCGCACATACAACTCACCCTTGGCGCGCTGATCCTTCCGCGGCAGCCCGCCGAGCATCTCCGCGGTGAAGTCCAGCAGCTGCGGCCGGACCTCCGCGATCTCCTGAGGGGTCATGCCGGTATAACACCGCAGAACCCGCCAGTCATACCAGACCTAACAAAGTACTACTAGTGCTCAAGGAGCTGTATGACCTGTCGGACACCCAGACCGCGGACGCGCTGAAGTTCGACATCCGGTGGAAGGTGGCCTGCGGCCGGTCGCTGCTGCAGATGAGCTTCGACCCGTCGGCGCTGGTGTACTGGCGCAAGCGCATCGCGAAGTCGAAGCGCCCGGACCGGGTGTTCGACGCGATGGCGGCGGTGATCGCGGAGACGGGGCTGCTGCGGGCCGGCGGAAGCGGTGCGTGGACTCGACGGTTTTCGACGACGCGGTGGCCACGATGGATACTGTGTGCCAGCTGATGGCCGCGATGCGGAAAGTGGCGCGGGTGGTGCCCGGTGCCGCCGCGGTGATCGTCGGCGTGTGCCAGCTGGACTACTCCAGGCCGGGCAAGCCTGACATCGACTGGGACGACCCGGCTGCCAAGGAGCAGCTGGTATCGGATCTGGTGAATGACGCGCTGGCGGTGCTGGCGGAGCTCACCGGGGAGGGCGCGCCGGAGCGGGACGCCGCCGCGGCGGACGCGCTGGGCCTGCTGGCGCTGGTGGCGGGGCAGGACGTGGAGCCGGCTGGGGGGTCGGACGGGACGGACGGGCGGTGGCGGATCGCCCGGAAGGTCGCCCCGGACCGGGTGATCTCGACGGTGGACCGCGAGGCCCGGCACACCCGCAAGTGCAAGTCCAAGCGGCGCGACGGGTTCCGGGGGCATGTGGCCGCCGAGCCGGAGTCTGGGCTGATCACCGACTGCGAGATGACGATGGCCGCCGGGCCGGGCAGCACGGACGCGGAGAACGGCGTCAAGATGGCCTGCCGCGACCGGTTTCATGGTGACAGTGCGAGCGCCGGTGACGGCGGGGATGACGCTGCCAGCGCCGGGCAGGGCGCGGATGCCGGCCCTGCGGCGGCGCAGCCGGGGCCGGGCACGGCCGCCGGGCCGGAGCCTGAAGCGCATCCGGAACCGGGACCTGAGCCTCAGCCGGAACCGGAGCGGGAGGGCACGGGTGAGCAAGGCCGGGCGGATGACCTGGAGGTTTACGGCGATTCCGCCTACGGCAGCGGGGAGGCCCGCGCCGCCTACCGCGACGCCGGGCATGACACCGTCATCAAGCCGAAGCCGCTGCGGCCGGCCGTGCCCGGCGGGTTCACCCTCGACGACTTCACCATCAGCGAGGACGACGGCACGGTCACCTGCCCGGCCGGGATCACCCGGCCGATGAGCCCCGCCCGGACCGTGACCTTCGGCGCCGCGTGCGCGGGCTGCCCGCTGCGCGAGCGGTGCACCACCGCCAGGGATGGCCGCTCCATGACCATCCACCCGCACGAGGGCCTGCTGCGCGCCGCCCGCGCCCAGTCCCGGACGGCGGAATTCAGGCAGGCCTACCCCACCCGGTCAATGATCGAGCGGGTCATCGCCTGGACCGCCACCCAGAACGGCCGCCGGGTCAAGCTCCGCTACATCGGCACCGCCAAAAACGACGCCTGGCTGCACAACCGGTGCGCCGCACTCAACCTGCGCACCCTGCTGCGGCACGGCCTGACCCGCTCCGGCGGGGCGTGGGTGCTGACCTGACCAGCCAGCACACCCCGGCCCGCCCTGGCGGCAGCCCCTGCGGCCCCCTCCGCGGTTTCTGCTGCCGCGCCGCAGCCGCCCGGCCCGCCGCGCGGCGGGCCAGCGGAAGGTTGCGGGCACCGGAGCCCGGCCAGCCGGCCACCAGGCCGTCCGCCCGATCCGGGTTGTTCAGTGGCGTCCTAGCATGACGCCTTCTGCCCGGCGGCCCATCCCAGGACACGGTCGCCGAACTACTACAGCGCTTCTACACTGGCCGGGTGGTTAACGATCGCCGTCTCCGTACCCGTGGCACGACCCCGGGCGCGCTCCGCGTCCCAGAGATCACCGGCTACTTCTGGGTGATCAAGGCCCTGTCCACGGCCATGGGCGAATCGGCATCGGACTACCTCGTGCACGTCATGAATCCCGTGGTCGCCGTCGGCCTGGGCTTCGTGTTCTTCGCCGGTGCCCTGATTCTGCAGTTCTCCGTGCGCCGCTATATCGCGTGGACGTACTGGCTGGCCGTGGTCATGGTCGGGGTGTTCGGCACGATGGCCGCGGACGTGCTGCACGTCGGCTTCGGCGTCCCGTACATCGCCTCCAGCATCCTGTACGCCGTGGTGCTGGCGGCCGTCTTCATCGTCTGGGGCCGGACCGAGAAGACCCTGTCCATCCACAGCATCGACACCCCGCGCCGCGAGATCTTCTACTGGCTGGCCGTCGTCGCGACGTTCGCGATGGGCACGGCGGCCGGCGATCTCACCGCGGTCACCTTCCACCTGGGTTATCTGGCCTCCGGTGTCCTGTTCGCCGCGGTGATCGCCATCCGGCCACCGGCTTCCGGCTGCTGCGCTGGAACGCCGTCTTCTCGTTCTGGTTCGCCTACGTGGCAACCCGGCCGCTCGGCGCCTCGTTGGCTGACTGGCTGGGCAAGCCGCACAGTGCTGGCGGCCTCGGCCTGGGCGACGGCCCCGTGGCCCTGGTGCTGACGATCGCTATCTTCTGCCTGGTCGCCTTCCTCGCCGTGACCCACCGCGACGTACAGGGCACGACCGTCCCGGGCGCCCACGGGCGCGGCACGCGGCCCGCCGCCGGCCACCGGCGAGATCCAGCGCCCGGCCATCGCCCGCAACCTGCTCAGGGGACACGTCAAACCGGGCGGGATCGGGGAGCAGGAATCGGGCAATAAGGATCAGCAAATGCGGATCGGGGGCATAACCATCGCATGAACGGTGACGCCGGCAGAGCCCGCACATGACCCCCCGCCGTGCCGCGATCGTCGGCGTGGCCGAATCCGACGTCGGCAAGACGCCCCACCTGACGGTGCTGTCTCAGCAGGCGCTCGCCGCGCAGGCTGCACTGAAAGAAGCGGGCCTCAGCAAGGACACCGTCGACGCGGTGTTCACGGCCGGCGTGCGGGACTGGGCGCCGACCATGACCCTGGCCGAATACCTCGGCATCCAGCCCAGGTACTCCGACAGCACGAACATAGGCGGCTCGTCCTTCGAGGCGCACGCGGGTCACGCCGCCGCGGCGATCAAGGCCGGCCTGATCGACGTGGCCCTGATCACCTACGGCAGCACCCAGCGCACCGGCCGGAGCCGGAACGCCCCGCGCCCGGCCGGGCTCACCGCGCAGTTCGAGCTGCCGTACGGGCTGCCGATGCCGGTCGGCGCGTACGCGCTGGCCGCCATGCGGCATATGCACGCCTACGGCACGACAAGCGAGGACCTGGCGCAGGTCGCGGTCGCGGCACGGCAGTGGGCGCGGCTCAATCCCCGCGCCCGCTACCGTGACCTGATCACCGTCAACGACGTCCTGGCCTCGCCGATGATCTGCGACCCGCTGCACGAGCTCGACTGCTGCCTGGTCACCGACGGCGGCGGAGCGGTCGTCATCGCCGCCGAAGACCGCTGGCCGGATGTGGCCACCCAGCCGGTGACCATCCTCGGCCACGCTGAAACGCACACGCACGCCACGATCTCCAGCATGCCGGACCTCACCGTCACCGGGGCCGCCCAGACCAGCCCGGCCGCGCTGAAGATGGCGGGCGTCACCCTCGATGACGTCGATGTGGCGGAGATCTGCGACTCGTTCACGATCACGGTCCTGCTCACCCTGGAATCGCTGGGCTTCTGCAAACCCGGCGAGGCCGGGGACTTCGTCGCAGGGGGCCGCATCGCCCCGGGCGGCGAATTCCCGCTGAACACCAACGGCGGGGGGCTGGCCTATACCCATCCCGGCATGTACGGGATCTTCCTGCTCATCGAGGCCGTCCGGCAGCTGCGGGGCGACTTCGCCTGGGCCCGTCAGGTGCCGGACGCCGAGACCGCGCTGGTGCACGGCACCGGCGGGGTGCTGTCCTCGGCCGCCACCGTGATCCTGGGAACACCGTGATGCTGGGAAGGAGCTGACGATGAAGCCGGTTCCCGACGCTGACACCAAGCCCTACTGGGACGGGATCGCGCACGGTGAACTGCGGCTGCAGCGGTGCGAGGCCTGCGGCGCGGCGGTCTTCTACCCGCGCGGTCTGCCCGTACTGCTTCGGCGGCCCGCTCCGCTGGTTCACCGCCGCCGGGACCGGCCGTGTCTATTCGTATACGGTGGCGCACCGCGCGTCCGGCGACTTCGCCGGCCGGGGGCGCAGGTGGAGGCGCTGGACGCGCTCATCACCTGGCGCTGCTAACCGGGGAACCTCCCACCGGCGGCCGGTCATGACCGCCAGGTGCAGCGAGACGATGGTGTCCTCCAGGCCGGGAATGGCGTCCGCGTCGCCCCAGCGGACCCGCGAGCGGACGAGTTCTGCCGTGGCCCCGGCCAGCGCCAGGTACGCCTCGTACGGGACGGCGGGCCACTCCGGATGGCGGGACCGGGCCCGCTCGTGCCAGGTCCGGTTCAGCACGGCGTACCTGTGCTGCGCCGCGTCCAGGCGTTCCCAGGCGCGGGCGCCAGCCGCCGGCATGTCGATGTAGAAGATCTTGGCGAACTCCGGCTCGCCGGCCACGAACGCGAGGAAGGTGCGGCAGGCCACCCGCAGGACCTCTTCGTCCGGCGTGCCCGCGGTGAGCGCCCGGGTGGCGGCCACGATCCGGCTGACCATCAGCTTCCCGCCCTCCCGCGTGGCGGACAGGAAACAGTCCTCCTTGCCGGTGAAGTGCGTGTAGAACGCCGTCCGCGACACCCTCGCCCGCCGTACGATGCCGGCCACCGTGACCGCTGGGTAGCCCGATTGGGCCACCGCTGCCACGACGGCGTGCACCAGCCGCTCTCGCTGCGACGCCTGCACGGCCAAGACCGGCAGGCGGCTCCGGCCGCGGGGCAGCCCGGGCTTGCCCTCGTGCGTGCCGGCGAGCGTTCCCCCTTGCCTGGTGTCGGTCACGAGCCTAGAGTATCTATCGAACGCCTCAAGTACGTATGCGTACTTTTGTTAATCGGGCAGTTCGCACGCATTTCATCCGGCGGCCGGATCGGCCGATGGAGCGGAGCCGATCGTCGTGCGGGTCATCTCCGGCATCCTGCAGGTAAGCAAGCCGTTCATGGCCGCCGGCGTGACCGTCATGACCATCATCTTCGGCGGTTTGCCCGGCGAGGAGCTCGCCTCGCTGCGGACCTGAGGCGGCCCCCCGGCCCGCCGGTCAGGAGCGACCGGTGAAGACCTGCGTCTGCGCCAGTTCGACGACGGAGTGCAGGTCGCGCGCCGCGTCCAGGGCCGCGACACTGGAGACGAGCACGACCGCCGCGACCGCCGCGACCAGCAGCGGGCGGATCCGCGGCGGCGGCGCGAGCAGCGCCGCGACCCGGCGCGGCACCGGGCCCGCGCCGCTTGGCCCGGGCCAGCCGCCGGGCCTGGTCATCCGCCCCAGCCTGGTCAGGACGGGAAGCCTGGTCACGCCGCGCAGCCGGGTGGCGCCGCGCGCGAGGAAAGGCCCGGCGATGCCGAGCGCGACGGCCCGGCGCCGGCGTGGACCGGGCGTGGTGCGCTCGGCCGAGGCGAGGGCCGCCTTGCCGATGGTCCGGGCCGCCAGGCCGCGGTCGCCGCAGTCCCGGGCGGCCGTCTCGTCGGCCCACCGCTCGACCGTGTAGGTCACCGCCGCCGCGACCGGGCGCAGCAGCGGGTTGGCCGCCGCCGCCAGGTAGGTCAGCGCCGTGAACAGGTAGTGATGGTTCTGGGCGTGCGCGCGCTCGTGCGCGAGCAGCACGCGGCGCTCGTCCGGGTCGAGGGCGTCCAGCATGCCGGCGGTGACGACGATCCGGCCGGGCCGGCCGGGCACGGCGTACGCGTCCGCCGAGCCGTCCGGTACCACCACGACCTGGCTGGAGCCGGGCAGGCAGCGGGCGTGCCGGGCGGCGGAGACCAGGGCCCTGGCCCGCCGCCAGGCGGCGCGGCCGGCCGCCGCGATGGCCACCGCGAGCAGCGCGGCGGCCGCGACGGCGGCGGACAGGGACGCCGGGTCGTTATGCCGGATCACCTGCACCGACATATGGCCGAGCGTGGCGACCAGCGGAATGCGGAGCAGCGCGCTGCAGGCGAGCAGCCCCAGGACAGCCGTGCTCAGCGCGGCCAGCGCGACCGCCGCCGCGGTCAGCAGCCAGGTCGCGGTCTGCGGGGGAGCCGGCTGGCGATCGCGCGCGCGCCCGCGGCCGCACACAGCGGGACCGCGAGCGGCAGGTAGATGGCCAGTTGCACGGCGGCGCCGCTCAGTCCCGGCCGGCGTCGCCGGCGCCGAGCATGCGGCGGAGCAGCTGCTCGTCCGACTCCGACAGGCCCGAAACGAACCTGGCCAGGACGGCTTCGCGGTCGGGTTCGGCGGCCAGCACTGTGGCCATCCGGCGGGCCGCGAGTCCCGGTTCGTCGGCCACCGGAGCGTACACGTAGGCACGTCCCAGCCGGGCCCGTTCCAGGACGCCCTTGGCGTGCAGCCGGGACAGGATCGTCACCACGGTCGTGTAGGCGAGATCGGCGTCGAGGCGTTCCCGGACGGTGCCGGGCGACAGTGGGGTCCCGGCTGCGTGCAGTACGCCCAGGACCGCGCCTTCCAGCTCGCCGGCCGCACGGCGTGAGGCGCCGTCGGGCAGGCCGTCGTATGTGCTCATGAATCCGCGTTCGTCTTCCGGCGGGATGCTGTAATAGCTGCAAGTGTGTAGAAGTTCTACGGGGCCGTAGAAGCCGCTTGAGTGAATTCTGCCATGCCCCGGCCTTATGACGGTAATGCTTGCGCCCGAATCCTCCCGCCCTGGGACCTGGGACCTGGGACCTGGGGGCGGGGGTCCGGGGCCGCCGGGCGTTCCCGCCGCCATCGGGCGGCCCCGGCACCGGCCCCGGCACCCGAGCCCGGCACGCGCGGCCGGAGGCAGACCGCACCCGCTGAGCCCGTTCCCCGCCCCGTTCGGTATCGGCATCCCCCGTGCCGGGGCGCCCGCATCAGACCAGGGCGTCGCCGCGGAGGAACTGGATGTACCGGCCGGCCGAGCTTTCCAGCACCCGGCGCGCGTCCTGGTGGATGGTCGGGGCCCAGCCGCCGTAGATCCGGTCGAACGGAAACGGGCTCACCGCGCTGACGATCCCGCGGACCGCGGACTCCGGCAGCGGCAGCCGGTTCGGCGCGCTCCAGACGAAGGTGATCCGGTCTTCGCCCGGCGTGACGAAGATCGTGTCGCCGGTCAGCAGGACCCCGGCGCCGTCCGCGCCGCCGGCCCAGTGCACGACCGCGCTGCCGGGAAAGTGCCCCCCGCACTGCACGAGGGTGACGCCGGGCAGCACCGGCTCGCGCGAGGCCCAGGTACGGATCGCGGGATCGGGCAACGTCACCCACGACGCGTCCGCCTCCGGTATCAGGATGCCGGCGCCGAAGGCCCGGCTCCATCCGGCCATCGCGCCGTAGAAGTGCGGATGGCTCGCGGTCACGGCGCGCAGGCCGCCCGCCTCCCGGACCCGGCCGACGGCGCGGTCGTCCAGGAAGCCGGGCGGATCCCAGAGCAGGTTGCCCGCGGGCGTGACGACGATGAGGCCGCGCTGGCCGATGCCGGCCGGCGGGTTCACGCCGATGCCGAGCAGGCCGGGCTCCTCTTCCCAGATCTCACACTGGCGCCCGTCCGCAGCCAGCTCCGCCATCGTGGTCCACCGCTGCCCGGAGGGGGCCACCCACTGACGTTCGTCGGTGCAGATCGGGCAGGACGCGGGCGGCGTCTCCGCGCCCGGGTAGTGATTACCGCACGCCGCGCAGATCCAGCCAGCGTTCACTCCCCCTCCAGCATGCTGTGGTAGACCGCGATCAGGGCCGTGCGCTGCGCCTCGCTGAGGCGCTGGTCCGCGCGGATGGCCGCCTCGGTCGGCGGCGGGTTCGCATCCTTTTTCCGGGAGGCCAGCGCGTCTACCAGTCCCGCCTCGGCCAGCAGGGTCTCGGCCGACACGTTGAGTGCGTCGGCGATCGACTTCAGCGCTCGTATGGACGGCTGGTGCAGTCCCCGCTCGACCTGGCTGAGATACGGGTTGGACAGGCTGGTCAGGTCGGCCAGCTGGCGCAGCGAGAGGTTGGCCAGCTTGCGTTGGTTGCGGATGAAAGCGCCGAGCGCCTTCCGTTGCGCCTGCCACGGATCCGTCATGGTCGGCCCCCCGGTGTGGTCGAAATGTTTCGCTGGAAACAGTAGGCATAAGGCAGCCGGCGGCCCGGATGACCCGGCCCGCCGCCTGCCTGTTCGTGCCTGGCCGTCCGGACGGTGCGTGCTGTCCTTACTTGGCGCCCTTGGCGCCTTCCTTGCCCTCTTCCTTGATGGGCAGCAGCGGGCTGGTCGCCTTGACCAGTTCCTCGGCGAACCGGCGCTGGCTGGCGAGCAGCTGCTCGGCGAAGTCGTAGGCGCTGGCCACCAGCTGCTCCGGCTGCGGGAGCTTGCCCGCGAACGGCACGTTCAGCGGCGGCAGCTTCGGGGTCAGGGCCTGTACGGCGTCGGCCCAGTCACGGATGGCCTCGATGACCGCGTCTTGGCTCTGGTTGACGGTCTTGATGATCTCGCCCTGTACGTCCCTTGCGGAGTTGTGGGTCTCGGTCATGGGTACTGCCCTCCTTGGGTATCTGTGCTAACTATATCAAGCAACTGGATGGTTTGCCAAGCGGAAGTCCGCCTGATTCGGTCACACGTCCAGCGCGCCGTTGACCGCCCAGATCTGGCCGGTGATGCGGGACGAGTCGTCCGAGGCCAGGAAGCAGATGACCCGCGCGATCTCCTCGGGCTTGCCCAGCCGGCCCACCGGGATCTGGCTGCGAATATGGTCCAGCACGCGCTCGGGGATGCTGGACAGCATGCCGGTGGCGATGAACCCGGCCGTGACCGCGCTGACCGTGAGCCCGATGCCGGGCCTTGCCGAGGTGGAAGGTGGAAGAGCGTCTCCCGGGCCAGGGTCTTGGTCAGCCCGAAGAGCCCAGACTTCGACGCCGCGTAGTTGGCCTGCCCGATGTTGCCGATCTCGCCGATGACCGAGGAGACGTTGATGATCCGTTCCGCCGGTTACCAGCGCAACCCGGTCCCGGATATGCGCCAGCGGCTCCGGCACCACATCCTCGGTAACGCTCATGCAGTTGACTCCCCTCTCTGTGGCCGGCAGACCGGTGGCCAGGTTGTGAGCGGGCCGGTGGCCGTGTTGTAAGCGGGCCGGTCGCCAGGCCGCCGGTCCGGACGGCCTGCCGCGCGGCGACGGGTTACTGCTTGCGGAAAGCCAGCTGCTTGCGGGGAAGAAAGGTTCGCGACCACTGAGCGCTATTCTGAACGTAGGCCGGCCCGGGCGGGGCGAAACCTGCCATTGGTCCCTATCACTGGTGACGGAAGACCGCAGTTACCGCGCAGGCCGGCGGCGTTGTCTTGTACTTCTCGCAACGGCTGCGAGCGTGAAGACTATAGATCCCGATGACTACGAGGAGGGATCATGGGCCGCAACGACGCGACCTCCCCCGGCGACGACCGCGCACTGGCCGGATCGGCTGGTGCCGCTGGCGCGCCGTCCCCCGAGGCCGAACCGGAGCTTCCGCTCGGCGGCGGGATACCGCCGGGTAAGGCGCCCGACGCGGCCGGGATGCTCCAGACGGCCGTGGACCTGCTCAGTCCCGCCGAGGCCGCCAAGCAGCTGCCGTGGCTGGCCGGCGAACTGGCGAAGATCGCCATGGGCCAGTCTGAGCTCGAATACGGCCCGAAGGACGCCCGGTTCAAGGATCCCACCTGGACCGCGAACCCGGCCTTCCGGGGGCTCGGGCTGTCGTACCGGCTGTTCGAGGAATAGGCAGGCCGGATGGCCGGCGCCGTGGAGACCTCGTGGCAGCGGAAGGCGCGGGCCAGCTACCTGGCCAACATCATGACCGCATCACTGGCCCCCACCAATTTCCTGCCGACCAACCCGGCCGCGCTCAAGCGCGCGTTTGAGACCGGCGGGCTGTCGCTGTTCAGCGGCGCCCAGAACATGCTGCGTGACATGGCCAGCGGCGGCATGCCGAAGATGGTCGACCGGGACGCGCTGAAGGTGGGCGAGCAGCTGGCGTGCACCCCGGGCTCGGTCGTCTACCGCGATGACATGTTCGAGCTGCTCGAGTACGCGCCGTCGACGCCGACGGTCCGCCGCCGGCCGCTGCTGATGGTGCCGCCAGAGATCAACCGGTACTACGTGCTCGACCTCTCGCCAGGGCGCAGCATGGTCGAGTTCGCGGTCGAGAACGGCCTGACCGTCTTCATGGTGAGCTGGCGCAACCCGGTTGAGGAGCTCGGGCACGGGCGCTGGGGCTTTGACGACTACGCCGCCTGCGTGCTGCACGCCGTTGAAATCGTCAAGGACATCACCCACAGCGAGACCATCAACACGCTCGGGCTGTGCGCCGGCGGCATGACCAACATTCTCGCCCTCGGCGTGCTGGCCGCCAGGGGGGACTTGTCGGTCAGCACGGCGACGTACCTCGTCACGATGATGACGAACACGTCCCCCAACGTGGTCGGCATGCTCAGCACCGAGGACTCGCTGAAGCTGCTCGAGCAGGCAGCCGCGGCGGACCAGGTCATCCCGGGCTCGACGATGAAGACCACATTCGCGTGGCTGCGGCCCAACGACCTCGTGTTCAACTACGCGGTCAGCGGCTGGCTGCTGGGTGAGGACCCGCCGGCCTTCGACGTGCTGGCCTGGAACGACGATGCGACCGCGGTGCCCGCGAAGGTGTCGGCGGATACCAGCCGGATCGCGATGAGTGGCGCCGCGGCCGTCCCGGGCGGGATCACCGCGCTCGGTATGCCCATCGACCTGGCCAAGGTCACCTGCGACAGCTTCCACGTGGCCGGGTTCACCGACCACATCACGCCCTGGCGGACGTGCTACAACCTCACCCAGATACTCGGCGGCGACAAGGAAGTGGCCGTCGTGAAGTCGGGCCACATCCAGTCGTTCGTCAATCCCGCCAAGACGGCGAAGTACGGCTACTGGACGGCCCCGGCCGACGGCCCCGACCCGGACGCGTGGCAGGCCACGGCCGAATGGCACGGCGGCTCCTGGTGGCCGCAGTGGATCGAGTGGCTCCTGCCCCGCTCCGGCGAGGAGAAGAAGGCACGCGCCGGGCTCGGCAACCGGAAGTACCCGCCGATCGCGCCGGCGCCGGGCACATACTGCCTGGAATAACGGTCCTTTGCGTCCGCCGCCCGGCGGGCATCCTAACCGCCGCACGGCGGCCCCCAGGCCGGGCCCCGTGCGGCGGCTCTGTGCCCGGGGACGGATCAGCCGAAGCCGGCGGGCGTGCACGGCCGGGGCTCGGCCAGCACGAGCCAGCGGGACGGGGATCCGGTCACGGCGGACTCACCGGCCAGCGCAACCAGGGTGCAGGAGCCCGCGGCGCGGACAGACGCCTTCAGCTGATCCACGCCATCCTTGTACCACCTTGTCGCGGCGCCGGCACGGACTGCGTTGATCCGAACGGCCCGTGCCGCGTGGCGGGCGCCCCGGAACCCGCTCAGTGGTAACGTTCACGCCCGGATGGGGATGCCATGCCGCCGGGGACATCCGGTACCGTGCTGGGGTAGCCGGTGCGCCGGCCAGCCGCGGCAGGCGCACTTCCGGCTCAGCCAGTTGGCCGCGGGCGGGATGCCCGCGTGAAACCTGGGCAGGGAGCCTCGTGTCGGCTGAAGGTGGCGTCACTAGCGGTTCCAGGGTAGGTGGGGGTGTGAAAGACGGCTCGCCGCCACGCGCTCGCGGAGCGCGCCGTCCCGTGTGCCCGGAACCGCACGAAATGGACTTCACCTCGGCCGATCTTCCGCAGGTCCGCCGGCTCACGGTGACCTGGGCGATCCGGGCCGGCATGTCCGCGGAGACGGCCGACGATTTCGTGATCGCGGTCAACGAGATAGCCACCAACGCGGTCCGGCACGGTTCACCGCAGGCGTCGTTGCGGCTGTGGGTCAGCGACGGCGCCGCGGTGGCGGAGATCCGCGACAGCGGGCACTGGACGGCTGCCATGGCGCCCACGCCACCCCTGCGCCGGCAGGCTGAGCAGGGCGGCATGGGCCTGGAGGTGGCCCGTTTGGTCTGCGACGGTTTGCAGATCAAGGCGACTTCCGCCGGTACCTTCGTGCTGCTGCGGATGACCCTCGGGTAGGGCCGGACGGGGCGCCGCCACGGCGAAGACGGCGCTGTATCGTGGAGGTTGTCCTGCCGTCATCTCTGCGGGGGTAGATTCCGCATGCTGTCCCTGTCATCGGAGCAACGCGGCCCATATACGGTCGTCAAGGTGGCCGGGAATCTCAACCTCGTCACCCGTGATCAATTCGATCAGTTCATGACGAAGGCACGCCGCGGCAACAGTCAGGTCATTATTGATATGTCGGCGGTCACCTTCATGGACACCGGCTGCCTGGCCGTCATCGTCGGCCACTGGAAGAAGCTGCTGTCCGGGTCAGGAAGCCTGATCCTTGCGGGCGCCCAGTACCGCCCGGCCAAGGCGCTGTGGATCACCGGCCTGGCCTACCGGGTCCCGCTCTACGACAGCGTGGACGAGGCGGTCGCCAGCGCCGAGGCCGTCACTCCACCCACCGGCACCCCGGCCCTGGAGCGGCCCCAGCCGTTACCGGGGCCCGGCCCCATCAGCAAGATGACCATGCCGCCCGCCGATCGTCACCCCCGGTGGGTGATGCGGAGCCCCGGCACCGGTGCGCATACTGTCCTGTGAACGAGAAGACCGGATAACCCCTGCGTCCGGCCCGCCTGCTTGCGTGGCTTCCCTGGAGGCGCATGAGATCTGCATACCGGCCGGGCCATGGCTGAAGACCTGCTGCAGAGTCCGGCATCCGTTCCCGGGCCGCATGCCCTGCGTGGCTGGCGCTCGATCATGTTCGCTCCGGTCGGTGACGGCCAGCGGCGCCGGCGCGGGACCGACGGAGCGCGCTTGGCCGGTGCTGTCCTTGCCCTGCTGTGCTGCGTGCTTGTCATCCGCTACAACTCCCGCATCGACCAGGCCATCGTCCAGGTCATCCATCCGCCGCCGCGGAGCATTACCTGGCTGGTGACGGTGGTCTACGACGCTGGCGCGTTCGGCGTGACGATCGCTCTGGTGGCACTGGCTCTGGTCGCGCGCCGCTGGGAGGTCGCGCGTGACATCGGGTTGAGCGCTGCCGGTACAGCGCTGGTGACAGGGATCCTCATCCTTTTGCTCGGAAGTCGCGGCGGAAGGCCGAGCGCAATCGTGATCGACAGCTACTACATGCGTTTCCCGGTCCTGCAGATCGCTCTCTTTATGGCGGTCGCCACAGCGACGTTGCCGTATCTGGCACGGGGCGTGCAGCGCCTCATCGAGTCCTTCATCGCCTTGGTGGCCTTGGCCTCAGCTGCCGGAGGTCACGGGCTGCCGCTCAACGTCCTCGGGAGCCTGGCCATCGGCTGGGGGATGACGGCGCTGGTCCGGCTCATTTTCGGCTCACCTCTCGGCCTGCCCTCGGCCGATGATGTACAGCTGCTGCTCGGGGAGTTCGGCATCCGCTCGAGCGACGTGCAGGCGGTCGCACGGCAGGTCTGGGGAGTAGCGAAGTACGAGGCAACCAGGACGTGCGGGGCAGACTCGTCCGGTCAGCGCATCGGTATAGCGGTATACGGCCGCGATGCTGCCGACGCCAGGCTCCTCACCAAGACAGGCCGGTTCCTGTTCTACCGGGACTCCGGTCCGAGCCTCATGCTTACCCGGCTTCAGCAGGTCGAACACGAGGCCTACCTCACCATGCGGGCTGGCCAGGTGGGCGTGGCCGTGCCCGAAATCGTTGCCGCCGGAACCGCGGGACCGTCCAAGGACGCGCTGTTCGTCTGCCGCCTGCCGACCGGGACGACGCTATCCGAGGCTGACGCCACCGACATCGGTGACGCCGCTCTTGACGACCTCTATCGTCAACTGCTGATTCTCCGGCGGGCACGCATCGCTCACGGCGCCATGAGTGGTGACGTACTGCTGGTCGACCCGGCCACGGAGACCTTCGTGGTGGCGGACTTCCGCAACGCCACCTCGAACGCTTCGCCGGACCAGCTCAATCGCGACATGGCTGGCGCGATCGCGGCGACTGCGGTGATCGTGGGCGCCGAACGAGCCGCCGGCTCCGCGGCCCGGTGCCTGGATGCGGAGACGCTCGAAGGCGCCCTTCAGCATCTCCGGAAGGCTGCGCTCGACCCCGCACTCGGCCGGAGTCTGCGCCGCCAGCGTGGGCTCCTGGAGGACGTCCGGCGACGCGCCGCCCAGGCCAAGTCGATCGACGTGCCGAAACTGGCGGAGCCCCGCCGGGTGAGCTGGCCGACGCTGATCATGGTAATCGGCACCCTGATCGGCGGCTGGGCCCTCATCGGCGTGCTCATCGACGTCTCCAAGTCCTTCGACACTGTGATCGGGGCCAACTGGCTCTGGGTCATCATGGCGTTCATCCTGGCCCAGCTGGCCTACGTGGCGTCGGCCGTCGAAACCATCGGCAGCGTGTCCGGGCCGCTTCCGTTCGGGCGGGCGGTGGCGGTCGAGGTCGCCAACTCCTTCAGCGCGCTGGCCGGCGGGACAGCGGCAGTCTTCACCACCCGGGTGCGCTTCTACCAGCAACAGGGCTACGACGCCACGGTGGCGCTGAGCTCGGGCGCCATCATGGCCGCCGGTAGCTGGATCGCCATAGCGGTGCTGTTCCTGGTTTCGCTGCCGTTCGCGTGGGGGTCCATCCACCTCGAGGCCACCCCCCAGTCGGGCGGGAACTCGAAACTGGTATGGATCATCTTGGCCGTCGTGGTGGTGGTCGCCGTGGTGGCCGGCCTGATGCTGGCCGTACCCCGGCTCCGCAGGCTGGCCGCCGCGAAGGTGCTCCCCAAGGTCCTCGACATCTGGGGCAACCTCAAACTGGTAGCCAGCTCCCCGCGCAAGCTGGTGCTGCTGGTGGGCGGCTCGTTCGGCTCAGAGCTGCTGGTGGCCCTGGCCCTGTCCGTGTCGCTGCGGGCCTTCGGCGACCATCTCCGCCTTCCCACCCTGATCGTGGTCATTACCCTGGCCGGCATTGTCGGAGGCATCTCGCCGTCGCCCGGCGGCATGGGTGTGGTGGAAGCAGGCATGATCCTCGGCCTCACGGCGGCCGGTGTCCCGGAGTCCGACGCCACCGCCGCGGTCTTCATCCAGCGCCTGTTCACGTCGTACCTGCCGCCCATCTGGGGCTGGGTCACCCTCGTCTGGATGCGGAAAAGGGAATACCTGTAACGTCCGGCCCCTATCACCACTGGCGCGCACCGCGCCTGGTACGGCTAGCGGATCCGCACGGTGACCAGGCACGCGTCGTCACCCGTGTCGGAGGCCGCGTGGGCGAGGACGTAATCGGTGAGCGCCGCGGCCGACGGCTGCGGGACGGCCGCGCGGCGCGCGAATTCGTCGAGGGCCTCGTCGATGGGGATGTCACGGCGCTCGATCATGCCGTCGGTGAACAGCAGCAGCGTGTCCCCGACGGCCAGCGGCGTGGTGAATTGCTCGTATGTCGCGCCCGGATCGGTGCCGAGGAGCACCCCGTGCGGCAGCGGGAGCGCCGTCGCGGTCCCGTCGCGGATGACGACGGGCGGCAGGTGCCCGGCGCGCGCCCAGCGCAGCACCCGCAGGCCGGGATCGTAGAGCCCGCAGACCACCGTGCCGACCACCCCGTCGATGAGGTGGCAGATCGCGCTGTTGAGGAAGCCGAGCAACTCGGCCGGGCCCGCGCCGGTGATGGCCAGCCCGCGCAGGCAGTTGCGCGCGGTGACCATGCCGGTCACCGCGTCGATCCCGTGCCCGGCGATGTCCCCGACGACCAGCAGGACATCGTTGCCCGGCAGCAGCAGCGTGTCGTACCAGTCCCCGCCGACCAGGTGACCGGGGCCAGCGGGCCGGTACCGCACGGCGACCTCGATCCCGGCCGCCGCGACCGGCTCGGCGCTCGGCGGCATGATGGCCTGCTGCACGCGCACCGCCAGCAGGTGCTCCTCCTCGGCGCGCTGCTCGGTGTCGGCCAGCTGGTCGCGCGTGGCGGCCAGCGCGACCTGCGTCTGGTACTCGGCGGAAATGTCCTGAAAGGCCCCCTGGACGGCTTCGATCGTCCCGGCCGGGCTGAGGACCGGCTCGGCGAACACGCGCATCTGCCGCACGCTCCCGTCGTCGGCCCGGACGATGCGGAATGTCGCTCCGGTGGGCTCCTGCCCGTGCAGGAGTGACTCCCGGAACCGCTTCACCGCCGGGACGTCCGCCGCGGTGACGTAGCTGTGCAGGTCGGCGACGGGAATGGCGGCTCCCTCGCGTGCGGGCAGGCCGAAGAGCGCGAACGCGGATTCGGTCCAGTCCGCCCTCCCGGTCACCAGGTTCTCCTCCCAGGCGCCGATCCGGCCGAGCCGCTGAATCTGCTGCAGCCGCGCCGTGAGCCGGTCGACCTCACTGGCCGGCCGCCAGGTGAGGACGACCCCGTCGAAGAAGCGCGCGATCCGGATGTCGGCGATGGCTCCCGTCACCTCACCCGCCGGGGCGGTGACGACCGGGCCAGGAACATGCTGCGCCTGGCCGGTGGTGAGGGCGCGGACCGCGTGCTGCAGGACACCGCCCATCGTGGCGGCCGTGCCGTAGGCCTCCAGCAGCGTGCGGCCGACGAGCTCACTGGCGTTCCGCCCGGCCGGATCGCGGAAGTTCTCCCCAGTGCAGTCAATGCGGAAGTCGCTGATGCGGCCGTCGCTGTCCCGTACGGCGGAGGCCATCATCACCGACTCCAGCAGGCTCTCGAGCAGGCCACGGAGCGCCGGGCGCGAGCGCACCACCGCGAGATCGCCGCGCGCGGCCCGCGCGGCGAGCAGCTCCGCGCACGCCTGGGCCAGGGCGCTGACCTGCTGGCGCAGCGCGTCCGGGAAGCCGGCCCGCGGCTGCGGCCAGCACACCTCCATCACGCCCAGCAGGACCGAGGCATGGTCGCGGAGCGCGACCACCGCGCGTGCCCCGCCCGGCCACCGCCCGGCCAGCGGGGGAGTATCCCCGGCCGGGAGGCCGGCGGCCCACCACAGGCCGGGACCACCGTGGGCGACGCGCTGCGCCGGGCAATCCATCTGCGGCGGGACACGCCGCCAGCGGCTCGCCTCGGTTGGCCCGAACCCGGCTTCGCCGAGCAGGTCCAGGCTGCCGTCCGCGCTGATCAGCCACAGCGCGACGGCGGCCGCACCGAGCGGCGCCAGCGCCTGGTCCAGGACGGCGGCGGCGATCTCCCCGCCGTCGGCGGCCAGGTCCATGGCCGCCCCGGCCAGCTGGTTCCGCAGCGGCCCATCACCGGCCGGCCCTCCCGGCGGCCCGCCCCCCGGAGAATCCCCCGGCGGCGCGCCCCCAGACGGGTCTCCCGGCGGTCCCGCCGCTGGCGGGACCGGGACCGCGCCGGCGACCTGGGCAGGGACCGGGGCCGGTTCGTGGCCGATGATCGCGGCGGCGATCTCGGCCACCGGCGTCCCCGCCTCGCGGGCGAGCGCGGTCAGCTGGCTCGCGGCCCCGGCGGCCGAACAGCCCAGCCGCTCGATGAGGGCACCCTTGGCCATGTCGATGACCGAACGGGCCGCCGCGCCGGAGCGCGCCCGGTCCAGCTCGCGCCGCTGCCGGTCGATGACCGCCGCCAGGCGCAGGATCTCCTCGCCACCACTCGGCACCGCTCACCGACCTTCCTCATGCCACAACCGGCGGCCCGGGCCCGCGCGGGGGCCCGGGCGGTCCGCCGCTGCCCTGCGCTGACGCGAGCTCCCGCTCGAGTTCCCGCTGACGCGAGCTCGGGCTCCCGCTCCCGCTAGCTCCCGCTCGCGCGGGCTTTCCCGTCTCCGCAGGCTATGCGAGCATGGATGACCATGTATGCGCGATTGTTCCGGTCCCGGCTCTACTAATGTTGACATGCGGCAAACGTTCACGTTTGCCGTTAACGCGCGCGCCGCGCCTCTAACATCGGCACGTGCCCGCGCTGCGCCGGAAGCCATACTCCCAGGGCCGTACCGAGGGCCGTACTGGAAGCCACGCCGAAATCTTCTGGCCCGTCCCGGGCCACGCACACCGTCACCATGATGAGGAGTGCTGATGACCGACGTCATGCGGGCAGGTCGCAAGCTGGACGAATCGGGGCTGGAGCAGCTCCTGGCGGGCCTGACGGCCGTGCGCGGCGGCGACTTCAGCACGCGCCTCCCGGAGAGCGGCGACCCGTTGATGGGCCAGATCGCCACCGTCTTCAACGGCATGGCCGACCAGCTCGACCTGTTCACCTCCGAGGTCACCCGGGTGGCCCGCGAGGTCGGCACCGAGGGGCGCCTGGGCGGCCAGGCCGACGTCAAGGGCGTCTCCGGCACCTGGAAGGACCTGACCGATTCGGTCAACGCCATGGCCGGGAACCTCACCGGGCAGGTGCGCGACGTCGCCCAGGTGGCGACGGCCGTGGCCAAGGGTGACCTGACCCAGAAGATCACCGTTGACGCCAAGGGCGAGATGCTCGAGCTCAAGAGCACCCTGAACACGATGGTCGATCAGCTGTCCGGCTTCGCCGACGAAGTCACCCGGGTGGCCCGCGAGGTCGGCAGCGACGGTATTCTGGGCGGCCAGGCCCACGTGCCCGGCGTCTCCGGCACCTGGAAGGACCTGACCGAATCCGTCAACGTGATGGCGGCGAACCTCACCGATCAGGTCCGGTCCATCGCCGCGGTGACCACCTCGGTGGCCAAGGGCGACCTGACCCAGAAGATCCGGGTCGACGCGCGTGGCGAGATCATGGAGCTGAAGGAGACCATCAACACGATGGTCGACCAGCTGTCGGCGTTCGCCGACGAGGTGACCCGGGTCGCGCGCGAGGTAGGTACCCAGGGCAACCTCGGCGGCCAGGCCGTCGTCCGCGGCGTCTCCGGCACCTGGAAGGACCTCACCGACAACGTCAACGTGATGGCGTCCAACCTGACCGCCCAGGTGCGCTCGATCGCGCAGGTGGCCACGGCCGTGGCGCGCGGTGACCTGAGCCAGCAGATCACGGTGGAGGCCAAGGGCGAGGTCGCCGCGCTCGCCCAGACGATCAACACGATGGTCGGGACTCTGTCCGCGTTCGCCGGGGAGGTGACCCGGGTGGCGCGCGAGGTGGGCACCGAGGGGATGCTCGGCGGCCAGGCCACCGTGCCGAACGTGGCCGGCACCTGGAAGGACCTGACCGACAACGTCAACTCGATGGCCAACAACCTGACCAGCCAGGTGCGGAACATCGCCCAGGTCACCACCGCGGTGGCGCAGGGCGACCTGTCCAAGAAGATCGACGTGGACGCGCGCGGGGAGATCCTGGAGCTGAAGACCACGATCAACACGATGGTCGACCAGCTGTCCGCGTTCGCCGCCGAGGTGACCCGGGTGGCCCGCGAGGTCGGCAGCGAGGGCCGCCTGGGCGGCCAGGCCGAGGTCGAGGGCGTCTCCGGCACCTGGAAGCGGCTGACCGAGAACGTCAACGAGCTGGCCGGGAACCTGACCCGCCAGGTCCGCGCGATCGCCGAGGTGACCAGCGCGGTCGCCGCCGGGGACCTGACCCGCTCGATCTCGGTCGAGGCGCAGGGCGAGGTCGCCGAGCTCAAGGACAACATCAACGCCATGGTCCAGTCGCTGCGCGAGACCATCCAGGCCAACCAGCAGCAGGACTGGCTGAAGTCCAACCTGGCGCGGATTTCCGGCATGGTGCAGGGCCAACGGGACCTGGCCGTGGTCGCCGAACTGATCATCGACGAACTCGCGCCGCTGGTCGGGGCGGAGCACGGTACGTTCTTCCTCAGCGAGACGGCCGGGGGTGACACCCAGCTGCGCCTGATCGCCGGGTACGGCCTGCGTGCCGACAACGAAGCCCCGCTGCAGTACCGGCTCGGCCAGTCGCTGATCGGCCAGGTGGCCAAGAGCAAGCGGTCCATCGTCGTGGCCGACCTGCCGGAGGGGTACGTCAAGATCTCTTCCGGGCTCGGCGAGGCGTCGCCGTCCAGCCTGGCCGTGCTCCCGATCCTGTTCGAGGACCAGGTACTGGGCGTCATCGAGCTGGCCTCCTTCACCGCGTTCACCCCGGTGCAGACTGACTTCCTCGGGCAGCTCACCGAGACCCTCGGCGTCAACCTCAACACGATCGTGGCCAACTCGCGCACCGACGCGCTGCTGAACGAGTCCCAGCGGCTGACCGCCGAGCTGCAGGCCCGTTCGGTGGAATTGCAGGCCCAGCAGGACAAGCTGCAGCGGTCCAACGCCGACCTGGAGGACAAGGCCGAGCAGCTCGCCCGGCAGAATAGCGACATCGAGACAAAGAACGCCGAGATCGAGCAGGCCCGGCAGGAGATCGAGGAGCGCGCGCAGCAGCTCGCGCTGGCGTCGAAGTACAAGTCGCAGTTCCTCGCGAACATGTCGCACGAGCTGCGCACGCCGCTGAACAGCCTGCTGATCCTGGCCCGGCTGCTCGCGCAGAACCCGGGGCGCAACCTCACCGCCAAGCAGGTCGAGTACGCGAACGTCATCCATTCGGCCGGGTCGGACCTGCTCCAGCTGATCAACGACATCCTGGACCTGTCCAAGGTCGAGGCGGGCCGGATGGACATCCACCCCGAGCGCTTCGCCCTGCGCGCGCTGCTGGAGGACGTCCACGCCACCTTCCAGCCGCTGACCGCGGAGAAGGGCCTGACGTTCGCGGTCGAGGCGGCCGCCGAAGCTCCCGGTGAGATGTTCACCGACCAGCAGCGGCTGCGCCAGGTCCTCGGCAACCTGCTGTCCAACGCGGTCAAGTTCACCTCCAACGGCCGCGTCGTGCTGCGGGTCGGCCTGGGCGTGCCCGCGCCGGACGGCAGCCCGGTCGTCACGTTCTCCGTCACCGACACCGGCATCGGCATCGCCCCGGAGAACCTGAGCACGATCTTCGGGGCCTTCCAGCAGGGGGACGGGACGCTCAGCCGCCGCTACGCCGGCACCGGGCTGGGGCTGTCGATCGCCCGGGAGGTCGGCACGCTGCTCGGCGGGGCCATTACGGCCGACAGCGAGCTGGGCCAGGGCAGCACCTTCACCTTGCACGTGCCGCGTTCGCTGCCGGGCGCGCAGGAAGCCGACGGCGACCTCGCGTCCCCCGCCGCCGCGAACGGCCGTGCCGCCGTGCGCGAAAGCGGCCCCAGCGAAGGCGCCCGATCGGAAACCGGGCCCGCCGACGGCGGGGACGCGGATCCGGCCGGTCACACCGGGGGCCCGGCGCAGCACCGCCTGCTCGTGCTGGAAAGCGCGCGGGGCGGCCTGCTGACCCTGCTGGCCTACAGCGCCGCTTCCGACCTGACCGATCTGCACGGGGCCGTTCGGGTGCAGACCGTCGCCAGCCCGGATGAGGCCATCGGGATGCTGCGGTCGGCGCCGTACCGGTGCGTCGTCCTCGATCTCGGCCTGCCCGACGCGTCGGCGTTCGCGTTCCTCGGGCAGCTGCAGGACGAGCCGGGTCTGGCCGGCCTGCCCGTGCTCGCGCACACCCGGGACAAGCCGGACAGCGCGCAGGCCCGGCTGGCCCGGCTGCGGTTCGGGAACCGCTCGCTGGAGCTGCTGCCGTCGCTGGACGAGCTGCGGGAGCGCATCACCGTCTACCTGTCGGCGGCGCCGCCGCGCCAGCGTGCGCCCCAGCCCGGGGACGCCGCGGGTACGCCGGTGCCGCGGCCGAAGCGGCACGAGGCGCTCCGCGGGAAGAAGGTCCTCGTCATCGACGACGACGTGCGGAACGTCTTCGCGATCACCAGCTCGCTGGAGCAGCAGGGGATCACCATGCTGTGCGCCCCGGACGGCCGCCAGGGCATCAGCGCCCTGCGGGCCGACGAGGACGTCGACCTCATCCTGATGGACGTGATGATGCCGGAGATGGACGGCTACGCGACCATGGCCGCGATCCGCGAGATGCCCCGGTTCGCCGGCCTGCCGATCATCGCGGTGACGGCGCGGGCCATGCAGGGCGACCGGGAGAAGAGCCTCGACGCGGGCGCGAGCGACTACATCACCAAGCCGGTCGACACCGATGAGCTGCTGACCTGCATGGAGCGCTGGCTGACCGGCCGCGGTTAGCCGGCTGGCCCGCGCCTGCCGATAATGCCGCCGAACGGGCCTGCCCCCGAGCCCGCCAGCCTGCGGGCCGGTTCGGCGGCGCGCCCGCCGGGCCGTCTCGCGCGTCAGCCTTCCGGCGCCGGGGGCACCTCGGCCGGCGTCCGGGTCACGGTGCGCCCCGCCTCCCGGGCGATGGCGGCGAACGCTACCGCGTCGTAGATCGCCGCCCCGCCGGGGTCGTTGTTGAAGAAGACGTACACGTCGGCCGCGTTGGACGCGTTGGCCGTGCCGTGCGCCCCGGCCGTGCCGGGCGCGCCGGGCCATCCGGCGGACAGCCGTTCGGTCCAGGCCCGCAGGCTGTCGCGGCCGTACCGCGGCCACGGCTGCGCCGCGCCCTCGTGCAGCCGCAGGTAGCCCCAGTCCGTGGTGCGCCACAGCGGTCCCATCGGTGATTCGCCCCGGTCCGTCCAGGCCAGCGCGGCGCCCCGGTCGACGAGGATCTGCCGGATCTCGTCCGTCCAGCAGGACTCGTGCCGCATCTCGACCGCGATCCGCAGGCCGCGCCCGGCCCGGCGGAATTCGGCCAGGCATCCGTCCAGCAGCCCCGGGTCACCCTTCCACGTCGGCGGCAGCTGCAGCAGGATCGGCCCGAGCGTGGCCCCGAGCCCGGCGGCCGCGCCCAGCAGCCGGCTCACCGGCCCGGCCGGGTCCTTCAGCCGCCGGATGTGGGTGAGGTAGCGGCTCGCCTTGACCGCCATCACGAACCCCGGCGGGGTCCGCTCCGCCCACGCCGTGAACATCTCCCGCGACGGCAGCCGGTAGAACGCGTTGTTGTTCTCCCCCGTGGCGAACTGCTCGGCGTAGTACTCCAGCCAGCGCCGCTGCGGAACGCCCGGCGGGTACAGCACCCCACGCCAGTCCCGGTACTGCCACCCCGACGTCCCGATCAGCAAAGGCACGGCGATCCTCTGAGCCGGCCAACGGACTTCCCGCCGGGAGATTCAAATTCCACCGGTCACCGAGCGATGCGCCCAGCGCCGGTCACGCGGCGCCAGCGCCCGGGAACAGGTGCGCGAAGCGCCGCCGGAACTCGCCCTCGTCGAGTCCCTGACCCTGTTCACCCTCGTTGGCGAGCTCGCCCCACGTGTCACGCCGTTCGGCCGCATCGCGCCGCCACCAGGCAATCGCCGCTGGCTCATCGGCGCCGCCGGCCGGCTGTTCTTTCACACCACCAGTATGGGCGCCAGGTGGGACAAACGAGAAGTGCGAAGCTGGCAGCCGGCCGCCGGCGGGGCGTCAGTTTCTCGTGGGGGTCCGCTCGAAGACGTAGTAGATGGCGACCAGGGCCGTGATGATCACTGCGGCGGGGGCACTGACGAAGGCCACGCCCACCGCGAGCAGGTAGGGGAGCTGCCCGAGATAGAACCGGGTGCGGACGGCGTTCCTGGCCGCCTCGGGCACCGGCCGGTGCATGCGTTCGTCCTCGTGCAGCGCCCACTCCAGCACGCCGGTGAAAGCCAGGCCCATGAGCTCGAAGGTCCCTGCGTACAGGGCCGCCGCGACGTGCGCGTCCTGACCGCCCGCGGTCAGGTAGGCCGCCATGGTCGCGGTGGCGAACGGGATGGCCACGATGATCACCAGCAGCAGCAGGTTGATGTAGAGCAGGGACCGGTTCACGACCGCGATGTTGGCGACCAGCGCGTGGTGGTTGACCCAGATGATCCCGATCGTGAAGAAGCTGATCAGGTACGCCACGAACGACGGCCAGTGGTGCCCGAGCTGGTGCAGCAGCGTCGTCCCGTGCCCGGGTCCCTCGACGGTCAGGTTCAGCGCCAGCAGCGTGATGGCCACGGCGAACACGCCATCGCTGAACGATTCAAGCCGTGAACGGTCCACCGCTGCCTTCCCCCGAAGTCCTGAACGCCCGCCCGGGCACGGGTGTTATGCGGCGGCAGGGTCAAGAATGGTGACGCTGTTCTGCCTCGGCAGGCTGCGGGACGGGCTGCCCACCGTCCCGCAGCAGAGCGATGTGTTCGGCCATCGCCTCAAGCATCAGCCGCTCGGTCTCGGCGCGGGTACCGGCGGCAGCGACCACACCGGGGAGGTCGGGAGAGTAGGCCGAGTAACCGGACTCGTCGTCCCCTTCGAATACGACCACGTAGCCCCTCACCGCTCCTCCTTTCCCAGGTGTGCCTGTTTCAGGATGCCCGCTTCGGTCTTCGGCTTCAAGGTAGCGCCTGGTTTGCCCGCGACGGTAACCAATCCGGGTTTCCCCGGATGGGTGAAACTACGGTGCGGTCCCGTAGTGCGTTTTAACCGCCAGCCGTCGGCCTGAAGGAGCCGGATCATCTCGCGGATCTTCATCGGCATGCCCAGACGGTAACGACCGGGACTGACACTCCGCCCGGGCTGGCCGCCGCATGTGGCTGATGTGCCCCTCTGGTGCAGGGAGGCCCAGCGCCGGAGTCCGGGGAAGGCTCACCATGACCTGGCCGGCGCTCATTGCTTACGTTACCCTGTGTATAAAATTGAATGCCCAATGTAACTTTCACTGGCCGGGTGTTCCCCGAAGGGCTGGCACATTGAGCGAGAGCCCACGTACCCCGCGGGTCCTGGTCGTCGATGATACCGAGGAAATGCGTAAGCTAATCCGCCGCGTGCTCAGCGCCGGGGGCTACCAGGTTGATGAGGCCGGCACGCTCGCCGAGGCGGCGGCTAAGGAGCCGGGCGGGTATGACGCGGTGCTCGTGGATGCCCAGCTGGGCGGCGAGCGCGGGATCGACCTGGTGGAAGCACTGCGGTCGAAGGACCGGGCGGCGGCCGCGCGATGCGTACTGATCAGCGGCGGAATCCCGGACGGGGTTCCGGAGGGGATCGTGTACCTGGCCAAGCCGTTCAGTATGGGGGACTTGCTTGAGGCCGTCCGCGGGGCCGGTCAGCCTCGGCCCGGCCCGTGGCCGCCGGCCGAACCCAATCCGGGCGGGCCGGCCGGGCCTGATCCGGGTACGTCCCGCCTGGCTGCGCGCGCGCCGGGCGAGGGCCAGCCGGCCGATGGCGAGCCGCCGGCCTGGCAGTTGCTCGCCATCGGCCGCCGGCTGCGTGAGCGGGAACACCGTGCACAGGCCGCCTACCTGCACGACGGCCCGATGCAGGAACTCTTCGCGGTCAGCCTCGAGCTCCAGCTACTGCACCGATCGCATCCGGCCCTGCCGCCAGGGATTTTCGACGCGGCGCACCGGCGGCTGGACGCGGCGGCAGCCGCACTGCGCAGGCTACCAGGCGCCGGCCGGCCGTCCCCCCGTCTGCGGGCTGCCCGGTGACCGCTGCGCTCGAGCAGCGGACCGCATGGCTGCTCGCCGGCCCGCTGACCGTGGACGCCGGAGCGGCGAACGCAGGGCTGCACGCGGCGGAGATACCCGTGGTCGCCGACGTCATCGAGCTGACCCTGGCCGGGACCGTGCCCGAGGGGCGCCGGGCGCGCGCGGGCGCAGCGGTGCGGGCCGACGGGCACCTGATCCGGATCGAGCTGACCCTCACGCCGGCGGCGGAAGACGACCATGAAATCGGCGACATCGAATCGGCCCGCGCGTGGCTGGCGCGGGTGGCCGCCGCCCTGGCCGCAGAAGCCAGCGGCGACCTGAGCGCCTGGCGCTGGCAGCTGCGGATCACCCTCCAGCGGAATCACCTGGTATAGCCCGGCGAGCAGAAATGTCCCCGCTAATGGCTAACCGGCCTTCACGGCGCTCGACCCGCGCGTGCGCCACTGGCCGGGCGCTCGTGTCCCCGCCTGCCCCGTCCGCCAGCGCCCGGGTCACCCTGGCCAGCAACGCTGCCCGGGTGAATGGCTTGCCGATGACCGCCGTCTCCGGGCCGGGCCAGCCCTCCGTGTCGCTTTGCCGCTCATAGCCCGACATGAACAGCACCGGGATCTCCGGGCGTACGGCATGAGCCTGGGCCGCGAACGCCTCACCCGTCATTCCGGGCATGACGACATCCGTCAGGACCAGGCCGACAGTCTTCTGGGGGTCCCCGAGAAGACCAAGAGCCTCCTGCCCGTCCGCGGCCGTCATGACCCGGTAACCAGCGCTGGCCAGGACCCGGTGCGCGACGTTCCGGATCCCGGCGTCATCGTCTACCACAAGCACTGTGCTGGTCTGCTCTGCCGCCCACCCCTGGTGCCCGGCCGCCGCCGCATCGGACTGGGCCGCGGCGGGCAGCATCACCGTTACGGTGGTCCCGTGGCCCGGTTCCGATCGCAGCCACGCCTTGCCGCCGACCTGCGTGGCGAACCTGCGGACGGCGGCCAGGCCGAGCCCCGCCGCCTGGTCTCCGCTTTTCGTGGTGAAGAAGGGCTCGAAGGCCTGGTCCGCCGTCAGCACGTCCATCCCTGCTCCGGTGTCGGTGATGCGAAGCCCGACATAGCGGCCGGGGAGGAGTTCACCGAGATCGGCAGCGTCCTGCACGTCAGCCGCGCAATGCGCCACGTCAATATTCGCGGTCTCGATAGTGACCTGGCCGCCTCCCGGCATGGCGTCGCGGGCATTCACCGCGATGTTGACGATGACCTGTTCGAGCTGCGCGCGATCGGCTTCTACCGGCCACAGGTCCTCGCCACGCCGGGTGACGACAGGGACGTGCTCGCCCAGCACCTCGCGCATGAGCCCGGTGACATCACTGACCGTCTGGCCGAGATCCACCAGCACGGGCTCCGCCTCTTCGCGCCGGGCGAATGCCAGCAGGTGCTTGATCAGCCGTCTGGCGCGGTCGGCCGAGTCTTCGATCTGCTCCACGTCCCAGCGGACGGGCCCCCACCTGGCCGCGCTCTCCGTTGCCTCGGCGACGATCACCTCGTCCCGGATCAGGCTCGCGTAGTTGGCGATCACCGTGAGCATGTTGCTGAAGTCGTGCGAGATTCCGCCGACAAGCTGCCCCAGGCTCGCCAGGCGGCGCGATCGTTGCAGCTCGCGCTCGAGCCGGTGTATCTGGGCCCGCGCCTGCTCGGCCGCCGAGGTGTCCTCGATGAAGGTCGCCAGGTAACGCTCGCCAGCGGGCGGCCGGATCGCCGATCCGGTCAGGCGGCCGTAAACGATCCCGCCGTCCTTGTGGACCAAGCGCGCGTCCGTCCGGATCAGGCTGGTCGCGCCAGCTATGACGGCCTGGATCAGGGTCTCGAGGGCAGGCTGGTCTTCGGGGTGGATATCACCCAGGAAGTCCCGTCCGTCCAGTTCCCGTCGTGAGTAGCCGGTCAGCTCGCAGTACGCGTCGTTAACCGCGAGGCAGAGGTTACGCCGGTCGGCGGCCAGGCTGGTCATGACCAGACCGGTGGGTACGCGGCCGAACTCCCGCTCGAACTGCTGCTCGCTGGACCGCAATGCCCCGGCGGCGATCCCGGCCGCCGCCGGCCGCTCATCCTGGGCAGCGTTGCCGTCTTGTGTCACAGGTGTCCCCCCTCGAACCGAGCCTTACCCTGACGCGAAACGCGGATCTGAGCCCGGCAAGCTCAGGTTATATCATAAAGTAATCATTTGATTTCTATCTGTAGCCGGAAGGTCCAGGGTCAGGATGCGCCCGGCGGGAGACCTCGCGCAAGGCGCAGAACCGGTGTCGCAGGCATGCCGCCGCCCGTGCGCGGCGATGAAATGGGTCATTCTGGACGGCGCTCAGGGGGTACCCGCCTCCGTTGCCGGTACACCGCGCCGAGGCTAGGCTAACTACGCATCGTGGAGTACATTGAACTTTCCGTAATAAGATTGCCTGCCTTCTCCCGTCCTGAAGGGCGGGGCGCACCGGTCCGTGCGAACGCATTCCCGGCGCCCCGGGGGCTTGCAGTCGCTCTTTGCCACATGATCCATCTGCAGCTCCGGCGATTGGGGCGTCCGCAGCGCCGGCCAGGGGGGAGACTTGCCGTGCAATTCGCGGATCACTTGCTGGTCGGGCTGCTCGAGGCGGCTCCGGACGCGGTGGTATGCGTGGACGCCGATGGCCGGATCGTGCTGGTGAACGCGCAGACCGAGCGGCTGTTCGGGTACGGGCGGGACGAGCTGACCGGCCAGCCGGTGGAAATCCTGGTCCCGGACGCGATCAAGGCGGCGCACCCGGCGCACCGGGCCGGGTACGTTGCCGATCCGCTGCCCAGGCAAATGGGCGCGGGGATCGAGCTGGCCGGGCGCCGCCGCGATGGCAGCACGTTCCCGGCGGAGATCTCCCTGTCCGCCATCGACACGGGCGAGGGCATCCTGGTGTCGGCCGCGGTCCGCGACGTGACCGAGCGGCTGGAACTGCAGGCCGAGCGGGAGCGGCTGAAGACGCAGACCGAGCGGGACCGGCTGGAGCGCCAGCTGCACCAGTCGCAGCGCCTGGAAAGCCTGGGTCAGCTGGCCGGCGGGGTCGCGCACGACTTCAACAACCTGCTCGCCGTCATCTCCAACTACGCCGCGTTCGTCGCCGAGGAGCTGGCCAGCAAAGCACCACAGGACGAGTGGCAGTCCGCGCGCGAGGACATCCAGCAGATCGAGCGGGCTGCCGAGCGGGCCGCCGGGCTCACCCACCAGCTCCTGGCCTTCGCCCGCCGCGATGTCATCCAGCCACGCGCGCTGAACCTCAACGACGTGATCGAAAGAGTCCAGCAGTTGCTCGTCCGCACCCTGGGCGAGCACGTCGAACTATCCACCGACCTGACCGCCGGGCTGGGCCCGGTGCTGGCCGACCCGGGCCAGATCGAGCAGGTCCTGATCAACCTGGCCGTCAACGCCCGCGACGCGATGCCCGCTGGCGGAAAGCTGATGGTCGCCACCGCCAGCACGAACATCGACGCGGATCACTCAGCCAGCCGCGTCGGGCTCGGACCGGGCCGGTACGTCAGCCTGAAAGTCAGCGATACGGGCACCGGGATGCCGCAGGAAGTCATCGACCGGGCGTTCGAGCCGTTCTTCACCACCAAGGCCAAAGGCGAGGGAACGGGCCTGGGCCTGGCCACCGTGTACGGCATCATCACCCAGGCCGGCGGTTACGTGCAGATCTACTCAGAAACCGGCCTCGGCACCACCTTCACCATCTTGCTGCCCGAGACCAGCCAGCCCGCCCAGGAGCCATCGCCGGGGCCGCAGGCAACCCGGGGTGGCGCCGGTGAGACCGTGCTCGTCGTCGAGGACGAGGCAGCGATGCGGGAGGTGACCCGCCGGATCCTGGCCCGCAACGGCTACCAGGTGATCACCGCCGTTAACGGGCTCAACGCCATCGAGGTCGCCGCCAGCCACCCCGGGGCCATCGACGTGCTGCTCACCGACGTCATCATGCCGCGGATGCTCGGCAAGGAGGCCGCCGACCGGATCCGCGCCCGTCACCCGGCCCTGAAAGTGCTGTTCATGTCCGGCTACGCCCAGGGAGTCCTGGATACCCAGGGTGTCCTCGAAGCCGGCGTCAACCTCATCGAAAAGCCGTTTACCGAAGCATCGCTGCTCGCCAAGCTACACGAGGTCATATCCAGCCCCAGCTCAACCGCGGTGGGCTGACCACGGCAAGCTCGCCGACCTGGCGCTGTGGCGGATCGACGACGCGCTGCACCCGACCATCGCCGACCCGGTCGCGGCGCTCGCCCGGGGCGCCCTGCCCCGCTCACGCTCCTGCTCGTCAACGGCCGGCCCGCCGTCATCGACAGCCACCTGGCCGGCACCGGCGAGGACACCATCGCCGCCGAAGCCGTCACCCAGTCCCGCCGCCTCTACGACCGCCGCCAGCCGCCCGGACCGGGCGCGATGCTATTTTCTCTGCCTACTGATCCATGTCAGAGCCGGCATAGCCGTCCGCGCCACTGAACGCGTGGCGGGCATCAGCTGAGACCATCTGGCATCGTCCCGCGAGGAGCTCGCATGGTACACGGATATACGGCCAGCGCTGCGGACCTGGAGAAGGTGGCCCGCGCCAACGCATCGGGCAGGCAGCCCGTCGTCTTTGTCCACGGCCTGTGGCTGCTCGACAGCAGCTGGGACCACTGGGCCCAGTTCTTCGAGGAGGCGGGCTACGTGTCCGTCGCGCCGACCTGGCCCGACGATCCCCCCACCGTCGAAGAAGCGCGTGCCGACCCAGGCGTGTTCGCGGGCAAGGGTATCGGTGACATTGCCGCCTACCAGCAGACCATCGTGGAGAAGCTGGACACTGAGCCGGCCATTATCGGGCACTCCTTCGGCGGCCTGCTCGCGCAGATCCTGGCCGGCCGGGGGCTGTCCGCGGCCACGGTAGCCGTCGACCCGGCGCCGTCGCGCGGTGTCCTGCCCCTGCCGCCGGCCGCGATCAAGTCGTCGTCCGCGGTGCTGACCAACCCGGCCAACCGGCACCGGGCGGTAGCCCTGTCGTTTGAGCAGTTCCGCTACGGCTTCGGCAACGCCGTCAGCGAAGAGGAAGCCAGCCAACTGTACGAGCAGTATCACGTGGCGGGTTCGGGGATACCGATCTTCCAGGCCGCCTTCGCCAATTTCAATCCCCGGAGCGAGGCCAGGGCCGACAAGAAGGACCCGGACCGGGGGCCCATGCTGATCATCGGCGGCGAGAAGGATCATCAGGTTCCCTGGGCCATCGCCAACGCGACCTACAAGGAGCAGCGGGAAAACCCGGGTGTCACGGAAATCACCGAGATCCCGGATCGCGGCCATTCGCTCACCATCGACAGCGGATGGCAGGAGGTCGCCCAGATCTGCCTCGATTTCATCCGCCGATTCGTCTAGCCGGGCGGACGGGCGATCAGGGCGGAGGCTGCTGGCCGTAGCTGGCGAACTTGCGCACCACGCGGCCGATTTCGGCGGGCGGCAGCAGGCGCGGGGAACCGGCGGCGGCCGCCCGCAGGTACACGTCGCACAGCCATTCCAGGGATGTGCTGCGGGTGTACGCCGTGGCCAGGTCGGACCCGATGGTGACCGCGCCGTGGTTGGCCATCAGGCAGGCGGTACGCCCGCGCAGCGCGGCCACGACGTGCGCCGCGAGCTTGTCCGTGCCGTAGCTGGCGTAGGGTGCGACGGCCACCGGGCCGCCGAACGCCGCCACCTGATAGTGAATCGCCGGTATCTCATCCACCAGCGTGGAGACCGCGGTCGCGGCGGGGGAGTGGGTGTGCACGATCGCGCCTGCGCCGGTCGCCGCGTAGACGCGCAGGTGCAGCGGCAGCTCGCTGGCCGGCCGCAGCGGGGCCTCCACCGGTGAGCCGTCCAGCCGGTGCACCCCGACCAGTTCGGCCGTCAGCGCGGCGTAGTCAAGCCCGCTGGGCGTCACGGCCACCAGGTCGCCGTCGCGCGCACTCACGTTGCCAGCTGTCCCGGTCACCAGGCCGGCCGCGGTGAGCTGGCCACACACCGCGGCGATCTCCGCACGCCGCGCACCGAGCAGCATCGCGCATCCCTTCCTCGGGTAGCTTCACTCGTATGCAATCCGGTTCCGCTCGCCCCGCCGGAGCAATGCAGGTCCTCGGCTGGCGCGACGGGCACATCGTCGCCATCGATCAGACCGCGCTCCCGCACGAGGTCCGCCTGCTTCATCTCACCACGGTTGATGAGCTGGTGGACGCGATCACCCGGCTGGCCATCCGCGGCGCGCCGGTGCTCGGCGCCGCGGGCGCGCTCGGCGTCGCCCTGGCCGCCCGGCAGGCACAGGAGGACGGCTGGGACGAAGCCCGCCTCACCGCCGCGGTCAAGCGCATCGGCGACGCCCGGCCCACCGCCGTCAACCTGCGCCGCGAGGCCGGGGCCACCGCGGCCGTGATCCCGGACGGGGCGGACGCGGTGGAGGCCGCGGCGCTGGCCACGGTGGCCGCCACCGTCACCGCGACCCACCGGATGAGCGAACGCGGGGCCCGCTACCTGCGGGTGACGTGCGGTCCCGAGCCGCTGCGGATCGAGACGCACTGCAACACCGGCAGCCTCGCGTGCCTGGGCTGGGGCACCGCGCTCGGCGTCATAAGGGCGCTGAACGACGAGCGGGCCATCCGGCACGTCGTTGTGGACGAGACCCGGCCGCTGCTGCAGGGATCCCGGCTCACCTGCTGGGAGCTCGGCCAGCTCGGCATCGAGCACTACCTCATCCCCGACGCGGCCGGGCCGTTCCTGATCAGCCGGGGGCTGATCGACGCGGTCGTGGTCGGGGCGGACCGGATCGCGGCCAACGGCGACGTGGCCAACAAGATCGGCACCTACAGCCTCGCGCTCGCCGCCCGGCACGCCCGGATTCCGTTCCTGGTCGTGGTGCCCGAATCGACCATCGACCCGGCGACCCCCGACGGCGCGCGGATCACCGTGGAGCAGCGCGCCGCCGACGAGGTCACCCACGTGCAAGGCGTCCCGGTGGCCCCGGAGGGAACCCGCGCGCTGAACTACGCGTTCGACATCACCCCCGCCGGACTGGTCACCGCGGTGGTGACCGAGGACCGCCTCATCACCTCCTGGTGAGCCCGCCGCCGGGTCCGCCTGGGTCTCGCGCCGGCTCCGCCCGCCCCGCCCGGGCTCTAGGACGGCACTGAATAACTCGCGAACCCTGATGGGCGTGTTTTGCCGGCATCGTGTTCGATTCCCTGGGAGAATCGTGCCATGCAGGGGATGACGCGACCGGACCGGGACTTGTGGGACGCGGGCGAGGTCACCGGGCACTTGGTGCCGCCGGGCAGCGTGTTCGCGTTCCTGGCCGAGCACCGCACCGAGCTGTTCCCCGACAGCTTCACCGCGGACTTGTTCCCGTCGCGGACCGGGCGCCCGTCGCTGCCGGCGGACCTGGTCGGGTCGGTGCTAGTGCTCAAGGAGCTGTATGACCTGTCGGACACCCAGACCGCGGACGCGCTGAAGTTCGACATCCGGTGGAAGGTGGCCTGCGGCCGGTCGCTGCTGCAGATGAGCTTCGACCCGTCGGCGCTGGTGTACTGGCGCAAGCGCATCGCGAAGTCGAAGCGCCCGGACCGGGTGTTCGACGCGATGGCGGCGGTGATCGCGGAGACGGGGCTGCTGCGGGGCCGGCGGAAGCGGTGCGTGGACTCGACGGTTTTCGACGACGCGGTGGCCACGATGGATACTGTGTGCCAGCTGATGGCCGCGATGCGGAAAGTGGCGCGGGTGGTGCCCGGTGCCGCCGCGGTGATCGTCGGCGTGTGCCAGCTGGACTACTCCAGGCCGGGCAAGCCTGACATCGACTGGGACGACCCGGCTGCCAAGGAGCAGCTGGTATCGGATCTGGTGAATGACGCGCTGGCGGTGCTGGCGGAGCTCACCGGGGAGGGCGCGCCGGAGCGGGACGCCGCCGCGGCGGACGCGCTGGGCCTGCTGGCGCTGGTGGCGGGGCAGGACGTGGAGCCGGCTGGGGGGTCGGACGGGACGGACGGGCGGTGGCGGATCGCCCGGAAGGTCGCCCCGGACCGGGTGATCTCGACGGTGGACCGCGAGGCCCGGCACACCCGCAAGTGCAAGTCCAAGCGGCGCGACGGGTTCCGGGGGCATGTGGCCGCCGAGCCGGAGTCTGGGCTGATCACCGACTGCGAGATGACGATGGCCGCCGGGCCGGGCAGCACGGACGCGGAGAACGGCGTCAAGATGGCCTGCCGCGACCGGTTTCATGGTGACAGTGCGAGCGCCGGTGACGGCGGGGATGACGCTGCCAGCGCCGGGCAGGGCGCGGATGCCGGCCCTGCGGCGGCGCAGCCGGGGCCGGGCACGGCCGCCGGGCCGGAGCCTGAAGCGCATCCGGAACCGGGACCTGAGCCTCAGCCGGAACCGGAGCGGGAGGGCACGGGTGAGCAAGGCCGGGCGGATGACCTGGAGGTTTACGGCGATTCCGCCTACGGCAGCGGGGAGGCCCGCGCCGCCTACCGCGACGCCGGGCATGACACCGTCATCAAGCCGAAGCCGCTGCGGCCGGCCGTGCCCGGCGGGTTCACCCTCGACGACTTCACCATCAGCGAGGACGACGGCACGGTCACCTGCCCGGCCGGGATCACCCGGCCGATGAGCCCCGCCCGGACCGTGACCTTCGGCGCCGCGTGCGCGGGCTGCCCGCTGCGCGAGCGGTGCACCACCGCCAGGGATGGCCGCTCCATGACCATCCACCCGCACGAGGGCCTGCTGCGCGCCGCCCGCGCCCAGTCCCGGACGGCGGAATTCAGGCAGGCCTACCCCACCCGGTCAATGATCGAGCGGGTCATCGCCTGGACCGCCACCCAGAACGGCCGCCGGGTCAAGCTCCGCTACATCGGCACCGCCAAAAACGACGCCTGGCTGCACAACCGGTGCGCCGCACTCAACCTGCGCACCCTGCTGCGGCACGGCCTGACCCGCTCCGGCGGGGCGTGGGTGCTGACCTGACCAGCCAGCACACCCCGGCCCGCCCTGGCGGCAGCCCCTGCGGCCCCCTCCGCGGTCTCTGCTGCCGCGCCGCAGCCGCCCGGCCCGCCGCGCGGCGGGCCAGCGGAAGGTTGCGGGCACCGGAGCCCGGCCAGCCGGCCACCAGGCCGTCCGCCCGATCCGGGTTGTTCAGTGGCGTCCTAGGGCTGCCTGGCTTGCGATGGGACCCGTTAACCTCACCGCGGCCGGGGAGTTAGGCAGCACGGTGGCCGGGTAGACGCACGCCGTAAGCAATGCCGGGTGCGCAATCCGGAGACCACGACCGAGGAGGGGCCTTGAGGCTGTCGAGACGAGCAGCGTCTCCGCCGCGGGAAGAACAGCGGTCGGGAACCGGAACGACCCCGCCACCGGCAGGCACGCCGCCGGGAGAAGACCAGCGGGGCGAGGCCATCCCGCCGGTGCGGGACATGGAAGGCGGCCCGGGGAGCCCGCTGGAGATCAGCAAGACCGGCTGGCTGAACACCCTCAAGCGGACGGGCAAGAAGTTCTCCAGGGACCGCTGCTCCATGGCCGCGGGCAGCCTGGCCTACCACTGGTTCCTGGCTCTGTTCCCAGCCCTCATCGCGCTGCTGGGGCTGGTGAGCCTGCTCCACCTGGACACGACCCAGGTAGAAAACCTGGTCAAGGGCCTCAATAAGGCCCTACCGGGCAGCGCGTCGACGGTGTTCGACCAGGCAGTCGCCTCCGCGACCACCCACAAGTCCGGTTCCCTGGCCACAGTGATCGTCGGCATCCTCGTTGCCGTGTGGGCCGCGTCCGGCGGCATGGTGGCCCTGGAAACCGCGCTTGACGTCGCCTACGAAGTTCCCAGGAACGCGAAGTTCCTCAAGAAGAGGATCAAAGCCTTGATCCTCATGCTGTGCACCGTGGTGTTCGGCGGGATCGCCTCCGTCTTCATCGTTGAAGGTGGCCCGCTGGGAACCGGGATCGAATCGCACATGCCGGTGCACGGCACCGCGTTCCTCGTCGTGTGGAACATCGTGCGCTGGGCGGTCACGGTCATCTTGGTCTCGTTGCTGTTCTCCTGCTACTACTACGCCGGCCCCAACCGGGAGTCGCCGAAGTGGCAGTGGGTGAGCCCGGGCGGCGTCATCGGCACGGTCATCTTCCTGGCTGCCTCGCTGGGGTTCTCCTTCTACGTGGCGAAGCTGGGGAACGCCTCCTACACCAAGACCTACGGCGCGCTGGCCGGGGTGGTCCTCCTCATGTTCTGGCTGTACCTGGCGGGCATCGCGATCCTGCTCGGCGGTGAGATCAACGCCGAGACCGAACGCCAGGCCGCCGCGCAGGCCGGCCATCCCGGCGCCCGGGCCAGCGCCAGGACCGTCGAGGAGAGTTCCGCGTCCGCGAGCTCCAACCGCTCATCGGGCTAATAGTCCTGCGGCGAGGCCAGTTGCGCAGGGCCTTCGCCGTCGCGGTGCGTCAGCGGGTTGTTCAGTTGCACGGGGCCGCCGTCGCCGAAGGTCAGCGGGATCTCGGCCGAGTCGGTGAGCCGGAGCTTACGCCGCGCCCGCTGGTAGAACGTGGTGTGGCCGAGCCGGATGACCTGCGCGGCCGCCGGCCGGGCCCGCATCATCAGCTGGTCGCCGGGCTCGGCGTACCCCTCGACCAGGCCGTCGACCTCGATGGCCAGGCGGCCGCTGGCCGGCAGCATGTCCAGTTCCACCGTCTCGCCGACGGACAGCACGAAGCCGCGGTTGTAGGCCGAATGCGGGGCGGCGGGCGTCACCAGCAGGGCCTCGACGGCGGGCTGGACGATCGGGCCCCCGGCGGAGAAGCTGTACGCGGTCGAGCCGGTCGGGGTCGCGACGATCACGGCGTCCGCGGCGTAGCTGACGAACGGCTGGCCGCTGACGTTCACCGCGACGAGGGCCGAGGGGTTCCCGGGAACGCGGACCACCGCGACGTCGTTGAAGGCGGTGGCGGTCTGCCCGCCGAACGTGGCGTCGATCGCCAGCCGCGGCTCGATCGTGAACTCGCGGCCGTCGATGGCGGAGAGGGCGTCAGGCAGGTCGGGCACGTCGACCTCGGCGAGAAAGCCCAGCTTGCCCAGGTTGACCCCGAGCACCGTGGCGCTCCCGCCGTCAGCCAGCCGCATCGCCCGCAGCATGGTCCCGTCGCCGCCCAGGCTCACGATCAGGTCGGCCCGCTGGCCCAGTTCCTTGTCGCTGACCGGCAGCGCCGCGCAGTTCAGCCGGTCGATCTCGTCCGCGATGCCGTAGACGGTGATGCTGCGCTGCCCCGCCCAGCCGAGCACCGCCTCGACGGCTTCCGCGGAGTCCCGCTGCGGATGCAGCACCAGTCCCACCGAATGCATTCGGCGCCTTTCGCTTGTGTCGCTAATGTGCGGCTGCGGCGGGAGCTGCTATCACAGCCCGTACGCCTCAACCACCGCGTCATGTTCGTCGGGCAACGCGAACGCCTCCTCGGGCAGCAGCCTGCCCGAGGAGTCTACCGAGCGGCGCCCGGGCGGCCGCGGGCCGCGCCACGCGTCGCCCAGCCGGTCGCCCAGCCGGTCGCCCAGCGCGCCCTCCAGCCGGTCGTCCGAAGAAACAACGGGTGAAAACAACACCCGTAACCGCCACTGGGTCTTCGGTACCGGCCCCTCGTGTGATGAGCTGGTCTGGTGACCAGCCACGCCATCCCCGGGCCGCGTGCTCTGCCGTCCCCGTGGTCACAGGACAAGGATGACCTCGCCCTCCTCGCGGGGATGACCGTGGACGACAGCGATGATGATGACCCGCAACTGATCTACCCGGACGGCCAGCCGGTGGAGACCTGGCGCGAGGACTACCCGTACGACGAGCGGCTGAACCGGCCCGAGTACGAGCATGCCAAGCGGCTGCTCCAGATCGAGCTGGTCAAGATGCAGAACTGGGTGAAGGACACCGGGCAGAAGCTGGTCATCATTTTCGAGGGGCGGGACGCGGCCGGCAAGGGCGGCACGATCAAGCGCTTCATGGAGCACCTCAACCCGCGCGGCGCGACCGTCGTCGCGCTGGAGAAGCCGAACGAGCGGGAACGGACCCAGTGGTACTTCCAGCGCTACGTGACCCACCTGCCCGCCGACGGTGAAATGGTGATGTTCGACCGTTCCTGGTACAACCGGGCGGGTGTCGAGCGCGTGATGGGCTTCTGCACCCCGGCCGAATACCTGGAGTTCATGCGGCAGGCGCCGGACGTGGAGCGCATGATCGTCCGGTCCGGCATCCACCTGACCAAGTTCTGGTTCTCGGTGTCCCAGAGCGAGCAGCTGACCCGGTTCATCATCCGCCAGATCAACCCGGTCCGGCAGTGGAAGCTCAGCCCGATGGACATTCAGTCCCTCGACAAGTGGGACGACTACACCGAGGCCAAAGAGGCCATGTTCTTCTACACCGACACCGCCGACGCGCCCTGGACGGTGGTCAAGAGCAACGACAAGAAGCGCGCCCGCCTGGAGGCCATGCGGCACGTGCTGGCCCAGTTCGACTACCCGGGTAAGGACGTCGAGCTGGTCGGGTCCCCCGACGACAAGATCATCGGCCCGCCCGCGCTGCTGTCCGAGCGGAAGTCTATTCAGCCCTTCCCCCAGCTGTGAGCACCCGGGCGGTCCCGGCGCTGACCGCCGTCAGGGCTGGCCGGTCAGGTCCGCCCGGAGCTGGCCGAGGCGCTCGATCACCGCGGCCTTGCGGGGCGGGTCGGCGCCGCTGCGCTCACAGGTGAGGGCGGCCACGATGCCGGCGTTGGTCAGCAGCCGTGCCAGCCGCGCGGCGTCCAGGCCGGCCAGGGCGGCGACCCCGTCCCGGCCGAGCAGGCCTTCCCCCGCCATCGCGTCGATCAGCCCGGCCGAGAAGGCGTCGCCCGCGCCGATCGTGTCCCGCACGTCCGCCGGCACCGGGGGGATGGTGAGCTCGGTGCCGTCCCGGCTGAGTGCGAACGACCCGTCCGCCCCCAACGTGACGGCCACCAGGCCCGGCCCGATGCGCTGCCAGCGCCGTGCGACCTCCCGGACGGTCTGCCCCGGGTACAGCCACGCCAGGTCCTCGGCGCTCGCCTTCGCGACGTGCACGTGCCGGAGCTGCCGCTCGACCCGCAGGCGTTCGTGGCCGGCATCCGGGGTCGTGGTGGGGCGCAGGTTCGGGTCGTAGACGACGACCGTCTGCCCAGCCGAGCGGACCAGCTGGACGAACGATTCGATGTGGGCCGCCCCCGGGGGCAGGGCCGCCGCCAGCGAACCGAAGTAGAGCGCCTCCACATCGGCGGGCAGCGACGTCAGCTCGGTGGGCCGCCACGCCCAGTCGGCGGTTCCGTCCACGTAGAAGCTGTAGGTGGCCTGCCCGTCCTCGCCGAGCGTCGCGATCGCCAGCGTGGTCGGCTGTTTCGCGTCCACAAAGTCCCGCGGGCTGACGCCGTTGCCGGTCAGATACGCCCGGAGCATCGTCCCGAACCCGTCGCCGGAGATCCGCGCTCGCAGCGAGACGTCCCGGCCGAGCCGCGCGAGGGCCACGGCGACGTTCGCGGGCGCCCCGCCGGGCGTAGCGCGGCACCCCCAGTCCGGCGACACCGCGAGGTCGGCCAGGACCTCGCCGATGACAGTGATCACGAGATAGCAGCCTAGGCTCCCGCGGGCCATCGCGTAATACCGCCGGGCCAGGCGTTGCCCGCCCGGAGCGCCGTCATCCGCGCTGCCCTGGCATCCGCTCGCGCTGGTGGCCCTGGAATTCGCCGGCGGTCCCCGCTGACCCGCGCGCCAGTCAGCAAACGCGGCGCCCGGCCCGCGCGCCCACCCAGGGAACGGGGCGCACCGGCCCGCGCGCACTCAGCCAATTCACGGCTGCTGTTTACATGATTGAAACATTAGGTGACCTACCGTCAATACATGGTGCATAGGCTCTGCTATCCGCTCCGGCAGGGTGCCGGGAGCGAGTACGACGAACTAAATAGGTCAGGCTAGTCGAAGTCTCCCCGCTGGATTCATCCGCGGGCCTGAACGAAAGTCGTACATGGACATTACTGTGTGGGAATGGTTTGAGCAGCGCTCATTTCACTTCCGTGACTTCCAGAATCTCGCCGAAGGCGGCGCGACGAGGAACCCGCTCACCACGACACTGGTCCTGCCCACCCGCAATGTGGCGGACACCATCGGCCCGATCCTGGATACGGTCGCCCGGCTGAACGAACGCACCGGGCTGATCGAGCAGATCGTGGTCGTCGATGCCGACTCAGCTGACGGTACCGCGGAAATCGCCCGGTCCCGCGGCGCGGAGGTGTACTCAGAAAACGACCTGCTCCCAGAGTACGGGGGAGCCCACGGCAAGGGCGACGCCATGTGGCGCAGCCTGTCGGTGGCCCGCGGCAACATCGTCATGTTCGCCGACGCCGACTCGATCGACTTTCAGGAGCATTTCATCTACGGCACGCTCGGGCCGCTGCTCACCGACCCGGGCATCCAGTTCAGCAAGGCCGCGTACCGGCGCCCGTTCACCCAGGACGGCAAGTCGGTGGTCGACGGCGGCGGCCGGGTCACCGAACTGATGGCCAAGCCCCTGCTGAACTTCTACTACCCGGAGCTGACCGGGTTCGTGCAACCGCTCGCCGGTGAGTTCGCGGCCTACCGCGAGCTGCTGTGCGGCATCCCGTTCGTGACCGGCTACGGGGTCGAGATCGCGATGCTTATCGACGTCCTCGCCGAGGCGGGGCTGGCGGCGATGGCGCAGGTCGACCTGGAGTGCCGGCAGAACCGGCACCAGCACCTGCGGGACCTGACCCGGATGAGTTCCGCGGTCCTGCGCGCGCTGGGCCGCCGGGTCGACGCATCCGAACGGGAGCCGATTCCGTACGCGCCGGAGGATGTGCTGGCGCTGCCGCGGCCGGACATTTACTTGCACGCCGTCGCCACCGAGAACGGGCTGCGGCTGGACGAGCACCTCAACGAGCAGCTCGAACGGCCCGCGCTCACCCACGTCCTGTCGTCCGGCCAGGAGCGAACACGGTCGCCTGAGGCCGCCCGCAGGGCCCGCGAGGCCGTGCGGGACCGGGCCGCGGCCCGGTCCCGCACGGCCTTGTCAGCGGTGGCCGGCCCGCATCCACGGTAGTGCGCCATTACAGGTTCCCCCGCCTCTCCTGCTCGCGCTCGATCGCCTCGAACAGCGCCTGGAAGTTGCCCTTGCCGAAGCCGAGCGACCCGTGCCGCTCGATGAGCTCGAAGAAGACCGTGGGCCGGTCGCCGATCGGCCTGGTGAAGATCTGCAGCAGGTAACCGTCCTCGTCCCGGTCCACCAGGATGCCGCGCGACTGCAGTTCCCCGACGGGGACGCGGACCTTGCCGATCCGTGCCCGCAGGGCGGGATCGGTGTAGTAGGAGTCCGGGGTGCCGAGGAACTCGACGCCGTTGGCGCGCAGCCCGTCGACGGTGGTGATGATGTCGTTCGTGGCCAGCGCAACGTGCTGGGCGCCGGCCCCCTGGTAGAACTCCAGGTACTCGTCGATCTGCGACTTCCGCTTGCCGGTGGCCGGCTCGTTCAGCGGGAACTTCACCCGGTGGTTCCCGTTCGCGACCACCTTGCTCATCAGCGCCGAATACTCGGTCGCGATGTCATCGCCCACGAACTCGGCCATGTTCACAAAGCCCATGACCCGGTGGTAGAACCCGACCCACTCGTCCATCCGGCCGAGCTCCACGTTGCCGACCACGTGATCCAGCGCCTGGAAGTACCGCCCCGGCGTGCCCGCCGGGCCCGGCGCTCCTTCCGGCCGCGCGGCCCGGTTAGCGCGCACCGGCCGCCGCGCCACGTACCCGGGCAGGTAGGGGCCGCGGTAACGGGACCGGTCCACGAGGCCGTGCCGCGTCTGTCCGTACGTGGCGATCGATGCCAGCCGAACGGTCCCATGCTCGTCACTCACGTCGTGCGGGGCCGCCAGGATCGTGGCGCCCTGGCGGCGGGCGTGCGCCACGCACCGGTCGACGTCCGGCACCTCCAGGGCGATGTCGGTGATGCCGTCGCCGTGCCGCCGGTGGTGATCGGCGACCGGGCTGCCGGGGGAGACCGCGCCCGTCAGCACGAACCGGACCGCCCCGCTGCGCAGCACGTACGCGTGGTGGTCCCGGTTGCCCGTCTCCGGCCCGGAGTAGGCGACCAGTTCCATGCCCAAGGCGAGCTGGTAGTACAGCGCGGCCTGGGTAGCGTTGCCGACGGCCCACACCACCGCGTCCCAGCCGGTGACCGGGAATGGATCCCGGCCGGCGTCGTAGGCAACCAGGCCGACGAGCTGCCGGAGCTGATCCACGTCAAGATCGGCGAGCTGCTCCTGGCTGGTCAGGGTCTGGTCGATGCTCACGGCTTGCCGCCTCCTGCGCTGGGTTCGTCGTCCGGCCGGTCCCCCGGCGCCGCTGGCAGCGGACAGGACGTGGGGCCATCACAACCCGCCGGGGCTTAGCTGCGCAACCAAGCCCTCCGGGGCTGCGCATGTTGGTCAACCTGCCGGGTCAGACGGCATAATAGCTATGCAAGTTGCTCATCTGACGCGGGCGGAGATGTGATGGCCGGCGAATCCGTCCTTGACGCGCTGGACCTGGCCCTGCTGACGGCGATGCGGCAGAGCCCGCGCGCGGGCGTCCTGGAACTGTCGCGGATGGTCAAGGTCGCCCGCGCGACCGTGCAGTCACGGCTGGAGCGGATGGAACGCGCCGGGGTGATCACCGGCTACGGCCCCGACATCGACATCGCCGCCGCCGGGTACCCGGTGCAGGCATTCGTGACCCTCGAGATCGCCCAGGGGTCGCTGGGCAAACTGCACCGGGACCTGTCCTCGATCCCGGGCGTGCTCGAGGCGTACGCGACCACGGGTACCGGGGACGTGCTGTGCCGGGTGGCGGCCGCGGGCAACGCGGAGCTTCAGCAGATCCTGCTGCAGCTCAACGGATCGGCCTGGGTGGCCCGCTCCACCAGCGCGGTCCTGCTGTCCACGGTGGTCGCGCCAAGGGCGATGCCGTTGCTGGCGTCGCGCCCGCGCCCGTCCGCGACCAGGGCCCCCGCGTTCCGCGATCCCGGCAATGAGTGATCAGCGCGAGAGGCCCTGCCCGGCGCCTTCCGGGGCCCACGCTCTCCGCAGCCTGGGCCGGGTTTACCGTGCTGCTAAGAGCGCCGGGCCGCCCCGGCGCGCCGAGTCGAAGTCCCCGGCGCCGTCCGTGTGGCGATGGGCCCGGATCTGCGGGTAGGACCGCCTGCCCTCGGCCGGCACCACCTCAGGGTGTCCCGCCCCCAGGGAAATCTGCTTGATCTTCGCGAAGCGGATTATGTCCGGCCAGCCAGCCACGAGGGCGCCCAGCACCGCCGCGACCGCGAGCAACAGCACTTTGCGGATCATCCGTTTCCTCCCATGCCGAGGCCGCCCGCCGTCACGGTCACTGGGCACGAAGCGGACCATGATCACTTGGACGGTCGCCCGGGTCCATTCCCGCTGAGATGGAAGTTAAGCCCGTTAGGCGGCGACGTTTGCCCAGCCAGGGCGCGTTCGGCAGCGTACGAGAGCACGCCGGGGCGGGGCACGTGGCCGAGGACGTGGACTCCGCTGACCTGTCCGGGGTGTCCGGGACGCCGACGTTCTTCATCGACGGCAGGCGCCACCACGGCGCGTATGACATCGATTCGCTGTCGGCTGCGGTCCGCGGCGCACGGATCCGGGCTGTCCTGGACGGCGCGGGCGCGCCCCTGAGTGGCGGCCAGCCGCGGGGTCCTGGCCAGCCGCGGGGTCCTGGCCAGCCGCGGGGTCCCGGCCAGCCGCAGGGTGCCGGCCAGCCCCGCGGTCCGGCCAGCCGCGGGAAGCCGGAGAGCCCTAACCGGTCTGTTCGTCCTCGTCAGTGACGTGCACGGCGGCTTCCTCGGCCCCGGCCGCCCCGGCGTCGATGCCGACGTCGCTGGCGACGAGATCCTCCTCCTCGTCCGGATGCGCGCCCTCGTCCTCGGCCACCAGGCGGCCCGCGCGCGGATCGGGCAGGTCGTCCTCCTCGAGGAGTTCGTCCTCGGTGCCGGCCTCCTCGTCTTCCCGCTCCGCCTCGGCGTACGGGTCGATGTCGGGCTCTTCCTCGGACAGCAGCTGGTCCAGCGACTCGCCGGCCGCTTCCTCGGCCTCGGTGGTCCCGTATCCCTCGCCCGCCGACCACTTGTCTGCCGGGATGATCCCGGTATCGAGCGGATCGCCGGTGGGACCGTCTTCGAGCGTGTCCGACTCATCGAGGACGCCGTCGTTCTCGGCTCCGGTGGACAGGTCGTCCACCTGGTCGAGACCGGTGGGGTCGTCAGGCTCGCTGTAAGCCATGTCGGGTGCCGTCTCCTCCATGCCCGTATGGGTACCTCGGATAGGCAAGGCTATACCCGGGCGGGCTTACTCGTTCCGCAGCCGTGCGCTACGGTCCTGAAGGTGGTCGATGAGCTCGGACGCCTTCGCCTTGGAGAGGTCCTCGGGTACGTCTTCTCCCGCCTCACGCGCGAGCGTGCGCAGGTTAGGATTCCTGCGGCGCGGTCATCGGCTCGTCGCCGGTCGTCCAGTCCGCCGGATCCTTTTCCACCGGTCCGTTGCTCATCACATCTCCTCTCGTTCTCTCGACTCCTCTCGAACCTAGGTTCGGCTCTACCCGGGCCTCCGGTGATCAATCATCTGCCCCCGTCCCCGGGCAGGCACCCAGCCCGCCGCCCCTGATCCCAGCCCCGCACTTCTCCCTGGTCGATGGCTTCCCAGCAGCGCCTTTCCGGCCCCCTTTTCCCCCTATAGCCCGTCGTTTAGCGGGCAATGATCAGTCAGGCCGTGAGATCCACGGCTGTGACGGAGGCGACGAATGCGAACCTTTGGGGTCGAGGAAGAGCTGCTGCTCGTCGACGCGGACACCGGCGTCCCCGTCGCGCTGGCCGACCTGATCGCGCGCCCGGAATCCGCCGATGACGCCCCCGCCGGGGACCGGTTCGCCGGGCCGGCCAGTCTGAGCGTGGCCGTGGGCGTCCGGGGCGCGCCGGGCCGCGACGGTGCCGCCGCCAAGGGCGGGTCCGCGCCGCCGTCCGGAACCGCAGCCGGGGCAGCCGAAGGTCCCGCCCCGGCAGGCCACGCCGGCGCCGGCGATCACGGCGGCGAGGACGTGATCGACGACCGGCCCGTGCACGAGCTGCAGCGGGAGCAGATCGAGACGGACACCAGCCCGTGCACCTCGCTGGACGAACTCGTGGCCCAGCTGGTCGAGCGGCGCGCCGCCGCGGGGCAGGCCGCGCACCGCGTCGGCGCCGAGATCGCCGCCCTGGCCACTTCGCCGCTGCCGATCAGGCCGTCGGTCACCCGCGACGAGCGGTATGTGCGCATGGCCGAGCTGTACGCGATGACCGCGCAGGAGCAGCTCACCTGCGGCTGCCACGTGCACGTCAGCGTCGAATCCGAGGAGGAGGGCGTCGCGGTCCTGGACCGTGTCCGCCCCTGGCTGCCGCCGCTGCTCGCGCTGACCGCGAACTCGCCGTTCTGGCAGGGCCGTGACAGCGGGTATTCCAGCTACCGGCGGCAGGTATGGGGCCGGTGGCCGTCGTCCGGGTCCACCGAGCTGTTCGGGAGCCCGCAGGCATACCACGACACGGTTGGTGCGATGCTGCGCACCGGCACCCTGGTGGACGAGGGCATGGTCTACTTCGACGCCCGCCTGTCGCGGACCTTCCCGACCGTGGAGCTGCGCGTCGCCGACGTCTGCCTGCGGGTCAACGACGCGGTCCTGCTGGCCTCCCTGGCCCGGGCGCTGGTCGAGACCGCGGCCCGCGAGTGGCGGCTGGCCAAGCCCCCGCCGGCGGTCCGGCTGGAGACGCTGAACCTGTCCTTCTGGCGGGCCAGCCGTTCCGGCCTGGAGGAAGATCTGGTGCACCCGGTGACCGGCAAGCCCGCACCGGCCGAAGCCGTCGTGCGCGCCCTGCTGCGGTACATCGGCGACGCCCTCGCCGATGCGGACGCCGAAGCGGGCCATAGCGGCCTGACCACGGACCTGATGCAGGCCCTGCTGGCGCGCGGGAACGGCGCGGCACTCCAGCGCCGGATCCACCAGAGCACCGGCGACCTGGCCGCGGTCGTCCGCAACGCCGTAGCGCACACGCTCACGGTCGAGTAGCGACCTCACCCGGGCGGCCTTTCCACGCGGTCTTCCCGTCGACGGTGGACGGTGGACGGTGTCGGGTGCGCATGCTAGCCGGTGGTCCCGGCAGGTGACGTAGCGCGGGCCCAAGGCGGCCGGCCGGGTCCGTCCGGCGCCGAACGCGGCTCAGTGATGACGTTCCCCGCCCGCCTACTGCGGCAGCCCCACGACGCCGAAGTCCCCGCTGCGTTCGAGGAGCTCCGCGGCGCCCCGGATGACGCACCGCAGCGGATCCTCCACCACCACGGTGGCGATGTCTGCGGACGACTCGATCCTGCTGGCCAGGCCCGGCAGCAGCGCGCCCCCGCCCGCGAGACGGATCTTGCCGCGCACCACGTCCTCGGCGATTCCCGGCGGGATGTCCGACAGGATCCGTTCGACCGAACGGACGATGGTGGCGACGGTAAGTTCCAGCGCCCTGGCCACCAGCTTGCCCGGGATGCGCTCGACCCGCGGCATGCGGTGCGCGGCGTCGATGCCGACGGTTTCGGCCCAGCCGAGCGTCCCGCCGGTAAGGCCCAGTGTCATCTTCAGGTTGGTGGCCGCCTTCCGCCCGAGGATAAGGCCGAGGTCGGTCCGGGCCGCGTGAATGATCGCATCGTCCATGGCGTTGCCGGCCAGCCGCAGCGACAGGGCCCGTACCACGCGCGCGCCGGAGACCACCGCGATCTCGGTCGTCCCGCCGCCCACGTCCACGATGAACGCGCCTGCGCCCGCGGCGAGGTCGATGCCCGCCCCGGCCGCCGCGGCGACCGGTTCGTCGACCAGCCGGACCTTCGCGCGCGGCCGCCGCGCTTCGAGGGCGGCGGCCACCGACCGCCGTTCCACCCACGTCGCGCGGGTGGGCACGCAGACCAGGGCCGACGGTCGCAGTGGGCCGCGGTGACGGTTTGCCCGGTGCAGGAACCCGTTCAGCATCAGCACCGTCGCGTTCAGGTCGGCGATGACCCCGTCCCGCAGCGGATAAAGGATCTCGATGTCTTCGGGTTCCTTGCCGGCCAGGGCGTCGGCCTGCTCGCCGACCGCGGCGACCTTGCCGGTCGCGGCGTCGAGGGCGATCGCGGACGGCTCGTCGATCACGAGTCCCCGGCCGGCGACCCAGATGAGCGTGTTGCTGGTCCCCAGGTCGATCGCGATGCTTCCCCGCAAGCGCATGATGCTCATCCCTCGATCGGAAATGCAGTTTGCCTCCTTAAGTATGGAGGCTGATCGCATAGCATGATGTGTCGCATTTCGAACCTGTGACCTGTTTCGAACCTATGACCTGCTCGCCGCTCGCCCGCAGTTTCTTGCTAGCGCTAGCGCGAGGTCGCGTGCCGGCCGGATGACGCTCCCCGGCCGCGCCCGCCCGCGACGGCTGGGCTCCCCAGGTCGCCGGCCGGCGACGGAGTCCCCGGGGAGTCCCCCCGCTGCCACCCGTCCGTGAAATCCACGGGAATGTTTTCACGCGGCGGCGGTGTTCCGGTGTATAGTCATTTTAAAGCGAGAGTTCCGCGATATGCCAGCGGAGCCCGCCGGGGGATTTCAGTTATTGCTCCGCCAGACCCGCGAAGGTACCGCGCCGGCGTCGAGTTGATCCAAAGCGGAACGCGCCCTGTCCAGGTAATCCCGTCCCGTTGGACTATCCGTTCTTAGCTCGTCTGCCCCGGCTCCTGGCCTGCTGAGAGGCCTTCGCCTGCTGATATGCCGCGCGTCCGGTCGGCTGTGTTTCCGTCGGCCTCCTTGTTTCCGCCGGTCCCGCGCGGAATCCGTACCAGCCGCGCCTTCTATTCGGCATACCTGAATTCATTTCTTCCGCGAAAGGAAAACACCATGATCACAACCCAGACCGAAGTCGGGCAGACTTCGGCTCCGCCCAGAACGCGCCGGGTTCCCGCCCAGGCGCAGCCTCCGCAGACATCCACCCAGAAAGCCGTCTCCGGCATTCTCGACACCACCGGTAACGACAGCGCGTTCCTGCGCACGGCCGGCTTCCGCCTCAGCCCGGACGACGTGTCCGTGCCCGCCTCCCTCCTCAAGCAGTACGGGCTGCGCTGCGGCGACCGGATCGACGGGGCCGCCCGGGCGCCCGGAGCTTCCGCCCCGGGCCGCAACAGCCGGTCCAGGGGGCGCGAGCAGCGCAGCGTGCTGGCCCAGGTGCATACCGTGAACGGGATACCCGCCGCCGACGCCCACGGCCGCCCGGCGTTCGACGCGCTGACCTCCCTGTACGCCAACGAGCGGATCCGCCTGGAAGACGGCTCGGCATCCGCGACCGCGCGGATCATCAACCTGGTCAGCCCCATCGGCCGGGGTCAGCGCGGTCTCATCGTGTCCCCGCCCAAGGCGGGCAAGACCATGCTGCTCAAGGAGATCGCCACGGCGATCGCCCTGGGCCATCCCGGGGTGCACCTCATGATGGTGCTCGTCGGTGAACGGCCTGAGGAGGTCACCGACATCCGCCGCTCCATCCACGGCGAGGTCATCTACTCGACGTTCGACCGCAGCGCCCAGGACCACATCATGGTCGCGGAGCTGGCCATCGAGCGGGCCAAGCGCCTCGTCGAGCTCGGGCGCGATGTCGTCGTCCTGCTCGACTCGATCACCCGCCTCGCGCGCGCCTACAACCTCGCCGCGCCCTCCAGCAGCCGCATCCTCGCGGGCGGCGTCGCCGCCTCCGCGCTGCAGCCGCCCCGAACATTCCTGGGCTCGGCGCGCAACGTCGAGCACGGCGGCTCCCTGACGATCCTTTCCACCGCCCTCATCGAGACGGGTTCCCGGATGGACGACGTGTTCTACGAGGAGTTCAAGGGCACCGGCAACATGGAGCTCCGGCTGCGCCGCGACCTGGCCGGCAAGCGGCTGTACCCCGCGATCGACGTGACCGCCTCCGGCACCCGGCGCGACGACCTGCTGATGGCGCCCGACGAGTACGCCGCCGTCGGCAAGCTGCGGCGCAGCCTGTCCGGCCTCGGCTCCCAGCAGGGCCTGGAACTGCTCCTCGGCCGGACCCGCGACACGGCCTCGAACGCCGAGTTCCTCCGCCAGGTCCAGGGCGCGGACACCTACGCGCGCCGCTGACGGGCCCCCGGCGCCGGCGGGCCCCGGCGCGGACCCGGCCGGTGGACCGCCCAGGCGGGGCTAGCGCACTCCCCGCGGGCGGAACTGCACGCTGATCCGCGGCCCCACCGCACGCGCCGTCTTCGGCACGGCGTGCTCCCAGGTCCGCTGGCAGCTGCCGCCCATGACGATCAGATCGCCGTGCCCCAGCTCGTAGCGCAGCGCGGGCCCGCCCCCGCGTGGCCGCAGCAGCAGCGCCCGCGGCGCACCCAGCGACACGATCGCGACCATCGTGTCCTCCCGGCTGCCCCGGCCGATGGTGTCGCCGTGCCAGGCCACGCTGTCCCGGCCGTCCCGGTACAGGCACAGCCCGGCGGTGACGAACGGCTCCCCCGCGAGCTCCGCCGCATAATGCGCGTTCAGCGCCTCGCGCGCCACTTCCAGCGCCGGATCCGGCAGCGGCTGCCCCTCGGCGAAAAAGCACAGCAGCCGCGGCACATCGACCATCTGGTCGTACATCTGCCGTCTCTCCGCGCGCCACGGCACGTCACCGGCCAGCCGCCCGAACACGCCGGCGGCCCCGGTCAGCCAGCCCGGCCGCACGTCGATCCACGCGCCGCGGGCCAACCGCGTGCGTGTGACCAGCGGCCCGAACGGGCCCGGCTGTGGCTGCTCCGCCAGATCGAGCAGCGAGCCCTGAAAGGAAGCTGTCATTTCCCTATCGTAGGACACTTTTCAAATTTAGGTTCGATCAACGACGAGGTGTTCGATGACTCCCCCCGGCCCCGGATTCCGCCGGCCCCGGATTCCCGCCGGCCCCGGACTCCTTCGGCGGCGGCGCGCGCGGTGCCCGACGCGACGAACCGCTTCCACGATCCCGCGTGCGCCGCCGAATGGCCGGCCCCCGGGATCGAGGACGCGGTCACTGCGGTGCGCTCCCTGGTGCTGGCCGGGCTCCGGGCCCCAGGGAGCGCACCGCCGGGAAAGTGACTACCAGCCTCGCCAGTTCGGGCCGCGCCAGTTCGGGCCCTGCCGGTTGCCCACCCGGTCGCGGTAGACCCGGCGTATCCGGTGCCGGAACACCGCCGCGCCCACCAGCCCCATCAGCGCCACCACAAGCCAGAACAGCAGGAAGACCTTCAGCAGCGCGAAGAAGATCCAGCCGCCGGGCAGCAGGATCGCCGCGAGCAGGATCAGCAGCAGCACCGGCAGCAACCGCGGGCCGCGCCGCCGGTAGGCCCACGGCGGAGCCGCGAGCGGCGGCGTGCTGGGCGCCCCTGCCCCCGCCCCCGCCTGCGTGGGGGACGGGCTGGGCAGGTCGGCCATGACCCGCCGGAGGTCACCGGCGGTTTTGGCGTTCAGCGTGGCCGTGACCCGCTCGTCCAGCTCCTCGGAGGTGAGCCGGCCCTCGGCGTAGTAGTCGCGCAGCTGCGCGGCGACGCGATCCCGGTCGCTATCGGCGATGCGCATCCGGTCGTTCATGTTCATTGCGGACCCCGTCTTCCCGGTGTTCCCGTTGTGCCATTTGCCCGGCGGCTAGTCGCCCGCGTCGCCGGCCTCATCGTCGGTGGTGTCTGCATCGGCCAGGAACTCATATAGCGTGCGCCTGGTCTGCTTGAGCAGCTGCTCGGCCCTGCGGATCTGATCAGGGGAACCGGCGTGCGCCGTCTGGGCGATAGCCGCGCCGAGCCGCGCCGCCTGGCCGAACAGCCGCGGCAGGTCCCCCGGGCCGCCATCGGCGTCCGCCTCGGCCATGGCCTCCCACGTGCCCCGCGCCATCCCCGGGTTGTTCTGCACGTATTCACGCCCGGCGTCGGTGAGGCTGAACGTCCGGCGGCCGCCGGACTCTTCCCCGATGATCAGGCCTTCGTCGGCGAGCAGCTGAAGCGCCGGGTAGACAGCGCCAGGGCTCGGCCGCCAGGCGCCCCGGCTGCGCTCCTCGATGTCGGACATGATCTGGTAGCCGGTGCGCGGGCCCTCGGTGAGCAGCGCGAGGATCGTGGCGCGCACATCGCCGCGCGACGCCTTCGGCCGCCGTGGGCCGCCCGGCCCGCCCGGGCCGCGGCGCCGGGCACCCTGCCGCCAGCCGGCGCGCGGGCCGCCGAAGAACCCGGCCCAGTCTTTCCCGGTGAAACCGCGTCCCCACGGCCCGCCCCAGGGGCCACCCCATGGACCGGCGTCCTCCTCGGGTCCGGGGCCGGTGTCCTCGTCATCGGGACCGCCGAAGCCGTGGTGCCCAGGCCCCGCGTGTGCGTGATGCCCATGTCCGGCGAACCCGTGATGGCTGGTGTGCGCGTGGAACCCGGGCCCGGTGTCCTCGTGCTGGCTGGTGTGCTCATGATGGCTGGTGTGCTCGTGGAACCCGGGCCCGGCGTCGTCATGATGCCCTGGTCCGGCGTCCTCGTCAGGACCAGGGTCCGGGCCGCCGAACGGCCCATGGCCAGGGCCGTGACCGAAACCGGGCGTACCGGGGGCAGGCCGGCTGGCGCTCATGCCGCCGGCAGCGTAGACGTTCCGGAGCAGTCTCCGGGCGTGGCCGATGGCCTCGGACAACCCCGCGCCGAAATCTTCTGTCCCGTATCCGGAACCTTGCATGGTGCCTCCACCGTGAACCCTGAGAAACGGTCTCGATATATCTGCACTGTACGTCAGCGGCCCCCCATTGACAAGATATAACTTGTTTCGCGTCTGGGGGCCGGCCGGGCCAGCGATTCCTTGCCCGGCTGGCCATCCGAGCCCGCCGTCCGCGCCATCGGGCACGCGCGCTTTACCCGTACAACCGCCATCGCGTGTACCCGGCTACCCGTAAAGACGCCATCGCGTGTACTGCCGCGCCCACGATGGCGTCACCGTGGTCGCGGGGACGTCCACGGTGGCGCCACCGCGGACGGTGGGACGCCCCGCCCCGTGTGGCCGTCACGGCCGTCACGGCGATGGGGACCACCCGGGGGCTGCCGCCGGGCCGCACGGGTTAGGGTCGCCTGTAGTGAGCGGAAGCCGCGACCCGGGAGCTATTCATGACCGAAGGCAGTGCAGGCAGCAAGGCAGACATCGGCGTCACCGGCCTCGCCGTGATGGGCCGGAACCTGGCGCGGAACCTGGCCCGGCACGGTCACGTGGTCGCGCTGCACAACCGCTCGCCGGAACGCACCCGCAGCCTGGTCAAGGAGCACGGCGACGAGGGCACGTTCATCCCGGGCGAGTCCATGGCGGACTTCGTGGCCAGCCTGGAGCGGCCGCGGGCGATCATCATCATGGTCAAGGCCGGAGCGCCGACCGACGCCGTGATCGACGAACTGGTGCCACTGCTGGAGGACGGCAACATCGTCGTCGACTGCGGTAACGCGCACTTCATCGACACCCGGCGCCGTGAGCACGCGCTGCGCGAGCAGGGTCTCCACTTTGTCGGCTGCGGCGTCTCCGGCGGGGAAGAGGGCGCGCTGAACGGGCCGAGCATCATGCCCGGCGGCTCCAAGGAGTCGTATGCGAAGCTGGGCCCGATCCTCGAGTCGATCGCGGCCCAGGTGGACGGCACCCCCTGCTGCACGCACGTCGGCCCGGATGGCGCCGGGCACTTCGTGAAGATGGTGCACAACGGCATCGAGTACGCGGACATGCAGCTGATCGCGGAGGCCTACGACCTGCTGCGGACCGGCCTCGGGGCGGCGCCGGCCGAGATCGGGGAGATCTTCCGCGCCTGGAACGAGGGCGACCTGGATTCCTACCTCATCCAGATCACCGCCGACGTGCTGTCCCACACCGACGCCGCGACCGGCCGGCCGTTCGCCGACATCGTGCTCGACGAAGCGGAGCAGAAGGGCACCGGCCGCTGGACGGTGCAGAGCGCGCTGGACCTCGGGATCCCGATCACCGGGATCGCCGAGGCGACGTTCGCGCGGTCGCTGTCCGGCCACACCGGGCAGCGCCAGGCGGCACGCGAATCATTCGGAACGGACCTGACGCCGGTGCATTACGACAGCCGGGACGCGTTCGTCCAGGACGTCCGCCGCGCCCTGTACGTGTCCAAGGTCGTCGCATACGCCCAGGGTTTTGACCAGATCGCCGCGGGCAGCGCCGAATACGACTGGAACGTCAACCGCGGCGCGATGGCGACGATCTGGCGGGGTGGCTGCATCATCCGGGCCCGTTTCCTCGACCGTATCCGCACCGCCTACGATGAGAACCCTGGCCTGGCGAGCCTGATGGTCGCGCCGTACTTCGCGGGCGCGGTCCGGGACGGGGCCGGCAGCTGGCGCCGGGTCGTGGCGCAGGCGGCGGCGGCCGGGATTCCGGCGCCCGCGTTCTCCTCCTCTCTCGCCTACTTTGACGGGCTGCGTAAGGAGCGCCTGCCCGCCGCGCTCATCCAGGGCCTGCGTGACTTCTTCGGCGCGCACACCTACCGGCGGGTGGACAAGGACGGCACCTTCCACACCGAATGGGCGGGCGGCCGGCAGGAACACCCCGCCTGAGCATGGGGTGCACGCGCGCTGTGCCGGGAAAGGCTGGTGCGGACGCGACGGTAGCGTGCACCTACGGTCAGGAGCGACCTTTATCGCCTGACCTGGTTAATTGGCTCGTGCCCGCCGTGAAGTGCGCCACAATGGGCTTGTCGCGGGCCGGGCCGTAGGACTGGATCCGGCGCACGGGCGCCGAAGATGCTCCCCGGCCCGGGAACGGGCCCGTGACCGGGAGCGAAGAACGGGAGCGGCGTGGTGGGTCGGCGATGGTCATGGTGACGAATTCGATCGTCGTGAGCGACGGTTACCTCGAGAATACTTTCGAGGGCCGTGATCACGAGGAACTCGATCTCGGTTTCGTCGCGGGCGTCACCGACCGTGGCATCCGGCACGAGCGGAACGAGGACGCGCTCGCGCTCGCGACGACGCAGACCCCGACCGGCCCGGCCGTGGTCGCCGTCGTCTGTGACGGGGTTTCCAGCGCCGACCGCCCGGACGAGGCGTCGCTGGAGGCGGTGCGGGTCGCGGTGCACGAGCTGGCCGGGGCGGCGCAGGCCGGGGCCGATCTGGCCGAGGCGTCGAGGCAGGCGATCGGGTCGGCCCGGGACGCGGTGATCGCCCTGGCTGAGGACTCGGAGGAGACTCCGGCGGCCACCTACCTTTCCGCTGTCGTCGTGGACGGGACGGTCACCTTGTGCTGGATGGGCGACAGCCGCGCCTACTGGCTCGCCGCCAGGCCCGAGCCCCTGGCGCAGCAGCTCACCCGGGACGACTCGCTCGCCGAAGAGATGGTCGCGCAGGGGCTGCTGGCGGAGGCCGACGCGCTGGAGTCGCCGCAGGCGCACGTGGTGACGCGGTGGATCGGTATCGGGGCGCCGGAGGCGGAGCCGCACGTCGCCCGGTTCTCGCTGCCCGGCCCGGGCGCGCTGCTGCTGTGCTCGGACGGCCTGTGGAACTACGACCCCGACGGCGGGGATCTCGCGGCCCTGGCGATGTCCACCGCCCTGGACAATCCGCGCGCCGCGGTCACCGCCCTGCTGCTGTTCGCGCTGGAAGCGGGCGGCATCGACAACATCACCATCGCCATCGTGCCCTACCCGGTCACCGGGCCGGACGCCCCGGCCGGCGGGGCTGGGCCCGGCGGTATTGAGCAAGGCGGTATTGAGCAAGGCGGTAGTGAGCAAGGCGGTAGTGAGCCAGGCCGTCAGGACGCCTAGGCGTCCTGACGGGTCGCGACGTGAGCCGAAGTTGACGGTCACCTGCTGGAGCCCCAGCGACGGGCGTACATATTTGCCGCGGCGCGGGCATAACCCAGGTATGTCCAGGATCGCGTGGCGGGTGAACCGGAGAACCGGGCGGTCGCGCCCATTCAGGCCGGCTCTCGGCGGCTGCCTGCTGTGGTTCCTGATCGTGGTCGCGGTGCTTCTCGTCCTGGCCCTGTTCTTCGGCGGGTTCCGTAAGAGCACCGGCACCGGCGGCCTGAACCGCCCGTCCGCGCCGGCCGCCGCGGGAATAGATGTTCTCCCCGCCGCGGATCCACCATGTCCTTGATCCGCACGGTGATGTTCACGTACCCGCCGGCGTCTACGACCCCAGGTCGCCGGTGCGCATCCACCGCGCCTGGTCGATCAGCCGTAGGCCGGGTTGATGTTGACGCTGCCCGGGGGACCGGTGCGCCCGGGTGGGTCAGGCGGTCCCGGGGTCTTCCTGGCCCGCGTTTTTCTGCTTGGCCACCTCGGCCCGGACCTCGTCCATGTCCAGGTCACGGACGGCCCTGATGACCTGCTCGAGCGTGGGCGCGGGGAGCGCGCCGGGCTGGGAGAAGACCAGGATGCCGTCGCGGAAGGCCATCAGCGTGGGGATCGAGGTGATCTGCGCCGCGGCGGCCAGCTCCTCCTGGTCCTCGGTGTCGATCTTGCCGAACCGGACGTCGATGTGCTCGTCGCTGGCCGCCTGGAACACCGGGGCGAACATGCGGCACGGCCCGCACCACGACGCCCACCAGTCCACCAGGGTGATGCCGGGCTGGGTGACGGTCTCCCCGAACGTCTCCTTGGTCAGTTCGATGGTGCTCATAGCTCCTCGTCCGGTCGGTAGCGTGGAAATCTCTGGCGGTATAACGCAGGCGGGCCGCCGGAATTCCTGCCGCGTCCAGGGGCAAGCGTCCCGGGGCAGCCGGTCCGGGGGGCGTCTGTGCGCAGGCGTACCTGCGAAGGCGTCCCGGGGAAGGCTTGCCCGCGCGGGAGCGTTAACCTGCCTGCAACAGTCCGTCCACGACCGGAGGTGGGGAATCTGTGGCGCTGCCCTATGACTCTGCGGCGAAGTTCCAGGACTACGCGCACCCGGAGATGCTGGTCTCCACGGAATGGCTGGCCGGGCACCTGGATGACCCCGGGCTGGTCGTGGCGGAGTCCGATGAGGACGTGCTGCTGTACGAGACCGGCCACATTCCCGGCGCGGTCAAGCTGGACTGGCACACCGAGCTCAACCAGCCGGACACCCGCGACTACGTCGACGGCCAGGGTTTCGCGCGGCTGATGTCGGGGAAGGGGATTTCCCGTGGCACCACGCTCGTGCTGTACGGCGACCGGAACAACTGGTGGGCCGCGTACGCGCTCTGGGTGTGCACGCTGTTCGGCCACCCGGACGTCCGTCTCCTCGACGGGGGCCGGGCCAAGTGGATCGCCGAGAGCCGGCCGCTCAGCACCGGCGCGCCGGAGCGCCCGCGTGCCGGCTACCCCGTGACCGACCGGGACGACACCCAGGTCCGCGCGTTCCGTTCCCAGGTCGAGGAGCACCTGGGCCAGCCGATGATCGACGTAAGGTCGCCGGGGGAGTACAGCGGCGAGCTCCTGCACATGCCCGACTACCCGCAGGAGGGCGCCGTCCGCGGCGGCCACATCCCGGGCGCGAGGAGCGTGCCCTGGGCGCGCGCCGCGGCCGAGGACGGCACGTTCCGCGAGCGCAAGGAACTCGAGGGCATCTACGCCGGCGAGGCCGGGCTGGGGCCGGGCGACAACATCGTCGTGTACTGCCGGATCGGCGAGCGGTCCAGCCACACCTGGTTCGTGCTGCAGCACCTGCTCGGTTTCCCGCACGTCCGCAACTACGACGGGTCCTGGACCGAGTGGGGCAACAGCGTCCGGGTTCCCATCACCCGGGGCGGCACGCCATGACCACCGGCACGCTCAACCCGCGCCTCGCGGAGATCATCGACGACTTCACGTGCCTGCCCGGCAAGGAGCGGCTCCAGCTGCTGCTGGAGTTCTCCGATGACCTGCCGGCCCTACCGGAGCGCTACGCCGGCCGGCGCGACCTGCTGGAACAGGTACCGGAGTGCCAGTCGCCGCTGTTCCTCGCGGTCGAGGTGGACGACGCCGGCGCGGTGCACCTGTTCTTCGACGCGCCGCCGGAGGCGCCGACCACGCGCGGGTTCGCCGGCATCCTGCAGGCCGGGCTGGATGGCCTGGACGCGGACGAGGTGCTGGCCACCCCGGACGAATTCACCGGCCAGCTCGGGCTCACCAACCTGGTCAGCCCGCTGCGGCTGCGCGGCATGGCCGCGATGCTGTCCCGCATCAAGCGCCAGATCCGCGGACAGCGCGCCTAACCGTTCCCCCGCGACCCGTCAGTCACATCGGCCTCATCAGTCCTGCAGGCCGCGCAATCCTCACAGGCCCCGCCCGCATCAGCGGCCAGTCCCATTTCCAGACGCCGAATATTTGCCGAATAATGCACTAAAATGTGCCGCTCTTAAACCGCGTCGATGTCATTGTCTGTTTCTGACGGCCGTCCCGAAGATGGGGGTGGTCGCAGCGCCGCGCTTGCCCGGAAGTGGCGTACCCCAAACATCTCCGATCGGGAGCAATGCGGAGAACTGCCGCAGCCGGGCTAGCAGCGGAGATACGGGAAGTTCTGCTCCGCCCGGGCATCCCGTACAAGTGTGTCGGGTCACCTCTGACCTGCGTTTTTCTCACAATGCCAGCCATTCGGCGCTATGCTCATTGCGTTCGTCAGGCTCTACGGGTCGGGAGGACCCACGTTATTTGGAGCTAGGTCGGCGGCGCGAAGGGGATCGCACAGCCGCCGGGGGGAGGACAAGGTGTACGTGATTGAACTGGGTCGGTTCTTGTTTCCATATCAAGGTGGCAGTCTCGTGAGCCCGGGCATCGTCCCGGTCGAAGATCTTCGCCAGCCGCGTGAGGCGGCGGGCGAGGCTGTCGTCCGGGCCGTGCACGCCGCGCCGGCCACGGGCGCCGCGCCCACCGCGGGTGTGATCTGGTCTGGCGCGACGGTTCCGGCGACGGCCGATCCCGTAGCTGTCCCCGTCAAGCTCTCCGCCCCCCACGTCAATGGGAAGAAAGAGCACGGCGGGGACGTGGTGACCCGCGAGGACAACATGGTGACCAGTTGGAACGCGGTGACCGGCGAGGACGTGATAGCCAGTGGGAACACAGTGACCGGCGAGGAGGCGGTAACCCGCGAGGACGTGATAGCCAGTGGGAACACAGTGACCGGCGAGGAGGCAGTGACCCGCGAGGACGTGATAGCCAGTGCGGGCGGCCATTCGGCGCCGGGCCAGCAGGCCGCCGGCCCGGGTCGGCCCTCGGTGCTCTTCCGCCCGGGCGTGACCGCCGTCAACGCCGGGTTCTTCAGCTGGGACATGATCGCTAACGAGGTCGTCTGCGAGCCGGGTATCTACGGGCTGCACGGCCTCCCGGAGGACGGCCCGGCCACGATGGAGACGTTCCTGTCGCGTGTCCCGGAAGAAGATCTGCCCGACATCATCGCGGCGTTGCGGCACATGATGAGCTCCTGCGGCACCTATCAGATTGAGTACCGGGTGGCCGCCCTCGACGGCTCGCTGCGCTCGATGGAGGCCCGCGGCCGGGTCCTGCCGGGTCCGGACGGCCAGCCGGCCAGGATGACCGGCTTCGTCATGGACACCACGACGATCTGGGCCACCCGTGAGGCCGAACGGCGCCGGCTGCACGAGGGCGCCGAACGGACGTCGCTCACGCAGAAGTTCGCGGCCGCCCTCGCCTCGGCGGTCACCGTAGATGCCATCACGGCGGCCGCGTGGGTCGGCCTGGCCACCTACGGCGCGGACAGCCTGGTCATTGTCACCGAGCACGACGGGTACCACACCCCCGTCACCTCGTACGGCTTCGAGCCGGAGGCCGGCCGCCTGCTCGCTGATCCCGCGCCGTCTCCCGGTTCGCCCGTCGCGGACGCCATCGCGCAGGAGGCGGCGGTGTTCATCGGTTCCGGCGCGGACCTGGCGGCCCGCTATCCGCACCTCGCCGGGGCGATCACCGGGTCGGCGCAGCGCGCCTGGGCGGCCGTCCCGGTTCCCGACGCCAAGGGCAGAACCGGTGCGTGCCTGATCGGGTTCACCGAACCCCGCCAGTTCGGCGCCGAGGAGCGTGCGCTCCTGGTCGCTGCCTCGGCCTTGCTGGCCCAGTCGCTGCAGCGGGCGCGGATGTATGAATCGGAGCACGCGCTGGCGCGTGACCTCCAGCGCGGGCTGCTGCCGCGCGGCCCGCTGCTGGCCCCCGGCGTGACCATTGCCGCCCGCTATAAGCCGGTGACGTCGGGGCTGGAGATCGGCGGCGATTTCTACGACGCGATCGAGCTGACGGACGGCCGTGTCGCCCTGGTCATCGGGGACGTCCAGGGACACAACCCAATCGCCGCCTCCCTGATGGGGCGGCTCTGCATGGTCGTGCACGCTTACGCCCGCGAAGGACACGGGCCGGCCGAGGTGATGACCCGCGCCAACCAGTGGCTGACCGAGCTCAACGCCGATCCGGACATGGCCCTGTTCGCCACCTGCTGTTTCGTGGTGATCGATCCGGCCGGCAGCGAGCTCGAAATGTGCCGGGCCGGTCATCCCGCACCGGTCCTCATCTCGCCGGGCGCCGCGCCCGTGCTCCTCGGCCAGGGTGACGACCTACTGCTGGGTGTGGACCCCGCGGAGCAGTACACGACGATCAAGGTCCCCCTGCCGGCCGGGACGACGCTCGTCCTGGCCACGGACGGCCTGCTCGAAGATGACGGCCGTGACCCCGACTGCAACGTCCGCGCCCTGCTCAGCGTGCTCGAGGACGGAGCCGAGGATGAGCTTGAGACGCTCGCGGACCGGCTGCTGGCCAGCCCCCAGCGGCCCACCCGGCACGGCGACGACATCGCCTTGCTGGTCGCCCGGGTCGACGGCGCCGCCCGCCCGCGCCTCTGTGCGGTGCCCGGCCTGTACGTGCCCCCGCAGCCCTACGGACAGCGTTCTGGGCTGAGTTCTGCCCGCCGGGCTGAGCCTCCGCCCACCGTCCCGCCACCCGCCGGACGCCGTCCATCCGCCCGTCAGATGGCGCCGCGCCGCCCGCCGCCCGCCGGACGCTGTCCCTCCGCCCGTCAGATGGCGCCGCGCCGCCCGCCGCCCGCCGGACGCCGTCCCTCCGCCCGTCAGATGGCGCCGCGCCGCCCGCCGCCCCTCCGCACGCCACGTGTGCCCGGTCCGCGCCACCCCTAAGCGGAAGATTCCGTCCTCTTTGGGTTAGCCCCAGATACCGCTGGCGCGGCGCCGTACCGGCGTGCAAAATGGGCGCGATGGCCGTCGGCAGCGCGCATAGCGTCGGCCCATTTGGGGTACCCGCCGAAAATCCTATTTGCGGGTCAGACTGCGGGCCCGTCGAGGGACATGTAGGAGCCGCGCCAGAAGAGCAGGGGGGTGGCTTGGTCGGCCGACGTCTCCGCGTACCGGAGGCGCCCGATGATGATCTCGTGATCGCCCCCGGGCAGGCTGTGCTCCACGGTGCACTCCAGCGTGGCGAGCGCCCCTGCCAGCCGGGGACTGCCGGTCGGGCCCGGCTGGTGCCGGACGCCTTCCCAGGCCGCCGTGAGCCCCCGCCGGGCGAAGTTGGCGGACAGTTCCTGCTGCGGGGCGGCCAGCACGTTCACCACGAAGGCGCCGTGGCTACGGATCGCCTCGAGGGTCAGGCTGGCCCGGTCGAAGCAGACGAGGATGAGCGGCGGGTCCAGGGACAGCGAGCTGACCGCGTTGGCCGTCGTGCCGACGGGCTGGCCGTCCGGCCCGACGGAGGTGACCACCGCGACCCCGGTGGCGAAGTGGCCGACGGCACGGCGGAACTCTTCGCTCGTGATGTCAACACCGTCAACATCAGCAGGGGTGGATGCTGTCATCGTCATATCTGCCCATGGTTCGGCGGGTGCACATTATTGAGCAAGTAATTTCCGATGTGGCGGTATTTCCAATCGACGGGATCGGGGCTGGCGTGGGTGCGGCCGTTGCGCCAGTGACGGCTGAGGTCGTGGCGCCTGCCGGCCGTGCTGGCGCCGCTCAGGCGCAACAGATCACTCGCCACGCCGATCGCCTCAGCCGCGGACGCGGCCGACGCCGACCGCCGCCGGTGAAAGCGCCGTCATCGCGCCGCCGTCCCGCACGTGGCCAGATCGTTGCGCCGAACGGGCCCTGGCGCGACCGCACCGCCGATTTGGGCCTTCTTTCCCGGTGGCCAGGTCGGTGGTCAACGTGACAAACCTCCCGGGTTCCGGCATGGCCCACTATACCCATTAAGCCGACCGATAAACTAGATTACTCCGGGGCAGCCGTCGCATCTCCTCCGGTGTTCCCGGCCAGGAGTTATTTCCCCGCAGCCCGCCGGGGTAATACGTCAGGGGACAAGGATGAGCGATCACGCGCGGGCACCGCGGGCACCGCGACCGCGGTGACCAGCAGGCCGTTCTGGGTGAGCCAGGCGCCGGCGAACGAGCTGAGCCGGCGGCCGTCCCGTACCGGTCCCGGCACCAGGAGGCGCGCCGAGAACGTACTGGCCGCCGGCTGCACGGTAACGACCGCCTGATCGAAGCCGAGCCAGCGCTCGGTCAGCGGGAACCACGCCTTGTACACCGATTCCTTGGCGCTGAACAGGAGCCGGTCCCAGCACACGGACGGTGCGGCGGAGCTCAGCTCGCGCAGTCCGGCGCGCTCGTCCGGGACGGTTACCACATCCAGCACGCCGGCGGGCAGCGGGTGGTTCGGCTCGGCGTCCAGCCCCAGGGCGAGCAGATCACTGTCCCAGGCCACCGCGCAGGCCCGGTACCCGTCGCAGTGCGTGATACTGCCCAGCACCCCGGCGGGCCACTGCGGGGCTCCCCCCGGGCCGGACAGGATGGGGGCGGGCGGCAGGCCGAGTTTGCCCAGCGCGGCCCGGGCGCACGCCCGCGCGGTAGTGAACTCCCGGCGCCGCTTGTCCACCGCCTTCGCGACGACCCGCTCTTCCTCCGGGAACAGCGCCGCGCCGGGCAATGCCCCGGGCAAGTCGCCAAACGCTTCCGCGCTGGCCGCCGCGGCGGGCAGCAACTGCTCGATCATCAGGGCGCCCGGCGCAGGTAGGGCGCCGGCAGGATCTGGCGCGATTGGGCGGGCGGGCTGGCGCGGCGCTGCCATTCCGTCGGGTAGCCGACAGAGACCTCCTCGAAGGGCACCCCGCTGCCGGACTCCGGATATAGCTTGTCGATAAGCTCGCGGTTGCCCGGGAAAGCGACATGAAGATCGCTGATGGCAAACAGTTTTCCGGCACTCATGAGGAACTATTCAGCGGCCTTCGGGATACGCGGTCAAGGCGGGTGCGCCGACCGAATGGTGGTTTCCTTACCGGTGCAGGCGCGCTCCCGTTTTTTCCAGCCCAGTCCGGAACGTGTCACACGCCGGCGGCCGGTGTCAAGCACCCCTAACGGCTCACCGGGATCAAGGGTTGGCAGGTCATCCCAGGTCAGCGACGGTCAGTTCATAAAGATCAGCCCGCTGGCGTTCGATGGCGTCTATCTCATCAAACCCGCTGCCTGCCCGGATGACCGCGGGCCGTGTGCCCGCGCTGAGTTCCGGGCGCGGCATCTGCACTACCCCGGCCGCCCCGGCAAACCCGCGCCCGAAGCCCTTGCGATAACAGGCGTGGCGGAAGGCGGTCGGGGGTAAAAGAGAGCGTGATGAACGCGGAGCGGCAGCGAGTCCAGGGTTTCGGCCGGCTCGAGGACGGGCTCCACGGCGATGATGACGGGCTGCACGGTGATGATCCGGCCGGGCGCGCCGCCCGCGGGCTGCTGCGCGGCGAACCGGGCGACCAGCGGATGCTGCTTACCCTTGTCAGCCTCGATCGCCTGGAAAGGATCACTGCGAAGCTGTCCCCCACCGCACCCTCTGGCTCCACCGCACCCGCCAGCCCCACCGCGCCCCCTGACCCCACCACACCCTCTGGCCCCACTGGATAGGAGGGCTAGCCGTGAGCACCCCAGCCCCAGCCCCAGCCCCAGCCCCAGGCGGCCGCCCCGGACGGTCCTTCCCGCTGGGTGCGACGTTCTGGGGCGGCGGGACGAACTTCGCGGTGGCCTCCGAGGTCGCCAACGGCATCACGCTGTGCCTGCTCGACTCTGGCGGCAACGAGACCCGGGTCCCGCTGGTGGATTACGACGCGGGTGTCTGGCACACCTTCGTGCCGGGGGTCGGCCCCGGGCAGGCCTACGGCTACCGCGCCTCCGGCCCCTACCAGCCGGCCAGCGGTGTCCGCTGCAACGAGGCGAAGCTCCTGCTCGACCCCTACTGCCGCGCCGTGACCGGCGGCATGCGGAACGGCCCCAGCGTGCTCGGCTACGCCGACGGCGACCCGGACACTTCCAGCAACCTCGACTCCGGACCCGACGTGCCGCACAGCCTCGTCGTGGACCCCGCGTACACCTGGCACCAGAATGTCCCGATCCGGCGCCCGTACGCGGACACGATCATCTGCGAGGTGCACGTCAAGGGCTTCACCATGCAGCACCCCGGCGTGCCGGAAGAGCTGCGCGGCACCTACGCCGGGCTGGGGCACGAGGCCGCCATCGGGTACCTGACCGGCCTCGGCGTCACCGCCGTCGAGCTGCTGCCCGTGCACGAGTTCGTGCCGGAGGGCTCGCTCACTGACCAGGGCCTGACCAACTACTGGGGGTACAACACCATCGGGTTCTTCGCACCCAGCCAGCGGTATTCCGCCGCGGTGCGTGCCGGGCAGCCCGGTGGCCAGGTCGCCGAGTTCAAGGACATGGTGGACGCGCTGCACGCGGCCGGCCTGGAGGTCATCATCGATGTGGTGTTCAACCACACCGCCGAGGGCAACCAGCTCGGCCCGACGCTGTGCTTCCGCGGCCTGGACAACCCCGCCTACTACCGTCTCGACAGAGACGATCCGCGCTACTACTTCGACACGACCGGCACCGGCAACTCGCTGAACGCGGGCCACCCCCGCACCCTGCAGCTGATCATGGACTCGCTGCGCTACTGGCTGATGGAGATGCACGTCGACGGGTTCCGGTTCGACCTCGCCGCCACCCTGGCCCGCCAGGAAGGCGGCTTCGACGGCACGTCGGCGTTCTTCGACCTGATCTCCCAGGACCCGGTGGTGTCCCGGGCCAAGCTGATCGCGGAGCCATGGGACGTCGGCCAGATGGACAGCTACGACCTGGGCCGGTTCCCGCCGCTGTGGAGCGAGTGGAACGGCCGGTACCGCGACAGCATGCGGGACTTCTGGCGCAGCCAGCACATCGGGCTGGGCGAGTTCGCCACCCGGTTCGCCGGATCCTCCGACCTGTACGGATGGGACCGGCGCCGGCCCACCTCATCGGTGAACCTGATCACCGTGCACGACGGTTTCACCCTGCGCGACCTGGTCTCCTACGACGGCAAGCACAACGAGGCCAACGGCGAATCCAACCGGGACGGCAGTAACGACAACCGATCCTGGAACTGCGGCGCGGAGGGCCCGACCGACGACCGGGGCATTCAGGCTCTGCGGGCTCGCCAGTCCCGGGCCATGCTCGCTACCCTGCTGCTGTCCTCGGGCGTGCCCATGCTGCTCGGCGGCGACGAGATCGGCCGCACCCAGCAGGGCAACAACAACGCCTACTGCCAGGACAACGAGATCTCCTGGTTCGACTGGTCCAGCGCCGACCGTGATCTGCTCGCCTTCACCCGGCGCCTGATCGCGCTGCGCCGCACGCACCCCGTGTTCCGCCGCCACCGCTTCCTGTCCGGCGCCGACGCGAAAGAGCTGGGCTGGTACACCCCGGCCGGGACGGCCATGACCGACGCCGACTGGGACGATGACAGTTCCCTGGCCGTGGCCATCTACCTGGACGGCTCGGACAGCCCCGACCGCGCCGCCGACGGGTCCCTGCTGGTCGACGACGACTTCCTCATCGTGGTCAACGCCTGGTGGGAGCCGCTGACCTTCACGATTCCGGCCGTCCGGACGCCGCCGGAGGGTACCGCCCCGCACTGGCAGGTCGAGGTGAGCACGTACGACGACGCCGCCCACGACGACGCCGCGCCGCCCGGGCCGGCCACGGTGAACACCGGCGACCAGCTCACCGCCGGCCCCCGCTCCGTCACGGTGCTGCGCGCCCCCCGGTGCCCGTGATCGGCAGGGGCTAACCGGGCGCGGTCGTCACCACGTTCGCGATGCGGCCGGGGATGATGACGATGCGCTCGATGGGCGCGCCGGCGGTGTGCCGGGCGAAGTCGCCGTGCCCGGTCAGCACCCGCCGGATCTCGTCCGCACCGGCATCGGCCGGCACCTCGATGGTGAACCGCACCTTCCCGTTGACCTGCACCGGCAGTTCCACGGTCGGCTCGGTGGCCAGGGCCGGGTCGGCGGCCGGGAACGGGGCGTAGGCGAGCGACTCTGAATGGCCGAGCCGCGCCCATAGTTCCTCGGCGATGTGCGGGGCCAGCGGCGCCACCATCAGCACCAGCGGCTCGGCCAGCGCCCGCGGCAGGGCCCCGCGCGCGGCCGCGACCTGGGCGGCGTGCGTGGTCAGCTCGATCAGCCGGGCGATCGCGGTGTTGTAGTGCAGTGTCTCCAGATCTTCGCGGACCACCGTGATCGTCTGGTGCAGCCGCCGGAGCGTACCATCGTCAAGCTCGTCGTCGCTGACCCGCGGCGCACCCGTCGTCTCGTCGATGACGCTGCGCCACAGCCGCTGCAGGAACCGGTGCACGCCGATGATGTCCCCGGTCCGCCACGGACGGTCGGCCTCCAGCGGCCCGGTGGCCATCTCGTACAGCCGCAGCGTGTCCGCGCCGTAGCGGGTGTAGATGGAGTCGGGACTGACGCTGTTCTTCAGGCTTTTGCCCATCTTGCCGGCCCGGCGGGTCACCGGCCGGCCGTTGAAGGTGTACCCGTCGGCCTCGTGCTCCACCTCGGCGGCCTGGACGTACATCCCGCGCTCGTCGGTGAAGGCGTCGGCCAGGATGTAGCCCTGGTTGACCAGCCGGCGGAACGGTTCCCGGGTCGACACGTGCCCCAGGTCGTAGAGGACTTTGTGCCAGAAGCGCGCGTACAGCAGGTGCAGCACGCCGTGCTCCACGCCGCCGACGTACAGGCCGACGCCCCCGTCGCCGTCGAAGGCGGCGTCCGGCGGAACCATCCAGTACCGGTCGATCGCGGGGTCGATGAAGGCCCGCTCGTTGCCCGGATCGAGGTAGCGCAGGTAGTACCAGCACGACCCGGCCCACTGCGGCATCGTGTTCAGCTCACGGCGGTAACGCTTCGGGCCGTCGCCGAGGTCGAGCTCGACGTTCGCCCACTCCCGCGCCCGGGCCAGCGGCGGCACCGGGGCGCTGGACTCGCCGGCCTGCGGCTCCGGCCGGAAGTCGCTCATCTCCGGCAGCCGCACCGGCAGCAGCGCCTCGGGCAGCGCGACGGGCAGGTCGTGCTCGTCGTAGACGATCGGGAACGGCTCGCCCCAGTAGCGCTGCCGGGAGAACTGCCAGTCGCGCAGCCGGTAGGCCCGCGTCCCCCGCCCGGTGCCCGTGCGCTCCAGCCAGGCGATCGCGGCCGCGATGCTCGGCGGCTCCGGCACCGGGCGGATATTCAGGCCGAACGACCCGGCGAAATCGAGATCACGCTCATCGTGGGCGGGAACCGCCATGATCGCGCCGGTCCCGTACCCCATCAGGACGTAGTCGGCGACGAAGACGGGGATCTGCTCCCCGGTGCGGGGGTTGACGACGTTCCGGCCGGTGAAGACGCCGGTCTTGGCGCCCGCCCCGGTGGTGCGCTGCCGGTCGCTGAGCCGCGCCGCCGCGGCCCGGTAGGCGGCGATCGCGGCCAGCGGCGTCCAGGCGCCCGTACCGTCCGCGACCCCAGCGCCGCCGGAGACCCCAGCGCCTTCCCGGCCTTCCGGGTACGTCCATGCCGGCGGCGTTCCGTCCGGCCACGTCTGCGGCAGCAACTGGTCCACCAGTGGATGTTCCGGCGCGAGCACCACGTAGGTGGCACCGGCGAGGGTATCCGGGCGGGTGGTGAAGACCTCGACGATCGGACCCGCCCCGCCGGCCCCGCCGGGCCCGCCGGGACCGGCGACGGGCAGATTGATCAGGGACCCGTCGCTGGCGCCGATCCAGTTGCGCTGCAGCTGCTTGATGGACTCCGGCCACTGCAGTTCGTCCAGGTCGGCGATCAGCCGCTCGGCGAAGGAGGTGATGCGCAGCATCCACTGCCGTAGCGGCCTGCGGTAAACGGGGTAATTCCCGATGTCGCTGCGCCCGTCCGGGGTGACCTCCTCGTTCGCGAGCACGGTGCCCAGCCCGGGGCACCAGTTCACCAGCTCCTCCGAGCTGTAGGCCAGCCGGTAGCCGTCGATCACGGCGCGGCGCGCCAGAGCCGGCAGCTCACGCCAGGGGGTCCCGTCCGGGGTGGCCCGCTCCCCGGCCTCGAACTCGGCGATCAGGTCACCGATCGGCCGGGCCTTCCCGGTCCGCTCGTCCACCCAGCTGCCGAAGATCTGCAGGAAGATCCACTGGGTCCACCGGTAGAACGAGACGTCGGTGGTGGCGATTTCCCGCCGGGTGTCGTGCCCCAGCCCGAGCCGGCGGAGCTGGCGGCGCATGGTGGCCACGTTGGCCTGCGTCGTGACCTGCGGGTGCTGGCCGGTGTCGATCGCGTACTGCTCCGCGGGCAGGCCGAACGCGTCATAGCCCAGGGCGTGCATGACGTGCCGGCCGTTCATCCGCTGGTACCGGGCCAGCACGTCGGTGCCGATGTAGCCGAGCGGGTGGCCGACGTGCAGCCCGGCCCCGCTGGGATAGGGGAACATGTCGAGGACGTAGAACCTCGGCCGGCCCTTGACCCGGTCGAACCCATCAGACAGCGGGCCGGCCGGATTGGCGGAGTGGAACGTGCCGTCGGTCTCCCAGCGCTGCTGCCAGCGCGCCTCGATCTCGTTGGCCAGCCGCGCGCCGTACCGGAACGGGAGCGCATCCGGCTCCGGCGCGGGCATCAGGCCTCGTCACCGCCGGCGGCCCCACCGCCGGCGGCCCCACCGCCGGCGGCCCCATCGCCGGCGGCCCCATCGCCGGCGGTCCCGTCATGGGCGGTCCCGTCGCCGGAGGTCAGCGCCTCGAACAGGTCATTCATCCGGGTGACGAAGGCGGCCGGGTCCTCGATCCGGGCGCCCAGCGTGAGAACGGCCTGGCTGAACAGGATGTGCGCCCAGTCGCCGAGCCGCGGATCGTCCAGCCGGCGGTTGAGCCGCTTCACCAGCGGATGCCGCGGGTTGATCTCCAGCACCGGCTGGCTGGGCAGGCCCGAGTTCCTCATCCGGCGCATGAGGTTCAGCTCGATGTCGGGCTCGTTCGCCACGATGCACGCGGGGGAGGTGGTCAGCCGGCTGGTCACCCGCACGTCGACGGCCTGCCCGGCCAGCAGGTCCTTGAGCCTTCCGGTCAGGGCCGCGAACTCGGTGCCGGCCTGCTTGGTGGCCGCCTTCTCGGCCTCGTCCGCCAGGGCGCCCAGATCCGCCGCGCCCTGCGCGACCGACTGCAGCCGCTTGCCGTCGAACTCGTGCAGGCTGGCGACGACCCAGCTGTCCACGGCCTCGTTCAGCAGCAGGACCTCCACGCCCTTGGCGCGGAACGCCTCCAGGTGCGGGCTGCCGGCGGCGGCCGGGCCCGGCGCCAGCAGGTAGTAGATGCGGTCCTGGCCCTCCTTCATCCGCGCCACGTAGTCGCTGAGGGAAACGCCAGGCTGGCCGGAGCCGGACCCGGAGGACGCGGAGGACCCGGAGGGTGCGGTGGAGGTGAACCGTAGCAGGCGGGCCAGGTCATCCCGGTTGGCGTAGTCCTCCGAGATGCCCTCCTTGAGCACCGCGCCGTACTGCGCCCAGAAGGTGGCGTACTTGTCCGGCTCGTTCGCGGCCATGTCGGCTAGCAGCTTCAGCACCTTCTTGACCGCGCTGGAGCGGATATGGCTGACCGCCCGGCTGCCCTGCAGCAGTTCCCGCGACACGTTCAGCGGCAGGTCGCTTGAGTCGATCACGCCGCGGATGAACCGCAGGTAGGAGGGCATCAGCTGGCCGGAGTCGGTCATGATGAAGACCCGCTGGACGTGCAGCTTGACGCCATGGCTGGAGTCAGGGATCCACAGGTCGTAGGGGGCGCTCCCGGGGATGAACAGCAGCAGCGTGTACTCGAACATCCCCTCCATCTTGCTGTGCAACCAGGCCAGCGGATCGGCGATGTCGCCGGTGAGATGCCGGTAGAAGTCCCGGTAGTCCTGGTCGCTGATGTCGCTCTTGGACCGGGCCCACAGGGCGGAAGCCTGATTGACGGGTTCCCCTGGCGCTTCCCCGGCCGCTTCCCCGGCGCCGGCCCGGCCCCGCCGTCGGCCCGTTCGGCCGGCATGATGATCGGCAGGCTGATGTGGTCGGAGTACTTCTGGATGATCGAGCGCAACCGGGGGCGGTTCAGCAGGTCATCCTCGCCGTCCCGGAGATGGAGCACGATCGTGGTGCCCCGGGCCGGCACCTCGGCGGTCTCCAGCGTGTACGTGCCCCGGCCGTCGGACTCCCAGCGGACCCCCTCGCTCGCGGGCAGCCCGGCCCGGCGGGTGGTCAGCACCACCCGGCCGGCCACGATGAAGGACGCATAGAAACCCACGCCGAACTGGCCGATCAGCGACGCGTCCCGCCGCTGGTCGCCGGTCAGCGCGTGCAGGAAGTCGCGGGTGCCCGACTTGGCGATCGTGCCGATGTGCTCGATCACCTCGGCCCGGCTCATGCCGATGCCGTTGTCCGCCACGGTGATCGTCCCGGCGTCCTTGTCGTAGCTGACGTGGATCTGCAGCGGGCCCTCATCGTCGGGCGATTCGGACCGGGACAGCAGTTCCAGGCGCAGCCGGTCGATGGCGTCCGAGGCGTTGGAGACCAGTTCACGCAGGAAGATCTCCTTGTTGCTGTACAGCGAGTGCACCATCAGATCGAGGATCTGGACGACCTCGGCCTGGAAGCTGAAGCTCTCCGGATCCGCCTGCGCAATCATCGAATCGTGTCCTTCCCCGGGGGTGATGTCAGCGGCGCGCAGCGCCGACGTAGCGTGGTTTCGGACCATGATCTCAGTTTCCGCGGGCGGCCTGCGCGCGCCGGCCATCGGCGGCACCTGGACACCCGCCGGCACCTGAGATCACGATCATGCCGAACGGGCCCGGCTGGGCGCCCGCCGCCGTGCGGGTCATCTCCGGCTAGCTAGCTGGAGGAGCCGTACTGGATCGGCACCTTGATGGATTGCGCCGTCACCCACCTGGCCGGGCTCCCGGCCAGGCGCCAGGCCGTCAGCGTGCCGGCGTTCGCGGCGAGCGCCTCGGTGGTGCCGGCGGCGGGCAGCGCCATCGTGACCGTCCGGCCGTCCGGCAGCGCAGGCAGCCGCCGCCAGGACGACCCGGGACCGGAAATCGTCTCGGCCCGGTTCCCGGCCAGCACGACCCCCACCCCGCCGGCACCGAATGACGCGGAGACCGCCGCGACCGCGCCCAGGCGGAGAACGGGGGACAGCGCCCAGTGCTGGCCACCGTCGCCGGTCCACGCCGCGAGCAGGCTCAGTGACGGCGCGGTGCCCGCTTCCAGCAACGCCATGTCGCCGCCGCCGGCGCGGGTCAGCCGGAGCACCCGGACGCGCGGCCCGCCCGACGAGCCTGGGCCGCCCGACGAGCCCGCCGAGGCCAGCGAGCCCGCCGAGGCCAGCGAGGCCGGGAGGGCCGGGCCGACCGGGTGCCACGTCCCGCCCTTTTCGCCGAACACGCCCGCGGTGCCGGCCCGGTCACACGTCCCGGCCAGCAGCGGCGTTCCAGCCGGCGTGTAGGCGGCGGCGGTGAGCCCGGTCAGGCCGCAGTCCCGGCCCGCGGGGGTCTCGGCCAGGGCCCGTTCGGTGGTCAGCGGGCGCCACGTGCCGCCGGCCCCGGCGGTGACGCTGACCTCGCCGCCCTGGCCGAGCGCGATCAGCTGGACCCCGGGCCCGGCGGGGCCGGCCGCCAGCGCGTCCGGGAGGCCCGCGAGCCCGGACTGGGGCGGCTGGGTCCCCCAGCTCCGGCCCAGGTCCGACGTGCTGGTGATCGGCGAGAAGGCCAGGTCCAGGCTGGGCCGCACCCCGGCCACGAGCGTCTTCCCGCCCGTCCCGCCCGCGCCGGTCCCGCCTGGCCCCGCCGCATCCGGTGCGGCCAGCACGATCGCGCCGTTGGTCGCGATGTCGGGCGGGGTCTGCAGCGACCACCGGCTGCCGCCCGCCGGCAGTACGAACAGCTGCCAGAACTGGTCCGCACCCGACGCCGCGCCCATCGGGATCGTTGCCCATGTGGCCCCCGCCCCCTGCACCGACGTGCTCAGCGACAGCGGGGCCGGAACCGCAGGACTCGGCGTGGCCGTCCAGCCGGCGACGCTGCCGCACCCGCCGGCGAGCAGCGCGAGCCCCAGCACCGCCACCGGGAGCCGCGCCCCGCGCGCCGCCGGCCCTCTGCGTACCGCCCGCCCCCCGCTCACGAGCTGCGCAGCGTCTGGGTGGCCGCGCTGGCCAGCTCGGTGGCGAAGGACGACTTGGTGGCCGCCGTTCCCGGACCGGGATCCATGTCCAGTTCCTCGCGTAGCTCGCCGTGGGTGTCGATGACGAAGGCGATGTCGGTGTGCCCGAGCATCGCGCCGGCCGGCAGGGTCTGCGCCGGCTGGCCGTAGGCACGGTAGACCTGCCGCAGCCGGGCCGGGCTGCCGGTCAGGTACCGCCAGCCGGGGACGCCGGTCAGTTCCTCCGCGCGGTCGAACGCCTGCGTATAGGCCACTTCGTTGTACAGCGGGTTGACGTCGATGGCGACCAGCTCGACCTGGCTGGTCTTCGCGCCGAGCAGCTGGCCGGCCTGCCGGAACTCCTGCGCGATGAGCGGGCAGTCGGTCACGCACACCGGGTCGAGGAACGTCAGCAGCACTACCTTGCCGCGCAGGCCGGCCAGCGCGACCGGCCGGCCGTTCTGGTCGGTCAGGCTGAAGCCGGGGGCCGGGATGTTGATCGGGCTCGCGCCGCCGTCGATGGACTGCGCGAGGATGGCGCTCGCGGCCGGGGTGGTCTGGGCCGCGGCCATCGGGACGGCACCGAGCACGATCACGCCGAACGCGGCGGCCGACGTCATCGTGCCGAAGGTGGCCGCCCGCACGGACCGCCCCAGGGCCCCGCGCAGGGCGGCGGGCCCCGTCCGGCCCCGGCCGCCCGTCGCGGGCTCCGCCACGAGCTGCCCGGTTCCGGTGTACCCGAGTGCGGCTTCCGCGGCAGAGGCGGTGACGGCGGCGGGGGCCTGGGTCAGCGCGAGGAAGCCCCCGGCCGCCAGCAGCACCATCGGGATCATGCTGTTCGGGTCGGTGCCCAGGCCGCCGAAGAAACCGAAGTCCTCGATCAGCACCCAGTCCGCGAAGCACAGTACGAGGAACGCCGCCAGGGCCGGCCGGGCCACCTCACGCCGGCCGGTGAGGAACGCGGCGCCGATCACCGCGAGCGCGGCCACGGCAACCAGGTTGACGGCGAAACCGTGGCCGCGGACCAGCGACTCGAAGCCGGACACCAGCGAAGACAGGAACCGGGGCTGCGACGTCCCGGCCATCGACTGGATCATGCCGGTGAGAGTGCCGGGCTGACCGCCGGAACTGCCCTGCCAGAAACCCCGGCCCGGCCAGGCCTGCAGGACCGCCATGCCGACCAGGAACAGCCCCAGCCCGGCCAGTATCGCCCGCCCCAGCCGTGGCGACCGCCAGCTTCGCGCCGGCAGCATCAGCAGGCCGCCCACGACGGCGTAGATCAGCGCCGCACCAGGGGCGCCGGACAGCCAGGTCAGACCCGGGGCGAAGATCCCGCCGAAGGATTCGCCGAACACCCAGACGACCAGGCCCCAGGCCACGCCGGCCGCCCCCGCCAGGCGGGCCGAAAGACCGCGCGGCGCGGCCAGCAGCCACAGCCCGATGCCCACCTGAATCCATACCGCCGCGGCCCCGGCCTGGATCGGGTGGTAGGACCACGTCGTCCCGGCCCAGTTGACCAGGTGCTGCACCCAGTGCGGTGAGCTCGCCGCGGTGGGCTCGATCACCTGCGACGGCAGGCCCGCGGCCATCCTGGGCTGCGCCTGCAGCACCCCGTCGAGCACCCACAGCAGCCCGAAGCCGATCCGCAGCACCTGATGCCCGGCCGGTTCACGGCGGCCCTCGCGGCCCGGCCCGGGTGAACCGGCCGGGCCGGGCCCGTCGCCCGCTGCGGCATCGGCCCGGCCGCGGACGCTGACCCACACCACGGAGAGCACCGCGAAGACGGCCAGGGCGATCAGCCCCTGGTGGAGCAGGGCTGAGCGGAACGCGGCGACCACTGTGGGATCGTCGGCGTTCAGGCCGTTGTTCATCCCGGGCATGGCGTCCGCCAACCTCCACCACTCACAGTGTTAACGGGCCCGGCGGCCCAGCAAGGGTTTGACACGGTCAGCCTACAACTACGAGCCGTAGTACGGTCGGCAGGCCGCCAGATGCCGCCCGTGCGCCGGCCATGGATGGACGTGTCGCGGAGGAGGGAAGCGGCGGTGCTGCGAGGCTGGCGTCCCCTTCCCGTCGGCGCCCTGGCGGAATTCCGGCGGGCCAGCCTGCCCGGACGGGCCGCCATGACGGTTGCGGGGCTGTTGCTGACGGCCGGCTGTGGCAGCGCGGGAACGGCAGGATCGGCGCCCGGCGCGACGCCCGCGCATGGTGGGCCGAGGGTCAGGGTCATGGCCCGCTCCCTCCCCGGCGTCGGCACGGTGCTGGTGACGGCGAAAGGATACGCGCTGTACTCATTCGCTCCGGACAACCACCACGCGGTGACGTGTGCCGGCGCCTGTGCCGGTCGTCTTCCCGCGGCTCCGCTCGGGCCCCCTCTCCGGGACTGTCAGCAATTCGGCGGTGGTGAGTTCACCGCCATGGTCGGCCGGGTCGCCGGGATCGAGCAGCACCTAGGCAGCTACGACCTCACCCAGTTCACCCCGCAGGTCAGCCAGTACCTGCCGCACGTGTGAGCGATGAGGGTCAGGGCGTACCGGGCGCCGAGACGTTAGCGTCCACGGTGATCTGGGCGGCGTGCCGGAAGGTCAGCGTCAGCGGCACGGTAGTGTCGTTCTCGAACGGCCTCGGATCCTCGAGCACCACGTCGTTGCCGAACGGGGTCAGGGTGAGGCTGGTCCGCGCCGGGATCTTCAGCTCCGTGACCACCGTGCCCGGATCTTGCGGCCCGCTGCTGCGTCTCAGCACGATGCGGCGTGCTACCGGGCTGCGGACCGACAGCAGCTCGTCCGGCTGTGTGCCCCGGTTCGAGATCGTCAGGAACATGCTGGCGGGGCCGGACGGGGCCGTCGCGGCGCCCGGGTAGCTCCGCATCGGGACCGCGGCCAGGCTGATCTGGATCCGCAGCGGGGTGATGGTGCCGGCGCCGTCGATGGCGACCCAGCCGGACAGCAGCCCGACGAGTACGGCGGCGCCGGCCACCGGCCCGGCCGCGGCCCGCGCCAGGTCGCGCAGCCAGGCCGCTGCGCTCGGCCGCGGCGGATGGCCGGCCGTGGCCGCGCTCACCGGCCGCCTTCCGCCGAGCCCGGCACCGGCGCCGGCTGGGCGGCGCGCCGCCGCCCGAAGTGGCGTAGCTGCAGGCTGTTGCCGGTCACGAAGAGCGAGCTGGCGGCCATCGCGATCCCGGCGAACAGCGGGTTGAGGTAACCGAGTGCGGCGGCCGGGATCGCGATCGCGTTGTAGCCGAAGGCCCAGACGAGGTTGCCCCGGATCACCCTCAGCGTGGCCCGGGCCAGCAGCAGAGCCTCGGCGATCGTGTTCGGGTCCCCGTTGACCAGGGTCAGGTCGGCGGCGCCGATCGCGGCGTCGGTCCCGGTGCCGGCGGCCATGCCGAGGTCGGCCTGGGCGAGGGCGGCCGCGTCGTTGACGCCGTCGCCGACCATGGCCACGGCGTACCTCTCACCCTGAAGCTGCCGGATCTTGTCGGCCTTTTCCTCCGGGCGGACCCGGGCGAACACGTTCTGCTCCGGGATCTTCAGCCGGGCGGCCACGGCGTGCGCGGTGCGCTCGCTGTCGCCGGTCAGCAGCGCGGTGGCCAGGCCGAGCCGCTGGATGCGGGCCACCGCGGCGGTGCTGCCGGGCCGCAGCGTATCCGCGACCACCAGCACGGCCCGGACCGCGTCGTCCCAGCCGGCCAGCACCGCGGTCTGGCCGGCGTCCTCGGCCGCGGCGACGGCCCGGCGCAGCGGCACCGGCACGGTCAGCCCCAAGCCTGCGAACAGCTCCGGGCTGCCGACCGTGACCGTCCGCCCGTCCGCCACGCCGCGGACCCCGGCCCCGGGCAGCGGCGCGAAACCGGTGACCGGGAGCAGTCCGCCGCAGCGCGCGGCGGCTTCCCGCGCGATGGCCTGGCCGATCGGGTGCTCGGACGCGTCCTCCACCGCCCCGGCCAGCCGCAGCGCCTCGTCCTCCTCGGTGCCCGGTGACGTGATGATGGTGTGCAGCCGCATCGTGCCCGTGGTCAGCGTGCCGGTCTTATCGAATACGACGACCCGGACGTGCCGGGCGGCTTCCAGCGCGCGGGCGCCCTTGACCAGGATGCCTAGCTCCGCGCCGCGGCCGGCCGCGGCCAGCAGCGCCGTCGGCGTGGCCAGGCCGAGCGCGCACGGGCACGCGACCACCAGCACGGCCACCGCCGCGCTGCCCGCCGCGGTCCCGCCCACGCCGGCGCCCAGCCAGAAGCCGAGGGTGACCACCGCCAGGCTGATCACGCACGGGACGAAGATCGCGGCGATCCGGTCGGCCAGCCGCTGCGCGGACGCCTTGGACCCCTGCGCCTCGCCGACCAGCCGGGTGATCTGGGCCAGCACCGTGCCGGCGCCGACCCGGATGGCCCGCACCACCAGCCGCCCGCTCATGTTGAGCGTCGCGCCGGTCACCTCGTCCCCGGGTCCCACCTCGGCCGGGACGGACTCCCCGGTGACCAGCGACGCGTCGACGGCGGAGCTGCCCTCGGTGATGACGCCGTCGGTGGCGATCTTCTCGCCGGGCCGCACCACGAACAGCTCGCCGGCCAGCAGCGTCTCCACCGCGACCCGCTGCTCGGTGCCGTCGCGGAGCACGGCGACGGTCTTGGCGCCGAGCCCGGCCAGCGCGGTGAGCGCGGCGCCCGAACGGGCCCGGGCGCGGGCCTCCAGGTAGCGGCCGGCCAGCACCGCGGCGGGGACCCCGGCGGCCACGTCCAGATAGAGCGGATGACTGCCAGGCCGGCCCGAACGTCGAGCCGAACGACATCCGCATGGACATGCCGGCACCGCCGGAGGTGAACAGCGCGTAGACCGACCAGCCGAACGAGGCGGCCACCGCCATGCTGACGAGAGTGTCCATCGTCGCTGTGCCGTGGCCGAGGCCCGTCCAGGCCGCCCGGTGCAGCGGCCAGGCGCCCCACACCGCCACCGGGGTGGCCAGCACGAGGCTGGCCCACGGCCAGCCGCTGAACTGCGCCGCCGGTACCATCGCCAGCACGATGACCGCGACGGCGAGGGGGACGCAGACGGCGAGGCGCCGCCCCAGGGCCCGGACGGCCGGGTCCGCGGCCGGATCGTCCGCCTCCGGGGCGGGCGCAGTGGCCGAGTATCCGCAGGACTCGATCACGCCGATCAGTTCGGCGGGTTCCCGCCCGCCGATGCTGGCGAAATACGCCTTGCCGGTGGCGTAGTTGACGCTCGCTGTCACCCCGTCCAGCCGGTTCAGCCGCCGCTCGATCCGCGCCGCGCACGCGCCGCAGCTCATCCCGCCCACGATCAGCTCGGTCCGCACGCCAGCGTCTGTCCCGGTTTCCCCGGTCCGCATGTCGCTCACGGCCCGCCCATGTTCATGGACCCGCCCGTGCCGCCGGTGCCCGTGCCGCCGGTGCCCGTGCCGCCGGTGCCCGTGCCGCTGGGGTTCACCCGGCCGGGGCTGGAGGTCCCGGTGGCGGAGCCCACGGTGACCGGGCCGAGATGCGCCCCGGCGGCGTACGCGCCCAGGAAGATCGCCACCAGCAGCAGCAGGAAGCCGCACAGCTTCGCGGCCGGGGTCACCGGACCATCACCGTCCTCTCTGGTCCACAGGCGCGGTCGCCCCCCTCTCTGGTCCACAGGCGCGGTCGCCCCCCTCTCTGGTCCACAGGCGCGGTCGCCCCCCTCTCTGGTCCACAGGCGCGGTCGCCGTGACGCCGCACCGCTAATCATCGTGCCAGGCGATATGATCTCGGATCGCAGGAACGCTGACGGAAGATGAGCCAGACCGTGGCCACACGCGAGATTGAGCTGTCGATCGAGGGTATGAGCTGCGCGGCGTGCGCGGCGCGGATCGAGAAGAAGCTCAACAAGATCGGTGACGTCTCGGCCGCGGTGAACTACGCGACCGCGACGGCCCGTGTCACCGCGCCGTCCGCGATGCCGGTCCAGACGCTCGCCACGGTGATCGAGGACGCCGGGTACTCCGCCCGGCACAGCACCGTCTCCTCCGGCGGCGAAGACGATCCGGCGGCCGGCCGGGACGCGGCGTATCTGCGCCGCAGGCTGATCCTCGCCCTCGTCTTCTTCGTTCCGCTGACCGACCTGTCCCTGCTGCTGTCGCTGGTTCCGGCCGACCGCTTCCCCGGCTGGCAGTGGGCGCTCGTCGGGTGTGCGGCGCCGGTGGCGCTGTGGGCCGCGTGGCCGTTCCACCGCGCCGCGCTGATGAACGCCCGGCACGGCGCCGCCACGATGGACACGCTCGTGTCGCTGGGCATCATCGCGGCCTGCGGCTGGTCCGTCTACGCCATATTCGTCCTGGACCGTGCCCGGGTCACCGAAGGTGTCTGGCGGCGGCTCATGCACGGCTCCGGCGGCGGCATCTATCTCGAGGTCGCCGCGTCGGTCACCACGTTCCTGCTGGCCGGCCGGCTGTATGAGGCCCGCGCGCGGCGGACCGCCGGAGCGGCCATGCGTGAGCTGGCCGCCGCGGGGGCAAAAGACGTCTGCCTGCTGGAGACGGACGGGGCCGAGCGCCAGATCCCGGCCCGCCAGCTTCGCCCGGGGGACATGTTCGTCGTGCGGCCGGGGGAGACCATCGCCGCGGACGGCGAGGTGCTGTTCGGCCAGACCGCGGTGGACCGCAGCATGATGACGGGGGAGTCCGTCCCCGCCGGCACGTGCGAGGGGGACAGCGTTATCGGCGGGACGATCGTGCTCACCGGGCGGCTGGTCGTCCGCGCGGTCAAGGTGGGCCCGGATACTCAGCTCGCCCACCTGATCAGGCTGGTCGAGCAGGCCCAGGCGGACAAGGCGGCCATCCAGCGGCTGGCGGACCGCATCTGCGGGGTGTTCGTCCCGCTGGTCCTCACGTTTTCCGTTCTCACCCTGGCCGGGTGGCTGCTGGCCGGGAGCCCGGCCGGACTTGCCTTCAGCGCCGGGCTCGCCGTCCTGATCATCGCCTGCCCCTGCGCGCTGGGGCTCGCGACCCCGGCCGCTCTCGTGGCCGCGTGCGGGCGCGGCGCACAACTCGGGATCTTCATCAAGGGCTACCAGGCGCTGGAATCGTCCCGGTCCGTCAACACGGTCGTGCTGGACAAGACCGGTACCGTCACTACCGGCCGGATGTCGCTGACCGGTGTCCAGACCGTGGCCGGGACCAGCCGCGCGGACCTGCTCCGCTACGCCGGCGCGGTGGAGCAGGCGTCCGAGCACGCGGTCGCCGCGGCGATCGCCGCCACCGCCGCGGCCGAGGCCGGGCCGCTCGCGGCCGCCGAGCGCTTCGCGGCGCTGCCGGGACTCGGTGCCCGCGGGATCGTCGACGGCTATGAGGTCGTTGTCGGCCGCGCCGCGCTGCTCGCCGACCGGGGCATGCCGATCCCGCCGGACCTGGCCGGGCCGTGCCAGGCGTGGGAGCGATCCGGCTGCACCACGGTGCTGGCCGGCTGGGACGGCGCCGTCCGTGGCGCGGTCGCGGTCGCGGACACGGTCAAGCCGTCCGCCGCGGCCGCCGTTGCCGAGCTTCGCGGGCTCGGGCTGCACCCGGTCCTGCTGACCGGGGACAACGAGGCCACCGCGCGGGCCGTCGCGGCCGCCACCGGGATCAACGAGGTCATCGCCGGGACATTGCCCGCGGGCAAGGCCGCCGTCGTCCGGGATCTGCAGGCCCGGGGGCGCTCGGTGGCCATGGTCGGGGACGGCGTCAACGACGCTCCCGCGCTGGCCGCGGCCAGCCTGGGGCTCGCCCTCGGCTCCGGTACGGACGTCGCGATGAGCGCCGCGGACCTGATCCTGCTGCGGGATGACCTCCAGGTCGTCGCGGACGCGATCAGGCTCGCGCGGGGCACGTTCCGAACCATCCGCCGCAATCTGGCCTGGGCGTTCGGCTACAACCTGGCCGCCCTGCCGCTGGCCGCGCTCGGTTTCCTCAACCCCATCGTGGCCTCGGCCGCGATGACCCTCTCCTCGGTCTTCGTGGTCTGGAACAGTCTGCGGCTCGGCCGGTTCCGCGTCCGCGGCGCGGCGCCCCCGCGGGCCGCCGTCCGGGTGGGCCAAACCTCTTGAGCAGGCCGGAAAGGTCGCCATACTGAGGTTGACTGGGTGATAACGCGCAACGCGGAACGAGTCACCGTGCCGGAGGGCCGCATGTACGGGTACAGCCACGACAAGGACAACTACCTCAGGCGCCTGCGCCGGATCGAGGGCCAGGTGCGCGGCCTGCAGCGGATGATCGAGGACGACAAGTACTGCATCGACATCCTCACCCAGGTGGCGGCGGTGACCAAGGCCCTGCAGTCGGTGGCCCTCGGCCTGCTCGAGGAGCACCTCAGTCATTGTGTCACGCAGGCGGTGACCGAAGGCGGCGACGGCGCCACCGAGAAGGTCCGCGAGGCCTCCGAGGCCATCGCCCGGCTCGTCCGGTCCTGACGCCCGTCCTGCAGGGGTGCCCGCGCGCCCGCCCTGCGGGGGTCCCGCCCCGGGCCGGCCGGATCTCGTCGGCCGACTACGGGATAGGGGCCGGGGCCACCAGCGATCTCCGTTAGCCGTACTATGCCCTGTAGTAGTATTCTGCTGCTGCTGCTGCTGCTGCTGCTGCTGCTGCTGCCGCCGCTCGCGCCGTCCCGCCCGCCGGCGCAGCGCCGCAGTCTGCTTCCTTCGGTCAACGTCAGGCCCAGCTCAGGAAGGACCCAGATGTCAACGACCACCTACAAGGTCACCGGCATGACCTGCGGGCACTGCGTGAGCGCAGTGACTGGGGAGCTCAGCAGCCTCGGCGGGGTCTCCGCCGTGACCGTCGACCTCGTGCCGGACGGCGTATCGCTGGTCACCGTGACCAGCGAGGGCCCGCTGCCTGCCGAAGCCGTCACTGAGGCCCTCGACGAAGCCGGCGGCTACATCCGCACAGTGCCCTGAGCCACAGTGCCCTGAGCCACAGTGCCCTGAGCCACAGTGCCCTGAGCCACAGTGCCCTGAGCCACAGTGCCCTGAGCCACAGTGCCCTGAGCCACAGTGCCCTGAGCCACAGCGCCCCGAGCCCCCGGCGGTCATCCCATCGGCGGGTTTGTGTGCAGTTAATGCCGGGCGTCCAGCATTAACTGCACACTTTCAGGTGGGGGGCTCGCATACCCAGCCGGCTCCCGGCGCAGCAGGCCGCGGGCCACTGCGGGCCGCGCCGGGAGACGGGTCAGCGGGCGACCAGCTCGGCGACGGCCTGATCGAGGCGGCCGGAGCGGGCCTCGTCGATGAGGACCGCGAACTGGTCCGCGCTCATCTGCACCCGCTGGCCGAAGTCGTCGGTGATGACGATCTTCCGCTCCGGGGGTGCCTCGTGGTCAACGAACAGCTCCGGGCAGCCGCAGCTGCACTGGCCGCAGAGCAGGGCGAATCGGGTGAAACGCTCGGTGGCATCCATAACCGGACTCCAATCCTCGGGATTCCGAACCGAGCGTCACATGCCCTTAACGATTCGTCAACCCTGATAGCGCAGTAAGATCCATAGTCTTTTAGGTATGCGAAATTGATAGCCGAGGAGGTAGTTATGTGAGACTGATACCCGGGGAGGGTTTACTTAATACCCCTGGAGGGTCTCAGTAATACCCTGCCCCGGTTCCCTGAATACCGCCGCAGAGTCATCCATTGGATCTGTTATCGATCCTTGAGCTGCAACTTTCATCAGAAGAGCTACGTTTCAAAGCCTACTGATCGGTTTGTGTTGCACCGCATGTATTCGCCCTCTACTGTTTATTTAGTCATTTCCGGGTGCATGCAGAATGATTGCTCCAGCGCGGGCGGAGCCACCTATTCCAGATGGGATAGCGGTTCCGGTGACAGCCAGTATCCAGTCCGGCTGCGGCGTGGCATTCGGGGTGGGCGCAGTTACCGGGGTTCGCAGCTTCCGGGGCATACCAGGCCCTGGAGCGGGACGGGCGAGGAGGATCGGTTGAGCGGTATCGCCGTCGAGCGCGGCCGGGCCAGGTGGCGGCGTGGTGTGCCCGCCGAGACAGTGCCCGCCGAGACAGTGCCCGCCGAGACAGTGCCCGCCGAGACAGTGCCCGCCGAGACAGTGCCCGCCGAGACAGTGCCCGCCGAGACAGTGCCCGCCGAGACAGTGCCCGCCGAGACAGTGCCCGCCGAGACAGTGCCCGCCGAGACAGTGCCCGCCGAGACAGTGCCCGCCGAGACAGTGCCCGCCGAGACAGTGCCCGCCGAGACAGTGCCCGCCGAGACAGTGCCCGCCGAGACAGTGCCCGCCGAGACAGTGCCCGCCGAGACAGTGCCCGCCGGAGACAGTGCCCGCCGAGACACTGCCCGCCGAGACAGTGCCCGCCGAGACAGTGCCCGCCGAGACAGTGCCCGCCGAGACACTGCCCGCCGAGACACTGCCCGCCGAGACACTGCCCGCCGAGACACTGCCCGCCGAGACACTGCCCGCCGAGACACTGCCCGCCGAGACACTGCCCGCCGAGACACTGCCCGCCGAGACACTGCCCGCCGAGACACGTGCCCGCCGAGACAGTGCCCGCCGAGACAGTGCCCGCCGAGACACTGCCCGCCGAGACACTGCCCGCCGAGACACTGCCCGCCGAGACAGGGATCCGTGCCGCGCCGGACGCCCGCCGGGCGCTTCAGCTGGCCCTCGCGGCCGTCTGGCTGCTGGACGGAGTGCTGCAGTACCAGTCGTTCATGTTCACCAAGGCGTTCGGGCAGATGATCGGGGCCACGGCACCGGGCAACCCCCGTGTGATCGCCAGCCCCATCACCTGGAACGCGAGCCTGGTTGGGCACCACCTGGTGCTGCTGGACGCGATCTTCGCCACCATCCAGCTCCTGCTGGGGCTGGGGATTGCCTGGCGTCCCACGGTCCGGCTGGCGCTGGCCGCCTCCATCGTGTGGTCGCTCGGGGTGTGGTGGTTCGGCGAGGGGCTCGGCGGGGTGCTGAGCGGCGCGGCGGATCCGGTGAACGGCGCCCCGGGTGCGGTGATCATCTACGCGCTGCTGGCCGTCCTGCTGTGGCCGGCCGACCGGCTCATGGTGTCTGGCGCACCGGCCCCGTTCGTGGCGGCCAGGGCGGTCGGCGCCCAGGTGGCCCGCGCGCTATGGCTGGTCCTCTGGGGCAGCCTGGCCTACTTCGCGCTGACTCCCGCCAACCGGGCACCGCAGGCGCTGCACGACATGATCGCGGGGATGGCGTCGGGGGAACCCGGCTGGCTGGCCGCCCTCGAGAAGCATTCCGCCGCCCTGGTCGCCCACCAGGGGCTGGCCGCCTCGATCGTCCTGGCTGTCGCGCTCATCATCGTCGCCGTCGGCGTCTACCTGCCGCCCCCGGCCGCCAAGGCCACGCTGATCCTGGCCATCGTGGTGGCCGCGTTCCTCTGGGTGGTCGGGGAGGCGCTCGGCACCATCCCGACCGGCGGCGCCACCGACCCCAACTCCGGCCCGCTGCTCGCCCTGCTGGCCCTGGCCTACTGGCCGCTCGCCACCGCCGGTGTGCCGCGCGCCGACCGCTCGCTGGCTGACGACCGGCCCGAAGGGATAACGGCATGACCATCCCCGCATGGATCCTGGACATCTTCGCCGCGATCATGCTCCTGGTCGCCGCGGTGAGCGCCGGGCAGCTGGCCGTGGCCCGCGCCTGGACGCGTGCCGGGGCGGGAGACGCTGACATTGCCGGCTCCCACCTGCTGATGGGCATCGCCATGACGGGGACGCTGGTGGCCAGCCTGAGCACCCTGCCGGACGCCGCCTGGGAAGCGATCTTCGCCGTCATGACGGCCTGGTTCGCCTGGTGCCTGTGGCGGGAGGCGAGAGGTCACGGCGCCGCCGCCGTGGCCAGCGGCCACCACGCGCCGCACCTGGTGCACAGCGCGGCGATGCTCTACATGTTCGCCGCGCTCGCAGGCCCGGCGTCGGGCGGTGGCTCCGGGATGGCCGGGATGGCCGGCGGCATGCAGAGCCTGCACGCGCCCACGCTGGCCTTTGTCTTCGCGCTGCTCCTGATCGCCTACACGGTCCGCGACCTGGACCGGAAGGCCGGTACGGACGGATACTTCCACGTCGTCGGCCGGCGGTTCACGCCCGCCGGGCCCGCGCTGGCCACCGCGGCTGCGGGCGGGACAGACCGCGGTGTTCCGCCCGGCCCGCCCGGCCCGCCCGGGCCAGGCGGGCCGGGCGGTTGCGGCGACAGCGCCGTCGCGACCGTGGCGGAGCCCCAGGCCGCCCAGGCGGCGGAGATGTCACCCGGCGACCGGGTGGCCGGCCGGGGCGAGGCCAGCCCGCTGACGGCGGACCGGCTGCTGCTGTCTCCCGCCGTGGTCAAGGGCTGCCGGGTGGCGATGGGCGTCACCATGGCGTTCATGCTGATCATCATGATCTAGCCCCGATCTAGCCCTGGCCGCCTGCTGTCCTGCGCCAGTTGCGTCTTTTTCGTTATTGCAACTCAGTTGCAGGTTTCCCTAGACTGACTTTGATGACCGGCGCTGACCCAGAAATACAGACGCTGAACAGGGACAATCTTCGGAAGGTGTGCGCCCGTGGCTGATCCGCTCGCCCGTCTCGCCAAGATCCGGCGAGGGCTCAGCCCAGCGGAGTGGACCAGGGTCGGCGCGATGGCCGCCACCGTCGTCGGGCTCAACGTCGTCGGCTGGGGGATGCTGGCCGCGGCGCTGGGCGGCCACTACCACATCAGCAAGACGACGGTGTTCGGCGTGGGCACCGGGGCGCTCGCCTACACCCTCGGCATGCGGCACGCGTTCGACGCTGACCACATCGCCGCGATCGACAACACCACCCGCAAGCTCGTCGGCGAGGGCAAGCGCCCGCTGTCGGTGGGGTTTTTCTTCTCGCTGGGCCACTCGAGCGTCGTGTTTGCGCTCGCGGTGCTGCTCAACTTCGGCATCCGCGGTCTCGATGAGCAGGTCAAGAACGGCAGCTCGCACCTGCAGTACACGGCCAACATCATCGGCACCTGCGTGTCCGGCTTCTTCCTCTTCCTGATCGCGGCGTTCAACATCGTCATCCTGGCCGGGATCCTCAGGGTGTTCCGTGAGATGCGCTCCGGCGCCTACGACGACGAGCAACTGGAAGAGCAGCTCAACAAGCGCGGCCTGATGAACCGCTTCCTCGGCCCGTTGGCCCGCCGGGTGGACACCCCGTGGAAGATGTACCCGATCGGGTTCCTGTTCGGCCTGGGCTTCGACACCGCCACCGAGGTCGCCCTGCTGGTGCTGGCCGGCACCGCCGTGGTCGGCGGCCTGCCGTTCTACGCGATCCTGTCGCTGCCGATCCTGTTCGCCGCCGGGATGAGCCTGTTCGACACGATCGACGGCTGCTTCATGAACTTCGCCTACGACTGGGCCTTCGCCAGGCCGGTCCGCAAGGTCTACTACAACCTGACCATCACCGGCCTGTCCGTGTTCGTCGCGATGTTCATTGGCGCCACCGAACTGCTTGGCCTGCTCGCCCAGGACACGAACCTGAACGGGTCGTTCTGGTCGTTCATGCAGAACTTCAACATCAACACCGCCGGATTCATAATCGTCGGGGTCTTCGTCGTGACCTGGATCATTGCCCTGGCCATCTGGCGCTTCGGCCGGATCGAGCAGAAGTGGGGCGCCAGCCAGGCGGTAATGGCGGAGACGCGGGAGTAACCCGCGCATGAAGTGGGACGCCAGCCAGGCGGTAATGGCGGAGACGCGGGAGTAACCCGCACATAACGTGTGGCCGGCTCTGCCCGCTGGGGTCAGTCCGCCAGGTAGCAGCGCACCTGCAAACCAATCGTAAGTATGTCCAGCAGCAACGAGACCCACCATCCCGATTGGCCAGATACCGCCCGCCTCTGGCCGGATGCCGTTACGTTTACGGTAGGCCACATGTGACTACTGCCGGGGCTAAGCATGCTGCTGCGACGGCTGGGAATTCTCGTGGCTACGCTGGCCGCATTGCTCGTACCGGCCACGGCCGCTTCGGCGGCACCGCCGCCCTGGCCGGGTCCGCCCGGGCCATCAGGCCGGTGCTCACCGTCGGCGGGGCGGTGTCGGAACCCGGCCAGCTACAAGCTGAGCCAGCTCGAAGCGCTGCCCACCGGGACCGTCACGCTGCCCGCCCCAGGTCGCGACCGGCACGTGAGCGCCGTCGGGTGTCGCTGGACAGCCTGGTGAACTCGCCTCACCCGTCCTGCCTCGGCCAAGAACGCGCTGCTGCGCGATGGCGCCCGTCAAGCGTTCCCTGTTCGCCTGCGGCCATGTACCCCCGGGCCTGCTCAGATCAGCGGTCCCCGGTCAGATCGGGTAGGTGGCGGGTCCGGTGGTGTAGCGGCGGCCTGACGGGGTGGTCCAGGTATGGTGGCCGGGCTGGTTCTGGGTCAGGGCCCAGCCGGGGGCTTGTTTCTGGTGATGGTGGTGGCGGCAGCAGGGCCCGGCGTTACAGGCGCAGGTCCGCCCGCCTTGTTCCCAGGGGATGGCGTGCTCGAAGTCGCAGCGGCGGGCGGACCGCCGGCACGGCGGCCAGGTGCATTCCCCGTCGCGTATTTCGACCAGGTGGCGGAGCTGGTCGCTGGGGTCATGGGCGGCACTTTCATACCGGTGATCGCAGTCGGTCACGGCGATGGGCCCGATGCTGACGGTCAGGTCCGGGCCGGCGGGGGTGGGGCGCAGCCGCCAGGTCCCATGCCCCCCTGGCGGCCCGGTGTCCTGGTTTGGCCGGTGTTTAGGTCTGGTGCGGGGGTGGGGCGGGCGCAGCCGTGTGCGGTGGGATGGCCGTGGGCGTTGGTGACGGTGATGCACCAGGTGGTAGCCGGGTGGGTGGCCGCCCGGGTGGCCATGTCACGGGCCAGGGCGGGGTCGAGGGGGCCGAAGCGGGCAGCCTCGCCGGGGTGCTCGGCCAGGCCGAGCAGGGTGGCCAGGGGAATGGTCACGCGGTGCTCGTATGCTCGGATGTATGGAGACCACTACAGCGGGAGAAGCGCAGGTCAGGGCGCGGCAGGCGCGCGAGCGGGCGGTGGCCCGTGTGGCGGCAGGCCAGCAGAAGGAGCGTAGCCGGGAGTCGTGGCAGGGGGAAGACGCCGCGATCTACTGCCGGGTGTCGCACAACGCCAGTGGGTTAAGGGCGCTGGGCTGGCGCACGGGGGCGCCGAGATGTGGGCTACTCTGCGTGACCGGCAGCGGCGCGGCGGGTGCGGTGCCCGGCATGCGGGAGTTCGCGTGGATTCTGCTGAAATTGCACTGTTGTAGTTCGGCTCCTGGTGTGGGTTCAGGTGTCTAGTCAGTACCGGATACCAGGAGCCTCCTCGTGTTCTACCGCACCGGGCTGCCGCGCGCCACCGGGCCGGCAGCGGAATCATGGCCGTCCGCGCCGGCGGGGATGCTGGTGACGCCGGTATCTTCGGTGGCCTCCCCGTCCGGGCGGGCCGGGGCGGGTGAGAGCGCGCTGGTGTGCGGCCCGGCCGGCCGCCTGGCCAGCGGGGACCAGGCGGTGCTGTGGCATCCGGTGGCGGTGGCGCCGGTGAAGGTGAAGCGCGACGGCTCGGTGCTGGTGGATGCGTGGGTGCCGGAGGTGGCGCGGCTGGGCGTGCTGGAGGAGGCGTTCGGCCCGGGGACGATCGAGGCGCTGTGCGCCCGGTACGGGCTGGTGGTGCGGCGGCGCCGGCTCCTGTCCCCGGCGTTCGTGGTCCGCTGCGTGCTGGCCGCGGCGCTGATGCCGGAGGACTGGATCGAGGTGCAGCTGCGCCTGGCCGGGCTGCTGGCCGGCGCGCCGCTGGCCCGGCCCTGGCACCCGGTCGGCGCGGGTGACCTGGCACGGTACCGCCGGGACATGCCCGTGGCGCTGTTCGGGGACCTGTTCTGGCGGCTGGCCGGGCCCATCGATGACGGCGGCGGGCCGGGCCTGAGATGGCGGGGCCTGCTGGTGTGCGCCACCGGCGGGTTCCTCACCCGCGTCCCGGGCACCAAGGCCAACCGCGCGCACTTCGGCTCGGCGGGGACCAGCGGCGATTCCGCGCCGTTCCCCCAGGCGCAGGCCCAGATCGTGTGCGTGGCCGGCAACCGGGCCGCCCTCGGCGCGGCGTGGGGCCCCGCCTGCGACGGGGAGCAGACGCTGATCTGGCGGCTGGCAGGCGAGCATCCGGAGGTCTTCGCACCTGGCCGGGTGATCATCTCTGACCGGCTGTGGCCGGGCGCTGAGCTGGTCGCCGCTATCGCCCGCCTGGCCTGGGCGCGCACGTGATCTGCCGGCTGAAGTCCGGCCTGGACTTCCCCATCGAGGGGCCGTGCGGCGACGGCTCGCACGCCACTCACCTGGACACTGCGGCCGGGCCGCTGCCGGCCCGGCTGGTGGACTACGCCCTGGACACCCCCCGCGACCAGGTGGAGGGCGGGCGGGATCCGGATGAGTGCTACACGCTGCTGACCACGCTCACCGACCCGGATGCCTACCCGGCGGCGGAGATCGCGGCGCTGTACCCGATGCGCTGGTCCGGCGCCGAGACCCTGATCGGCGAGAACAAGTCCGCGATCACCGGTGCCGGGCCGTCCCTCGGGCCGATGCTGCGCTCCAGGACCCCGCACCAGGCTGGCCAGGAGATGTACGCCTGGCTGGCCGCCTGCCAGGCGCTGCGGATCACCGGCCACGGCGCGCTGCGGGCCGCCGCCGCGGCGCCCGGCGCGGCGCCCGGCGCGGCCGGCGCCGCATCCCGGTGCGAGCCCGCGGCGGCGCCCGCGACGTCAGCGGCGACCCGGTGACCGCGCGGGAGCTGCCCTTCACCCTGGCCCGCCGTGAGGCGATCCGGTCGATGATGTGCAACGCGGCCGCCACGCCCGCGCACCTGGCCGCCGCCTGCGCCGCCGCCTGGCGGCATATCCTGGCAGGCCTGCACCCGCGCCGCCCCGCCCGGCACAAGCCCCGGGTCGGCAAGTGGCGGCCCGCCTTCCCCGCCCCGAAGACCAGGCCGGTCACCGTGACCGGCGCCACGACCATCACGGTGTTCGGCGCCCCAGCCACGGCCGGTACCTCCTAGCGCCGCCGCCCGCATGTTACGCGCCATCGGCCAGAAAGACATCCCAGGAGCTGAAATGTCAAGCGGCGACGTCAGATTGCGGGGTCTCTTCCCGCTGTGGCCAGGCAGCTGCCTCGTCGTAGGTGGTGCGGGTCTTGAGGCATCCGTGCAGGATGCCGACGAGGCGGTTGGCGACCTTGCGGAGGGCAGGGTTGTGCTCTGCGCCGCGGGCGCGCTCGGCGTCGTAGAGGGCGCGTGCGCCGGGCGAGGCGTTCAGGGCGGCGAAGGCCTGGGCCATGAGCGCGTCGATGAGCCGGTCGTTGTGGATGAACCGGGCGGCGACGACCTTCTTCTTGCCCGACGCGCGGGTGATAGGGCTGGTGGCGGCGTAGTTCTTGCGGGCCTTGCCGGTGGCGTAGCGGCCGGGGTCGTCGCCGAACTCGCCGAGGACCCGGGCGCCGAGGATGGGTCCCAGGCCGGGCTGGGACAGGTAGATCTCAGCGTCCGGGTGGCGGCCAAAATCCGCTTCCACCTGCCCTTGCAGGGTCTTGACCTGCTCGTTGAGGGTGGTGATCACCGCGATCAGAGACCGGACGGTGGCCGCGTAGGCGGCGGTGATGGCCGGCGGCTGACCCAGCTGGGCGCTGCGCAGCGCGGCCATGATCGCCGTCGCCTTGGCGGGGATGTCGCGGCGGCGGGCCCGCTTGAGCGACGCGCTGACCTGCGCGCGGGTCAGCTTCGCGGCCCGCGCCGGGTCCGGCGCCTTGGCCAGCAGCTCCAGCGCATCGGGGGCGTCCAGGTCCTCGAAGGCCGCCAGCGCCGCGGGGAAGTACTCCCGCAGCTGGTACCGCAGCCGCTGGACCTGCCGGGTCCGCTCCCAGATCAGCGTCTTGTGGGTACGGGCCACCACCTTGACCGCGCCGGCGTCCGGGCTGTCGCCCGCCACCGCGCGCAGCTGGTGGGAGTCGGTGCGCACCATGTCCGTCAGCATGTGCGCGTCGCCGGTGTCGCTCTTGGCCCCGGACACGCCGTGTCGTTCCCGGTAGCGGGACGCCTGCAGCGGGTTGACCGCGAACACGGTGTACCCGGCCGCGGCCAGCGCGGCCACCCACGGGCCGCGGTCGGTCTCGATCCCGATCACCACCTCCGCATCCCCGGCGCCCTCGCCCAGCTGCTGCCCGATCAGCTCGTGCAGCCGGGCCATCCCCGATACCCCCTCCGGCAGCCGTTTGCGCGCCAGCACCCGGCCCGTCGCGTCCATCAGCTCCACGTCGTGATGGTCCTCAGCCCAGTCATCCCCCACGAACAACCGCATGAATTCTCCCGTCCCGGATGCCAGATTGCGTCAGCAGCCTGCGGGAGAACAATCGGCGACCTAATGAAACAGTGCTCACGCCCTCAACGGGCGCGCACGACATCCCAGCAGCGATCAACTCTCCCGGCCAGCCGGCAGGGGCACGATCTTTCTTCAGGGCTCACGGCCCTGGAGCACGAAGTGCTCACCTGCCAGCGGCTACCAGGCACCGAGTCTGCCGTACGGCGACTCGCTAACTCTCATTAGGAGCGCGGATCCTGGCGGCGCCCGCCCGCCAGGCGCCGTCCCGGGGCGGCACCCAGCCTGTTGGCGTGCCCGCCCGCGGGGCGGACCCGGCCCCGCGCCGCCGTGCATGCGCAAAGTGGTCAGATCGTCACCAGCTGTCTCGGCCATCCCGCCGCGATCATCACTCACAGTCACGGCACCCAGGCGTGAACGGCCCTTCGGGCGACAAGGAACAGGACGCCAGCCAATATAAGCCCCAGACGATCCTTGCGGTCACATAGGTGACTAATGCCTAAACCAACTGGCGTTGGGGTGTCGCATATCAAGGATAAAGATCAGACCAGTGTGGACCGGCAGGAACGCATTTGCCGTGACGTCGTGGAAAGCCTGGGCCTGGTGGTGCGCCATGTGTTCATTGAGGGTTATTCAGGCGATCTTGTAGAAGTGCAGAGCAATAACGGTTGAGATCGTGGTAGGGAAAGTCTCGATCGGGCGCCGATAGTCGGTGTGCATGATCCGCCAGGTTTTGAAGTTTGCGATGACTTGCTCAATGACGTAGCGGAGCTTATTGACCTGAGTGTTGAATTCCTTCTGCCAGTCGAGAAGCTCGCCTCCGGCGGGCTTCTTAAATGGAGTGATCATGCCATGACCGACATATCCTTTATCGCCAGCCCAGTTACCGGGATCCATCGTGATGAGGACTCCTGATTCATCCATGCAATGGCTGTCGTGGCGGCTGCCGTCGACAGGGTCGGAAATCCACGCGAGGCGTCCCGCAAGGTTGCACGCGACCTGTATGTTCATGCCAGTGGTCTTGTGCTTGCCGGAGTACAGTTCCGGCCGTGTGGCCCATGACCAGCACGGGAGCAGAGTTCCGTCGATGATGTACTGCATGTTCTCTTCGAGTTCGTCCGCGGTGGGAACATAGGGGGCAAGCACTTTCTTTATGATTGAGGTCATTGCTGAAATCGCCCGGCTCACTGTGGGCTGCGAGACGCCGAATGATTCAGCTATTTCCGCTTGGACGCGGTTGCGCCGCATATATGTAAGAGAGGCGACAGCCGACCTGAACAATCCCAGGATCGGCGGCCAGAGTTTCGTCCCGGGTTCCAGTTCGGCTGCGTTGATCATGGCGCAGAGTTCGATGACCTCATCCCTGGTGAAACCCGTGGTATTATACATCCGGCGGCTCGCTTCTCTAGGTTGAGTGTGGTAACCCAATCCTTTCGAGAAGCGGGCCGTCTTTCACTTAGGCGTGCCGATGCTTTGCGTACTTTCTAGCGAATAAACCCGACCCTGTGAATAACCCTCATTGACCCGAACCGTTCGGCGTGGAAAAGGGACCGGAAGCGGCCCGGCTGGGACAGTCTTCTCAAGGTGGCCGGGAACCGGGGGATACGGCATATCGTGGTGTATCACCCGGACCGTTTGATGCGGCAGCCGTGGGACCTCGAGGAGTTGCTGAAGATTTCCGAGGAACACGGGATTATCCTGCACGGGAAAGCCAGTCATCGGGACCTGAGTGATCCGGATGACCGGCATTATCTGCGGGGTGAGGTCGCGCACGTGTGCCGCTCGTCGGATGACACATCACGGCGTTTGCAGGATGCCATGGTGGACCGGGCACGCGACGGCAAACCGCAGACCGGGGCACGCCGCTACGGTTACACGAAAACAGGAATGGAAATTGTGCCGGAAGAAGCCGCGATCGTGCGGTCGGCGTAGAACGGGATCAGGGCGAGGGCCTGGTCGCGCGGGGAGGGGCGCTGCTCGACCGCGCGCAGGAACCGTACCGCCGTCCGCCTGCTCAGGGCGCGTGGCGCGGACTTGGGGAGATCGGCGCGGGTGGCGTTCGCGGCGCCCAGCCCGCGGCGGGTGTAGAAGTCGTCGACCGCGGCCAGGGCGTTGTTGACGGTGCGGGGGGCGCGTTTGGCGGCGGCCTGCAGGTGGATGCGGTAGTCGCGCACGGCCCAGTCCCGCGCCGCCGGCGTGGTGAGCGGGTCGCCGTCCACCGCGGCGTCGGCGAGCCACGCGAGGTACTGGCGCGCCTTCGACAGATAGGTGCGCCGGGATTCGGGCGCGATCGGCGCCCCGGCCAGGGCTGCGGCGTAGTCGTCGAGCACGGCGGCGTACAGCCCGGCCAGGGCGGTCGGCCTGCCGCCGGGGCCGGGACGCGGAGGTGCTCCCCTGTTCTCGGAAGTGGATCCGGGGTCCTGCGGCCGTCGCGGTTTCGTGTTCTCAGAAGCCATCCTCCGAGTTTACTTCCGAGAACCGTTCATCTCGGAAGTTCTACGCCATGGTGACCTGATAGGTGTGTGACCTCATTGTCCTATGCCAACGAATCTGAGGTATTGCCAGCGTGTCTGAGCCATTTGCGGGTTTCTGCCATCTAAGTTGAGCCATCGAGGGTGTTCCTCGGTGAGGGGTCACGCGGATGACGGTGGGGTCGGCGGGCCGGCGGTCGGCGGGCCTGCATCGTGCTTCCCTGGGCGCTCGAGTGGTGCCTGGCATTCCGGTCAAGCGGCCGCCCGCCGGGCGCATCCTCCTCGAACCCCGACCTGACTCGAACCCCGACCTGACCAGCGCACTGACATCCAGATGACCAAATCTCTGACAGCGAGGTGCGGCCTCTCACCTCATCGGCCCCCTTACCCCGCCCAGAGCCCGCCTGCCAGCCCCGTCACAAGGGGTCACGACGGTTGGCTTGAGGGTGGGGGGCTCCGCCGCTCCGATTGGCCGCAACCGGAGTGCCCCCCGTTCCCGCGGCCGCCAGACCGTCATCGTGCGCCAGTCGGCATGCCGGGCAAGCACGCGCGCCAGCTCAAGCACGGTGCGGCGGGCGTCGGCCCGCAGCTCAGCGATCACCGGATCGGCGAGCACGGCGCGGAGATAGCTCCGCTGGCTGCGGGCACGCTTAGACCCCGGCCGGATCGCCTTGACGATCGCCAGCCGGGACAGAGGTAGGCGAGGGTCCGGCGACACGCCCGGCAATCCAGGGTGTGCTAGCCCTACCGACTGGCCAATGTGTAATATCGGCCTCGGCTTGAGGTAAGGATCGCGCTCGCTCTTCTGGCCTCCCAACCTTCGGGCGAGTGTGATCCAGTCGGATCTGGTGTTGTGCGCTTCCCCATTACGGGGGAGGCGCCTGCTTTGTCTCTGGGGCCTCCTGTGGGCATGCCGGTGACAGGGTTGGGGCATATCATCGCCGGCCCGGCATGCAAAGTCCCGGAACCCAGCACCCGTCTCCCGCGTGTCGCCGGGGGATCGCATCCCACAGGCGGGCGGCCACCGGACGACACCCTCAAGGAGAGGTCCGGCCACTGTCCTGGCTGCGCGCTGGATCAGCACTGTCCCCAGTGCCACTGTCCCGGGCCGTCCACGAGATCCTGCCCGGCTGAGCGCGAGGGAATGCGGCCCCGAGCACTGTCTGACCCCCTCGCTAGTAGTACTTTGTTAGGTCGGAGTGAGGGCGGCGGCGAGCCGGTCGAGTGTGACGGGCTGCCGGCACAGGGGGCAGGCGCCGAGGATGAGGGCCAGGACGATCTGCAGTTCTCGCAGGGCCTGGTAGAGGGTCATCCCGGCGCAGCCACTTTTGGGTCGGTGCGGATCATGGTGATGAAGGCCTGGGCGAGGATGGCGAGGGTGACGTGGCGGTGCCAGCCGGTGAATGAGCGGCCCTCGAAGTGGTCCGGGCCCAGGCCGGTCTTCAGTTCGCGGTAGTCGTGCTCGATCCGCCAGCGGATCTTGGCCAGCCGGGCCAGCTCGGTGATGGGGGTGTCCTCCGGCAGGGTGGACAGCCAGTAATCGGTGGGCTCGTCGGCTTCGGGCGGCCATTCGGCCAGCAGCCAGCACGCCGGGAGGCTGCCGTCGCGGCTGCGGGGGATGTCCCGGTTGGCGGGGCGGACCCGGATCGCCACAAACCAGCTGGTCATGGCGGCGTCAGGGTTGCCGTTGGTGGCCTTGGTGCCCTGCCGCCAGGTCACCGGCCGGACCTGGTCCGCGCTGGCGATCGCGAGCTGGCGCAGGGTTGCCGGCGGGGCGCGGGTAGGCGGGCCTGGGCGGCCGGCCGGGCCCGCCGCCCAGGGTCCGCGTCACCGGCTGCGCGTCGCCGGCGTAGCCGCTGGTGGTGCCCTTGACCGCGACCGCGTACCGCCAGCCCCGGGCATCCAGTTCCACCCGGAAGGTGGTGTTGTCCCCGTAGCCCGCATCGGTCACCACGACCGGCCGGGCGCCGCCGGCGGCGGTGATCTCCTCCAGCACGCCCCACCCGCCCGGCCCGGTCATCTCCTGGAGCATCTCCAGCGCCAGCCGCCACTTCTCGCGGTGCCGGATGCCGTCCGGGATGCGGGCCCGCGCACGGCGGCGCCGGGCCCGGGCCGCCGCCACCGGATCGGCCAGCGCCGTGTCGTCCCAGCTCTGCGGGCAGAACAGCCGCCAATCCGCCGCGCACGACGCGTGCTCGTTCACCAGGTGCACGCTGACGGCGACCTGGCAGTTGGCGACCTTGCCCAGCGTGCCGGAATACTGCCGGGCCACGCACGGCGAGGCCGTCCCGTCCTTGGGAAACCCGGTGTCATCGACCACCAGCGCCTCCACCGGCTGACTGGACGCGAACCACCGCGCCACATTCCGCCGCACCGCCACATAATCCAAGGTCGAGGACGTGATGAACTGCTGCAGCCGCTGATGATCTGTGCCCAGCCGCGCCGCCATCGGCTGCATCGACTTGCGCTGCCCGTCCGTCAGCAGCCCGCGCACATACAACTCACCCTTGGCGCGCTGATCCTTCCGCGGCAGCCCGCCGAGCATCTCCGCGGTGAAGTCCAGCAGCTGCGGCCGGACCTCCGCGATCTCCTGAGGGGTCATGCCGGTATAACACCGCAGAACCCGCCAGTCATACCAGACCTAACAAAGTACTACTAGGAGCCTGCTGAATTGGGCCGGTTCCGGTGGGCGTCCGCTGCGCGCCTTGGCGCCCGCTTCCTGGCCGCGCCGGCCTACGGCCGTGCCGGTGGCCTTGCAGGACCCGGCGGTCCGGGTCCCGGCCGGGCCGCTGGGCGGTCCCGGCTGGCCAGTCTGCCCTCGGGGCCGAGTACCTGGCGCCTGGTCAGGTGACCAGCACCCAGGCGCCGCCCCGGCGGGCCAGTCCCCGGCCGGTCAGGGTACGCGGGTTCAATGCGGCGGTGCGGCGCTTGAGCCAGGCGTGGTTCCTGGTAACGCCGCGGTAGCCGAGCTTGAGCCGGCGTCCCCACCAGGTGGCCACCTGGGCGACGGCGCGTTCGACGTTGGGCCGGTGTTTCATGTAGTCCTCGCGCAGTCCGGTGCGGGCGGCCCAGTCGGCCCGGGCCTGCCGGAGCAGGTCATCGCGCTGGTGCAGGACGAGCTTGCGGCCGGTCTTGCAGGTGGTGCACCGCTCGCGCAGCGGGCAGTCCCGGCACAGGGCGCCGAAGGTGGCAACCCGGGTCCGGCTGAGCCGGACGGTGTGCCCGGCCGGGCAGGTCACCGTGCCCTGCTCCTCGCTGACGGTGAAGTCATCGACGGCGCGCGCCCTGGTCGCGGCCGCCGACGCCGACCGGGGGCCGCAGGCGCTGCGGACGGCAGCGGTGATCCGGCTGCTGGTGCACAACGCGCTGCGGGTGGACGAGGCCTGCGCCGCCCACGTCACCGACCTGGGGACGGATGCCGGGCACCGTGGGCGGCGCCAGCATCCCGGCCCGGACATCCCCGACGGGCACGTCTTCACCCGGCCCTGGCCCGCCGGGTCCACCGCGAAGGACCGCAACCAGGTCATCTATTACCACTACAAGGCCGACGGCGCCCGCCGGACCCTGCGTGGCACCGGCGAGCAGATAGTCAAGGCCAGGAAAGCCATCGCCAGCAAGGCCGCAGGTCAAGCGGAACCGGTTCGTCCAGCTCACCGGCGGCACCAGGAGCATCGACCGCGAACTTGAAGCCAAGGCCAGGGCCCTGGCCGGGATCAAGGGCTACATCACCAACTGCGGGCCCTGCCCCCGCACTTCGGGGCAGACCTCTGCATACGAAGGCCGGGATCGCTGGTGTTTGTCGGCGGCGGGACGTTGGGCCCTGGGTGGCTCGCCTCGCAGGCCGCATCGTGAATTAGGAGGTGATCGAATGCTGATTCTGGTCGCCAATGCCAGCAAGCACGGCGCCACACGGGGATCGCCAGCGCAGTACGGAAGGCTGGCGACGGCAGGGCACGAGGCTCTTACGCTCACGGTTGCGTATGTTGTCGCGGTTGAGGCCAGCACCTGACTCAGGCCGCTGCGGCCCGGTTACCTCTTCGGAGACACCGAAAGTCCGATCCGCATTACATGACCGCCCAGGGAGACGGCCAGGGAAGGGAGGTACCTGTCGTGGAAACGTCAGCAGTCCTCGCCAGCGCCGGGGATCGGGTCGTCGGCCAAGCGGTTGCCGCACTCGAGCGATGCCATCAGACGCATTACCAGCTATCCACCCCGGAGGAGCGCCGCCGCTACGTGCGGGATCTGTTCGAGCTCGTCGTCCAGTGCGTACGCGAAGGCGACGCCGGGCCCATTATCGCGTCCTGCCAGCAGATCGCGGCGGACCGCTTCGAGGCTGGCTTCGACATTGTCGAGATCCAGGAAACATTGAACGTCCTGGAGGAGGTGCTCTGGCGCCACGTAGCCGACAACCTCGCCGGTGACCAGCGGATCGAGACGCTCGGGCTGGTGAATACCATCCTCGGGGCGGGCAGAGATGCCCTGGCCCGGACCTACGTGGACCGGGCCAGCCGGGGACACGGCCCGCTGGACGAGCAGCCCGCGGCGTCGCGCGGCGGTGGCGAGGTGGGCGGCGCCGTCCGGACCGAAGTCCTCGGGCACGTTGGCGTCATCACGCTTGCCGACCTGCGCAGGCGCAACGTCCTTAGTGCCCGGATGGTCAATGGCGTCCTCGCCGCCCTCGGGAGCCTGCAAGCCCAGAAAGCGCGCGCCGTTGTGCTCCGCGCCGCGGCGGGAATGGACGTCTGGTCCGCCGGTCAGGCCATCGACGAGCTTCCCCTGGGCGGGCGCGACCCGCTGGGCTACCACGAACCCCTCGAGCAACTGCCCCGGGCCATCCGCACCTTCCCGGCCCCGGTCATCGCGATGGTGCACGGCTCAGTGTGGGGCGGAGCATTCGACCTGGTGCTCAGCTCTGACCTAGTCATCGCCGACGAGACGGCGACGTTCACCATCACTGCCGCGAACCTGGGCCTGCCCTACAACATCACCGGGCTGCTCCACTGCCTCGGGCGGCTGCCCTTCAATCTGGTCAAGGAGATGTTCTTCACCGCGGCGCCCCTCGACGCCCAGAAGGCCAGGGAATGGCTGGTGGTCAACCACCTGGTGGGGTCGGCCGAACTCGAGGGGTTCGCCCTCGAGATGGCCGCCACGATGGCGGCGAAGTCACCCATGGCCATGGCAGTCATCAAGGAACAGCTCCGCGTCCTGACGGACTACCAGCCCGTTGCGGCACACGTGTACGAGCGCGTCCAGGGGCTGCGCCGGGAGGCCTACGAAAGCAGCGACTATCTCGAGGGCCTGAGGGCCTTCGCCGAGAAGCGCCCGCCGGTCTTCCGGGGCACCTGACGGCCGCGGCCACCCTTTGAAACGTGCAGATGCGCCAGGAACTTCGAGAACGCCTCAACAAATCCCCGGTGTGGACCTCCCATACCGCAGCTGCTCGTACTGGGGGCAAGCTGGGTGCCACTGTTCTTCGCGGCGACCAGGTCGCGCTCATCGCCGACCAGCGTCCAGTGCTCGATCAGGTCACCAAGCTCAAGCGGAGGACGTTCCGCAAGCGCTCATCTTCGCGGTGACCATCACCACACAGCCACCCATACCGCCAAGCTCAGCTCAAATGGCCCCTGGTGACAGAGTCCTTACCAACGCCCCGAGCACCGCAGAGCGGATCCGCGGGATTGCATGCTGCATCCACCGCGCCCACAGGCCGGCCAATGCCTTGCTGGCATCACCCCGGCCGTCGTTCTCCGGCACAGAACCCTGATCCAGCTCCGCGCGGGTCAGCACCGCGTCAGCCAGAGTGCCGTCACCGCGCCGGATGACCAGATCGGCGCCAGAAGCTGTCGGAGTGGCGGCGACCACCGTGACCAGGCGGCCGTCCAGACGAATCTGCGCGCCTGGCTCCGGCAGCCCGCCCGCGTCGACTGACGCCACCACGCCCCCTCTCGCCCCGACCATCAACACGCAATTGCCGCTGTACCCGATCCGATTATGATCTCGGCGCCCGCGTGTGTCCCGGCCTGTGACGAGGATCGGTATAGGATCCTGAGTCAATCGATTCGTAGCGGTCGGAGGCCGGTGGCGGGCGGCCGGCTGGTGGTCCGGTAGCGGCCGTCCAGGTTGATTGTGGGGTGTCCGACCGGGGTGAGCCGGGCCACGTCGGCCGGGTCCAGCGAGTATCCGCTGGCGGCGAGGTGGTCGAGAGCGGCCTGGGTGTACACCGTCTGCCACAACACGACTACGTTGATCATGATGCCGAGGCTGTCGAGCTGGTTTTTCCTGCCCGACCTGGTAGTGCCGCCGGATCTGGCCGCGCTGGCCGTGGAAGACATCCCGGGCGAGGGAGTTGCGGCGTTCCCCGCGGCTGAGCAGGTGGTGGATGATGCGGCGATAGGCCGGGTCGTGGGCGTATTCGAGCACGTGCAGGGTTTGATCACCCGGCCGAGCTCGGCCAGGGCGCGGGCGAGGCTGGAAGGGCTGGGGCCGCGCTGCAAGGTGCGCAGGATCGCCGAGGGGACGACGGTGCCGGCGCGCAGGGAGGCGGTGAGTCGGCAGATCTCGTCCCAGTGCTCGGCGATGAGCCGCGTGTTGATGCGGTGGCGTGCCAGCCCGTTCAACGAGCCGTAGTGAGCGTCACGGTCGATGCGCCACAGCCGCTGATCGGGCAGGTCGGCCCGCCGCGGCGCCCACCGGTAGCCCAGCGCCCAGGCCAGGGCGAAGACGATCTCGGAGGCGCCGGCGGTGTCGGCGCACTGGCGCAGCCAGCCCACCTCATCGAGCAGGCGGTCGCAGATCAGGTCGCGGCCGTCCAGCTCGGCGTCGTCATCTCCGCCGGGATCTTCGGGTGCGGGCCAGCCCGCGGCCCGCAGCTCTCCCAGCGCGGCATCCAGCTCGTCCAGGTCCGCGCCGGCCGTGATCTGATGTACCCGCGCCGGGGAGAGCCCCGCCGCGGCCGCCAGTTTGCGGATGGAGACCCCCTCCGCGCGGGCCGAGGCCAGCCCAGCTGCGTTCCCGCTCCGCCTGCTCCAGGCGCCACGCCGCCCGCGATACCCGCTGTAGCACCCGCCGTTCCCGCTGCCAGGCGGCCATCCAGTCCGTGATCGTCACGCTGACACCCTGCCCCTGCCCGGAATGTCCAGCAAACTGGACGGCCTAACGCCCGTTCCTGGCGCCGTTGTTACCGGCACCCCTATCTAAGTCTAAGCCGCCGAATCGCATCGATCACTATCTGGGCGTCCTCGGCTGACCACCTTCGTGGGGACCCACGCAAGAAGCCCCCCCACGCACCTGGGTGTTTGTCGTAGGCGGTCTTCAGCCTCGGAATCTGATTGACGAGCTGCTTCGCTGACACTGCAGCGTCCTCAGGCAACTCATCAATCACCCGAACTGACACATGCGCGGGGAAGACACCAATTCCCCAGATCGGAGGCTCAGCACTGATATAGGGATTTCCGGTGACCCGCAGCAGGCCGATCCACTGCTTGACGTCGACTAGGTAGCAGAGAAGGTGATCTCCGGGTCTGAGCCTGGCTACCCGTTTCCATGCTTGGGAGGGAAATGCAGCGGTCATCCCACCAGCCGCCTTGAAGCGACGCCACGACGGCGGCGTAAATACTGCGACGTAGTAGGCGGGATTAGTTATATCCTGACCGTGGACCGTTTCACTAGAATCCACCATAAGCCGTCACATTCTGCCAGGATCCGCTGCGCACCCTGCCCGGTGACTCATCATGGTGACTCATCATGTTCGCCGGGCCGGGCGTTGCACATCATGCTGCATGTTGCCATGGAACCGGCCTACAGGCCCTGCCCGCGCCGGCGCGGCCCTTGACGGTGGATCTTTGCGCGGCGACAGGATAACCGGTACCGGTAACAATGGACCTGAACGACTCGGCGGCAGCGACACCATCGCCGGCCGACTATCCGACGAGGTGAGCTGGCTGCGGCAGTGCGCAGACTGGCTGGCGCACCTGGACGCTGATGGCTACCCGCCAGCGGTCAACCTGCGCCCGTCCGCCGACATTTGGGGAATCGGGGTGTCGGTAAGACTGGTGTCACCAGGTACACGCGATTGCGTTGAGCCTGCTCAGCTACCCTGAGCCGCACTGCGTTGGGAACGCGGCTAGCGAGGGCTCTGCCAGCCAGCCGATACCAGGGTCAGGTCGCGGCCGGGGGGATGCCTGTGAGGTCCAGGCGGCGGTCGGTCCGTAGCTGGATCTCCCCGTACGGGGTCATGTTGGTGTGGAAGATCGGGGTGAGGCCGCGCCGGTCGGCGTCGGTGAGCACGCGGGCCCATTCGGGCAGCGCGAGGGTGTCCTGGATCATGAGGGTGTTGATCAGGCCGAGGCTGCTTTGCAGGATGTGCAGGCACAGGATCCCGAGTTCTTGTTCCTCGTGGCGGTTGGAGGCGAGCTCGCCGCGCTTGCCGAAGCGGATGTAGTCGTTGACGCCGTTGTAGTTCTCGACCACGTTGAGGCCGGACTCGGTCTCGCGTTGCAGGTCGCGGTCGCGGAGCCAGCGGGCCAGGAAGATGGAGCGCTGGGCGCGCCCGACCTCGAGCATCGCGGCGTAGGCCGGGTGGGTGGTCTCTGAGGTGAAGCGGCGTAGCAGCGCCTCGGTGGAGGCGGTGCGCAGCCGGATCGCGGTGGCGTACTTCATCATCAGGTCGTAGTTGTTCTCGATGACGTCCCAGTGGACCGGGCGGGTCAGCGCCGGCGCGAGCGCAGGGTAGGCGTACTGGTCGCCGCGGCCCGGCACGTACAGCTTCATCGTGCTGATCTGCTTGAACCGGGCGATCAGGTCGAAGTCCAGCAGCCTGGTGATGCCGAACCCGACGAAGCTGGCGCCGTGGGAGTCGACGAAGTTCTGCTCGACCTCCATGTCCGCGCCGTGCCGCATTGCTCCCTCGACCATCGCGTGGACCTCGGAGGCGGAGCAGCTGATCAGCTGGCTGTGGACGGCCATCGACCCGGCCACGTCGACCGTCCAGTAGATCAGGACGCCGCGCTTGGCCCGGCGGTAGCGCGGCGCAACCCCGACCTCGACCTGCCGACCGACTTCGAGGCCAACCGGGCCGAGAACTACCGCCGCCCGGATGCTCGCGCTGATCGCGCGGGCGGCCGGCCCTGGCGATGAGGAGGACGCCGGCCCCGGTGAGGCCGGCACGCTGTTCGGCGCCGCGGAGGTGGCCGGATGTGTTTCGCGGCGATCCGCGACGAGCCGGGCAACGTCAGCGTGAAGACCATCGGGCAGGAGGCGTTCAAGCTCGGCGCGATGCTCAGCCTGCCGCAGCGCCGTGCCGATGATCCGCCGGACCCGGTCCCGGGCCGGCGGCTCGATCCGCTCGCCCTTCAGGTGCGCCAGCAGCTCCACGCGGACCTGGCCGGCCTGCCGCTCCTTCTCGCACACGTTCGCGGCCAGCCACTCCGCCGCCTTGTCAGCGTCCGCGACCGAGCACTCCCGGAACCCGAAGTACCCCCGGATATCGGCCCGGTGAGCCTTGATCGTCCGGCCGTCCCACTCGTAGAACCCCAGCTCAGCCGCAGGAACGTCCACCAGCCGCGCGACGTGGGCGACGGCCTGGTCCGGAATCTCGCTGCGGCCTGCCGGGAACCGGCCGTGCACCGCATAGAACCGGAGCAGCAGAGCGAACCCGAGCTTCGTCGCGCCACGCCGCCCGGACAACTGCTCCAGCTCATCACCGGCCAGCGTCCAGTTCCCGATCAGCTCATCTTCATCCAGTTCACGCGCCACGAGGCGTCCGGATCTCCCGCAAGGACGGCGGCGACCAGCCACCGCAAACCCGACGAATCCGGGTCAATACTGGCCGCGCACGATCAGCCACGTCCCGGTATTCGCCACAGATCCTCACCCAGCCCGCAGAGGGCACTCCTGACCTCGCTCAACGCAATCGCGTGTACCTGGTGACAGCAGTCTTACCGACACCCCAAAACCAGCGAATATGCCCGGGCGGCCCTTCAGACGCCGGAGGTTCACAGCGACCAGGACGCGACCTGGAACCCCCTTGGCTGGCCGGCCCCGGTGAGGGCGCGGTGGTCAAGCCCGATCATGTTAGGCAGCCGCTGTCTCGGCGTGAGTGCCACCAGGCGCGTGGCCGGGAAGACTACCTCGTGGCACTGCTGGCCGTCCTCTGGCATGACGGTGAAGGGTTCAGCGGCAAACGGCCGTCCGGTGAAAGCGGCTGGGAATGGGACCTGTGCAGGCGCGCTCGTCAAGGCCAGGCTCGTCGAAGGGACGATCGACGATAACGGGTTCGCCGGCCAACGACGTCCCGCCGGCCGGCAAGAACAAGGCACACGAGATGATCGTGTTCGTCATCGGTGCGGTCGGCGAGGACGGACAGCGCACCACCGGAAACCCGTGAGACAGAAGGGGGACCCGGGGCGCTCGTAGCGCCCCGGGTCCCGTTTTCCCGGCGTTTCGCAGACATGCCTGAGACACGACTGTTATCGTCGGTGGTTGATTCAGCGTCGTGCCGGGCTAGAGCCCTAGGAAAGTTCCCCCCGGTATGGCGCGTCCTCTCACGGTAAGGATACCGATGCGCACCAACACCGGAGCCCATTTCCCCCGAACCACCGGAGCCCATTTCCCCCGGGCAAAACTCGTCCTGACCAGTATTTCTTCCCTCGCCTTCCTGACCGGGCTCGCTATACCAGCCGGGGCCGCCACCCGCACCGGCACCAGCCCGGCCGCCGCTGCGGTCCCGGCACGTGCCATCGCGCGCGTCACCCCCGCTGAAGTCACCTCCGCAGCGCACCTGGCTCACCTCACCCACACCGCCCACCTGGCACATCTGGCCCGCCTCGCCGCACTAAGGGCTCCCCGCAAAATTAAGTGGGTTTGTCCGGGATAGTTGTCTACGGTTGTGGTATGAGACAGCTGGCGGTGGATGAGGACCGGTTCGCCGGAATGCTGGCGGAGGTGCGCCCGCATCTGAATGAGCTGCAGTGGCGGCTGCTGCTGGGGGCGCAGGCGCGGTCGCTGGGCCGGGGCGGGATCAAGCGGGTGGCGGCGCTGGCCGGGGTTCACCCGGACACGGTGGGCCGCGGGGCGCGGGAACTGGAGGCCGGGATTGAGCCGGATGACAGGGTCCGCCAGGCTGGGGCGGGGCGGCCCCGGGCGGCGGAGGCGGATCCGGCCCTGGTGCCGGCGTTGAACCGCCTGGTGGATCCGGCCAGCCGCGGTGACCCGGAGTCGCCGCTGCGGTGGACGACCACGTCGACGGAGAAGCTGGCCGGTGAGCTGGCAGCCGCGGGCCATCCGGTGTCGCCCGACACGGTGGGGCGGCTGCTGAAAGAGGACGGTTACAGCCTGCAGGGCAACGCCAAGACGGTGGAGGGAAAGCAGCACCCGGACCGGGACGGCCAGTTCCGGCTCATCAATGAGCTGGTGCGGGAGTTCCAGGCCGCCGGGGAGCCAGTAATCAGCGTGGACACCAAGAAAAAGGAACTGGTCGGCAACTATAAGAACGGCGGGAGGGAGTGGCATCGGCGCGGTGAGCCCGAGCGGGTGGAGGTGCACGACTTCAAGGGCGACCTGGGGCGGGCCGTCCCCTACGGCGTCTATGACATGAGCGCCAACGCCGGCTGGGTGAACGTCGGCACCGACGCGGACACCGGGGCGTTCGCCGTCGAGTCGATCCGCCGCTGGTGGCAGAAAACCGGCCGGACCGCCTACCCGCACGCCAGCAGGCTGCTCATCACCGCCGACGCGGGCGGTTCCAATGGCAGCCGGCTGCGGCTGTGGAAGGTGGAGCTGGCCCGGCTCGCGGAAGAACTCGGCCTGGAGATCAGCGTGTCCCACTTCCCGCCGGGCACGTCGAAATGGAACCGGATCGAGCACCGGCTCTTCGCCCAGATCTCCATGAACTGGCGCGGCAGGCCGCTGACCAGCCACGAAGTTATCGTCGAGACGATCGCCGCGACCACCACCACGACCGGGCTGACCGTCCAGGCCGCCCTCGACACCGGCACCTACGAGAAGGGCATCAAGATCCCCGATAAGCAGATGCAGGATCTGGAGGAGCGCTCGATCAGGCGACACGCTTTCCATGGGGAATGGAACTACTCCCTGCTGCCCGCCCCACGGCCAACACGCCCGACATCACGGAAGTAAATCTTCGGAGGGCCCTAACCCAGGCCGCTCAGGCAGTCCGGGCAGCGGCACCGGCCGCCCGCACGGGTGACCACGAACCAGACGGCGACCGGGACGACGCCGGGGCCGGCGGAGGCGGCACCGCCGCGGCGCCCGCGCGGGCCGTATCCGGCTACTCCACCGGTGGCGCCTTCCAGCGATGCGTCATCGGCAGGGAAAGCGGAGGCCAGAGCCAGGCGATGAACGCCTCCGGCCACTACGGCCTCTACCAGTTTTCGGCCGCGACCTGGGCCGCGTACGGCGGCAATCCTGCCAGCTTCGGGCACGCCTCCGTCGCGCAGCAGAACCAGGTGTTCGCCAATGCCATGGCCACCCCAGGTGGTGCTGACAACTGGCGGCCCTACAATAAGTGCTGAGATAAGTACGCTACGTAGTTACCGTGGCTGGCCGGCGCTCGCCGCCAGGTCCTCGCCGGCCAGGCCGCCCGCCGGGCCCGCGATGCAGACGCCCGGGCCCGGGCCGCGGACTACCCGGCCGCCCGGGCCCGGGAGATGCTCCGGACCCGGCTCACCGGTGGCCCGCCGGCCCGGCGGGCTTCCGCCTCAATTGCCTCGCGGTGACGATCGGGCACGGCTGCCATGATTCGCATCGTCATGTCACCGGCCGGTGCCGGGGCGGCCTCGGCCGGTGGTTCCGGCCGCGCCTGTCTAGCAGGCTTAGCAGGGCTATCTGCTCTATCAGGCCTGGTAGGGCGTGGCTGAGGCGCCGGGTCGGCCGTCCGGGCACTTGGCCATCCCCCGGCGGCCCGGTCAGCCGAGGCAACGTGGGTACCCGGGCCAGCCGGGAGGCCATCCCAGCGGTGTATATCACCGTGAGATAGGGGGCTCCAGCCGATCCGTTCCGGGCGGTAGCTGGGGGCCTGATGGCTTGCTGTGCGGTACGTCAGTACTGCTCGGTCTCGACGTAGCTGTCGTCCTCGTCCGGCGCGTAGTTGTCCACCGCGCTGCTCGGGTCGAACCCGGGCGGGGAGTCCTTGAGCGCCAGCCCCATGTCGATCAGCTTCTGCTTGACCTCCTCGATGGACTTCGCACCGAAGTTGCGGATGTCCAGGAGGTCCTGCTCGCTGCGCGACATGAGTTCGCCGACCGTGTGGATGCCCTCGCGCTTGAGGCAGTTGTAGGAGCGGACGGTGAGGTTCAGGTCCTCGATCGGCAGCGCCAGGTCCGCGGCCAGGGCCGCGTCCGTGGGCGACGGGCCCACATCGATGCCCTCGGCGTCGACGTTGAGCTCGCGCGCGAGCCCGAACAGCTCAACGAGCGTCTTGCCGGCGCTCGCCACCGCGTCCCGCGGCCGGATGGAGGACTTGGTCTCCACGTCGAGGATCAGCCGGTCGAAGTCGGTCCGCTGCCCGACACGGGTGGCCTCGACCTTGTAGCTGACCCGGGTCACCGGGGAGTAGATCGAGTCGATCGGCACCCGGCCGATCTCCTGGCCGGGCTGCTTGTTCTGGGTGGCCGACACGTAACCGCGACCGCGCTCGACGGTCAGCTCCATCTCGAGCTTGCCCTTGCCGTTCAGGGCGGCGATGTGCAGCTCGGGGTTATACACCTCCACCCCGGCCGGCGGGGTGATGTCCGCCGCGGTGACCTGACCCGGACCCTGCTTGCGCAGGTACATCACCACGGGCTCGTCGTGCTCGGAGGAGACGACCAGGCCCTTGAGGTTGAGGATGACGTCGGTGACGTCTTCCTTCACGCCCGGCACGGTGGAGAACTCATGCAGGACTCCCTCGACCCGGATGCTGGTGACGGCCGCCCCGGGGATGGACGACAGCAGCGTCCGGCGGAGCGAGTTACCGATCGTGTACCCGAAACCCGGCTCCAGCGGCTCGATGACGAACCTGGACCGGGCATCACCTATCTGCTCTTCCGTCAGGGTGGGACGCTGAGCGATAAGCATGGTGCCTTCCTTCCCGCGACGCCCGCTATTTGACAGTCGCGATCTCGCCGGCGGCCCTTCGAGCCGCCGGCTCCGCCGGCCCTCCCGTGGACCGGCAGGGCGCAGGCGGATTAGTTACTTCGAGTAAAGCTCAACAATGAGCTGTTCCTGAACCTGCGTGTCGATCTGCGCGCGGACCGGAAGCGCATGCACGAGAATGCGCATCTGATCCGGGACGACCTCGAGCCACGCCGGAACCTGGCGCTCACCCGCCTCAGCCTGCGCCACGACGAACGAAGTCATGTCGCGTGACTTCTGGCGGACCTCAACGATGTCGTTCTCCGCCACCCGGTAGGACGGGATGTCCACCTTCCGGCCGTTGACCGTGAGGTGCCCGTGCGTGACGAGCTGGCGGGCCATGTCGCGGCTCTTAGCGAACCCGGCCCGGTACACAACGTTGTCCAGGCGGCTCTCCAGGATCTGGAGCAGGTTGTCGCCGGTCCGGCCGTGCCGGCGCGTCGCCTCTTCGTAGTAGTTGTGGAACTGCCGCTCCAGCACGCCGTACATGCGGCGGGCCTTCTGCTTCTCGCGGATCTGAAGGAGGTACTCGCTCTCCTTCGGGCGGTTCCTGCCGTGCTCACCCGGCGGGTAGGGCCGGATCTTGATCGAGTGCGGCCGGAATACGGCAGACACGGGCCGTGGGTGTCTCAACCGGCATGGGGCTCAGCATTCCCACCCTCTCCACGGGCATCATGACCTCGCTCCCACCAGCCCGCGCCGGAATGGCTGTTCCGTTGTTCAACCCCGTGTTGCCCAGAGTTCAGGCGAACCCAAGGGTCCGTGACGGGGAGCTGCGGGGTATTCATGCGGCATGGGCGGATCCGGCCCCTGGGTTCGTGCGGACACCGGGCAAACGCGGTCGTGCTGCCCCCGGGACCGGGGTCCCGCGGGGGTCCTTCCTGCCCCCGCCGCCCGATGATCTGCTCCCGGACGGGCAGCTATCGGGGTCAGGGAGGAAACGGGGCAGGCGCTGCCGGCTCCGGGCGCGCGACTGGATGGGTTCGCCGGGACTGCAAGACGGTCAGTTCAGGCGATTATCCTTCATGTTCCCCGAAACTTCCTCAACAGTGAGACCGGCCCTGCTGAAGCGGGGAAAGCTCAGGTCCAGGGACTATAGAAGTTATTGAGACCTCAGGGAACTCTGGGGTTATTTATTACATGGCGCGACCGGCGCGGTGAGATGTTGTTTATCGATGCTCGCAAGCTCGGCACGATAAGCCCCGCCGGAGTTGTCCGGGGTATACCGTTGTGACAGCCGCCCGCCCGGGGCCGGTGGCGCATTCGGCGGGACCGGCTGTCGCCGACCAGACCACGCCGGCGCATTACCAGCCCGGTCGCGATGTGCCAGCCAGGAGTTCCCGGTGCGATCCTCCGATGCAGCACTGCCGTGACCCGGCAGATCCGGCTGGCCTCCGCGTTGTCTGCGCCGCGGCGCGGCAGCGAGTACGCAGAACTGTCCCGGCTGGTCAGGGAAGCCGGCCTGCTGGAGCGTCGCCCGGGGTATTACGTCCGCACGATAGCGGTCACCATCGGGCTGCTGGCCGCCGGATGGGCCACCTTTGTTGTGCTGGGCAACTCGTGGTGGCAGCTGGCGGTGGCCACGTTCCTGGCGGTCGTTTTCACCCAGATCGGGTTCCTGGGCCACGACGCCAAGCACAACCGCCACCACGCGCACCCCAACACCGAAGCGGCCGGCTGACGGACTTCGCGCTCGGCGGCCTGAACTACCAGATCGAGCACCACCTGTTCCCCTCCATGCCGCGGCCCAACCTGCGCCGCTCGCAGGCCCTGATCGAGGCGTTCTGCCGGCTGCGAGGGGTGCCGTACTGTCAGAGCAGCCTGGCGGGGTCCTACGCCCAGGCCCTGCGCTACCTCAACACCGTCGGCAGGCCAGCCCGCCCAGGCGCCGCGTCCGCGGCGGCAGCCCCGCCTTAAGCGATCACGGGCTGGGCCCATTCGCCGAAGTCGCTTTCGGGTGTGGTCATGATCTTGCCTTCCTCTAGACCCGTTTTCCGCATGATCATCGGTCAAGGGCCTGCTTGCTGATCTTCTCGCAGGGCGGTGACCTGGGAATTCGTCGGGAATGCCCGTGCCCGGAGTCTCCGGGTGTTGTGACAAGCTGGCACGGTGCCGCGCTGCCCGCTGTTACGGCCTGGTCCCCGCGGGCGGCGGGTCAGTCTTCCCAAATGTCGCCGGTGAGCGTGATTGTCGCGGACCCGTGCCGGGCGCGTTCCGGCTTAGCCGTACCGGTGATCGTGGTCATCCTGCTGTCCTGGTGGTATTCCTCGCCCAGCGTGATGCCGAGCGCCGCGGCCCACGCGGCGAGCGCGGCCCGGCGGGCACTGCCCGGCTGAGCGTAGGACCGGCCGGTGACCTGGACGCCGTTGTGGCTGATCGTCCACTCCAGCACGGGCAGGCCCTCGCGGTCCCCGCGCTCTAGCAGGCCGGTGAGCACACGGGCGGCCCGCAGCTGCCAGGTCATCTGCTCCCGGAACCCTGACGCGGCGCGCTCGCCGCCGGTATGCGTCATCACCTGCTAAGTCCTGGCCCTGGCGCAGCTGCCGGGACCCCAGGCACCGGGCCGGCGCCAGCGGCCCGGCTCGTAGCCGGACAGCGTCGCGCGGGCGAGTGCGGCGATGAACGCGGGCGTGGATGCGGCGCTGGTGAACAGGGCTCGCTGGCGGTCGGCTCCGGTCCCCTGCTGGTCGAGCCGGTGCAGCAGCCGGGTGATCGTCTCGGTGTCGCCGTGGTCCGCGAGCGCGGGGTAGACATGATCGAGGAGGCGGGAGCGGAGCGCCGGCGCATCGACGGCCTGCCCGGTGAACGGGTCGACTCCTGCCCCGGCGAGCCCCTGCCGCGCCGCGGCGGCCAGCGCCCCGGCGACCTGCCGGGGCGGCGCCGTTGCCACCGGCGTCCCGCGCCGGGCCTCGGCCAGGGCGGTGGCCACCAGGGCGCGGATCAGCCCCGCCAGCAGCACCGCGGTGCCGGCGTCGAGGCAGACGTCGGCGACCCGGACCTCGACGGTCGGGTAGCGCGGGGAAAGCCGGGCCAGGAAGTAGACGCTCCGCTCATCCAGCGCCGCGCCGCACCCGATGAGGCGGCCGACGGCCGTGTCGTAGGCGACCGCGTCCGGCCACCCGGCGGGCGGCACCGCGGTCGGCCAGCGTGACTGGATCGTGTACCGCCAGCTGGCCCATCCGGTATCGCGCCCGTCGGCGATCGGGGAGTTGGCGGCGACGGCGAGCAGCGGCGCAAGCCAGGGCCGCAGCCGCGCCAGCACCTGGACGCCCAGGTCCCGGGAGGGGACCCCGACGTGCACGTGGCAGGCGCAGATGCCGGCCTCGGCCACCACCGGACCGTACCGGCGGGCCAGCTCGTGATAACGGCGCTGGCACGTCAAGGCGGCCAGCCCGGGCGTGCGGTACGGCGCGACCCCCGACGCCACCAGGCGGCAGCCCAGATGCGCCGCGGCGGCCGCGGCGAGCCGCCGCAGCCTGACCAGCTCGCGGCCGAGGTCGTCCAGGCCCGTGCACACCCTGGTTCCAGTCTCCACCTGGAACCGCATCAGCTCCTGCTGCACGCCCGGCTCCCCGCCGAGCATCCGCACCAGATCGGGGCCGGCCAGCACAGCGGCGCCGGTGGACGGGTCCAGCAGCACGAACTCCTCCTCCACCCCCAGCGTGATCGCACCGGCCGCGCGCACCGCCCCCGGCCGGCCACCGGGCACCTTCGCGCCCCGTCCTGCACCGCCCGATCCGGGCATTACCACGACCACCGGCTGGTCCGGGAGCGGGCGCAGCGGCAGCCATGGGCCCAGCGCGCCGGCCAGACCGGCCATTGCGTGAGCTGCGGAGATCGACGGCCACAGCAGTGCGGCCCGCGTGAAGGAGGCCACCGCCTGCACGGCCACCGCCTGCACGGCCACCGCCTCGGCGCCGGCCAGCGTGACGACTTGCCCGGCTGCCTTCCGGGCTGCGTCCAGCGGCTGCTCGGCCAGGATCGGCGGGGTCCGGGCCACTGTCACGTCACTTTCTGTCGTTGAGGACACGCCGTGAGTCCCCGGCTAGGGGTACTGGTAACGAGCGTGTCACCCGGGGGCGAAGTAGGAGTCCCGGTAATCGCGGGGAAATTCTGGCCGGATATCCCTGAGCTGCACTGATGCCCGGTGCCGGTGTCAGCGGGAGATCAGCCGCTGGTTTTCCCGCTGGCGATATGCCAGACCGGCACCACGTCACCGTTGATCTCATACCGGCCGACCCGCAGCCGCCGCAGGTCCGGCGACCCGTACGGGAACGACCCGGCCGGGCGGGGATCACCGGCCAGCCGGCCAACGGCGTCCAGCACCGCGCCGAGACCGGCGGGATCATCAGCGAGGAACCCCGCGCCCGGCCGATCGCCTTCTCCTCGTAGATAACCCGAAAGCTCACCTGGTCAGGCCCAGCCGCTGCCATACCTCATCGGCGGGCACGCAGGAGGTCTGGCCAGCTGCCTCCCGCGCCCTCCACCGCTGCAGCGCCGCAGTGTCCTCGGCGTCCTGCAGTTCCTGCGCGGCGGCGAGCCGCTCCAGTGCCCGCAGCCGCATGAAATCGGCCAGCGGCACCACCACCGCGGCGTGCCCGCCCAGGTGGATCACCTCATGCGAGCCGGTGTCCGGGCCGTGCCCGGGCCGTGCCCGGGGCCGGCCGGCACCGCATGCGCAGCCGCCGGCCCGGGCCTGACGCTTGCGACCGCCGGGAGCTAACGCGCGTGCCGACAGCGGCTTGAGCGATCCCCGGCACCGGCTGGCGAACATCGCCAGCCGGTGCGTCAAAGGGGATGATCTCCGTCAGCCCGCGGTATGCCGGCGTGCCGAGCGCGCCGAGTTCACGGCAGCCAGCTCGGCATGGGCCTTGCCGGAGCGCGCGGGCGTGCGAGCGGGGCGGTGCCTGTCGCGGCCGTCCCCAGCGTGCCCCTGCTGCTGCGCTGGCGTGGTTGCGCCGGCGCCGTTGGCGGCGGCCAGCTCGCGGAATTCGGCCTTAAGCCGCCTGGCCTGGGCGGACAGCGGTGAGCTGGCGAGCTGGCGCAGTTCCCAGCCGGCCAGCTTCGCGGTCGCGGCTGAAGCGGCCGCGCCCGCTAGTACGGGGGCTGCGGCGGTCAGGGCGGCGATCCGGGCGGTATAGGCAGCGGCACGCGTAAGGGTAATTATGATTTTTTCTCCCGCAAGGTCTGGGCGGTAACAGTTCGCTGCCACAGTGCCCGGTATGTGACGATCCGTCAAGGTGAGCATGGTCACCCCGGGGGGAGCTCCCCGGCGGCCTCTCGGTCCGCATAGAAACGGACAGGTGCGGACGTGAGCGGGCAGTCCGCCCGAGCCATGGGTACCAGCGTGGGCGTGACCCCCTCGCTCGTGACACCGCGCAATGCGGGTTCAGGAGCGATAGTGGACACCTACGAGTTCTGCACGACGGTGGCGCCCGAGATCCTCTACCTGGCGCTCGAGCCGGTCACCCCGCCGGACGGTGCCGGCGGCGCCTGCGCCACCCACGACCCGGCCCTGTTCGAAACGCCGCGGCGGCAGCAACTGGCCTTCGACGGCGAGGCCCTCGACCCGGGGCACGACTACCCGGCCGCCCGGGCAATGTGCACGGCCTGCCCCCTCCTGGAAGCGTGCCGCGAGTACGCCGACGACAGCCGCGAGGAGCACACCTTCCTCGTCGGCATGACCCCGGCCGAGCGATCCAGCCGGCGTACGAAGAAGACCGAGATCACCAAGCGGCGCCGGCAGGTCCAGGAGCTTCACCGGCTCGGAGCGCCCACCTCCGTCATCGCCGGGCTGGTGGGACGTGACCCGGGCCTCATCCGAGGGGACCTGCGCGCCCTCCAGCAGCAGATCCGGCCCGCTGTGCAGCACGCGGCAGCCACGACCCCGCTGAGCCTGGCCCGGGCGATGCTCAGCGGCCACCTGTCGCGGCTACGGCGCGCCCGGGTCCGGCGCCACTGCGTTTCATAGGCGGTCACCTATGAAACAGGTTGCCCGGCGGGTCGTCAGCATGAGCTTCCGTGTTTCACGGATCGTTGCAACAGAGGTGCGGCCGGAATACGGCAGAAATGGGCCACGGGGCTAGGGGCGCTCGTTAGGGTGGTCGTCGTCGTGTTGGCGGTGTCTGCGGGGATTTGGTGTGACGTCGGTCGATCGGACCGCGTACCCGCGGTTTGGCCGGGTGGTGTCGGGGCGAGAGCTTGCTGAGTCGTTTACCCCGACGGATACCGAGATGGAGTGGGCGCGGGCCAGGAATCAGGATGAGCCGCGCCTGCTGGCGCTGGTGGTGTGGCTGAAGTCCTACCAGCGACTGGGCTACTTCCCGAAGGCCGATGACGTGCCGCCAGCGTTGGTCCGGCACATGCGGGACGCCCTGGGGCTGGCCGGCGACGTGGAGCTGGAACCGGCGGCAGAGCGGACGGCCAAGCGGTACCGGGAGCTCGTCCGGGCCAGGATGAAGGTCACCTACGACGCCGCCAGGGTGCGACACGTCGCCGAGCAGGCCATCCGCAAGGCGGTCCAGGCCAAGGACAACCCGGCCGACCTGATCAACGTCGCGCTGGAGGAGCTGGTCCGGGCGCGATGCGAGTTGCCCGGGTACACGACGCTGGACGCGATGGCCACCGCGATCCGCACCGAGGTGAACGCTGCCTTCTACCAGGCGGTCGCCGGGCGGGTAGACCTGGCCGCCCGGGCCCGGCTGGCCCGGCTGCTGGTGGCGGACCCGGTCACGCGGCGCAGCGAGTTCGACCGGCTGAAGGATGTGGCGAAGGCGGCGTCGCTGGGCAAGTTCAAGCAGCGGCTCGAACTGCTGGCCAGCATCGACGCGCTAGGGCCGACCGAGGCGTGGCTGGAGGGCATCCCGCCGGGGAAGATCGCGCACTTCGCCGGGGAGGCGCGGGTCACCGACGTCGCCGACCTGCGGAAGGTGATCAACGAGGACAAGCGGCTGACGCTGATCGTGAGCCTCGTCCACGTCGTCCGGGCCGGGGTCCGCGACGACGTGGTGACGATGTTCTGCAAGCGGATGGCCGCGATCCACCAGAAGGGCCGCGACCATTTCGAGGCGCTCCGGGAGGCCCACCGAGCCGAGCCCGAGCGGCTGCTGGGCGTGCTCGGCGACGTCCTGTCGGCCGTCCGCGAGGCCACCGCGCCCGGCACCGGCGCGGACGGGCAGGACCCCGCACCGCAAGATGCCGAGGGGGCGGCCGGGCGGCTGGTGCTCAGGACCCTAGAGCGGGCCGGCGGGGTGGAGGCACTGTCCGCCGCGCACGAGGCGGTGGCCGCCCACCACGGCAACAACTACCTGCCGCTGCTGGACCAGCACTACCGCTCTCACCGGAGCGCGCTGTTCACGCTGGTGGATGCGATCGAGCTGGAGGCGACCAGCGCCGGGCGCAGCGTGGTCGACGCGGTCGGATACCTGCGGGCCCTGCGCGGCTCCAAGTCCGCCTTCGTGCCCGAACGCCTGGAGGTGCAACGCCCCGGCCCGGACGGGACGGCGGAGACGGTGACCCTGGCGATCGACGTGGACGCCTTCGCATCGGCGGCCTGGCGCAAGCTCCCCCGGGAGAAGAACAAGCCGGGGATGCTGGTGCGCCGCCACCTGGAGGTGTGCGTGTTCTCCTACCTGGCCGCCGAGCTACGGTCAGGCGACATCGCGGTGACCGGATCGGACTCCTACGCCAACCTCCACGACCAGCTCATGTCCTGGGAGGAATGTCGGCCGCTGGTGGAGGCCTTCTGCGCCCAGGCCGGGATACCGTCCGACCCGGCCGCGCTGACCGCCCACTACCGGTCCCGGCTCGCCGAGGTCGCCGCGCGAGTCGACGCGGGGTACCCGTCCAACACCGACCTGGTACTCGAGGGCGGCCGGCCGGTGCTCAGGCGCCGTAAGGGCGCCGAGCAGCGGCCGGAGGCGCTGCGGCTGGAGGCCGCGATCCATGACCGGCTGCCGCAGCGGGCGCTGCTGGACATCCTCACCCGCACCGCCTACCTGCTGGGCTGGCACCACCACTTCGGCCCGGCGTCAGGGTCGGACCCCAAGATCCGCGACACGCTCGCCCGGTACGTGCTGACGGTGTTCGCGCACGGCACCCTGCTCGGCCCGGCCCAGGTCGCCGCGCACATGCGCGGCCAGGTCAGCGTCCACGAGCTGACCCTGGCCGCCAGCAAGCACGCCACCGCCGCGAAGATCGAGAAGGCGTCCGCGACGGTCATCAACGCCTTCAGCAAGCTCGACGTGACGGCCATGTGTACGGGCGCGCATCACCGCCGCCACCAACAAGGTCGAGTCCTACAACGGCTTCGCTCAGTGGCTGTCCTTCGGCAACAACGGCGTGCTCGCCGACAACGACCCCGCCGAGCAGGAGAAACTGATCAAGCTCAACACCCTGCTGGCCAACCTGGTCATCTTCCACAACGCCCTGGACATCATGGACGTCGTCCGCCGCCTGGCCGCCGAGGGCTGGCTCATCACCGCCGACCAGCTCGGCGCGATGTCACCGTACCTGCGCGGCCACATCAGCCGGTTCGGCGCCTACGCCACCGATGACCTCACCCGCCAGCCCGAGGCATTCAACCCGGTCCTCAAGGAAGTCGACTTCACCGCCCCCGCACTGGCTGCCGGAGCCTTCAGCCGGGATGAACTCACGTGAAAGACGCCGGTAAGGTAACTGCCACCAGCCGCCACCTGTGACGTTTCCGCAGGTCAGGTTAGGGTTCGGCTGGAATGTCGTACCGGGGTCCTGTCGGCACATCTTTGCCACGCGCCTCGAGGGCGGAGCCGACCCCGCCCAGGTCCAGGCCATGCTCGGACACGCATCCATCGACACCGCAGCCCGGTACTTCCGCTCCGGATCAGCCGAGAACGCAGCCGTCATCGAGCGCATCTTCGATCAATGACTGGCCCATTGCCCCTTTCCGGCTTACTTGGTCTGCCCCCCATACCGAGCTGATCGCGATGCATCGCCGCGAGATGCGGGTGCTGGAAGCACTCGAAGACGTACTGGACGAATACGACGCGGTGGTGATGGATGTTCCACCCAGCCTGTTGCCGATGGTGATCAGCACGCTTGCGGCCGCGACGTCGTTGGCCGTACCGACAGATGCGTCGCGATGGGGCCTCGGCGGCGCGCGGATCTTCCTCGACTGGGCCGAGGATCTTCGCGATGCGCGTGTGCTGACCGCCGATCTCCTCGGTGTGTTGCTGACCAGGGTGGAGAGTGGCACGCGGATCACCCGGGAAATCCGCGCGGATTTGCAGGCGAGCGGACTGCCGCTGTTCGGGGCGGAGATCCCGAAGCGCACAGCGGCCGAGCGCATGGTGGGCAACCGCCTGGTGGTGGGTGACGAGGGAACCGATGCCGACATCAACGACGCGTACGTCGCACTGACACTCGAGTGCATCGCCCGCATCAACGAGGTTCGGGGCAAGCGTGGACGGCACGGGAAAGGCTGACTGGCATGAGCACGAAGAATCGATCCGCGGAGACCGTCGCGGCCCTGCTGTCGGCGGCGCCCGCGATCGTGCCGGACGCCGACCCGACGCGCACAGCGGGGGAGCAGGTGGACGACGCCGCCGCGGAGGTCGTGCGGCCCGTCGTACCGGCGGCGGATCATCGTGCGCATGCAGAGGACGATGCCGCCGAGCTGGACGACACGGATTTGGAGGCGTTCGAGTTCACGGCTAACACGCCGATTGTCCGTCCGCGGCGTCGGCGGAATCCCCTGTATCAGGCGGTGCGGATCAACCGGCCAACGGCGGCCGTCCTGCGTGCGCAGTGGTTGCTCGCGCGGAAGTCGGACCCGCTCGTGACGTTTACAGAATTCGCGACGATCGTTTGCCAGCATGGGCTTCGGGCGCTCAAGGAGCAGCGCGAGCGGGGGGGGGTAGCCCGGCCAGGCCAGGCGGCCCGTGCCTGTTGAGCAGTGCGACGCGCATTGCTGCGCGCGATCGTTCGTGAGATCGGGGGGACGGACGGGATACGACATGTCCTTGGGGCAACGTCTGACGCGAAGGACCAGCACCGCACACTCGCCGCACCGCTGCGTCCTGGTCAGGCGATGATGCTAACCCGTCCCGTGAACAGGTCGTAGCGGCCGCCGACGATGGATAGTCTCTGGGATGCGACGCGCTGCGCGAGCACCGGGTCGCCTTTCAGCAACGCGACCATGAGGCGGACCTGCACGTCAATCATGTGATCCTCAAGGTCCGCTGGCCCCGCTCTGACCGCGATGCGGTAGGCGGGACGAAGAGCGTCTACGACGGCACCAACATGCCCGGGCGGCGGCGGGACAGGGTGCTCGATTGCATGGATAGCCGAATGAATAGCACCGCAGCGGTCGTGGCCGAGCACCATGATGAGCTGAGGGCTTTCGTTGATCACCGGACCATACTCGATACTGCCGAGTGCGAGGTCGTCGATAGTCTCACCGGCCGTACGAATGACGAAGATGTCACCGATGCCCTGGTTGAAGACAATCTCTGGCGGCACGCGCGAGTCGATGCAGGAGACCACCATCGCGAATGGCGTCTGATGGTCGACGAGGGCCTGCTCCTCGCGACGGCCGGCCGACTGGTCCGGGTGCTGAAGCTGGCCACGCACCCAACGCTCATTGCCGCTGAGCAGGATCCCGAGCGGGTTCGAAACCGGACCCGGCGAGCTGCTCGTGGACGCTGCTGCACTGGTCGCCCATGAAGGGGCTGCGACGCCCAGTCCGAGTCCCCCTGCAGCGATGCCACCCCAACTTGACAAACCTGCGCCTTGTGGGTCGGAAATGATCGTTACCTGCCCACTCGGGACGTTCGGGCATTGCGTTCGCCCCTCCGCAAAATCTTCAGAGTCTTTCTTTTTCTTACATGTAGGCGTGTGAGCCGCAACTGTCAACCTCGGTCACCTGGATGGTTCGCGCCTGCCCAAGAACCTGATCATGGGGGCCCTGGTGAATGTGCTCGGTCGTCACCGCGAGGAGATCGAGGCGGAAAACGCGGCCGGCTCACTGGCGGCCGCCAGTGAGCCGGGCGCGCAGCATCTCCCGCGCCCGGGCGGCCTGCGCCGGGCAGTCCGCGGCCCGGGCCCGGGTGTCGGCGTCCCGGGCCCGGCGGGTGGCCTGGTCGGCGAGGACCTGGCGGTGAGCGTCGGTGAGGCGCTGGCTGCGGGACGGCAGGGGAGTGTCATCTGGGCCCAGCCAGTCGTTGAGGCGCGAGCGGATCCACCCGGCGGGGGAGCGCACCCCGGCCGTGTAGCCGTGCTGGCGGCCGCCCGGCTCGGGGTCGATCGCGTGCAGGACATGACGGGGTGACCAGCCTGCAGCGAAGAACGGGCGGGCCACGCTGCCCACGGTCTGCTACCTATGCCAGGGCCTGATCGCGCCGCCCGAGGAAGCCGACCTTCGCGAACGCCTCCAGGCCCAGGTCCTCCAGCGCCCAGAGGACGAGTAGCCAGCAAGATCAATCTCAGCGCCAACCACGGTTCCATTGATCCCCGGGGCCGTCTACGGGGTGCTCGCCCGGCTCGGGGTGCTCGGCCTCGAGCTGATCGAGGTCCGCCGCTTGCCGCCCGCCTGACTACGGCGCCCGTGATCAGGGAGCGCTCACCGTGACAGCCGGGACCGTGCCCCGCCGGAGACGGGTTGTAATGCGCGCAGTTCACGGGTGATCCTGGATGTGGGACCTGGTGGCGGATCGGATGCCGTTGCCGCACCGGATTCCCGCCCGTGCCTGACCAGGCCGGCCGGGCGGTGAATACGACGGAGAGGAAAGTCCAATGAGTTACGCCGACCGCATGAGGTCGCGGATCACCGCGGCAGCGGTGGCAGCGGGGGCACTTGCCGTGGCTGGCATCACGCTCGGCACGTCCTGGGCGGCCATCGCCCAGGCCGCGCCCGCCGAGCCGGCCGCGCAGCAAACCGGCTACAGCTTTAAGACCCTGGACAACGCCAACGGCGTGACGTCCAACCAGCTCGGCTCTGGCGCCGCGGGCCACCAGAACAAGGGATACCTGCTGGGCAAGACCACGCTGCACCTGAACCTGATGCAGATGCCGACCGGCACGGTCTCGATAGGCCAGGGCGTCGTTGGCATCACGATGTTCGGCCTCACCCCGGGTTCCGTGCACACGGTGACGTTGCACGGCAACCCGATCGGCACGCTGACCGCGAACGCGACCGGCCAGGCCTTCGCCTCTTTCACCGCGAAGAGCATCCCGGGTGGCAGCAAGGTGATGATCCTTGACGCCGGGCCGGGCACGACCGTGATCGCGCAGACCTGCCCGCTCGGCAACGGCAACGGCTCCTACAAGCTGAACGCGATCGAGGCCGGCTTCCCGCAGGGTTCGCTGCAGGGGCACGCGACCCTCGTCTACGACCCGAACGCGAAGACGATCACCGTCACGCTGAACGCCAGCGGGTTCACCCCGGGGGCGCACGCCGCGCACATCCACATCGGCAGCTGCCAGAGTCAGGGCCCGGTGAAGTACATGTTTACGGACTTCACCGCTGACAGCCACGGCAACATCTACAACCAGACCCGCGCCGTCACGGGCGTGACCTCGGTCATGCTCAACGGCGGCTGGTTTCTGAACCTGCACCAGGGCAACAGCAACGACATCCTGAGCAAGGCGGGGCAGCCGACTATTTTCTTCAGGCCGCTGCTCTGCGCCAACATCTGATGCTCACGCTGACTGGCGGACCGCCGTGGTTTCAAGGCCGGGGCGGTCTGCCGCATTCGCCACCGCGCCGGGCCATCGCGTGACATGATCGGCAACATTTCTCCGGCCAAGGGCGGCGCCCCGTCTGCTAGCCGGGCAACTTCTCAGCGAACTCAAGGAGCGACTGAAGCTGCTCCGCGCTCAGCTTCGCGGCATCATCGGCCGTGATGGGGCCCGCGCCGCCCGGCTCAGCAGTCGTGTGCCTGGTGCGGCACCGATAGAGCATTCCGCGCAGGGCCGAGCGCGACCTCAGCCCAGGACAAGGACATCGGGCACGAAGCGATCGTCTCGATGTCGGTAGGGGCGCGCACAATGGCACCGGCGTGGATGGCCGGAAAAGGCGTTGCATAGCCGGCGTGCCCGGCAACCGGGCCAGCACTGTTTCTCCCGCAGTCCCCGGGGTGTGACCGCGCCCCCGGCCGGTGGCCCCGAAGCTCTCGGCTCTTTCGCCCCCGGTGACACGTTCCTTACCGGCGCCCCTTCTTGGCCGCGATGGCCTGGGCCACCGTCTGGTGGATGCCGAAGGCCTTCGTCAGCCCGGTGGTCCGGAAGATCTTCAGTAAACGCGCCTGCGTGCAGACCAGATCCAGCGAGCCGTCGCGCGCCCGCACCCGCTTCAGGGCCCCTACCAGCACCCCGAGGCCGGTGGAGTCGAGGAACTTCACCTTCTCCAGGTTCACGATGAGCTGGCAGTTGTCCTTGCTGGCCAGAGCGGTGAGCAGCTCACGCAGCCGCGGCGCGGTATAGATATCGATCTCGCCCTCGACGTCGATGACCTCGATGCCGTCTTTGCTGTAGTGACCCAGCTTCAGCTCCACGAATCCTCCCGCGGCCTGCAGGGCGTCCTCTCAGTCCATCCCGGCGAATGGGCCGGCGTAGCCAGAGCCAAGGCGTGATCTTCTGCCGCATTCAGCCACGCTCCGTTATCATGTCTATACGAAATCATGCCATCGGGCATCCCCCAGCGGATGGCATACGGAAAACCTGCGCGGCGATCACGCCAGTCACCCCAGCCGGGGGGTCCCGGGCCAGGCCGTGGCGGCAAGAACGGCGCCGCCGGGCAGTTCACCGCGCGGCCTGGTCATCAGGCGCCTGGCCCGGCTGGTGCCGGCGGCGGCCCGGTCGTTAGGAGGGCATGTCCGGGGCGAAGAACAGCCCGACCAGGGTGCCGTCGGGCCGGGTCACCACCACCCGGGTCACTTCGGCATGGCCCATCCGGTGCGCCAGCGCCGCGGCGCCCTCGCTGGGCCGCACCGTGGACACGCCGAACCGCATCACCGTCCCCGCCTCAGCCTCCCCGGCGGCGGACGTCAGGGCGTCCCGGTAGGCGGCGCCCATGACCACCCCCGCCTGGTTGAGTATCAGGACTGGCCCGAATCCCTGCGCGTCCAGCAGCCGCAGCGCCTCGGCGGCCGGGGTGTCCTCGGCGGCGGTGGCCACGCCGCGGCGGGTGAACATCCCTGCCAGCTGGGCCGTGCCCTCAACGGCAGGTCGGCAGCCAGCCAGTCGCTCTTGCCGGCGACGTAGTCATACACGGGTGCGAACCCGGCAGCTTCGAGCCGCCACGCGGCTCGTGGGCTCATGTCTCAAAGCGAGTCGTGGCAGTACACGATGACCGGCCGGGACCGGTCCAGCTGCCCGGTCCTGGCGTCCAGCTCCTTCAGCGGCAGGCTCACCGCGCCGGGCAGGTGCGCCCAGTCATACTCGTCGGCGGGCAGCACCTCGATCAGCTGAGCCTGCTGGCTGATCAGCGTCCGCAGCCCATCGCGCCCGATCCCGGTCGGCATGACGATCCTCCTGATCCCGGCCACCCGCCGCGCCTGGCGGCTGGCCGGTAGATACCCGGTAGCCGGTGACATCCTCCCCCTCTGCCAAAGGCGGGGGCACTTGCCTGAGTGGCCGTCCGGCCCCGGCCGGCGCGCGGCTGCAGGCCCGCTGTGATGGCGGACGTACTGGGCGGCAATGGCCAGGGCCACGGCGAGCGCCAGCCCGAGACCGCCCCAGGCCAGTGTCCCGGCCGCGGCCAGGCCGGCGGCCAGCAGCGGCAGGCCGCAGCAGGCCAGGGGTGCCAGCAGCAGCCACAGCCAGCCGGGCCCTTGGCGATCCCCGCTGCGGCCGGCATCCTGGCCGCGCCGGGCAGCGCCGGCGGACCCGGCGCGCGGCCTGGCGATCGGGCGCTTCAGCATCGCGCAGCGGCGATGCGGTCGATGACCGCGGCCACCCGCGCGAGGTCGACGGCCACGACGGCCCGGTCTGGCCAATCGCGAGGACCACCCGCAGGCTTGAGAAGCTTTGAGCAACAACCGAACGGCCAATGGCGTTAGCCCGGACTTAAGTCGTATTCCTAGCGTCGATCCTCAGGTTTACCTGCGGAAACGTCGTGGTGCCGAGGTTTGCAGGTGGTGACCAAGGGAGTGAAGCCGCAGTGCCTGGTCCGGGCCTGGACCTCACGGTGAACCAGCCCGGGACCATCCTTCCTGGGCGTCGGAGAGTTCGCGGTCGCGCACCACGACGACGATCTCGGCTCCGTTGTGGCGAGCGATGTGAGGCCGGTAGCGCAGCTCGGCCCAGCGCATGGTGCCGACCGGTTCGACATGGTTGGCATCGACGAGCACGTAGCGGTCGCCGAGGCGGCGGATGAAGGGGGATGAGCTCCATCGTGAAACCCATCTCGGGTGGCCAGAACCCCAGGTGGAAGCGCGCGCGCCGGTAGCGGGAGTCGCTGGCCGGCACGCCCGGGGCCAGGAAGTGCTCGGCCTGGGTCGGCCCGGCGAGCTCGATGGTGCCGTCCTCCTGCGGCAGCAGCGTCCACCCCTCCGCGAGCAGCGCATCCTTGTACGCCGCCGTCATCTCCGCCGCGATCCCCAGCCTTCTGGTCGAACAGGACACTCGAGTCCAGCGTCGTCCGGCCGCCCACCCCGTCGGCCCGCAGCGTCTTGTTCAGCACGGCCACATGCCGGTGCCGGTGCGGGTCACCGGCCCTCGACGTGTGCTGGTCAGACGCGGCGATCATGACGCCTTTCGCCTTCCGCGTCTCGCGGCTCTACCGGGACACGCCGTAGCGGGACTGGTTTGCGGGACGGTTTCCCCGGCCCTCGCCCGGCGCCGGCGGCGGCCGCGGCGGGCGTCCCGGAAACGATTCCGGGACCTCCAGCGCCACCGCATGCTCCCCCGGTGGCCCGCCCCCGGCCAGCGCCTTGGCTGAGTCCTTTTCCGGTCCTCGCCAGCCCCCGGGTCCCGCAGCCGCCGAGTCGGGGACCTTCGTCCCTGGCCCGCCGCGCTCCTCGCCGGTCATCATTCATCGTTTGAGCACCGGCCCGCTGTGGCCTGCAGAAACGTCCTGGGTCTATGGTGGGGGCTTGTGGCAGGAGACGAACCGATCCGGGCGCAGGTCATGCAATCCCGCAGACCCTGGAACTCACCAGGGCCGAGTCCTGGCAGCTGCTGGGGAGCGTGTCGCTGGGCCGGGTCGTGTTCGGGGATGACCGAGATACGTGCGAAACCGGCCATGGGTTGATCTTGGCCGCCGCATGAGACCGGCATCCCTGGGGTGTTGCGCCCAGCGGTTGGCTGACAGCCTTCTCGCCGCCGCCTACAAGCAGCTGATCGCCGTGGAGCGCGGGTGGCGGGACATGAAGGGCGCGCTCGCCTTGCGGCCGGTGTTCCACTACCGTGAAGACCGCATCCGCGCCCATGTCCAGCTGTGCTGGCTGGCGCTGCTGCTCATCCGGGTCACCGAGAACGGCACCGGCGACACCTGGCGCAACCTGCGCCACGAGCTCGACCGGATGCACCTGGTGACCCTCGCCACCGCCGACGGCCGAGTCGCCCAGCGCTCCGCCACCACCCCCGGCCAGCAAGCCATCCTGCGAGCCCTTGACCTGCATGAACCGCCGAAGTTCTTCGACTTCACCCCGCCCTCGGACTAACCCCGCCCGCAGCAGCCTGTAGTAACACGCCCAGATCACGCCTGCCTGCCATTCGCCCAGGTCAACAGCCACTTTGCGCGATCGCGTGCTTATGATCTTCGGAAGTCGGGACTGAGGTAACCAACCGCAGGTCAGGCCCCTGCTGGGCACATCAGCATCAACCCATGGCCGGTTTCGCACGTATCTCGGTCGTCCCCGGCAGCAGCGCGGTGGTCAGGTCCAGTGCGCCGCGGGCGTCCCCGGCCTGACCGGTCCAGTAGGCGACGTTATGGCGGGTGCTCAGGGTGGCGGGGTGGTCGGGGCCGAGGACCCGCTGCCGGTCGGGCAGCAGCGCGGTGAACAACTCCAGTGCGCCGCGGGCGTCCCCGGCCTCCCCAGTCCAGTAGGCGACGTTGCCGCGGGTGGCCAGGGTGCCGGGGTGGTCGGGGCCGAGTCGCTGAAGGAGATTCCCGTGCCAGGACTGCCACAGCGCGAGGTTGTCTGCTCGCCGCCAGGCGCCGTCTGGGTGATGCGCCGGCTCGCCCCGCCGCCGGGTGACGCCCGATAATCCGGCAAAAGCCAGGCCGCTGGCGATCGCGACCGCCGGAAGCATTTGACAGCATTCCGGCAGAGTAACGAACGGAGCGCATTAGCGGGACACTGGCGGCTATCGCCGCCCTAGCGCCGGACATCTAGCCATCTGGAGGATCCATGACCGGACCCGAGCACTATCGTGAGGCCGAAAGACTCCTAACGGACACAGAAGAGCACCCTGACGCCGAGACCGCCAGTACCGTCGGCGGCGCAGCATCAAGGCGGGCCTGGCCAGGTGCAAGGCAGCAGGGAAGCCGGCGGCGGCGCTGTCAGCATCGAGGCAAGGACCGCAAGCCGCGCCAGCGCCGCAGCAGGACGGAGACCGCAGCATGACCGATTACGAGCACGTGCCGTGCCCTGTCTGCCAGGGCAGGGGACGCATCCCGGTAGAGGAAGCCGCCAAGATAGCGGGGGTCAGCCTCGAGGAGGCGAGGCGCGCAGCCGGGGAGGCCGAGAAGCAGCAGGCGGATGACCTGGAGCAGCGCATTGCCGAGGCAGCCGCCAGGCGGGGCAGCCTCGAAGGGACCTGATTACCAAGACCCTGGTATCGACCCGGGGCGGCTCCGCAACGGATGCCTCGAACCGCTTGAGGAGGGCGGTGCGCAGATCACCGACCAAGAAATGTCGTGAAGATTGCTCGTGGGGGTACCGGTAAGAACCACGCCATGAACACCGCCAGCGTGTCCACTTTGCTGAACACTGCACGCATGGACAGGCTGAGTGCATGAAGATCCGGAGCGGACGGCCACGTGGGGACGGCCCGGAACTCGTACGGCTACGGCGATCCGCAAAGTAGCCCTGGCTGGTCCTTACGAACGTGTCACCAGACCGGAATGAGCTCGGTGGCCGATGCCAGGTCAGAACAGCGGCTCGCTGTCGGCGGGGGTATCCCGCGCGGGCGCCGACGGGGCCGCCGGGAGGGGCGCTGGCCTGGAGCGCGGCCTGGACGGCGGCGGCGACGAGCTGCGCCCCGTATAGGGAAACGACCGTTATCCGACGTTCCGCTGGCTGGTCGTTGCTCCCAGAGCCAGCTAGTGCACAGTCTGCGGGAACCCTAGCTGGCAAACGGCTATGTCTGCCCCAGCTGCGGCAGCGATGATGCTGCCGCGAACGGCGACATCATGTACCGATTGGGGTAGGTCCAGCGGAGGTACGACCGGGGTGCCGTCAGCCAGCCGGCACACCCGCACCGTGCGGTCGTGGCCGCCGCTGACGATGACCGGGGTGCCGTCCGGCAGCCCCCCCACCGCCACCGCGCGCACCTCGCCGCCGGGTGGGGCAGCGGCTGCCCGACCGGGGTGCCGTCGGCCAGCCGCCACACCCGCACGTCGCCGCTGAGGATAACCGGGGTGCCGTCCGGCAGCGCCCCCACCGCCACCGCGCATACCCAGCCAGTGTGGCCGGTGAGGACCTGGTGGCCGGTGGCCCGGCGGCCGCGGGACCAGCGAGTCTGCCAGGGTCGGCCAGGGGCAGCGGCCGCGATGCGCTCGGCCAGGCTGCGCCAGCCGAGGTGGTGGGCGGTCAGTTCGAGCTGGCCGCTCCCGCCCTCGAGCACGGCGATCAGGCTGGCGGTGAGCACTTTCAGCCGTCCCGGCCGTCCCACCCGGATCGTCTGGACGGGGAAGCTCTCATCGGCGATGGCCGCATAGGCGGACGCCCTGCTGATCCCCATCGCCGCCGCCTGCTCGACACTGACGGTCGGCGGCCATCGCCGGACCGCCGCCAGGGTGGTGCGCCGCTTTGCCGGTGCTGCCGCCACAGCATCATCCTCCCGCGTCTGTCCCGGGCCACATGGGCCCGGCTGTCTGAAAGGTAATCCATGATGAACTCGTTTAAGGCCCTGACCCGCTACGTTCGCGCAGGCCAGGGCCTCATCCTCCGCTAGGGCGGGGCGGGGATGTCACCCGGATGTCACAGCGTCGGCGATCCGGTCAACCGCCGGGGCGATCCGCTGAAGCTCCGGGGCGATCTGCTCCAGCTGGTCGGCGATCCGGTCCAGGTGTCGCCCGATCTGGTCCAGGGAGCGGACGATGTCCCGCAGCTGCTCGGTGGCACGCTCCGCGCTGTCGTCAGATGCCATCGTGTTCACCTCCCCCCGGAGTACAGGCCAGCACGGGCAGATGCCGGTCTGCCGGCTCGCCGAGCAGGTCGAACAGCATCCACTCCGCGCACATCGCCATCTGATCCAGGGCAACCTGGTCGATCGGCGGCTGCAGCTGGCCGTCTTCCCAGGCCGCCCCGTCCTCGGCCAGCCAGCGCCGGTATGTGGCGAGAGCAGCCGCGGCGGCGGCGATGCGAATATCACGGTTAGGGCAGGTCTTCTCCTGGCTGGCCGTCACGGTCTGCGACATAGGTTCCTCTTCCCTGCATGGTGACGATCAGGCCGCGGTCACGCAGGATCTGCATCGCCGAGCGCATCGTGTTGTAGGCCACGCCGTACTCGGTGGCCAGCTCGCGCTCGGGCGGCAGTTTCCGGCCAGGCTCCAGCTCGCCAGCCTCGATCCGGGCGGCAATGTGAGTGGCGACCTGCTCATATATCAGCCGGAGCGGCGTCGGCTTGAAAGGGGGCATAGCCATGGGGTCACGCTAAGGCTCACGTGACCAGTCTAAACGCTCCGTAGCCTTCCACAAGCTTCCACAGGCTTGCTACTGTGAGGGTGGAGGACTTCCCCGGACCCGCTGCGGGGGAACCCCTCCCAGGGAGATGATCATGATGACGGCGCACCCAACGTGGATGACCAGCCAGCTGGCCGCCCGGGACCTGTGCCGCTGCGGCTGGCCGGCAGGCACCTGCGACGCATACGGGCGGCTCTGGTGCTGGAAGTGCTGGGAGGTGATGACGTTGACCGATCAGGTGATCCGGCGGCAGCGGTTCGAGCTGGCGCACCCGGGCGTGGTGATCACGTACCACGAGACGCACTGGCAGGCCGTCATCCCCGAGCGGGACGGTGAGACCGTCATCGTCCGGTATGAGCTGGAGGGCCTGCTGGACCGGCTGGAAGAACTGGCGGGAGGCGATCAGCGGTGAGCATCCGCTACGGTACGTCATGGCCGGGGCGGCGTCCCGGGACCAGGCACTGGGTCTCGTTCCCGTCGGCCCGCTCGGGCTGGCCCTGCTGCCGGTGGCCGTGCTGTTCTGGCTGGCAGCGTGGGGCGTCATCGCGATGGCCTGGATCTGCGCCGAGGTGGTCATCTTCGCCACGTCCGGCGCGGTCGTCCTCGCCCAGCCAGGCCGGGCGCCGCGTGCGGCCCGTAGGGCAGCCCGGACCGGTTAACCGCCGCCCTGTTCGTGCTGCACCCTGGCGAGGCACCACCGCCGTCGTAAACCACGCCGTTCCGGGCTGAATCCCCGGCACCGTGCGGACCCGCCTAAGCGACCCGTTTTGCAGCGCAAGATCATATGCTTCAACGAACTGCTCCAGCGGCAGGCCCGCACGTTTGAGTTCAGCGGTGACCCTCAACTCCAGCGTCCACTCACCCCCAGGGAGCCTTACGTGGATAAAGGCGGGAACCATCCGCCTCGCACGCCAGGCGGCAAGACGGCCTCCCAGGCCCTCGGACAGCGCAGCTTCCAGCTGCTCAGCCACCCAGAACGGCCGCTCAATCCTGGGCACGCCGCACAGCTCGCCAAGCATTTCCCGGCGCCGGGGATGATCCCGGGGATAGAGGCGGACGGTCAACCGCAGCAGAGCGCCCGGCGCAAACCCCCATACGAGCACAGCGGAACCTAGCGTCGGCCAGGCCATGACGTGGAGGATCAGGGCGTCCATCAGGTGAAGATCCCGGCAGTCTGAGGTGCCAGGAGTGGCCGGAACCTGGTGTCCCGGCGTGCCTCGGCGATGAGCGCCCAGAGCGCGATCTTGCCCGCCTCGGTCAGCTCGTAGTACCGGCGAGGCGGCCGCCTGGCCTTGCCGGCGTGGACCTGTTCCTCCCAGCCATCGGTCAGCCAGCCCTCGTCGAGCATGCGCTGCAGGTTCGGATACATCACGCCGGAACGCACCCCGGAGCGCCTGGACAGCTCGTAGCCCCAGTGCCGGCCATTGGCATCATCCATCAGTGCGAGCGCGACCTGGACTAGCGTGTAACTTCGCCGCATACGCGCAACCTACATAGCTTGAGATGAGGTTAGGTAGCACATCCGCGGTGTGTCGCGCATTACGCGCTATCTGTAAGACACCGACCACCTGACCGCTTGTCCGGTACTGAGCGTATTACCGCAGGCCAGCGGCCAGGCATGTCACGCCGTGCAGCACGCTGGATAGCTGGACATACCGGCTGATACCCCCGTTCGCCCCGCACCCGGCCCCGGCCTGGCGCGAGGATGAGCACGCCGTCCCGGACCGCATCCCCTCGACGTCCCCGCGGCCCGGGGCGGGCCTAGCCGCCTCCCAGCAGCCGGTGCCTGATGCTGGCTGCCAGCTCGGTGGCTTCCGCACCCCGGGCTCAGATCCGCCAGCCGGGCTATGTCGTTTCCCAGCTCATGTCCACCGGCGGGCCCCGGCCCGGGTCAGGTCAGCGACCCGAGCGGGCTCAGCATGCCGGTCTGCACGCTCGCCCCGGCGGAGTGGGTGAGCCGCAGCGGGGTAGCGGCGATGGGGATGGACGTGCCGCTGCCCGCCGCTGAGGCGAGTTATGTGGGTTGATCACGGCGCGTCGCGTTGATCATGAGATGGCCCCTGCGGCAGACAAGTGGTAGCTGAAACCCTTGTCCCGCAGAGGCCACCCCCATGCTGCCAACCGAAGACCTGTTCGTCTACGTCTACGTGCTGATCGATGATGCGATCAAGGCCAGGGCCATCGTCATCCCGGCGCGGCCCGGGCCGGCGCCCGGCTGCTCCGACGCGGAGATCCTGGCGATCACCCAGGTGCGCGTGCTGCTGGGCCGCCGCAGCGAGGCCGGGTTCCTCGCCGAGGTGGCCCGCGACTGGGCGCACCTGTTCCCGGTACTGCCGCACCAAAGCGAGCTCAACCGGCGGGCCCGCTGGCTGTGGGGCGCGTTCGAGCAGTTCCGCGCGGCGCTGGCGGCCCGCCTGCCCGAAGACGACTGCCAGCAGATCGACACCAGCGCGCTGCCGGTCAAGCACGCCTCCCGGGTCCGCGGCCCCGACGGCTGGACCGGCCCCAATGGCCTGCATGCCCGGTTCGGCCGCGACGCCGCGCACGCCGAGTGGTTCTACGGCTTCCGCCTGGCGGCCAAGACCGACCTGGGCAGCCGCATCGTGCGGGCCTGGAGCATCGTGCCCGCCGCCGTCAGCGAGCGTGACGTGGGCACCGACCTGCTGGAAGCCGGGCCGCCGCCCCGCGACCTGCTCGCGGACAAGGGGTTCAACGGCAAGGCGTTCGCCGCGTCCCAGGCTGCCCGCGGCACCGCAGTGCTGGTCCCGCCCACCAGGGACCAGCGCAAGACCATGCCGGCGATCCTGCAGAAGGTCATCGCCCAGTGGCGCAACCGCATCGAGACCACCTTCAAGGAGATCACCGACCAGATGGAGCTGGCCCGCCACGGCGCGCATACCTTCTGGGGCCTGCTCGCCCGGACAGCCGCGACCATCGCCGCCCATACCCTCATGCGGGCCTGCCTCGCCGCACCGTAGATCAACCCACATAACGCGCCTGAGGCGGTCAGTACCTCGGCGCCGCCGTCGGCGGACGTGAAGTCGACCACCACCAGCGAGCCCGAGGTGAACCCCGTCGCGCTCGCCACCGTCAGCGCCGTGGCGCCCGCCACGTTGGCGGTGCCGGTGGTGGTCGTCGACGGCGCGCCCACGCTGATCTGGTAGGCATGCTCACACCTGTTGCACCGCCCGGCCAGCGGGGCGTTCAGCTGCGGCAGATTGATCAGCTGCGCCACCGCGTTGGTGGGCCCGCACCGCGGGCAGATGAACTGGCCGGGCTGCTCAAGCAGGACCGGCGGGTCGGGGTAGCTCACGGTGACCTCCTACGGGGATGCGTTGCTCGCGGCGTAGCTCTCGCCTAGCCCGTCGGCCTAGCGTGTCGCGGTTGCCCGCGGCGGCAACGCCCGCGACCGAGGACAGCGCCCGCAGATTCCCGGCCCCGATCGCCGTAACTTCGCTGGCGCTCAGCTCAACCACATCACCGCGCTTGTGCCGCCGTTCGGGCTGGGCGTAGGACACGAACGGGACCACCACGGACGCCGCCGTCACCACGTAACGCGCCACAAGTGCCCACCTACCGGGGCTGATTACAGTAAGTTACCTAGAGCTGCTTTCGACCAGCACGTGTCGGAGCAGCGCCGCTGATCCCACGGCTGGATCACCGGAGACAGATTCCCGGCGCCGTAGGCGGCCTCGAGGGCCGATCCGGGCACCATGTCCACCACGGTGCCTTTTTCACGAAAACTGGCAGAGTCCCGTCCCGGTCCCACTGGACATAGATGTTGCTCAATACGATGCGGGGATTGGCGCTCAATTCGACGCCCCTGCGTTGCTTTCGGGCGTGGGCTATGCCCGCCGAACACCTTGCTGGCGGTCACGGTGGCGCTGTCCGCCCCGCCGTCGTCGAATCCGTACGGCGGCTGGTGCCCGTACACCGCGAGCTTGGCCCCGATCACCCTTGCGGCCTCATCAGGCGGGAGCATCTTCGGGCCGGGCCCCGGGCCCTGGCTGGTCCGCACGCCCACGACAACGAAAACGGGAACCAGTTCCGGCTCAGGTGCCTTCCGGCCGCTCACAAGGCCCCCAGGCGGTGAACTCCCGGGCTGGCATCCGCCTGGCCAGCCCCGCCGCCAGCATTGCCCGGGCCTCTCCGGCGGGCAGAGTGACCACGTCCCCGGGCTGCACGTACCCGGCTGAGGTGCGCCCGGCGTTCGCCACCTGGACCTCGATGCCCGGCTCCGGCTGCGGGTCAGTCATGGAGGCCGATCTCCCGCGCCAGGCCGGACACGTCCGGCCCCGGTTCCCGGCGCCGGGCGGCCAGGCACGTCCTCACCCATCGACCGCAGGACCGCGTCCTGCACCTCCTGCGGGGTAGCAGAACAGGGGGAGAGCAGATCCTCGATGCTGGTCCCGTCCGGACCCCAGTCGGCACCCACGTCAAACCCAGCTTCCTGCCGATCGCCCGGGCCCTCTGCAGGGTGGCCCGGGAGAAAAACTCGCCGCCGATGATGCCGCCGTCATCGGCGCCCCGGCCCACTCCTGCCAGGTCAGCCAGGCGGTGGCGGTCACGACGCGGCCCGCCCAGCGGCGTCGTGGCCGGTGTCACCGGGGGCGGCGTCCGCGCCGAGCAGCGCGGCCAGTGCGGCCCGCTGGCCGGGTGTCAGCGGCGGCGCCGCGGCGGCCAGCTCTGCAATGTCCGGGCCGGCAGGGGCCAGCCCGGCGACGTAGGCGGCCAGGTCGGAGCGCCTGATCCGCCTGGGCGGCACGGCGCCCTGGCCGGTGTCCAGCGGCACGGTGGCCAGGGCGCCGCGCCTGACCAGCCGCTGGACGGTGGAGACGGAGACACCCAGCTCGCGGGCGGCGGCGGCGAAGGTGAGCAGCATCGGGCTGCCCGGTGTGGTGCGCATCGGGGGTCAGTCCTCCTGGGCGTGCTTCAATCCCAGGGGCTGGACTGCGCGGTCGGTGGACGGCAATCTCTCGAACCTTCCCTCGAACCTTCGGTCGGCCCTTCCCTCGAACCTTCGGTCGGCGCGTTACCGGACAACGTTCCAGCGGGAAGACGACCCCGAAAAGCCGGCGCCACGGCCAGCACTCCCTTGTTGGCGCCTGTCATCACAAGCGCGGGCATCAGACCTGAGCAGCCCACACAATGATCAGCCGCCGGGCGGGGCTAGGCTTTCTCTTCGGTGTGGTTCCCTATGGTGCGATAACCCTGCCCGAACCGGCCCTGGACGGGTGGGCCTGCTGGCGAAATGCGACCGGGTGGGCACGATCCGTTTCCCGTGCGCTACGATCCGTCAGGTTAGGTAAGGCTAGCCTTAGATGGAGTGAGCGTGCGGCTTCACCTGATTGCCTCCAAGCCAACCGATTCGGTGATTTTCGGCTTCCTGCCCGCGGCCGCCCGGCTCGGACTGGACGTCATCGTGCTGACGGATCAGCCCGAGGCGCACGAGCGGGCCGTCACCCGGGCGCGCGGGCCGGTACGCCCGGGCCCCTGTCCGGGCCGGGCGAGCGACGGGGCCGGCGCAGCCCCCGCCCGCATGGTGGGATGCGATCCCTGGGACGTTCGTGCGCTGATCGCACGGATGGCGGCGCTGCCCGCCGCTGATGCCGTGTTCTCCAACTCCGACCATCTGCAGGCCCAGACGGCGCTGGCCGCTGCGTACTTCGGCCTGCCCGGCAAGGACTGGCGCTCGGCGCTGCGCGCCAAAGACAAGGCGCTGATGCGCCGCCGGCTGCACCGAAACGGGCGCCGAAAACGTCACCGCCACGGAGATCACCGCCGCCACCCGGCACCCGCTGGGCGATCTGCCGTATCCCGTTGTGCTCAAGCCCGCGACCGGGGTGGCCAGCGAAGACGTCATGCTCGCGGACAGCCCCGGCGAACTGGCGCGGCGGAGCGCGGAGATCTTCGCCCGCCGGCCCGGTGAGCGGCTGATCGCCGAAGAGTACCTGCCCGGCGCCCTGCGGACGCTTGAGACCCTCGGCGACGGGGCGGCAACGTGGGTGCTCGGCGGTTTCCGCACCGATCTCTCGGCGCCGCCGTTCTTCATCGAGGAACGGCTCACCTGGGACACGCCGGTCCCGGCCAGGGCCGAGAAGCACGTCCTGGCCGCGCTCGGTGACCTGGGTGTGCCGTTCGGCGCGTGTCACACCGAATACGTCCTCGACGCCGGACGCGACCCGCGCCTCATCGAGGTGAACGACCGGCTGATCGGCGACCACGGCGACTTCCTGCTCACCGGCCTGTTCGGCGTGGACCTGTTCGAGCTCACCCTGCGGGTTCATCTCGGCCAGTCCCTGCCGCCCGTGCCCCCGCGGGCCCGTGGGCACGCGATCAGCGAATGTGTCGTCGCGGACCGCTGCGGCGTACTCGCGGCGTCGCCGCCGACGGGCGTACAGCCGGGTGCCGAGCCGGGTGTCGCCCTCGCGTACTGGCCGCTGCGGTCGCCGGGCGACCCCATCACGCTCACCCACACCAACCGGGACTACCTGGGGGTGATCAGCGCTCTGGGTCCCGACCCGGCGGCCGTGGAACGCTCCGTCGCGGCGCTGCGCCGCTCCGGCCGCTGGGTGATCAGCGAGGAGACGCAGCCGTGATGTCCGCCAGGCCGCCCGCGACCGTGCAGTTGCCAGCGGCCACCGAGTACGAGCTGGCCGCCGCCGTCATCGACACGCTGCTCCGGGAGAACTACGGCGGCCTGGCGCGGCGGGTTCGGCGGGTGCGGCGGGTGCGGCCGGGCCCGGCAGGCCTGGCGCTGCGCCTTCCGGGCCGTCCCGGCCAGCCCAGCATCGCGGTGCCGCTCGAGCCCGACGGATTTCTCGCCGACCTGCGTATCCGCCGTCCCGCGCCCCCGCTCACCCTGGGCGACGTCGAAGCGGCGCTGGCGGCCATCGCTGATCCGGCTGACCGCGACGGGGTGGCGGCGTTCGCCGCGGAGTGCCATCAGGCGCTGGCCGCGCTCCGGCTGCGGGAACGGGAACGGCCTGCCGCCCGTGCCGCTGCCGCCTGGCAGGGACAGGCCCGCGCCTGGCAGGGACAGGCCCGCGCCTGGCAGGGACAGGCCCGCGCCTGGCAGGGACAGGCCCGCGCCCGGCTGGGAGCGGCCGGGCAACTTGGCTATGACGCGCTGGCGGCCGTTATGCCGCATCCCGCTTACCCGACCTCGCCGGCCCGGCTCGGCTTCACCGACGCCGATTCGCTGCGCTACGCGCCGGAGTACCGGCCGGAGTTCGAGCTGAACTGGGTCGCCGTGCCGCGCGACGCACTGATCGGGTCGGGCCATGGCCGCCCGCCGTGGTGGCCGGAGCCAGCCGATGCGGGGCTGCCGGGCTCGCTGGCCGCGACACACGACCTGCTCCCCGTGCACCCGCTCACCGCACGCCGCGAACTGGCCAGGGCCCTGGCCGAGGCCGGCCTGGGCGGTGCCGGACTGGAGGGGGCGGTGGTCGCTCCCTTCCCCTATCTGCGTGTGAGCCCGACGCTGTCGACGAGAACCGTGGCCCTGACCAGCCGCCCCGGTATCCACCTCAAGCTGCCGCTGCCGACGAGTACCCTGGGCCTGCGCAACCGGCGGTCCATCGTGCCGGGGACGCTGGCCGACGGCGCGCTGGTCCGCGCGATCGTCGCCACCGCCGCCGAAGCCGGCCGGCGGCTCGGTTCCCTGCTGCTGGCCGACGAGAGCAGCTACGTCCACGCCGGGCATCCCTACCTCGGCTACCTCATGCGGCGTCTCCCGGACGGCCTTGACCAGTGCCGCGTCGTCCCCATCGCCGCGCTCCTCGCCCCGGATGCCCGGGCCGGCCGCGACGGGCGCCCGCTGGTGGTCGAGGAACTCGCCCGCTGGCATTCGGGCGGTGACCCGGCGGGCCCGATCGGCCCCAGCGGCCTGATGCGGCTGTTCCGGGACTACCTCGGGGTCCTGTTCGACACCCACGTGCGGCTGTTCGCCCGGTATGGCATCGCCCTGGAAGCCCACCAGCAGAACGCCGCCCTCGTCCTCGGCCCGGAACGCACGGCCGGCGCCGTGGTCCGGCTGCTGGTCAAGGACTTTGACGGCGCGCTGATCAACCACGCGCGGCTCGCGGCGGCGCTGGGACCGGCCACGCCAGCTGTGTCCGCATTCACCGATGACCGCCTGCTCACCGACTCCGACGACGCGCTCGCTGACGTCTTCATCACGATCACCGTGCACCTGTGCGCGGGCGCCCTCGCCTTCGGCCTCGCGCGGCGGCACGTCGCGCCGCTGCCCGGCCTGCTCGCCATGATCCGGGAGGCGCTGACCAGCGCGCTGGACCAGCACCCCGGTTCACCCCCGGCCGCGCTGCTGCGGGCGCGCGTGCTGGACGCGGACCGCCTGCCGGGCAAGTCGATGGTGACCGCGGGAACCCTCGTGGCCAAGTCGCGCACGGGAGCCCGCGACATCAACAAGTTCTACGGCACGACCGGGCCGAACTACCTGAGGGTGCCGGCCCTGCGAGGTGGCCGGTGAACCCGGCCGCGCTCACCTGCCAGGCGCTGCTGAACTGCCTGATCCGCGAGGTATCCGGCCCGGAGCAGCAGGCGTGGGAGAGCGATGGTCACCTGGTCATCCGGCTGGCCAGATCCGGTCCGCTGCTGCGGGCCGCGCTCCGGCGGGCGTCAGCGGGACTCGGACCGCGCCTCGCGGGCGACGTCCAGGTCCGGCGCGGCAGCGCGTGGCAGCCGATTGGCTGGGAAGACCTGGCCGCCCTGATCGCGGCGGAACTGACCCTGGCTACCGGGGTGACCAACGACGAGTTCGCCGGGCAGGTGCGCGGCAGCCACGCGGCGCTGGCCGCGATCCTGCGGGCCCGGCAGGTCCCAGACGGGACCGGGGATCACCACGTCGACCGGTACCTGGCCAGCGAGCAGGCACTCGTCGCCGGGCACCGGTTCCACCCCGCCCCGAAGGTGCGCCAGGGCGGGTCCCGCGACTGGCTCCGGTACGCCCCGGAAGCCGGGGCCCGGTTCCCGCTGCGCTTCCTGGGCGTACGCGCCGACGCGCTGGCCGCCGACGGTGACACCGCCGCGCTGGAACGCCTCGGCGGGCCGCCGGCACCGCCGGGGTACCGGCTGCTGCCCGCGCACCCGTGGCAATGGCGGCTGCTGGAACAGCGCCCCTGGTTCGCACCGGCGCTGCGCGGCGGATTCCTCGTCGATCTGGGCCCGGGTTCCCGGGAGGCGGTGCCGACCTCGTCGGTGCGTACCGTCTACGACCCGGTCGCCGACGTGTTCTGCAAGTTCAGCCTGAACGTCCGGATCACCAACTGCGTACGCACCAGCGCCTGGTACGAGCTGGCCGGGGCCGTCGTGCTGTCTGGCCTGCTGGGTCCCGTCTTCCGGGAACTGGCGGACCGTTTTCCCGGCACCGTCCTGCTCGCCGAGCCCGGATACCGGACCGCCGCGCTGGCCAGCCGGGAGGCGTTCGAGGGCCTGGCCGTGATCGCCCGGGAAGGGCTGTGCGGGCGCCTGGCCTCCGGGGTAACCCCCCTGCTCGCGGCCTCCCTGGCCGAGCCGCACCGCGCCGGGGGCCCCGCCGGCGCAGCCTCCAGCCCGGAAAGCGGAGCCTTCAGCCCCGGCGGCCGGTTGTTCGGCGGGCGTGACCCCGACTGGCTGCTCGGCTGGTGGGAGGCGTACCTGCGGCGGCTCGCACCCCCTGTCCTGCACGTCCTGTTCGCCTGCGGCGTCGTGCTCGAACCGCACCTGCAAAACGTCCTGGTCGGCGTCGGCGCGGACGGCTGGCCGGAGCAGATGATCTTCCGCGACCTGGAGGGCGTCAAACTGGTCGCATCCCGCCACGGCACGCTGCTCGCCACCGTGGCGCCCGGCGTGGCCCGCGGGCTGGCCTACGACCGCGAGCGCGGCTGGAACCGGGTCGCGTACTGCCTGTTCGTCAACCATCTCGCCGAGATCGCGGCCGCCATCGCCGACGCCTGCCCGGGGCGGGAAACGCGACTGGAGACCGCCCTGTGGAGCCGGGCCCGGTGCGTCCTGACCGGGTTCGCCCGCGACCACGGCTGGACGCCTGAACTGCGCGCGCTGCTGGCTGGCGGGCCGCTGCCGGCCAAGGCCAACCTGAAGGTGCGCTGGGCCCGCGCCGCCGACCGGGAAGCGGCCTACGTGCGGGTACCGAATCCGCTGATCGAACGGGTCCCCGGATGAAGCCGCCCTCGCAACGGAAACCGCCGCAACTGAAGCTGCCCGCGCGGGTGCGCGAGCTGGCCCGCGACCTCGGCCGCGACCAGGGTGCGCTGCCCGCGTACCTGTATGACCTGGATGCCCTGGCCGGGCACGCGAGCCGCATCCGGGCCGCGCTGCCCGGCGGCGTGCAGTTCTGCTACGCGGTCAAGGCCAACCCGGACCCGGCGGTGCTGCGTACCGTCGCCCGGTACGCGGACGGGCTGGAGGTTTCCTCCGGCGGCGAGTGCCGGCACGCGGCCGCGGCGGTGCCGGGCTGCGCCATCGTGTTCGGCGGCCCGGGGAAGACCGGCGCGGAACTGGCCGAAGCGGTCCGCGCCGGAGTGAGCAGGGTGCACGTGGAAAGCCCGCACGAGCTGTACGGGCTCGGCGCGGCGGCCCGGGCCGCAGGCCGCGCCGTGGACGTACTGCTCCGGGTCAACCTGGCCGCCCCAGAAGCGTCTGCCCTGCCGCTGCCCGTGGCGGGTAGCGGAGACACACTGCTGATGGGGGGCACCCCGAGCCCGTTCGGCATGGATCCGGCCTCGCTGGACCGCTGCGCCGGCCTGCTCGCCGACGGCAGCCTGGAACCGGGGCTGGTCCGGCTGCGCGGGCTGCACGCGCACCTCGCGAGCGGGCTGGACGCGGCAACCTCGCTCGGCGCCGCGGGCCGGGTCCTGGACTTCGGCCGGCGATGGTGTGCCCGGCGCGGCGTGACCCAGCCGGAGTTCAACCTCGGCGGCGGGATGGTGGTCCGCTACCAGCGGCCGCAGGCCCTGTTCGACTGGGACGGGTACGGCCGGGGGCTCGCCGGCCTGGCGCGGCCGGGTGAAACGCTCCGGATAGAACCGGGCCGATCGGTGACCGCATACTGCGGCTGGTACGTCACCCGGGTAGTCGACGTGAAGCGGAGCCACGGCGAGGTGTTCGCCGTGGTCGCCGGGGGGACCCATCATCTGCGGACCCCCGTGGCCAAGGGGCACAGCCAGCCCTTCGCGGTCATCCCGGTGGCGGCGTGGACTCCCGGCTGGCCCCGGCCCGGCGTCGCCGCCGAGCCTGTGACCATCGCCGGTCAGCTGTGCACGCCCAAGGACGTCCTGGCCCGGCGCGTCCCGGTGCGCCGGTTGCGGGCCGGGGACCTGGTGGCCTTTGGCCTGGCGGGTGCCTACGCATGGAACATCTCCCACCACGATTTCCTCATGCACCCCCCGCCTGGCTTCCACTACCTGGCCGGCCATGGAGGTGAGCGGTCATAGCTGCCGGAGCGATCCTGGCGTCCGCCGTCTGTGTGCACGGTGCCGCGTGCCATGACGGAACCGAATCGTCCGCCGCGTCCGCGCCTGTGACCGCGCGGGCCTGGCTGCTCATCGAGCACCCCGGCCCGTGGCCGGAGGAGGCCGCCGATGCCGCGCTGCCCGGGCCGCTCCGGGCGGCGGCCGACCTCGCGGGCGAGCTGGGCTTCCGGGTCCAGCTGATTCGCCGGCCGGGCCGCCAGCGGCGCCCGGAAGCCGCCGCGGCGGCCGGGGCGCCGGCCGGGCAGGCTGGGCCGCTGCCGGGCGGATCCCTATTCGCCGGCTGGACGGCGGGCCCCGCGCCGTGGCTCCGGCACGGGGACATCACCGGTGCGGAGCAGCTCACCGCGGAACTGGCCGGCCTGTCCGAGGGCCGCGCCCCGGCCTTCGGCTCGCCGGTCACCGGGCCCCTGCTGCTCGTCTGCGCGCACGGGCGCCGGGACGTCTGCTGCGCGCGCCTCGGCGGCCCGCTCGCCCGCAGCCTCACCCAGAAACATCGCGGGCAGGTGTGGGAAACTACGCACGTCGGCGGCCACCGGTTCGCGGCCAACCTGGTGATCCTCCCGCACGGCCTCTACTACGGGCCGGTCGCTGCTTCCTCGGCCGACGCCGCGATCACCGCCTACCGGCGGGGCGAGGTCGCCCTTGACCGGTACCGCGGCCGGGCCGGCCAGTCCCAGGACGTCCAGGCCGCCGAATACGCCCGGATGCAGGCGACCACATCCCGTTCCCTCAGCGACCTGGTCTGACACGCCGCCCGGCGCCTGGCCGGCGCTGCCCGGCCGCGACACGCCACCGGACCGCAGGAAGGTGAGGAGACGGCCAGCAGCCCCTGTCCTGCCGCTGGCGGGGTGCTGCGGGCGTGTGCCGTCGCCTCACCAGATGGGGTCCTCGGCCGGGAGGGCGGTGCCGGGGACAGCGGGCGACGGGTGCTCGTGCCGGGTCACCTGCGGCGGTGGTGGCGGGCGGGAGCGCCGGGCGAGGGCTATGCCGCCGAGCGCGGCCACGAAGCAGGATGCGCCCCCAACTGCGAGGCCGGTGCGCGGGCCGGTCGCGGCGATGATCCAGCCGATCGCCGGGCCGCCGATCGGCGTCGTTCCCTGGAAGGCGACCTGCCACAGCGCGATCGCCCGTCCGCGCATGCTCGGCTCCGCGCTGAACTGGATCGTGGAGTTGCCGATCGCGATGAAGGAGACACTCGCCCAGCCGACGAACAGCAGCGCGGCGTAGGCAAGGCCGAGAACGGGGGAGAATGCGCAGGCCAGGATCGCCGCGCCGAAACCGGCCGAGGCGATGATCATCGGCCGCAGCCCGGTCCGGCCCCGCGCGGCGGTGAACAGCCCCCCGATCACCGCCCCGACCCCCATCGCCGCGGTCATGAAGCCGTAGGCCTCCGCGCCGCCATGGAACGTCTGCCGGGCGAGGACCGGGAGCGTGACCTGGAATTCATATGCCAGCAGCCCGACCAGGCTCATCATCGCCAGCGGAATGGCGATGGTGGGAGTGCGTGCCGCGTAGCGCAGACCCTCGCGCAGCTGCCCGCTGGCCCGCCCTGCCGGGGGGCTCGGCCGCAGGGCGGACCGGTCCATGCTGAGCAGGGAGGTGACGACGGCCGCGAAGCTGGCTGCGTTCAGCAGGAAGCAGACCCCGATGCCGACCGTGGCGATGAGGACGCCGCCGATGGCTGGCCCGACCGCCCGGGCCGCGTTCACCGTCACCGAATTCAGCGTGATGGCGTTGCGCAGCTCATCCTTGCCGACCATCTCCCGGACAAAAGCCTGCCGGGCGGAGTTCTCGAAGGCGTTGTTCAGGCCGAGGATGACGGCCAGCACGCAGATCTGCCAGAAGCGGACCGCTCCGAGAACGGTGAGCAGCCCGAGCGCGAGGGCCTGGAAGCCCATGGCGATCTGCAGCACGATCATGAGCCGCCGCTTGTCCACCCGGTCGGCGACAACGCCGCCGTAGGGGGCGAACAGCAGCACGGGCAGGGTCTGCAGGGCCACGGTGAAGCCCAGGGCCGTGCTGGAGTGGGTGAGGGTCAGCACGAGCCAGGATTGCGCCGTCATCTGCATCCAGGTCCCGGCGAGGGATATCGACTGGCCGGTGAAGTACAGGCGGTAGTTGGGGACCTTCAGCGAGGAGAACGTCTGGCGCCAGAACGTGCCCAGCCGGCGCCTCACGGCCGCCGTCCCGTCAGGTCCCTGGCGAGCTGCTCAGCGACCGGCAGGGCATTATCGGGCGCACGGCGCTCGTCGTCCCCGGGCCGCTCGATGAGCCGTCGGCTGAGAGCGCCGGTCAGCCCGGCGTGCGCCGGGAACTCTGGCCCTCTGCGCAGCGGGGTGGCGGGCCGGGCTGGTCAGGCAACGAGCTCGGCATCCCCGGCGAACGCGGCCCACAGGGCCGCGTAGCTGCCGCCCCGCCCCAGCAGCTCGGCGTGGGTGCCGGCCTCGGCGATCTTGCCCGACTCCATCACCACGATGCGGTCGGCGCGGGCGGCGGTGGTCAGCCGGTGCGCGACTACCAAGGTGGTGCGCTTGGCCGTCAGCCGCTCGGTCGCAGTGCTGACCGCCGCCTCCGACGCCAGGTCGAGCGCCGCGGTGGCCTCGTCGAGCAGCAGGATGGCCGGATCGACCAGGTAGGCGCGGGCCAGCGCGATCAGCTGGCGCTGGCCCGCGGCCAGGTTGCGTCCCCGCTCGGCCACCTCATGCCGGAAGCCGCCGGACAGCCTCGCGATCATCTCGATCGCCCCCACCTCCCGTGCCGCCGCCTCGACCTCCGCGTCCGTCGCGTCTGGGCGGCCGTAGGCGATCGCGTCCCGGACCGTGCCGGGAAACAGGTAGGGCTCCTGCGGCACCACGCCCAGCTGCTGCCGGTACCCGGACAGGTCGAGTTCCCGGATGTCGGTGCCGTCGATGAGCAGGCGGCCCGACGTGACGTCGTAGTACCGTGCGATCAGCTTGACCATGGTGGACTTGCCCGCGCCGGTCTGGCCGGCCAGGGCCACGGTCTCGCCGGGCCGGACGGCCAGGTTCACACCCGACAGCGCGTCCTGCGGCTGCCCGGAGTACCTGAACCGCACGTCACGGAACTCGATCTGGCCCCGGGGACGGCCAGCGGGCCGCGGGTGCGCGGCCTCCGGCGTGCTGGTCGCCCGCCGCAGCAGGTCCTTGATCCGCCGCAAGCCGACGGCGGCCTGGTTGTAGCCGTCGAAGACCTGGGACAGCTGCTGCACGGGAGAGAAGAGCAGGTCGATGTAGAGCAGGTAGGCGATCAGCCCGCCAGCTGTCAGCGCCTTGCTGTGCACCTCGCCGGCGGCCACAAACAGGATGAGTGCCCCGGCGACGGTAGACAGCAGCTGCACGAACGGGAAGTACAGCGCGATGAGGCGCTGCGCCCGCAGCCGGGACCGGCGGTACCTGTCGCTCAGCTCAGCGAAATGCTCCAGGTTGCGGCCCTCGCGCCGGTACGCCTGCGCGGTGCGCAGCCCGGCAACGTTCTCCTGCAGGTCAGCGTTGACGATGCTGACCTTCTCGCGGGCATCGGTGTAGGCCTCCCGGGACTTCACCCGGAACACCAGCGTGGCCGCCACCAGCACCGGGACGATCGTCAGCAGGATGAGGCCCAGCCGCAGGTTGATGTACAGCAGCGCGACCAGCACGCCGGCGAACGTCAGGACCGCGTTGACCATGGTGATCAGCCCGGTCTGCAGGAACGTGTCCATGGCGTCCACGTCCGTCGTCATCCGGGTCATGATCCGGCCGGACATCTCGCGCTCGTAAAAATCGAGGCCGAGCCGCTGCAGATGGGAGAAGATCTTCACGCGCAGGGTGTAGAGCATCCGCTCGCCGTTGCGGCCCACCACGATCGTCTGGATCACGTTGATAACCCAGTCGGCGCAGACGATCGCGAGCCCGATCAGCGAGACCACGATGATGGGATGAAATTCCCTGGCCAGGACGCCGTTGTCGACGCCGCCGCGCACCAGCGCGGGCATCGCGACGCTGGCGATGGCGTCGAGGCCGTCGAGGACCAGGCCGATGAAGAGCGCCAGGGCGATCGGCCGCAGCAGCCTGCGCAGCGTGAAGTGCGGGTCGGCAGCGCGGGCCGCCGCGCGGCTGACCCCGGGCAGCTCACTGGCCGGCGGCAGCGCGGCCACCTTGGCGAGCAGCTCGGGAGTCGGCGGTATCCCCGCCAGCATGCCCCCGCCAGCGCCACTGCGCCCCCGGCCGCCGCGGGCAGCGGCGCCCATGCCGCGGCCGATCGCAGCGCCTGCGACCCGGGCCAGCTGGCTGCCGTTCACGCCCGCCCCGGCGGTGGACCCGCCCGTATATCCGGCCGGGTCCCCGGCCGCCTGCCCGGGCGTCTGCCACAGGGCGGGGGTCACGGTGCCGGCGGCAGGGTCGCGTCCGGTGGCGGGATCGCCCCGGGCGGCGTTCTCGTGGCAGGCGAGCTCACCGGCATCCACGCCCTCGGCGTCCGCGCCGGGTCCGGCCAGCAGCAGCCGGTACAGGGCACAGCGCGCGGTCAGCTGCTCGTGCGTGCCCTCGTCGACCAGCCGTCCCTCATCCAGGACGGCGATCCGGTCGGCCAGCTGGAGCGTCGAGCGGCGGTGCGCGATCAGCAGGGTGGTGCGCCCGGCCATCACCTTGTGCAGGGTGGCGTGGATCTGCGCCTCGATCCCCGCATCGATCGCCGAGGTGGCGTCGTCCAGGACCAGGATCGCCGGGTTGGTGATCAGCGCCCGGGCCAGCGACACGCGCTGCCGCTGGCCGCCGGACAGGGTGAGGCCCTGCTCGCCGATGACGGTGCCGTAGCCGTCCGGCAGGCTGGTGATGAACTCGTCGGCCTCAGCTGCCCTGGCGGCAGCGACGATCTGCTCATGCGTCGCATCGGGCCGCCCGTAGGAGATGTTGGCGCGGATGGTGTCGGAGAACAAAAAGCTGTCCTCCATCACCAGGCCGATCGAGGCGCGCAGCGACCCCAGGGTCAGGTCGCGGACGTCCTGGCCAGCGACCCGGATCGCGCCGCCACTGATGTCATAGAAGCGGGGCAGCAGCAGGGAGATCGTCGACTTGCCCGATCCTGAGGTGCCGACCACCGCGAGCGTCTCGCCCGGCGGCACGTGCAGCGACAGGCCCCGCAGCACCGGCTCGGACGGCAGGTAGCCGAAGGCCACGTCGTCCAGCTCCACGTCGGGCGTCCCCGCCGGCAGGACCACCGCGCCGGGCTTTTCGGTGACGACCGGCTTGGAGTCGATCACCTCGTAGACCCGGATCACGCTGGCCCGCGCCTCCTGGCCGATCGTGATCAGGGTAGTCAGCGCGCGCACGGGCGCGACCATCTGCCCGATGTAGAGCGAGAAGGCCAGGAAGACCCCGATCTTGATCGAGCCGTGCAAGGTCAGCCAGCCGCCCAGCGCGAGGACCCCGACCTGGCCGAACATGGGGACCGCCCCCAGCGCGGGGTTGTAGCGGGCCGTCAGCCGGACGACGCGCAGCCGAGCGGAGTACAGCCGCGTGCTGACCCCCTCCAGCCGCTCGATCTCCTGCTCCTCCTGCCCGAAGCCCTTGACAACGCGCACGCCTGTCACCGCGCCGTCCACGACGCCCGCGACTTGCGCCTCCTTCTGCTGCGCGTCCCAGCTGGCGGGGAAGAGCTTGCGCCGCGAGGCGATCGCGATCAGCCAGAGCGCGGGCGCGATCGCCAGGGCGACAAGGGTGAGCATTGGCGACAGGTAGGCCATGATGCTGATCGACAGCACGAACAGCAGGGCGTTGCCGAGCAGCATCGGCATCTGACTGAGCAGGCTCTGGACCATGTTGAGATCAGAAATGGAGCGGCTGACGATCTGGCCGGTGTGCAGCTGGTCCTGGCGTGCCCCGTCCAGCCGCTCCAGCGATGCGAAGAGCTCGGTCCGCATGTCGTGCTGGACATCGAGCGACAGCTGCCCGCCCCGGTACCGCCGGGTGTAGACGCCGGCGAAGCTGAGCAGCCCGGCCACGATGAGCACCGAGGCGCCCAGCCAGATCGGCTCGTGATGGTCAAGGATCGCGCTGTCGACGATCCACGCCATGATCAGCGGGATGCCCGCCTGGACTAGGGTGGCCAGCAGCGAGCCGCCCAGCGCCATGATTTCGAGACCGCGGTGCCGCCAGCAGTAAGCCGCCAGCCGCCGCAGCCAGGCATCCTGCGCCCTGGGACGGCCGCCGGTCCCCGCTGTCGCCGGAGATGCCAATGTCACGGGAGGCCCCGCTGCCGTCCTGTGTCCACGTGCCCTCGTGCCACCCCTATCCGGTCACGGCACCGCTCATCCATCGCCGCGTCGAGGCCGCGGATGGCCTCGAGCACCCCGGCCATGTCGCCGGTCGCGCCGAGCAGCGGGCCGAGCCAGTCGGCATAGGCCGCGTCCGCACGCTTCAGGGCGGCGCGGCCAGCTGCCGTCAGGCACAGCCGCACGACCCGCCGGTCGCCGGCCTCGGCCTCGCGCTGGGCATAGCCCGCAGCCACCAGGCCATCGGCGGTGGCGGTCAGCGTGGGCTTGGCGACGGTCAGCCGCTCGGCCAGCCGGGCCGAACGCTCGCCGTCGGCGCCCGCCAGCTTCAAGATGCGGTACTGCTGGGGAGTCAGGCCCGTATCGACCCGCTCCAGCGCCCGGAACAGGCGCATCACGGTAAGCGCGGCCGCCTGCGCGCTCTGCACGTCCAGGGTCTCAGCGCCCGGGCCCGGTTCGGTCACGTCTGCACCCCCGATAGTACGGAGCTCTTACAGTTCGCTAGCCTAACAAACCGGCCAGCATGCATGTTCCCAGGTGCCATAACAGGCGCTTTCACCGGGGCTTCATGTTCACCAGGGCTTCAAGTAGCTGGCGGCCACCCGGTCATCCGGCACCGGGCCAGGCCCGATGGCCACCGTTACCGCAGTACTGCGGCCGCAGCCGCCGCGGCGGGGCCTTCCAGCGCTGCCATCTGGGCCGCCGTCGTGGTGTGGTGGCGCCCGGTAGGCGCCGATGACCGCGGCAGGTTTTTCCGCCCCGACCGGCACCATTGGTCAGGCTTTCTGGCGATTGCAGAGGTCGCGCTCAGGCCGGGCACAGGACCGTGCGGTGTGCTGCGAACTGACCGAGTGAACGGCCGAAACCGGAGGGAGTCGAGCACCATGGGTGGCTGGTACAAGAGGAAGCACAAGAAGGTCACGAGGTACAGGAGGCGCCGTCGCTGGTAGGACTGGCCGGCCGTTTGTCAGCGGCTGTGTTTTGTCCAGCGGCGGTGGCCGCTACTCCCGGGCACGGGGGTAGCGGCCACCGCCGCCGCGCGAGTTGGAAGGGGATCAGCGGTGCGGGAGGTCGTGAGGTCGCTGCTGCACCCGTCGGCGATGGGCGCCGAGGGTGGCGCCGAGGATCTGGTAGGCCTGGCGCCGACGGCGAGCGTCCGGACGGTGTTCGCGCGGTTCTGGCCCGATGTCCGGCCGTTCCGCGGCTGGCTGGCGGTGAGCCTGGGACTGTCCGTGCTGGCCCCGGCGCTGGGAGCAGCCGCGATCTGGATGCTGAAGATCGTGACCGACGACGTGGTGATCCCGCGCAACATGTCGGTGTTCCCGGAAGTGGCCGCGGCGTTCCTGGGTATCACCATCCTGGCCGGGGTCACCGCTTTCGCCGATGAGTACCTGGCCACCTGGATCGGGGAGAACTTCCTGCACCGGCTGCGGACCCGCGTGTTCGCGCACCTGCACACCCTGTCGGCGGGTTTCTTCGATCGCCGTCGCCTCGGTGACATCCTCAGCCGGCTCACCGAAGACGTGGGCGTGATCGAGAACCTCGTGCTGGCCGGCATGGCCGAGGCGACCTCCGACGTATTCCAGATCGTGATCTTCGCCGGGGTGATGTTTTTCATCAGCTGGCAGCTGGCCCTGGTGTCGCTGATCACGGTCCCCGTCTTCTGGCTGACCGCGCGCGCCTTCTCAGGCCGGATCAAGGCCGCGTCCAGCGAAGCCCGCAGGCGCGGCGGCTCGATCGGCGCTGTCGCCGAGGACAGCCTGAGCAATGCCGTCCTGATCAAGGCCTACGGGCGCGAACAGGCCGAAGCCGAGCGGTTCGCCGGGCAGAGCCTGCGGAGCGTGGGCGCGGAGCTGGCCGCCGCCAGGGTCGACGCGCTGTTCCCGTCGGTCGTGAGCGTGCTCCAGGCTGTGGGCCTGCTGGCCATCGTTGGCGTCGGGATCTGGGAGCTGTCGGCCGGGCTCACCGTGGGCGGGCTGGTGGCGTTCCTGATCTACCTGGTCCAGCTCTTCAGCCCGGTCCGCGACCTCGGAGAGCTGTCCGGCAGCATCTTTAGTGCAGCGGCCGGCGCCGAGCGGATCATCGAGCTGCTCGACGAGCGGCCGGCGGTGACCGCCCCGGCGCGCCCGGTCGCGCTGTCTCGGGTCCGCGGGAAGCTGGTCCTGCACGACGTCGGCTTCCGGTACCCCGAGACCGGCACCGACGCCGTGGCCGGCATCAGCTTCACCGCGCTGCCCGGCCAGACCACCGCCCTGGTCGGGCCCAGCGGCGCGGGCAAGACTACGCTGATCAAGCTGCTGCTGCGCTTCTGCGACCCGACACGGGGGCGGATCAGCCTGGACGGGCACGATCTGCGCGATCTCGATCCCAAGCAGCTGCGCGCCAACATCGCCGTCGTGCTGCAGGAGACGCTGCTGCTGGACGGCACCATCGCGGACAACATCCTGGCCGGCCGCCCCGGCGCAGGCCACCGCGAGCTGGTCGCGGCCGCGCGCGCAGCCGACGCCGACGCGTTCATCGCGGCGCTGCCGGGCGGCTACGACACGCCGGTCGGGCACCGGGGGCGGTTGCTGTCCGGCGGGCAGCGCCAGCGGATCGCGATCGCCCGCGCCATGATCCGCGACGCCCCGATCCTGCTGCTGGACGAGCCCACCACCAGCCTGGACGCCGAGGCGAGCGAGCGCATCCTCGCTCCGATGCGGCGGCTGATGGCCGGCCGCACGACCATCCTGATCTCCCACGATCTGCTCACCGTCACCGACGCCCAGCAGATCCTCTACCTCGACCGCGGCCGCGTCACGGAGACCGGTACCCATACCGGGCTGCTCGGCCTGGGCGGCCGGTATGCCGACCTCTACCGCCTGCACCAGCCATCGCAAGCCCCCGAAGCCCCCGAAGCCCCCGAAGCCCCCAAAGCCCCCAAAGCCCTGGAAGCCCTGGAAGCCCTGGAGCTACCCAAAGGCCTGGGCTAGTGACATAAGCGTCAGGGCGTTTCACCAGGGCGATTCCGATCGCTTGGCCGCCAGGCGTGTCACTGGTCCCGCGATAGCGTCCGTCTGGTCGCTTACCTGCGCCGCAGGACGTGCGAAGTACCGGCGATCGAGGGCGTGACCGCATGCCAGGGGGCCTCCGCGCCGGCACGCGAGAGGCCGTCAGGACTGCCCGGGCTCGCTGTCGCGACACCCGGCGACGGCCGGGCGGGGCCGGGCAGGGATTTTGCTGCTCCCAATACTGCGGAAAAGCCGCTCCAGATCAGGCTCCGCTAGTCGTTCTCGACGACGAAGTCCCATTTGGCCACGATGTTCCGGCCGTCGGGGGCCCAGCGCATCAGGCCCTCGCCGACCGCCTCGACCGCGCGGAGTCCGAAGCTGACCTTCTGGCCCGGGCGGAGGACCTTCCGCGGCTGCGGCCGACCGGGCACGAAAACCGGCCGGTAGACGTGATTCTCGTCGTCGATGGCGGTGAAGTCCGACGTCGAGATGGGCACCGGCGCGGTAGCCCCGGACATGGTGACCACCCAGGTGCAGGTCGTCGCGCTCGCCTGGTAGGGCAGGCCCTCGCCGGGCACCTGCGGGCCGGTCACCGTCACCAGCACCGACCACCGGGACGTTTTCACCTGTACCCCGTCGCCCTGATTGGTCAGGGCTGGGCGTTGCACGGTGCCGGTCAGCACGGTGTCGCTGTGGTAGTGCAGGGTGTCCTTCGGCAGGTAGGAGGGATAGCTGCCGAACGTGGCGGCGGGACCGGCGGCCGGCTTGGCCGCCGTGCCGCAGCTGGCCAGCGCCAAGGGCGCCGAGAGCAGCAGGGGCACCAGGAGCGGCAGGGCAGACGGCACCCGACAGCGGCGGGCGGCCCGCCGGGCCCGGCGGGCCCGGGCCGCCGCCAGTACGGCGAGGACCCGGACCAGCGCGGTCTTACGGCTGCCCGGGCTCATGACCGCCCGGGCAGTGCTGCACGCTGGGCCCCGCGCCGGCGGCGCAGGTACCAGAGGTAGCCGCCGCCCACGATCAGGGCCAGCAGGGGTGTCCCCACGGCGAGCGACGTCCGCGCCCAGGGCGAGCCCGGGCCGGGCCCGTTCGGGATGGTGACGGCGTCCAGGCTGTTACCGCCCCCGCCCTGGCCGTAGCCGTCCGGGTTGCTGAACACGTCCTGGCCGAACGGCCGCAGGCCGGGCTGGGCCGCATAGCCGAGATGCCCCTGGCCGTCGAGCCCGCCGGACACCGTCCCGGCCGGCAGCGGGGTGTGGTCGTGGCCCGCACCGACGTTGAAGAGGTCCTCCATCGTGCGCAGCCAGCTGTAGTGGTTGTAGTAGGTGTCCGTGGACGTGCCCGGCTTGATGAACGGGCTGATCAGGACGCTTCCGGTGTCGCCACCGCCCGTCGTCGGGAGGGTGGCGCTGAACAGCGGGTCGGGGGTCTGGCCGGGAGCCAGGCCCGACGGGTCACCCTCGGCGCTGAGCGTGATGCTGCTGACCGGCCCGGTCGGGTCGACGGGGCTGCCGTTCTGCCCGACCAGCTGGAACGACCCGGTGGTGACCGAGCCCGTGCCGGTCGTCGGGAACTCCGGCCCGGTATTGGTGACCGCACCGGCAAACGAGTTCGCCGGGATGCTGGTGCCGGTCACCGCGCGGCCGGTGTCATTGGCCAGGATCGCATTGTCGGAGATGACGTTGGACCCGGCGCCGCCGGTGACGGTATCGGTCCGCGCCCCCGGCGGGCTGCCCGCGCCGCCGCGCACGATGCCCGGTACGCAGTCCGCGGGCACCAGCGTTGGGCTGGTCCGGGTACACACCGGCGGCCGGTCGACAAAGGCGTTGTTGCCGGGGCCGGGGTAGAGCTGGTCGCCCCTGGCGTTGGTGCCGAGCGTCGAGTTCGGGCCGGTCGGCTCGTAGTTGACGTTCCGGCCATCCAGGTTTTCGCCCGCCGTGCCGGACTTGATGCTGCTGGTGTAGTTCGGCTGGTCGGAGGAGGTCGGGCCGTAGGCGTCGGCGTTGTTGAAGCTGTTCGCGGTGTAGGTGAAGGCCGGGAACGCCTCGTCGAAGGTGATGTCGATCAGGCCGCCCTGCTTGAACGCCGGGGACTGCTCGATGAGCGGGATGTAGTACTCCAGGAACAGGTCAGAGGCGTACAGGCCGCCGGTGTAGTTCTTCGGCGTGGTCGACTCCGGCACGTACGGAATCGGCGGGCTGTAGTCCGGCGTCCCGCTGGCGGTGAACGCACCGGACAGGTTGTTGCCCTTGCAGACCGCGTCGTGCGCGTCGCTGCAGTTGTCCGGGGTGATCCAGCTGAAGTTTGGCGTGGTCCCGGCGCTCTGCAGGTCGTGGACCAGGCCGGTGCTGGGGCTGTCGAGGTTGGAGATGTGGTTCGCGTCGCAGTTGGTGCCGCCGTTGGACGGCTCGTTCAGCGCCGGGCCGTTGACCGGGGAGCCGGTCAGGGACTGGAACCACGGGAACGGAAAGTGCTTGGCCACGTACTGATCGTTCGGCTGCGCCGCTGTCAGGGTGGTGACTCCGGGCGGGTAATCGCCGGACATGTCGGTGGGGTTTGTGTCCGGGTTGCTGGCCGGTGTCCCCGGGCCCGCGCACGTCGCGGCCTCGCGGTTCGGCACGGTGTTCGCCTGGAACTGGGTCGAGCCGGGGCTCTGCGCGCCGCCGATGTCCTGGGCGTAGCCCTTCCAGGTCTTCCCGGCCGCGCTGAGCTGGTTGAAGAGGGTCGGGACGTCGGTCGGGTAGGTACAGCCGTTCTGGCCGGGCGGAGCGTTGGCGCCGCTGGGCTGGGAGGCGTTGGCCGGGGAGTTCATCTGACCGTAGTTGGGGTTGCTCCGCAGCGAGCCGCTGTGCAGGATGCCGGAGTTCGGCCCGATGATCTTGTTCGATACGCTGCAGTCCTGCTGGGTGTCCTCCTCGGGCGCCTGCCCGGACACCATGGCGAGGTAGTTGTCCTGGCTGGAGTGGCCGGTCCCGTAGTACTTCTTCAGCAGGACACCCTGCTGCGGGAGCGTCTTCCAGAGGTAGCTGTTCTGGTTCAGGCCGGTGAACGTGGCGTCGTAGGCCTTGTTCTCCAGGATGATCAGCCACACGTGCTTGATCGCCCCGGAATGCAGCCCGGTGCTGGTGATGGTGAGCCCGCTGGGCCCGCTGGATTTGGCGGGGGCGCCGGTGGCGATGGAGGCGGGGACCGCGACGCCAGCCACGGAAAACAGTCCCACCCCGCACGCGACGGCGGCTCGCAGAAGGCGACGACCCGTGCGCGCCAATGTCATGTTTATGTCCCTAGTGGTGCGGCCGTACATCGTGACGACGAAATGATGGCGCGAAAACGGCAACAAGGTAAACAATCACCCGTCATGCGTCGCCTGCTATCACGTCGTCGCGCAGTTCCCTGCTGAACTCCACGATCTGAGGCTACGTCGCGCCGTCCCGCGCCGTCCCGCGCCGTCCCGCGCCGTCCCGCGCCGTCCCGCGCCGTCCCGCGCCGTCCCGCGCCGTCCCGCGCCTGCCCGCGCCGTGCCCGCGCTGGCCCGCGCCTGCGCCGACCCCGGCCGCAGCGCGGGTCAGCGTCCCCTGAGGCTGCCGACGCTGAGCGATCCATCCGCGGCGCGGGCGACGATCTGCTCTTCCTCGCGGACGTAGGTCTCCGGGTTCTTGTCCACCGGGGTGACGCCGGCGTAGTTCCGGGCCTCGTACCCGGCCCAGGCGACGGCCAGCTCGTGGCGGCGCTGCAGGCTGGCCAGGCGGCGGAAGTCGGTCAGGCCCTCACGTTCTTCCTCGGCCATGTGATCACTGTTCGCCGCGTTGGCCGCGGCCACGGCGGCGTACCAGCCGTCGCTGCCGGCCTGGTGCTTCGCGGCCTCGGTGACTGCGTCCCGGATTTCGTTGTGGTCACCGATCGCGTCCCGGGTCTCGTCCTCCACCCCGGCCCGGCGGCGCGCAGCCAGGCCGGCCTGCAGCAGGGCGGGGTAGAAGATCTCCTCCTCCGCCGCGGCGTGCAGCTCGAGAAACGTGGCCAGCCGGCCCCACACCGCGGACAGCACCTCGGTGTCCGTGCGGTCGACCTGCTCCAGGATCGCGAACAGCCGGCGCTGCTCGTGATGGTCATCAAGGATCAGCTGGGTGATGTCCACGGTTCCTCCCTGCCCCGCACGCCGGCCGGCCCACCTGCAACCCGACGATAACGCGACGGCCGCGTGCGGCCAGAATCGGGCGTACCCGCCCGCGCTGGGTACCATCACCCATGGTGAAGTGGAAGTCTGACGCTGACCGGCTGGCCGCCGAGGTGACACACCCGATCTCACGATGGCGGCCGGCGGTCGGCGCCGTGCCCCGGCACCTGTTCGTGCCCAGGTGGTGGGAACGGAACGGGCCTGGCGCGGGCTTCGGCCTGTCGGCCTGGGCAATGCGCGACGGGCCCGCCGACCCCGATGCATGGATCCGCGCGGCCTATTCCGACCAGCCGCTGATCACCCGCGTGGGGTCGCTGCACGCCGACCACGCCACCCCGGACGACCGGCCGGCGGGGCTGCCCATGTCCTCGGCCATCGCCCCGGGCGTGGTCGTGCGGATGCTGCGGCACGCCCGGCTCACCGACGACGCCTACGTGCTGGAGGTCGGCGCCGGCACCGGCTATGGCGCCGCGGTCCTGTGTGAGCGGTCCGGCTACCGGCAGGTCACGACCATCGAGTCCGACGAGTACCTGGTCAAGGCGGCCGGTGAGCGCCTAGCGGGCATCGGCCTCCACCCCCGGGTGACGCACTGCGATCCATACGGCCCGCTGCCGGACAGCTACGACCGGATCGCGTCCATGGTGGCCGTCCGGCCGGTCCCGGCCAGCTGGCTGACCGGGCTGCGCCCCGGCGGCCGGCTGGTTACCCCCATCGCCGGCACCACCCTCATCCTCACCGCCGACAAGACCCCCGATGGCGGCGCGGTAGGGTGCACCGAATGGGACCGGGGTGCCTTCATGCCCGCCGGGACCAATCCGGATGTCCCGGCGATCCAGCCCGGGCAGTTCGCCGCCGTCCGTGCGGCGGACGGCGATCAGGTCACCACGGGCCGGTATCCCGTGGTCGACGTGGGCCGCGCCCGGGACCTGTATTCCGTCCTGGGCATCGTCGCCCCCGGCATCCAGCACGAGTTCGCGGAATCCGCCAGCGGCCAGCGCACCGCCTGGATGGTACACCCGGACGGCTCGTGGGCCCGCGCCACCGGCACCGGCGACGACCCGCCCACCGTGCACCAGGCGGGCCCGCGCCGGCTCTGGGACATCCTCGACGGCATCCGCCTCAGCTGGCTGCGCGACGGCTCCCTCCCGGTCTACGGAGCCGACGCCACCATCACCCCCGACGGCGCCATCCACCTCCGGCAGGGCCACTGGCAGGCCACCCTCCCCGCCGGCCCGCCGTCGCCGGCGGCGCGGCCCACGTAGACGTCAACCTTGGACGCCCACGGTGGTGCCACTGCGGTCGCTGGGCACCCCTCAGGCGTCGTAGTCGTCGCCCCGTTCCAGCTCGGCCAGCCGGACGTTGCGGAACTCGTGCCCGGCCCGGAAGAACGTGGTGGCCGTCGCCTTCGACGGCCTCCGGGTCCGCCCGGCCGCCGCGTCTTGACATCGGCGGCCCTGGCGCAGCATGGTTACGCTAAGCGCACAGCGGACAACTGTACGGCCGGTGAATGAATACGGCTCGTGCGCCACGCTCGACGCGCCGCAGACGCTAGGATCACCCGGAGGCAGCACAAATCCATCGAAGAGGGGGTTGCGGTGGCTGATGACCAGCTGCTCGCTGAGATGCACGCGCTGCGTGACCGGGTCGCGGGAATCACCGGTTCGGCGCTGGCCAGCCGCGACGGCCTGATCATCAAGGCCGACACCGATGTCAACCCGGATAACCTGGCCGCCCTGGCGGCCGCGTCACTGGGCCTGGCTCAGCGCATGGCCCGGGAAGTCGGGCAGGGTCTGCTGCAGGACGCCGTGACCCGCAACAGCGGCGGCTACGTGGCGATCTACGCCGTCGGCGGCACGGCGGTGCTGATCCTCACCGGCGACCAGGAGCTGAAGGTCGGCCGCCTGCACAGCGAGTCCCGGGAGACGGTCGCCAACATCGAGGCGCTGCTCAGCAGCGCCTCCTTCGGGGCCACGGCCCGCTGAGCCCCGCCGGGGCCCGTACCGGAGCGCGGTGGCCGCCAGGTTGGCGGCAACCAGCACGCTCACCTCCGCGCCGCGGCCCGGCGTAGCGACGGCCGCGATCAGCCACGGGACGCCCGGGGTCCGCGACGATACCAGTGGCTTCATGCTGCCCGGCTTCGGCCGCCGTATCTGGTTAATGCTGAACGCCGTTTCTGTGCCGGGTATGAGATTTTTCTGGCAGCCGAACGGGCCGGATGCGGAGAATAGTCCCGCGATCCTTTTTCTCTGCAAACTTTCTCCCTGGCATTTGCATTTACCTGAAAGGGGCCCGCCGCCGTTACCCTCTGGAGGAACCTTTCAGCCGACCCCAGGGTTCCGCTGTGCCGCGCCGGCTCACCCCGCAGCGCAAAATTCCAGATGCCTGGAAGGTGCCCGGGATTCGTTGACGCGCGCGCGAATGGACCGCATCCTCAAGTGACGAACCAGGTAGCCGCGCGTGCGCCAGGGCAGCACGCATGCCGCCATAATCAGGGACGGTGCTGGATGAGTGAGCACGGGGAAGCGGTGCGCCGCCCGGCGCGGGCGTCGCTGCCGTCGCGCAGCCGGAAAAGGTGGAAGATCGCGGGCGGCGTCGCGGCGTGCTGCGTGATTCTGCTGGCCGTGACGGGCTCGCTCACCGAGGCGACCGTGCTGCTGATCGTCATCGCGGGACTCGGCGTCGCGAGCGTGTTCGGCCTCCGGGTTCTGGGGGTGACCAGGGATCACCCGTGGGTGCAGCGGATGGCGGCGCGCCCCTGGCGGGACGGCCAGGACGTCCTCGGGCTCGCCCTGCGGCACCTGTCCGAGGTGTTCGTGGTCACGCCGAGCGGGACGCTGCTCGCACCGAACGTCGTCGACCTGCGCATGCACCCCGATGACCTCCGGTCCCTCGCCGAGCGCATGGAGCCGGCCCTGGTCATGGCCAGCGCTGCCGAGGTCTACGAGGAGCAGGTCGCTGAGCACGGGGCCCGCTTCGCCCGCCCGGCCCCGGCCGAGGTGCGGATGATCGCCGACCCGTCCGTCCCGCCGGGCCGCTACCGGCTGCGGCAGGGGCAGCCGGTCAGTCCCGCCCTGGCCGACGCCGAACCCGCCGAGCCCGCCTACGCGGGGCCTGGGCCGCACGCCTACTCCGCCTTCGCCGGGCCGGAGCCGGTTCCCGGCGGGCCCGGCGCCCCGCCATACCGGGGCTTCACCGGTCACGACGGAACAACCCGCGCGCACCCGGACCGGGACTGGACCGACGGCTACGGCATGCCCACCATCATGGAACGCCGCGAGCCCGTGGTCCCGGTCCTGCGGCTGGTCACCGGTGATCTGGTCGCCGAGACCAGGACGTCCGGGGCCCGCGCCGGGCGCGGGCCCGTCGAGCTGACGCTGCCCGAAGTGCCTACGGTGTCGCGGGAGCACGCCCGGTTCACCTTCTCCGACGGCCAGTGGTGGATCGCCAACCTGGGCATGAACGGGCTGGCCGTCAACGGCCAGCCGGTGGCCGGTGAGCATCCGGTCAGCGACGGTGATGCGATCCGCTGGGGCACCCGGCCGGACGCCCTCGCGTCCCGGGTCGAGATCCGGTAGGTGTCACAATTGTCATTCCAGATACGGCGAGACGGGATGGGCGCCGAGCGCCGTCCCCCGGGAGTGGCGACGCAGTGGCAACGGGCAGGCTCATGCTCTGGTCATCCGCGCGCGGCGAGTGGGTGACCTGTCCGCCGGACGAGATCACCTGGCTGGACCGGGACATACTCAGCGGCAACGAGGATCTCACCCTGCACCGGGCGCCGCGCTGCGCCGGCCTTCGCTATGTGCACCACCGGTGGGAGCTGTTCAGCCGGGACACGACCTACCGCGTGTACCTGGCTCCCGGCGGGGCGCCGGTGAGCGCCGAGGTGGTGCAGCGGGCCGCGCGTCACGTCCTGCCGCCGGCCCCGGCCCGGTACGAAGCCCAGCCGGTCGTGCTCGAAGCTGGCTCATGGCTGGTCAGCGTGGGGACCTGGGTGCTGCGCCTGCGCCTGGACGTCCCGGCGCGCCCGGGACCCCAGACGGCCACGCCGGCCGGGCCGTCCACCCAGGACGGGAGGGTCCGCGCCAACGGGCCCAGCGAGTCCGCGCCGCCCGGTGCGGAAGCGGCCGCCCGGGTCCGCGGCTACTTCGAGCGCAACGCCACGGCGCGGCTGGCGATGGCCTACTACTACCAGGAGTTCATTCTCGGCCTGGCCGCCCCGCAGACCCTGCCGATGATGGAGGTGGTCATCGCGCTGGACCTGAGCGGCGAGGGCGCGGTGTCCGACTACAAGAAGCTGCTCCAGGGCCTCATCTGGAAGGAGCGCGGCCACGCGCGGAATCTCGCCGACTTCCTGCTCTCCAACGGCCTGCTGACCCCGGCCGACCTTGATCAGGCCCGGCAGATCGCGGCGGACAACGAGCGGCGCGGCATCTGCGAGATGGCGCGGAAGCGGCTGAAATACCGCCCGAAGGACGCCTGACCGGGCATCCCGCCATACGGGCAGGCCGGTTCGCTCTTCGCGGACCGCATCTGCCCCACCTGCTACCACGGCCCTGTTCTGGGGGCTGCGCTAGCGGACCCCGGGGCTGATGCGGGCGTGCCAGGTGAACCGGGTGCCGCCCGGCACGTGCTCGATCTGGACGGGAACCCCGGCCTGCGTGGCCCGGGCGCGCAGGCCGGCGAACCACCGGTCCGGCTCGTCGGCCTCGGGGCCGAGCGGGGCGGCCTGGATCACGATGTCATGCGCGTGGTCGCCGGCGGTGATGTCGATGCGGGCCGGGGTGGCGTACTCGCCGATCAGCGCCAGCACGCGGCGCAGGTTGCCGAGCAGTTGCGCACTGGTCGCGGCGTCCAGCGTGCTGTTGGCCGGGCCGACGAAGCTGATGTCCGCGGCCGTGACCAGCCGGCTGCTCAGGTCGATGATCTTCTCGCGCAGCCCCGAGACGCCCGCGCGCTGGCCGTGGCTGAGAACCGCGCCCCGGACCTCCTGGATCACGTGATCCAGCTCATCGGTGGCCGCGTGGATCAGGCGGCGCACCTCTGGATCGGCGGTCATTTGCGCGGCGCCCTGCAACGTCAGGCCCGCCCGGAAGATCCGCTGGATGACCTTGTCCTGGAGCTGGGCGACGATGCGGTCCCGCTCGATGACGGTGATCTCGCGGCGGCGGGCCTCGGGATCGGTGCGCGCCGCTTCGCCCTGCGCCGCAGGCTGCCGGTCATGTCCGGGCTGCCGGTCATGTCCGGGCTGCCGGTCATGTCCGGGCTGCCGGTCATGTCCGGGCTGTCCGGGGGCGGATTCACGGATGCGCCGGCCGGCTCCGTAGGTCTCGTCTTCGCCGCTCATCATTAGTCCCTCCAGCAGCAGCTGACGAGCGGCCAGGGCTGAGTGCCTGTCCCTCTCTGGCTGACGCTTCTTCCATAGCCATACAAGCCCGGAATTACCCCTTCTGTCCAGGCTGCGGCGGTTCTGCGACGGTTGCCGGAGCCCGGCTAAGGGGACGGGTGACTGGCCGTCCGGGCCACTGTGCCGGCGGGCGGGGCCAGGACGGCGATGAAGTCGGCCAGATCCGCCCGGCCAGCCAGTACCTCATCGGCTGGACCCGCGCCCGCCGCGCCCACCGAGCCCGCCGCGCCCACCGAGCCCGCCGCGCCCGCCGAGCCCGCCGCGCCCGCCGAGCCCGCCGCGCCCGCCGAGCCCGCCGCGCCCACCGAGCCCGCCGCGCCCGCCGCGCCCACCGAGCCCGCCGCGCCCGCCGCGCCCGCCGCGCCGGCCGCGCCCGCCGTGCCCAGCGAGCCGGCGGCTGATCATCGCGGCCCGCGTGTGGTTCCCTTCTGGTCATGACCTCTGCCACCTATGCCGGGCCGCCGGCGTGGTTCACCGCCGCCCTTTCCGCTGCCGCCGAACGTGTCCGGGTGAGCGCCGAAGGCACCTCGATCGCCTACCGGGCCTGGGGCGGCCGGGCTAGCCCGGGCATCGTGCTGGTTCACGGAGGGGCGGCGCATTCCCGCTGGTGGGACCACATCGCCCCGCTGATGGCGCAGGACCGCCGGGTGGTCGCCCTCGACCTGTCCGGGCACGGCGACAGCGGGCGGCGGGAGACCTACAGCCTGGACGTGTGGGCGCGTGAGGTGCTCGCCGTGGCCGCCGACGCCGGGATCGCCGGCCCGCCCATCGTGATCGGGCACAGCATGGGCGGTTTCGTCACGCTGCGGCTGGCCAGCCTGTACGGGGCCCGGATCGCCGGGGCGGTCGCCATCGATTCCCCGGTCCGCGACCTCACCCCGGAAGAGCAGGCGGCGCGCGAGCACCGCGCGTTCGGGCCGCTGCACGTCTATCCCACCCGGGAGGCGGCCATCGCGCGGTTCCGCCCCATTCCCGACCAGCCCACGCTGGCCTACATCACCAGCCACGTGGCTGAGACGTCGGTCCGTGCGGCCGACGGCGGGTGGACGTGGAAGTTCGACCCGCGGATCTTCCGCCGGTCGCATTTCGGCGCCGCCCTGCTCACCCGGCTGGACTGCCGCGTGGCGCTGTTCCGGGCCGAGTACGGCATCCTGTCCCGGCAGATGAGCGAGGTCATGTACGACCGGCTCGGCTGCGTCGCCCCGCTCATCGAGATCCCCGCCACGGGTCACCACGTCATGCTCGACCAGCCCGTCGCGCTCGTCGCCGCCCTGCGTACCCTGCTCTCCGACTGGGACCACTCCCTGCCCGCCACCGCCTAGTCCCAGCGCCGCGTCTTTTCCGCTCCTTATTTATCAAGGTGCGTGATTTATCAAGGTGCGTGCGGGCTGTGCCGCTCACGGGTGCAAGATGCCGGTGTGCTCCTCGACGGCCTGATCGAGGCCTGCGGCGGCGACGGCCAGCCCGATGTGCAGTCCGGCCAGGCTGCGGCCGCCCGGGGCAAGCGCGGCGTTCAGGGCCTCCGCGCCGGGCTCGCCGGCCAGGGCTCCGGCGTGGTCAGCTGACGGTGCCGGGGGCGGGCACGCCGATGGGGCTGGGGTAGGGAATCGCGGCGGCGCAGGCCTGCGCGATGGGGGCGAGAACGTGCGCAATTTCCTGCGTGGCGGCCGGGCCGAGACGGGCCCACGGGCGGGCCGCGGCCCGGTCGGTAGCCTCCTCGACGGCGGCGTGCGCGTCCCGGCCCGCGGGAGTCAGTTCGCCGTCCGGGCCGATCCAGCCCCGGTCGGCCAGCCGGGACCGCGCGGCGTCCCACTGCTCATCGGTCCAGCCGCGGATGGGCTGGATGTCCTCGCGCCCCAGGTCCAGCGCACACCGCAGGACCAGCGCCTCGCACCCGTCGATGTCCGCCGCCAGCATGGCCGCGAAGTGGCCGTCGCCCCGGTGCTCGCGCAGCACGGTGGCCGCCTGCCACAGCCGGGCCAGCGCGACATCGGTGCCGGAAAGCGCGCCGTCGGGTTTCGGCAGCGCGGTGTTGGCCGCGGCCAGGACCCGGCCTTCGCAGTCCAGGTCGCCGGTCACCGTGGCCAGCCGGTCCGCGGCCGCCGCCGTCTCCTTTTCCAGCCCCGCGAGCAGGCGGCGCAACGTGGCGATCGCGCCGTCCTGGCGCGCCAGCAGCGCCCGCCCCGGCGACGCCAGCTCCCAGATTCCGGGGATCGCCCGGCCCACCATGGCGGGCGCGAAGTTGTAGAACGAGGCGGTGACGACCGCCGCGCTGGCCGGCCCGAGCGGCGCGGCGCGGCCCGCGAAGTACCCCCGCCAGAATCCGCGCAGCCCGGCCGCTTCGAACGCCGAACGCGCCTCAGGCGTGAAGTAGGTCACCGCATGGACCGGCTCGAACCGCGTCCACATCGAACGGGCCACCTGGGCCGGGTCAGCCATGACCGCTCCCTCCGCCATCGTGGCCCGGATGTGCGGTCTGCGTCGGAGCGGACCGCCCGGGCGGCATCCGCCAGCCTACGACCAGCCCCAGGCGCGCGGCGCGGCGGTCACCGCGGCGGGCGTACCCTGCTGCCGACGAGAGGAGTGCCGCGTGCGGGCTGTGGTCCAGCGGGTCAGCCAGGCCAGTGTGGCCGTCGACGGGCACATCGTGGGCGCGATCTGCGAACCCGGCCTGCTGGTTCTGGTCGGGGTCACGCACGACGACCCGCCGGATAAGGCCGCGAAGCTGGCCGCCAAGCTGTGGCACCTGCGGATCCTCGACGGCGAGAAGTCGTGCTCCGACCTCGCGGCGCCGCTGCTCGTCATCAGTCAGTTCACGCTGTACGCCGACACCCGCAAGGGCCGCCGCCCGTCCTGGCTGGCCGCCGCGCCCGGCCCGGTGGCCGAACCGCTCGTGGACGCCGTGGTCGCCTCGCTGCGGGGCCTGGGCGCGCGCGTCGAGACCGGCGTATTCGGCGCCGGCATGAAGGTGAACCTGACCAACGACGGCCCCGTCACCATCATCCTGGAGCTCTGACCCGGCCCCGTCCGGCACCATCGGGCCAGGATCCTGCCTGCCGTCCGCCGCGAGGCGCACAGCGGCCGCACGGGCCGGGTTTAGCCCGCAGTTCCCCCCAGTGGCGAACCGATATGGGCGCTGACCAGGTGAAACAGCCTCAGCTCATGACCACGTAGACAGGCAATTTCCGTGATCAGGGGCTCCACCAGCTGGTCAGACGCGTTGACCAATCGGCTTGGGGGAACTTCGGTTTAGCGGAGCAGGCCGCGGGGCAGTGATCTTCAGGTCAATGCGGGCGGGCCTATGCTGGCTGAAGCCCGGCTTCCAGGATGAGTGCGTCGATGCGGTCGTACCGGCCGCTCAGGGTTTCCGGGTGATGGCCGCGTACGCGCCGACCTCGGAGGCGGGCGGGCGCGGCTGCGGTTCAGCGCCGGCCCGCCAGCGCGACATGAGCTGAATCCCGGGCGGAACGAGCTCGAGCCCGGCGGCAAACCGCGCGAACTCGTCCTTGGTGCGGTACTGGAACGCGATGCCCGCGCTGCGGTAGGCGCGGTCGTTGCCGGCACCCTCGGGGTAGAAGTCCCGGGTCGGGTGCTGCAGGGCCAGGTAACTCCCGGACGGCAGGGCGGCGAAGAGCCGGGCCACGAGTCCCCAGGGGTCATCGTCGTCCGGGATGAAGTGCAGCACCCCGAGCAGCGTCAGCGCGACCGGCCGGGACAGGTCCAGGGTGCTCCGCAGCCGTCGATCGCTGAGGATCTGGTCCGGATCGCGCAGGTCGGCGTGAACATAGGCGGTGGCGCCTTGGGGGCTGCTGGTCAGCAGGGCATGCGCGTGCGTCAGCACGATCGGGTCGTTGTCGACGTAGACGACCCGCGCGTCCGGCGCGGCGGCCTGGGCGATTTCGTGGACGTTGGGGCTGGTGCGCAGGCCGGTGCCGATGTCGAGGAACTGGCGGACGCCCGCCTCCTGGGCCAGCCACGCCACCATGCGGCGCATCAGGGCGCGGTTTTCCCGCATGGCCGTCGCGAGATGCGGGTTGGCGGCCATCGCCTTGGCCGCGGCCTGGCGGTCGACGGCGAAGTTGTTCTTGCCGCCGAGGATGTAGTCGTAGATACGGGCCGAATGCGGCACGGACGTGTCAATGCCGGGCAGTTCCTCGCCCGGATCGATCCCGCGGAAGTCCCACTCGCCGGTCAACGGTCCGCCCGCCCAGCCGCGCCCGGCATCCGCCTGTCCCGCATCTGACCGCCCTCGATTCTCATTGTGCTGAGGGAGTTGATGGTAGCCCTCTCGCCCCGCCCGCCCCACATCCCCCAGTGGACGAGAGCCGCGGGCGCGGGGCCGTCGCTCAGCGGCCCAGCTGCCCGATCTTGGCCTTGAATAGCGTGCTGGCGATCGCGGCCTTGTGCGGCTGGCCCTGCAGGAAAGCCTGGGCGAACTTCTTCGCCTGGTCATACTGCACCTTGCCGGGCAGCGGCGGCTCGTTCGGGTCGACGTCGATAGCCACGATCGCCGGGCCCTCGAAGGCCAGCGCGTCCTTGATCGCCGGCTCGGCCTTCCCCGGTTGCCGGCGTTCGCCCCGTAGCCGCCGCACGCGGCCGCCCAGGCGGCGGAGCGGGCGGCGCCGGCGGCGCGCGATCAGCCGGAGCGGCTGGACACCAGCGATGCGAAGACCACCGTGCTGCCCAGGTAGTGGCCCGTCGTGTGGTCGAAATCGCCGCCGCACGTGATGAGCCGCAGGGCCGCGTTGCTGGTCGGGCCGTAGACGGTGCCGGACGGGAAGCCGGACTTGGTGTACTCGCGCACGCCGGTGACGCGGAAGACCGCGGTGGTTCCGTCGGCCAGGCCGACGTCGACCTCTTCGCCGGGGCGGGCGGCGCCGAGACGGAAGAACACCGAAGGCCCACGGTAGGTGTCCACATGGCCGACGATGACCGATGGCCCGGGCTGGCCCGGCGCGGGGGAGTACTCATACCAGCCGGCCTCACTCGGCTGGCCGAACAGCGGCGGCACCTGCATCGTGCCGTCGCTGGCGAGCCCGAGGCGCATGACCTTGGAGCTGACACCGAGGGCGGGGATCTGCAGCGAGACGGGCACCGAGCGCGCCGGCGCGGGCCCCTGCGCGGCCTCCAGCTGTTTGGCGGTCTCGCCCGCCCACGGCAACGGGACCGATGAAGCGTGGGCCGGCGCCCCCGAACCCGTCACCCCCGATGCCGAACGGGCCGGCTGCGGGGCATGATGCTGGCTGCTGACCGCTACGCCGATGGCGGTCCCCCCGCCGATGACCAGAACGGCGGCCGCTATTAAGGCGGCTTTCGCCCGGGGCCTGCGAAACGTGGTGAGCCGGCCGGAATTGTCCTGCGTTCGGGCCATCGAAACTCCGATTCTCGCGGGGCCTCCTGCCCGGCCCGGCTATTCGGCGAAAAGCGCCGTTCCGGCCGAACCGGGGTCCGTCGGCCGCCGTTCCCCGTGATAGAGCGGTAAGACGGCTGTGGCTTCTGCCTCTATGTACGCATACCGGTCCATACGAGTTCAATGGAGGCATTATGAAGCGTCAGCGGACAGCCGGCCCCCGGCTCGCCCTCGCCGTGGCCTGCTTCGCGATGTCGGCCGGGCTCATCACGGCCGCCGCGGTGGCGAGCCCGGCGCAGGGGGCGACCGCGCGGCCCGCCACCTTAACGGTGTCGGACCAGGATCGGGCCTTCATGGCCGCGGCGGCCCAGGCCAACATCGCCGAGATTTCGATCAGCAAGAACGTGGAGCTGAGGGTGGCCGAGCCGCTGGATAGCGTGGCCGGGCGCTACGTCAGCGACCACAGCACCGCGCTGGCCGAGCTTCGGCAGCTGGCCGCCGGGCTCGGCGTCCCGATCCCCGCGAGCCCCGGCTCGCAGCAGCTGGCCGAGGCGGCCCAGATCGAGTCGCAGTCCGGCCACAACCTGAACGTCGCCTTCGCCCAGGCCAGTGTCATCGCCCACGAGCAGACCATCGTGCTGTTCAAGCAGGAGGCGGCGCTCGGCAGCAACTGGAAGGCGAAGGATTACGCCAGCGCCGCCCTGCCGATGCTGAACATGCACCTCAGCCTGGCCGAGCAGGCGGCATCCGAGCTGGGCGTGCCGGTGGCCAAGATGCCGCAGGGCGCCCCGGCCACCGGCGGCGGGGGAACCGCGGGGATTCAGCAGCTCTGGCTGTTCAGCCTGGGCGGAGCGGCCCTGCTGGCCGGCCTGGGCGTGCTGCTCTGGACCCGGCGGCCCGGGCCGGCTATGCCGGCCGCCTGAACTCGGCGCGCACCCCGATGAGGCGAACCGGGCGGCGGCGGGTGAACCGGCCCAGGGCCGCGAGAGCGGCCTCCCGGATTGCCGTCGCGTCCACGGTCGGCCCAGTGGGCTCGGCCAGCGGCTGCCCGTGCGTCTCGGTGATGAACGGCGCGTAGCGGACCTTGACCACCACCCGGATGGCCAGCCGCCGGCCGCCGCCTTGCCCGGTCGCCAGTTCGGCCGCCACCAGCTCAGCCAGCCGCGCGACCTCCTGGGTCACCCGCGGCCAGTCCGTGATGTCCTCCTGGAAGGTGACCTCCCGGCCGTGCGACCGGGCCTCATACGGCGCGTCATCCACCTCGCGGCCGCCCCGGCCCTGCGCGGTCAGCACCAGCCAGGGCCCGGTCGCCGGGCCGAACTGCCGGGCGAGCGCGCCCGGGCCGGCCGCGGCCAGCTCCCGCACCGTGTGCAGGCCGAGTTCGCGCAGCCGCCGGGCGGTCTTGGCGCCGATGCCCCACAGCGCGTCGGTGGGGCGGTCGCCCAGCATCTCGAACCAGTTCTGGTCCGTCAGCCGGAAGACGCCCGCCGGCTTGCCGAACCCGGTGGCCAGCTTGGCCTGCAGCTTGTTCTGGCCGATTCCGACCGTGCTGTCCAGCCGCGTGGCGGCGCGGATCCGTTGCTGGAGCCCGCGGGCGAATCGTTCGGGATCCTCGTCGTCGATCCCCAGGAACGCCTCGTCCCACCCGATGACCTGCACCACGGCGCCGGATTCCCGCAGCGCCGCCATCACCTCGGCCGAGACCGCCTCGTACGCCGCCCGGTCCACCGGCAGGAAAACCGCGCCGGGGCAGAGCCGGGCCGCCGTCCGCAGCGGCTGGCCGGAATGCACCCCGTACCCGCGCGCCTCATAGGAGGCCGTGCTCACCACCCCGCGTTTGGCCGGATCGCCGTCCCCGCCAACGATCACCGCCTGCCCGCGCAGCCCGGGCTGGCGCAGCACCTCGACCGCGGCGATGAACTGGTCGAGGTCGACGTGCAGCACCCAGGCGGTCACGCCTCACTTCTACCCGCTGAGCCGCCCCGCACCTGCGGCGACCCGGAACGGCCCGGCCAGGGCCGTTCGTCTGTACCGCGGCCCGCGAAGACGGGACAAACGGCCGTGGCGGTGCCGCCGGGTCTGCTGCATACTCCCCGGTGGTATGTATCCGCCGCTGGGAGGAGTAGTCCATGAGTTACGGGAAGATGCTGCGGCGAAGAACTGGCCGATTCCCAGGCTGAGTTCCGCGGTGTCCAGGACCCCGTTGCGGTCCAGATCGAGCCGGCCGAACGTGCGTTCAGCCTCATCCGCGCGGGTCCCGTAGACGGCGGCGAGCTGCCGCCATTCCCCGGCATCCAGGACCCCGTTGCCGTCGCGGTCAGCCACCTGAATCAGTGTGACCGCCGCGGCGCGGACGGCGGTACCGAAACCGCGCCGGTCTTCGACGGCCCGCTCCAGGCCCGCGGCGAACTCGTCGCGCGAAATCTCCTGGTTGCCATCGGTGTCCATGTGCGCCAGCATCGCGTCGAACAGCGCCCGCTGCCCGTCGGCGACCGCCCGGCCCAGCGCCGAATCGGCCGCGTGACCGAAGGTTCCGCACAGCTTCCGGGTCAGCTGCTCGCAGTCGTTGCGTTGCCAGACGCCGTTTCCGTCCGTGTCGACGAGGGCGAACCGGCGTTCCCCCGCCGGGCAGCGGGCGTGCTCGTGTCCCCGTCCCCGCCTGGCCACCAGGCCCGCGACCACGGTGATCAGCAGTACTGCGGCGACCACGGTCGCCGATATCCAGGCCGGGATGTTCACCGCCCATTCCACCCCGGACCCGTCCAGCGCCTCCAGCAGGAGTTTCGCGCCGATAAAGGCACAGATGACGGCCAGGCCGGTGTTCAGGTAGACGATCCGGCCGAGTACCCGGACGAGCAGCACATACATCTGGCGCAGGCCCATCAGCGCGAACGCGTTGCAGGCCACGATCAGGGCGGCCCTGGTGGTGATGCCGAAGACGGCCGGGATCGAATCGAACGCGAACGCCACGTCGGCCGCCGCGATCGCGATGGCCAGCAGCAGCATCGGGGTGGCCACCGGCCGCCCGGACCGCCAGACGATCAGGCGGTTGCCGTGATCTTCACCGGCCTGCCGCATCCGGCGCCGCAGCCATGCCCTCAGCCGGGTGTGCTGGTCCTGCGACCGGTGGCCGGACCGGCTGGTGATCAGGCCGGCCGCGGTCCACAGCAGGATGCCGGCCATCGGATAGAAAAGCCAGCCGAAACGATGGATGGCCGCGGCCCCGGCCACGATGAGGATCGACCGCAGTACCAGGGCCAGCCCGATGCCCAGCAGGAGGACGTGATGCTGACGCGCCGGGGGCACCGTGAACCAGCTCATGATCACGTAGAAGATGAACAGGTTGTCCAGGCTCAGGCTGTCCTCGGTGAGATAGCCGGCGTAGAACTGGCCCGCCACCGTCCATCCGGCCGCGGCCCCGACCGCGAGCCCGAAGATCACCGCCAGCGACAGGTAGACCGCGGCCCACCCGATCGCCTGGCGTGTCGTGAACGACCGGTGCCCGGGCCGTCCCGTCAGCACGACCTCCGCGGCGACCACGGCCGCGAGGGTGCCCGCCGCCACCACCCACAGCCATACCGGAACCGTCATGCGGCCGGTCCCCGGTCGGAAGTCACATCCTTACTATTGCCGTCGTGGGTGACCGGCATCAAGTCGCCGGGTGCCCGGGCCCGCCGGGTGCCCGGGTGCGCCGGACGGCCCGTCGCACGCGGCGGCCTGCGCGAGGAGGGCCGCGGCGAGCCACCGTGCCTCACTGGCCGTGAGCCCGGCCCAGGTGCCGCTTTCCGCCGCTGACGAGGCGCCGATACCGAGGCTGACGCGCCGGGCCGGGCGGTGGCCCCCGCCGAGGGAGAGATGGCCCACCTGGATGTCCCGGCCGCATCTGGTCCGGAAGCTGAGATGACGGCCGGTGCCATCGGCGTCATCGGTGCCGGAGATCCTCGTGTCCATGGCAAGCCTCCGCGCTGCTGTGAAGATACCCATTGGGGTATAAACGAGACAGCACGGGGAGGCGGCTGCGCATTCCCGGTAACGCTTCGCGGTCGCAGCTTCTGCCGCCAGCCAGGACTCGTCAGGCCGGGCTCGTCAGGCCGGGCTCGTCAGGCCGGGCTCGTCAGGCCGGGCTCGTCAGGCCGGGCTCGTCAGGCCGGGCTCGTCAGGCCGGGGGCGTCGTCAGGCCAGGGACAGGAAGAGCCTCTCGAGCTGGGCGCGGTGGTTGCGGGCCGTCCCGTCGCCGTCCTTCTCCAGCGCGGCGCACTGCTGGAGGCCGGTCGCGATGATCTTGAAGCCGGCCCGGTCAAGGGCCCGGGAGGCCGCGGCCAGCTGGGTGAGCACGTCGGCGCACTCGCGGCCCTCTTCGATCATCTTGATGACGCCGCCGACCTGGCCCTGGGCGCGGCGGAGCCGCTTGATCACGTCCGCCATCGTCTGGCCGTCCACGTCCACGGCAACTCCCTGAGTCTCGGGCCCGGCCCGCCAGCACCGGATGGCTGTCCATCGCCGGGAACTTGCAGAAATACCCCAAGGGGTATCGTAGCAGATACGGGGCAACATCAGGCGAGGCTGTGGTCTCAGGCCAGCGGGTTGACCCAGCGCAGTCCCGCAAAGCGGGCGAAATCGGTGTCGTTCGAATATACGTTCGCGTCGTACTCGAACCCCAGCGCCGCCAGCTGGATATCCGTCGTAAGGTTGCCGCCGGTCCCCACCGCGTCCAGGAGGCCGAACGCTATGCCGATATGCCGTGGACCGGGGACCAGGTGGGTGACGTTCGGCTGGCCCAGCCACGCGGACAGGTATCCCGTGGCGGCCGTGACGGTCAGGGGCGGGGAAAGCACGCGCGGATTCGTCACGATCCGGACGAACCCGAAGATAGCCGGGGACGCGAGGCCGATCTCCGTGGCGGAGTTGATTGTTTCCTCCCACCACGCGTGCGCGGGCTTGTGTTGCGGAAAGGCCGATACCACCGCGTACAGCAGCAGGTTGACGTCGGGGATGATCACTGGCGGGGCTGCTTCCCGCTGGCGAGGCTCGCCTCGTCTTCGAGTTCGTCGGCCAGGCGGTTGAAGCCGGCCAGGTCATAGCCGGGCTGCAGCGTCGCCTGGTGGGCGGGAAGGTGGTACGGCTCCCGGTGTGACGGCGGCGGGGACAGTCCTCGCCGCAGCGCATCGTTGATCACCTGCTTCGTCGAGCGCCGCTCGCGATGGACGGCATCTTCGACGAGCCGGGCGACGTCGGGGTCCAGCGTCAAGGTGGTACGCATCTATGCATCATAGTGTCATGCATACATGACATCAAGATGCCTCAGGCGTGCGGGCCCACAGTAGCGCCGGGGTGACCCGTGGCATGCAGCTCGGCGTCAATCCGGCCTAGTCCACGCCGACACGCCCCCGGCGGAGCGCGTCCGCTGCGGACCACAACTCATAACCGACCCCGAACCAGGCCGCGGCGATCCAGGCTCCGTCCTGCAGGGAACCTCGAGCGGCCGCGGCGGCATCTGGCTGTCAGCCATCCGGAACTGCGTCCTCCAGCGGCCAGCGTGCATTACTTGCTGGTGGCCGCCTGGAATTTGGCGAGCACGCCAGCCGGGACGCGGCCGCGGTCTTTGATCTCGATACCTTGGGCCTTGGCCCAGTCACGTACCTGCGTGGTGCGGTGCCCGTTTGCGGCGGCCGTGCGCCCGTTCCGGGATGGTCGCCGGGCGGTGCCGGAGATTTTCCGGGCGGCTTCGGCATAGCGCGCCAGGGTCGCCCGCAGTTCCCCGGCGTGGGCCGGGCTCAGGTCAATCTCGTATTGCGTGCCGTCCAGCCCGAAACGGACGTAAGTATTCGGTGATTCCGGTGGGCTGAGCGTGGCTGGCCGGCGCGGGCGACACGCTGGCGGGGCGGGTGCGGCGGTGCTGGACACAGGGACTGGTGGTGGTGCAGCCTTGGCGTGATGGCTGCGCGTACTTGTTCCCGGCCCGCTGATGAGGCGGCGTTCTGGCGTGAGCGGGCGGAGCTGCTGGAGGCACAGAACACGCGGCTGGCCGGGGAGAACGTGCGGCTGGAGGCGGAGAACGCCACGCTGGCCGCGACGGTGGCCGCGCAGCAGGAGCAGCTGGCCGCGCTGAAGCAGCGGGTGGTGACGCTGAGCCGGATGCTGTTCGGCACCTCCAGCGAGAAAGACGGCGCCGGTAAGCGGCAGGCGGGCGGGCAAGCCGCCGACGCCGGCGGCGGGGATGACGCCCCGGCAGGGGATGGCGGCGCTGCGGGCGGGCGGCGCCGGGGTCAGCGGCCGGGATCGGCCGGGCATGGGCGGCGCCGGCATGAGCACCTGGAGACCGAGGAGCAGGTCCATGACATTCCGGAGGGCGAGCGGCGCTGCCCGCGGTGCGGCCGGGCCTATGAGCTGTTCGGGGAGGATGCCAGCGAGCAGGTATCGTGGCGGGTCCGGGTGTGGCGGGTGGTGCACCGGCGGCGCAAGTACGCCCGGTGCTGCCAGTGCCCGGTGCCGGCGGTGCGGACCGCGCCCGGCCCGGCGACGCTGATTCCCAGGGGCCTGTTCACGACGGAGTTCTGCGTGAACCTGCTTGTCGCCAAGTACGCGCTCGGGCTGCCGTTCAACCGGGTGATCGCGATGCTGGCGATGCAGGGCCTGGAGGTGGCGCCGGGCACGCTGGCCGGGGTGGCCCGGCGGCTGGAGGAGCTGCTTGCGCCGCTGGCGGCCGCGATCGCCGCGCGAAACGCCGCCGCCGGGCACGCGCACGTGGACGAGACGTCGTGGCGGGTATTCGGCCAGCCCGCCGATAACGGAGGCAGCCGCTGGTGGCTGTGGGTGTTCACTGCCGCGGACACGGTGGTGTACACGATCGCGGCGTCGCGGTCGCTGAAGGTGCTCGAAGACCATTACGGCGTGCAGGCCGGCCAGCTGCCGGAGGGCCGCAGGCCGCTGGTCATCAGCTCGGACTTCTACTCGGTGTACCGGTCGTTTTCCGAGCTGGACGGCGTCACCTCCCTCTGGTGCTGGGCCCATATCCGGCGGCGGTTCATCCGGGCCGGCGACGCCCACCGCAAGGAGCTGGGCAGCTGGGCTGATGCCTGGACCGGCCGGTTCGCCGCACTATACGCCGCGCACCGCGCCCTGGCCGCCGCCCCCGGGCGCACTGGCGAGCACGCCCGGGCGGCCGCCGCGTTCGATGCGGCGCTGGAGGAGATCGACGCCTACCGCCGTATTCAGGGTCGCCGCCCGGACCTGCTGCACCCGGCCGCGGCGAAGGCGCTGGCCACCTTGGACCGCGAATGGGGCGGGCTGGTGCGCCACCGGGACTTCCCGGACCTGCCGCTGGATAACAACACCGCCGAGCGGGCGATCCGCACCCCGGTCGTGGGCCGCAAGAACTACAACGGCTCCGGCGCGGAATGGTCCGCTGACCTGGCCGGCCACGCCTGGACCGTCCTGGGCACCGCCCGGATCACCGGGCACAACCCCCGCGCCTACCTGGACGCCTACCTGCAGGCCTGCGCCGCAAACGGCGGCAAGCCGCCGGCTGGGCAGGCCCTGGAAGCCCTGCTGCCCTGGAACATCACCCTGACCGGCCAGCCCGGCGAGCCAGACGGCAGGAAGGACCAGCCGCCGTGACCGTGACCGGCACGCCCGGCCAGTACCCGGCCCGCTACTGCGGCAGGGACTTCACCCTCGCCGAGCTGGAGGAGATCCGCTCCCTGGCGGCGACGCTGCCGACCCGCCGCGCGATCGCCGACGCGATCTGCGACGCGCTCGGCTGGCAGACCCCCGGCGGGCGGCGCAAGGACATGACCGCCCGCGTCGCCCTGGGCCGGATGGCCGCCGACGGCCTGATCACCCTGCCGCCGCCGCGCAACGGCAACGGCAACGGACGCCACCCCCGGCACGGGCACCCCGGCCAGCTCGCCCTGCCGCTGCCGGCGCACCCCGCCGCCACCTTGGCCGATCTCGGCCCGGTCACCATCAGCGTCGTCGACAGCCGCCAGGCCTCCCGGCAGTGGAACCAGCTCATCCGCGACCACCACTACCTCGGCTACACCCCGCTGGCCGGCGCCCAGATCCGCTACCTCGCCGCCGCCCCCGCCGCCGGCCCGATCGCCGCCTTCGCCTTCGCCGCCAGCGCCTGGAAATGCGCCCCCCGCGACGACTGGATCGGCTGGGACCCCGCCACCCGCCGCGCCAACCTGAACCTGATCTGCGGCAACGCCCGGTTCCTCATCCGCCCCGACCTGGCGGTCCCCAACCTCGCCTCCTCGCTGCTCGCCGCCGTCACCCGCCGGCTGCCCGCCGACTGGCGGGCCCGCTACGGCTACGCCCCGGTCCTGGCCGAGACCTTCGTCGAGGCCGGCCGGTTCACCGGCGCCAGCTACCGCGCCGCCAACTGGACCCGCATTGGCCAGACCAAGGGCAGGGGCAAGCTCGACCGCCGCCATGAACACGCCCTGCCGGTCAAGGACATCTACCTCTACCCGCTGCACCGGCGCTGGCGGCAGATCCTCACCACCCCGCCCGCTCAGTAACAGCCCACGGGATCACCGAATTCTTACAAACGGACGGTGCCGTCTGCCTCGCTGCCGTCCAGGTCATCGACAAAGAGGGTCTGTATCTTCTGGGCCATGCCTACCTCCATCCTATTGGTTCCCATATTTATAGCACAGGATATGTCATTGACGTCATGGAATGGGGCAGGAATCCGCCGGCAATGACGGCACGGCCGGACTTTATCGCGTACTGCCGGGCGAAGTGCCTCCACCGTATTTGCGATTTGGCGGTTCGGCGCTCGGTGCGTTGTGCGCTTTGAAAGGAGGGACCAGGAGGCTTATGCAAAACCCGGCTTGTCGCAGGCGTCGGCGCAGGTCAGGCGCTTGAGGAAGGGTGTTCTGCTCCAAGCCTCCTAACGCGTCGGAGCCCGGATGCCCACGGTGTGCCCGTGTGCCGCCAGGATCGCGGCCCGCCCGGGCATCTGCCCCGGTGAGCGCAGCGAAGATCTCCTGGATCTCAGCTGCTCGAACTCGAGCCTGGCGTCCGGTTGGCCGGCGCAAGCTCCGGGCGATAAAGGGAGGCGGTCTGGCCGGGTGTGCCCCGGCATACGCGCGGGCTCCGATCTCTGTGCACGTGCACATCGACGCGACCGGGTGCCGTCGCTAGTAATTCAGTTGACACCCTAGAAACAACGCAGCCCACGCGGCGGCAGGCATTTCGGTCGACCCTCAAGCTGGAGATCCCGACGCCCGCGGGCCCGCGGGCCCCGCAGCCCTGGAGCGTGCCTATGACACACCGCGTCTTCCGCCGCGCCGCGCTGGCGGCTGCGGCCGCGCTGGCCACCGTCGTCTGCTTCGCCGCCCCGGCCGATGCCAGCTCCCCGGCGCTGCCGAGGCTTGATATCAGCGGCGTCTACGTAACGGGCGTCTCGTCCGGCGGCTTCATGGCCACCCAGCTGCAGGTTGCCTATTCCGGCACTTTCTACGGCGCTGGCATCATCGCCGCCGGCCCGTACGACTGCGGTCAGGGCAACGTGATCAAGTTCGTAACCTGCGACATCGGGGCCAGCCTGCCTGCGCTGGAGCAGCAGGCGGTCACCTGGTCGGGTCAGGGACTGATCGACCCGATCTCGAACCTGGCCGGCAAGCCGGTCTACGTCTACCACGGCGTCCTCGACCCAGTGGTCAGCGACCTGGTGTCCGGCTCAGGCGTTGACATGTATCAGCACTTCGGCGCCAGCGTGGAGTATCACAACACCGATCTGGCAGGCCACGGCTGGCCGACTCCGGATGGCGTGCTGGCGTGCCCGCTGACCAGCCCGCCGTTCCTGATCAACTGCGGCGACGATCCCGAGGGCGAGATGCTGAGACACTGGCTCGGCAGCGTCAATCCGCCGGACACCGGCACCCCGGCGGGAACATTGTCGTCGTTCAGCCAGGACCGCTACGCCCCGGGCGGCAGCGCTCCGGCGCTGAGCATGGACAACAACGGCCTCCTCTACACGCCGCGAGCGTGCGCGGCCGGTGCCGCCTGCAAGCTCGTCGTCGCACTGCACGGCTGCCTGGGCGGGCAGTACCTGCTGGGTCATGAGTTCCCTGAGCTCGCCAACCTGGACACCTATGCCGACACCAACAATCTGGTAGTGCTGTACCCGCAGGCGATCGCCAGCGTCATCCCGTACAACCCGCTGGGATGCTGGGACTGGTGGGGTTACGACGGGCCGGATTTCGCCGTTAAGGGCGCCCCGGAAATGGTCACGATCATGAACATGGTCACCGCACTTGGCGGCTGACCGACGGGGCCCGGGCTGGCCGGCCCGCGAAGACAGGCCGGGCCATTGTGCACTGCGGTTCCCCGCCAGGCCGGCGGCGTTCTAGCGGTGATCGCCGCGTCGGGGATATCGTGCGGGTCATGGTCCAGGTAGCGGCTGCGCCGCCGGGCGGATCGGTGGTGGCCAGGCTCGCGGCGGATCTGATCAGCGAACTCGACGGGCTGACCGAGCAGCTCGTTACCTGCCTGCGGGAGACCGACGGGTCCTACCTTCCTGTCGACATCGCCGACCTGCGCCGCACCGTGCACGCGAACCTGCACAGCTTCCTCACCGATCTCGCCAGCCAGAGCACCCCGAGCACCACCTCCTCGCGCGACACCGCCCGGCGCCGGGCAGCGCAGGGCGTTCCGCTTGGCTCGGTACTGCACGCCTACCGGCTCGGGTTCCAGGTGATCTGGGCTGCGCTGGCCGACCGGGCGCTGCGGGAGGGCCAGTCGTGCCTGGATGGCCTGGTGCGCGAGTCGACAACGGTCTGGGCCTGGGTGGATACCAGCTCCGAGGCCGTCAACATGCAGTATCACGAGGCGCTGATCGATTCCGCCCGGCACGACGAACAGCACCGGATGATGCTGCTGGACGCACTTCTCGAAGGTCGCCTGCGCGAGTGGAAGCTGCTCGGCGGCAGGCTGAACTCCATCGGCCTGCCCGAGCACGGCCCTTACCTGGCTGTCTCAGCGGAGACCAGGGAAGCCGGCATCGAGAACCTGCGCGCAGCCGGCCAGTATCTGCGCCGGCACGGCGTGGCGTCCGCCTGGCGGCTCCGGCCCGATGAGCAGGTGGGGCTCATCGCGGTGAACCGGGCCCCGCCCTTTCCCGAGACCAGGGAATTGCTGGCTAAGGAAGCCACCGGCAGGGTGGGGATCAGCCCCCAGTTCGACGACGCCCTCGACGCGGGCCGGTCGCTTGGGATCGCGGCCGTCGCCCGCCGCTGCCTCCCGCCGGGCAGTGCCGGCGTTGCCACCATCGACGACGATCCGCTGGCGACGGTCGTGGCGAGCGCGCCGGATATCTCGGGCCGCGTTGTCCGCCGCCTCCTCGGCCGGGTCGCTGATCTTGCCGCCGCCGAACGGGAACTCCTGCTGGGTACCTTGCGGACGTGGATGGATTGCGGCGGTAACACCTCAGCTGCGGCGCGAGAGCTGTACTGCCACCGCAATACCGTCCGCAACAGGCTGCAACGGGTTGAGGAGCTCAGTGGCCAGTCCCTGAGCGACCCGCGCGGCATCGCTGGTCTGTCCATCGCTGCCGAGGGAGCGCGGCTGCTCGGGGGCAAGCTGACGGGCTAGCCGGTAGTGGCGCTGGGTGCCGAAGGAGAAGCAGCTGGGTGCCGAAGGAGAAGCAGAGGTGTTCGCCTTGATGCTGACCGGGCGGGCCACCCAGCGGGAGGCGGCCGGAAGTGGCAGTCGGCCGGATCATAGGTAAACCGGCTGTATCGTCATCGGGTTCGACTGGGACCGCGCTTTGGTAATCACCAGCCTGGTGGTCAAGTTGGTCGCCGGCCTGCTGCTGCTCGATCAGCTGAGCCGCCTCGGCCGGGGCAACACCCCTGTACTTCCTGTGCGCAGCCGGTGCGCACATCCGGGCACGCGGTACCCTGCTCCCCGCCTGGGTCAACTGGGCTGCGTTCTTCTCACTGGCCGTGGCCGCACTGGTGGTGGGCCTGGCCGACCGCGGTCCCTGGTGAAGGCGCCGGCCCTTCTCTGTCAAACTCGCATGAGACACAGGAGTGAACTAAATCTTTGTAGCGAGCAGGGCGAGACAGGAACTACCTCACGTGACTATGACCATGCAGGACATGGCTTCCGGCTCGGCCGGGCAAGATGGTGTCGTGGCCCCGGACGGCAAGGGGCCGCGGGCAGGGCAGCCGAAGCGGCGGACCTTCACCGCGGCGTACAAGGCGCGGATCGTCCAGGAATACGATGCCCTGGAGACCGGGCGCGAGCGCGGCGCACTGCTGCGCCGGGAAGGGCTGTACAGCTCCCATATCGCCGACTGGCGGAAATCACGCGATGCCGCCGCGATAAGCGCGCTGGACACCAAGCCGGCCGGGCGGCCGGGACGCAGCGCGGAGGCGGTGGAAAACGAGCGGCTGCGCAAGGAGAACGAGAAACTCACCGCGGAGTTGACCCGGACCAAAGCAGCGCTTGAGGTGGTGGGAAAAGCGCACGCGCTCTTGGAGCTGCTCTCCGAGAGCGCGGACTCAAGCGCGAAGCGGCAGAAGTAACCGATACCGCATTCGCTGAGCTCGAACCGCTGACCTGTGTGAAGAGAGCATGCGAATTGCTCGGGAAATCACGGGCCACGCTGCACCGCCAGCGCAACCCGAAACCGCCAGCGGAAAAGGCACCTGCCGAGCCGCGGGCGCCGCATCCGGCGGCGCTGAGCTGGGCCGGGCAGCAGGCGCTGCTGGCGATGCTGGACAGCGACCGGTTCGCGGACAAATCTCCCGCCCAGGTATATGCCATCTTGCTCGACGAAGGCATCTACCTGGCCTCCATCCGCACCATGTACCGGGTGCTGGCGCTGGCGGACCAGGTCCGCGAGCGCCGCGCCCAGGCGCAGCACCCGCCCCGGGTCCGGCCCGAGCTCGTCGCCGACGGCCCGGACCAGGTATGGACGTGGGACATCACCAAGCTCAAAGGACCCTGGCGCGGAACCTATTTCGACCTGTACGTGATGCTGGACATCTTCTCCCGCAAGGCAATTCACCAGGAGGTGCACCTCACCGAGAACGGCGACCTGGCGAAAGCGTTCATGCAGAACGCGATCATCGCGAACGGCGGCGCGGAACCTTGTTACATCCACGCTGATAACGGCACCTCGATGACCTCCAAGGACGTCAGCGGACTGCTGGCCGATCTGAAGATCACCCGCAGCCATTCCCGCCCGCACGTCTCGAACGACAACCCGTATTCCGAAGCGGCGTTCAAGACCCTCAAGTACTGCCCGGTCTTCCCCGGCAGCTTCGCGACCCTGGAGGACGCCCGCGCATTCTGCGACGTTTTCTTCACCTACTACAACACTGAGCACCGCCATTCCGGGATCGGCCTTTATACGCCCGCCTCGGTCCACGACGGCACCGCCTGGGCCATCCAGGCCCGCCGGCAGCAGGTCCTCGACGGCGCCTTCACGGCCCGCCCTGACCGGTTCCGCGGCCGCCGCCCGCTAGCCCCGGCCCTGCCCGCCAGAGTCTGGATCAACAAGCCCCGCACCACCATCGAAACCCAGGAGGCCCGTCAGACAAAACCAGCCGCCTGATGTCTCATTGAGTTTGACAGGCTCCGCGGCGGCCTCGACTCCCGGTCGGGTATGCGCGGCGGGTCACTCCCCATGACGCAGCAGGCTACGGGAGAAGGCGGCCGCTGGCCGCTTGGCTCTGGTGGCGCGTTTGCATGGGCCCGGGTATGAACTATCGAGCGGACGCCGGGACAGGAACTGGGACGATGGTAACGACCGATTCAAGCCCGCGGAAATCTGCGGGATTGGTGGTGAACAGAGGAAGCTTGTTCGCTGCCGCGACGCTCGCGATCATCAGGTCTGCCACGCGGCCGCGGGGCCTGCGGCCCGTGGTGATCACCTCAGCGGCGACAATCCCGTACTGCCGGGCGGCCTCAACATCGAATGGCAGCGGGCTGAAGGTCGCCTCCACTCGCTGCACCCGAAGGACCCGCCGGGCGCGTTCACCGGCATCCATGGCCGAATGTACCCCTGCCGACAGCTCGGCGAGGCTGATCGTGCTGATGAGGAGCTCGGCCGGCAGCTGACCGACCGCCAGCCGCTCCAGGTAGATCAGGATGTTCGTGTCGCTGAGCCCGCGCAGGTAGCGGCCGGTCACTCGCCGTCCTCAGGCCCGTGGACGCGCTTGTAGGCGTCGAAATAGCCCCTCTGTGTCGGCGTAGCGATCCTGATCGGCGCGGAAGGCCTCCGCGCTCATCGGAGGCAGGTCCTGGAATGCCGCCATGAGCTCAGTGACCGGAACCGACTGGCGGCGCACTGGGGTTGCCTGACGAACATAGGCATCGATGGCAGCCAGCGCGACCTGCTGCATGGAGCGATGTTCAGCCTCCGCCTTCCGCCGGAGCGCCTCCGTCTGTTCGTCGCTGAGCCTGAGCGTCATAGCCATGACCAAATGATACCACATGGTATCAGTCGCGGGCGGGATGCCGAACGCGCAGATCCATGATCGAAGGTCTCCGAGCACCCAGGGGAACCGCGACCTGCGCACACATTGCACAGTAGGCGTGCGCTGGCAGTCAAGACGACCGCCGATTTTTGAGCGAGTATTCGAGATAAAGTGTTCTTCGTCATTCTTTACCGTGGCGGTGCAGGTTATGGATGTCGTCCTTCAGCTGCTTTCCTACCCGGAAGGAACTTCCTCTCCGCGATTCGGACACGCGGGGCATGTACCGCGTTGGCCGTGCACCGCGAGACAATTTCGGGGATCGGCCGCACGAGGAGATCTCATGCAGTGGAGGGATAGTCCGCTCCGGCGGCGGCTGGGCGTGCGGCTGCCTATCATTCAGTCGCCGATGGCTGGTGGAGCTTCCACGGCCCGTTTGACAGCGGCGGTATCGGAATCCGGCGGTCTGGGCTCAGTGGCGGGCGGCCTGCTGTCGCCGGACGATCTACGCGCAGCGATACGCGACGTACGTGCGCTGACCGATCGCCCATTCGCTGTCAACCTGTTCGCTCCGCTGCCGGAGCCATCGCTCTCCAGGGCAGAGGAATGGGCGAAGCTAACCGGAGCGCAGCCTGTGCCGCCGCCGTCGCCACCGCGCTTTGAGGAGCAACTCGCCGTCGTTATCGCCGAGCGGGTCCCGGTGTTCAGCTTCACCTTCGGTATTCCAGCGCTGCCAGAAATGGATGCCCTGGTCATGGGCACCGCCACCACCGTCGCAGAAGCTTCGGCGCTGGAGCGTGCCGGGGTCGATGCGGTGATCGCGCAGGGGTACGAGGCGGGAGGTCATCGCGCGACGTTCCTGGCTCCGGTCGAGAACTCACTGATCGCCACCATGGCCCTGATCCCTCACATCGTGGATGCCGTGTCCATTCCGGTAATCGCCGCGGGTGGCATCATGGACGGTCGCGGTGTGGCAGCGGCGTTCGCGTTGGGCGCGCAGGCGGTTGCGATGGGTACGGCCTTCCTCGGCTGTGCCGAGGCTGGCATTAGCCAGGCCTATCGCGCGGCGCTGGGCTCGGATACCACGGTGACCGCGGTGATGACCGGGCGCCATGGCCGCGTTGTCCGTACCCCGCTCATTGACCGGCTTGAGGCCTCCGGCCTCCGGCCACCGGATTTTCCGTTGCCGTTGTTGCTGGCACCCGAAAACCCGATATTCGCCGGCCAGGCCGGTGGTTTGGTGCGGTTCCTGCCAGCCGGAGAGCTCGTGCGCACGGTCGGCCAGGAGACAGACGACGTGCTCCGTCGGCTCATCGGTGATGGCCAGTAAGTCGACGTGGCTGTCCGTGCGACGGGCGCACAGGAGCCCGCTAGTTTCCGTTCCGGGAAACAGACATGCCGTCCGCCAGGTAGGGGTCGTTGCTGGGTGACCACGGTCAGGTGGGCAGCCAGACACGCTACGGCTCATCTCGGGCTCAAAGCAGCGAGCCGCTTCTGCGGCCCGGTCAACACCGCACCGAGACGGTCCCGCCGACGAGGAGCTACGCGGAGATGACGGCTCGCGGTACGTCGTACGCCGAGCCGACCGTGTTCAAGACGATGCAACGCATGAAGGACACGCCCGTCCACCCACCCTGCGAACCCTTGGAGCGGGTAGGGCGGGAAATCGCGCGATGGCGGTACTCAGTGTGGCGGCCTGGTGGCGGCTAGGCCGGTGCCGGCTCGAGTTCCCAGGGGCGCGGCCGCGCATCTTTGGCCCAGCTGGCACCGAAGCCGGCGCGCTTGACCGCCGGTAGGGCGCTGCAGAGGCGGAACCATGCGCGCATGCCGGCCTGGGCGAAAGGGCTGGCGTTGAGGCCGAGCCGCTCGTTGGCCAGCGCGGTGCGGGCCGCGCTGAAGGCGTAGTCGCGCATCTCCGTCTCGTAATCGCCGATTGCCTGCAGGAGGGGCGTGTCGCCGTGTGCTGCGGCTGCCAGGCTGCGGCTGAGCAGGCTCGCGTCGCGCAAGGCCATGTTGGCGCCGTTCCCTCCGGCTGGCGGCATGCTGTGGATGGCGTCACCGAGCAGGGTCACCGTGCTGCTGGCCCATTGGGAGGCGGGCGGGGCGGCGGCGAACGGGAAGGCGCCGAAACTTCCGGGCTCGGCCTCGGCGGCCAGCCGGATCAGGTCCGGGTGCCAGCCAGCCATCATCTTCGCCGCTGCCGCCTGGAGCGCGGGCACGTCGAAGGATTCGATGCCCGGCGCGCAGGCGTCCCGGCGGGCGACGAGCGCGCACAGCAGGTAATCCTGCTGCGGCGCGCGGGCCGCGTCGCCCGCCCGCCCCGGGCGACGGAAGACCGAAGTGAACAGGAAAAACGGAACGGCCGCCATGATCATGTTCATGCCGGTCCGCAGCCGCTGCGGGATCCGCTGCCCGGTGGCGCCGTCAAGAGGGACCGTCCACCCGACGCCCAGGGCGCCGGTCGGGACCGGCCCGGCGCCTGGCAGGTACTGGCGGCGCACGGCCGAGCCGGCGCCGTCGGCGCCGACCAGGACGTCACCGGTAGCGGTGGTCCCGTCGGTAAAGCGGGCCGTTACGGCACCGCCGGGCAGCAGGGCGTAACTATCGAGTTTCTGGCCGAACCTGACCATGTCGTCCAGCCCGCTGAGCAAGACCTCGCGCAGGAACATCCGGTCGGCCGGGTGGGCCTGCTCTGCGGGGTCGGCTGTCTCCGGGTACATGACGGCGCCGTCGACGACCACCAGGGTCTGGAGCCGCTCGGTGAGGAACCCGAATCCGCCTTCTGCCTCGCCGGCGCCAGCCAGGAAGGTCTGCCACGCGCTGGCCGGAAGGCAGGCATGCAGTGCCCGGCTGCCCGCCGGGCTGATGTGGAGCCGGTAGCGGTCCAGTCGCTCGGCCCGGCTCCGGTCACGCTCGTAGACGGCAACCTCGATGCCGGCCTTGGTCAGGCCCTGCGCCAGGCACAGGCCCCCGATGCCGCCGCCGGCGACGATAACCCGCATTGTCCTCTCCCTTCGCACAGCGATGGCCAGCGTCCGGTCCGGCTCGCTATGGCCGCCGCCAGCCAGGGAATCACCGCCCAGCTCTTATGTCAAATTTGACTATCCGGTTTTGACCAGCGAGTGATGCCGGGCCCTGCGGGCCGGGCGCCGCGCCGGCAGTTCACCCGTAACCATGCTTGACTACTCGCATGAATACCACCAGGCTGTTCATCCTGGGCTCGCTCGCCAGGGGCGGAGCCATGTACGGCCACCAGATCCGCAGGGCCGCCCAGCTGGACCGGACCGAACTATGGACCGACATCAAGCAGGGCTCGCTGTACAGCGCACTGCACCGGATGGCGGCCGAAGGCGTCATCGAGGTGGTACGCACCGAGCACCACGGCAGCATGCCCGCCCGCACCGTCTACACGATCACGCCGACGGGCCGGGAAGAGCTGGCGGCCCTCCGCGACCAGGCGCTGCGCGAGACCAGGCTCCGGCCCGACCCGGTGGACCTGGCCTTGCAGAACACGCAGGACATGTCCCAGGACGAGCTCCACGCGGTCCTTGCGAACCGCCGGGCCGCCATAACCGCGGAACTAGCCTCCTGGCGGCACTTGCGGGAGACGGCAGGGCCGCACGTGACCGGCGTCGAGGCGCTGGGCTTCTCCCATACGCTGCTGAGGCTGGAGGCGGAACTCGCCTGGCACGAGGAGGGCCTCAAAGCGCTGCCCGTGATCTTCGCCGGGAGCAGCGAGCCAGCTGAGGGCATCCGGAGCTGGTGACGCTCGATCCGCATGGCGAGGGATCGGCGATCGGCCAGGAGATCCGGACCAGGTGCCGAGACAGGACGTCGTCGTCGAGTGCTTGCAGGTCTTCTCCGAACACGGTGTGATAACGGGCCAGCCGTTCGCCCGGTGACTCAGTGTGGCCATAGTGCAGACGTTGGAGTTCTGCCACATGCCGGCTTCGCGCGCCGCGCCGTCGGCGCGGCAGCAATGGCCATCTCGGCGGGAACCGTGCCCTTCCGGGGCCGCAGGCCTGCGGGGTCCAGAAGCTGGCCGGGTCGCGAGCTAAGAACCGAGGCGTCTTTCAGCCTTGGCAGCTGAGGCCGCGGGCGCCTCGGTCACCGGGTGGGTCATCGGGTGCAGCCGGGTGGACAGTGACCCCCGGCCGCCACCCCTTCTCCACCCCCCGCCCGCCGGGAATCCACCAGGCCGTCCACCGTGCGGCCGATGCGGCCGGCAGGAAAGGTGACGCACGATGGTCAGCGAACCGATCCGGACGACAGGAAGGGAGCCGGCCTCGCCGATCTGCCTGCCCGCCCACCGTCGAGCCGGTGAACAAGACCTACGGCCGGCTCAAGCTGGACGAGCCGGTCACCAGCACCTACAGCCTGGAGCAGGTCAACCGGGGCTAGGAGCGCGCTGAATAAGTCCCATTTTTCATGATCAATGTCGCAAAGCCGCAGGTCAGCTGCTAGCTCCTTGAGCGCAAACAGGGTTATTCAGTGGCCTCCTAGGAGGATCTCGAGGCCGGCCAGGACATCCGCGGCGTCGTCGGCCTGTTCCGCTGAACGGAGATTGCCCATGACCGTCACCACCGCCGGCATCGTTCACACCGGCGTCTTCATCGACAACACCTGGACCGATACCGACCGCACATTCACCGACGTGAACCCGGCCACCGAGCAGCCCCTGGCCGACATCGCCGCGGGCAGCGCGCGCGACATCGCCGCCGCCGTCGCCTCGGCGCGCCGCGCGCTCGAGGGCGCCTGGGGCGCCACGCCCGGTCCTGGACGGGCCGCCGTCCTCAACCGAATCGCCGACCTGATCGAGCGCGACGCCGAGACCCTCGCCCGCCTCGAGGCGCTCGACATCGGCAAGCCGGTCGGCCAGCCGGCGATGCTCGACGTGCCCAACGCCATCACGACCTTCCGGCACTTCGCCGGCTGGGCCGACAAGATCACCGGCTCGGTCATCCCCACCGCGGGCTACTTCGGCCGCCCGACGCACTCCTACACCCGGCGTGAACCTGTCGGCGTCATCGGCGCGATCGTCCCATTTAACACGCCGCTGATGATCGCGGCCTGGAAACTCGGGCCCGCCCTGGCTGCCGGCAACACCGTGGTGGTCAAGCCGCCGGAGGACGCGCCGCTGTCGATCCTGCATCTGGCCGGCCTGCTCGCCGAGGCAGGGCTGCCCGAGGGCACCGTCAACGTCGTCCCCGGCCTCGGCGAGATCGCCGGCCAGGCACTGGTCGACCACCCCGGGGTCGATAAGATCAGCTTCACCGGCAGCCCGGAAGCCGGCCGGCAGATCCAGATCAGCGCCGCTCAGACCTTCAAGCGCGTCACCCTGGAACTCGGCGGCAAGACCCCGCAGATCGTCCTGGCCGACGCCGACCTCGACACCGCGGTCAAAGGCATCTCCCTGGGCTTGTTCTTCAACCAGGGCGAGGTATGTGCGGCCGGGACGCGCGTGCTCGTCCACCGCTCGCTGTGCGACGGGGTGATCGACGCCCTGGCCGGCGCTGCGGACGCCCAGGTGCTCGGAGACCCGTTCGACTCGGCCACGACCATGGGCCCCCTGGTCAACAGCAGCCAGCGGGACCGCGTTCTCGGTTACATAGACAAAGGCCGTACCGAAGGCGCCAGGCTCGTCGCCGGCGGCAGTCGTCGGGATGGGCCTGGGTACTTCGTCCGGCCCACCATCTTCGCCGACGTCGACAACGATATGACGATCGCTCGCGAGGAGATCTTCGGACCGGTCGGATCAATCATTGCCTTCGACGACCCCGAGGAAGCAATCCGCATCGCCAACCACACCCAGTACGGCCTGGCGGCATCGATCTGGACCAAGGACGTCGCAGCGGCGCACACTATCGCCGCCCGGGTCCGCGCCGGCGCTGTATGGGTGAACGGCTGGGCAGCAATCGATCCCGCGCTGCCGTGGGGTGGCATGAAGACCAGCGGCATCGGGCGCGAACTCGGCTGGAGCGGCATAGAGGCCAATACCGAAGAAAAAGCCGTGACAATCGTCTTGTGATGGGCGTTTGGTCGGGAAATGTCTAACCCGGGACAAAGCTATGTAGCGTTCAATCCTGTACCGATCGAGTACGGCCCGGATTGTTTGTTTTGCGCTGGCAGCTACTTCTGACGCCAATTGCACCAGGTGAGAACTCGCGACGGCCTGCTATCGGGCATCGTCAGACCCGCGCCATCGGGTACGACGTGCTGCCGGCCTGCGCCCCGGGATGGGCGTCCTGACCAGCCCTTCTCACACCGAGCGGCCATCGGATACGCGTCTCGCACGCGCTGCTGGCCAACCCAGGAACATTGAAAGGAACTGAGTGAAATGTCCGTCCACCAAACACAACTCCGCCCGCCGAGCCGGCTGACTTCGGCTCTGGCAGGCAAGGTCGTGATCCCCGGGCACGCGCGCTTCGACGAAGCGCGACGAGCCTGGAACCTGGCGATCGACCAGCGACCCGCGGCGGTGGTGTTTCCGGAGTCGCCGCAGGATGTCGCAGCAGCTGTGCTGTTCGCGCGCGAGTCCGGCCTGCGGGTCGCGGCGCAGGGCACGGGCCACAATGCCGGGCCGCTCGGCCCGCTCGAGGACACGATCCTGCTCAAGACCGAGCGGATGCGCGGCGTGACGATCGATCCCCTCGCGCGGACGGCGCGCGTTGAGTCTGGCGTCCGCTGGCTCGAGGTCGTCGAGGCCGCGGCACGGCACGGGCTGGCTGCCCTCGCCGGCTCCTCGCCCGACGTCGGGGTCGTCGGCTACACGCTCGGCGGCGGGATGAGCTTCCTCGGCCGCAAGCACGGCCTGGCCGCCAGCAACGTGAGCGCGATCGAGCTCGTGACCGCCGACGGCCGGCTGGTGCGCACAGACCGGGAGAACGAGCCAGACCTGTTCTGGGCGCTGCGTGGCGGCGGCGGCAGCTTCGGCTTGGTGACCGCGATCGAGCTGGAGCTGTTCCCGATCACACGGGCATACGCGGGAATCCTGTGGTACCCGATCGATCGTGGCCCTGACGTTCTGCACGCCTGGTGGGAGCTGACCCAAGGCGGCCCTCCAGACGAGCTGACCACCGTCGGCCGGTTCCTGAACCTCCCGCCGATCCCGGAGATCCCCGAGCCCGTCCGCGGCAAGTCGTTCGCGATCATCGAGGCCTACCACCTCGGCGACCCGGCTCACGCCGACGACCTGCTCGCGCCGCTGCGCGCGCTCGGACCGATCAACGATACGGTCGCCCCGGTCCAGATGCCGGCGCTCAGCCACATGCACATGGACCCCGAGCAGCCAGTGCCGGTCGCCGGCGACGGGCTCATGGTCGGCCATCTCCCGGCGGACGCGCTCGACACGTTCGTGGCGGTGGCCGGCGCGGGCGCGCGGTTCCCGCTGCTGTCCATCGAACTGCGCCACCTCGGTGGCGAGTTCCGCCGGCCGCGGCCCCAGCACGGTGCGCTCGCCTCGATCGACGCGGACTACGCCATGTTCGCCACCGCCATGCTGGCCGCCCCGGAACTCGAAGCGCCCGTGCGCACACAGGTACAAGCCGTCAAGGACGCGCTCGCGCCCTGGGCCGCCAGGCACATGTACCTGAACTTCGCCGAGACGCGGCGAGACACGGCGAGGTTCTGGACCGAGCAGGCCTACCACCGCCTGCGCCGCATCAAGACCGCCATCGACCCCAACGACGTCATCCGCTCAAACCACCCCATCCCGCCCGCCAGCTGACGCCCCACGGCTTCAAGTTCACCGAGGAGCAGCACACGTCATGAGACCAGGGCTGGTGATCGGAGCAAGGCGCGTCGTCGGTGCGCTCGCCCGCCGCGCCCCCGACGGCGGAGCCAGCCCAGCATCGAGGCGAATTACCTGATGTTCGCCGGCCGGGGCCGCACGCCCACGCCCAAACTGGCCGCAGCGGTGCGCAGGCACGCGCAGGCCGTCAAGGACGCGGTCGCCGCCTGGCGCTGCCAGCTACAACTACTACAATTTCGCCGAAACCCCAGCTGCGGCGAGCTGCTGGGCGGGACGCTCCGGGTCGGCCCGGGCCAGGACGGCTGGGTCGTTGAGTTGAAGGTGCCGGGATGAGCGAGGAAGGCGCCACGGTGCGCGTGGTGGTGGCCGACGACCAGCGAGTGGTGCGCGAGGGCCTGGTGACCGTGCTCGGGGTGCTGCCCGGCGTCGAGGTCGTCGGCGCCGCCGCCGACGGCGAGCAGGCCGTGGCCCTGGTGAACCGCCACCGGCCCCAGGTCGTGCTGATGGACCTGCGCATGCCCCGCCTGGACGGGATCGAGGCCACCCGCCGCATCCTGGCGGCCCACCCCGTCACTGCCGTCGTGGTGCTCACCACCTACGCCGACGACGACTCGATCCTGGCTGCCCTGCGGGCCGGCGCGCGCGGCTACCTCACCAAGGACGCCGGCCGGCAGGAGATCGCCCGGGCCCTGCACGCCGCCGCCGCCGGCCAGGCCATCCTCGACCCCGCCGTGCACGCCCGTCTCGTCGCCGCGGCCGGCCCCGCCCCCAGCGGCTCCATCCCCTCCCGGCCCCTGCCGGACGGGCTGAGCCCCCGGGAGGCCGAGGTCCTGTCCCTCATCGCGACCGGGCGCACCAACACCCAGATCGCGGACGCCCTTGTCGTGAGTACCTCGACGGTGAAGACCCACATCAACAACATCTTCGCCAAGACCGGCGTCAGAGACCGGGCGCAGGCCGTCCAGTACGCGTACCGCCACCACCTCGCCGACCCGGGCGCAGCGAACCATCCATAACCCTGGTTCATCCCGCCGCGAGCGGCTTGGAAGCCTGCAAAGCCGGGGACCTCGGCATCGCCCAGTCGTGTCCCCGCGAACTCGGTGATGCAGGCCGACATCGATGACGGCATTCGCCGCGGGCTCTCCACCGAGGAACGCGCCGAGCTGGGGAGCTGTGCACCGCCAATCAGGAAGTAAAGGGGATGAAGAATGGACATGCACAAACCAGGGCGGACGGGGCCGACCCCAGGTCATCGGCGCGGTGAAGTTTGCCGGGGGCGCCATGCCGCTTGCTGCCACATGAGAGCCTCCTGTGCGACGCGGACCACGGTGTGGGCGGCGTCGGCGCGCAGCGGTTCCGGGGTGCCGGTGACCTCCAAGCCGGCCGCGTTGCTCTTAGCCATCTGACGCAGGGTCTCCGGTAGCGGCAGCGTGTCCTCGCGCAGGGCGTGCACCGCGCGGCGGGTCTGGCTGATGCTGTCCACGGCGAGCGCACGGGCACGGCCGACGGCCGCGGCAGCTTCCTCCTCGCGACCGCTTTCGCGTAGCGCGTCGGCCGCGTCCAGTTGCAGCACGACGCCGGACAGCGAGTAGCCCAGGATGTCGTGGATCTCGCGGGCAATGCGCCCGCGCTCCTCCAGGGCGGCCTCGCGGGCCTCCGGCTGTCCCGCGCGCTGGGCTTGCTCGGCCTTGCGGCGGGCGTGCAGCAGCGCACCGCGTCGAACTCGGTCTGGTGGGTCAACTCGGTCTGGTAGTAGGCGCCGGCCGGCACGATCGTGCCGGAGAGCGTCGGGTTGGCCAGCAAGATCTTGTGCGGTCCGGGCACCGCCCGCGCAGCTTCAGGGTGTAGTCGGAGGCCTGCTTCATCTCCTCGGGCATCTCGCTCACGGGCGTCTCGGCGAAACGCCTGAAGGTCCCGAAATCGGTGTTGTCGCTCATCTCGTTCCTTCCGTGCTTGCCCGGGACTGGCATCGCCGCGGTCGCCGCCTGCTGACTGGTCAGCCGGGCATATCGCGGCGGATCGGACCGATTCCAGCCTCTGGGCGGCCAGGATGACCAGGCAATCGCAAAGTTGGTGTGATTCCGCCGGCCGCCCGGCCTGTCCTGGCCAGCGGCACGCCCCGGCGGCCCCGGACATGGCCTGCCGCGAATCCCGGTCCGCGTGTCTGCTGCGCGGACGGCACTGGTGACCGGGGCTGCCGGCGGCCCGGCCAGGTCGGGCAATCACCCCGATGGTGTGATGACCGCTCATCCGATCGGCGTCCAGGATCACAGCGAGGAAGCGGCACGGCACAGGGGGGTCACCATCACACGCGTCAGCCTCAGGGCAGCCACCGGCGGGAACGCCACGTCGTGTGCGGTGAGCAGGTGACCGGGGCGGTCGGCGGCCCCGGCCATGCCGGGCAATCACCCCGATGGTGTGATTGACCGCTCATCCGGAGCTTATCTTGAGCTTCAGCGTCAGCCGGGGCCGTGACCTGCGCCTTCGCGGACAGTGTCCCCGACGCGATATACAGGTGATCGCCAGGGCGGCCTCCGGACACCGTGCGGCCGAAGGTACCGGGCGAGCATGTGTCCTGAGTCATTGCCGTCCTTGTCGGGTGCGAGAGCGGTCTCGTCGTGATCACGGTGACGCGCTCCCCGCCCCGGCGACGGGTCAGGTAATCGTTTGGTAATTGATCTTTTAGGCGGCGCCGCAGCGGACCCGGAGCACGGGTCTCGGTGCTTCGCTTGTTCAGGCGGCAAAAAAGAGGACACGCTACGCCAGACGGCGGAAGCCTCGGCCAGCCCGCCGCGGAACGCTCAGCACGGCGATTGGTTTCAAAGTTCTGCCTAGATGAATTATTACCTGATTAGGTAAGCCTTACCTATTGACCGGCCTAGTTAGGCTCACCTAACCTGCTCTTGAGCCGCTCTTGCTTGCAGGCATGGATCCACCGGGGGCCGCCATCCTCCCAGAGAGGCACGACAACTGTGGAGAGCAACGACGATGACTGTGAGCCACTGGGCCAGAGCGCGGACCCGCGTGGGCGGGTCGCTGGCGATCACGTCGCTGGCGATGATAGTGCTTGTCGGCGCTTGCGGCTCGGGCGAGCAAACCGCGGCGTCCGCCACGCAGACGCACGCGCTGCAGGTGCAGCAGACGTGCCAGCAGGTGAGTGCCGTGCTCAGCGACGGCCCGGACCCCGACGCGGATCCGCTCGGCCACGCCCAGGCGCAGATCCTGCCGCTGGAGCAGATCCACGCCTCAGACCAGACGCTCAGCAAGGCGATCAGCGCGCTCGCCAGCGCCTACAGCCGCTACATCGTGGCCAACGGCACGGACGAGGCGGCCAAATCGGCGCTCACGAGGGTGATCAACCGGATCAACTCGCTCTGCCCAGGGGCGGGGGCGACGGCATGAGGCCAGGTTCACCCGGGCCAGGCCGCGAAGCGCCAAGACTCCGGCCGGCCGGGAAGTGGCGCGCTGTCACCGCCGTCGCCGGGATGACCCTCGCCGTCGGCGCCTTGGCGGCCTGCAGTGGCGCGGTCTCCGGCGCCGACGCCCCCCAGTCGATCACCCTCTACAGCGGCCAGCATGTGCAGACCACCGACGCGCTGGTGACGGGGTTCGAGAAGGCCACCGGCATCACCGTCAAGGTGCGCAGCGACGACGAGGACACCCTCGCCAACGCGATCGTCGCCGAGGGATCGCACTCCCCGGCAAACGTGATCTTCACCGAGAACTCCCAGGTCCTGGAGTTCCTGCAGGACAACGGGCGGCTGGCCAGCGTGGACGCGTCGACGCTGGCGCATACCCCGGCTCGGTACAACTCACCCCAGGGAGACTGGCTCGGCGTGTCGGCCCGGGTGAGCGTGCTCATCTACAACCCCCGGCTGATCAAGGCAAGCCAGCTGCCGACGTCGGTGATGCAGCTGGCCAACCCGAAGTACAAGGGCTTGCTGGCGGTAGCGCCGCAAGAGACCGACTTCCAGCCGATCGTGACGTCCGTGGAACGTGCCTACGGCCAGGCGGCAGCGCTTCGCTGGCTGGACGCGATCAAGGCGAACGCCGGCTCCCATAATTACCCCGATAACGAGACCGTCGCCGACGAAGTGAACCGGGGTGCGGTGGCGTTCGGCATCGTCAACCAGTACTACTGGTACCGGATGCGCGCCGAGATCGGCGTATCGAACACCAAGGCCCGGATCGCCTACTTCGCGGCTGGTGATCCCGGCTACGTCGTGGACGTCTCGGGTGCGGCGATAGTGAAGTCGTCCGCGCGCCAGGCGGCGGCGCAGAAGTTCCTCGCCTACCTAGTCAGCCCGCAGGCCCAGGAGATCATCGCCAATCCGGCCAAGTCGATCAGCTTCGAGTACCCGATCGCCTCAGGCGTGACCACCCAGGCTGGCGAGACGCCGTTCAGCCAGCTCAAGCCCTACCCGATCACGGTCGCCGAACTCGGCACCGGGACCACCGCGATCGCCCTGTTGCGCAAGGCGGGCTTGCTATGACCGGGCCAGCGCATGTGACCGGGCCGGCGCGGGCAAGGCCGTGATGGCGTCCTCGCAGACCCTCGCCAGGTCCGGGACACCGGGCCGGCCTCGCCTCCGGCTGGGCGCGCCCGGCGCGCCCGGCGGCCCGTAACGCTGATCGTGGCCAGCTGCCTGGTTGCGGCGCTGCTGGCGCTGCCGCTGGTGTTCCTGCTGCTTGAAGCGCTGGGTGCCGGGACATCGTCGGTATCGCACCTCATCCTCCGAGGTCTGACCGCGGACCTGCTGTGGAACACCATCAGGCTCACGGTCGTCGTGACCACGTTGTGCGCGACCATCGGCACCGGGGCAGCCTGGTGCGTCGAGCGGACGAACCTGCCGGGCAAGCGCGTCTGGGAGGTCCTGGTCGTGGTGCCGCTGGCGATCCCGGACTTCGTGGTGAGCTTCGGCTGGGCCTCGCTCTGGACCTGGGTGCACGGCTTCCGCGGCGCCGTCATCGTCATGACCCTCGCGGTGTACCCGCTGGTTTACCTCCCGGTGGCGGCAAGCTTCCGCGCCGCCGACCCTGGCCAGGAGGAAGTTGCGCGCAGCCTCGGCGTCGGGCGGATACGCACGTTCATCCGGGTCACGCTGGCCCAGGCCCGCGGCGCGATTCTCGGCGGCTGCCTGCTGGCGGCGATGGTCTTGCTCGCCGAGTACGGTGCGTTCGAGATCCTCGGCTACAAGACCTTCACCACCGAGATCTTCGGTGAGTTCTCGCTGTCGTTCAGCATTCCGGCCGCCTGTGCGCTTTCCCTTGTCCTTGTCGCGCTCAGCCTGCTGGTGCTGGCAGGAGAGAGCGCTGCGCGCGGCCGGGGCCGGGTCAGCCGCTCGGGTCCGCTCGCCGCCCGCAAGCTCCCGCCGCGCCGGCTCGGAAAGGCGAGGCTGCCGGTGCTGGCAGGCTTCACCCTGCTGACCATCCTGGCGCTTGGCGTGCCGGTCGGCTCGAGCATCTACTGGATGTTCGAGGGCGGCGCCCACGCGATCACGGGCGTGAGCTTGCCCGCCGCCGCCATGACCACCGGCGGCTACGGTATCGGCGCGGCCGCGCTGGACACCGTGCTCGCGCTGCCGCTCGCGCTGCTGGCGGTCCGCGACACCGGCCGGATCCGGCATGTGCTTGAGCGCAGCACCTACCTAGTGCTGGCCATGCCGGGCGTAGTCGCGGCGTTCGCTCTCTCGTACTTCACCGAGCACTACGCCAATGGTTTCGGTTACCAGACAGCCCCGCTGCTCATCCTCTGCTACGCCATCATGTTCTTCCCCCTGGCGCTCGTCGGGGTCAAGGCGTCTCTCGCCCGGGCCCCTGCGAGCCTCGATGACATGGCCCGCTCGCTGGGCCAGCGGCGCCTGGCGGTGCTGCTGCGCGTGACGCTGCGGCTCGCGGCGCCTGGCCTCGGCGCGGCTTTCTGCCTGGTGTTCCTGTCTGTCGTCACCGAGCTGACCGCCACCCTGCTGCTGATCCCGACCGGGGCGCAGACCCTGGCCACCCAGTTCTGGGCCTACGAGAGCAACCTGTCCTATGGCCAGGCCGCCCCGTTTGCCCTGGTGATGCTTGCCGTCGCCGCGCTGCCGAGTTACGTCCTCGGCAAGTTCTTCAACCGCTCCGCACAAGCCGAAGGGATGATGATCACATGACCCAGCTCGCTACCTCCGGCTTGAACAAGGCATTCGGGAGCCGTCTGATCCTTGCCGACGTCGACCTGGACGTGCCCGAAGGCTCACTGACTGGTCCTGCTGGACGAGCCGTTCGGCTCACTCGACGCCAACCTGAGGGCAACCATCCGCGCTGACGTGCGGCGCCTGCTCCAGGAGGCGGGAGCCACCGCGGTGCTGGTCACCCACGATCAGGACGAGGCGCTGTCCACCGCCAACCGGGTCGCCGTGCTCCGCGGCGGCAAGATCGCGCAGTGCGACACCCCGGAGGACCTGTACACCATGCCCGCGGATCCGGAGCTGGCTCGTTTCTTCGGCGATGCGAACCTGGTCGATGGCATGCTGGACAATGACTCGGTCGACACCATCCTGGGCCCGCTGCCGGTCCAGGCTGGCGCGCGGGCGAACCTCGATCCTGGGCCGGTCACCGTCCTGGTCCGCCCGGAACAGATCGACATCGCCGCGAAAAACGGCTCCCGCGGCCTGGCGGGCCGGATCATCGGTTATGGCTACCACGGACACAACGCGGTCGTGACCGTCAAGCCCGGGCAGGAGCCGGGCCTGCCCGCCATCGTCGTCCGGACGCTGGGCGGCTGCAAGCTCCCCGCTGGATCGCCGGTCACTCTGCATGCCCGCGGCCCGGTGCTGGCGTGGCCACGCTAGCGGCAGCTAACAGCGAGCAGTGCGTGCCGGCAGGTTAACCGCCTCGGCCTGGGCGCCGACGACTACGTGCCCAAGCCGTTCCACGTCGGCGAGCTGATGGCGCGGGGCCGGGCGCGGTTGCGCGCCGCCGCGCGGGCCGGGCACCTTCGCGTGCGGGCGGCTGAGCCCGGCTTATGTCAACCGATGAACAGGCGAGTCGGCCGGATGTCCGGCGGACAGCACGCCTTATGACCCTGGGGGGAACTTCGCCCTGGAGTGTGCGGCGTCCAGAATGCAGTCACCGCAGATGCTGTAGGTCTGATCGGGCGCGAGCTGGTAGATAAGGCAGCAGCTTGAGCGGCGGAATGCCGGGCCGGGTCTCTGGCGCTCTCGGCTGAGCCGCGGGGAGGTGAAGAAGGCAGCGGCCGCCGTCCACGCTTCGCGGCCGAGGTCCGGCCGGAGGGCGGCCAGCTGGTTCGCGGCGCCGTTGATGGCGGATGCGACGTTGCCCCAGAGCACCTGGGCCGAGACCGGGACAAGGTCTGAGGTCGCTGCGGTGATCGGGGCGATCACGTCGTCGAGCAGAAGGTGGCACGCGATGCCGGCCGGCGGATCGCAGTTGTTGCGCTGGCCGGGTCCCGGATCGTCTGGCGCCGGGATGGACAGTGGCGCCGGGCCGCCGAGTTTGTCCTGCCACCAGAGCCCGGCCAGCCGCATATCGAGGTGACGCTGGCTGGCGGTGGCGGCGAGGACCGGCGCGATCAGGCGCGCGACCAGGCCAAGGTGGGTGACGGAAGCGGCGACCCGGAGTGCGATCTCCTCAGCGGGGCGTCCGGCGCGGGCCGCCAGAGCGCCGCGCACGGATCCGATCCGGCCGAGAAGCGGTTCTGATGGCATGGCCAGTTCGCGCAGGGGCCGCCACGGCGGGCCCGGGTCGGTGCCCGGGAGGTGACTGTCGACGGCGAAGAAGGACCCGGGCACCGCGAGGCCTTCGAGGATGGCCTGCGGTGCCTGCGTTTCGGGTGAGCCGTCCGTTATGGCGCTGCCCCGACGGTCTCGCGAGCGGGCGTGGCCTGCGGGGCGGGCCGGCCCGTGCTGGTCAGCCGCTCGAGCAGGGCGCCGAAAGCGAGCGCGATCGTGGTCCAGCTGAGCAGCTGGTTGATGATGGAGTACGAGCGGAACTTCCACAGCACGTCCGGGTCGAAGCCTGGGTAGACGATCTGGCCGGGGGCGATCGTCTTGCCGTCGATGACCAGCGGCGTGGACAGGATATTGGTTATCGGCTGCGGTGTCTCGGTCGAGGCGCGGGCGAAGCCGAACTGGTTCTGGTGGGCGATGTTCGCGGCTGATCTGTCTGGCGGCGCCGGGCTGCCAGACTGTGCTCTGAGCGTCAGTGGCTGGGCTGCTGTATGAGCTGGGCGAGATAGAGCGGCTCGCCAACCTGCCCGATCAGCCGGAGCTGGGTCTCGAGGTAGTCGATGTGCTGCTCTTCGTCGGCGAGGATCGCCTCGAAGATGTTCGCGCTGGTGATGTCGGCGATGCTGCGCATGTACTCGATGCCGCGGCGGAGCCGGGCGACCGCCTCCGTTTCCACCGCCATGTCCGACTTGAGCATCTGGGTAACGGTCTCGCCGATACGCAGCGGGAACACCTGCTCATAGTTCGGCTGGCCGTCCAGGAACAGGATCCGGTCGGTGAGCACCTGAGCGTGCCGCATCTCGTCGATCGACTCTGCGCGGGTGTGCCTGGCGAGCTTTACCCAGCCGAAGTTCTCCTGCATCCTGGCGTGCAGGAAATACTGGTTGATGGCCGTGAGCTCAGCGCTGAGCTGCTCGTTCAGGAATTCCAGCACCCGGTCGTCGCCATCCATGCCCTCACCTTAATCATTGCCGCTGGCCGTGGCATGCGGCAACGCTCCGGTCAGCCGGCATTTCCCGGCCGTGCACGTGCGGGTGACGGTGGCCGGCCGGGTCTGGTGTCACTGCTCGCGGGCTGGCCCGGAGCCCTGGACTGGCGCGACGGGGACGTTGGAGGTCCATCGGGCCTCGACGTTGCCCCACCGCCAGTAGGCCAGCGCCACCGCCCAGACGAGGACGAACAGTGCGGCGATGCAGAACCCGGCGACGTTGATGTTGAAGTTGGCCATGACGGACCAAAGGCCGCCGCGCAGGTGCGCTTCGGTGGTCAGGATGCCGAGGATCTCGATGGTGCCGATGATGAACGCGGCGCCGATGGACAGGCCGGTGATGACGAGGTTGTAGTAGACCTTGCGGACCGGCCGGGCGAAGGCCCAGCCGTACGCGAAGTTCATGAAGGCGCCGTCGAGGGTGTCGAAGAGCATCATGCCGCCGGAGAACAGGAATGGCAGCGCGAGCACGGCGGAGTAGGGCAGGCCCTGGATCGCGGCGTAGGCGGTCGCGGCGAGCAGGACGACTTCGGTGGCGGTGTCGAAGCCGATGCCGAAGACCAGGCCGACGAAGTACAGCTGCCAGGTGTGGTTGATGGAGCGCATGAACCGGCCGAACAACCGGTACATCAGCCCGCGGGCCTGCAACTGGGCCTCCAGCTGCTGCTCGTCGTAGGTGCCGTTGCGCATCTCCCGGAACACCTTGAAGATGCCGGCCAGCACGATCAGGTTCAGCACCGCGATCAGGTACAGGAAGCTTGCGGACAGCAGGGTCCCGATCGCCCCGCCGGCCGTCTCGTAGGCCGAGTTCGGGTCCACCATCGCGCCGAAGACGGCCCGGGCCGCGAAGGTGATGCCGACGCCGACGGCCACCACGATCGTGGAGTGGCCGAAGGAGAAGAAGAAACCGCTGCCCAGGGGGCGTTTGCCGTCGGCCATCAGCTTGCGGGTGGTGTTGTCGATGCAGGAGATGTGATCGGCGTCGAAGGCGTGCCGGAAGCCGAGGAACCAGGCTGTGATGGCCACCCCGAGCCCGACGCCGAGTCCTTTGCTGCCGCCCTCTCCCTGGTAGTTGAAGTGGTGGGGCGTCACGTACACGACGTAAATGCCCCAGCCCAGGACGTTGACCGTAAGGATGAACCCGAACATCGCGGCGAGGCGGCCCCACTCGCGAGCCGATACGTCCGGGCGAGCCGTGCGGAAGCCTGACAAGGTCACGAGCTGCCCTTCGTCCGAGGACTGGTGTCGTCGCAGGGCAGCTCAGGCGACCGGACTTATCCCCCTGCCGGGGGCTTCACCGTTGCGGGACAGTGCCGGAATCTCACCGGGCTTCGCTGTGCTGCCTGCCGCCCTGGCGCGCGGACAGGGCAATCCGGAAATTACAGAGTTAGCGGCCCGGCGTCAAGCCTGATTGGATGATCAGCTATTGACCTGGTCTTCTGGCAGACTACGGGCATGCACCTTTTGCCCGCCGACCGGGCCGACCACCGGGTCATTGACGAGGAACGGGTCTGCCGCGCCATCGCCTCTCTCGGCGACCCGCAATTCATCCGCACCCAGGCCCAGCACCATGCTGTACTCGCCGATCCCACCCGGCTCACCTTGCTGACCTGCATCAGCGCCGCCGGGCCGATCAGCGTCTCGGATCTGGCCGCAGCGACCGGCCTGCACGACACCACCGTCTCCCAGGCCCTCCGTCACCTGCGCGCCGCCCAGATCGTCAGCACGCAGCGTGACGGCCGGATCATCCGCTACCTGCTCGCCGACCACCCAGTCCGTACCCTTCTCGCGAGGCGCTAGGTCCCCTGCGCAAGCCGGGCCCATCCTCGGATGTGACGCGGAACGTTGCCCAGATGTGACTGAGCAGCGGGTTTGGCGTCTCGGATGGTTGCAACCTGGCGTTTTCAGCGGGTTGATCTGCCCCGAGCTTTCCGGACAGCGGATTTGTGGTTAATTCACGCTGCGGACTGCCGTTCCAGGTACTCATTGCGGACTTGCTGCGGGGTCCGGTACTGAAGCCCGGAGTGCCGACGTCTGGAATTGTACCAGAATTCGATGTACCTCACAACGTCGCGGCGCGCGTGCTCGCGGGTCGGATACTGAGTGCGGTGAACACGCTCGTTCTTCAGCGCGGCGAAGAACGATTCGGCCATTGCATTATCGTAACAGATACCGGTGCGGCCGACGGACTGCCGGAGATTATGCTTCTTGAGCGTCTCCGCAAACTGCCGGGATGTGTAATTGCTGCCGCGGTCGGAGTGGAAAATCGCATTAGCGGCGAGAGGAAAATTACGGGCGGCGATCTCGATGGCCTTCTCGATGAGTGGCGTCTTGTAGTTATCGCCCGCTGCCCAGCCGATGACTTCCTTTGTATGGCAGTCGATAACCGTCGCCAGGTAAAGCCAGCCCTCCCATGTCGGAATGTAAGTGATGTCGCCGACCATTTTCTCGCCCGGCGCGGCCGCGGTGAAATCGCGTTTCACGAGGTCGGGAATGTCGTGCTCCTGGCCGTCGCCCTCGGTCAGGCTGACCCGCCACGGCCGCGGCTGGCAGGGCTCCAGGCCCAGCTCACGCATGATGGACCGCACCAGCTCCGGCCCCGCGGGCACGCCCCAGGCCACCAGGTCCGCATGCACCCGGCGGTACCCGTATGTCTCATCCGATTCATCGAATGACTTCCGCACGATCAAAGCAAGCATCCCGCGCCTTTTCGCCGTCGCCGATTCCGGCGCGCTCCGCCATTCGTAAAACCCGGACCGCGATACCTCCATCCACCGGCACATCATCACGATCGACGGCACGTACTCATCACTCGATTCCTGGTAAGCCGCGTACTCCGCGTCGATGAACTCGAATTTATCGGTCACCGATGGTCGCGGGCGAAGTACGCCGCGGCTTTTTTCAAAAACTCGTTTTCCATCTTCAGTTCCCGGGTTTCCCGCTCAAGCTCGCGCAGCCGCGCCCGCTCATTCACGGTCAGCGGCGGTTCCTCGCCGGCATGCTCACGGCGATAGGAAGCGACCCAGTTGCCGAGGGTGCCTTCGTTAATCCCGAGCTCCTTTGCCACTCTGGCTATCGGGCGCGACGTCTCGATCACCATCTTCACGGCTTCATCCTTGAATTCCGGTGAGAAGCTCTTCTTCGGCCGGGGCAAAATACTTCACCTTTCCAGACGCCCATCCTAATGGATGGACTGTCCGGAAGCCTCGGGGCACCTCAGGTCTGGGCATGGCGGTTGGCGCGTGCTGGGCACGGTGGCTGGCAGCTGAGTCCGTTTGAGCTTGGAGGCTGGGTGCGAGCGCTGCTGGGATCTGGTGCCGCGTCAGGGCGACGTTTGCCTCATTCCGAGGCAGTCGCGGCCGAAACCGCGCGTTGTTCGTGCGGGAGCTGCCGCACCGTGACGGTTGCACCGTCGGCTTGCCGCTAACTGGGCCCGGTTACCTGAAGGGCCGGCCACATGGCCTAGGCCTGGTCGTATTCGTCGGGCAGGCGCATGTTGGGGCCGCCGACGTGCAAGCCGAGCGGGGTCGCGCGGCCCTTGGGTTCTTCCCATGCCTCCTGGCGGCCGAGCGCGGTGAGGTCGAGGTAGGGGTAGCCGTTGTGGAACTCTTCGATGCCCCGGCCGAACGTGGAGTAGGTGTGGTACACCACGCCGTCGACCTGGAGGAATGCGCTGATGCCCGGCCAGTCGCCGCGCAAGCTCTCCGACCACGGCATTCCGGCCTCGGCCAGCTCGGCCTCGGTGCGGTAAAAGATCTTCACCGGCGCGACCCGGTCGTTGACGGTCGCGTGGAAGTCGTAGTTGAAGTCGCTGCCGGCCGAGGAGTACCAGGGGAATGTCCATCCCATCCGCGCGCGGAACGCGGTGATCTTCTCGTACGGCGCCCGGGTCACCGCGACCAGCGTGGTGTTGCGGACGTGTAGCTGCCTCAGGTTGCCGATGCCGTCGGCGGCAGACGAGCAGCTCGAGCAGCCGGCGTCGCGGGGGTGCTCGTTTCCGTCGGCGTCGATGTCGTTGATCCACATGAAGTGGTGCATGACCAGCTGCGGCCTCCCCTCGAACAACTCGGGCAGGCCCACCGTCCCGTTCGGGCCTTCGAACGTGTACGGCTTGTCGATCCGGACCATCGGCAGCCGGCGGCGGTCGGCGTTTACCCGGTTACGGTGCCGGGTGAGTTCCTTCTCCTTCACAAGCAGCTCCTTGCGGGCGGCGAGCCACTCCTCGCGCGATACGACCTCGGGCAGGTTTCCGATCGACATCTGCGCCTCCTCATACTGCTCTCATTTTGCAACCAAAAATAGCCTAGTCGCTGATGACCGAGCCATCTGTCGTGTTACGTGCCTCGGGTGAGGCCACCTCGGGCGGGCTTTCCAGCGACACCCTCGCCTCCCAGGCTGCTCTCGTTTTGCAACTAGTAGCAGTCTAAGGCATGCTAATGCGAGAGCGCAACCAGTTTTGAGGTGAGTGCAATGCGGAAGGACATGCGGTCGGGATGCCCGGTCAGCCTGTCGCTGGAGATCTTCGGGGACCGCTGGACCCTGCTGGTCCTGCGCGACATCATCTTCGGCGGCGCGAGGCACTTCCGGGAGCTGCTCGCCGGCCCCGAGCGGATCTCGTCGAACATCCTGGCCGACCGGCTCGCCGTGCTCGTCGAGCACGGCCTGCTCACCAGGTCCGGCGATCCCTCGCACAAGCAGAAGGTCACCTACAGCCTCACCGAGCAGGCGATCCAGCTGGTGCCCGTCTTCGTCCAGCTCGGCGCCTGGGGAACCCAGCACCTCCCTGTGGCAGAGGAGTACGCCGCCCGTGGCGAGGTGCTCACTGCCGGCGGCCCACCGGCCTGGGAGGCGTTCATGGACGAACTCCGCGAAACCCACCTCGGACCACAAACCCGCCGGCAGCCAGCCCCGGACGGCCCCGCCGTCACAGCCCAAATGCAGGCCGCCTACGCAGCCGCACTCGACCGCAAAGCCAGCACCTAACCCAGCCTGGCACGACAGTGAGGTGCCCCGAGGCTTCCGGACAGTCCATCCATTAGGATGGGCGTCTGGAAAGGTGAAGTATTTTGCCCCGGCCGAAGAAGAGCTTCTCACCGGAATTCAAGGATGAAGCCGTGAAGATGGTGATCGAGACGTCGCGCCCGATAGCCAGAGTGGCAAAGGAGCTCGGGATTAACGAAGGCACCCTCGGCAACTGGGTCGCTTCCTATCGCCGTGAGCATGCCGGCGAGGAACCGCCGCTGACCGTGAATGAGCGGGCGCGGCTGCGCGAGCTTGAGCGGGAAACCCGGGAACTGAAGATGGAAAACGAGTTTTTGAAAAAAGCCGCGGCGTACTTCGCCCGCGACCATCGGTGACCGATAAATTCGAGTTCATCGACGCGGAGTACGCGGCTTACCAGGAATCGAGTGATGAGTACGTGCCGTCGATCGTGATGATGTGCCGGTGGATGGAGGTATCGCGGTCCGGGTTTTACGAATGGCGGAGCGCGCCGGAATCGGCGACGGCGAAAAGGCGCGGGATGCTTGCTTTGATCGTGCGGAAGTCATTCGATGAATCGGATGAGACATACGGGTACCGCCGGGTGCATGCGGACCTGGTGGCCTGGGGCGTGCCCGCGGGGCCGGAGCTGGTGCGGTCCATCATGCGTGAGCTGGGCCTGGAGCCCTGCCAGCCGCGGCCGTGGCGGGTCAGCCTGACCGAGGGCGACGGCCAGGAGCACGACATTCCCGACCTCGTGAAACGCGATTTCACCGCGGCCGCGCCGGGCGAGAAAATGGTCGGCGACATCACTTACATTCCGACGTGGGAGGGGTGGCTTTACCTGGCGACGGTTATTGACTGCCATACAAAGGAGGTGATCGGCTGGGCGACGGACGATAACTACAAGACGCCGCTCATCGAGAAGGCCATCGAGATCGCCGCCCGTAATTTTCCTCTCGCCGCTAATGCGATTTTCCACTCCGACCGCGGCAGCAATTACACATCCCGGCAGTTTGCGGAGACGCTCAAGAAGCATAATCTCCGGCAGTCCGTCGGCCGCACCGGTATCTGTTACGATAATGCAATGGCCGAATCGTTCTTCGCCGCGCTGAAGAACGAGCGTGTTCACCGCACTCAGTATCCGACCCGCGAGCACGCGCGCCGCGACGTTGTGAGGTACATCGAATTCTGGTACAATTCCAGACGTCGGCACTCCGGGCTTCAGTACCGGACCCCGCAGCAAGTAAACAATCAGCCCATGCACGCGTGGTGATGGGTAGCGGGGGCTGCGATTGCCCGGTTACGGGGAGAATGCTTGGCGCGGGCGGTCGCCAGGGCCTGCCGAGCATGAGGTCGTGCAGGACGTCCATGGCGTGCTTGCCGTGCTTGCGTGCGGTGTCGATGTAACTGCGGATGTCGAGCCGGTCCTGGGTGACGTCGTCGCTGGTCAGGCGGCCGGAGATCTTCTGCTGGGTTTTCAGCGGGCGGACGCCGCGCTCACTGATGTTGTTCGTGGGCCACACGCTGGTGTCCTCGGTGAACAGCAGCACGTCGCTGCGGCGGTCGCGGCAAAATTCGAGCAGCTCGCGGCCTGGCTTCTGCTTCGTGCTGTTCTTCGGGCCGGGGACGCGGGGCACGCTGGCCAGGCCCGCGAGGACGGCGTGCCGGAACTCGTGCTCCAGCGGTTTCCGCGCATCGGCGGGGATGGCGTCCAGGCCCTGCTCGCGGGTGGCGTGCCAGGCACAGATCAGGCCGCGCAGCGCCCGCTGCGCCTGCACCGGCCAGACCGCGCCCGGGTAGCTCTCGGCACAGTCCTCGTAGTCCCTGAGCAGGTGAGACAGGCACGCCTGGTTCCCGGCGATGTGCTCCCACCGGGGGTGGAAGTAGTTCTGGTACCGGTCGGAGACCACGATCCCGGCGAATTCCGGCAGGATCCCGGCGTCCTGCATCGAGTCCAGGCTCCGGGCACCCAGCCAGAACGCGGAGTACCGCTCGGTGAAGGCGCCGTGGACGTATTTCTTCTCCCCGGCCGGCCCAGACCGCAGCGTCGTCTCGTCGAACCCCGCCACGCCCGCGGCGGTGATCAGGGCGCGGATCAGCGCCACCACCTCCGCGGCCAGGGACGCCGCCTTCGCCAGGCACGAGTGGATGAACCCCTCTGACACGGCGGCGCCGGCCACGTCGGCGATCAGCTGCCGGCACCGCTCCACCGGAACGTGCTGAAAAACCACCAGGTACACGGCCAGCGCCCGGAGCCTGGGGCCGATCGACAGCGCGGAATCCGGCACGCCCGCCGGGCGCGGCGCGACGTGCGCCTTCCCGCAGGCGCACCTCCCGCCGTGCAGGTCGTGCTGCACCCGCTCCGCCGCCGCGGCCGGGATCTCCTCCTGCTGAAACGAGCGGGTAACCCCCAGGTCAGCGGCCTCCGAAAGATCAAGGCCGCAGGAGCAGGCACCCTCCGGATAGTGGTCCTCGGTCCGGTCCGGGACCTCCCAGCTCATGGACGCCCCCGGGCTGCCCGGCTGCTTCCCCCGCTTCCGCTTCTTCGCCTCCGCCCGCTCCGCGGCCCGCCGCTGCTTCCGGGGCGGCTTCTTCCCGGGCAGGTCATCCGAGCTCGGCGGCATCGAGGAGTTCCCGCTGTTCCGCGACCCCGACCGCTCCGCCGCGGCCAGCTGCTCCCGCAGGTCAGCGACCACCGCCTCCAGCACCGAAATCCGCTCCGCCTGCTCCCGGATCAGCGCATCACGCGGATCCTCGGGCGGCACATCGGTCACAGCCCCGGATCATCCCCGAAACCACGCTCAGCCACCACGGCAACACCACGCCCGCCGCCAAAACGTAACCGTCGATCACGCACCGCAGCAGCAAGCCCAAGGACCTGAACGTTTACCGCAGCAAGTCCGCAATGAGTACCTGGAACGGCAGTCCGCAGCGTGAATTAACCACAAATCCGCTGTCCGGAAAGCTCGGGGCAGATCACAGCGGGCAACCGGGCGCCCGCGACAGCTCACCACGATCATCAGGAACCGGCTCAAGAGCATCCAGCGCCGACCCGCCCTCATCGACGCCATCCTCGCCCAGCCCTCGGCTCACCGTCGAACCGGACAGCGATCACGATGCCAATTCGGAAAGCTCGGAAACGGGCTCCATCCCGATCGGCTTCGATCCCGGACCGGAAAGCCCGGTGAGCCCCGCCAGCTTCGGATCGAGCTCGGCCTCCATCCCGATCGGCTTCGATCCCGGACCGGAAAGCCCGGAGAGCTCGGAGAGCTCGGAGGTCTCCAGCGTTTTCGATGCCCCCGACCCGCCCACGCCGGAGCCTGACTACTTTCCTGCGCTCAGGCAGGCCGGCTTTACGGCGCCGCAGACCATCGCACCGCCCAGCACGCAGGGTGTCGATACACCGCTGACGGAACCCGAAGGGTAACAGTGCGAGCGCACGTCAGCCGCTGGCGCCACCGCTGTCCGCTGCGTCCTGGTCCCGGCGACCATGACCCTGCCCGGTGGGGTGAACTGGTGGGCGCCCTCCTCGTTGCGCCGCCTGCACCGCCGGTTGGGCCTGCACGAGACCCCGGCGCACCCTGGGTGCCACGCAAACGCACCAGCCATCTCCATCCCCCTGGCGCAGGGCGGGAGCTGGCCGCTGCGGAAATACACGGAGAGGAGGACCTACTGCCCGCCGCATGACCCAGCGCCGCCCGCCGGGCCGGGCGCATGGCCCGCTGGCTGAGCCGGATTCCGGTGCTGCACAGCAGTGATGACATCGCCGCCATCTGGGGAGAGATCGCCGCGTCGACGGGAGTGGGAGACGCGGTGCGTCACCGGCTGACCTGGCGGCCGTGGCGGTATGGCCACGGGACCTACCAAGCCGCGGTGCCGGCACGCGGCTGCCGCAGGACCCGGAACTCGCCACCGCCATGCGGCACCTCAACCTCCACACCGGGGAGGAACTCACCCTTGACGCCCTGCTCCAGGACCTCAGTCCTTAGGTGACCGTACCGGTGCCAAAACTCCGCACCTATGTTGTACAATAAAGCCGTACCATATAGGAGGGAAGTGTACGGAGTGGCTATCAGTGCCAGCGAGGCCCGCTCGCGCCTGTTCCCCCTCATTCAGCAGGTCAACGACGACCACGTGCCGGTGAGGATCCATTCCAAAGCCGGGGACGCCGTGCTCATGTCCGCCAAGGACTTCGACTCCTGGCAGGAGACTATCTACCTGCTGCGGTCTCCCGCCAACGCCCGGCGGCTCATGGAAGCCGTCGCCCGGGACAAGTCAGGCCAAGCCGCCGTCGTCAAGACCATGGAGGAACTAGAGGCTCTGGCGGGCGAGTAGTGAAAAGCATCCACTTCGACCCTGACGCCTGGGAAGACTTCCTGTACTGGCTCGGCGCAGACCGGAAGATGGCGACGAGAACCACGCGCCTCATCGGTGAGGTCCAGCGCGACCCGTTCGCCGGGATAGGCAAGCCTGAACCCCTGAAAGGTGATCTGTCCGGCTACTGGTCTCGCCGCATCGATGACGAGCACCGGCTCGTTTACCGGGCTGACGACAAAGACAAAGAGGTAAAGATCCTCAATGCTCGTTATCGCTACAGCGAGTGACCAGATCGGAGGTTCCGCCATAACCGGACTTGCCCGACAGGTAGCGAGCGGGCCGAGCAGGAGAGCCCTTGGATCGGCAGGCGGCGGACGACCTGGCCACGGTCACCCCCTACATCACCACCGCCATCCCATGTCGCTGCGGATCGGACCGGTTTCATGCTCTGGACGGCCAGGGTGACCTGGCAATCGCACAGGCGGTGTGATTCCGCCGCGCTCGGGCGCCGCGGCGTGCCGCCGGCTGATCCGTGAGTGTCCGCGGTCAACCGCGCTTGATTTCAGAGCCCTAGCTTGTCAAGCACGGCGCGGACTGTCTGGGCCGAGTACTGCAAGCCCTCGCGTTCGTCTTCGGACACCGGCACCGGCAGCAAGCGCAGCACCGGGTGCTGCCGGTCAGCTCACTGCTGGGCGGGTAGGACGCGTGGCCATTGGCGGTCTCGCCTCGAATGCTGGCCAGCCCGCGTGCGGCGACCTCGGCTAGGGTCCCACCGCATGTGCTGGATCACCTGGCTCGTCGGGCAGCTTCGGCAGGAATCAGAGCGAGTGGGCCTGCCCTGGTTCCGGCACTACGCCGATCACGTTGCGCCTTGACGTAGAGGCTGAGGCTACGTCACTGATCCTGATCGTTCTTCATGCTCCCGGCCGGGTGCTGGACGTCGAGGACCTCCGCCCGCTTCAGTGCGGCCTCGTCGCGATGCCTGACGACGCTGAGGGCACGTTCGCGGGCAGGCAAATCTCCGTAGCCGCACGGATTTTTCTGTGGGCGGTCCGCTCGTAGTATCGGATCAGGTAAGCCGCTTTCCTGATCACGGAGTATTCGCCATGACGGCCACGCATTCCCCTGCGATGCGGTCCCGGTTCGCATGGCCGTTTCTGTCACTTTCTCAAAGAGTAGGACCAATCATGTCGTCGCCAGCGGACGCTGTCACCGAAACCGTCGCCGGGCTGCTGCGCGAGCAGTTGCCGCCTGAAATGGTGGTGGCCGACCCGTCGGCGGTCGTCGCGGACAGCCGGCTATGGAACGCACAGGTGCAGGGACGTCCTTCGGTGGTAGCCCGGTGCCGTACGACGTCTGACGTCCAGGCCGCCGTGCGCGCGGCACGGGCGGCGGGTGTGCCGCTGTCGGTGCGGGGCGGGGGCCATGACTGGGCCGGAAGCGCGATCCGGGACGGGGGCCTGCTGGTGGACCTGAGCACCATGCGGCAGGTCATCGTCGACGGCACCGAGGCTCGGGTGGCCGGCGGTGCGACCGTGAGTGACGTCCTCGATGTCGCGCGGCCTTCTGGTTATGCCGCCGCGGGGGGCACCGTGGGCTCGGTCGGGTTCGCCGGGCTGACGCTCGGCGGCGGCTACGGAACCTTGATCGGCGTGATCGGGCTCGGTGTCGACAACCTGCTGTCGGCCGAGGTCGTTCTGGCCGACGGCCGGGTCGTGACGGCCGATCCTCACCACGAGGCCGACCTGTTCTGGGCGCTGCGTGGCGGAGGCGGGAACTTCGGCGTCGTGACCGGGCTCCGGACGTGGCTGCACCCGTTCGCCACGGTCACGTCGGGCACAATCGCCTTCGGGTGGGATGAGGCGCGTTCGGTGCTGCGAGGCTGGCGGGACCTGGTGGCCTCGGCAGACGACGCGCTGGACGTGATGTTCGGCGCCATGTCCACTCCCAATGGCCGGGTCCTGTTCACCGCCCCGACGTGGGCCGGCGACCCCGGCCACGCAGCTGCGCAGGTGGCCGGGGTGCGGGCGCTCGGCGAACCGGTCCTGGACGACGTGGGCCGCCGGGCGCTGGCCAACATCGTCCATGCCGGGGACGATATGTTTCCGCGCGGCCGCCACTACCATCTCGGTACCCGGACCCTGCCGGGCCTCACCGAGGGCGCTATCGATGCCTTCCTGGGATCGGCGGAGGCGATGCCCGCCACCTGCGCGCTGAACGTGCATCATGCCCACGGCGCGGCAACCCGCGTGCCCGTCACCGAGACCGCATACGCCTACCGCGACGACCACCTCGTCGTGGAAATCCTCGGAAGCTGGGCGGACGGCGACGGCGCCGCTGAGTCGGCATGGGTCCGTGACACCGAACGCCGCCTGGATCCCCACGCCCTGCCCGGCGGCTGGGCGAACCTCATGGCACGCGGCGACCAGCGGGCCCAGGACGCCTACGGCATCAACACCGGCCGGCTGCTGGCCGTCAAGAAGTACTACGACCCCGACGGTATCTTCGCCGCGATCCCGCTGCCGGAATGACACCGGCGACACTGTTCTGGAAGTCAGCAGGGATTCGTTGAGGAGACTCCGTTGCAGTGCCGTCAACAGCCAGTTCGGCCCGGTTGCGCACGCCGGGCTTGCGGTAGATCGACACGACGTGCGTTCCACCGGGCGGACGCCGCGTCGGCCGTGGCCCAGCGCTTCCTGGCACCTCTGTGTCAAGCTGCCGGGGACAGAACGGCACCGTTAAGTCGACAGTCCCTTGCTCGGCCCGTCAGGCGTGCGCGCGGCGTGAGGGTTCAGCGGCCGGATGCCGTGGCGCGCCGGGTGCCACGGCGGACGCTGTGGTACGGCGGGTGCCACGGGCAGCGGTGCTGGGCTGGCGTGAGCTGCGCGGCGGGCTTGGTGTGGCACCGAGGCGGGCCACCGGTGTGGCCGGGCCGTCGAGCAGCAGCTCCAGCCCTTCGGCCAGCGCCTGGGCGGAGCCGCCGGGCCAGGCGGCGGTCAGGGACTCCAGGTGGGCGGTCAGGGTGGCGTTGAGCTTGCCGACGACGCGGGTGCCTTTAGGGGTGAGGGAGAGCAGGGTGGCGCGGCGGTCGAGGGGGTTGGTGGTGCGTTTGATCAGCCTGGCCGCCTCCAGGCGGTCGGCGTAGCGGCTGGTGCCGGAGCGGTCGATGCCGATGTATTCGGCGAGCTGGGCGGCGGTGACCGGCCCGACCATGGCCAAGGCGTTCAGGACCGGATAGGTCTGGCCGTCGACGCCTGGGGGGGCCACCGCGATGACCGGAGAGCACAGCGTAGCCCGGTTGGCCGGGAGCATCAGCCGGTTCAGCAGCCCGGCCAGGTCCGCAGCAACGTCATGCGCCATGGCATCCAGCTTAGTTGAGCGTTCCAGCGGTTACCCAGAATTGTCACTCGCGGCTGCACGGAGGGCCATCACCGGCGGCCGCCTGCTGCCGCGCGCGACGACCAGCTCGACGCGTGGATCGATGCCCCGCAGCGCGGGCTTGGCAGATGCGCCCCCGGCCCGATACCGGAGAGCAGAAGCAGCTGTGGGGTGCGGATCGCACCGGCGGCCAGGACGATGGCCCGGCGGGTTGCCGCAGGCTCATCACCACGCCCGGGCCGCGTTCTTCTCACGGCGCGCCGCCCTGCTCCCGGAAGCTCCGCTCCCTGATGGCGGCCGGCGGTGCCGCGCGGCGGTCAGGTGCGGGGGGTGAGCGGGGGCCCGACGAACTCGCACTCGTACTTTTCGGCGGCCCGCTGGAGCAGTTCCAGGTCGGGCGGGGGCGGTGCCGGGGTGGTCGCGACCGGGCCGCCCTCGGTGAAGAACCCCTCGGAGCCGCCCGGGGTGACCAGCCCGAGCATGGTGGTGTCCTGTTCGGCGAGGAAGGTGTGCGGGATCCCGCGCGGCATCGAGGTGTACCCGCCGGGGCCGAGGGTGAACTCGTCTTCTCCGCAGCGCACCAGGATGCGCCCGGAGATGACCCAGATGCCCTCCTCGGCGGTGTGGTGGATGTGCAGCGGCGACGAGCCGCCGCGGGCGACCTCGGAGACGATCAGCCCGTAGCCGCCGCTGGTCTGCGCCGCAGTGGCCTTCAGCGTGATCCGGCTGCTGCCGATCCAGTGTGGCTCGCCATCGCCGGCCGGGACCACGATCAGGCCCTTGGTCGTGATGCTGGTCATGGTGTGTCCTTCCCGTCAGGTTCACGGCTGCGCCGAATGACATTAACGTGCGTATCGCACGCTTGATATAGGCATCGGCCCAGGGTTGAGGACCGCCCGCTAGCACGAGGAGTGGTGACCAGCTAGTGGCCGCGCGCTAACTCCTGCGATTACCTCGCAGCCCGCGTGACGGTTGGCACTGTACCCAGCTTGCCAGGTCACGCTATTAGATGCAAATCGCACGTAATTTACTTCCGAAGCGTGCCCAGGTGCATGTCTTCCTTCGAGCCGCTCCGGTGACCCGCCCGCTGCGGCGCCGCGTCCAGATATCCAAGCGCTATGGCCTTGCGGGTCGGTTCCGCCTTGTTCGCGGCCCGCAGCTTGGCCCGGATTACCCCGGCCAGGTCCGCGGAGACGAAGTAGCCCCCGCACGCGACCGCGTCGGCGGCGGCTGGCTCACCCTGGCGCCTGCGGCCCCGCCGGGCGCGGTGCGCAGGCCCGCGGGCCGGCCCGGCGCACACGGTCGTTTCAATGGTTCGCGGCTGGCTGGCCGGTTCTGGGTGATAGCGGCGTTTTGCGTATGCACAGGAGCACTGAGCCGTTCCGGTGTGGCGCTCAGCGCCGGACCGGCTCGGGGTTGCCCGTTTTCCTGCCCATGTCTGCGCGGATCAGCTACCCCAGACACCACTCCCGTGGACGTGAACGTATAGCCATCGGTAAGGGCCTCACGAGGCATGCCGGCCGGGCCGTGGGACTAGGTCCGGACTGACGAGCAACCGTGGAGCAGACATGGCCAGGAAACGGCCTGCACGAGAGGACCCGGAACGGGTATAATCCCAGGTCAGAATGGGTGCGCCGCCAGGGACTTGAACCCCGAACCCGCAGATTAAGAGTCCGCTGCTCAGTTCGCTTATTCTCCTTGAGATTGAGCTGCTGTCAAACAATGACAGCACGTGCCGTGAGCTGTCATTTCGTCCGGTCGTTCGTATCGGCGCCGCGCGGGAGATGACCTGGGCACCCGATGGCAGGGCAACCTTTCACTTCGGAAACCCGGTGGCAGAGGGCGAGGCGCACATTGTCTGGCGCCGGATCGGGACGCATAAGATCTTCACCCGTCCGTGAATTCGCTGCGGCGTCAGTTGACCTGTACCTGTGCGTGCCGAAACCTTTGCCTGTGGGTGCCGACAATGCCCGCATCTCATGCGACCTGCGAATACTCGCGGATCGTAAGAATTCGGTGATCCCGTGGGCTGTTACTGAGCGGGCGGGGTGGTGAGGATCTGCCGCCAGCGCCGGTGCAGCGGGTAGAGGTAGATGTCCTTGACCGGCAGGGCGTGTTCATGGCGGCGGTCGAGCTTGCCCCTGCCCTTGGTCTGGCCAATGCGGGTCCAGTTGGCGGCGCGGTAGCTGGCGCCGGTGAACCGGCCGGCCTTGACGAAGGTCTCGGCCAGGACCGGGGCGTAGCCGTAGCGGGCCCGCCAGTCGGCGGGCAGCCGGCGGGTGACGGCGGCGAGCAGCGAGGAGGCGAGGTTGGGGACCGCCAGGTCGGGGCGGATGAGGAACCGGGCGTTGCCGCAGATCAGGTTCAGGTTGGCGCGGCGGGTGGCGGGGTCCCAGCCGATCCAGTCGTCGCGGGGGGCGCATTTCCAGGCGCTGGCGGCGAAGGCGAAGGCGGCGATCGGGCCGGCGGCGGGGGCGGCGGCGAGGTAGCGGATCTGGGCGCCGGCCAGCGGGGTGTAGCCGAGGTAGTGGTGGTCGCGGATGAGCTGGTTCCACTGCCGGGAGGCCTGGCGGCTGTCGACGACGCTGATGGTGACCGGGCCGAGATCGGCCAAGGTGGCGGCGGGGTGCGCCGGCAGCGGCAGGGCGAGCTGGCCGGGGTGCCCGTGCCGGGGGTGGCGTCCGTTGCCGTTGCCGTTGCGCGGCGGCGGCAGGGTGATCAGGCCGTCGGCGGCCATCCGGCCCAGGGCGACGCGGGCGGTCATGTCCTTGCGCCGCCCGCCGGGGGTCTGCCAGCCGAGCGCGTCGCAGATCGCGTCGGCGATCGCGCGGCGGGTCGGCAGCGTCGCCGCCAGGGAGCGGATCTCCTCCAGCTCGGCGAGGGTGAAGTCCCTGCCGCAGTAGCGGGCCGGGTACTGGCCGGGCGTGCCGGTCACGGTCACGGCGGCTGGTCCTTCCTGCCGTCTGGCTCGCCGGGCTGGCCGGTCAGGGTGATGTTCCAGGGCAGCAGGGCTTCCAGGGCCTGCCCAGCCGGCGGCTTGCCGCCGTTTGCGGCGCAGGCCTGCAGGTAGGCGTCCAGGTAGGCGCGGGGGTTGTGCCCGGTGATCCGGGCGGTGCCCAGGACGGTCCAGGCGTGGCCGGCCAGGTCAGCGGACCATTCCGCGCCGGAGCCGTTGTAGTTCTTGCGGCCCACGACCGGGGTGCGGATCGCCCGCTCGGCGGTGTTGTTATCCAGCGGCAGGTCCGGGAAGTCCCGGTGGCGCACCAGCCCGCCCCATTCGCGGTCCAAGGTGGCCAGCGCCTTCGCCGCGGCCGGGTGCAGCAGGTCCGGGCGGCGACCCTGAATACGGCGGTAGGCGTCGATCTCCTCCAGCGCCGCATCGAACGCGGCGGCCGCCCGGGCGTGCTCGCCAGTGCGCCCGGGGGCGGCGGCCAGGGCGCGGTGCGCGGCGTATAGTGCGGCGAACCGGCCGGTCCAGGCATCAGCCCAGCTGCCCAGCTCCTTGCGGTGGGCGTCGCCGGCCCGGATGAACCGCCGCCGGATATGGGCCCAGCACCAGAGGGAGGTGACGCCGTCCAGCTCGGAAAACGACCGGTACACCGAGTAGAAGTCCGAGCTGATGACCAGCGGCCTGCGGCCCTCCGGCAGCTGGCCGGCCTGCACGCCGTAATGGTCTTCGAGCACCTTCAGCGACCGCGACGCCGCGATCGTGTACACCACCGTGTCCGCGGCAGTGAACACCCACAGCCACCAGCGGCTGCCTCCGTTATCGGCGGGCTGGCCGAATACCCGCCACGACGTCTCGTCCACGTGCGCGTGCCCGGCGGCGGCGTTTCGCGCGGCGATCGCGGCCGCCAGCGGCGCAAGCAGCTCCTCCAGCCGCCGGGCCACCCCGGCCAGCGTGCCCGGCGCCACCTCCAGGCCCTGCATCGCCAGCATCGCGATCACCCGGTTGAACGGCAGCCCGAGCGCGTACTTGGCGACAAGCAGGTTCACGCAGAACTCCGTCGTGAACAGGCCCCTGGGAATCAGCGTCGCCGGGCCGGGCGCGGTCCGCACCGCCGGCACCGGGCACTGGCAGCACCGGGCGTACTTGCGCCGCCGGTGCACCACCCGCCACACCCGGACCCGCCACGATACCTGCTCGCTGGCATCCTCCCCGAACAGCTCATAGGCCCGGCCGCACCGCGGGCAGCGCCGCTCGCCCTCCGGAATGTCATGGACCTGCTCCTCGGTCTCCAGGTGCTCATGCCGGCGCCGCCCATGCCCGGCCGATCCCGGCCGCTGACCCCGGCGCCGCCCGCCCGCAGCGCCGCCATCCCCTGCCGGGGCGTCATCCCCGCCGCCGGCGTCGGCGGCTTGCCCGCCCGCCTGCCGCTTACCGGCGCCGTCTTTCTCGCTGGAGGTGCCGAACAGCATCCGGCTCAGCGTCACCACCCGCTGCTTCAGCGCGGCCAGCTGCTCCTGCTGCGCGGCCACCGTCGCGGCCAGCGTGGCGTTCTCCGCCTCCAGCCGCACGTTCTCCCCGGCCAGCCGCGTGTTCTGTGCATCCAGCAGCTCCGCCCGCTCACGCCAGAACGCCGCCTCATCAGCGGGCCGGGAACAAGTACGCGCAGCCATCACGCCAAGGCTGCACCACCACCAGTCCCTGTGTCCAGCACCGCCGCACCCGCCCCGCCAGCGTGTCGCCTGCGCCGGCCAGCCACGCTCAGCCCACCGGAATCACCGAATACTTACCGCGGATCAGGCCGCCGAGCCTGGCGCGTCGTCGACCATGAGGCTGACGAGGACGGCAAAGACGCGAAGCGCCCATAGTCCGGTGGCGGTGCGTGCGCTGAGTGCGGCTCGCGGTACGGGCTGGGAGGTTTCGGCGACGAACTGGCCGCGCTGCAGGTGCCTTGCCGGCTCGTCCCGGTGTTCCTGCGGGTTCGGCTCGCCGTGGCCGGAGCCCTGGCCTGCGTCGGTCGTCATCGGCCGATGAGGTGGATGACTTGCAGGAAGGAGTCGATGCCGTAGGCCGCTCCGCAGAGCCCGACGAATACGATAACGGTGATCCCGATCGCGTTGGTGGACCGCTTGTTGGCCCATGGGCCCATCAGCGCGGTGTCGTTGGCGAGCATGACCATGAAGACCAGGCTGACGGGGAGCAGCACGGTGGCGAGTACGTTGGCGTTGAGCGCGATCGACAGCAGCGGCGCGCCCGGGATGAGGATGACGACCGCGGCGAGCAGCGCGACCCCGATGTTCGCGGCGTAAAAGACGGCGGCGTTGCGCGGCGAGTTGTTGAAGCTGCGGGACACCCCGGCGCATTCTCCGGCGGCGTAGGCGGTGCTGGCGCAGATCGTCAGGATGGCTACCGCTCCGGCCTCGATGAGCCCCAGCGCGAACACGGTGCCGGCGGCGCTGCCTGCGACGTGCGTCAGCGCCTCGGGGAACCCGGCGCCCGCGAACCCCTGGACGCCCGATCCGTGGTGGGTGAGCAGCGCCGCTCCGGCGATCAGCGCCCCGATCCCGAAGATCGCGGCCAGGACTGCGCCTGCCGCGGTGTCGTAGCGGCCGTGTTTGACGTCGCGGGGAGTCATGCCCTTGTCGGCGGACGCGCTCTGCTGGAAGAAGATCATCCATGGCGTCACCGTGGCGCCGACCGTGGAGGCCAGCAGCAGCAGCAGCGTGTTGAAGCTCCCGCCGGGAAAGGGCATGAAGTCAACGGAGCTCACGACGGCTCCCGCGTGGGGTTTGACCAGGATCGCAACCAGCAGGAACAGGCCGTTGAACAGGGCCAGGCCGAGCACGATGCGCTCCCAGCGCCAGTAGCGCCCGCCGCTGAGGGTGAACACCACCAGCGCTAGTCCGAGCGCGACGGCCACACCGGAGCTGAGATGGAAGTAGGCCAGCCCGACACGGATGGAGACGAACTCGGCGACCAGGGTGACCAGGTTGGTCAGGGTGAGATCGCCGGCGCCGAACCAGCCCCAGGCCCGTCCGTACCGCTGCAGGACCAGCCCGCCATAGCCACGGTAGGTGACCGCGCCGACGCGCATGCACATCTCCTGGCAGACGTAGGCCAGCGCGAACAGCACGGGGATGAGCGGCACGAAGAATCCCAGCCCGTACTGTGCGCCGTCCGAGGCGTAGGCGATCATGCTCGGCCCGTCGTTCTCCCCGAGCATGGCAAGGATCCCGGGACCCGCGAGCAGCCACAGCAACTGCCAGCGCTTGCCGTGCCCGCGGGCATGGTGAACGCGCGAGCGGTCCCGTGACCGGGCGGCGTCCTCCTCGGTCACCGGCGGAATCCGGGGTGAGGTCCCCGGCCGGAAGAGACGGGGGGGTGAGGGTCACCGGCTGGTCTCCACCCTGATGGCGGCGGTGACGGCCGCGCTGAGCAGGTGCGTCCCTGATCGCGCCTGAACGGTGACGGCCCCGCTGGGACGGACCTCGCTGACCTCGAGGATGTCGCCGAGCGCGATGCCCCGGTCCGTCAGGAAGCGCAGGATCGCGGGGTCGCGGTCCGAGACCCGCGTCACCCGGCCCCGCTGGCCGGGCGCGAGCGAGCCCAGGTCCCGGCCGGGTGCCTCGGTCACCCGGCCGTCCCGGGTGGGGATGGGGTCGCCGTGCGGATCGGTCCGCGGGTCACCCAGCCGGGCCGCGATCACCTCGCACGGCACACCCGGGTCAGGGGATTGTCCAGGTGTCGTCGCCTAGCAGAAGGCGCTGCAGATGGCCGGACCGGTCGGCCTCCGCAGGCCTGATTTGCGATCGGAGCAGGTCGTCATAGGTCGGGCGCTGCACCATGCGGAATACCCCAATCGGGGTGTGGCGCAGGTCAGGCGCGGCCAGCCGGGACAATGCGAATGCGTGTGCCGCGTTGTCCGCCGAGGCAGTGTGGACGACCACGTGCGGGTCGTCGGCGGGGCCGATGCCCAGGTCCCCGGTAGCCGGGTCACGAACGACAGCCCGATCAAGGGCGGCGCCGAAGATGATCGGTTGGCCGTCCTCCAGGCGGATCGTCCAGTCGTCCCTGTTGGCGGGGTCCTTCAGCGGCGCGTACGCGGCGCCGTTGAACATGGGGCAGTTCTGGTAGATCTCGACGAACGCGGCGCCCCGGTGCGCCGTTGCGGCGGCGAGGATCGCCGTCAGGTGCCGCCGGTCGGAGTCCACGGTCCGCGCGACGAAGGTCGCCTCGGCGCCGAGGGCGAGCGAGATTGGGTTGAATGGGTTGTCTACCGATCCGTCCGGCGTCGACTTGGTGACCTTGCCGGACTCGGACGTGGGTGAGCACTGTCCCTTGGTGAGCCCATAGATCCTATTATTGAACAGCATTATCTTGAGGTTCACGTTGCGGCGCAGCGCGTGGATGAGGTGGTTGCCGCCGATCGACAGCGCGTCCCCGTCCCCGGTGACCACCCAGACCGACAGATCGGAACGGCTGATCGCTATACCGGTGGCTATGGCCGGGGCCCGGCCGTGGATCGAGTGGATGCCGTAGGTGTTGAGGTAGTAGGGGAGGCGGGAGGAACAGCCGATCCCGGAGATGACAACGAAGTTCTCCCGGGGTATCCCCAGTGTGGGCAGAAAGCTCTGCAATGCCCCGAGGATGGCGTGGTTCCCGCAGCCCGGACACCACCGGACCTCCTGGTCGGTCTTGAAGTCTGCGGCGTCGAGTGGCGGGTGCGCCATCGGCACCGAAGGTGCCCCCGTCGGGGTCTCAATGGATGTCACGTGTGGTCACCCCCTTGATCACGTTGACGAACACCCGCTCCAGCTCGGCTGCCTGGAACGGCAGCCCGCGCGTCTGGGTGTAGCTGACGGTCTCTACCACGCAGCTGGCCCGCAGCAGCGTCGCGAGCTGGCCAAGGTTCATCTCCGGCACCAGCACCGTCTCGTAGGCCGACAGCACCCCGGGAAGGTTGGCCGGCAGGGGGTTGATGTAGCGGAGATGGGCCTGGGCGATGGCCATGCCGCGGCTCCGGACCCGGCGGCAGGCCGCAGCGCTCGGTCCGTAGGTAGAGCCCCAGCCGATGACCAGCACACGGGCGCCGGACCCGGGGGGGCCGCTTGGATCGTCCACTTCGAGTGGTGGCACGGGGATTCCGTCGATCTTCTCCTGCCGGGTCCGCACCATCAGATCGTGGTTGTCCGGGTCATAGGAGATCTCGCCGGTCAGGTTGGCCTTCTCAAGTCCGCCGATGCGGTGCTGCAGGCCCGGAGTCCCGGGGATCGCGAGCGGGCGGGCCAGCGTATCGGCGTCCCTGGCGTAGGGCAGGAAGACCTCCCGGCCGTCCCCGTCACGTCCGTTGGGCCGGGTCGCGAATTCGATGCGGAGATCCGGCAGGTCTGCGACGGCGGGCACCCGCCACGGCTCCGAGCCGTTGGCGAGGTACCCGTCGGAGAGCAGCACGACGGGTGTGCGATAGGCCAGTGCGATCCGGCACGCCTCGATCGTGGCCTGGAAGCAGTCCGACGGGGAGCGCGGCGCGATGACCGGCACGGGGGCCTCGCCGCTGCGCCCGTATACCGCCTGCAGCAGGTCTGCCTGCTCGGTCTTGGTGGGCATCCCGGTCGACGGTCCGCCGCGTTGGACATTCACCACGACCAGGGGCAGCTCAAGCGTCACCGCCAGCCCCATCGTCTCGGTTTTCAGTGCCATTCCCGGGCCGGAGGTGACGGTGACCCCTAGCATCCCGGCGAAGCTGGCCCCCAGGGCGGCGCCGATCGCGGCGATCTCGTCCTCGGCCTGGAACGAGTGCACGCCGAAGGACTTCAGCGCCGACAGCTCGTGCAGGATCTCGCTGGCAGGCGTGATCGGATACGCGCCGAGGAAGAGCGGCAGCCCGGCCCGGCGTGACGCGGCGATCAGCCCGTAGGCAGTCGCGCGGTTGCCGTGGATGGTGCGGTACGTGCCGCTGGGCAGGGCGGCGGGCTTGATCTCGCACATCACGGCGAACGACTCGGTGGTCTCGCCATAATTCCAGCCGGCCCGCAGGGCCGCGGCATTGCCGGCTAGCACCGCAGGTTCGGTCGCGAATTTCTTCTCCAGGAAAGAGATCGTGGGGGTGATGGGTCGGCTGTACATCCAGGACACCAGGCCGAGCGCGAACATGTTCTTCGCCCGGGCGGCGTCCTTGCGGGGCAGGCCGTGCTCGGCGACCGCCGCTGCGGCCAGTCGGCTCAGGTCCGCGGCGTGGACCGAGTACTCCTGAAGCGAGCCGTCTGTCAGCGGGTCCTGGTCGTATCCGGCCCGGTCCAGGGCACGCGGGGTGAAGCCGTGCGTGTCCAAGATGGTCGTACCGCCTGGGCGCAGGTCGTCGATGTTGGCCCGCAGCGCCGCGGGGTTCATCGCAACGAGCACGTCCGGCCGGTCACCGGGAGTCAGAATGTCGTGGCTGGCGAAATGCACCTGGAAGCTGGACACGCCTTGCACCGTGCCAGCCGGTGCGCGGATCTCGGCGGGGAAGCTTGGCAGCGTGGACAGGTCGTTGCCAGACGCCGCGGTCTGTGCCGCGAAACGATCTCCGGTGAACTGCATGCCGTCGCCAGAATCACCGGCGAACCGGATAACAACGCGGTCCAGTTGCTGGACCTGTCGAACGGACTGTTCGGTGAGCTGTTCGGTCGTCATGGCGAAGCCTTTCTCCGGGGCCGCGCGGACGCGGTCGCGTCCGCGCGGACGGCCGCCCACCCGTGCGGGCAGCCGGTGTTCAGTACGAACCGAGGGACCGGACGCGAGCGACGGCGTCGGCCACACGGTCGGCGGCGGCTCTCACCTCCTGTTCGGTCGTCGGGCGGCCGACGCTGAACCGCAGGCTCTGCAACGCGGCATCGGAGCCGAGTCCCATCGCCAGCAGGACATGGGACGGCGCTGGGTCTGCCGAGCCGCACGCGGCGCCGGAGGACACCAGGACGTCGGGCATGCATGCCATAACGGCGTCCGCTTGGGCGCCGGCGAACCGCACGTTCAGGGTGTTCGGCAGCCGCGGAGCGTCGGCCCCGTTCACCTCGACGCCCGCCGGTGAGCGGCCGGGCCGCCTGGTGAGCAGATCCCGCAGCAGGCGCACCATGTGCCTGTGACGTTCGGCGTCGGCTGTCATTTCCGCTGCGGCGAGCCCGGACGCCTTGCCAAACCCGACAATCCCCGCAGTGTTCAGGGTGCCGCTGCGCAGGCCGCGTTCCTGGCAGCCGCCCGCGAGCAGCGGGGTGAGGCGCTTGCAGGTGGCTCGGTCGGCCGCGAAGGCACCCACCCCCTTGGGCCCGTACATCTTGTGCGCGGACCAGGCGGCCATGTCGATCGCCCAGCCGTCGAGCTCGACCGGGATCTTCCCCGCCGCCTGGGCGATGTCGCAGAAGATCTGTGCCCCGGCCTGGTGAGCCAGCGCCGCGGCCTGGCGGACGTCGTTGATCGCGCCGGTCTCGTTGTTGGCCGCCATCACCGCGACGAGCGCGACATCGTCGGCGAGCAGCCAGCGCAGTTGGTCGAGGTCGAGCGTGCCATCCCGATGGACGCTCACCTGTTCCACCTTGCCCGAGCAGGCCGCCGCGGCGGCCTCGGCGACCGCCTTGTGCTCGGTGGCGCCGATCAGGATGCGCCGCCGATCGGGCCCGGAGACGGCCATCGCGCCGCGGATCGCGAGGTTGGCCGACTCGGTGGTCCCGCTGGTGAACACGATGTTGCCCCGCCGGGTGCCGACGAGCCCGGCGACTTGCTGCCGGGCGTGTTCGACGAGCTCGGCCGCCGCCTGGCCGGCGGCGTGCGTGCTTGACGGGTTCGCGAACTCGCGGGTGAACATCGGCAGCATGGCCTCGAGTACCCGCGGGTCGACCGGGGTGGTCGCGTTGTAGTCGAGGTAGATCATGACGCGATCCGCCGCGCGAGCTGGCAGCGGGCCGTGACGGTCGGATCAGGTGCCTGGCCAGGATGAGGGCCGCAGTCCGCGCACTGCGGAGCGCGATTCACCTTCAGGGAGCGGAACGTCATGTCCCACAGGTCGATATGCTGCAACCTGCTGAACGACGGCTGGCCGAACTCGGCCACGATCTTGATGACTTCCATCGCGGCAAGGCACCCCACTGCGCCGGCCACCGCACCGAGCACAGGGAAGCCGAGCGGCGCCCAGGCCGGGTCGCCTTCGGCGAACACGCAGCGCAGGCAGGGCGTGCCCGGCCGGATCGCCAGCAGGCACGCCTCGGTGGCGTTCATGGCCGCGACGACCAGGGGCTTGCGAGCCGCCACGCACAACCTGTTGAGCAGGTACCGCTCGGGGAAGTTGTGCCGGGCGTCGACCGCGGCGTCTGACCGGGCGACGAGGCCGGGCAGCCGGGGATCGCTCAGCCCGCAGTCCAGGCCCTCAATCCGGACATCCGGATAATGGGCACGCAGTGTGCGGGACGCGCACTCCACCCGCGCAGCGCCGACCCAGCCCGGCCGCATCAGGGTCTGCCGGTTGAGGTCCGGTTCCTCCAGGGCGCCGGGGTGGACAAGCAGGAGCCGGCCGACGCCGACGGCGGCGAGGTAAGTGGCGGCCGCGCCGCCGACCCCGCCTACGCCGGCCACGAGCACGGTCGCCTCACGCAGGCGGCGCTGCTGCCGGGCCCCGAACCCCGGGATGATGAGCTGCCGGTCGAACCGGCGGTCCGGGCGGCCGGATGGCACGGGATGCGCCGTGTCCGGCGTTTGCGGAATCAGCATGCTGGCCTCCGTGCGACGTCGTGTCGTCTCAGTGCACGCTCATTCCCTCGTCGGGGTGAGGTTCCTGATGAACTCTGGGTCGTTGCTGGTCTTGCCGATCACGGCGGCACCGCCCGGTGAGCCGAGCTCGGCGAAGAAGTCGGCGTTGGCCTGGGTGAAGGCACGCCATTTCTTTGGAACGTCGTAGACGTAATAGATGCCCTCCGTCGGGCAGGCAGATTCGCAGGCACCGCAGTCGACGCACTCGTCGGGGTGGATGTACAGCATCCGGTCACCTTCGTAGATGCAATCCACCGGGCACACCTCCACGCACCCCTTGTCCTTTACGTCAACACACGGCTCGGTAATGACGAATGTCACGGTGTTCTCCTTGTCTTTTTGTCTTTACTCAGCCCGCCTCGCGGGGCGGGGTCGTCGGATTCGGGCAGGGACAGTCAGGTCACCAAGGCGACCCGTTCGACTCCGGGAAAAGCCTCCTTTCCGGGAAGGGCCTCCTTCAGCCGCCGTTCGATCACGCTGGTGATCGTGCCCAGCGCGCTGGAGCAGCCGTCGCAGGCGCCGGTCAGCCGCACCGACACCACACCGTCCGCGACCCCCACCACGGTCACGTCGCCCCCCTCACCCTGCAGGTAGGGACGGATCTCGGCCATCGCGTCCTCGACCCGCGCGTGCAGGGCGGCGTCGGCCGCGCTCTGCTCGGCGGACCGCGTGGCGGAGAAGGATGTGCCGCAGCCGCAGGAGTCGGCGGCGTTCGGGTTGTCAAAGGTGAAACCCGACGAGGCGATCGACTCCACGTAGTCGATGCGCACCCCCGCCAGCAGCGGCGCGACGCTGGCGCCCACGAACACGTCGAAGCCGTCCTGCGCCACCACCACCTCGTCCGGGTCGGCGCGGGGAGCCAGGACAAGGCGGTACTGGTAGCCCGAGCAGCCGCCGGGATCGACACCGATGCGCAGGCCGAAGTCCGCTGTGCCCGGCCCCGACGCCAGCAGCGTCCGCACTTTGCGCGACGCCCGTTCGGTCATGTAGATCGAGATCACTGCTGTGCCACCTCCGCCCTGGCAGGGCCGGCGAGGCGGGCACCGGCCGCCGCCACGGCCTTTTCGATCAGGTCATAGACCTCCACTGCCTCGATGCCCGCGGCGTCCAGGGCCTCGCGAGGCTGGGGCCCGATCTTGCTGCACAGCACCGCCGCGCAGTCGGAGAGCAGCCGGACGGTCTTGTCCAGGACCGATTCCTGCTCCCCGCACTCGGACGGGCCCGCGCAGTAGCGGGCCACGTCGCGGGTCTGTACCAGCCGTGCCCAGCCGTCACCCGCCTCGTAGATCCAGAACTCCGTGGCGCGGCCGAAGTGCTGGTTCACCACGCCGCTGCCCTTGGTCGCGACCGCGACCAGCACGACCCGCTCCGGGCGGCCGGTCCCGCCGGATTCGATCCGCAGCGTCTCGCGGCTGGCGCGGGCCGCTGCCCGCGAGCGCTCGATCTCGGCGTGCGTCCGCTGCCGCCCCTCGAGGTCGTAGGCGACCTGCGTGCCGAGGAAGGCCTGCCGCCCGAACTCCTCGCCGCGGTCCTCCCCGAGCAAGCCGACGGCGTCGGCCCGGCACTGGCGGCAATGCCGCATCATGTTCATCTCGGCCCCGTCGTCGGCCTCGCACCGGTCCTGGAGCGCCTTGAGCTCCTGCGGTGTCGGGCCGCGCACCCCGGTCATGCCGAAGACCGTGCCATGCTCGGGCGCCGACACCAGGGGCATCACGTTGTGCAGGAACGCGCCCAAGCCCTTCACCGTGCGGGAGACCTCCACCAGGTGGTCGTCGTTGACTCCGGGGATCATCACCGAGTTGACTTTGCAGAGGACCTTGCGGTCGGTCAGTGCCTGCAGGCCTGCAAGCTGGCGCTCGGAGAGGATCTTGGACGCCTCCCGGCCGGTGTAGCGCTTGCCGCGGAAGGCCACCCACGGGTAGATCCGCTCACCCACCTCGGGATCGATCATGTTGATGGTGACCGTCACATGGTCGACGCCCAGATCGGTGATCCGCTCGACGTAGTCAGGCAGTCTCAGGCCGTTGGTCGACAGGCATAGCGTGATGTCCGGGCAGTCGCGGGCCAGCAGATCCAGCGTCCGGAAGGTCCGGCGCGGGTTGGCCAGCGGGTCGCCAGGGCCGGCGATCCCGAGCACGCTCATCTGCTTGATCTCGCTCGCCACATGCTTCACCTTGGCCAGCGCCTCCTCAGGCGTGAGCAGGCTGCTGGTGACCCCGGGACGGCTCTCGTTGGAGCAGTCGAACTTGCGGTTGCAGTAGTTGCACTGGATGTTGCAGGAGGGGGCAACCGCGACGTGCATCCGGGCGTAGTACTGGTGGGCATCGGCGCTGTAGCAGGGATGGTTCGCGATCTTCTCCGCGATCTGGGGGTCGGCGACCGGCCCCCTGCTGCCACAGCTCTTCTTGCTCTTGCATCCGCCAGCCGGGGGCGCGGCGGGAGGCAGCGGCGCAGGCGACCCGGGCATCGGTGCCGAGGGTGCGGGCGGCGACTCGGTGAGGGGGAGGTAGACGCGCTGGGCGCTCATGACGGCTGTCCCTCCTCGTTGCCGGCCGTGACCGGCGCGGCCGTGACCGGCGCGGCCACGGACGGCGCGGCCGCGACCGGTTCAGCCGCCGGCGGCGCGGCCCCGGCCGGTGCGGGCGCCAGTTCGCTTTCCAGGCAGCCGACCACCCGGCCGTTGCCGAACGCGACCGCGTACACGATGTGCTCCTGCAGGTAGAGGCCGACGTTCAGGATCTCGCCCCGGGCCCCGGACGGCACCAGGACCGCGCCGACGGTGCTGCCCGGCTCGGGATAGGTGCCGTCATCGCGCAGCACCTTGGTGGCGGTGACCATGTCGCCGAGGTCGAACGCGGGCTTCATTGCTCGCGCGCCTCGTGCTGGACGGCGACGGCGGCCGTAGGGACGAACGCGCGCGGGGCCCGGTCCCGCAGCACCTTGAACAGCCGGTGGTCCAGGGCGGTCGCGGTGGTGAAGGCCTGGTAGGACCGGGTCAGTGCGTCGCGGTAGGTGTCGAGCGCGTGGCCGGGGCTCTCGGGCGCGGTGCAGTGACGGTGGAGTTCTGCCAGTTGCCCGGCGAAGTGCCGCAGGATGTGCAGCCGGTTCACGTCGACCACCCGGGGGTCGTATGCGACGTCGAGCAGCGCGAAGTACTCCTCAGCCGTCTGGCACCGGTTGAACGCCGCCAGCGGGTCATCGGCGGACGTGGCAGATTGCAGCTGCGCGCGCCGGTCGGCGCGCGGATCACGAGTCGTCATGGGCCACTTCCGGGTAGGTGTCGAGGATCTTGACGGCGCTGGTGATGAGCGATTCGCCGTGCCCGGTGAGCCGCTCGATGGAGGGGAAGCCGAACCGCTGCGCGTCGCGTACCACCTCAGAGAGCACGACGAGTCTCCCGGCGAAGACGATCACCCGGCCGAAGCCCTCGTGGCTGACGTCCACCACGGTGGTGGTGAAGGCGCCGGACGCCTTCTCGGCACCTGCGGCGACGGCCTGGTAGAACGAGCGGATCCGGCTCTCGGCGGCCGCATCCAGATCGCAATCCACCGGGATCTCGCGCTGCCGCGCGGGGCTGACCACGAACGGGCGGAGCAGCGCTTCGTCTGAAACCCGGTCGAGTTGCCCGTGGGTGCCGCCGGCGCGAAGCTGGCCCACCAGGTCGCTCAGGAAGCCGCCGCGCTGCCCGCCGACTCCCGGGCCGCTCATGCCGCACCTCCCGCCGGGGTCCAGGCCGGGACCGGCTCCTGGCCGTTTTGCCGCAGCGCCTTGCGCAGCCACGGCGGCGGGTTGCCGGCCAGCACCGCCTGGAGCCGCGCCAGCAGATCGGCGACGGCGGTTCCGCTGGCCGCCTTCAGCGGGTGGATCCGGGCGCTGACCACGCGGGCCGCTGCCGAGCCGCCGATGTCGCAGACGACCAGGATCGCGCAGTCCCAGACCTCGGCCAGCCGGCTGTCGATCTTGCTGTCCTGGTCAGGGCCGGGCGGGCTGAGCAGCCGGCTCTCCAGCAGCTCGGACTTCTCGGCCGACACCTCATACACGTCGAACCGGCAGCACCAGCCGAAATGCTGGTCGACAGCGGTGCCGTCACCGGTGGCAAAGGCAATCTTCACCATGTCAGCTCCTCATGGGTCTTAACGGGCGCGGCCGCCAGGCCGCCGTCCGGGTATTCGTGGTCTTGGTGGTCGAGCAGGCGGTTCGCCGCGTCGATCAGCAGTTGCAGGCTGCCGCGGTAGCCCGCTGTACCGCGTAGCTGCGGGCCGAACCGGTCGTAGACCGGGAAGCCCATGGCCAGGTGGGCGGCGCCGATCCGGCTGGCGACGCCGCGGCCGTGGCTCGCGGCCACGACGAGCTCGGCTCCGCCGTCGGCGGCCCGTTCCTCAAGGTCGGTCAGGTCGCCGACGACCACCTCGCCCCACGGCGCGTGACTGAGCACCGGGGCGGTGGTGGGTGACACGGCGGCTACGATCTCGGCCCCCACGTCGCACAGCAGCGAGCCGACCGCGACGAGCTGCTCGGGCTCGCCAGCGATCGCGACACGGGCGCCGCCGAGCACAAAGTGCGTGTCGAGCAGGCCGTCCGTCAGCCGGCTACGCCACCGGCGCGCCTCGTCCGGGCCGGCTCGCCGGTGCGCTCCATCAGCTCAGTGACCAGCGCGTCGACCGCCGCCAGCCCGCTGAGGTGATCGCAGCGGATCACGTCAGCGCCGGTTCGCGCGGTGAGCGCCTCGCCCGCGGCGGCCGCCGTCGCGCCGGCCACCACGATGGCGCCCGCGGCGCCGAGGCGCCACAGGTCGGCGATCATGGTGCCGCCGGTGGTCAGCGGCGACCAGCCGTCGAGGTGACCGTCCAGCGAGCCCGACAGGTCCGGCACGACCACCGGGTCCAGGCCGAACCCGCGCACGAGCGCGGTGAGCTCCTCGATGTCGACGGCCGTCAGCGAGGGCCCGGCGAGCACGGCTAGCGGTTCGGAGCCGGGAGGCTCTGCCTGCTCGCCGGGGTCTCGGGCCGGCGGCGCATCGAGCGGCACCACCGTGACCACGGCCTCCAGCGCGCTCGCCCAGCCGTCGGACAGGCCACCGCGGAAATCGGGGGTGGACACCGCGACGATCAGCGGCGCCCCGGCGCCGGCGCCCGCCAGGTAGGAGCGCAGCTCGCCGGCCACATCCTCGCCACTGACCTCGGTCAGGCCGGTGGTCAGCACGCCGATAACGTCGGGATGCTGCCTGGCGCGGATCGCTTCCAGCGCGGCCACCAGCGACTCCCCGGCGCCGATTACCGCGGTCACCTCGGTGACAGCGGTGGTCTGCAGCGGGACCGGCTCGCCGAAGTGCCGGGTCATCAGCGCCTTGGCGAACGAGGCGCAGCCCTGGGACCCGTGCAGCACCGGCATCGCGCGGGCCAGCCCGAGGAAGACCAGTGCGCCGCCGAGAGGCTGGCTGTGCTTGAGCGGATCGATCGCCGCGCGCCTGCCGCTGGCCACCACGCGCGCCATCAGCCGACCTCCCCGCGAGCACCGGGCGCTCCCAGTTCCCCGGCCGCAGGGGAGCGGAGTTCCCAGGGGGCGGGGGAGCGGACCTGCTCCCACACCGGGCTGGACAGGGCACGATCCACCCGGCGGGCCAGTTCGACCACGCCGACGTACCCGGCATAAGGGGTATGCCGTTCCTGGTTGATGTCGAGGAAGGGCAGCTTGCCCTTCAGCGCCGTGTACTGGTTGCGGCCGCCGGCGATGAGGATGTCCGCCCCGGTCTCCCCGGCCAGCCGCAGCAGTTCGGCGGGGCTGCCGTCGGTGATCACCCGGGCGTCCGGGCCGAGCAGCTGGCAGATCTTGTCCACATCGCTACCGGTGCTCTTGGTGGCCCCGGAGGCGACTACCTCCACCCCGATGTCCTGAAGGGCCGAGACCACCGACCAGCTCTTGACCCCGCCGGTGTACAGCACCGCCTTCGCGCCGCGGAGCCGTTCCCGGTACGGGGCCAGGGCGGCCGCGGCGGCGGCCTCCTCGGCGGCGATGAGCTCCTCGGCGCTACGGGCCAGGCCGTCGCCGCCGAGTACCCGGGCGAAGCCGCGCAGGGTGTCGCCCATCGCCCGGATGCCGTAGAAGCTGCCCTCGAACCAGGGAATGCCATAGCGCTCCTCCAGCCCGCGGGCCAGCGCCAGCAGCGCCCTGGAGCACACCACCATGGTCGCCTTGGCCCGGTGCGCGGCGGCGACGTCGCAGTACCTGGCGTCGCCGCTGATGCACGCCCGTACCCGGATGCCCAGCCGGGACAGCACGGGGGTGACATCCCACAGCTCGCCAGCGATGTTGTACTCGCCGACCAGGTTCACGTCCAGGTCGGTGCACGACGCCGGCTCGACGGTACCGATCACGTGCCGCAGCAGCGCCTCGCCCGCCAGCCGGTTGCCGAGGTTCTTGCTCCCGCCGAAGCCTGGCGAGTGCACCGGGATGACCGGCACCGCGGCGGCCGCCGCCGCCGCGCCGCACACCGCGTCGAGGTCGTCGCCGATAGACGCGGTGACGCAGGTCGAGTACACGAACACGGCGGGCGGACGATGCCGCCTGACGACCTCGGCGATGGTGTCGTACAGCTTCTGCTCGCCGCCGAAGACCACATCGTGCTCGGTAATGTCGCTGGTGAACCCCCGCCGGTATAGCGTCGGGCCGGAGGACAGGCTGCCCCGGCTGTCCCACGAGTTGCCCGCGCAGGCGATGGGCCCGTGCACGACGTGAGCGGCGTCCACGATCGGGACCAGGGCTATCATCGCCCCGTCGAAGGCGCAGCCACCGGCGGTGGCGCCCGGCTTGGGCTTCGGGCAGCCGGCCTTGCGGGCACGGGCGTCCTTGGCGTGGTTGTGGTCGCAGGCCGGTTCGGTGAAGAGCGCGGCGCGGTCGGCGGGGGCGGCGGGCCCCCGCGAGAGCGCTGCGGGTCCTGCGGTTCGGGCGGGCCCGGGCCGCGAGTCTGGCGACACCACAATGGTCATGGCAATCCTCAGCGGACCATGTTGTAGCTGTGGTCGGGGGCGGTGCGGTCCAGCTCGTCGAGCACGGTGTTCACGAGCTGGGTCAGCAGGTGCAGACCGCCGGTGTAGCCGACGACCGGGAACCGGTGCAGGTGGTGCCGGTCGAAGATCGGGAACCCGACCCTGATCAGCGGCGTGTTCGACTCCCGGGCGAGGAACTTCAGGTAGGAGCTCCCGATCAGCAGGTCAACCGGCTCGGTAAACACCAGCGAGCGAAGGTGCCACAGGTCCTTTCCCGGCCATACCGTCGCCTGGTGACCGAAGGGGCTGGCCGCCAGCACCGCCTCGGCCCTGGACGCGAAGGACTTGTCGCCATTCGTACTCAGCACGTGAACCGGCTCCATGCCCATCTCCAGCAGGAAGCCGAGCAGGCCGACCACGAGGTCGGGGTCTCCGGCGACGGCCACACGCTTGCCGTGCAGGTACGCGTGCGAGTCGGTCAGCGCGTCGACCAGCCGGCCTCGCTCGCGGCTGATCTCCTCGGGAACGCCGATCCCGGCGAGCCTGGCCACCTCGGTGATGAACCGGTCGGTGTTGCCGACGCCGATCGGCGTGGTGATGAGGACCTCCTCCTGGCCCCATTCGTGCCGGACCAGTTCCGCGGTCTTGCGGGTGGCGACCTCCTGCAGGAAGACCGTGCCCAGCGCGTTGATCGCGTCGGCCGCCTCAGCCAGCGGGGTCCCGCCCGGGTACAGGACGTAATCGCCGGTCGCCGGCGAGTCCATGGACCCGCTGTGGTCGCCCAGGATGACGTGGTCCACGCCCATCAGGGCCAGCAGGCGGCTCACCTCCCGGTGGTCGCCGGTGTAGGTGTCGAACCCCGGGACCACATTGATCCGGCCGTTCGGCGCTCCCTTCTTGTCTTTGGTGAGGTAGGCGAGGATCGAGCGCAGCATGTTGTCGTACCCGGTCAGATGCGAGCCGACGAAGCTAGGGGTGTGCGCGAACGGCACGGGGAAGTCGTCGGTGACCGAGCCCTTCTCACGGGCGGTCCCGATGAACGCCTGCAGGTCATCGCCGATCACCTCGGCCATGCAGGTGGTGCTGACCGCGACCATGTTGGGCTTGTACAGCGCGGTGGCATTGTCCAGCGCTTCGACCAGGTTGTTCATGCCGCCGAAGACCGCGGCCTCCTCGGTCATCGACGACGACACCGCGGGGCAGGGCTCCTTGAAGTGCCGGGCATAGTGACTGCGAAAGTACGCGGCGCAGCCCTGGGAACCGTGCACCAGCGGAAGGGTGCCCGCGAACCCGAGCCCGGCCAGCACGGCGCCGAGCGGCTGGCACGCCTTCGCCGGGTTGACCGTGAGCGCCTCGCGGGCGAAGTTCTTCTCCCGGTACTCTTCGCTGCGCGTCCATTCCCTGACCCGCTCGATCTCGTCCGCGGAGCAGCCTGCCTCGAATTCGTGCTTGCGCTCGAACTGCTCCTGGTAGTGCGGGGCGTCGAACAAATTGTTGTGATCTTTCACGAGAAATGTTTCGGGGGTGCCGGTCATCGTCCATTCTCCGAGTCGTGAGTCTGGCGTCGCGGGTGTCTGGGCGCGGATCGTCAGCCGGCCTGCCCAGAGCCCGGCCACGGTGCCTGGAAGAGTTTCCAGGACGGGTTGTTGATGGCGATGTCCATGTCCCTGGCGAAGACGGCGAATCCCTCGACGCCGTGATAGGGACCGGAGTAATCCCATGAATGCATCTGGCGGAAGGGAAGCCCCATCTTGTGGAAGACGTACTTCTCCTTCACCCCCGCGCCCATGAGGTCGGGCCTGAGCTGGCGGGCGAACTCCTCCAGCTCGAACGCGGTGGGGTCGTCGTACAGCACGACGCCGTCCTTGAGCTCGGCATGGGTCCGCTTGTAGTCGTCGGCGTGCCCGAACTCGTAGCCGGTGCCGATAACCTCCATGCCGAGGTCCTCGTAGGCGCCGATGGTGTGCCGCGGGCGCAGCCCGCCGACCAGCAGCATCACCCGCTTGCCGGCCAGCCTTGGCGTGTATTTCTCCCGCACCTGGTCGAAGAAGGGCTGATAGCTGGCGATGGCGGCTTCGGTCTTCTCGGCGATGGTGTCGTCGAAATACGAGGCGATGCTGCGCATCGACTCGGTGATCTTCGTGGGCCCGAAGAGGTTGTACTCCACCCAGGGGGTGCCGTACTTCTCCTCCATCGTGCGGCAGATGTAGTTCATCGAGCGGTAGCAGTGGACGATGTTGAGCTTGGCCAGGTGGGTGGTCGCGATCTCGTTGATGGTCCCGTCACCGGACCACTGGGCGATCACCCGCAGGCCCATGTCCTCCAGGACCTTCCGGGACGCCCACGCGTCGCCGCCGATGTTGTAGTCGCCGATGAGGGCGACGTCGTATGGCGTTTGCCCGGTCGTGTCCCGGCTGCCCAGGACCCAGTCCCGGACGGAGTCATTGGCGATGTGGTGCCCGAGGGACTGGCTGACGCCGCGGAAGCCCTCGCAGCGCACCGGGATGACCGGGATGCCAAGCTCTGCCGAGGACTGCCTGGCGACCGCCTCGATGTCGTCTCCGATCAGCCCGACTGGGCATTCCGACTGGATCGAGATCCCCTTGGCCAGCGGGAACAGCTCGGCGATCTCCTTGATGATCTGCGCCAGCCGCTTGTCGCCGCCAAAGACGATGTCACGCTCGCGGAAGTCGCTGGTGAACTGCATGGGGACGAAGTTGTCGATGCCGGCTGTGCCGTGGGAGTAGTTGCGCCTGGTTGCCCAGGAGTACTGGCCGCAGCCGACCGGCCCGTGGCTGATGTGCACGACGTCCTTGACCGGGCCCCACACCACGCCCTTGGAACCGGCGTAGGCGCAGCCGCGGATCGTCATCACCCCCGGCCGGGACTTCGTGTTGGACTTGACCTCGCACTCCTTGGACCCCTCGGGGTCGTTGGGCTTGAGGTGCCTGGCACGGTCCTTGCGCGCCTTGTCGGGATAGGTCTCCAGGACGTCGGCGATCATCGCCTCGGTCTCTGCGCGGGCGGGTGTTGAAGTCATGGGAACGAGTCCTTTCCGGTCGTCGCGTGGCTCAGACCGCGGCCGAGGCCACAGCGGCCTTGCCGATGATGGACTCGTCCGCCTGCTCCATGATCCCGAAATCGATGAGGACCTCTTCGAGCTGGTCCATGGTGATTGGGGTGGCGATCGTCCTGCGGTCGTTCTCGTGGATCTTGCGGGCCAGTTCGCGGTACTCCTGGGCCTGGTTGGACGTCGGGTCATACTCGATGACCGTCATCCGGCGCAGCTCCGCATGCTGCACCACGTTGTCGCGCGGGATGAAGTGGATCATCTCGGTGTTCAGCCGCCTGGCCAGCTCGCCGACGAAGTCAGCCTCCTTGTCGGTGTTGCGGCTGTTGAGATTATCCCGCCGATCCGCACGCCGCCGGAGTGCGCGTACTTCAGGATCCCCTTGGCGATGTTGTTAGCGGCATACATGGCCATCATCTCGCCGGAG
>CAWDTK010000021.1:0-181617 GCA_963805255.1 uncultured Actinomycetes bacterium
CTCCTGCACGCGGTCGCGGGTAGCGCGGCGGCGTTCGGCCAGCCAGTCCTCCACGGTGCGGAACCGGTCGGTGCGGAAGAGCTTCTGCAGCAGCGCCCGGCGCTCTTCGGCGTCGGCGTGCAGGAACCGCGCGAACTGTCCCTGCGGCAGCAGGACCACCTGGAAGAACTGCTCGGCCGACATGCCCATGACGTCGGCGATCTCGTCGTCGGCCTCCCTGGCCCGGGTCGAGACGGTGTGCCAGGTGCCGCCGGTCTCCTCTGCCAGCAGGATCCGGGCGGGCTCGCTGGTCGTCCCCGGCCCGTGCAGCTTGGGGCGGACCTGCTGCGGGCGGCGGGTGATGCACAGGTGACGCTCGCCGATCGTGGTCTCGAACATCACCTCGGTGCGCGCCGCGGCGCTGGCGTGGTCGGAACGCAGCCGCTTGGTCTTGTTCCGCTCCCCGGGCACCCGGCCGTAGAGGGCGAACCCGATCGCGTCGAGCAGGGTCGTCTTGCCCGCTCCCGTCTCGCCGTGCAGCAGGAACAGCCCCGAGTCGGCCAGCGCGTCGAAGGACACCTCCGCGGTCCCGCCGAACGCGCCGAACGCCGTGACCCGGAGCAGATGCGGCCGCATCAGGCGTCGTCCCCCGGCTCGTCGCGGTTCCGCTCGGGGGGCGGCTCTTCGCCGGCGGAGCGGCGGGCCTCCTCGAACGCGGCGGCGAGCAGGGTCCGCTCCCCCGGCGTGACCGGGCTGCGGCGGACATGCGCGACGAACTCGGCCGCGACCGTCAGGTCGTCGCGGCCCGTGACCTTCGCGCGGTAGCTGCGGTCATCGGCCGCGCCGCCCTCGGGCTCGAAGGCCAGCACCAGCACGTGCGGGAACCGCTGCCGCAGCTTTTCCATCGCGCCCTCCGGCCGGCTCGTGCCGGTCAGCGTCACGGACAGGAAGTCGTCCCGGTACCGCTCGTAGGCGGCGGAGGTGAGCAGGTCATCAAGCGTCCCGCGCAGGACGCTCAGCGCGCGGAACGCCGGCGCGGGGACCCGCTCAGCCCGGACGCCGCCGTCGGCATCCAGCTCGACCAGCCACGATCCCTTGGCGTGCCGGGCCTCGGAGAACGAGTACGGCAGCGGTGAGCCGCTGTAGCGCAGGCGCGGGCCGAGGGTCTGCTGACCGTGCAGGTGCCCGAGCGCGACGTAGCTGAACCCGGTGAACAGGGTGGCCGGGACCCGGCCGACGCCGCCGACGGAGATGTCCCGTTCCGAATCGCTCGCCTCTGCCCCGGCGACCCAGGCGTGCGCCATCGCCACCGACCGGACGCGGCCCCGCGCGGCGGCGTCCGCACGGATGCACTGGACCGCGCGGCCGAGCACGCCTGCGTGCCCGCGGGGCGGCCCGGCCCCGGTGCCCCCGGTGCCCCCGGTGCCCCCGGTGCCCTCGGTGCCCCGGGTGCCCCCGGTGCCTTCGGGGGCCGCCGGGGCGGCGGGCAGGTCGGCGCGGACGGCGTCCGGCTCGAGGTAGGGCACCCCGTAGACCGCGACCGGGCCGTGGCGGTCCGCCAGCATCACCGGCTGGGCCAGCGACCCGGCCCGGGTCCGCAGGTACACCCCGGCGGCGTCCACCAGCGCGCTGCCGAAGCCGAGCCGCCGCGCCGAATCATGGTTGCCGCTGATCACGATGACGCGCGCGCCCGCGTCGCGGAGCCGGACCAGCCCGTCCTCGCACAGCGCCACGGCGTCCACCGGCGGGATCGCCCGGTCGTAGACGTCCCCCGCGACCAGCACGGCGTCGATTTTTTCCGAACGGACGATGCTGACGAGATGATCAAGGTGCGCGGCCTGGGCCTGACGGAGGTCGGCCCGGTGCAGCGAGCGGCCGAGGTGCCAGTCGGACGTGTGCAGCATCCGCATGGACCGGGACACTAGCCAACGGGAGTGACACTCGCTCGGCGACGCGCCCGATACGCCGGGTGATTTACGCCTATTCGCTGGGAGCGCGGTCTGGGGCGGCCCTGGGTGACCTCCGGGCGGCGGGCCCGGGCCCTGGGGCGGCCCCCCGGGTGGCGGGCCCGGCGCGCGAAATAACCTGGGGAATTTCGCGGGTCCGAAGCTTATTGTGGCTAACGGAACTATGAGAGCTGTAAACGATCTTCCGCGCCCCGGCCAGGCCGGGCGAACCGGGCGGACTCAGCGGGCGCGGCGGGCGCGGAATTCCATGACACGGAGGCAAGGAGACCGGTGGCTTCGCCGGCTGACGGCCTACTGCTGGCGTTACCGCCGCAGCTTCGTCCTCGCCTTGGCCGGTGCGCTGCTCGCCACCGCCGTGACGGCGGTCATCCCGCTGATCCAGCGGGACATCGTGAACAACGTCATCGTCACGCACACCCGCTCGATCTGGCCGCTGGCCATCGAACTGCTGGTGGCCGCGGCGGTGAACTTCGGCGCAACCTTCATGCGCCGCTACTCCGGCGGCAAGCTGTCCCTCGACGTGCAGCACGACCTGCGCACCGAGATGCTCGGGGCACTGTCCCGGCTGGACGGCGCGCGGCAGGACGAGATCCACACCGGCCAGCTCGTGAGCCGCTCGATCTCCGACATCAACATGATCCAGGGGCTGCTGTCGTTCCTCCCGATCACCATCGGCAGCGCGCTGCTCTTCGTCGTCTCGATCGTCATCATGCTGACCCTGTCACCGCTGCTGACGCTGGTGGCCCTCGCGGTCGCGCCGGCGCTGTGGGTGATCGCGCTCCGGTCCCGGCGCAAGCTCTTCCCGGCGAGCTGGCACGCCCAGCAGCAGGCGGGTGAGGTCGCCGCCATCGTCGATGAGAGCGTCGGCGGGGTCCGCGTGGTCAAGGGCTTCGGGCAGGAAGAGCAGGAAGTGGAGCGGATGGAGGGCGCGAGCACGAGCCTGTACGCGTCCCGCGTCCGGCTCGCGCGCCTGATGGCCCGGTTCAACCCCGCGCTGCAGGCCGTCCCCACCCTCGGCCAGGTTGGGGTGCTGGCCCTCGGCGGCTGGCTGGCGATCCAGGGCTCCATCAGCCTCGGAACGTTCCTGGCCTTCTCCACCTACCTCGCCATGATGTCCGGCCCGGTCCGGATGCTCACCGCCCTGATCACCATCGGGCAGGAGGCGCGGGCCAGCGTCATCCGCGTGCTGGAAGTCATCGACTCCCGGCCCGTAATCACCGACAAGCCCGGCGCGGTGCCGCTGCCGGCCGACGCGGCCGGTATCGAGTTCGACGACGTCCGGTTCGGCTACGTGCCGTCGGAGCCGGTGCTGCGCGGGCTCTCGCTGCGCGTCGACCCGGGCGAGACCGTGGCCGTGGTGGGGACCTCCGGCTCGGGCAAGTCGACGATCTCGCTGCTGCTGCCGCGCTTCTACGACGTGAGCGGGGGCGCCGTCCGGGTGGGCGGCCACGACGTGCGGGACGTGACCCAGGACTCGCTGCGCGCCTCGATCGGGCTCGTCATGGAGGACAGCTTCCTGTTCTCCGACACCGTACGGTCCAACATCGCCTACGGGCGGCCGGACGCCACCGACGAGCAGATCCTCGCCGCCGCGCGTGCCGCCGAGGCGGACGAGTTCAGCACCGAACTCCCCGACGGCTACGACACCGTGATCGGCGAGCAGGGCCTCACCCTTTCCGGCGGCCAGCGGCAGCGCGTCGCCCTGGCGCGGGCGCTGATCACCAACCCGCGGCTGCTGCTGCTGGACGACGCCACCTCGGCGATCGACCCGCGGCTGGAGGCGGAGATCCACGCCACGCTGAGCCGGGTCATGCGGGGCCGTACCACCCTGCTCATCGCGCACCGCCGGTCCACGCTGAACCTGGCCGACCGGATCGCGGTGCTCGATAACGGCCAGGTGGCCGACGTCGGCACGCACGAGGAGCTCACCGGGCGCTGCCCGCTCTACCGGCTGCTGCTGTCCGGCCCCGGCGACGACGTGGAGGGCATCGACGCCGGTGAGCTGGCCTACTACGAGAACGAAGCGCCGGCGGCCACCGCGGATGGCGGCCAGGTGACGCCGGAGCTGTGGGATGCGGCCAAGGCGCCGGCGGGCCGGGCCCGCGGGCCGGGGCAGGCCGGCGGTGGCCACGGATTCGACGGCGCGATGGGCAGCCTGCCGCCCACCCCGGAACTGCTCGCCCAGGTCGACGCGCTGCCGCCGGCCCGTGACGTGCCCCAGGTCAACCAGGAGCAGGCCCGCGCCGGGGACCGCCACTTCACCCTGACCAAGCTGCTGCGGCCGCTCGCCGTAGCCATGCTGGCCGGGCTGATCCTGGACGGCCTCGACGCGCTGGCCAGCCTGGCCCTCCCGGCCCTGGTGCGGAACGGCATCGACAACGGCGTCGAGACCAAGGCGTTCGGCGGCATCATCGCGGTGTCCGTCATCGGGCTGGCCATCGTCTTCGCCGACTGGCTGGTCAACATCGCCGAGACGCTGGTGGTGGGGCGCAACGGCGAACGGCTGCTGTACACCCTGCGGGTGAAGATCTTCGCCCAGCTGCAGCGGCTCGGCCTGGACTTCTACGAGCGTGAGCTGGCCGGGCGGATCATGACCCGGATGACCACCGACGTCGACGCGCTGTCCTCGTTCTTCCAGACCGGCCTGATCACCATGGTCAGCTCGCTGATGACGTTCTTCGGCGTGCTGATCGCGATGCTCATCATCAACGTCAAGCTGGGCCTGGTCGTGCTGTGCATCCTGCCGGTGCTCGTCGCGGTGACCGTGCTGTTCCGCGCCCGGTCGGCGCGGGCCTACCAGGACGCGCGGGAAAAGGTCAGCGTGGTCAACGCGGACTTCGCGGAGAACGTGGCCGGCCTGCGGGTCACCCAGGCCTACCGCCGGGAGGAACAGAACCAGGCGCGTTTCGCCCGGCGGAGCGACTCCTACCGGGTGGCGCGGATGCGGGCCCAGCGCCTGATCGCGCTGTACTTCCCGTTCATCCAGGCGCTGTCCACGGTCGCCGGCGCGATCGTGCTGATCGTCGCGACCGGCGAGGTCCGCAGCGGGGCACTTAAAGTCGGCGCGCTGATCGCCTACCTGCTCTATATCGACATGGTGTTCGCGCCGGTCCAGGAGATGTCGCAGGTGTTCGACGGGTACCAGCAGGCGGTCGTCGGGCTGCGGCGGATCAAGGACCTGCTGCTGCTGCGGACGTCTACCCCCGCGGCCGCCCAGCCGGTCCCGGTGACGCGGCTGGAGGGCCGGATCGAGCTGCGCGACGTGCACTTCGGCTACGAGACCGCGAACCGGGACGCCATCGAGGGGGTCAGCCTCGTGATCGCGCCCGGCGAGACGGTGGCGCTGGTCGGGCAGACCGGAGCCGGAAAGTCGACGCTGGTCAAGCTTATCGCGCGGTTCTACGACGTCACCGGGGGCGCGGTTCTCGTCGACGGGACCGACGTCCGCTCTTACGACCTGGCGCAGTACCGGCACCGCCTCGGAGTCGTTCCGCAGGAGGCGTACCTGTTCGCCGGAACGGTCCGGGATGCCATCGCCTACGGGCGGCCCGGCGCGACCGACGCGGAGGTCGAGGCGGCGGCCCGGTCGGTGGGCGCGCACGAGATGATCGCGCGGCTGCCGGGCGGGTACTACCACTCCATCGCCGAGCGCGGCCGGAACCTGTCGGCCGGGCAGCGGCAGCTGCTCGCGCTGGCCCGGGCGCAGCTCGTCGACCCGGACATCCTGCTGCTGGACGAGGCGACCGCCGCGCTCGACCTGGCCTCCGAGGCCGCGGTCAACCGGGCCACCGAGCGGCTGACCTCCCGGCGGACGACCATCGTGGTCGCCCACCGGCTGACCACGGCCGCCAGCGCGGACCGCATCGTGGTCATGGACGGCGGCCGGATCGCCGAGATCGGCACCCATGCGGACCTGGTGGCCGCGGGCGGCACCTACGCCGAACTCTGGGAAGCCTTCACCGGCGACTCCGAACTCGTCGCCTGACGACTGGTTTCCCTGGTCTGGCGGGCGCTGTCTGGCGGGCGCTGCCTGGCGGGCGCTCACCCGAGTTGCCGGTCGAGGCAGTAGGCGGCGCTGATGAGGGCCAGGTGCGTGAACGCCTGCGGGAAGTTGCCCAGCGCCTCGCCGGTCAGGCCGATCTCCTCCGAATAGAGGCCCAGGTGGTTGGCGTAGGTCAGCATCTTCTCGAACACGAGCCGGGCCTCGTCCAGCCGTCCGGCGCGGGCCAGCGCCTCGACGTACCAGAACGTGCATATCGAAAACGTTCCCTCGTCGCCCTCGAGACCATCCGGTGAGGCCACGATGTTGTAACGGTAGACGAGCGAATCGGAGACCAGTTCGCTTGTGATGGCGTCGAGGGTGGACAGCCAGCGGCGGTCGGCCGGCGCGACGAACTTCACCAGCGGCATGAGCAGGACGCTCGCATCAAGTACGTCTGTTTCGTAGTGCTGGACGAAGGCCTTGCGCTCCGGGTGCCAGCCTTTCCGCATGATCTGGTGGTAGATCCGGTCGCGGGTCGACTGCCAGCGCGTGAGGTCGGCTGGCAGGCCGCGCCGCATCGCGACACGGATCGCGCGTTCGACCGCCACCCAGGACATCAGGCGCGAGTAGGTGAAGTTGTGGCTGCCGCCTCGCACCTCCCAGACACCCTCGTCGGCTTGGTCCCAGTGGCCCGCGATCCAATCGATGACCTTGCATAGATCCGACCACGCGTCGTGATCGATCGGCGATCCGTATTTGTCGTGGAGATACACCGAGTCGATCAGCTCGCCGTAGATGTCGAGCTGTAGCTGATCGGCGGCGTCGTTGCCGATCCTCACCGGGGCGGAGCCACGGTAACCCTCCAGGTGAGGGAGCGTCTGCTCCTTGAGGTCGAACCCGCCACGGATGTCGTATACGACCTGCAGAGGGTCGCTCGTGCCGGGGCGCGACTCCTGGAAGCGCTCAGTCAGCCAGCCCATGAACGCGGCAGCCTCCTCAGTGAAGCCGAGCCGCAGGAGAGCGTAGATGGAGAACGCGGCGTCACGGATCCAGGTGTAGCGGTAGTCCCAGTTCCGGGCTCCGCCGATCGTCTCAGGGAAGCTTGTCGTCGGTGCCGCCACGATGGCGCCGGTCGGCTCGTAGGTCAGCAGCTTGAGCGTCAGCGCCGAGCGGTGGACCATCTCCCGCCAGCGGCCCTGATAGCGCGACTGGGCGAGCCAGCCGCGCCAGTAGTCGACGGTGTTCTCGAACGCCTCCCTCGTCTCCTCCTCCGAGTACGAGCGGGGGACGTAAGTCTCGGGCACCTGCTCGAGCACGAAGGTTGCGCTCTGCCCGGGATCAAGCGTGAACTCGCATTGCAGACCGGACCCGTCGGGCTGGAGCGTGAGCGAGGTCTCGAGCGCGAGTGAGATGCCGGGTGAGCGGAAGAGCACGCCGTTCTCGTGAAAGAACGTCAAGTGGTCGTCCCTGCCGTAGTTGAAGCGCGGCTGGACGTTCAGAAGGAAGCGCATCTGGCCGCGGACACCGAGGACGCGCCGGATCAGCCGATGGTGGTGGAGGCGCCCGCGGACGCGCTCGATCGGCATGAAATCCTGCACCTCCCCGACTCCTTGGGGAGTCAGGTAGCGCGTGATGAGGACGTTCGTGTCGGGAAGGTAGAGCTGCTTGGTCGTCCAGCGGTCGGCCGCGGGCGCGATCCGGTAGTAGCCACCGCGGGCCCGGTCGAGGATGGCGCCGAAGATGCTCGGGGAGTCGAAAGCAGGACAGCAGTACCAGTCGATGCTGCCGTCGGTGCCCACCAGCGCCGCGGTGTGGAGGTCCCCGATGATCCCGTGCTCCGCGATCGGAAGATAACCGGGCAAGGCGCTGGAGTTCGCGCCCCCGCCGTACGCTGCCCCGCTGTCCATGGCCGTCAGTCACGCTCTGGGTCGACGGTCCGGAGGCGCCTTGCTTCCGTCTGAAACATCCGGAACATAACCTGAGGGTGCGCGAGAAGGAACGGTTCGGCCCGCTCCGGCGGTATGACCAGGCAGCGCAGCGGCCTCCTCGCGATGATGCCGGCCGTTGGCGGCTCTCCCAGCAGGGCGGAGACCTCGCCGAAGAAGCTGCCCGTGGTGAGTGTCGCCCGCTCCTCATCGTCGACGATGACGCCGACCTCGCCGTCGACGATGATGAAAAGGCCAGCGCCTTGCTCCCCTCGCCGCAGCACCCAATGGCCCTCAGCGAACGACTGCTCAGTCAGCTCATCCGCGAGGTCGCGCAGCTCGAGCTCGGTGAGGTCAGCGAAGATGCCGAGCTGTCCGAGCCGGCCCAAAAGATCGCCGGCCAGGGCCATGGCCAGAAACTACCAGGCAACGTGGCCAGCTGGCCAGGCGCAGGTTTTGGCTCGCCGGCATCTCCTGGCCGTCAGCAACCTGCCTGTCATCGCAAACTTGGCGCGGCACTCGTGGCGTACCGCATGCCGACACTAGCCGGGGCCCGGTAGACGTGGAACATCTTCGGGACCACGAAGATGGCAAGGATGGCGATCAAGATGGCAGCCACGACGACAGCCGCGATGATGAGTATGTGGCGGCGGGACAGGTGCGGGCGCGCCGGTGCCACGCCCGCTGTCTCGGTGCTCCCGGCAGTTTCCTCGTCCTCGCTTTTCCCGGTGGGGGCGGTGGACAGCAGAGTTTTCCCGCTCCGTGGAGACGATCACAGGCTCGGCGGGCGCGATGGTGGGCGCGGCCGCGCGGCGGGGCGCGGACGGATGCCTCCAGCGGCGCTGATGATGGGCCCTGCGTCCAGGATGGGGACCTGCTCGGCCGACAGCCAGCCGGGGCCCCATGCCCGGGTGGCTGCTTCGGCAAGGGCGACCCCGAAGGACTCAGCCGTCGCGAATCGTTCGGCTGGTTCGGTCGCCAGGCCGCGCATCACAACCGCCGCTACCGGGTCCGGCACGCTGGGGGCCACGTCGCGGAGCGGTATGGGTGTCTCATAGGCGTGCTTGAACAGAAGCGCCACGTCCTCGCCATCGCTGGCAAAGGGGAGGGCATCGGCGAGCAGCTCGTACAGCATCGTCGCCACACCGTACACGTCCGTCGCGGGCGACAGCTGCCCGCCGCGTACCTGTTCCGGGGCGATGTACGCCGGTGTTCCGAGCACTTCGCCGGCGCGGGTAACGACGGTATCCGGCCCGCCGACGACCTTGGCGATCCCGAAGTCGGTGACCTTGAGGACCCCGCTGGCGGCGAAGAGCATGTTCTCGGGCTTGACATCGCGGTGCAGGACTCCGCGCCGGTGCGCCGCGCCGAGCCCGCTCGTGCAGGCCAGCGACACCGCCACCGCGTACGGGGCGGTGAGGCGGCCCGCGGCGCGGACGCGGCTGCGCAACGTCCCTCCGGGGAGAAGTTCCATGACGAGCAGGCAGACGCCGTCACGCTCGACGAAGTCGTACACCGGCACGACGTGCGGATGATCGAGGGAGGCGAGGACGCGGGCCTCCGCTGTGAAACGGCGCCGTACTGCCGGGTCGTCCGCGAGCGCCGCGGGAAGCTGCTTGATCGCCACCCGGCGGTCGAGCTGCCGGTGCTGGCCGGAGACCACCACTCCCCAACCGCCCTTGCCCAGCTCGTCACCGATGTCATAGGCGGGTAGCACACTGCTGAGCAGTTCTCGGTCAACGCTCATCGGCGGCCGGCCTTTCTGCAGGCGGCTGGATCGGGCCTGAGGCGCGGATGGCGGGATCCGCAAAGCCGACTTGCGTGATCATAGCGCATCCAACTGCGGGTCTTCACTGGCCTGCTCGCCGCCCTGCCGGTAGTGACGCGGCCGTGGCGACGGATTCCTGATCAGTTCATCCGGCCGGGTGTTTACGAGTACAAGGGGAAATCCTACGATGTGCCCAAAGGGAGGGTATGCATTCCACGCAGCGCGAGTGCGCGGTGAACCAGGCGTGCGCGCGAGCTGTGTTGTCCTTTAGCGACAAGAAACGCGACCGGGGGGACCATCCGAGACGAGCCTCGCGTGAGTTATGGCCCTAGCCTCCTCACGCGTCGCCGACAGGACGCGACTCGCCGGCCGGCAAAACGGAGTACGGCCATTCACGGTCGGGGGAGAGGCCAGTGTCTTTTTTCGACTACCCAAACGAACCGCCCGCCTCATCGGGCAATGTCGATCAGTTGCTGGCCGGCGCCTCCGACGAGGAGTGGGCGACGCTGCTGGAACATACCCGCTACCGCCGGTTCGGTCCCGGCGACGCGGTCGTGACGGCCGGGGCTGAGGACCAATCGCTGTATCTCGTCCTCGAGGGTCAGCTGGAGGTCCTGGCCGATCGCGGGCGGCGGGGACACCGCCGGATCGCATCGATCGCTGCGGGCAGTGTGATCGGGGAGCTGTCATTCTTCGACGGCGGCGCCCGTTCGGCCCTGGTCCGTGCGGTGACGCCTGCGGTGCTCGCCGAGCTGTCGCCGGCCGAATTCGATGCCCTCGCGGTCGCGAGCCCGGTCCTTGCCCGCCGGCTGCTGTTCGACCTCGGCCGGATCCTGGCCCGGCGGCTGCGCGTCGCGCTGCGGGACATGACGATCGCCGGGGTGAGCTGATGGCCGGGCCGCCGATCGTTGAGATCAGGGAGCCGGGCCGGCCGGGCCGCCGGGTGGTCGTGGACCGGGCGATCGAGGTCGGGCGGGAGTGCGACGGCGAGGTGCTGTCGGACGAAGGCGTGTCGCGACGCCACCTGAGGCTGGTGCCCAGCCCGGTCGCGCTGTCCGTCGTCGACCTCGGCAGCCGGAACGGAACGCTGGTCAACGGGGTGCCGATCACGGGCCGGGTGGTTCTCGAGCCCGGCGCCGTCGTCCGCCTCGGCAGCACCGAGATCATGATGATCGGCCGGGCGGAGCGCGCCGAGCCGCCCGCGGCCAGGGTGACACTGCGTGGCGGGCAGGCCGCCGCGCTGGCCGTGCCGCCGCCCCCGGCCGCACCGGAGGTGCCGCGTGCCCCGTCGCCGGTGTCGAGGTTCTGGGCGCGGGTTCTCGGGACGGAGCCGCGGCCGGGCGAGCCGCTGTTCCCGGCCTACACCGAGATGCGCCGCCGGCTTCCGCTGCGGGCCTGGCACGTGATCCGGACCGCCAGCGTGCTCGCCTACATCGCGCTGTGCATCACCTTGTTCATCAGGCCGGCGGGCGGCCAGTTCTGGTTCTTCAAGGTGATCGTGCCGCTGCTGCCGATCCTGTTCTTCACGGCGCCGGGGCTGTGGCGCAACATCTGCCCGCTGGCCGCCTCTAACCAGGCGCCGCGGTGGTTCGGCTTCACCCGCGCGTTCACCCCGCCGGACTGGCTCCGCCGGTACGGCGCCATCATCTCGATCGTCCTGTTCTTCGGCATCACCAGCACGCGCATCGCCTTCTTCAACAGCAACGGGGCGGGCCTGAGCGTGCTGCTCCTGGTGACGATCATCGGCGCCTTCATCACGGGCTTCATGTTCAAGGGCAAGAGCGGCTGGTGCACCAGTACCTGCCCGCTGCTGCCGCTGCAGCGCGTCTACGGCCAGACACCGTTCGCGAAGGTACCCAACAGCCACTGCCAGCCGTGTGTGGGGTGCACGAAGAACTGCTACGACTTCCGGCCCAGCGTCGCCTACCAGGCGGATCTGCACGATCCCGACCCGAACTGGTCCGCGCCGAGGAAGCTGTTCGTCTCCGCCCTGCCCGGGTTCGTCCTGGGTTTCTTCCTCCTCCTCAGCCACCCCGGCATCGCACTCCCCCAGGTTTACCTGCGGTTTGCCTTGTTCTTCGTAGGCAGCGTCGGGCTGTTCTACGCCCTGCAGGCGCTGCTCAGCCTCACCACGCCGGTGCTGATCGCGTTCTGGGCCGCGACCGCGATCAGCATCTTCTACTGGTTCAGCGCCATCACCCTGGAGGATTCGTTCGCCACGATCACCGGTCTCCACCTGCCGTGGCTGCGGTGGGCGATCCGGGTGATCGTGTGGGTCCTGGCCCTGTTCTGGATCGCCAGGACCTACGTCAAGGCACGCCAGTACGAGGAGGAGGAGGCGTCGCGCCCGGCCCTGCCGGTGATCCAGATCAGCCCGCGGGCCAAGAAGGTGGCGGAGAAGGTCGCCGCCGCGAGCGGGCCCGAGGTCCGGTTCACCGGCAGCGACAAGCCCGCGCAGGCCGAGATCGGGATGAGCCTGCTGGCCCTGGCCGAACGCGAGAGCCAGCCCATCGAGGCCGGCTGCCGGATGGGCGTGTGCGGCGCCGACCCCGTCGCGGTCCTGGCGGGGGGCGGGTGCCTGACTGCGCCGGACGAGGACGAGCTGAATACGCTCCGGCGGCTCGGATTCGCGGACAATACCCGGATGGCCTGCGTGGCGCGTATCGAGTCCGGGCCGGTGACCGTGTCGCTGACGCCCGAACCCGGCAGCCCGCAGCAGGGCCAGGCGGCCGACTTCGACCGGTCGATCGTCAGCGTGGTCGTGCTCGGGAACGGCATCGCCGGCGTGACCGCCGCCGACTTCGTCCGCCGCGGCCATCCGGACTGCGAGATCCACGTGGTCGGCAGCGAGTCGCACGTGCTGTACAACCGGATGGGGATCTCCCGGCTGGTATTCGGCCGGTCGGCGATGCAGGGCCTGTACCTGCTGCCCGAGCAGTGGTATGACGAGCACCAGATCGTCGCCTGGCTGAACACCGTGGCCAGCCGCATCGACCTGGAATCGAAGCGGGTCTTCCTGGCCACCGGCGACACGCTCCCGTATGACCGGCTGATCCTGGCGATGGGCAGTAGCAGCGCGCTGCCCCCGGTGGCGGGCGTCGGCCGGCCGGGCAGTTTCGTGCTGCGCAGCGCGGCGGACGCCATGCTGATCCGTGCCTACGCCCAGGAACACGGCTGCCGCGACGCCGTGGTCGCCGGCGGCGGCCTGCTTGGCCTCGAGGCCGCGCATTCGCTGCACGAACTCGGCCTGCGGGTGACCGTGCTTGAACGCGGCGCGCGGCTCCTGTCGCGCCAGATCGATGAGTACTGCAGCGAGCTGGTGGATGCGCACTTCGCGCGCATCGGCATGCAGGTGCTCTACCAGGCCGAGGCCGACTCACTCACCGGCGAGGACAGGGTTGACGGTGTCGCCCTCAAGGACGGACGGGTGCTGCGCTGCGACATGTTCCTCGCGGCGGTCGGGATCCGGCCCAACGCCGAGATTGCGCGCCAGGCGGGCATCTCGGTCAACCGCGGCGTCATTGTCAACGACCGGATGGAGACATCCGTTCCCGGGGTGTTCGCGGCGGGTGATGTGGCCGAGCACGACGGGCGGGTCCTTGGGCTATGGCCGATCGCGGCCAAACAGGGCGAGGTCGCGGCAATGAACGCGCTCGGCGGCAACGAAACGCTCACCGCGGAGGTTCCGGCGACGATCCTCAAGGGTGTCGGCCTCGACCTGTTCTCGATCGGCAGGTTCGCGGCACAGGCGGGCGAAGAGGTCGTCGTCGACGAGAATCCGGATCCGTCGGCTCCGTCCTACCGGCGGCTGGTGATCTCGAAGGGACGGGCGGTGGGTGCCGTCGTGCTGGGCAACCAACCCGAAGTTGTCGCCGCGGTCACGACGGCGGTCAAGAACCGCGCGGAGATCCGTCAGGTGCAGCTCGCTGAGCTGCGGCGCGGTGACTGGGGGGTGCTGAAGAACGTGGGCCGGGTCTCAGAGCCGACCGGCGCCTAGCGCCTCGACCGCCTGGTTGCGGCCCTTCACCCGGATGGCCGACGGCGGGGTGAAGGCGAAACTCGCCGCGGTCGCGCGGTGGACGGCGTCGGTCACCAAGACGTCCGGCCGGCCGTCCCGGCCCGCGATTCCGGAGAGCCGGAACGCCACGTTCGTCGTGTCGCCGAACACCGATACGAGCATCCCGGTCAGCAGGCTCACCGCCGCCGGCCCGCAGGCGACACCCCAGCCCATCCGCAGCGTTTCGCCTGCTGGATCCCGCAGATCCAGGCCCGCCGCGATCCGCGGCACTATCTCCGCGGCCTCCACCGCGAAGGCCACCGCCGCCCGGGCGGCGTCCGGGACGGCGGCGGCCTCCCATGTCGCGAAGAACGCGTCGCCCACGTAGTTGCTGAGCGTGCCTCGATGCCGGGACAGGATCTGCCGCAGCTCCGCGTACAGACGGTCGATGTTCTGCAGGAGCACGCGGTCGTCGGTGTACTCGGCGATGCTGGAGAATGTCACGATGTCGCCGACCACCATGGCCATGTCGGCGACAGCGATATGCCGGACTGTCTCCAGCGCGCCGGTGCCTGACATCGCGGCGAACCGCCGGGAGCGAAACTGCAGTTCCGCGCTGCCCAGACGCACCCGATCACCCGGCATGATCCGGACCGGAACGGATCGCTCTATCCGCTGTCCATTGAGCCGGGTCCCGTTCGTGCTGCAGTCGGTCAGCCAGGCCTGATCGCGATCGAAGTCCAGCCGCAGCTCCAGGTGTGTCCGGGAGATGGCAGGGTCGTCGATCAGCAACCGGTGCTGCTCATCGACACCGGCACACTCCCTGCCGACGGCAATCCAGTCGTAGACCGGCGCCGACCGCTCCTCGGCGAGGTCCGGCGCGATGACAAGCATGCCCGGTATCGCGATGGCTTCGTCGGAACCGGGCCGATCGTGCCCGGCGTCACCGTACATCGACTGGCCCGGTGATCTGATCGGATGGTCCGGTGATCTGGAAGACGAAGACCTGCCGGCCGATGCGCAGGCTCCAGCCCGGCGGCAACCGGCTCGGCTCTGTGCCTATCCGTGTCCACTCGCCGGCTCCTGGCGGGCTGATATAGGTCCCGTGCGTCGAGGAGGCATCACATACCAGGACAGCCCCGTTCTCGACGGAGATGTACGCGTGAACGCGCGAGACCATATTGTCTGGATCCTGCATCAAGATCGGCGAGGCGGCGCCGCTCTGCACCAAGGGGTCGTTGTGTGGCTCACGGCCGAGGACGTAGGCACGGTCCAGGAAAATGACAGGCCCATTCTCCGACTTCAGCACTCCCAGCGGCATCTGCGCCGCCACCGTCGGGCCGGCAGGCGAGGAGCGGCCGGCTGGTTCGGGGCGCGCGGCAGTCTCCGCCGTGCCCGCCAGAGTCTCCGTTGTGCCCGGCAGGTCGCGATGTCCGGCCGAGGGGGCCCCGTCGGCGGACGCGGCGGACGGCGCAGGTGTGGCCGGGTGCGCGAGCGGGGAATCCCCCTCCGTAGCCGGATGCGCGAGCGGGGAAGCCCCCTCCGTGACCGGATGCGCGAGCGGGGAATCCCCCTCCGTGACCGGATGCGCGAGCGGGGAATCCCCCTCCGTGACCGAGCTGGCGCCGGACGCGGCCTGTCCTGGCTCGCGGGCACTCCCGAGCCGGGTCAGGACGAACCCCTGTCCCGGTACCACCCCCTCCCGGAGGTCGGACCTTGGCTGCGCCTGGACCGGCTGGCCGGCCGTGCTGCCGATCGCGAGTCGCTCGAACGAGCCGGGGACGATCTGGTCGACCCAGGTCAGGGCCTGTTCTCCGGACAGCTGGCGCGTCGAGTCGTGCTCGGTGACCGCACACCACACCGCGCCGCGCAGGAACATAACGACGCCGTCGTGTACTGGTGCCACTATCCCGAACGCGACGCCATCGTCGCGCATGTGGCTGACAACCCAGGTGGCCAGGCGGGCTGCGATCATGCTGGCCGGCAACTCGGGGCCCGAGGCGATAGCGGCCGCCAGGTCGAGGAGTTCCTCGGCGACCTCGTTAGCGTCCCCTTCGGTCGCTGCGTCGCGCGGGATCAGGATGACCGTGTCGCCGAACCGACCGACGAGGCCACAACCTGGCTCGATGCCTATGTGTGTTGTCATCTGTTCCATGGCGCTTCCCCCTTCGTGATCGACAAGCGGACCTGAACGTCCCTGCGGATGGTCAGGAATGCACTCCCCGGGTGGTGAAGAGCCACAGCGCCGAGGTCGCCCACAGTGCGATCAGCGATACGAAGACCACGCCGCCCAGGACGGGAATGACCCACCTGGGCATTGCGCCGGGCCGGGTGATGCTGAGGCTGAGCATCTTTGCCACGAACGCGCCGTAGAAGATGCAGCCGAGTACCGAGTGCACGAGCACGCGGATCGAGTAGGTCTGGAATCCCAGCGCGAAGATGCAGTGGACAATGACCGGCACCGTGAGCAGAATCGCGATCCGGCCCGACCAGCGGTGCAGGGTACGGATCCAGGCAGCGGCGGCTGGCCGGGACATCCGGGAAGCGCTGACGAGCTGGACGACCGCGAACACAGCCGCCGCCGTGGTCAGCCAGGCTTTGGCATACAACGCCCCGGAGAACCCGGCGATGTCGAGCGAGAACCCGGTGGGGTGGTGCAACCTGGCGTATATCCCGAGCGCGAGGGCGACAGCGCAGCCGCCGAGCAGGGCAAGGAGCAGAGGCCGGAAGTATTGGTCGCGGGCCGGGGTGGCAGGCTCTTGCGCGCTCGTCATCGCGCAGGCTCCCCTCCTACGCAGGATGGTTCTCCCACCCCGGGTCTGTCGTGGCCTCTCATGGGCTTACCACGGTGTCTGTGCCAGCGACGGAGGTGGCCATGAAACTTGCGCCGCCCACGGCGAATCTGCCGTTGCTGAGATCGAGCGGCGGCGCAGGGTGTTCGGCCCCGCCGGCCACGGCCAGTCCGACCTGGGTCCCGTCGGGCAGCACCGCCCAGCCGATCTTGGTGGCCAGCCGGTTGATCGTGACATCAGCCCGGTAGACGCCCGCCGGTTGGGCGGCCAGGTCGGCTGAGAACGGCAGGTTCTGATTGCCTGCCGCCGTGACCGTGCCGAACATGGCCAGGCCGGAGATGGAGCCGCTAAGGCCCGCGCCGTTAAGGCCGGTCAGGGCGATATGGTCGCCGGTCACCGAGCCCTGCAGCCAGGCATGGACGGTACGGCCATTGCATACATAGGCCGCGGCCTTGTCTCCGTTGATAGAGGCCGCCAACGTCACCTCATTGCCGCTGCTGCGGCCGGCGTACACGGAGTGCAGCACCGCCTGCTCGGCGGAAAACGGAAAGCTTTGCCCGCCGCCGGCTGTGACCGTGCCGAATATTGCCGGGCCAGCGACGGAGCCGGTGAGGACCGCGCCGTCGCGGCCGGTCAGGGCGATCTGATTGCCTGTCACCGAGCCCTGCAACGTGCGGTCGACGCTGCGGCCAACGTGCAGATCGGCCGCAGCCTGGTGGCCGTTGACGGCGATCGCCACGGCCGCCTGGCCCCCGCTGCTCCGGCCCGCGTACAGGGCATGCAGCGCGGCGCTGGACTGCCCGGCCGTGCTGGCCGCAGGCGCCGGCGTGGCGCCGGCCTGCTTTCCGGCCGTGGTGTTGGCCGCGAGGAGAATTCCGCCGAGTACCACCACGGAGCCCAGCGTGATCAGGGGCCCCGGCCTGCTCATTCCTTGTTCCCGCCTCTCACCGGAGATTGGCTGGCTTGCAGCACATGCAGCCTGGGAGTGACGCGTTCCTGCTCATCACGCCGGCCGGGCGCGATGAGCAGGAGTCTCGTAGCGGATCACGTCATCGGCGCGTTCCATTGCGGGCCCAATGGGGGGCACAGAATCGAGTGGCCGTTGCGATCACCGAACTCGCCCTCGCCATCCAATCGACGTGGCGCTGCAGCCACGTCCGCCTGCGCCGACCTTTACCCAGACGCAACAAGACCCCTCCGAGTGACCCCTTCGCGCGCGGCGATTCAGCCTATCCGGAAGCCGGTTTGCCTCGCGCCCCGTATACATTACACTGCGACCGGCCGGCAGAAGAAGTCCCAGTCGCCGGGTGTGCCCGCGTCGACCAGCGTGAACTTGCCGGACTCCGCGATGAGGCGGCCGGCGGTTTCGGCCTGCCCCAGTCGGTGGACGCCACGTTCAGCCGCCTCCTCGACGCCCTGCACACCGCCTGGACTACCTGGGGAGTTCTGGAGTAGCGGCCCGAGCCGGGGTGGGGCGGCTTACCCGCAGCTCCGGCGGCTTTCCCGCCCCGATCATCGGACGGTCGCGGTGAGTGCCACCATGGAGCCGTGTATGAGCTGGTGTACCGGATGCTGCTGCGGCGTCTCCCGGCGGAGACGGCGCACGCGGCCGGGTTCTGGCTGATCCGCGTGGCGGTCGCGGTGCCCGGCGGGGCGTGGCTGCTGCGGCGCTGGCTCGCGCCGCGCGACCCGGTGCTCCGGGTCCGGGCGCTCGGGCTCGACCTGCCCGGGCCGCTGGGGCTGGCCGCCGGGTTCGACAAGGACGCCCGCGGCGCGGACGCGCTCGGCGCGCTCGGGTTCGCGTTTGTTGAGGTCGGCACGGTGACGGCGCAGGCTCAGCCGGGTAACCCGCGGCCCCGGATGTTCCGGCTGCCGGCCGACCGCGCGCTGGTCAACCGGATGGGCTTCAACAACGCGGGGGCGGCGGTCGCGGCGGAACGCCTGCGAAAACGGCAGGCCCGGCTAGCGACGGGGGCCCGGGGGGCATCTGGGGGCCGGGGAGCACCTGAGCGCCGAGGTGGCTCGCATCCGGTGGCCGTCGGGGTCAACATCGGCAAGACGAAGGCGGTCCCGCCGGAACTGGCGATCGCGGATTACGTGGCCAGCGCGCGGCTGGTCGCCGGGGTGGCCGATTACGTCGTGGTCAACGTCAGCTCACCCAACACGCCCGGCCTGCGTGATCTTCAGGCGGTCGCCTCGCTGCGGCCGCTGCTGGCCGCGGTGCGGGAGGCGCTCGACGATGCGGCCTCCCGGGGGGCGTCCAGCGGCCCGGGAACAGGGGCGTCGAGCGGCCCGGGAACAGGGGCATCCGGCAATCCGGGAACAGGGGCACCCGGCAATCCGGGAACAGGGGCACCCGGCAATCCGGGAAGAGGGGCACCCGGTGATCCGGAAGGTGCGGCCCGGGACGCTGACCAGGTGCCGCTGCTGGTCAAGATCGCGCCAGACCTGGCCGACAGCGACGTCGACGCGATCGCGGACCTGGCGGTGGAACTCGGCCTGGACGGGATCATCGCCACCAACACCACGATCGCCCGGCCGGGCCTGGCCAGCGACCCGGCGGTGGTCGCGGCCGCAGGCGCCGGCGGCCTGTCCGGTGCGCCGCTACGGCCGCGGGCCCTGGAGGTGCTGCGCCGCCTGCACGCGCGAGCCGGGGACCGCCTCGTCCTCATCGCGGCCGGCGGGATCGAGACAGCCGACGACGCCTGGGAGCGTATCGCCGCGGGCGCCACCCTCGTCCAGGCGTACACCGGCTTCATCTACCGGGGCCCGCGGTGGCCGCGCCGGCTCCAGGACGGCCTGGCCCGCCGGGTCCACGACGCCGGGCTGACGTCGGTCAGCCAGGCCCGCGGGACCGCCGTCGCGCCGCGCCCCTGATCCCCGGGCCGTCCAGCCGAACGGCCCCCGTGAACTGGATCTGCGCGGTTACGACCCGGCGGCGGCCGCCGCGACGGTGGGCAAGCTGATGCTCATCGTCGCGGCGGCCGGTATTACCAGGGTGACCGTGGCCGATGACCTGGCGCGCTGGGAGACCAGCCTGGCCGGCCGTCCGGCCGTGGCGATCCGCGTCCACAACGCCGGCAATCATCTGTTCTTCCGCGGCACCGGGAAATCGGCGCCGACGGAATAGCCGACGGAATATGAGCCTGCCCAGCACGTGGACCCTGGTCAGCCAGTCGCCGACATCGCCGACTGGCTGACCAGGACCGGCTGACGAGCTGGACAGCGTCGACGCCTACCAGGGCTTCAGGGGTGACAGCTGCAAACGGGCCTGCAGCACCGGAGTGACCGCACGGGTCTCGGTGGCCGCGACCCGGTACAGGCCGGCGATCGCGTCGTGGGTGATTCCCGCCTCGCCGGCCCGGTAGCCGACCATCCGGTGGATTGCCGCGGCCAGCACGCTTGGCCGGTGCCGAGCCAGGAATTGGCCGTCGTCACTGATCCGCAACCACGCGGCCAGGCAGCGCAGGGCAAGCGGGAGCCCATGCGTCGGGGTGGCCTTTCGCCAAAGCCGAATCGCTACTGGGTCGAGTTCGGCGTCTGGCTCGGGCAGCCCGGCGAACATCCGTGTCGCGGCGGAGCCGAACAGCCACCTGGGCGACGGCAGCCGGGCCGACACCGGGTCCCCGAACGGGAGTATCTCGGCGACTAGCCGTGTACCGGAATGCCAGCGGAGCTGGTACTCGTACTGAGCGTAGCCAGATTGCAGATACCCGCAGGTCCCGGCCAGCTCGCCGTGGCGGGGCGCCGAGGTGACGTAGGTCAGGCGTTCCGGTATCTCGCCTTCCGCCAGGCCGACTGCCCTGGCCGGCCCCGCCGTTCCGTACAGCCGGATGGCCGCGGCCGCCGGGGAGTCTGGGGCATGCAGCCGTCGCAGCGCCCGCAGGTTGCCCTGGCCGGTCACCGACCAGAATTTCGTGGCTAGTTTCTCGCCCGCACTGCTCAGCGCATGCGGGCTGAGCGATTTGGCCGTTGCGGCCGGGACTACGGGACGGGAGGGTGCCGGTTTGAGCCGGAGGGTGGCGGCCCGAGGCTTCGACTGCACGGCCTTGCCCGCGTCCTGCGCCGCGCCCTGCCCGGCATTCGGTGCCGCGCCGTTTGCCGCGTCCGGTGCTGGCGCGTGCCCTGGCTGTGCACCGTGCGCCGGCGGCGGGGCTGCGGCAACGGCTGGGGACGACGGCACGGCCGGGCTGCTGGCCGGTCCGGGCAGGCAACTCCCGCAACCGAGGTGGGTCTTGGTGGCGACAAGCGGCCAGCTTGAGGTGTCTGCTCCGCAGCCAGGACAGCGCACCGGCGCGAACGCGCCAGCCGGCAGCAGCCATTCCAGCACCAGCGGGAAGCGCCGCGCGCCCCGCAGTACCTCAACCGGAAGGCGCAGCGCCGGAACGAGCAGCAGGTGCAGCCGGAATGGCCGGATCTCATGCCGGGGCGTGTACTTCTCCTCGATCTCGGCCAGCCGCCGCTTCTCCTCGGCCCGGACGCTGTCCATCCGGGCCGCCAGCAATGCCTGCCGGTCCGGGGCGGCGTTCGCCTGGCGCCTGGCCAGTGAGGCGAGCGCGTCGGCGTAATACCTTTCCGCCCTGGCCCGTTCGGCGTCTGCCGCTGCGCGCACCGATCCGCCCGCGAGTTCCCGGCAGCGATCGGTGGCTGCCTGGTCGAGGAGGCGATGGGCCTGCGCCAGGGCGGCCGGGACCGCCCCCAGCTCCGGCGCGCCACCCGCCGGCGTACCGTCGCCAGCAAACCGCCGCAGCCGTGCCACGGTCTGTCCCGGTAGTTCGTGGCGGGAGGGGACATCGACCCAGCACTCGGCTCGTTCGTGGAACCGGTCCTCCGCGGACGCCGTATAAGTCACCAGCGCACCGACCCGCAGCACCTGGCGAAGTGCCGGCTCCACCGGCCCGCTGGCGTCGATCCGGCCATGGTCAACCGGGAACTGATCGCGGGCCTTCTCCAGGAGCCGCCCGCCGTCAGGTGGCTGCGAGGCAGGGACGCCGAGGGTGAGCACGCCCGCATCGTCGCCGGACAGCACGTCCGCTGCCGCCTCGGCCAGCAGCGGATGACCAGCCCCGAGCAGCGCGACGCCGTCCTCGCGGGCGATATCGGGATGAGTGGTGGCGGCGAACTCCTCCGGCAGCTCGAGCCTGCGTTGCAGCTGCGGCGGGATCATCATGACAACGCTGTCGCCTGACCGCTCCCAGAGCCCGCCACGCGATTCGACGTAACTAATCCAGAACGAAAGCTCATCGCGCCCGGTCACCTCAGGCCTGCTCCCGCCCGATCAGCTCGTCGGTATTGCTGCGATCCTGCAGGTACTCATTCCTGGCCCGGGCCAGGTTCTCGCCGATCTCCGTCAGCCGCTCGCCGAACTCCGCATCATCACGGGCCTCGACGTAGGCGTCGAACACCGAGGCCTCGAAGTCGAAGTCGTCGTCTATCCGGCCCAGGATCATGTCAAGCTCACCGACCACCAGCTCGAACAAGTTGATCTTGGACTCAAGCACGTGCAGGATACGCTGCTCGATGGTGTCACGGGCGACCAGATTGGTCAGCAGCACATCATGAGTCTGGCCGACCCGGTGCAGCCGGCCGAGTCGCTGCTCAATCCGCATCGGATTCCACGGCAGGTCTACGTTGACCATCACGTGGCAGAACTGCAGGTTGCGGCCCTCACCCGCCGACTCGGTACTGAGCAGGACCGGCACCTCGTCGCGGAACGAGCAGATCGCCTTCTCCTTATCGGCGCGGGCCAGGCTCCCGTGGTAGACCGCAGCCGGGATGCCCTGGTCATTCAGCTCGCTGGCCAGGGCGTCCAGGGTCTGCCGGAACGCGGTGAACACGAGTACCTTCTCCGAGCCCATGCGACGCAGCCGCGCCACGAGCTCGGCGGTCTTGCTCAGTGCGGTGATCGCGGCAGCCTGCCGGCCCAGATCCTCCCACCCCACCTTTTCGAGGGTCGGGGCAACCGCGGCCGGACTGGAGCCGGCCAGTCTGGCTAGGCTGCGCAGGGTCAGCCGCCGGGGCTGGGAGGCATGCCGTGCCTCTTGCCTGATCCGCGTGGCAATCTGCGAATACAGCGCCGCCTCTTCCGCGGATGGCGTCACGAGCACTGTCTCGGCCAGCCGCTGCGGCAGCATCAGGCTCACCTCGCTGCGCCGGTGACGGACCATCACCTCCCTGGTCCGGGCCCGCAATCCAGCGATGTTGCGTGGCGCGGCGGGCTCGCCGGAACCGTGCTGGCCCCGGAACTGCGCCGGGGTGCCAAGCAGGCCCGGTGCGACCAGGCTCACCAGCTCGTACAGGTCCTGCAACTTGTTCTCGACGGGGGTGGCGGTGAGCAGCAGCAGATACCGCGCACTCAAGGCGCGCGCCAGCCGGCCGGAAGCACTGCGCGGATTGCGCAGCCGGTGGGCCTCATCCATGAAGACCGCGTCCCACGGCCGCTGCGTCAGCGCCGACTTGAGCGGCTCGCGGCGCGCGGCAGCCAGTGAAGCGATCACCACCGGAAGGTCGCTGCCCGCATCCCATTCACCGTTGCTGGCGACCGTGGTAGGCAACGCGAACTTCCGCTCGAGTTCCTCCCGCCACTGCTGAGTCAGGCCGGCCGGCACGATCACCAGGGCCCGGTCGGCCAGGCCGCGGATCCGCAGCTCCGACAGCACCAGGCCGGCCTCGATCGTCTTGCCGAGGCCAACCTCGTCGGCGAGAATTGCCCGGCCCCGCATCTTCCGCAGGACCGTCTGGGCCGTCTGCCACTGGTAATCGAAGGGCTCGAAGCCAAGCCGCGGCTGGGAGAGGAACGTGTCGAATCCTGGCCTGCTCCACACCTCCGCGGCCGCTTCGACCAAGCGGGTGCGCTCCCCATTGACACGCGTCCCTCGCCGCACGACAGCGAGCAGGGAAAGATACGGAGCCAGAATCGTGGGCAGTTCGTCCGCTCGTGGCGAGGGGGCTATCGTCACCCGAGGCAGCCTACCGGAATGGCCCCGTTCCCGCCGGGGACGCCGGAAGCGTCCGAAGATCGACGGCGCCCTTCGGGCCCCCGCCCCGGATGCTGCCTTCCGCGACCGCGCCGGCCGGGAGGGCTCTTCGTATGTTCGTTCGGAAACGGGTCATCTCGTTCCAGGCGGATAACCCGGCCCCTCCGGCCCTGACCCATTGTCAGTGTGCCTGTTGTCAGTGTGCCCGTTGTCAGTGTGCCTGTTGTCAGTGTGCCCGTTGTCAGTGTGCCCGTTGTCAGTGTGCCTGGTCCGGCAGCACGGCCAGCCCCCCGCCAACCAGGGCCAGCCGGGAATGCCCGGCCCGGCCGGAGGAAACAAGCGCGCCCCGGGCAACCATGTCCGCGTGCCGGTCCGGCTGCCGGGAAAGACCGCCCGCGCCTTCCGGGCCGGCGCGGGCTGACTTCGTCCATCGCCTCGCGGAGGCCACGCTCGAACGCATGTTCAGAACCCGCCACGGCGCGCAGTCGAAGGATTGTCCGGACGAAGTCCCGGCCGGTACCCGTAGAGCGGGGAATTCGCTCCCGCCCGGCAGGGAGCCGCCCGTTACCGGCCGCTGCCGTCGGTCCGTCTGGATCGAGGCACTGGGAAGGGGGGATGGCCATGGCCGTCCTTTCATTGCGGGATGATTCGGAGGATTGCCCGGACGAAGTCCCGGCCGGTACGTGGGTCATCGTGCCGCATGCTGGCCAGCGCCCTCGGCTGCCATCGTGCGCGCGGTCTCCTCAGCGGTGGCGAGGTCGAGCGCCGCGCCGCCGCCGTTGAGGCGGCCCGTCATCGTCTTGGGCGCGGTGACCGGCACACCGGCCGGGCCGAAGACCGAGCAGATCGCGGCGGCTTCGAGCCTGTCGAGTTCCGGTACCCCGGCTGCGTCGGCGAACAAGACGTCGATGTCTGCGCCGGTGAGGCCGGCGTCGGCGAGGGCCAGTTCCATGGCCCGCCGCAGTCCTGGCTCTCGCCCGGAGCCTGGCCGCGGGCCGAAGGTCGCGGCCTGGCCGGCGATCTCCCCGTAGATGTGCGGCGCGGAGCGGGCACGCGCGTCGGCCGCGTTCTCGACGAGTAGCATCGCGCCGCCATCGCCGGGCATGGCGGTACCCACCTCTCCCCGCTGTCGCCCTGACGGCCGTCCCGCGGTGGCGACCCGAGCCAGATAACTGCAGCACCGCCTCGTCCAGCACCGCCCACAGCAGCGGCGGTCGTCGCGGTCCAGGATCGCCTGCCGGGCCAGCCGGGCGGCGACCCGCTCGTCCAGGCTGGCCGGCCCGCTCGTCCACGGCCGGCGCGGGCCGACCTGGACGTCATGATCAGGCCAGGTCGAACCGGTCGAGGTTCATCACCTTGTCCCACGCCGCGACGAAGTCGTTCACGAACTTCTCCTTCGCGTCATCGCTCGCGTAGACCTCCGCGAGCGCGCGCAGCTCGGAGTTCGACCCGAAGACGAGGTCGACACGGCTGCCGGTCCAGTTGACCTCGCCGGTGGCGGCGTCGCGCCCCTCGAACGTGTTCGCGTCCTCGGACGTCGCCTTCCACGTCGTACCCAGGTCGAGCAGGTTGACGAAGAAGTCGTTGGTCAGAGACCCGGGGGTCGTGGTGAAGACGCCGAGCGGCGACTGCTGGTAGTTCGCGCCCAGGACGCGGAGGCCACCGACGAGGACCGTCATCTCGGGGGCGCTCAGGGTCAGCAGGTTCGCCCGGTCGATCAGCAGGTACTCAGCCGGCAGCCGGTTGCCCTTCCCGAGGTAGTTGCGGAACCCGTCGGCGGTCGGCTCGAGCACGGCGAACGACTCCACGTCGGTCTGCTCCTGCGACGCGTCCGCGCGGCCCGGCGTGAAGGGGACCTCGACGTCGAAGCCCGCGTCCTTGGCGGCCTGCTCGACGGCCGCACCACCAGCGAGCACGATCAGGTCGGCGAGCGAGACCTGCTTGCCGCCGGTACGGGCGGCGTTGAAGGCCTCCTGGATCCCCTCCAGGGTGCGCAGCACCGTCGCCAGCTGGTCGGGGTTATTGACCTCCCAACCGTTCTGCGGCTCGAGGCGGACGCGCGCACCATTGGCGCCGCCGCGCTTATCGCTGCCGCGGAAGGACGAGGCCGACGCCCACGCGGTGGACACAAGCTCGGACACCGGCAGGCCCGAGGCGAGGATCTGGCCCTTGAGGGCGGCGATGTCCTCGGCGTCGATGAGCTCGTATGTCACCGCCGGAACGGGGTCCTGCCAGATCAGCATCTCGAACGGGACCTCCGGGCCGAGGTAGCGCGCGACCGGGCCCATGTCGCGATGGGTCAGCTTGAACCACGCGCGGGCGAAGGCGTCCGCGAACGCATCCTGGTCCGCCATGAAACGCCGCGAGATCGGCTCGTAAATCGGGTCGAACCGGAGCGAAAGGTCGGTCGTCAGCATCGTCGGGACGCGGCGCTTCGACGGGTCGTGGGCGTCGGGGACGGTACCCGCCCCGGCGCCGTCCTTCGGCTGCCACTGGTGCGCGCCGGCCGGGCTCTGGGTCAGCTCCCACTCATAACCGAAGAGGATCCGGAAGAAGCTGTTGTCCCAGGTGGTCGGCGTATCGGTCCACGTAACTTCGAGACCGCTGGTGATCGCGTCGCCGCCCTTGCCAGTACCGTACGTGCTCTTCCAGCCCAGGCCCTGCTGTTCGAGCGGGGCAGCCTCGGGATCGGGGCCGACCGCATCCGCGGGGCCTGCGCCGTGCGTCTTGCCGAAGGTGTGACCGCCCGCGATCAGGGCGACCGTCTCCTCGTCGTTCATCGCCATCCGGCGGAACGTCTCGCGGATGTCGCGAGCCGCGGCGAGCGGGTCCGGGTTGCCGTTCGGGCCCTCCGGGTTGACGTAGATAAGGCCCATCTGGACCGCGCCGAGGGGGTTCTCCAGCTCGCGGTCGCCGGTGTAGCGCTCGTCGCCGAGCCAGGTGGTCTCGGGACCCCAGTAGACGTCCTCTTCGGGCTCCCAGACGTCCTCGCGGCCGCCGCCGAAGCCGAAGGTCTTGAAGCCCATCGACTCCAGGGCGACGTTGCCGGTGAGGATCATGAGGTCGGCCCAGGAGAGCTTCTGGCCGTACTTCTTCTTGACCGGCCACAGCAGGCGGCGGGCCTTGTCGAGGCTGACGTTGTCCGGCCAGCTGTTGAGCGGCGCGAAACGCTGCTGACCGGCTCCGGCGCCGCCGCGGCCGTCGCTGATGCGGTAGGTGCCCGCGCTGTGCCACGCCATCCGGATCATGAGCGGGCCGTAGTGGCCGAAGTCAGCCGGCCACCAGTCCTGCGAGGTCGTCAGCACCTCCGCGATGTCCTGCTTCACGGCCGTGAGGTCGAGGGTCTTGAACGCCTCGGCGTAGTTGAACTCCTCGCCCATGGGGCTGGCCACGGCGGGGTTCTTGGCGAGGATCTTCAGGTTGAGCTTGTTCGGCCACCACTCGCGGTTGGCGTCACCCTTGGTGGGGTGCGTGAGGCCGTGCGCGACCGGACATCCCCCGCTCTCCGGGGTCGCGTCCTCGACGACTACTGGATCATGGTTCTCAGTCATGGGAATCCTTCCGGGCTGGGCGGATCACGGTGCTCAGCAACTGCGGGCGGTGGAACAGCCGGGGCACAGGCCCCAGTAGGTGACCTCGGCCTCGCCGATCGAGAAGCCGTGGTCGTCGGACGCGGTCAGGCAGGGCGCCTCGCCGACCGCGCAGTCGACGTCAGCGACGGCACCGCACGACCGGCACACGACGTGGTGGTGGTTGTCCCCGACGCGTCCCTCGAACCGGGCCGGTCCGCCGGCCGGTTCGATGCGGCGTACGAGTCCGGCCGCGGTGAGCGCGTGGAGGGCCTCATACACGGCTTGAAGGGAGACATGGCCTACGCGATCGCGCACCCCGGAGGCGATCGCCTCGACGCCGAGGTGGTCACCGTCCCGGACGGTCTCGAGCAGTGCGACGCGGGCGGCCGTCACCCGCAGGCCGGCACCGCGCAGCTCCTCGGCGGTGGTCGGAGTCTGGGACGCGGTCATGGCGCCAAACTTACCTCCAAAAATGCGAACGATACAAGACAACGAATGGTTCAGGTCTAGTGCCGCGTCAGGCAACGTCTGCCCGACTGCACGCGGCTGGAAAAGGGAAATATCAACGGCGTGTCCGGAGATGTCCTCAATGCGATAGCCCGCTGCGTTTGCGCCCGAGATCGCCGGGTAGCGGGTGGTGTGCGAAGGCGGGGCGAGAGCACCGGTCCATGGGGAAGCAATGGGAGACGATCTTGGCGAATGAGTCTGGACCTAAGCCTCGATCCACCGACCCATTCTGGTAGATCGTTTTCGCTTCGATTCCTGCGCGAGGAGTTTTCCGGGGTGAATCGGGGCGCGGGTGTCCTGCCGCTCGCCTTGCCTGCGGCTTGTCCGGGGTTCCTGGCTGGGGGCCGGGGTTCGGGTGGCCGTTGCGGCCGTCGGGGTGCGGACCGGTCGGGGCTGGTCAGGCCGCTGCGGCGGGCGGGCCGCAGGCGGTGGCGAGCAGGTTGCGCCATTCCTGCTCGCGGTGCCAGCCTTCGGGCAGGTGCAGCGTGAGGTGGCCGCGTCCGTGCCGGGCGGTGCGGCCGGCGACGGCGATCAGGTCTCGGCGGATGGTCGCGGCCCGGGCCTTCGCGAAGGGCAGGGATGCCAGGGCGCCGGCGGCGCGGACCAGGTTGTGCGCCATGGCCGCGATCGCCAGCCACGCGGCGTTCGCGGCGAACTTCCCCGATGGCAGGTGAGCCAGCGGCCCGCTGGTGACGTCGGCGAATACCTGCTCCACGACCGCGTGGTCACGGTGCTGCCCCTCGGCCTGGACGAGCTCGAACGGGGAATCGGTGAACACCGCGTGGTACCGCCAGACCGGGAACAGCTCGTCCTGCCCGGCGGCCGCCTTCTTGTTCAGGTCCCGGACCCGGCGGACGACCAGCCTGGCGGTGACCGCCTGGCCCTTCTTCGACGCGAACGCCGTGTAAGGGACTTCGGCGACCTCGGCGTCTGAGATCCAGGCGTCCAGCTGGTCGTCCCAGACCGCGCGCGGGTACTTGATGGCGGTCCAGGCGTCGCCGGGGATGGCGGCGATCGCGGCGCGGATGCTCGTATTCATGGGGACGGTGACGGAGAACCGGGCGCGCTGGGCGCGGACCGCGCCGATCACCGCGGCGTTGTAATAGGCCGAGTCCATCCGGACCACGATCGTCCCGGTGCACCCGCAGTCCCGGGCAGTGCCGATGGCGCGGGCGGCCAGGCTGGCCGCGCCCCGCGCGGAGGCGGCGCTGCCGCCGCGCAGCCTGGTCGCGGCGATCACCGGCGCCGACAGCGGCGTGCTGACCACCGCGGCCAGCGCGTTCAGGCCCCGGACCAGCAGCGACTTGCCCTGGATTTTGGTGTGGCCGAACTTCGCGCCCTGCTTCTTGTGCCCGTAGACCCGTTTCTGCATCGAGTCGATGTCAATGAACGCCAGGGTGCCCGCGCCGGGCAGCAGCGGCGCCTGCCCGGCCAGCGCGATCAGGAACTCCCGGCCCGCCTTCTCCAGCTGGCTGACGTTTCCCCAGGTATAGCAGCGCAGGTGCGAGCCCAGCGTGGACGGTGCCCGGATGCCGCCGAACAGTGTGCCCATCGCGCCGTGCCGCAGCAGGTCCATGTCATCGATCGAATCGGCGCCCGCGGCCATCCCGGCGGCCAGGCACGCGACCTTCAGGTGCGCGTTGACCCCGCAGTCCCCGCCCGGCCGGACGTGCTCCGCCACCAGGCCGGCGAGCCCGGCGCGCTCAGCGAGGGCCATCACCGGGACCAGGCCGGAGTGCGACACGAGATTAGGGTCGTCGAACGATGCGTGCGTCTTCGCCAGGCTATGCAACAATCGCACTTGCAGGGTGTCCTCTCGAACCGGTACTGGAAGCTTCACTAACTCCCATTGTCCCAGTTCAGAGGGCACCTTTCATGTTGCCACGGCCCGAAAACACCCTAATTTGGTCGGTGGATCGGGGCTAAGGCAGGCGCCGAAGGCGTGGTGGAGGACGTCAAGGGCAGGGCCAAGGAAGCGGCCGGGGCCGTCAGCGGGAACGAGTCGCTGAAGCAGGAAGGCGAGGCCCAGCAGGACAAGGCCGCCGCGCAGCGTGACGTGGCTGCCAAGGAGGCCGCGGCGGAGAAGGCCCGGGCGGAAGCGAGCGCGGCCGAAACAGAGCAGCGCTCGCATCAGTAGCGGCCTGAGCTGAGCAGAGGCTCTCGGACCCCGCCGGGGACCGGGAGCTTCTCGCTGCAGCCAGCCGCCGCCACGGCGTGTCCCCACCAGCGAGCCAAGTCCGCCCAGCAAGCAGCGATAGGGTCCAGCCGGGGTTGCCTTCGAGAAGTCACGGATGGTGCGGCTGGCATTCTGCACAGTTATCTCGTATGACATATCGAGGCGTTCGAAGAATTCCGTGCGGGCGAGCAGGCTGCACAGCAATTCGGGCTCAGCCTGCAACTGGATGTCGTGCGTGATACGCAACTTCGGACGGATCGTCCGGGCGCGCAGGCAAGCCCCTGTAGCGGGTAGCAGCGTGTTGTTGCCGTCGGAGAACTGCCCTGCGGGTCTATGAACAGGGGCGCAATGCAGTCTGTCCCGGGCGCAATGCAGTCTGTCCCAGGCCATTGCATGAGATGATGGTGCACTGGTTTCGTGACCCCGGTGTGATGCAACGATGGCAGCCTGGGCTGGATTGGATCTGAACCTGAAGCCGCCCGGGCGCTGACACCACTGGAGGGCCCGGGCACGCTGCCGGGCGCTGCATGCTGCACGCCAGTCGCACAGCATGCAGCGGGACAGAGAAACCCCTCCGTCGAACCGGCGCCGATAGCGACGCGCAATCCAACCTCAACACACTGATGTGGTATTTCTCGCGACTAAATGCGCGACAGGAGAGGAAGAGATGCACAGCACGAAGTTCATTTACGGGCTCGCCGCCGCGGCGGTCACTGCCGCAGCGATCACTGGATGCAGCTCCAGCACGCCGTCGGTCACGCCGACGCACATCCCCACGGTCAAGCCGACGCACATCCCCACGGTCAAGCCGACGCACATCCCCACGGTCAAGCCGACGCACATCCCCACGGTCAAGCCGACGCACATCCCCACGGTCAAGCCGACGCACATCCCCACGGTCAAGCCGACGCACATCCCCACGGTCAAGCCGACCTAGGCTTCAGAGCCTGCAGATCATTGACGAGCCGTCTTGCCGACCGGGGTGATGGAGGGCATGGCGGAATGGCAAGCCCGGCGGCTGGATTTGGTGTATCCGGTATCCTCTGGGGGTCCAGACCATTAGGAAGGACAGGAATCTGCTTCGATAATGCCGTATCGGAATCGTTCTTCGCGACGTATAAGAAAGAGCTGATCCACACCTGCCCGTGGCCGATGCTCGCGAACCTCGAAAAGGGAGACGTCTGACTGGATCGGGAGCATCTAGTGATCACATCCCCGCCGTACTATGGCATGCGTGGAGTGTTCCCGCTTTTTTGGGCACCGGATTAGGCTGCCAATTGGCCGAATCGCCATGATCACCAGCGGGGGTATTCCCGGCGCGATCAGTGTCATCGGGGTGCAGCAGGCCCTGCTGCGGTCGGCAGGCGTTCCGTACCCCGGCCGTGCACTCGCGCACAGGGGGGGACGGCACAGCGGGGACGTTGGCGCGTGGGCGAAGCCGCCGCACCAGGCCGCGCACGTAGTGGACGCTGCGGGCGGACGTGAGGCGCAGGGTCAGGTCAAGGATCGATCGGTGGCGGCTGGGACTCGTACCCAGGACCGGCGGATTATGAGTCCCAGCCAGCCACTGACTGGCGTCAAGCGTGCTGACCTGCACAGACGCAGATAGAAGTGACCATGGTCAGCGCGATTTGGGCACGTATTTGGCATATTGCGACGCGTTGTCGCACGTAATGAGTGAGTACGTCGAAGGAGGCTGGCTGATGCCAGGGACGTAATCCGGGCAGTGCCCATAGCCCGTCCCCGCCCTGATGCGCGTGGCAGCGTCCTGCCCTGCCGGGTGCAAAGCTCAGGGAAAAGCCCGAGGGTCCCGTTCCGCCGGGGGCCACAGGCGAGGGGAAGGCTGGCTGGGGTGAACGACAGTGAACCTTTGCTGATGCCTCGTGAGATACACATCCTGGGGCGGGTCGTAGTCCAGGGTGACAGGGGCTGGCCGCTGAGAAGCGGCAGGCGGCGGCCGGGGACATGCATCGGTCGTGCGGGCACCGCCGCCCCCGGGGTATAGAAGGCACCCGATCCAGCCGTAACTCATGCGTGCGGAACACGGAAACCGTGCGCCACGAGGCGCTTGTGACCGTGTGGAGGTGAAACGACTTCACCGTCAGGTCGTCGCAGCGGCCTGATTGAAGCTGAGGGCAGCCTGGTCCGGGAGACGCCGGGGAGGGCGGGAAGCAGCCCTGACAAAGCCGGGACGTATCGGTACTGCCAGATGGTGCGGGTCCGGCAAGCGAGACGAGAAGGTGCACGCGAGAAATCAGTGTTAAAGCACCCGTAAGCGTTTCACCGGCTCAAATCTGGCGGATATGGGCCGGGATGCAGTGCGTGACCTTCACCTGTGTGTGGGTGGGGGTCAACTCTGAAGCCGGTTGGTTTTGCCGGCCACGAGGCCACGGTGAAGGACTGCGGCGTAACCGTGGCGATGCTGCCGGGGCAGGAGCTGGACGCCTAACCCGTCGAACGGTCGCAAGGTGAACGTGGGAACCGCCTATGGCCGCCCTCCCTGCCGGGCTTCCAGCCCGGTCGGTGGGCAGGCTCGTCGTCGGCTGATGGTCATGGGTGGGGCGGAGGCTCCGTAGTAGTCGCGGGCGTAGCGACCCGTCATGGGGGCCGGGAGAACCGGCCGCAGGGCGAAGGGGGCCAGCAAGTCGGGCAGTGATGGAGGCTGGAATGCTCGGAGGCCGTTGGTGAATACCGGTGAGCCGGTGCCTGGGCTGTATACAGCTGAGCGCCGGGTACGAGAGATCCAGGCCAAGCTGCACCGATGGGCCAGTGATGATCCTCATCGCCGGTTTGATGATCTGCACAACCTTGTCTGTGATCCCGCGTTCGTGTTGGTGGCGTGGGATCGGGTGCGGCACAATAAGGGCGCCCGCTCGGCCGGGGTCGATGGCAGGACCGCTTACGCAATCGAGGCCGAGATCGGGGTGGAGGTGTTCTGCGACCGGCTGCGACAGCGGTTGAAGACCCGGACGTTCCGGCCGGTGGCGGTGCGGGAGCGGATGATTCCCAAGGCGGACGGTAAGAAGCGTCGTCTGGGGATCGCGACCGTGTCCGACCGGGTGGTCCAGGCGCAATGCCATGGGCTTTAGGCATTTGGGTGTTTTTCGGCGGGCGGTGCGGGCCTGCTGGTTTTGGTTACGGCGTGTAGTTTCCGGTCTGGGGCATGCTGAGGGCCGGCGTAGTAATAGGACAACGCGCTAGAGGCCGTTGTGGAGCGGGGATGTGGCTGATGCAGGAACGTCCTCCTGGTGCGGTAGTACGGGCTTGGTGTCCCAAACGCAGCGAGGAGGACGTTCTGTGGGTAAGGGTAGCGGCAGCGGCATGACGCGGGGTGACCGGAGGCGGAACGCCCGGCGGGAGCGGCTGCGTGGGCTGCTGCCGCGTGACGGCGCGGTGATCGGGATCGATCTGGCCGAGGATAAGCAGGCGATCGCGGTGATCGATCATGATGTCCGGGTGATCGCGCGGAAGACGGTACGGGTGAAGGCGTTCCGGCTGGGTGAGGCACTGGACTGGGCAGCTGGGCAGGCGCGGGCGAAGGGGTTCGTGCACGTGACGGTGGCGTGCGAGCCGACCGGGCCGCGCTGGATGCAGGTGCAGCGGCTGTGCGCGGAGCGGGGCCTGCCGCTGGTGTGCATCCAGCCGCTGATGTCCCATATTGCCCGTGAGCAGCAGGACTATACGACACACAAGACTGATGAGTCCGATTGCGTGATGATCGCCCGGCTGGCGGTCGAGCTGCACTGTTATATCCCGGAGGAGCTCGATGAGACGTGGGCGCACCTGCGGCAGCTGGGCCGGCGCCGGGCGCAGCTGGTCACCGCAGCGACCGCGTCGGCGCACCGGATCCAGGACTTCTTGTCCGTCGCGTGGCCTGCCGTGATGGAGACGTGCGCCCAGCCGCTGCTGTCCAGGACCTGGCTGGCGGCCCTGCAGGTGGTCACCAGCCGGTGCGGCGGGCAGCCGGGCAGGCTGGCCGAGATGGGCGAGGAGGCGTTCACCGCCCTGGTCCGCGGCGCGGCCGGTGACTGGGGCGCCTGCAAGGCCTGGGGCCCGATCTGCCGCCGGATCTTCGCCGCGCTGACCGACACCGAGGGAGTAGTCGCCTGGTCCCGGCGCGGGCTACTGCGCCGGGTCGCTGACGAGCTGGGCGACCTGCAGCGCACCCGCGCCCAGCTGCGCGCCGTGGAGGCTGACATGGCGGCCGTGCTCGACGAGCTCGGCCTGTCCCGGCTGGCGGGCATTCCCGCCTTGACTGCGGTCGGCGCGGCGGCGATCCTGGCCGAGACCGGTGACCCGCACCGGTATGACAGCTCATCCTCGCTGGTCAAGCACGCCGGGCTGTCCCCCTCTGACAACGCGTCCGGCACCTTCCTGGGCGAGGCGCACATCTCCCGCCGGGGACGGCCGGGCCTGCGGCTGGCCGTCTGGCGCATGGTATGGCCGATGCTCCAGTTCAACCCCGTGATGGCCGCCAAGTACCAGGCGATGACCCGGGCCGCCGGCGACCCCGCAGAGCACGCCGCCGCCGGCACCCGGCAGGCCAGCGCGGCGGCCGCCGCAGCACGGGCGCGGCGCGCCAAGGCCCGTGTCGCCTGCGCCGCCTCGCTGCTGCGCTGGATCTACTCCATGATCGTCCACGGCACCAGCTGGGATGCTGCCGTCGCCGCCGGCGAGACCGCCCGCCAGCACGCCCCCCGCCCGGCGGAGGCTGCCTGACCAGCGATACCGCCTCGATCCAGCATCGGCGCCCCGAAGACCTTCCTCCCTGACGAGGGGGAGAGCGAGCCCGTCCCGGCGTCGGGGACCACCCCGTACGACACCCTGGGCAGCTCTCCCCCGGTCGCCTGGAGCTTCTCACCAGCCCGGTTGAACGCTGTAGGAGCAGGCCTGCCCGCCACGCCGCGGGCAGGCCGAGCCCGCTTGCACTACGTAGAGCGAGAAGACCCAGGTGACGGGCGGCCCCGCAACCGCGGCACGGCGATCATCACGCCGCTGCTGGACTTCATCATGCGCTCACTCGCGCTCCCGTACCACGCGTACGCGACGCCGGCGTCACCCGTAGTAAGAACCCCAAGGCCGCGAACCGTCACCACCATCAACGCAAGACTCGCCCCGTACCGCTTGACAACTTCTTCTTACGCTGGTGTCGTGCCGGGCAACGGCCGGCTCCACGGGCTGGCGGGCCAGCTTCTCTGGGGAGTTCTGGCTGCGGTGGTTGTTGCCGCTGGTCAGGCGGGCTTGTTGGCGAGGGTGATGACGGCCCCGGCGATGCAGGTGGCGGTATCCGCGCGGCTGGCGTGCCCGAAGGTGCTGGCGCATTTCGCCTTGCGGGCGCGGTGCCGGTTCCGGTCGACAACCGTGCGCAGTTTGCCGAGTGTGCTGGTCAGGGCGGTGTAACCGGTCTTCCCGAGGCGGATCGCGGCGATGATGGCGCGGCGCGTGGTGGTGAAGGGGATCTCGCGGGGCCAGACGGGCTGCCCGGCGCGGCGTCCCTTCCGGGCGGGCACCGCGGCGAGGGCGGCGCCACGGGCGACGCCACGGGTCATCTCTGTGGCGGCGGCCCAGGCCGCGAGTTCCTGCCGGACCAGGCCCGGGGTTTGCGAGCGGAGCATCGGCCCGGCCGACGGGCCGGCGCCGTCCAGGCAGGATTTCGCCTCCCGCAGGGCGGTCTCCGACCCGTCCCACCGCCACTTGTACAGCGCCGCCAGGTCCGGCGCCGGGTACTCCCGCCAGTCCGTCAGGTCGGTGACCAGGCAGAACATCTCCGGCACGACCTGGCCCCCGACATCGATGAAGTACTCGATGACGCGGACGGTCATGGTGACGCCGTCGCCGGAGAGCTCTGCGATATAGGAGCCGTCAGCGAGGATGCCCGAGATCCTCCTGAGCGGTATGTCGCTTTTCAGCCGGATCAGCACGTGAGTGCGTGCCGTCAGCCGGGCGATCCGGGCCGTACCCGGAAAGTTCCTGTCCAGCAGCCGAACCCGGTCCATGGTGAACAGGTGCGGGTACTGCTCCATGGCCGTGTCCAGCAGCTTCTGCTCCGCGGCGGCCTTGTCCGTGCCGGCCGGGCCGTGCGGCATCCCCAGCAGCGCCCGGGTAGAGGCGTCGTTCAGCGGCAGCGCCCGCACCTGCGGGAACGGGCTGGAGTCATCCCCCGTGCCAACGGAGCCGAACGCGGCCCGGTTCGCCGGCGTGTCCGGCACCCGGACCAGCGTCCCGTCCGCCGACGACACCTTCAGCCTGCCGATCACGACCGCCCGCCAGTCCCGGGCCTCATGCTCGGCGTGCGACGCGCGCAGCACGATGTCCTGCAGCTCCTCCAGCGGCTGCGGGCCGAGGGCGGCCCGCCAGTCCCCGAACGCCCGCGGCGACGCCGGCCGCCACGCCCGCGCCCACGGCACCATGGCCAGGTCCCCCGCCAGCGCGATGATCACCTCCCGGGCGTCCGCGTCCGGCATAAGCGTCATCAAGACGATCGCGCGGACCATGAACTCCCTGGTCAGCAGCCTCTTCCGTTCCCCCTTCACCGGCCCGGACAGCGCAGCCGCGCCCGCGATGCCGTCGATCACGCCCGGCCCCGCCTGCTCCTCCAGCCACTCCTCCAAAGGCCCGAGCGTCGCGTGATCGCACGGGCTGCCCTGCGCCTGCACCCGCCCGTCCCTGCGGACCCGCGCTGGCGCGACCGCCACCACCTTCAGGAAAACCACCTGGTCACCGGTCCGGATCCGCTCCGTCCCCGCTATGACCAGCGCCGACCGGTCACCCCCGGCCGACGGCCGCCCCGCCGGAGACACAAGGTCGCACAGCCGCACTGCCACCATCAGCGTCCCGCCGCCCGGAATCTCCCTCGCATCCGCACTGCTGGCAGAAAACGACGCGACCGGGTACAACTTCACAAGAGGCTCCTGGGACGAAGGATGATCTAAGCAATCCCTCTTCTACCAGGAGCCTCACCTATCTCGCCGGAAACCGGCACAACCCCGCCACCGGTCACCCAACGTGACCATAACCCGCAACAGCCCGCCGCGCCGTTCCCTCTAACCCTGATGATTCATGCGGGCGGAGGGCTGGCCTGGGATCGCGGCTGAACCGCTGAACAGTTCGTGATTTTACGGTCGGGGTATGACGGTGGCCCGGCTGGCGGGCCGGTGGCCGGGGGTTCCACAGGCCCCGGGGGGACTCCTTCCGTATCGCAGGGATAGCTTTCGCTGGTCAGGGTGCGTGTGGCAGGGCGGTGATCCGGGCCCAGGCGGTGGCGATGGCCTCTGCCCAGGGCCAGGTGGCGGGGATTTTCAGCCGCCGGCGGCGGCCGCCGCGGACGAGCTTCCCGGCGGCATGCAGGATCCGGTAACGCAAAGTCTTTGGTTCTGCTTTGGCCAGGTCGCCGTCCAGGGCGAGCAGCCGCAGCCAGGACAGCAAGGCCGCGGCGATCAAGGCGGCGGCCAGCCACCCGGAATTCATCGCGAAATCGTGCGAGGGGAACCGGCCGATCCCGCAGTCCTTCCCGGTACGGATGCCGTCCTCAACCCTGGCGTGCACCCGGTGCGCAGCGTCGATATAGCCCAGCTGGGCCCGCCAGCCGCGCAGCCCGGCGGGCACGTTCGAGACCCACAGGCAGTAACGCCAGCCGTCCTGGTTCTCGAACAGGCTCAGCTGGGCGCCGGGGTGCGGCCGCTCCCGGCGGGCAAAGACGCGCATGCTGGCCGGCCAGCCGTCCAGCTGGTCCCCGTGAGGGCCTTCGCGCAGCAGCCCGGTCAGCTCGGTGACGTGGGCTTCTTCGATCCAGCACCGCGTATGCCCGCAAGACCGGTCCGCGCAGGCGCCAGGCGCACGGCGCTCGCGCACCTGGCCGCGCTGATCGATCGCGATCTGCCAGGCCTCCTGCGGGACCAGCCGGATCGCGGCCCGCTCACGGCCGCCCAGTTCCCAGCCGACGGAGTAGGTCAGCTGGTACCCGGGCCGGGACGCCAGCTGATCGAGGCGGGTGATCAGCCCGTGGCTGGCCCCGGCCCCATCCGCAGTGACCATCAGCCGCCGCCGGAACTTCGGCGGCAGCGCGGCGATCGCGTCACCGAGCACCTGCAGGTGATCGGCGGTGGTATTTGACCCGGCGCTGCCGCGGCGCATCATCCCGGCCAGCGGCTCACCGGTGTTATCGCAGTACCCGAGCAAAGGGTGATGCCCGAAACCCTTGAAATTCGGTTCCGCCAGTTCCTTATCGGAATGCGCCGGGGTGACCGTGGCGTCCAGCCGGACGCAGGTCACGCCCTGCAGGACCTTATCCGCGACCCGCACGCCGGGCAGGGCGCCGTGCCGGGCTTCAACGGCGGCCCAGGCCTGGCGGCGGGCGCCGTTCACCGCCCTGGTGATCCGGGTCAGGGCCCGCGGGCCGCCCGCGGCGATCTCATCGAGCGTCCGCCACGTAGTCGGCACCGAGGCGACCAGACCGAACAGCTCTTTCTGGTCGCCCAGCACCCGGAAGTCGCTGATCACCTCGCTGCCGTCAGCGATCGCGCAGGCCAGGTCCGCCGTCACCCGGCCGCGGTCGTGGATCAGCAGCCGCGGCGAGGCCAGCGCCCGCGACAGCCCCCCGGTCAGCCCGGTCTTGTCGGCTAGCAGGCGCAGCAGGGCCAGCCCGGCATGCGACACGACGCCCTCGCCATCGGCGGTGACTTCCAGGCTCTTCGACCACCCGGTAAGGTTCACTTTTGAGGTGCTCCTCGAACTAGCGCTGATAAGGGCTTCAGCACTCTTATCGTCCCAGTTCAGGAGCACCTTTTACGGTCAACGCGCCGGTCAGCTGAACATCCGGATGAAAAGCCAGGGCTAAAGCCCATGGCATTGGGTCCAGGCGTGCCTGAAGCTGGTGCTGGAGCCGATCTTCGAGGCGGATTTCCTCCCGTGCTCCTACGGGTTCCGTCCGAAGCGCCGGACTCATGACGCGGTGGCTGAGGTGGTTCATTTCACGTCCCGCACGTATGAGTGGGTCGTGGAGGGCGATATCAAAGCCTGTTTCGACGAAATTTCGCATTCGGCACTTCTGGGCCGGGTGCGGAAACGTGTCGGCGATAAACGCGTCCTGGCGCTGGTGAAGGCGTTCCTGAAAGCGGGCATCCTCGCTGAGGATGGCGCGCTGCGGGAAACCGATACCGGCACGCCGCAGGGGTCAATCATCACGCCCCCAACACAATAGATAACCCGGGCGATGGTCACCCTCCGTATCGGGTCCGGGGTCGCGCTGCCGGGCGGCGGAGCCATCCGCGCGGGTGGGAATGCGGTGCCGGATGGTGATCTTCTCGGGGCCGATGAGGATGTCCTTGACGAGCAGCCGCAGGACGTGCTGGCGTTCTTCGACGGTGGCGGTGGCGGCGCTGCCGCGCAGCTGGGCGAGGAAGCCTTCCAGGTCGGCGGCGAGCTTGAGGTAGGCGTCCCGGTCGGCCAGCTGGGCGTCGAGCGCGTCGAGCTGGCCGCGCAGGCTGGTCTCGCGGGCACGCAGGTGCGGCATCCGCGCGCGCAGCTCGTCGATGGTGATCAGCTGCTCGGAGTAGGCCTCGATCATCGCGGTGATTCCGGTGCTGGCTTTGGCCAGGGCTAGCTCCAGGCGTTTGCGCTGCCGGGTGGCCGGGTCGGCGGTGCGGGCGGCATCGAGCCGTTTGCTGATCTCAGCGCGGATCAGGGCCGGGTCGGCGAGCAGGCCGGTGATGTGGTCCCACACGACGGTGTCGAGGTAGTCGGCGCGGACCGGCTGGTTGCCGCAGACCCGGCCGCCTTCGTAGCGGTAGTCATCGGAGCCCAGGCACCGGTAGTAGTAGATCTTCCTGCTCGTGGTGCGGGCCGAGGTGCGGTAGTACCCGTAGCCGCAGGCCGAGCAGGCAGCCAGGCCCTGCAGCAGGGACGGGACCTTGGTGTTGCGGGCGGCGAACCGCTTGTTGCCGGCCAGCCGCTGGGCGGCTCGCTGGAACGTCCCGGCCGTCACGATGGCGGGGACGGGGATCTCGATCCACTCCTCCCGGGGCCGGTCGACGGTCTTGGAGGCCCGCGGCACCGAGCGGCCCTCCAGGCGGGCCCGCCGGTTGAGCCCTGGCGATTCCTGCAGGACCTGCGTCTTGCCGAACACGGCGGTGCCCGCGTAGGCGGGGTTGCGCAGCATGCCCCAGACGACCGAGCGGTCCCATCGGGCCTTGCCGGTTCGGGTGGGGACGTTTTCGCTGGTGAGCCAGCGGGTCAGGTCAGCGATGGAAGCGCCGTCGTCGGTGTAGCGGCGGAACAGCTCGGCGGCGATCGCCGCCTCATGGTCCACGATCTCGTAGCTGGCTCCGCTGTCAGCGGTCTTGTTGATGTAGCGGTAGCCGAACGGGGCCCCGCCCAGGACGTTGACCGATCCGCAGCGGGCGCGGTGGGTCTTGCCGCGTCGGTAGCGCTCCATCAGCTGGGCTTTTTCGTACTCGGCGAACATGCCCTGGAACTGCACCATCAGCTGGTCTTCGGGGCTGTCACCGCGCGGGCCCTTGACGAACTCCACCCGCACCCCGGCGCGGGCGAACTCCTCGATCAGCAGCGCCTGGTAGGCGAACTTGCGGGCCAGCCGGTCCGGGGAGTAACACAGCACCACATCGACGCAGCCCTGGGCGACGAGGTCACGCAGCGCCTCCAGGGCCGGGCGGACCAGCGTCGCCCCCGAATGCCCCTCGTCCTCAAACACCCACTCCCCGGGCAGGTCAACCCCCAGCTGCCCGGCGTGCTCGCGTAGCGCCGCTGTCTGCGAGCCGATCGTCTGGTCCTTCTTCTGCCGGGCCGAGGATACCCGGGCGTAGATCGCCGCGCTCGTCACGGGGCGGCCTTCCTTCCTGGCCGGCCCGGATACGGGCCCGCCGCTGTGGCACCAGAATGGCGTAGGCCACCGACAGATCGATGGCCGCGTGGCGGCCGAAGACGCACTCCGTCTCGACCACCCGGTCGCTCACCTGCGGGGCGGCTGTCTGCGGCCCCGCTGGAAGAACTCGGTTAGCGCGCGGGCCACCACGGCGGAGATCGTGGTCTCCCGCTCGCGCGCGTAGGCGCGCACCCGCCCGGCCAGCCCCGCGGGCAGCTTGACGGTGAACACCACGCTCGCCTCGGGCACCGGCACCCGGCCGCCCGCGGCGGCCTGGTCCACATACCGGCGGCCTGCCGCAGCGAGCACCCGAACCGGCCGGCCAGCGCCCCAGCGGCCTCGGCCGCCGGGACACCGGACTCCACCAGCTCAGCGGCAGCGTTGACCCGCCGGGCGTACTCCGCATCACCCACGCGACGGTCACCAGCCATGCCATAACCGTACTACCCGACATGTCACTGCTTGCCCGTGACGCGCCGAGGCCGTTCCAGCCGCCGGTAGCTCAGCGTGACGTCGAAGCAGAAGTTATCTATTGCGTTGGGGGCGTGACCAGTCCGTGTCTTATGAACGTCGCATTGCACGGGCTGGAGGAGGCTGCCGGGGTCGCGTACGTGACCTCCGGCAGAGACGCCGGGTGCGCCAGGCCAGGCTCCCCGGTCGTGATCAGGTACGCCGACGACGTGACCGTGCTCTGCCACAGCCAGGAGCAGGCCGAGAACGTCAAGGCGCGGCTGGCGGAGTGGCTGGCGCCCCGGGGGCTGGCCTTCAACGAGGACAAGACGAAGGTCGTCCGCATCAGCGAGGGTTTCAACTTCCTGGGCTTTAACGTCCGCCGCTACAACCGCAAGCTGCTGATCAAGCCGTCTGAGGCGGCCGTCAAGAGGCTCCGGGAACGGCTCGCCGCCGAGACGCGCAGGCTGCGCGGCTCGAACGCGGCGGTAGTTATCATCACGCTCGCCCCTGTGGTCCGGGGATGGGCGGCCTATTACCGGACCGTGGTGTCATCGGAGGTGTTCCACTCGCTGGACAACTACCTGTGGAGCCTGCTCTACAAGTGGGCCAAGTGGCGCCACAAGAACAAGCCGAGAACCTGGATCGTCGGCCGGTACTTCGGCAAGTTCAACAAGTTCAGGAACGACCGCTTGGTGTTCGGCGACCGCGACAGCGGCGCCTACCTGGTCAAGTTCTCCTGGACCGGCATCGAACGGCACGTGCCGGTCAAGGGCGCGGCATCCCCCGATGACCCCGCCCTGGCCAGCTACTGGGCCCAGCGGCGCAAGAAGGTCAGGCCCCCGCTCGACAGGTACACCCTGCGCCTGCTCACCAGGCAGGACGGGTGCTGCCTGCTGTGCGGGGACTACCTGCTGTCCGCTGAGCAGCCACCCCAGTCTCCCCGCGAATGGGAGCGGTGGTGGCAGCACGTCGCCCGCAGGGCGGTAGCCTCCAGCTACCTCGTCCACCACGGACGGCCGGGCCCGCCGAGCGGTGACCAGACCCGCCTCGTGCACGCCTCCTGCCAGCGTGGGCTCCCCGCCCGCCAGCGCAGGGAACCGGAACCACAGCTACAACCTGAAACGCCCTTGCGGCTTGCTTGAGCCGTGTGCCGGGCCAACTGGCACGCACGGATCTGAGGGGGCCCCGGCGCGGTAACGCGTCGGGGCTACCCGGCATCAAGCCTGGGTCTGACGCCAGCGCTGGATCGCCTTGTCCATTCGCGGGACGTCGTCTCGCAGAGTGACCCAGACCTCTTCGCAATCGATGCGATGGTAGGCGTGCGCGGCGATGATTCTCATGCCCTTGACTTCACGCCAGATGTCATGGCTCGTACCGGTCGTCCTCGCTCCTTCGACGAACAGGAGGTGCTCGGCCGGGCCCGTGACCTCTTCTGGTCACGCGGGTATGCCGCGACCTCGGTGCAGGACCTGGTGGACGGCCTGTCGGTGCAGCGGGGCAGCCTCCACGCCACTTTCGGGGACAAGCGCAGCCTGTACCTGCGTGCGGTCGCGCTGTACTGGCAGCACAACAAGGACCAGCTCGAAGCGGCCCTCGCGGGCGGCCCGGTGCTGCCGGCGCTGCGCGGCATGCTCACCGAGCCGGCGAGCGTGACCGGGGCCACCGCAGGCGAGCGGCGGCGTGGCTGCCTGGTCGGCAACACCACCGCCGAGCTCGTCGCGGGCGACCCGGAAGCCGAGGCGCTCGTCGCCGCCGCCTACGATGGCTTCGTCGAGGTGGTGGCCGCAGCGCTGCGCCGCGGGCAGGCCAGCGGGGAGGTCAGCGCCGCCGCCACACCCGAAGTGCAAGCCCAGCTGCTGCTCCTCGTCTTCCAAGGCTCCGCCCTGGTGTCACGCGCCGGCCCCGGCCGCGACCAGCTCGCCCAGAGCATTGACGTGGTGCTCGACGCGCTGCGGCAGCGGCTCGCATCGGAAAGCCGTGGAGCCAACCCCGCAGTACCGCAGCGAACTGCTGGGCCCTGAAAGAACAACCCGTCTTTGGACATGACCGGAAGTAGCCGGCCCGCCGAGTGCCTCAGCCAGTTCGTCCATGGTGGCGCGCCTCGACAGCGCATCGTATGGCAACTTGAGTTGCCTAAAAGGTAACAGGCCTGATATTCTCGCCCCATGGGTGCCGACGTCGACCTCGCCGCGATTGGCCAGCGACTGCACGGGGCGCGCGAGACACGCGGGCTGACGCTGGACCAGCTTGCCGCTCTCGCTGGACTTTCCAAAGCACACCTGTCTCGGTTGGAGTGCGGTGAGCGGCAGCCCTCGATCGGCATGCTCATCGACTTGGCGAGCGCTCTGGGCACGCGCATCAGCACTCTGCTCGGCGAAGACATCGACGGTTCTCCGCTGGCCACCTACGGTCGCGACGCCCCCAGCCACAATGCGGGCGGCCTGGAAATTGCCTCCTGTAGCGGGTATCCGGATTCGCATGCCCTGGAGGCACTGCGAGTCACAGTCACCCCGAACCGCCCGCCCACGCCGCCGGTGCGTCACCGCGGCGAGGAATGGCTCTACGTTCAGCGCGGAGCGCTCGAGCTGGAATACGACGGCGTGCTCTATGAGATACCGAAGGACTCCTCGGTGCACTTCGACGCGAGCCGGCCGCACCGGATGACGACTCGACGAGTTCCGGCCGAGGTCCTGCTCGTTACAGCCGAGGGCAAGACCGAGCTCAGCCAGATCCGTCATTAACCAGATCGGTTACCGTTGATGACCTAGTCAGGTCAATGCGCCGGGCGCGGTTCCCGATCCGCTGCGAAGGACGAAATCGCCGTGCCGACCGATGCGCTCCTCGATCTGATCATTCGCACCGTGCGGCGGGAGGCGACCGACGTTGTTCTCACTCGAACTTATCCATCCTGACGGCGAGCCGCTTCCGGAGTGGCAACCGGGCGCGCATGTCAATCTGCATCTTCCGTCAGGCAAAGTGCGCTCGTATTCACTCCACGGCGAGCCCGCTGATCCCCGCACCTATCGCGTGGCGGTGCTGCGCGCTGAGGCCGGGCGGGGCGGATCAATGGAGCTGCATCGCATCGCTCAGCCAGGCAACCGCGTCACTGTCGACCATCCGCGGAACAACTTCACGCTCGAGCCGGCGAGCCACTACCTGTTCCTCGCAGGCGGTATCGGCGTGACGCCATTGCTCGCCATGGTCCGCAACGTCGCTGCGGCCGGTCTTCCCTGGACCTTCGTCTACGGCGGCCGCAGCCGGCGCAGCATGGCCTTCGTCGCCGAAATCGAGGCGCTGCCAGGCGGCGACGTGCAGGTCGTGCCGCAGGACGAGGCCGGTCTCCCGGACCTCGCGGCTGCCTTCATGGAGGTTCCGGCCGGTGCCGCCGTCTACTGCTGCGGCCCGGCACCGATGATCGCGGCGGTGGTGTCCACGGGCCAGGCCCTCCGACCGGACATCCCGGTACGGCTCGAATACTTCAGTGCAGCGACCGCCGATCACACATACGAGGACGACACCGCGTTCGACGTCATCCTCGCAAGGACGCAGTTGACCGTTCACGTTCCCGCGGGCACATCGATTCTCGATGCGATCCGGCCGTCCTGCCCGAACGTCATGAGCTCGTGCGAGGAAGGCATCTGCAGCTCCTGCGAAACGGAAGTACTCGAAGGCGTTCCCGATCACCGCGACGCGGTTCTCACGCCCTCGGAGCGTGAAACCAATCGCTACATGATGATCTGCGTCAGCCGATCACGCACGGCCCGCCTCGTCCTCGATCTTTGACCCAGCCTGAGGTCTGTGTCGGCCACGTAAACTCTCGCCGGCACGATGCAGGCTATGTTAACATCTGACAACTTAGGTTGCCTGACAGGCAACGCGCTCATAGGCTTTCGTCGAACCCGCAGCGCCGGCATGGACCGTCGGCGGAAACGACGAGAGGGCGCGCTATGACCACCAGCATCGATATCGAAGCGGCCGGGCCTAACTTCTCCGTCGAGAAGCAGCTCGACGTCAGGGCCCGCACCCATAAGGCCCTTCGCCAGGTCGCGGCGAACATCAAGCCGGGCATGGTCGAGGAGGACGCCGTGGCGATGGCCCGCCAGGTGCTGGGCACGATGGGAATGCGGAAGGGATGGCACCGGGTCATCGTCCGGTTCGGCCCGAACACCACTAAGGACTTCCTGGCCGAGTCCGAGCCCGGCATCGTGCTCGGGGAGCAGGACATCTTTTTCATCGACATCGGCCCGGTATACGGGGACACCGAAGGCGACGCCGGCGAGACCTTCGTCTTCGGCGACGATTCCGAGCACCTCAAGGCCAAGCATGATGTCCGCGCCCTGTGGCAGGACGTGCGCGACCTGTGGTTCGAGAAGGGCCTGACCGGCCCGGAACTGTATGAGTACGCCGGCACGTCGGCCGCCGAGCGTGGCTGGCGCCTCAACCTCGACCTGTCCGGGCACCGCCTGTCCGAATTCCCCCACGAAGCCCATTACGACGGATCGCTCGCCGAAGCCAAGCTGCACCCGAAGCCGAACCTGTGGGTGCTGGAGATGGCGATCGCCCACCCGGCACGCAACTTCGGCGCCTTCTACGAAGATCTCCTGCTCGAGGACCAGTCCTTCGACGAGTGAGCACGAGATAGCAGCGACTGACCTGCCCCCTCCCCCATACCGCGCCGGTCGACACTGTGGTCGTGCTCTGGCAGCTGCATCAGGAGTCACACGATGACGATTTCTCCCGGAACCAGGAGTTCTTCAGGCAAAGACCCGGCGCCCGGCCGGCGCCCGCAAGGTCAGGGCCTTCGGACCGGCGTCCTAGGGTTTCCCACTCTGCTCGCCCAGTCGGTCGCGGTCATCTCACCTACGATGACCGCGGTGCTCATCGTGCCGCTGGCCTTTTCCGACGCCGGTCAGGGCACCTGGCTCGCCTACCTCTTCGCGACCGTGATGCTCTCCTTCGTCGTCATGAACCTCAACCAGTTCGCGCGACGCTCGGCATCCGCTGGCTCCATGTACGCCTACACCGGGCGCGGCCTCGGACCTGCCGGAGGTGTGCTGTCCGGCTGGACGTTGTTGTGGTCCTACGCCTTCATCGCCATCGCCGGACTGGCCGGTTTCTCGATTTTCGTCAACCAGTTCCTCAACGCGGTCGGCGTTGCCCATCACGTCCCCGCCGTCCTCTCCTTCGCCGTGAGCGCCTCCGTCTGCTGGTTCATCGCTTACAAGGACATCCGCATGTCCTCGCTGCTCATGCTGGCGCTCGAAGGCCTGTCGATTACGTTGATCCTCGGCCTGTGCTTTATCGTGCTCTTCCGGCACGGCAGCCCGATCGACACCGCGCAGCTCACCCTCAAAGGTATCGGCCTGAACGGCATCAACCTCGCCGTCGTTATCTGCATCTTCAGCCTCGTCGGCTTCGAGAGCGCGACAGCCCTCGGCGGCGAAGCCAGGAACCCCCTGCGTAACGTGCCCCGCGCCGTCATATGGAGCCTGGCGATCACCGGCCTTATCTTCGTCTTCGTCAGCTACGTCGAGGTCTTCGGCACGCGCCATTACGGCACGTCCCTGGCTGACCTCGCGGCGCCCCTCAACACCCTCGCCAGCATTGACAAGATCGGATTCTTCAAGGCGCCGATCTCCGTGGGCGCCATGCTCAGCTTCTTCTCCCTGTCGCTGTCCTGCATCAACGCCGGCTCGCGCATCCTCTACCCGATGGCACGCCACGGCGTCTTCCCGCACCGCATCGGCGACAGCCACGACCGCAATCGCACCCCCCACGTCGCGATCACCGTCTTCGTGATCACCGTCTTCGTGATCCCGACGGTCATGCAGCACTTCACCAACCCCCTGACGACCTTCGGCGACGCCGGGACCCTTGCCGCGTTCGGGTTCCTGCTGGCCTACTTCCTCATCTCGATCGCAGCACCGGTCTACCTGCGCCGCCGCGGCGAGCTCACCCGCAAGAACATCGTCGTCTTCGTCCTGGCGATGCTGTGCCTGCTCGTCCCGACGGTCGGCAGCTTCTATCCGCTGCCTGGCGCCCCCGTCCGGTACTTCCCGTACTACTTCCTCGCGTACATGCTCGCCGGGATCGGCTGGCTCGCCATCCTGAGCCGACGCAAGGCCGGCGTACTGTCCGCCATCGAGATCGACCTGGAGGCCACCGTCGACGCGCACGACTCTACTTACAAGAACCTGGTGCCGGCCAACCTGTCACAGCCGGGCATGCAGCGGGGGACGCAGAGTTCCGCCGAGGGCATAGCGGACCTTGCGACATAGTTGGACTTCGTGACTTCGCAGACCGAGCGGGACAACTCCAGGCCGCTGCTGATCGTCCGGCATGTCTCGTGGGAGGGTCCGCACCACATCGTGGACTCCTTCGCCGGCACCACGGTGACGATGCAGGATCTGCTGGACGACCAGTCGGCGGTGCTGCCGCCGCCCGAGTCCGTCCGCGGCGCCGTGCTCATGGGCGGTCCGATGAGCGCCACCGACGTCGCAGGCTTCCCCGGGCTCCAGCAGGAGCTGGTCTGGATATCGGAGGCCATCGACCGCCAGGTGCCGCTGCTCGGCATCTGCCTGGGGGCGCAGCTGATCGCCAGAGCAGCGGGATCGATCATCACCCCCGCGCCACGATCCGAGATCGGTGTAGCGCCGATCCAGATCCTCACCAGCGACGACCCGCTCACCGCCGCGCTAGCGCCCAGCACGCCAGCCCTGCATTGGCACAGCGAGGAGTTCACCCTGCCCAGCGACGCTGTCCACCTTGCTAAATCCGAGCAGACCGACATACAAGCCTTCCGGCTCGGACGCAGCGCCTGGGGGCTGCTCTTCCACCTCGAAGTAGACGCTGCGCTCCTCAATGCATGGCTAGCTGAGCCGGTCATGATGGCCGAAGCGAGTGCCGCCCTCGGCACTGATTACGCCGCGCAGCTACGACGCGACGTCACCAAGCTCGATCTGCGCCGAGCCCGGCACGTCTTCGACACCTTCGCCGCCCACTGCGCCACGCAGGCGCGGCAGCTACCTCTGACCAGCTGATCCTGAGACTGACAGCGCACCATCCGCGACGCCCCGCACCCCGGCTAAGGCCCTGCCCCGCCGGGACAGGGTGATGCCTGCGCCTGAGCGCGGGCCCCGGCGCCTGTAGCGCGATCCGACAGGCCATCCCCTCGCGGACCGGCCGCTGCCCGGCTTCAGGAACGTTCGCGTAATGGCCGGCCGGGCTGCCGATCGCTAACCCCGGCAGGTGGCGCATCAGCAGGCCAACGACCCCGCAGAGGGTACCGATGTCCCGGTCGGTCGGTGGGGCGGCTGGGACCCGAACCCAGGACCGGCGGATTATGAGTCCGGCCTGCCCTTCCCTGTGGGTCCATGGCCGTCTATTCACGCAGGTCAGGCGCTTTGCGTGGACGGCTACAGACTCCCTTAGACGCCTATGAACTGCCGCGCTGGCCGCTGTTACGGCCCGGTCCCCGCGGGCGGCGGGTCAGTCTTCCCAAATGTCGCCGGTGAGCGTGATTGTCGCGGACCCGTGCCGGGCGCGTTCCCGCTTAGCCGTACCGGTGATCGTGGTCATCCTGCTGTCCTGGTGGTATTCCTCGCCCAGCGTGATGCCGAGCGCCGCGGCCCACGCGGCGAGCGCGGCCCGGCGGGCACTGCCCGGCTGAGCGTAGGACCGGCCGGTGACCTGGACGCCGTTGTGGCTGATCGTCCACTCCAGCACGGGCAGGCGCTCGCGGTCCCCGCGCTCTAGCAGGCCGGTGAGCACACGGGCGGCCCGCAGCTGCCAGGTCATCTGCTCCCGGAACCCTGACGCGGCGCGCTCGCCGCCGGTATGCGTCATCACCTGCTAAGTCCTGGCCCTGGCGCAGCTGCCGGGACCCCAGGCACCGGGCCGGCGCCAGCGGCCCGGCTCGTAGCCGGACAGCGTCGCGCGGGCGAGTGCGGCGATGAACGCGGGCGTGGATGCGGCGCTGGTGAACAGGGCTCGCTGGCGGTCGGCTCCGGTCCCCTGCTGGTCGAGCCGGTGCAGCAGCCGGGTGATCGTCTCGGTGTCGCCGTGGTCCGCGAGCGCGGGGTAGACATGATCGAGGAGGCGGGAGCGGAGCGCCGGCGCATCGACGGCCTGCCCGGTGAACGGGTCGACTCCTGCCCCGGCGAGCCCCTGCCGCGCCGCGGCGGCCAGCGCCCCGGCGACCTGCCGGGGCGGCGCCGTTGCCACCGGCGTCCCGCGCCGGGCCTCGGCCAGGGCGGTGGCCACCAGGGCGCGGATCAGCCCCGCCAGCAGCACCGCGGTGCCGGCGTCGAGGCAGACGTCGGCGACCCGGACCTCGACGGTCGGGTAGCGCGGGGAAAGCCGGGCCAGGAAGTAGACGCTCCGCTCATCCAGCGCCGCGCCGCACCCGATGAGGCGGCCGACGGCCGTGTCGTAGGCGACCGCGTCCGGCCACCCGGCGGGCGGCACCGCGGTCGGCCAGCGTGACTGGATCGTGTACCGCCAGCTGGCCCATCCGGTATCGCGCCCGTCGGCGATCGGGGAGTTGGCGGCGACGGCGAGCAGCGGCGCAAGCCAGGGCCGCAGCCGCGCCAGCACCTGGACGCCCAGGTCCCGGGAGGGGACCCCGACGTGCACGTGGCAGGCGCAGATGCCGGCCTCGGCCACCACCGGACCGTACCGGCGGGCCAGCTCGTGATAACGGCGCTGGCACGTCAAGGCGGCCAGCCCGGGCGTGCGGTACGGCGCGACCCCCGACGCCACCAGGCGGCAGCCCAGATGCGCCGCGGCGGCCGCGGCGAGCCGCCGCAGCCTGACCAGCTCGCGGCCGAGGTCGTCCAGGCCCGTGCACACCCTGGTTCCAGTCTCCACCTGGAACCGCATCAGCTCCTGCTGCACGCCCGGCTCCCCGCCGAGCATCCGCACCAGATCAGGGCCGGCCAGCACCGTGATGCCGGTGGACGGGTCCAGCAGCACGAACTCCTCCTCCACCCCCAGCGTGATCGCACCGGCCGCGCGCACCGCCCCCGGCCGGCCACCGGGCACCTTCGCGCCCCGTCCTGCACCGCCCGATCCGGGCATTACCACGACCACCGGCTGGTCCGGGAGCGGGCGCAGCGGCAGCCATGGGCCCAGCGCGCCGGCCAGACCGGCCATTGCGTGGGCTGCGGAGATCGACGGCCACAGCAGTGCGGCCCGCGTGAAGGAGGCCACCGCCTGCACGGCCACCGCCTGCACGGCCACCGCCTCGGCGCCGGCCAGCGTGACGACTTGCCCGGCTGCCTTCCGGGCTGCGTCCAGCGGCTGCTCGGCCAGGATCGGCGGGGTCCGGGCCACTGTCACGTCACTTTCTGTCGTTGAGGACACGCCGTGAGTCCCCGGCTAGGGGTACTGGTAACGAGCGTGTCACCCGGGGGCGAAGTAGGAGTCCCGGTAATCGCGAGGAAATTCTGGCCGGATATTCCTGAGCTGCACTGATGCCCGGTGCCGGTGTCAGCGGGAGATCAGCCGCTGGTTTTCCCTCGGGCGATATGCCAGATCGGCACCACGTCAGCGGCACCACCACCGCGGCGTGCCCGCCCAGGTGGATCACCTCATACGAGCCGGTGTCCGGGCCGTGCGCGGGGCCGGTCGGCTGAGCGGTCATACTGCGGCCTCCTGTGCCTTCTTCAGTTCCCGGTAGATGGTGGCCCGCGACACCCCGAACAGCTCCGCCAGCTCGGTCGGGGTCTTCGCCCCTTGCCGGTCGAGCTGGAGCAGGTGTGCCCGCTGCTGGCCGTTGAGCTTAGGCTGCTTGCCCTTGAGCTTTCCGCGCTGGCGGGCCCTGGCCATGCCCTCGATCGTGCGGAGCCGGATGACGTCGACCTCGAACTCCGCGAACGAGGCGAGGATATTGAAGAACATCTTCCCGAACGGGTCGGCCGGGTCGTACACCGTGGAGCCGATCTGCAGGCAGGCTCCCCGGCTGATGATGAGGTCGGCGAGGGAACGTGCGTCAGGCAGCGACCGGGCGAACCGGTCAAGCCTGGGGACGATCAGGGTGTCCCCGGCGTGCACGGCGGCGAGCGCCTGGTCCAGGCCAGGCCGGCTGGTGCTGGTCCCGGTGAATCCCTCATCGACGTGGACACGGCAGGCGGGGACGCCGTACCCGGCGAGGGCGGCCCGCTGGATATCGGTGTCCTGGGCGACGGTCGAGCACCGCGCGTACCCGATGAGCGCGCCAGGCCGGGCAGAGGATGGCGCCGCGGCGGCCGCGTCAGTACCGGTCACCTCCCCATCGTACGGTAGAGGTCCCCAACTGAGAACATCAACGTACGACCTATCTGAGACACCGCGACCTGGTGACTGTCCTCGTCCGGCCCTGGGACGATCATGTGCGCAGGACGATCCCCTTACGGACACCGGCCCGGGGTCACGTATGACTGACGCGGGCCCATTGCTCGGCTGGGCTGTCATCAGCCTCCCGGCCGAAGGCAGCGGTTCTCTGAAAACTGGCACAACACGCGCGGGACCATCTCTGCGGCATCTAAGTTGGCCATCTGTTAAGTGTCAAATGCGTGACCTCTTTAATGGATCATGGACGAGCCTCGCCTGACCCACTAACGCCAGGCTGCTTCTTTGATGGCGCGCATCACCTGGGCTTCGTGCTCGGGCGGCATGCGGCAGGCGTGCGCGTCCACGGCGGCCAGAATCGCGGTGATACAGGGCTGTACGGCAGTACGCAGGCGGAAAAGAAGGCATATGACCCAGCCGTCGTGCACCGTCCACCCGGTGTAACGAGCCATAGTACTCGCCCCCTTCGCGAGCTGGTCAACCATCCCTGACTTATACCTATGTCGCACTTTAGTGGTCGGCAGCCCGTCGTCGGCCTGGGCGTGCGAGGCGCGCCCCCTGCGGCTCCCCATGCTGCGGCTTCAGCCAGGGGTGCAGCTCATCGGCGGGCAGTTGCTCTCGCACTTCCTTGGCGCCGCTGCCCGCGGCGCGCCAGGCGCACGCCAGAGTCACTGAACGATTGAGGTTAGCGGACGCTGTGAACCATGCCTGCCCAACCAAGGGATGGCAGGCAGCCGGAAGTCGTGAACTGATGCTGGCCCTGCCAGGGGATGGCGGCTGCCGGTGATGACCTCACGAAAAGTCCGCATCAGGATGAGAGATAGCGCAGCTGAACCAGCTGCAAGAATGCCGGACCGCCGAAGGGCAGGAGATCCGCGGCGGTGTCGTTTCAGGAGGTGACTATGACCGGGGAAACGTCGTCCGTGCCGCAGGACAGGGCAGGGATTCGTCAAAGTCGGCGTAACAGCGCGTGACTAATGGGATGGGCTTGGGGTGGCCCGTCAGCGGGGTTCCGGGGGTTCTGCTACGAGGGTAGTCGTTACGTTGCGTGATCAGCGGTCGGGGCTGCGGGCGCGTGGTGCGTATGGCGCGGATGTGCCTGAAGCGGGGGCGCGGCCAGGCCGCCGCGGGTGATGATTCAGGTTCTCACGCCGTTAAACCGCCACCCGAGGACTGCCTTGACCGCGCCCGTGTCTTCATCATGGCTTGCCGGCTGCATCCGCCGCCACCTGCCTGCCGGGACAGTGCCTGACCCGGTGTCCGTACGGGCGGCGCTGGAGGGGCGGCTGACCGATACGCGGAAGCCGCGGGGGAAGCGGCATCCGCTGCCGTCGCTGGTCTCGGTGGTGGTCGCGGGCGTGGCGTCCGCGCGCGGCGGGCCGCTGGCGGTCGCGCAGGCGGCGGCGGGCTGGGACCAGGAGGTGCTGGCCGCGCACGGCTGCCGCGTCAGCCCGCGGACCGGGCTGCGGGTGGCGCCGTCCGCTTCCATGCTGGACCGGCTCGGGAAGCTGCTGGACGCGGACGAGCTCGAGGCCGCGCTGTCCGCGTGCGTGGCCGCCGCCGCGCTCGATCCCGCGATCCCGGCCGCGTATGCCGCGCACCGCGCGGACGAGCAGCGCGCGAGGGAAGAGAAGCGGAAGAAAAGGAAGCGGAAACCGCCGGCCGCGGCCAGCTTCCGCGAGAAACGCGGCGACGGCTGGTTCCGCCCGCACCCGCTCCACCCCTGGCTGGACGCGGCCGTCACCGGCGATCCCGGGCACGTGCCCGCCCGCCGCGCGGTCGCCGTGGACGGGAAGGAACGCAAGGGCGCCAAGGCCGGCGGGAAGAAGAAGGTGCACCTGCTCGCCGCCGTCACCCACGTCCCCGGCCTGGTCATCGCCCAGGACAAGGTCGCGAAATCAGGCAAGGCCAACGAGATCAGCCACTTCAAGCCGCTGCTGGCGCCCCTGCCCCTGGACGATGCCCTGATCACGGCGGACGCCATGCAGGCGAACAGGGACAACGCCCTGTTCCTGCGCAAGGCGAAGAAGGCGCACTACCTGTGGCCAGTCCTCGGCAACCAGCCCGGCCTGAACGCGCAGCTGAACGCCCTGCCCTGGGAAACGACCCCGGCCGCCGCCGCCACCAGCGAGATCAGCCGCAGCCGCATCGAGACCCGCACCATCCGCGTCCTGCCCGCCCCCGAGGGCACCGGCTTCGAGGACGCGCGCCAGGCCGTCCTCATCGAGCGCTACACCACGTACAAGAAGAAAGGCCAGTGGCTGACCCGGGCCGAGGCCGTCCTCTACATCACCAGCCTCGGCGCGGAAGAAACCACCCCCGAAGACCTGCTCGCCCACGTCCGCGGGCACTGGCGGGTTGAGCACGCGCACTGGCTACGCGACGTGATCTGGAAAGAAGACAAATCACTCATCCGCACGGGAAACGCACCCCAGATCTGGTCCGCCCTCACCAACCTCGTCATCACCCTTTTCCGCATACACGGAGTAACCAGCTACACCGCCGAAACCCGCCACTGCGCACAAGACCCCCGCCACGCCCTGCAATTCCTCGACCTGACAGGACTCTCACCAGGCTGAACACCGCCCGCGACTTTGACGAATCCCTGCAGGACAGGGTGGACAGCGGGGGCTGTCCGGCGGGCGGTTTCGGTAGGCGATCCGTTCTGCAGGGAGTAGCCGCTGCGGGTCTGGCCGTAGTCGGCGGAAACCTACTGGGAAGCGGAAACCTAGGGCGTGTTTAAGAAGTGAGGGGCCGGAGCCATTCGCCGATGGCGGCGATGTGGAGGGTTGCCTCGTAGCGGACGGCGAGCTTGTCGTAGCGGGTGGCGACGGCGCGGTTGCGCTTGAGGCGGTTGATGCCGCACTCCACGGCGTGGCGCTGCTTGTACTGCTCGGGGTCGAAGGCGGGCGGCCTGCCTCCTGAGCTGCCCTTCTTCTTCCGGTTGGCGGCCTGGTCGGCTTTTTCGGGGATGGTGCAGCGGATGCCGCGGCGGCGGAGCCAAGCGCGGTTGGCGCGGGAGCCGTAGGCCTTGTCCGCCAGGACCCGGTCCGGGCGGGTGCGGGGCCGGCCGCTGGCGGGGCGGGCGACGCGGATGGCGTCCAGCACGACGGTGAACTGGGGGCTGTCGTGACGGTGGCCGGCGGTGACGATGACCGCGAGGGGCTTCTGGCCCTGCTCGCAGGCCAGGTGGAACTTGCTGGTCAGACCACCGCGGGACCGTCCCAGGGCGTGGCCGGCGGGTTCGGGGGCGCCCGTCCCGCCAGGCGGCTCCTTCTGCGCCGCCGGGTCCTTCCTGGCCCCGGCCGCATGCTGGTGCGCCCGCGCGGTGCCCGAGTCCACCGAGACGTCCCAGGTCACGTGGCCGGCCGCGTCGGCCAGGGCCTGCAGCGCCGCGAGGATCTTCCGCCAGGTGCCGTCGCGCTGCCAGCAGCGGAACAGCCCGTACACCGACTGCCAGGGGCCATAGCACGGCGGGACGTCCCGCCACGGGGCGCCGCCCGGATCCGCCAGCGGATCCCGTCGATGAGCTGCCGCCTGGCCCACTTCGGCGGGCGCCCTGCCTTCTTCCCCGCCGGCAGCAGGGGCTCCAGCACGCTCCACTCGCAATTGGCCAGGTCATGACGCCCGGCCGCAGGTACGGTAGGCACGAGGCCTCCGGTATGAGCATGTCTTCTTGGTCGTTGACACGCATACCGGAGGCCTTGCTACGTCACAGCAAAAGCCCCCACACTGACACCATTTCGTAACCCACGCCCCACCCACCACTTTTTAAACACGCCCTAGTGGGAAGAGGTGCGCGTCCTAACGGCATGGCGGTCGAGACGGCGGCGGCGGGAAGCGCGTTTCCTTTTTACGGTGAGTATCAGGCGGGCATCATTACCCCTCCGCCTCCTTACCGGCAGCAGGTTGCGACCCATATCGCTTTCGACGTGACCGCAGCCAACCGTAGCGAGCTTACGGACTTGTTTCGCACGCTGACCGCACAGGCGGCCTTCCTCACCACCGGCGGCGAGGCGCCCACGGCGCCCGCGGGCTCTCCGCCCCCGGACAACGGCATCGTGGGTCCCCAGATCCAACCGGACGGACTCACGGTCACCGTCGGTGTCGGCGCGAGCCTGTTCGACGGGCGGTACGGGCTGGGGGCGCGTAAGCCCGTTCAGCTGGTTACCATGACACCCTTCCGCCACGACGACCTCGATCCCGCGATATCTGATGGCGACCTGCTGATACAGCTGTGCGCCAACCACAACGACACGCTGGCCCACGCGCTACTCGAAATCAGCGCCGCCACCAGTGGCGCCCTGAAGCCCCGCTGGACCATCAGCGGTTTTAGGAACCCGCCGCGCCCGGACGGTGTTGCGCGGGACTGGTTCGGTTTCAAAGATGGCATCGCCCAGCCCGACACCGCGAGCACCGTGCAGAACAACCAATATGTGTGGGCACAGCCGCACACTGCGGAGCCCGCCTGGGCGGCGGGTGGCACGTACCACGTCGTGCGCATCATCCATTTCGACGTTCAGAAGTGGCAGAGGGTGCCGGTCGCAGAGCAGGAGCGGATCATGGGACGCCGCAAGATCAGCGGCGCCCCGACGTATGCCCTGGACCCGAACGCCAGCGACGAGGACGACCCCATCTACACCAACGACCCGCAAGGTCTGCTCACCGCGTTGAACTCACATATTCGGCTCGCCAATCCGCAGACCCCGCAAACCGCGTCGACCAGCACCATCCTGCGCCGCAGCTACGATTTCGAGCTAAGCCCTCAGGCAGGCGGGGCCCCCATCCTGGGCCACGCGTTCACCTGCTTCCAGCGCGAGCTCAACAGCTATATCGCCATGCAGACCCGGCTAGGGCGTGTCCCGTGGATCTTCGAGGCCTGATGCTGTAGATCAGTAAGGTGCTTGAGCGACTGAAACGTCATGACCTGACTGATGAGGAGTGGGAGCGGCTGCGGGCGTTCTTGCCCGCCGATCCCCGGCAGGGCGGCCGGTGGGCCGATCACCGGACGGTGATCAACGGGATCTTCTTCCGTGCCCGGGCGGGCTGCCCGTGGCGGGACCTGCCGGAGGGCTTCGGGAACTGGAAGACCATCTATAACCGGCATCGCCGCTGGTCACTGGATGGAACCTGGGAAAAGGCCCTGGACGGGCTGCGGGCCGGGTGTGATGAGGCCGAGGGCAAGGACTGGACGGTCAGCGCCGACTCGACGGTCACCCGGGCCCATCAGCACGCGGCCGGGGCCCGCCATGCACCGGCTGCTGATGACCGCACAGGGGGCTCCAGCGAATGACAAGAAATCTGGCCGGGAAGCGATCGGCCGCTCCCGCGGCGGGCTGACCACCAAGATCCACCTGACCGCTGACCTGCGCTGCCGCCCCGTCGCCCGGCTAACAAGCCCCGGCCAGCACGGCGACTCCCCCCGGTTCATCCCGCTGATGGACGCGGTCCGCATCCAGCGGCGCGGCCTGGGCAGGCCCCGCAGCCGGCCCGGCCGCGCGATGGCGGACAAGGCCTACTCCTCCGCCGGCAACCGCGCCTACCTGCGGCAGCACCGCATCAAGGCGGTTATCCCCGTCAAGGAAGACCAGAAAGCCCACCGCCGCAACCGCGGCCGCTCCGGCGGCCGGCCGCCGGTCTTTGACGACGGGTGGTACAAGAAGCGCAACACCGTCGAACGCTGCTTCAGCAAGCTCAAGCAGTTCCGCGCCGTGGCCACCCGCTACGACAAGCGCGAGCGCATCTACCAAGGCACCATCGACGTCGCCTCGATCAGCATCTGGCTACGCAACCCCGTCCCATGATCCACGGGACACGCCCTAGAAGACGAGCTGCTGGTGCCCTACCTCAGCCCGCGAGGCGGCGGCTACTTCTTCGCCCTGCCAGGCGTACGCAACAGCCGGGACTACTACGCCAGCGGGCTGCTGGCCTGACCCCTCCCCCGAGCCGGGCCGCTGTCCGCCAAAACGCGCCCGGCCATGGACCCGACCCTGCTAAGGCACAGGAGTAACAGTAACAATGCACTATCAGCACAGTAAAGCGCGCTGGCCGGGACTGGGCGCTGGTATCGGGCTCCTGCTGGCGTCCGGCCTGCTCGCCGCATGCAGTACAAACTCGGCCGTGAGCCCGGCGTCCGTCACTGCCCGGCCTGCCGGGGGACACCTCTACGTCACCAACCAGCTCGACGATACGCTGTCGGTGGTCAATACCCGGACGAACCAGGTCACCGCCACCGTGCCGGCCTGCGTAGGGCCCGAAGGCGTCGCGGTCACCCCGGACGGCAGCCGCGTCTACATCGCCGACTCCGGGTCAGCGCAAGTATCGGTGCTTGACACCGCGAACAACAAGATCGTCGCCACCGTGCCGGTCGGGCAGTCCCCGACCGGTATCGCGCTCAGCCCGGACGGCCAGTTCCTATACGTGGCTAACGGAAGTTCCAACAACCTCTCAGTGATCGCCACCCGGACCAACCAGGTAACCGCGACCATCCCCGTCGGCACCTCACCGGTGAACCTGGCCGTCAGCCATGACGGCACCACCGTTTACGTCACCGACGAAGGGTCGGCAAACGTGTCGGTCATCGACAACCGCACAAACCGGGTCGTCCGGGACCTGCCCGCAGGCAAGTACCCGGTAGCCGTCGCGGTCACCCCGGACGGCGGCTCGGTTTACGTCGCCAACGAGGAGAACGCGAGCGTCTCAGTCATCTCGACCCGTACGGGAAAGATCACGGCGACCATACCGACCGGAGAAGGCCCGTTCGACGTGACGCTCGCACCGAACGGCCAGGCCGCCTATGTCGCTGTGCTCGGCCCGGGCAACGTGTCCGCGATCAGCACCCAAACCAACCGCATCTCCGGAACCGTTAACGTGGGCCCCCCGCTAACAGACCCGTTTGACATCGCGGTCACACCCACCGCGATATACGTCGCCAGCCAAGCAGCCGGCACCATCACGGTCATCAACCCGAGCTCCCTGAAAATCACCGCCACCGTCACTGTCGGCAACAGCCCTTACGGCGTGGCAGTAGGCCCCTGATGATGGCGGCTGGACCCAATCCAGGCACTGCTCTGGAGTCGCAGGCCTCACCGACCGCGTTGAGACGTCCGCGGAAACCTCCCTGTGAGGTCGCCAGGCAGAATCTGTCCCAAGCCCCCATCGCACGGGGAAACTACTACCCGCTGAGGAGAACGCACATGATAGGTGACCTGTTCGACAGCCCGTGGAAGATCCTGATCGTCGCCCTGGTGATCATCGTGCTGTTCGGGTCAAAGAAGCTCCCGTCCGCGGCGCGCTCGCTCGGCCAGTCGATGCGCATCCTGAAGAAGGAGGTGCAGGGCCTGCACGAGGACGAGCCGGAATCGCGCCCGTCGGGCGCTCAGGCAGCGGTTCAGGCACCTGCCGACATGGACGGCGCGCCGAAGACGCCCGCCGCAGCGGCCGCCGAGGCCTCCCGCTCGGCCCGGCAGCCCATCTAGCCGCGCCTGGCGGACTGCCGGACCCCGGTCATGACCAAGCTTCCCGGTGCCATCGCGGGCGCCCGCATCGTCGGCGAGCGCTTCGTGCACTCCCAGCGGCAGCAGAACCCCGAAGGCCGCATGCCGCTCATGGATCACATCCGTGAGCTGCGCAACCGCGTCGTCAAAATGGCGCTCGCCCTGGTCGCAGGGATGATCGTCGGGTTTGTCTTCTTCAGCCAGGCCTGGCACGTCATCTTGCGCCCGCTGTGCTCGACGCATATCCGCAACCAGATCGGCTGTCACACGCTGGGGGTCAACCAGCTTGTCCTGAACGGCCCGCTGGATGCGTTCTACCTGCGGGTGAAAGTCGCGCTGATCGTCGGGGTGATCCTTTCCTCGCCGATCTGGCTGTACCAGATCTGGGCGTTCGTCGCGCCCGGCCTGCTTACCAGGGAAAAGCGGTGGAGCTACATCTTCCTCGGTGCGGCCATCCCGCTGTTCCTGATCGGCATCACGCTGTGTTACCTGTCGCTGGGCCGGTCCATGCGCTACCTGCTCGGCCTGACGCCAGGCGGCGTGCAGAACCTGATCCAGGTCGATCAGTACATGAGCTTCGTGATGGCGATGATGCTGGCCTTCGGGCTGGCGTTCGAGGTGCCGCTGCTCATCGTCATGCTGAACCTGGCCGGCGTGCTGACCCACGAGCGGTTCCGGAAGTGGCGGCGGGTGCTGATCTTCGGCGTGTTCCTGATCGCGGGCATGGCCAACCCGAGCCCGGACCCGCTCACGATGCTGATCCTCGGCGGGACCTGCGCGTTGCTGGTCGAGGCGGCCGAGTTCATCGTGTGGTCCAACGACCGGCGCCGGGCCCGGTTGCACCCGGATCCCTATACGCGCCTGGCCGACGACGAGCTGTCCCCGCTGCAGTTCGCCGGCCGGGGAAAGGGCTGAGCGGTGTTCGACCTGTCCATCCCCAAGCTGCTGGTTCTCACGGTGATCGCGCTTGTCATCTTCGGGCCGAACGAGCTGCCCAAGATCGCCTCCCAGGTTGGCCGCGCCCTCCGCGACCTGCGCAGGATCGCCGAGGGCGCAAGGAACGACCTGCGGGAAGAACTGGGCCCGGAGTTCGCCGACTTCGAGATCGAGGACCTGAATCCCAAGCGGTTCGTGCAGAAGCACCTCTTCGACGACCTGAACGCGGACCAGGGAACCCAGCACCCCGCCTGCCAGGCCGCAGCGACCGGCACGCCTCTCACGCCGGGCGAGCGCCCGCCGTTCGACCCGAACGCGACGTGAGCCGAGAGTTTTTCAATAGTTCGCGTTAAGCAGCTCCGCGAGAGCGTCCGCCCGGGCTTCGCCCACCGGAGTGTTTGATACGCGATGGTGCCAGTAAGCATCACGGGCCGCCTCGGTCCGCTCCCTCGAGCGCTACGCCCGGCCCTCGCTGCCGACGACGTGACCCGGCGCAAGATCGGCGGCATGATCGCGGCCGCGGTGAGCGGCGCCCGCTGCCGGACGTGGACACGGTGCGGCGCCGACTGGGCCTGGGCCTGGATCCCCGCTCTCCTGGCGTGACCGCCGCCGAATGGCTGGACGGCTGGCTGGCCGGGAAGCGCCGGACCAGGCGGGCGTTCACCGTGCGGGGTGGGGCGGGTGGGACTCGAACCCACGACCGGCGGATTATGAGAAGCCCGGCCCGGCGCTCCGGGTGCACCACCTGCACGGATACCACGGAGCCGTGCCGCCGATGGCGCTCATTGCACGGTTTGCACGGGTGACTCGGTCCACGCCTCGCCATGGCGATCCCCGGATGCCAGTTACAGAACGTTGCCGCCGACAGGGGCTTGATTTACCAGGGCTACGGCAGGCGGGCAACGTGGTCGATCTGGACTACCCGCCGTTCTTCATCGATCGTGTAGAAGACGCGGTACCGCCCGGCCCGCAGGCGCCGCAGATCCGGCGACCCGTAAGGGAACGACTCCGGCGGCCGCGGCTCATCGGCGAGCTGGCTAACAGTGTCCCAGAGCGCAGCGACACCGATGGGATCGTCGCGGAGGAAGCCCGCCGCCTGATCCAGCGCCTGAATCTCCCAGTTGACCTGACAGCTCACCGGGATGGCATGCCTAGGCGGCGGCCCGCTTCCTCATGCGACACGTAGCGGACCGCCCCCGCCTCACGGCGGGCCAGGTACCTGGCCCGGGCAGCGTCGAACTCGTCGTTGACCTGCTGCTCTTGCATAGCCTGGCGTAGCTGCTGGTACTCCTCAAGGGGCACGACCACCGCCACCACCTGGCCGCCATGACGAATCACGTCGTGGGTGTCACCGGCGGGCAGTTCGCTCATGAGGGTCATGGTAACGCTTCGCGGGCGCGGGTCGTGGCCGCCGCCGACCAAGCGCGTCGGCGGATCGAGCAGGACCTGCACGACGGCGCCCAGCAGCCGCTGGTTGCGCTGAAGGTGCAGCTGCGCGCGGCAAAGGCCGCAGTGCCGCCCGAGCTCGGCGAGCTCGGCGCGGAACTCGACCGCGCCGCCGCCGTGGCGACCGGCGCGCTGGACGAGCTGCGCGAGATCGCGCGCGGCATCCACTCCGCGGTCCTGTCCAGAGGCGGCCTCCGCCTGGCGCTCAAGGCGCTTGCCCGCCGCTCCCCGGTCCGGGTGGACCTCCAGGTACGTGCCGGACGGCTCCCGGAGCCGGTCGAGATCAGCGCCTACTATATCGTCGCCGAAGCGCTGACCAACACGGCCAAGTACGCCCGCGCCTCGGCTGTCGGCGTCGAGGCAGAGGTCGTCGGTGACCTCCTGCGTGTCACGGTCCGCGACGACGGCGTCGGCGGCGCCGACCTGGCCGGGGGCACCGGCCTGGCCGGCCTGAAGGACCGCGTGGAGGCGCTCGGCGGCCGGATGGTCCTTCACAGCCCCGCGGGGCGGGTACCAGCCTGCACGCGGAGCTCCCCCTCACCGCTACGAATAACGGCGCTACCTCCCGCTAGGCCAAGCCCCGAGACTGCCCGCAATGACCCTTGCTAAGCGCCACCGACGGCCTGCGGGGTTTCAGAACTAGGCCACTGGTCCTGACCTGGGCTTCTATGCAGCCCGGTGCTCGCTGTCCCAGCTCCTTCCCAAGCCTCACCAGTTCGGCCGCTGCATCGGCTGCCTCAGCCAGGCCAGCCAGGATCAGTCAGGACGGCCTGGACCTGCAGGGACCGCGAGTGCACGGCATGGGTGTTCCCCGGAGCGAGGCGGTCATGGTGACCGGAAGCACTACTTGGGAGCAGATCGCCGACCGGAGCATCCGTCTAGTCTCGGAACCGACCGAGCGCGTGTCCGGCCGACGTGGCGTCGCGGGACACTTCCCGCATCACCGCAAGGACGGGCACCCTTGGATGTTCCCCAGATGTTCTCAGGAACCATACCGTCGGCCCTTGCCAGCGGGGCGTTTCGAACTTTTATGCAAGCCGAGTTACGTGGGGCGGGTGGGACTCGAACCCACGACCGGCGGATTATGAGTCCGCTGCTCTAACCGGCTGAGCTACCGCCCCGCACCGGGACCGCTTTACGGCCCGGATCGGGAGCACATTACAGCAAAATCAGGCGTGGCTCCTAGTCGGACAGCCAGGGCGGGCGGTGCGGCCGGGGCGCCGGCTCGTGGCCGGGACCGGGCAGCCTGGCACTGGCTCCTCGCCGGGACCGGGCCGCAGGAGCACGTTGCTCCTTGTTGCGGAGGGACGCCAGCGCCGTCAGACGCCGCGCAGGTGCGCGGCGACCACGGCCGAACGGCCGCAGTCCTCCAAGTCAGCGGTGAGGTCCGTCAGTAGCGGCCGGTGGCCTGCACGCTCATCGCGTGCTCGACCAGGGTAACCAGGGTGGCCTTGGTCGACTCGCGGTTGCGCGCGTCGCACGGGATGACGGGCACGCCCGGTGAGATCGCCAGCGCCTCGCTCACGTCCTTGGAGCGGTGCGGGAACTGGCCGTGGAAGCCGTTGATGCCGATCACGAACGGCAGGCCGCTGGCCTCGAAGTAGTCCACGGCGGGGAAGGAATCGGCGAGCCGCCGGGTGTCGACGAGGACCACCGCCCCGATGGCGCCCTGGATGAGGTCGTCCCACATGAACCAGAAGCGGTGCTGTCCGGGCGTGCCGAACAGGTACAGGATGAGGTCCCTCTCGAGCGTGATCCGCCCGAAGTCCATCGCCACCGTCGTGGTGCTCTTGTCCGGCACGTGCGACAGGTCGTCCACGTCGGTGCTGGCCACCGTCATCTGGGCCTCGGTGGTGAGGGGCGTGATCTCCGATACCGAGCCGACGAACGTAGTCTTGCCGACACCGAACCCGCCGGCCACCACGATCTTCACCGAGGTCATCGCAGGCGGGGCGCCCTGTGGCTGGGCGACGCTAGATCTTACGGAGTCCACTAAGTACCCTTTCGAGCAGATTTAGGTCAGGGCGGCCTTCCGCATCCTCGCGTTGGTGGATGCGGACCAGCCCGTCAGCCCCCATATCCGCGATGAGAATTCTAGCCACGCCCAGCGGCAGCCGCAGGACGGCGGAGATCTCCGCCACCGACCTCCAGTCCCGGCAGAACTGCAGGATGGCCTGGCATTCGGGCGCCAGAACGGACAGGTCGCGCGGCTCGTAGACCGTCGCGGTCACCAGCGCCTCTACCTGAAGCTGATAGCGCGGCTCAGTCCGGCCGCCGGTTACCGTGTACGGCCGGACGAGCCGCCCGACGGCCTCGTCCTCGGCCGGGCGCGGCAGGCCACGGCGGGACTGAGCGCTGTCCCACGACCCGGGCCGACCCTCCCACGACGGGCCCGGCGGGCCCGGCGGGCCCGGCGGGCCTGACCCGGGGGTCCACGAACCAGACCGCTCTTCCCAGGCCCCCGGCCGGTTCTCCCACGATCGTGCGGGGGGACCAGGGGGAAGCGGACGGTCCTCACCCCGGCCCGGGCCCGCCACCGTATCCTCCGGTCACCGTCTTCCGTCCGCTGGGATGGACGCCTGCATGATTCCCCGGGTGGCCGGCGTCAGGACCCGTCCGGCCCGCTCTACCAGGAGCGTCATCTCGTAGGCCACCAGGCCCAGATCACACGTTGACGCCGCCAGGACGGCAAGGCTGGATCCGTTGCTGATGGCCATGATCACAAGGACGCCGCGCTGCATTTCCACGACGGTCTGGACGACCGCCCCGCCCTCGAAGACCCGGGACGCGCCCTGGGTCAGGCTGGTCAGCCCGGACGTAACGGCGGCGAGCTGGTCCGCACGTTCCTGCGGGAATCCCGCCGAGAACGCGAGGGGCAGCCCGTCGGACGACACAACGACCGCGTGAGCGACGTCCGGGACGCGCTCGACGAAGTTGGTGATCAGCCAGCCCAGGTCTTGCGTCGGACGACCCGGCGTGCTCACTCGTGTCCCCCTTGCCGCCCGGACGCGCGGGCTCTGCGGTGCGGTCGCTTGCTCAGTAGCACGATATGCCGTTCATGCGGGGATCTCATCCGTCCTATGGCTCCTCGGTCTTAGGTGCGGCCGCACGCGCATCGCGCACGCCCCGCTGAAAACTCGCCAGCCTGCTACGGACTTCCTCTGCCGAGCGAGAGGGCCCCCCGCTGCTACCCGCCGCGGCCGATTCACCGACGGATCCGGGGACGAGATTGGCCTGCGGTACGCGCCGCGGGAGACCTGCGGATGTGGAGGCTCCCGTCGACGGCGCGGCGACCGTTTCGGCCGCCCGCCAGCCTTCGTCCGCAGGCGAGTGCCACGACGCCTGGGCGGGCGCGCTGGCCTGCTTCTGGGCGCCAGCGTGCGTCGTCCCGCTGCGCCGGAACCAATCGGACTCCAGCGTGTCGAAGATCGGCAGCCGCTGGTCATGCCCATTCTCGGGCGGATTCGGCACCTGGACACTGCCGTCACTGGGCGGCCCGAGCGGACTGCCTGCTCCCGGCGAGGCCGGCCCGGCACCGGGATAACCGCCGGGCCGGATGCCGAACCCACCGGTACCGCTCGCGGGGCTGGCCGGGCTCGCCGGGCCCGCTGGCGCGCCCGCACCGGGCGTGCCGTTCCGCTGGATGGGTGAGGTGAGCCCGCTGCCCGGCAGCGCGGCACCCGGGACCGCCGGGCCCTGCGGGCCGGGCGGGGCGGCCTGCCCCGGCGTGAACCCGCGGGGCGCCCCGTTGCCGGGCCGTCCGCCCGCCGGGCCCACCGGCTGCGGACCGGTGCCGGGCCGCAGCTGCGGGCCCTGCGGGCCGGCCGGTGCGGACGGCGAGAAGCGCGGGATGCGCGCGGCCGCGGCGGCCTGCGCGGCCGCGCTGCCCGCCTGGCTGAATCCGGGGCGCGAGGGCAGGGCGCCCCCGGCTCCGCAGGCCGGCGGAGCCGACAGCGACGGGCTGGGCCCGTAGTCTTCCGCCTCGAAGCGGCGCAGCCGGCCGAGCGGCGTGCCTTCCTGGGCCGCCACCGTGTCCGGCAGCCACACCAGCGCGGTCAGGCCGCCGGCCGACGTGTGCCGGAGCCGCACCCGGACCCCGTGCCGCGCGGCGAGGCGGCCGACCACGAACAGGCCCATCCGCCGCGAGACGCCGACGTCGACCACGGGCGGGTTGTCCAGCCGCCAGTTGGCGTGGCCCATCTCCTGGTCCGAAATGCCGACACCGCCGTCGGTGACGTCGAGGAGCACACCGCCACTGGTCAGCGGCTGCCCGGAGACGAACACCTGGGTGTCTTCGGGGGAGAACGTGGTCGCGTTCTCGACCAGCTCCGCGACCAGGTGCACGACGTCGTTGACGGCCTGCCCGACCACCGTGATGCCCGGCTGCACGTTCAGCACGACGCGCTCGTACTGCTCGATCTCGGAGATGGCCGCGCGGACCACGTCCACCAGGGGAACGGGCTGGCTCCACCGCCGTGACGCCTCGTGGCCCGCCAGAACCAGCAGGTTCTCCGAGTTGCGGCGCATGCGGGTGGCCAGGTGGTCCAGGCGGAACAGGCTGCTCAGCCGGCCCGAGTCCTGCTCGCCCTGCTCCAGGGAGTCAATGAGCGAGATCTGCCGCTCGACCAGCGACTGGCTGCGCCGGGACAGGTTCACGAACATCGCGTTCAGGTTGCCGCGGAGCATGGCCTCGTCGGCGGCCAGCCGGACGGCTTCCCGGTGAACCTGGTCGAAGGCCCGCGCCACTTCACCGATCTCGTCGGTGGAGGAGACGGCGATGGGCTCGATCTCGACGCTCTCGTCCGAGCCCTCCGTCTCGCTGAGCCTGCGCACCATGTCCGGGAGCCTCGTACCGGCGATGTCGAGCGCGTCCTCCCGCAGCCGGCGCAGCGGGAGGATCATCGACCGCGCGACGAGCGTCGTGACCAGCAGGACCAGGATGAGCAGGAGCAGCGTGATGACGCTGATGATGACCGCGGACCGGGTCGCCGACGACTGGAGCGACCGGCTCCGGGAGACGATGCCGTCGGTCAGCTGACTCTCCACGGTGCGCATCTTGCCCACCGCGTACGTCATGTTGTTGTACCACTCGGTCGGGGGGAAGACCGCCGGCGGCAGCGCGCCGATGCTGACGCTCCCGTTGTTGCTGGTCGAGGTGGCCAGCTGCTCCTCGAACGCCGCCTGGTCGACCGGGCCGCCGCTGACGGTGTTCTGGAACAGCTGCTGCTCAGCCAGCGACGCCGAGCTCTGGAAGTCCTGCTCGGCCGTGGCCTCCTGGGCCTGCGCGCTCTGCAGGACGTTCAGGCCCTGCGGCGGGAACTGCCGCGCCCACAGCGCCGCGTACAGCGTCCCGCGCTGCTCGGTGGCCTGGTCCTCGGCCCGGGCCAGTGCGGTGAGGGTGATGACGTTGTTGGAGATCTGGGCGTCGCTGGTGCCGGTCCCGGACATGCTCGTGAACGTCAGGAGCGTGTCGATCGAGTTGGTGTAGTCCTGGATCAGCGGCAGGGCCGGGATGGCACCGTGCGGCGGCGTGGTCGCGTTGCGCAGCTGGTCCAGGTCTCTGATCCGGGCCAGTACCGCGTTGAGGGACTGCCGGATGGCCGGGGAATAGGTATCGCCGATGTTGTTCGCGTTCCCGATGACCTGCTGGACGGCATCATCGGTGGCGGCCCGCTGGTTCAGCAGGGCGGTGAAGATCGGCGCCGTGCCGCCCGGCAGGCCGGCGGCGATGTACCCGGCGGTGCGGTCGCGCTCGTCCTCCATGCTCTGCGCCAGCCGGATGACGCTGCTGTTGAGCTCGGCGAGCTGCTCGGTCCGCTTGAAGGCGGCCGCGCTGCTCACGCCGGAACTGATCCGCAGGCCGCCGAGGATCACCGCGGCGAGCGTCGGGATGACGATCAGCGCGAGCAGCCGCCACCGCACCCGCCAGTTGCTGAGGGCCAGCCGCGATCCGCCGCGACGGGCGGAAGCGCGCGACGCGTCGTCCGGCCCTCGGGGCCCTCCGGTTCCAGGCGAACCGGGGGAACCAGGGACCGCCGTGAGCGTGGCCGTACCCCCGTCACCGTCCCGCGCGGTTTCAGCGCCGGCTACGTGGGCCCCGCTGGCTGTGCCGGGTCCCGCGGCTCCATTGCGCTGACCTGCCACCGGACGCCTACGCACCGCTTTCGCACCTCACACGAACAGGGGATCCGAGGACAGCCTCCGGGCCTCTACGACAGAAGCCGCACAACATCGCACCCCTCTTCCCGAACCACCTTCACCGCAGGACCAGCGACTTCCGGACGACCGAGGCAACTGGGCGTCCGGGTCGCGAAACGGGTAAGGAACATATAATCATCTTCCCCTGGCCACTCACGGCGTGTTTCCCAGTAATTTTGTCCAGGTTGCGATAGATGGGCCATGGTCCCCGGCCGCAGCCGGGCGGCCCTCGCCGGGTCACCCAGAGTCCCAGATGACCTGGGACGCCTCAGATGACCTGGGACGTTTGCCAGCCCGGCCACAATCGCGGCCGGCGTCGGCACCCTTTGCTGCCATGGCGTTGACCCGCGGCTGCGCGTAGCGTCCCACGATCCGGCGTATGGTCACGCTCGGTGATAACTACTATCCGCAATCACTTAGGGACGGGCAGCGACACAGTGCGGCTGAATGCCGGGGAGAGTGCGGTCGAATGCCGGGGAGAAGGACCGTGCGAACGTATGCACTGTCGGCAAGGTGACGTTGCGTGTGGCCGCTAGGACTGACCGTAAAAAGGGCACGGCGGCCGGGTCGGCGGAGCGTAAACGAGCTGTGACGGGTTAACGATGGCGCGGCCAGGGGCTGGTCATTGAGTGTTATGCAAAACACCCCTGCCTCGAGCGCCTGACCTGCGATGACGCCTGCGACAAGCCGCGTTCCGCATAAGCCTCATTGACTTGGAGCGACGAACGGCTGGCTACCGAAGGCCACTGCTGGGCCTGTCCGCAAATGGCGCGCAAACGACCATAATTTACGTCGGCAACAATCAGCTTGGGCCGAAATTTACGCATGGCAGGCGGTCTCTTATGTGACCGAAACGTGCGCAACCGAAGCCAATCCTCACGGGCCGCCCGCGCGCACCCCGGCCGCCCGGTCGCGCACAGTTCCGGGCCGCGGCCCCGGCGGCGGCACCGACGGTGAGCCCGGACCGCATCCCGGGCACGCGGCCCAGCGCTCCGCGGCGGCATCGGTTCCCCGGCCAGAATGCGCAGGACGCAACAGAAACCGCCGGCACCGCCGGCAGGCCCGGCGCGGACCGGCCGGAACTCGCCGAATGACCCAAACAGGCAGCATCTCCCCCGTGCCGGCGCCGCCCGGCGCCCCGCCCGTAGGCCTGCCTTCGTCTCTGACCTGCGCCAACGAGGGATGCCCGGGCTGTAGGGGAATTCCCCGCCTGCCCCCGTTAACGGGAGTGCGTACGGCTTGGTAATACTTATGACGCGCCAGGACAGGGCTCCATCTGCGGGGGCGCGGGGCCAGCTTTATCGCCGGCCGCTGGCCACCGGCGCGCAATTGACCAGGCGACGGCCCTCTGGCCGTTAGTCACGTTAGGAGTGTCAATGAGGTCTCCTCGCCGCCGGGCCGGCGGCCAGCATGCCGCTGTCCGGTTACTTCGCCACCCAGACCTGGGCCCAGCAGAACCCCAGCACCGCGCGCGCATTCCAGACGGCGCTGGTGAAGGCGCAGTCCTACGCCAACGCAAACCCGGCCGCGGTGGAGGCCATCCTGCCGGCCTACATCAAGATCAGCGCGCAGGCCGCCAGCGGCGTCACGCTGAACAACTACCCCAGCACGCTCGACCCGGCCAAGCTGCAGCAGGTCCTGACGCTGACGAACAGCGGCGGGCTGCCGACCGCCTCGCTCGGCGCCAGTTCCCTGCTGTTCCACTGAACCGCCTATGTCCCACGCGAGGATGACCGCTGACGCGCCGCCGGCCCCGCCGGCGTTCGCGTCACCGGCCCGGAAGGCCCGCGCCGCCCGCTGGGCGCGCGGGCTGACCGGGCTCGTGATCTTCCTGGTCATCTCCGAGGCGCTGGGCCTGGCCGGGGTCGTCCCCCAGTCGGTCCTGCCGCTGACCTCGACGGTCCTCGGCCATACCGTCCAGTTGCTGGGCAGCGGCCGGTTCCTGGCCGACCTCGGCGCGACGGTGGGGGCGTGGGCGGTTGGGCTGACCCTGACCGTCGTCATCGGCGTCCCGCTCGGCGTCCTGCTGGGTACCCTGCCGGGGGTGCGCGTGGCCACCCGCGCGGTGGTGGAATTCCTCCGCCCGATCCCCTCTGTAGCGCTGATCCTGCTGGTCAGCCTCCTGCTGGGGCCGGGGCTGCGAATGTCGGTCACGCTCATCGTCTACGGCGCGATCTGGCCCGTGCTGTACAACACGATGGCCGGGCTGGACGACGTCGACCCGGTGGCCAAGGAGACGCTCCGGGCCTTCGGGTTCTCCGCGATCGACACCATCCGGATGGTGTCGCTGCCGAGCGCCGCCCCGTTCATCGCCACCGGCATCCGGCTCGCCTCGTCGGTGGCGATCATCCTGGACATCGGCGCGGGCTTCATCACCGGCCGGATCAACGGGCCCGGGCTCGGCGCCTTCATCGCCGACTACAGCTCGGGCGCGGGCAACCTGCCCGTCATCCTGGCCGCGACGTTCTGGGCGGGCATTCTCGGCCTGGTGCTCGACCGGGCCATCGTGGCAACGGAGCACCGGCTGCTGCGCTGGAACCACAGCCGGCTGGCGGAGGTGTCATGAGACGGCGGGCGCGGCTGAGCTGGCTGTGGCGCTGGGTGGTACTGGCCGTCGGGGTCGGCGCCTGGCAGCTGTGGGCGTCGGGGCACCACAGCCCGTTCTTCCCGCCGCCGTCGGCGATCCTGGCCCGGATGTACCATCTGTGGTTCTCCGGTCCCGCCGTGCACGTGTTCCTGACGCCGAACGCGACCGGGAACCTGCTGCCCAGCATCTGGCGGACGCTGGCGGGGCTGGCCATCGCCACGGTCATCGGGGTTCCGCTGGGGGTCGCGATCGGCCGGTCCCGCGCCATAGCGGGGTACCTGGAGCCGTTGCTGCAGTTCGGCCGGGCGCTCCCGGTGGTCACCTTGGCCCCGGTGTTCCTCGCCCTGTTCAAGATCGGCAACCAGATGGAGATCGCGACGATCGCGTTCGGCACCATCTGGCCGATTCTGCTCAACACGATCGACGGGGCCAGCTCGGTGGACCCGGTGCAGCTGGAGACGGCGCGCGCCTTCCGGCTGTCGGCCGGCCAGCGGCTGACCCGGCTGATCATCCCGTCCGCGCTGCCGAAGATCTTCACCGGGTTCCGGCTGAGCCTGTCGCTGGCGCTGATCCTGATGGTCTTCTCCGAGCTCGTCGGGAGCAGTAGCGGCATCGGCTACGAGATGCTGAACGCGCAGAACTCCTTCGACCTGACCGAGCTGTGGTGCACGATCGTGCTGCTCGGCATCCTCGGCTACCTGCTCAACGCCATCCTGAACGGCGTGCAGCGGGCGGCGCTGGGCTGGCATCGCGGCGCCCGCGGGGCCGAGGCCGGGTAAGTGCGTCCCGCACACGCGCCTTTGAATAGAACACGGCGGCATGGCACCGTGGTGCCTAGGCGCCCAGCGAACCGACGGGAGCTGACGTGCTTGAGGTAACGGATCTGACCCGGGCCTACGGACACGGCGAGGCGGCCCATGTGGCCATCGAGGGAGTGTCCCTCAGCGTCGCCGACGGCGAGCTGGTCAGCATCGTCGGCCCGTCCGGGTGCGGCAAGTCCACCCTGCTGCGGTGCGTGGCCGGCCTGCTCACGCCGACCGCTGGCCGGATCGAGCTGAACGGGTCCGCCGTGGAGCGCGTGCCGGACCGGCTGTCCGTGGTGTTCCAGGACTACAGCCGGTCCCTGTACCCGTGGCTCACCGTGCAGGACAACGTGGCGCTGCCGCTGCGCCGGACCGAACGGAGCCGCAAGGCGCGCCGGTCAGCCGCCGGCGCGTCGCTGGCCGCGATCGGGCTGCCGGACGTGGCCCACAAGTACCCCTGGCAGCTGTCCGGCGGCATGCAGCAGCGGGTCGCCATCGCCCGCGCGCTGGCGTGTGACCCGATCCTGCTGCTGATGGACGAGCCGTTCGGGTCGGTCGACGCGCAGACGCGGGAGGACCTGGAGGACCTCACCATGCGGGTGCGGCAGCAGCGCGGCATCACCATCCTGATCGTGACGCACGACATCGACGAGAGCGTCTATGTCGGGGACCGGGTCATCGTGCTCACCCCGGGGCCGGGGCACATCCTGGCCGGCCTGCCGGTGAACCTGCCGCAGCCGCGGGACCAGACCGCGACCAGGGAGCTGCCCGAGTTCGTGCACCTGCGGGCCGAGGTCAGCCGGCTGGTCCGCAGCCGGACGGCGTCCCCGGTGCTGCCTTCGGCGTCGTAACCTCCGGCGTCAGGAGCGCCCCGCGGTCAGCAGCGCCCCGGCGTCAGCGGCGGGGCGCGGGCGGTGCCGGGCTCAGCGCTCCAGGCCGAGTTCGCGGGCGATGACCATCCGCTGGACCTCGGACGTGCCCTCGCCGATCTCCAGGATCTTCGCGTCGCGGTAGAACCGGCCGACCGGGAACTCGTTCATGAAGCCGTAGCCGCCGAAGATCTGCGTGGCGTCCCGCGCGTTGGCCATCGCCGCGTCCGAGGCGGTCAGCTTGGCGATCGCCGCCGCCTTCTTGACCGGCTGGGCGGCCACCATCCGCGCCGCCGCGTCGTACCAGGCGAGCCGGGCCGTCTGGGCGCGCGCCTCCATGTCCGCTATGGCGAAGCGGACGGCCTGGAACCGGCCGATGTTCTGGCCGAACGCTTCCCGCCCGGCGGCGTACCGCAGGCACTCGTCCACACACCCCTGGGCCAGGCCGGTCGCCAGCGCGGCGATCGCCACCCGGCCCTCGTCGAGGATGTGCAGGAACTGCGCGTACCCGCGGCCCCGCTCGCCGAGCAGGTGGTCTCCGGGCACGCAGCAGTCGGCGAAGGACAGCTCCCTGGTGTCGGAGGCGCACCAGCCCACCTTGGAGTAGCGCTGGCCGACAGTGAAGCCCGGGGAGCCGGCCGGCACGATGATCGAGGACAGTTCCTTGTGCTGGCCTTCCGTGACCCCGGTGATCGCGAGCACCGTCACCAGGGAGGTGATGCCGGTCCCGGCGTTGGTGATGAATGCCTTGCTCCCGTCGATCACCCATTGCCCGCCGGTGAGCCGGGCCCGGGTGCGAATCCCGCCGGGGATGTCGGTGCCGCCGCCCGGCTCGGTCAGCCCGAAGGCGGCCAGCCGGGCGCCGGAGCACAGATCGGGCAGCCACCAGTCGCGCTGCTCATCCGAGCCGAACAGGTACAGCGGCATGGCGCCGAGGCAGACGGCCGCCTCCAGGGTGATGGCCACCGAGGAGTCGACCCGGGCCAGTTCCTCCAGCGCCAGGCAGAGCGTGAAGGCGTCGCCGCCCATGCCGCCGCAGGCCTCCGGGAACGGCAGGCCGAACAGCCCGAGCTGGCCCATGCCCGCGATGACCGGGTAGGGAAAGGCGTCCCGCTCGTAGTAGTCGCCGATGACCGGGGCCACGACGTCACGGGCAAACGCGGCGACGGTTTTGCGTAGTTCCTCATGTTCGGGTTCGAGCTGGAAACCGATCATTTTTCCTCTCGTTTCCCCTCGTTGTCCCCCGCGGCCGGTGCCGCCCTTCGCCTGCGGAAACCCGGGCGCGCGGAGGTAAACGCGGGATATCTCGCGATGCTACTTGGCCGGGCGTCTGCGGCAGTGAGCCGGCCGTCGAGACCACTTTGGGTAAGGTAAGGAAGGCGCGCCCCTCCCCGACACGCCTGCCCTGCACCGCCTGATCGGCCGGGCCGGAATGCCGGTCCGGGGCGCGCAGGTACAGCAGACCGAGCCTGAGATTAGCGAGAGCGGCCGGCTATGGGCGCTCCTGGGCCGTCGGAGGACGATATGGCCATCCTGACCTGCCCCAACTGCGCGGTGCGGGTGCAGCCGGAGGACTTGATCTGCTTCCGGTGCGGCGCCAACCTGCCGCGCGCCGATGCGGCCGACGAGGACCTGCTGACCCCCACGGTCTCGCAGAAGTACCTTTCCCACCCCGACGAGCAGTCCGCCTGCCCGAACTGCGGGACGCGGATCCCGGATTCCGTCCGACCTGTGGTGCCTGGAGTGCCGGGCCCCGCTGCCGCGGACCGGCCACCGCCGCATCTCCCCGGTCGTGCTCCGGATCGCGTTCCCGACCGGCAACGTGGAGGTGCCGGCCGGGACGTCGCTGGTGCTCGGCCGCGATCCGGCCCAGTCCCTCGTCGCCGCGGCGTTCGCCCGCTTCGACAACGTGTCCCGGCGGCACGCCACCGTGACCGTTGACGACCTGGGGCGCGCGGCGATCCGGGACGAGAGCTCCACCAACGGCACGTATATCAACGACGACCGCGCGCTTCCCGGCACCGAGGTCCGGCTGGTCGACGGGGACCGGGTGCGGCTCGGCGCCGACGTCATGGGCGAGGTCTACCTGCCCCGCCAGGAAATGGACCCGGCGAACCTGAGCCGCAACAACGGCACCATCTGAGTTCGCGGCGGTTTCCCGGCCGGTAGCACAATAGGAAGCGGACTCAGGGGGCATCCGGCCTCCGCCTGCGGCGTCAAAAGGGGGGCCGGCGGTGCCGCACCTGGTGCTGCAGTGGCAGCCAGCCGCGATCATCGCAGCGTGCGTGGCCGTCCTGGCCGTCGGGTGCATCCGGACGCGCCGGGCCCGGCTGGTGGCCACGGGGCGGTTCGCCGGCGAGGCGGCGCTGCTGCTCGGCCTGTTCGCGCTCTGGCAGTTCGCGGGCTCGTTCTCGATCCTGCCGTCGTCGGGCGGCCTGCCCCGGGCGCGCTGGCTGTGGCACGCCGAACGGGTGCTGCATCTGCCGGACGAGGCCACCGTGCAGCGCCTCTTCCTGCCGCACCCGCTGGTGGTCGAGGCGTTCAACCTGTACTACGCCGTGCTGCACTTCCCGGTGCTGATCGGCTGCCTGATCTGGCTGTTCGTCTGGCACCGCGGCGCGTACGGTCACCTGCGGGCCACCGTGGTGCTGTTTACCGGGGCATCCCTGCTGATTCAGTTCATCCCGGTCGCGCCGCCGCGGATGCTGGCCGGCACCGGGCTGGTGGACACCGCGGCGGTGTACGGGCAGTCGGTCTACGGCTCGCTCGGGATCGACGCGGACCAGTTCTCCGCCGTGCCCTCGGTGCACGTCGGCTGGGCGGTGATCGTCGCCATCGCGGCGGTCACCGCGTCCCGCAGCCGGTGGCGCTGGGCCTGGGTCGGTTACCCGGTGCTCACCACGCTGGTGGTGGTGGCCACGGCCAACCACTTCTGGCTGGACGGGATCGCGGCTGCGGCGCTGGTCGCGGCCGCGCTGGGGATCCAGCGGGTCACGCGGGCCGTGCGGATCGCGGTGCTCACGCACACGGGCCACTCCGCCGCGCCCACGGGCACGGCCCAGGATCAACACCCTGTTAACACATCACAGCTGTAATGTCCCCGGCCTCCTGAGAGATTACCGCCATATCCAGGCAACCGTTTGCACCGCCGGATTTTCCGGATTTTCCGGATTCGGGCAGCGTTCTCAGCGCATAGGGCTCGCAGAGGAATAACCCGTAGGTTTCGGCGGCCCGCCAGAGCGATAACCTGGGGGTTTGGGCCAAGGAGTCCACGGTTTATTTTCCTGCGTACCCATACGACTGAGAACGCTGCCGGGATCGGCGCGGGGGCGGGGCGTGATCTACCTCTACCGGCGCCATCCCTCGCGGGTCACCGAGGTCGGCCTGGTCCACCTGGACGACGCGGAGATCTCATGATCGCTCGCTGTCCAGGGCGCCCATCTGGGGAGTGTCGTAGCGGTCGCCGGCCACCTGGCCGGGCGGCACGGCCGCCTCGATGGCCGCCACCTCCGCCGGGGTCAGCGTGATGTCGAGCGCGCCGAGGGTCTCGCGCAGCCGGTCGCGCCGCTTGGTGCCGATCAGCGGGATGATGTCCTCGCCGCGGGACAGCACCCAGGCGAAGGCGAGCTGCGCGGTGGTCACCCCCCGGTCGCCCGCGATCCGCTCCAGTGCGGTCAGCAGCTCCATATTGCGCTCCAGGTTGCCCGGGCTGAACCGGGGCATCCGGCCCCGGATGTCGCCGGGCCCGGGCCGGCGTGCGGTGTCCCGGTTGAGCAGGCCGCGGGACAGCACCCCGTAGGCAGTCACGCTGATGCCGAGATCCCGCACGGCGGGCAGGATCGCGGCCTCGATCCCCCGGCTCATCAGCGAGTACTCGATCTGAAGTTCCTGGATCGGGGCCACCGCCGCGGCCCGGCGGATCGTTTCAGGGCCCATCTCGGACAGCCCGATGTAGCGGACGTAGCCCGCCTGGATCATCTCCGCGATGGCACCGACGGTCTCCTCGATCGGCACGCGGGAGTCCAGCCGGGCCGGCTGGTACAGGTCGACGTAATCGGTGCCGAGCCGCTGCAGCGAGTAGGCCAGCGAGCTCTTCACCATCACCGGGCTGGTGTCGTGGCCGATGAACGCGCCGCCCGGGTCGCGCTGGCTACCGAACTTCACCTGGATGAAGACCTTGTCCCGCGCAATGCCGCGCAGCGCCTCACGCAGCAGCATCTCGTTGTGCCCCATGCCGTAGAAGTCGCCGGTGTCGAGCAGGGTGATCCCCGCGTCGATCGCGGCGTGGATCGTCTCGACGCTCTCCTTGTCCTCGGCGGCCCCGTACGTGCCGGACATGCCCATCAGCCCGAGGCCGACCCGGGATACCCGCGGGCCGCCCCGGCCGAGCGTCGTCGTCTGCATCGCGCTCCTTCGCTTCCTGCCTGGTCTCACCGAGCAGACTACGAGGGCCCGCTAACGTCCCGTTCGGCCGGGCAACAAGTCGCTGGCGGGACGCGGTGGTAAGCCGGTGCGGGCGATGACTTCCGGGGAACCGGGCTGGGCGGGAACGACGACGGCGGGACCACCCGGGCCGGGGACCGGGCCGAGCATCCGTACCTGGTTCCGGCCGCCGCGCTTGGCCTCATACAGGGCGGCGTCGGCGGCCGCCAGCAGGTCGGTCAGCTCGCGCCTGGAGCCTTCGGCCAGCGCCGCGACCCCCACAGAGACGGTGACCTGGACGCCGTCCCCGTTGGGGGCGCGCAGCGGCAGGCCGGCGATCCGGGTCCGCACCCGCTCGGCGACCCGGTAGGCGCCGGCCGCCTGGGTGCGGGGCAGCAGCAGCACGAACTCCTCGCCGCCGAACCGCCCGGCCAGGTCGTAGTCGCGCAGCGCCTCCGGAAGGCACTGCCCGACCTGGCGCAGCACCTCATCACCGATCCGAAGGCAGCCGTCCGGCATAGTCCGGCACAGTCCAGAAAGCCGCGTTTCCGCAGGCCAGGGCACCCGCCAGATTCCAGACCGGACCGTTGCGTCCGGGAGAGTCCGGCGGAGTCCGTGACAGAAATCCTTCACGGGCGGCCCGCCCCGGCATCTCACGCCAGGGCGGGCCAGGCAACCGGTCTGAGAGGAGCCCGATCGCCATGAACGCCATCATTCCGCAGGCCCGCACCGAGGACGAGGCGGCACGCGCCCGCATGTGCCCGCTCTGCCTGGTCCTGCCCGGCGCACCCTGCCAGGCAGACCCGCCCGGTATGCACCTGGCCAGATTCCTGGACGCGCACATCGCCGGGAAGCTCAGCCTCGCCTACCTGGGCGAGGTCCTGGCGGAGATGATCGTCATCTCCCCGTCGCAGATCATCCCGTCCCCGGCCGGGCCGTGCGCAGATGAGCACCCTGCCAGGCGCGGCGGTTTCTGGCAGTGCACCCGGCCCGCCGGGCACCCCGGCACCCACTGGACAGAAGGGCCGGACGGCCCGGCCGGGATGCACGCGATCTGGCCGCAGGACGGTGGCTGGTGAGCGCCCCCCGCAAGCCGCAGCTGGACAAGCGGCAGCGTCGCCTGGTCGAGCATGCCCGCGAGCTGGCCGCCGCGGACGCCGAGGACATCGCCGGTGGAGACGCCGACCCCGGCAACCTGGCGATTGTGTATGCCACCGCCTTCGGCGCCACGCAGGAGACCGTCAGGCAGCTGCTCGAGGTCATTACCGACCTGACCGGGGACAGGTCATGACGGCCCGCGCGCACCGCGGACGCACACGCCGCCGCGAGGTCTGGCCTGCGGAGGACGACTGGCCAGCGGCCCTCGCCGCCGGCGTCGCCGAAACCGATGCGCTTACCCGCCGCGTAGCCGCCCTCGAGTCCCTGACCGCTTCGCTGCTGTGGCTCCGCCTGCGTGACCGCGGCTGCAGCTGCCCGGAGAAGGACGGCCAGCCATGACCGGCGGGCGGGTGCGCAGGGGTGCGATGTGGGCGCTGGCGGCCGGTGTCGCCGCCATCGCCGCCATCGTCAGCTACTCCCACATTTACGCGCTCGGCCGCGCGCACGGCGGGTCCGGTGTCGCCGCCAGGCTGCTGCCGCTGTCCGTCGACATGCTCATCCTGGTTGGTGAGCTGATGCTGCTGCACGAGGCCGACGCCAAAGGCCAGCGGTTCACGCTCGGCTGGGTGCTGGTCTGGTCGGGCATCCTCGCGACGCTGGCCGCGAATGTGGCCTACGGCGCGCAGTTCGGGGTGCTCGGCGCGCTGATCTGGGGCTGGCCCGCTTACAGCTTCATCCTCGCGGCGGGCGGCATGGTGGCCGTCGTCAAGCGGGGTGCAGACGCCGGGGCGGCAGGAGACGGGTCCCCTCCCCTGCCTGCCGCCCCGGCCCAGGTCGCCCGCGACGCTGAGCAGGCCGCGCAGCATGCGCTGGCGGCGACCATCGCGGCCGGTAACCCGCTGTCCGGCCGCCAGCTGGAGACGCGGTTCGGGCTGACCCGGACGGAGGCGGCCAGGGTGCGTGAACTGGTCACGGCGCAGGCAAACGGCCACTCCCCGTCTGCTGCGGCATCCGGTGCGCGCGGCATCGGCGCAGGCCAGGACGGCACCGTAAAGCGCGGTGAAGACAGCCAGGAGAGCAGCGGATGATCGTTCTGCTCATGACGGGCGCGGTCCTGGTGGCCGCGCCCGTCCTGGCTGCCCGGCACTGGGTCCGGCGGCACGGGTTCTGGGTCCTGCTGTTCCGGTTCCTGTCCGGCCATGCCCTCGACGGCCAGCACCGGACCAACGCCACCTGGGCAAAGGCGTCCCGCGGCCCCCGCCCTGTCCTGCACCCGACCGGGCACGCTGTCCGCTGGCATCACATGCCGCGCCTGCACCGGGCCGGTATCCGCACCGGGACCCTGCTGGCTGTCCTGCTGACCGGCTGCGGCCTGGTCGCCGCGCGCACCCTCACCATCACCCTGCTTGCCGTGGCCGCCGCAGCGGCGATCGCGGGCGCGTCCTGGCTCGCCTGGCGGCGGGTGCGGTTCTGGCAGCATCACCGCCACTACGTAGCCCCGCTCGAGGCGCGGCTGGCGCACGTGACAGGCCACGCCCCGGAGCGTGTCCAGATCGAGCGCGACGGTGACGCGGCGAAGGCCGTCGAGATCACCTGGCCGGCGCAGGCCGAGATAGGGCCTGTTGATGCGCCGCTGATCCTGGAGGCCGTCACCACCAGGCTGGCGATCGAGGCGCCGGAGGCGGACCGGGCCAACTTCAAGGGCCGGAACCGGACCGTCCGGTACACCCAGAGCACACCACCGCCGGCGGGGGTCACCCTGCGCGACCTGCGTGCGGCCATCGAGGGGTCCGGGCCCGACGAGATCGCCGTGGGCCTCGGACGGCGCAGCACAGTGGTGCCGGTCGACCTGCACAGCGACTCGCCGCACATTGCCCTGTCGATCGGCCCAGGCGGCGGCAAGACCATCGCAGCCAGGGCCCTGGCCGTCCAGGTGCTCCGCAAGGGCGGCCTGGTGGTGGTGCTCAACGCCAAGAAGTCCGGTTACAACTGGACCCGGGGCCTGCCGAACGTCTGTCACGCCAAAACGGTCGGCGACATTGCGGACGCGCTGATCTGGCTGAACACCGAGCGGCAGCGGCGTGAGGACGTCGCCGAGGTGACCGGCGACATCGAGGATGAGGTGCACGGCAACGTCGGCCCCCGCATCCTGATCATCTTCGAGGAGCAGAACCTTACCGTCCCCAAGATCAAGGCGGCCAGCCCGGAAGCGTTCGAGGCGCTCGGTGACCTGAACTTCGCCGGGCGCGCGGCCCGGATGAACATGGTGGCGATCGCGCAGCGTTACAGCGCGAAGGCCGCGGGCGGCGGCGACGTCCGGGCCACGGTGAACGCGCGGATCCTGGGCCGGTACGAGAAGTCAGCCTGGAAGATGCTCGCCGAGGCGTTCCCGATGCCAGCGCCGAGCAACGCCCCGGGCCGGGTGCAGGTCGTCACCGACCGGGTTGCCGAGGCTCAGATGCCGTACACGGGCGGCCAGGAGGCCCACGACTACGCGCTGTCCGGCCAGGTGGCCCTGTGCGGTGAGGAGATGCCCGGCCGGTGCGCGATCGGGGCCGGTGTCCCACTGGGACAGCTCGAAAAAACCGGCCCTGAGCAGCGGCTGTCCCAGGGACAAGGGCCGGATCCGGCGCTCTCGCCGCCACGGCTGATCGGGCTGTCTGAGGCGGTTGGCGAGGGTGTGACGAGCCTCAGCCTCGCCGCCGTCCGCAAGCGCCGCCAGCGTGACCCGGGCTTCCCGCCGGAAGCCGGCCAGGGCGGCGCCGAGTCCCTTTACGAACTGACCGCACTAATGGCGTGGGAGGAGAACAGGCGATGACAACGGATAGTGACCAGCGCCCGGAGACGTGGAAGGGCTGCCCGGGCCTGTCCAAGTATGAGGTGTCCGACCTCGGCCAGGTCCGCCACGCGGCCACTGGCAAGGTGCTGGCGGCCCGGGTGGGCACACACGGCTACCTGGAGGTGAAGCCGTACGGCGACAACGGGAAGCGGCAGACCAGGACCGTGCACGGCCTGGTGCTGCGGACCTTTGAGGGGCCGTGCCCGCCCGGCCAGGAGACGCTGCACGGCCCCGGCGGCCCGCTCGACAACAGGTGGCCGGAGAACCTCCGCTATGGCACCAAGCCGGAGAACCATGCCGACCAGGTCGCTGCCGGCACCGCAAAGAGGCCCAAGGCGTACCGGTGCATCACCTTTGGGTGCGATGGCATGGTGGCTAGGCCGGGCAGTCGATGCCTGCCGTGCGCGGCGGAGGTCGGCGAGCGGGCCGCGGCGATGCTCAGCGCCGGGATGGGCCTGGAGGCCGTCACCCGCCGCCTCGGCTACACCAGCCCCGATTGGGTCTACAAGCTGGCCACCCGGCACGGCGGCTACAGCCAGCCGGTTGCGCAGGCCAGGGCCCAGGGCCGCCGATGGCCGCAACGGGTGACAGCTACTCTCCGCTACCGGCTCAAGGGTGACGGAAAGTGACCGCCGAGGCGTTCGTTACGCTCCGCTACCCCGGACGGTCAGTCACGCACCGTGACAACGGCCCGCAGGGGAACGGCCCCGGAAAGGCAGCCGACTCCGCCGGCCGTTCCCCCGCGCCTTTGAGCTGGGACAATTGGGACATTTCGGGAGCCCCTGGGACGACGCTCCGAGACATCGCGACGGACCGTGACTCCCCGCCATGGATACGGACCGTCACATTCTCACGAACCGTGATTGTCACTCTGGGTGGTGATCACTGGTGACCGGCTGGCTACTGATCACCGGGGCCGCGCTCATGACCTTGGCCGTGGTGTTGGTCAGGGCCCGCTACTGGCCGTACAGCCGGTGCCCGGCCTGCCAGGGCCGCAAAGGACACGGACTGGGGTCGACTGACCGTGCATACAGCCGCTGCCGCAGGTGCGGCGGCAAAGGTGAGCGGGTCCGGCTAAGTGCCCGAGGCGGTGTAGCGGCGTCAGCCTGCTGGGTCAGCGTGCCGGGGGCGGGCCGATCGATCGCCTCTTCGATCTCCTGATGGCGCGCCTCAAGCGCAACCTGGTTCTCCTCCTTTGCCGCTTGGGCCGGCTCGATGCCGCGCCTCGGCGCTCACTCTGCTCACGCTGCGCCTCCCGCACGTCGGGAAATAGGGCCAAAGATCCTTCATCGCTGTGTGTCGGCGATCAAGCAATTCACCACCTGTAGGGGTGGTGGGACGGCGCTCGGTGGCGCTACGAGACGCTCGACGGGCCGGGCAGCGCCTGGCCGGGCCACACTAGAGGACCGACATGCCCCGGGGAGGCGTTTTGCGCACCGCGACGGTGAGGAGGTCTTGGTCGTCGAGTTCGCCGATCAGCCCGTACTGCCGCAGCAGCTCGCCGATGTCGGTCCGCTCCAGCAGCTTGACGATCGGGCCGGGCAGCGGGAGCTTCTCGCCGTCCCTCAGCACCGCGACCGAGTTGAGCAGGGCGCGGACGTCGTACTGCGAGCCCCACGGCTCAGGCACGCCCCGCTCGATGCCGAGCAGGGTATAGACCGCCTCCATCGCGGTGCGGATGGAGTACTCGACGGTGAAGATGGCGTCCCGCGGCGTCTCGGCGAACTGGCCCAGGAACCCGAAGTTGACCGCGCCCTGGGGCACGACGTCGGGCCGGTCGCCGCCGCTGCGGGGCAGGAAGAAGGCGGTGATGTACGGCATCATGCACGGCTTGCTGTCGACCGAGCTGGCGGCCAGCTCGGCGATCTGGTCGGTCGGCACCCCGAGGTGGTAGAGCCATTCCTGGGCGATCTCCTCGCCGGTGCACTCGCGCATCGCCTTGGTGACGTAGTTGCCGGGCCGGTCGGAGTAGGCACCGTAGAAGTGGCACAGGAGCATGTCGTGCGGCTGGTCGGGGAAGTGCGGTTCGCGTTCGACGTTCCACGACAGCAGCCAGTTGGAATCGCGGATGCTCACCAGGCCGCCGGTGACGATGTTCCCGTCGAACAAGAACGGGTCCCGCTGGCAGATCTCCTGGATGTAGGGCGGGACCTTGCCGTCGAGGGTCCTTAGGCAGACCGAGACATAGTTGGTCTTGTCGGTGTGGGTGCAGAACTTGTCGGGCCGGCCGAAGGCCGGGTCCTGGGCGGCGATGTTGCGCCACAGCGCCCAGATGCTGCCCTCGCGGATCTCCGGGTCGAAGACGGCCGGGGTGTGGTGGTCCCCCCACGCGGTGCTCTCGACGGGGGAGCCGATGGTGGTCAGGACGAGGTCGTTGTCGGTGACGTCGAGTCCGCCGCGCTGTCCGCCGCGGAGCCATTCGATCCGGCGGGCGGCCTTGCGCCCCGGGCTGGTGTCGAACACGACATTGGTGACCCGCGTGTCGTACTGGATTGTGACGCCCTGCTGCTCGAGCCAGACGAGCAGCGGGCGGATCAGGGAGTCGAACTGGTTGTAGCGCGTGAACTTGATGGTGCTCAGATCGGAGAACCCGCCGAAGTGGTGGATGAAGCGAGTCATGTAGCGCTTCATCTCCAGGGCGCCGTGCCACGCACTGATGGCGAACATCGTCTGCCAGTACACCCAGAAGTTGCTGCGGAAGAAGTCCTCGCCCACGACCTCGTTGAACTTCTTGTCGTAGAGGTCCTCTTCGGGGGTGAAGAACAGCTTCATCAGTTCCCCCTGCGCCGTGTTGGACAACAGCATCTTGCCGTCGGTCTCGTGCGCGTGGCCGCGATCCTCGGTCGTGCGCCGCAGTGAGTAGTTGGGATGGTCTTTGTTGATGTAGTAGAAGTCGTCGAGCACCGAGGCGCCCTCCACTGCGAGCGACGGGATCGAGCGGTACAGATCCCACATGCACTCGTAGTGGTCCTCCATCTCGCGCTCGCCGCGGAACAGGTAGCCCCGCTGGGGGTCCTTGATGCCGTCCAGGCAGCCGCCGACGATGTCGGTCGCTTCGTAGATCGTGATGCGGCGGCCGTCCATTTGCCCGTCGCGGATGAGGAACGCGGCCGCGGCGAGCGAGGCCACGCCACCGCCGACCAGATGAGCGGACTTTTGATCCACGCCCCGCGGCTTGCGGGGGCGGGCGAACGCTTCGTAGTTGCCATTGCTGTAGTACATCGACATCTCCCTTGATCGTTCCCTTGTCGTCGGGCGGGTGCGGACATCAAAGGGCGCCGCCGCAGCCACTCCCGCCGGCGCCGTACGTGCCGGCGGGTTCCGCACGGGCCGGTGCCAACGATGCTAGGGCGCGGCCGACGACGTGGAATCCGTGATATCCCTAGCCTTTAGCTGAGTGCCGCCAGATACGGGATGCCTTCACCGAAGACGAACTTGTAGCGCACTTTACTGAGGCGACCGAGAACGGCAAGGAGTTGCCGACTAAGGCACTCGTCGAGCTAGTGTGTCGCGCCTGAAATTGGTCGCAAAAGTCTAGACTGGGCAGGTGGCGAGAACCGGGAGGCCGAAGGCCCCGCTTGTGCTGACGGATGCGGAGCGAGATCAGCTGACCCGCTGGGCGCGGCGGGCGAAGTCGTCGCAGGCCCTGGCGCTGCGGTCGAAGATCGTGCTGGCCTGCGCCGAGGGCGTGCCGAGCCGGGAGGTCGCGGCCCGGCTGGGCACGCATGAAGACACGGCCGGCAAGTGGCGGCGGCGGTTCCTGGCCCGGCGCCTGGACGGGCTGGCTGATGAGGACCGGCCGGGCCGCCCGCCGTCGGTCAGCCTGGACCAGGTCGAGGAGGTGATCGTGGCGACCCTGGAGCAGACGCCGAAGGCTGCCACGCACTGGTCCCGTAAGTCAATGGCTGCCAGATCGGGGCTGAGCAAGTCGACGATCGGGCGGATCTGGCGGGACTTCGGGCTCCAGCCGCATCGCGCTGACGGGTTCAAGCTGTCGTCTGACCCGCTGTTCACCGAGAAGGTCGTCGATGTGGTGGGCCTGTACCACAACCCGCCGGAGAAGGCGGTGGTGCTGTGCGTGGATGAGAAATCGCAGATCCAGGCCCTGGACCGGTCCCAGCCGGTGCTGCCGATGATGCCCGGCATGCCCGAGCGGCGCAGCCACGACTACTACCGGCACGGCATCACCAGCCTGTTCGCCGCCTTCAACATCGCCGACGGCACCGTGATCTCCGAGCTGCACCGCCAGCACCGCGCCACCGAGTTCCGCAAGTTCCTGGCCACGATCGACAAGACCGTCCCCGCGGAGCTGGACGTCCACCTGGTCTGCGACAACTACGGCACCCACAAAACCCCGGCGATCAGGGCCTGGCTCGCGAAACACCCGCGCTTCCACATGCACTTCACGCCAACCGGGTCGTCCTGGATCAACCAGGTCGAGCGGTGGTTCGGGTTCCTGACCAGCCAGATGATCCGCCGCGGCGTGCACAAGAGCGTGCAGGCCCTGGAAGCCGACATCCGTGCCTGGGTCGAGAACTGGAACGACGACCCGAAGCCGTTCGTGTGGAGGAAGACCGCCGAGGAGATCCTCGACTCCCTCGCACGATATTGCCGACGAATTTCAGACGCGTGACACTAGCCAAGCAGTCCCGGCCCGTCCCGCCGGCATCGGCACAGCCACCAGAAGATCACCTGGTCGAAGGGCCTGCGTGCGGAGATTAGCGAGCTGGCCGACCTTGGGGAAGAACGCAGCGACGAGGAGATCTCGGCGCAGGAAATCGGCGGCGAGGACCAGGTGCTCATCCCCGAGGCGGCCTGGCGGAAGGTCGCTCGTGTCCCGGGCCTGTGCGGGTACCTGCTTGATCAGGCCTCGGGTGGCCTGCAGATCTGCGGGGCGTGCCGGTCGGCGGCTGCCCGCTTCGGGACTTCGCGGCTGCCGGTCATGCCGCCGATTGTGCCCGCTCAGCTAGTGACATGCGGTGAAGGGCGCGCAGGTCAGGCGGTACGGCATCGGATATTGCATCAGACGGGTTGCCCGTCCGCTGGTTGCTCAGCGTTACCGCCGTTAGCGGCCGGTACCCAGCCCGGCACGTACTTCCGCACCGGGCCCTCCAGCACCCAGCAGCACGCCGCGACGAGCTCGGCGGCGCGCTCGAGGATCGGTGCGGCGCCGCCCGCGTCCTGCTCCTCCAGCAGGAGCGCGATCTCGTGGAGGTTGTCCGCCCGCCGCTCCAGCTCGGCCAGGAGCCTGAACCGGTCCGGCGGCGTGATCTTGTCAGGCATCCTCGCCCGTCAACGCGGCCACGACACCGAGCAGACCGGTCGTCTGCTGGTTGGCGGCCTGGAGGCAGCAGACCAGCACCTCCAGCTGGGCGGCCTGCCGCTGGATGGTCTCCTGGGCGGCCAGCAGCGAGCTGGCCAGCTCCATGACCGTGGTGGTGTCCGGGTCGAGGCCGCCGTCAGCGGGGGGCGGCAAGCTGGCCTTCGAGCTCGCGAATTTTAGCGTCGATCGCGGTTTCGCTGATCACGTCGATGGCGCGGCGCACCGGCTGGTCCAGGCCCAGCAATCTGCGCCGGGATTCGGACGCCCTTACCAGCGCAACACAGGCGTTGACCACATCCACGTCCCGGCCGTGCCCGTTAATGATCTTGGTGAGTGCCCGGGTCACCATGGCGAGCCGTTCTTCCTCGACGGCGACGGCGTCGGCCAGCGGCAGCCTGTAGGAGTCCCGCAGCGCTCTGCGCACAGCGTGATGAGCACCAGCCCGGGCAGCCCAGCCGAGCTGGGTGGCGATCTGGTCGTAGTTCAGCCCGGCGCAGTGCAGCCGCAATGCCTCGGCGTCGCGCTGCATGGTCTCTGTGGTGCGGGGACGCCCGCCACCGTTACCCATGGCACGAGTTTACGGAACCCTCCAGGCCCCGGTCATGCACACCGCGGCCGGACCGTGCGCGCCGGGCGAGCCCCTGTACGTTGCCTCGCGCGTACGGGCGAGACGTGTATGGGGGCACGGCGCGGGGTTTTTCAGTCTCCGTTCAGGTGTTCAGGGGGGTCAGCGGTCCCCCTTCATGCGGATGTTGACCCGGTCGCGGTCGCGCAGGTAGGTGTTAGCGACCTCGTTAATTGGTCATGTAGCGGCAGCGCTCGGTGAGCATGTCTTGGCAACACTCGATGAGCACTGCGGATATTGTCGCTGCCGCGCCGAGGGCAGGCCGACCGCATCAACACCGCCATGTCGGCCGCAGGCCCCTCTAACGCTCCGTAGCCGACAACGGTGAACACATGATGGCGTCGGGCAAGCGGCACGAAAGTTATGGCCGGGAAAGTGATAACGGTCCGTTATTGCTTCATGCACTCCCCGCCACTCATCCGTACACTGCCGCCCAGAGGGTGAAGCTGGTTCCCGGGGCAGGGCTCCTGTGGCGTTGAGTCAGGTTGCGGAGGGCGGGGCTCCACCTGGACAGTACCTGCGCCCCGGCGGTTCCATGGCAGCTAGCGGAAAGCGGGACAGGCAGGATCAGCCTCGCCCAGCCCCGTAGTAATGGTTTGCTGGGCGGCGGCTCTGATGGCTGAGCCTTACATGGCACAGGGGAGCACAGATGGCGGGCGGGGCGAAGGCAATCGTCGGGCTGGCGGAGGCAGTGGGGTCGCTGCGCGCCGAACTGATGAAGACGGTCGAGGCTGGCAAGGATCAGCCGGTGCAGTTTTCCGTCGAGCCGGTCGAGTTGACTGCGCAGGTCGCGATCATCAGGGAGGCCGATGGCAAGGTCGGGTGGAACCTGCTCGGGGTGGGCAGTTCGTGGGAGTCGGCGAACACCCAGACGCTGAAGCTGGAGCTGAAACTGGCGCCGGTGTGGAAGAAGCCGGACGGGACGCTGGATAGGGATTTCACGATCGCATCAGCGGGTCCGGCTGGTGACGTGATCGGCCCTCATAGCTGAGGGTGGTCCTGCCCGGACGGGATGGGCGGGATCATGCGGCGGCGCTAGCTGTAGTCGCCGGGGACGATGGACTCGCAGCCGGCTGTCGGCCTGCCAGTATCTACGTCGTCGGGATTGTTGCTGGCGCGGATGCAGAACTGGCCGTTGGATGGCTCGACGAGGTTCACGAACTTGGTGTAGCCCTGAGCCGTGGCGCCCGGCGGGGAGCCATCGCCCTGGTTGTCGTACTGGCCGCCCCCGTCGCTGGGGCTCAGGCCGTAGGCGGCGGGGTCGATGGTCCCGGTGACCTGGACGCAGCCGGTCCCGCACGTCGCGAAGTGCGCGGTCTTGATGAAGCCCGCGGGGAAGGCCCTGGCGCCGTCGGTCAGGCCTGCCGTGGTGCAGAACACGGTCGCGTCGGACTCACTCGCGCCGATTTCCTCGCCGGGGGTTCTCGGCAGGAACGAGCAGAACTGCGTCCGGCTGATCACGGCCGCGACGAGGCCTGTGCCAGCCCCCACGCCGGTGCCGAGGAGGTGCCCGCTGCCGGGGCCGGGGATGACCCGCCGGATGGCTGCGCCTGGGGGCCCGGTGACCGTGAACATGCCGGAGTACTTGTTGCCGGTGCCGTCGTTGATGGCGAGGGTGTAGGTGCCGGGCGGGACGTTGACGGTCCAGTGGTAGGTCCTGGGCTGCAGCGGGGCGGCCGGGGTGATGATGGTGGTGTTCTTGGTGGCCTGGTCGGTCACGGTGATGGTGCCGGTCTGCCCGTCCGCGCAGCCTGGCACGGTGGTCCAGGTGAGGGTGACGGTGGCTCCTTGGGCCAGGGAGCCGGCCGGGGTGTTGGCCGTGTCCACGCACGGCGTGTTCTGGGCCCGGGCCGCGTGGTGGGCTGCGGCGGCGGGGCGGCCCGGCTGGGCGTGGGCAGCCGGGGACCCGGCCGCGACAGCGGCAGCGGTGCAGGCGGCGGCCGCCACGACAGCAGCCCCGGCCCGGCAGGCCAGCTGCCCCCGGTGAGTCCTGCCACCGGTCATCACGCGCAACAAGCTGGTCATGGACATATCCCCTTTCTCGCCCAGATCGCGAGCTGGCAGGGGGGTGGCCGGGCGGCCGCCAACTGCATTTGCAACGGCTGCGCGAGATCATCCCCCGCTGGCTCCAGGGCTAAACGCCGGTCACCCGCAGCCCTCAGACCACATCCCAACCACGCAGCCCCCGCGGCCGGCAGGGATGCGCGCAGCTTCAATCGACGCGTCCTGGAAGCCCGCATGAGTGAAGATCACCGGCCTCGCCCGGGGGACCGTGGCAAGCTGACAGGGTTAGAGATCCGCGCAGAATATTTCATATGAACGACTAGAGACGCACGCACGCTACCAGCGGAAACCGATCATTTAGGCGGCTAGGCGAACGTCGCAGGCGGCGACCGGTGTGACGCGCTGTCACGGCTGAATCGAAGCGCGCTTTGAGGTGCCCGGTTGTCTGGCTCTGGGTGCCGGGGCTCAGCTCCCCCGACTGCGCCGCCCGGCAGGTGATGCAGGTCTCGTGCCGCATTGCTGGGGGTTCCTCTTTCTCCTGTATTTCATAGGGCGGGTGCCATTGACAGAACTGACAGAACTGACAGAACCTCAGGCAGATCGGAGTTCTGTCAGTTGTGTCAGTTCTGTCAGTGCCTATCGGTCTTTAAGTAGTGCCGGGTGTACGGCGAAGGCGGGGCTTGGCGACCGGCCGCCCTGCGGCCCGGGCGCGGCGGTCTTCTCCGCCCGGATCCACCCGCTCGCGGCCAGCAGCTCCAGGGCCGGGTCCGCGTCCTCGGCCTTCCTGAACCGGGCCAGCGCCCGGTGCACGTCCCGCCGGGTGAACCGCGTTCTCCCCATCCGCCGTATCCACCCCTGAACCACCTTGGCGTCCTCGGTGGCCTGGTCGGCTCCCATGAAGTCGAAGACGGCCCGCGCGTGGTCGGTGAAATACTCACCCGCGGCCAGAGCCTTCGCCATCGTCTCCTCACCGATCGGGCACCTGTGCGCGTCCCCCAGGTACTCGGCGGCGTGCAGCAGCCCGGCGATACGGGCGGTGGTGCCGATCAGCTTCGAGGCCCACTCTGCGATGTGCCCGAGGTCGCCGCCGTGCGGGTCCAGGCGCGGCTCAATCCGTTCCTGTGCCTGGTAGACCAGCTCAGACGCCGCGTCCGTGAGCGTGAACACCGCCGGGTCTGTCCACCCGGCGAAGTCCTGCACCAGTTCCGACATGGTCTGCCTGTAGCGGGAGGACACCTCCGGCGGGACCGGCGCGGTGCGGGACCGGCGGTGCCCGACCGTGTTGTGCGGCATCGAGTAGAGCACCCGGGCCAGCAGTCCCCGCCCCTCGAAACCCGGCCGGGTGAATATCTGCTTGAGGACTTCGGGCTGGACGGCGAGGCCGAGGGTGAGCGCCGGGCAGGGGATGTGCTCGGAGTCCCGCACAACCCGGTCGACGCGTATCGGGTCGCCGCTCCAGCTCTTGAGGAAGAAGTCCAGGTTCGGTTCCTTGGTGTACCGGCCGGCCAGGGAGACGAACGGGCCGCCTTCGGCCGACAGGATGGCCAGCCGGCCGCCCTGCTCGGCCATGATGATCGCGGCTTTCTCCGGGCCGACGTCATCGGCGAGCAGTCTCGGCATCACGGGGATGATGGTCAGTTCGGCTGTCAGGGCCAGGCCGATAGCCTCCGCCCGTTTCTTGTCCCGTTCGTCTCCGGTGGCGGATGCCGCATCGTTCTCGGCCGCCTTCGCTGCCTTGTCCGCCATTGACCGCAGCACCTTCGCCTCACGGATACTGGCCGCTGCCGCGGCAGCCAGGGCTTCCTCCGCGTCCAGTACCGGGCTGACCAGGGTGGCGTGCACCGTGCTCTTGCGGCTGCCCGGCGGCATGGCCACCGTGCCGTAGAGGTTGACGGGCTCGGTCCAGCCTTCGCGCACCTGGACACGGGCACGGCCACCGGCCGCTGTCGCCAGAACCGACAGAACGATGGTGCCGCCCAGATCGGTGGGTGTCTGGGTGAACTCGGCCACCGCGGTCACCTCGTCCGCCAGCCACGGCGGGTAGATGCCTACCGGGAACGCCGGCAGCGCAGGTACCGCGGACAGCGGCGTGGGTGCCTCCCACCCTTCGGCCGCCCAGGCCAGCTCCTGCGCCTGCTGCGGTGTCCAGCCCTGTGACCGTGTGATCGCCGCGTCCACCGCCGGGGCGCCGCGATCGGCCGGAATCCCGTACATCTCCCGCAGGGCCCCGAGCGCCGCAGCACGCACGCTGCCCGGGTACCTGGAGGTGCACCAGGCGACGACCTGGTCGGCCCGCTCCGGGGGGATGACATCAAAGTCCCCCAGTTCACCCGCCATCGGTTACCTTTCTGATTGCAGAGCTGATCGTCCTGGACACCTCGGGCTCACTGAGCCCGGCGGCGATCGCCACCGCGGCGAGATCGTCGAGCACTGGCTGGTCCCGGGCCTCCAGGGCCCGGCAGGCGGCCCAGAACAAAGCTGAGTTCCGGTTACCCTCACCCTGTTCCTGCAGCCACGTCACGAGGCCCCGGGCGCTGCCGGGGCCATGCTGGGAGGGCCTGCGTACCGGGCGGGGCAGGCTGAGCAAGGCCTTGCACGCCTGCCAGTCGAGGACCGCGCCGGTCCAGGGCCGGGCGTCTACGAGCTGGTACGGCCGGCCGCCGACCTGGGACGGCGGAGTCAAGACATAGCCCCCGGCAGCCTTGAAATCGATATGGAGGGCAGGCAGCGAACCGCTCCGCTGGTCTGTGGCGGCGAAATACACATGCAGGCCGCCGGACGGTGTGCGTACCAGGCGCACCGCGCCCGCCAGCAGCCCGGCCGCCTTCAGGCGGCTGAACGCCGCCCACCCGGTGCCGCGGTCGCCGTGGTTATCGACGTCAAGCACGTCGTACCGGCCCGGCAAGCCGGTCGTCTCGGCGACGTTGTAGGGCCTGCCGTCCCACCAGGTACGGACCCAGTTCTCATCGGTGGCCGCATCCTTCAGGCCGTGGATCGGCACGGGGCGCTTGCCGCCCACCTGGCAGGGGAGCGGGAAACCGCCGCCTCTGCGGATCTCCAGGGCCGCGGCGCGCAGCTCGCCGGCCGTGGCAGGCCGTGACACCGGCCCGTATCGCCGCTGCTCAGGGGTGCCGTCCGGGGGCGGCATCGGAGGCGGTGACAAGCGGGATTCGTCCATCACCGGGCCTGCGGGGGGCGCGGCTGCGGGACGGTGACGAGCACCTCACGGCCGTGCTCGAGCCAGCACCGCTGGCACCGGGCCTTGCGGCCGGGAAGCTTCTGCGTCTTCCACTTGTGGCCGCGCGGGCACTTCAGCTGGATCAGCGCCGGGGCGTTGTACGGTTGCACTAGACCTCTCTGCGGGGTCGGGCCTCTTTGGGCGGAGGCTGGGTGTAAAGGTGGGCGGCGCCCGCTGGGCTTGGTGGCCTGGCGGGCGCCGTGCTGTCTAGGCGCTCTTTGCCTGGCCGCCGTCGCCTTCCAGCGTGCTGACCAGGCTGTTCGTCAAGACTTTGATGGTGCGGCCGACCGTGATCACCTGCACGGGCCGCTCGCCGCGGGCCAGGGCGGCGTAGAGGCTGGCCCGGCTGACGCCGAGCGCCTGCGCTGCGCGGGCGACGTTGACCGTGGGCGGCCACTTGCGGACGTCAGTGAGGGTCAGGCTGCGATTTTGCCGTGTGGCCACTGTGACTCCCGTATTCCGTCAACACATGCTGTGTGTCTGTGCAACGCCACATTAATCCACCGCACGCGGGACTGTCCAACAGCGTCCTTTGCGTAATACACTGGAGGTGTGTTGGATCAGCTTGTGACAACTCAGCCGGTCGAGATCACGGCTATGGCCAGCGCGAACATCCGCGCGGCGAGGGCACGGCTCGGCCTCACTCAGGCATCCGTCTCCAGGCGGATGAACCAGCTCGGATTCAGCTGGTACGCGCAGACCTGCGGGCTGGTCGAGCGCAACCAGCGCCCGCTGCTGGCCAGCGAACTGAACGCGCTCGCGCTGTGCCTGGAAACCACACCGGACGTGCTGTTTCTGCCGCCGCCCAACGTGGCGCAGGTCGCGTTCGGCGACCAGGCCATCCCGGCGCAGAGGCTCAGCGTCATTGACGACTCGACGTCCTGGGATGGCGACCAGCTGAAAGTCACGCCGCCCACGGTGCGCTACCGGCCCGGCGAGCTGCGCCAGGTCGTCGACGCGGTCCGGGAAGAGCTCCACCGCCAGGCAGGCGGCGGGACCGACGAAGAGGGAGAAGACCAGCGTTGATCAAGATAAGGAAGGAACCGCGCCCGTCGAAGCCCAGCGGCTTCGTGTACGTGGCCCGCGGCGTGAGCGTCGGCAAGGACCCGGTGACCGGGAAGCGGATGCAGCGGACTCTGACCGGTGACCGTGAGAAGGACGTCAAGGACCAGTTGCACAAGCTCGGCTATCAGGTCTCCAGGGGCACCTATCGCAAGCCCTGGGATGGCCTGGTGCCGGAGCTGCTGGACTCTTATGAGAAGTTCGCCAGCTTCGAGAAGGCGGCCAACACCCGGCTGTCCTACCGGACGGCACTGAAGCCGGCGCGCGTGTACTTCGCCCGCTACCGGGCCAGGGCGGTGACCCGGCAGGACGTCGAGAACTACAGGGATTTTCTGCTCAGCTCAGGCCGGAAGCGCGGCGGGAAGCCGGGCACCGGGCTGTCGCCGCGCAGCGTCGGCATGGCGTTGCAGCAGCTGAGCGCCGCATTCGATTTGGCTGAACGGGACGGCAAGGTGGAGAAAAATCCGTGCCGGTGGGTGAAGCGGCCCAGCCCGGTGAGCACCCAGCGTCCTACCTGGGGTGCGGACGAGATTCAGGGGTTCATTACGGCTGCGGCGGCTGACCGGCTGTTTGCCTGCTGGCTGCTGTCCCTGCTGGGTTTCCGGCGGTCTGAAGTGCTCGGCCTGAAGTGGGCGGACGTCAGCTTCACCGAGGGCACGGTCACCGTCCGCCGGGCGCGGGTCTTGGTCGACTACGAGGTGCTCGAGAAGGCGCCGAAGTCGGCCCGCGGTAACCGGGTGCTGCCGCTGTTTCCGCCGCTGACCGGCGCGCTGGAGGCGCTGTACCAGGCCCAGCGGGCCGAGCAGGAGACGGCCGGGCCCGCCTACGCCGGGGACGTCGACAGCGGGTATGTCGCCGCCGACGAGCTGGGCGGCCCGCTGCACCCGGAGCGGATCAGCGACGAATTCCACAGGATCGCCGCCGGGCTGCCCCGGATTCGCTTGCATGACACCCGGGCCAGCGTGAACGGGTTCCTGGAGCGGAAGGGCGTCCCCGACTCGATCAGGGCGCTATGGCTGGGGCACACCGTCCAGATCAACCGCACCGCCTACCTGAGGGCGCAGGCAGATGATCTGACCGAGGTTTCAGATGCGCTCGGCGGCCTTTTCCAGGCCGATGTGACAGGAAAGTGACAAAACAGGCCGTTACCGGCGAGACAACTGAATAAAGCAAGGCCCTGGCCTGCGGGAACGCGGTCGGTACGGCGGTCAGAGCATCGGATCACCGAACAGGTGCCCGTAGGTGTCGTTGACGAGCTTGAACCAGTCCAGGTCCAGCACCGCGACGGCCAGCGGCTGCCCGCCGCGCACGGCGCGGGCCACCGCGGCGGCGGCGTCTCGCTGCCAGGTTCCGGCGTTCAGCAGCCCGGTCTTGGAGTCCGTGCGCGAATCACTCACCAGCTGGGCGTGGCGCACTGTCCGCAGCGGCAGCGAGGCGAACGGGAACGCGAACACCAGCGCGATGGGGCTGCTCGCGACGCCGAACGAGACCAGCACGGCCAGGCACAGCTCGGCCATGTCGTTGTACAGCGGTTCCCGCCCGAACTGGGCGTCGCGGAGCCGGACGGCACGATCGGAACCCTTGACCGCGGTGAGGACCAGGACGGAGTTGACCACCCGCTGGGTCACCCCGGCGGCCGCCGCGATCATCATCCAGGCGAAGCCGTGCCGGAGCGGGGCCTGCATGAGCCCGGTGACCGCGCCGCCGAGCCCTTGGAAGGCGAACGAGGCGGCCAGATAGCTGAGGCCGAGGGCCGCCGCGCTGAACACCCGGCGGTGCAGCCAGCCGTGCCGGACCCGCCATTGCGTCAGGGCGATCCGGATGACCGGGCTGAGGGGCGCGTAGGCCAGCGGCAGCAGGATGGCGATGGGCAGTTCCCACACCGCGTGGATGTCCCGGGAGATGCCGGCCTTCTCCCCGGCCCGCCGGGTCAGCTCCACACCGCCCAGGTCGCACGCCAGCAGCAGGCCGAACAGCGCCAGGTTATGCAGGCCGCCGAACGCCCGGGAGCCGGTGAACGCCCGCGAGGCGGCGAACGCGATGCCCGCCAGGTCGGCTGCGACGACGCCGGCGATGAAACCGGTCAGCCACCAGGGCAGCTTCCAGACCGGCCAGGCCCGCACGGCGCGAGCAGCCCGGACGGGGAGACCCGCGGTGCGATCACCTCCGGCGGATGCTCCCGGATCGGGGGCATGACCGGACGGCCCATGGCGGGCAGGATCCATCAAACTCTCCTCGGCGGGATCCGTCTCACTGGAGGGGTAAGCAACCGAACGCGCATCTAATGTCCCGCATTGTCACGACGAGTAATGCGCTGTGTCAAGCAAGCGTCACAGATGGATACATCGACGCGAAGCCGTCAACGCTGTGTATTCATATGGTGACCTGCAGAAATTAGCAGCGACCGGCCGGCGAAAATTGGCGCGGGACACGGCGGGGGACCACAGCGGGGGGACGAAACGGAAGCGCCCCTCCGTGCCGCCGGGTCGCCCCAGATACCGGGCGATATGCGCTCCCATGGCACCCGCAGGCTCTCCGGCACCGTACTGTTTGACTTTGAGCCTGATCCATCCTGACAAGACCGGACGGCCGCATGGAACCCGACCCGACCGTGCTCGCCAGTCTGCGCAAGGCCGTCGAGGCCATGCCGGACGATGTGCCCCTGCGCGTGCATCTCGCCGCCCTGCTGCTGCGGGCCGGGCAGCGCGATGAGGCCGTCCGGCACGTGGGCGCGGTGCTGCAGCGGGATCCGGGTAACGCCGAGGCGCTGGCGCTGCTGCAGCAGCCGTCCGCACCCGGTGCCGGGGCGGGCGTTCCGGGCCCGGCGGCCCCCCGCGAAGGGGGCGGGCCGCCCGGGGCCCCGGCCGGTCCGGACGAGGGGCCAGGCGCCCAGCCCGGCCGGGACGAGCCGCCCGGTCCCCAGGCCGGCCGCAACGAGCCGCCCGGTGCCCCGCCGGGCCGGACCGGCCAGCCCGCGGCCGAGTTCGACTGGTCCCAGGCCGAGTCCGAGCTGCGCGACGTCCTGCCGCCGATGTTCGTCGGCGGCGACGAGACCGGGGCGGAGGCGCCGAAGGATACGGCCGATTCCTTTGACGCCGAACGGTCCACCCTGAAGCTCGCCGACGTCGCGGGGATGACCCAGGTCAAGGAGCGGCTCGAGGCGGCGTTCCTGGCTCCGATGCGCAACCCGGAGCTGCGCAAGCTGTACGGCAAGAACCTGCGCGGCGGGCTGCTGCTGTACGGGCCGCCGGGCTGCGGGAAGACCTTCATCGCGCGTGCCGTGGCTGGCGAGCTGGGCGCGCGGTTCATGGCGGTGTCGTTCGCCGACATCATCGACATGTTCGTCGGGCAGAGCGAGCGCAACATCCACGAGCTGTTCGAGATCGCCCGGCGCAACGCCCCCTGCGTGCTGTTCCTGGACGAGGTCGACGCGATCGGCCAGAAGCGCAGCCAGCTCCGGAACACCCCGATGCGCAGCGCGGTGAACCAGCTGCTGCTGGAGCTGGATGACGTCGGCGGCGGCAACAAGGGCGTGTTCCTGCTCGCCGCGACCAATCACCCGTGGGATGTGGACAGCGCACTGCGCCGGCCCGGCCGCTTTGACCGCACGTTGCTGGTACTGCCGCCCGACGGCGCCGCGCGGGAGGCCGTTTTCCGTTACCACCTGCGGGAACGGCCGGTGGCCGGGGTGAACCTGGCCCGGCTGGCCAAGCTGACCGATGGGTATTCCGGCGCGGATATCGCGCACATCTGCGAGACGGCCTCCGAGCGGGCGCTGCTGGACTCGATCCGCCGCGGCGAGGCCCGCATGATCGGCCAGCCGGACCTCGAGGCGTCGGTTGCCGAGGTCAAGCCGTCGCTGGGGGCCTGGTTCGACACGGCCAGGAACGTCGCGCTGTTCGCCAACGAGGGCGGGGTCTACGACGACCTGGCGAACTACCTGAAGAAGCGCCGCCTGATATGAGCGCGGCTCCCGCCGGGACCGGGGCCCGGACGAGAAGTGGTCCGGGCGCGATCGCGCGCGGCCGGGCGCGATCGCGCGCGGGCGGGTAGCGTTCTGGGCATGATCGGGCGCGGCCGGGAAGCGGTCCCGGCATGATCGAGCTCGGGGAGGAACTCGCGCGGGCCGACGCGATGCTGGACATGAAGCGTTACGACCAGGCCTGCGGCCTGCTGTCGCGGCTGGTGGCGGCGCAGCCGGAAAGCTCCCGGGCGTGGTGCCTGCTGGCCCGTGCGCATCTGGGCGCGGGGCGGCACCAGCAGGCCGTCGACGCCGCCAACCGCGCGGTGACCCTGGACCCATCGGATGAGTGGCCACACCGGCTGGCCAGCAACGCGTTGCTGCACACCGAGAACTACCCCGAGGCGCTGTGCGCGGGGATGGAGGCGCGCCGGATCGCTCCCGGGCACTGGCAGGCCCACATCTGCGTGGCGCAGGCGGCGCTCGGCGCGCGGCGGCTCGATATCGCGACGGCGGCGGCCGGCCGGGCGCGCGCCCTCGCGCCGAACGAGCCTGACGTGCATTTCCTCTCCGGCAAGGTCAGCCTGGCGGCCGGCAACCTCGACGCGGCGCGGGCGCACCAGGAACGGGCGCTGGCCCTGGACCCGGCGCACAGCGGGGCCATGAACGAACTGGGCCGCATCCGGCTGCGCCGGCACGACACCCGGGGAGCGGTGCGGCACTTCATCCGGGCGGCCCGGGTCTCCCCCGCCGAGAGCGTCTACAGCCGGAACATCGACGTGGTGATCCTGCGCACGGTGTCACGGATGATCTACCTCTTCACGCTGACCGCCTTGCTGCTCATCTGGATTCCGGTGGTCGCCCACCTGGGCCGGTTCCCGTTCGCGATCGGCCTGACCGTCCTCGGCGTGCTCGCCGTCGCCAGCTTCGCCTGGATGGTGCTCCGGCTGCCGCCCGAAGCGCGGCTGCTGGTGCGCCGGACCCTGCGCGGCCGCCGCGCCGCGGCGGCGCTCGCCGTGGCCGTGGGCGGCGTCGCGGTCGCCTTCGCCGCGGTGGCCCTGGTCCCCGCGGCCGAACTGCCGCAGATCCTGCCAGTCGCGGTGATCGCCACCATCGGGGCGCGGCTCGGCGCGTTCGCGATCCTCCGCGGTGCCGTCAGCAAACGCTGACCCAGCGCCCGGCCCAGCCTGACCTCTCGGCCGGGTCCGCGGGGCTCTCGGCCGGGTCCACAGGGGCTCTCGGCCCGCGCAGGGCGCCCCGCGGCGTGCGCAGGGCGCCCGCGGCGTGCTCGGGGGCTCGCGGCGTGCTCGGGGGGCTCGCGGCCTGGCTCAGGTGGCGGAGCCGGCGGCAGCGCCGGTGATGCGGTCTCCCCAGCGGGCCAGCGCCGCCTCCAGGTCAAGCGGGGCGATCATGCCGCCCTTGCTCATCTCCTCGTCCCAGTCCTCGGCGGGCACCCGCCACATCACCTCGAACTCGATGCCGTTCGGGTCCTTGGCGTACAGGGACTTGGAAACGCGGTGATCGCTCTGGCCGACGAGCGCGCCGGCGGCCGCGAGCTTCTCGCGCACGTCGGCCAGGTCGGCGAGCGTTCCCACCTCCCAGGCGAGGTGGTAGAGACCGATGTGCGGCTCGCGCCCGCCGGGCCCGCCGGGTCCGGCGGGCGCGGCGGGCGCGGCGCGTCGCGTGTCGCCGATCGCGAACAGACCGAGGTCATGGTCGTTGGCGGAGCCGGGCGCGCGCAGGAAGGCGGCCCGGCCGGGAATTTCGGTGCGCACCTCGAAGCCGAGCGTCTCGCGGTAGAAGCTGACCGTACGGGCCAGGTCGCGGACATAGAGAACGGCGTGGTTCAGGCGGCGGACAGGCATGACGCTTCCTTCGATCCGGGACCGTACTGCTAACCAGATCAACGCATTGTTCCCGGGTCAATGCCCGGGTGCCACACGGTAATTCACGCTGCGAGCCACGCCCCGGCGTCGGCCGCCATGCTCGCCTAGCCGCAGGTCAGTGCCGTCCCAGGCCCGGAAGGCCGGGCCCAGGCGGCACCGTTACCCGTGGGCGGGTCAGCTGCCGAGCTGCCTCCGGCGCCTGTTCTCGCGCAGGCGGCGCCGCTGGGACTCGTCCAGCATCCGGTAAGCCACGGCGGGGATCGCGATCGCCGCCACGACGAGCGCCAGAGCAATCGGCCAGGGGATGACCAGCAGCAAGATCAGGCCGACGATGATTCCCCCGATTGCCCACTTCATGTGGGGCGTCATTGATGACTCCATCCATCCGGGCTGGGACGCGGCGCCCCGGCTTCTTCCTGGCAAGCCGGCCGACGCACGCGCTGCCCATCACTAGGAGAACGACCAGCCGACCTGCCAGATTCCACGATGGCATCTCCAGCGCCGCCCGGCCAGCGGGCTGACGCCACCCTAACGGGGGGTGTTGTCCCCCGGTGGGACGCGGGTGACGCCGATCACGACGATACGCAATGATGGTGCACGCGAGAGGGTGGGACTTTTGACAATCTGGATGCCGGTCGCTCCGGCCGCGAACGACCTGCTCAGCCGGGACCCGCTGGCACTGCTCATCGCCATGCTGCTCGACCAGCAGGTGCCGCTGGAGCGTGCCTTCAGCGCGCCCTGCGACCTGGCCCGGCGGCTCGGTCATGAGCCGACCGCCCCGGAGCTGGCCGATTACGACCCGGACGCGCTCGCCGCGGTGTTCACCGAACGACCGGCCCTGCACCGGTACCCGAAGTCCATGGCGGCCCGCGTCCAGGCGCTGTGCCAGCTGATCGTCGCGCGGTACGGCGGCGATGCCGGCCGTGTCTGGGGCGACGCGACCGACGGAACGGACCTGCGGAAGCGGGTCGCCGAGCTGCCCGGGTTCGGCGCGCAGAAGGCCCAGATCTTCGTGGCCCTGCTCGGCAAGCAGCTTGGCGTGCGGCCGGCCGGCTGGCGGGAGGCGGCCGGGGCGTTCGGTGACGCGGGAACGTACTGCTCGGTCGCGGACATCTCCGATGAGGACTCACTGGCCCGCGTCCGCGCCTACAAGCAGCAGCTCAAGGCGGCGGCCAAAACCGCGCCGGGGAAGAGTGCGCCAGCGAAGAGTGCGCCAGCGAAGAGTGCGCCAGCGAAGAGTGCGGCCGTCAGGACCGGGAAGACCAGGTAAACGGACTGGGGGCGGCAGCCCCGGGACACGGACTGGGGGCGGCAGCCCCGGGACACGGACTGGGGGCGGCAGCCCCGGGACGAAGCAACGGAGCGAGGAGAACCAATGCCCCTGTTCGGGAAGAACCCGGCCGGCACGAGTGCCAGCTGGGAACCGCAGGCCGCCGAATCCCGGCTTGCGCAGACCGCCGGCGCCGAACCGGACGGAGTGTTCACCTCCGACCTGTCGGTCTCTGAGTACGTCCTGCTCGGCGAGGCAGGCTTCGAGCCGCTCGGCTTCGTGGTCGGATCGTCGATCTACCACGTCGGCCTGCAGCTGGGCCGCTGGTCCCAGAACCAGGAACTGCAGGTCCTCAGCCAGGCCATGTACAACGCGCGGGAACTGGCCATGGCCCGGATGCGCGCCGAATCGGACCACCTCGGCGCGGACGGCATCGTCGGCGTCGAACTCCGGATGCAGATGTACGCCTGGGGCCAGGACGTCCTTGAGTTCGTGGCCACCGGGACGGCGGTGAAGGCCATCGGGGGCACCGGTGTGCACCGGGCCCCGGACGGCCGGGCCTTCACGTCCGGCCTGTCCGCGCAGGACTTCTTCCGGCTGCTGGCCGCCGGCGCGGTGCCGGTCGCCTTCGTGCTCGGCACGTGCGTCTACCACATCGCCCACCAGTCGGCGATGCAGGCGCTGCGGCAGGCCGGCCAGAACCAGGAGATGGTCCAGTTCACCCAGGGCGTCTACGACGCGCGGGAACTCGCGCTGTCGCGGATGCAGGCCGAGGCGACCGAGGCGAAGGCATCCGGGATCGTCGGGGTCAACGTGGCCGTCTCGAACCACGTCTGGGGCGAGCACGCGACCGAATTCCTCGCCACGGGCACCGCCATCCGCCGTCTCGCGGACGAGCACCGGCTGCCCGCGACCTCCCCCAAGCCCACCTTCACCCTGGGTCTCGACGTCTGACCGGTCGCGCGGGGACAGGCCGGCCTCGCCGTCGATGTTCAGCGGCTCGCACCGCTGCCCTGGACCTGGACCTGGCGCCGGGCGACTCTTCGCCCGACGCCAGGGAATGGGAGCTTCGGCGGATCCTGGCCCTCGGCGCCTCCCTGGCCCTCGGCGCGTCCCTGGCCCTCGGCGCGTCCCTGGCCGGAGACCACCGGCGTGCGGACGGCACGAGCTGGTCGTGCTCGCCGGCCCGGAAGGCAACGAATTCTGCCTCGAGTGTGGCGTCCCGGGAGGCTGACGCCGGAACGGAGACGAAGGTGGACGACCCGTACGATCTTCAGCGCTTCGCCGACGCCCAGGACGCGGGCGGCACCTACGAGCGGGCCGTCGCCGAGCTGCGGGGCGGGCGGAAGCGGAGCCACTGGATGTGGTTCGTGTTCCCGCAGATCGCCGGCCTCGGGCAGAGCCCGACGTCGAAAAGGTTCGCGATCTCCTCGCTGGAGGAGGCGCGGGCCTACCTCCGGCATCCGGTGCTGGGCCCGCGGCTGGCCGAGTGCACGCGCATACTCGAAGAACTGCCTGGTCACAAAGCGGACCAGATCTTCGGCGGGCTTGACGCGCAGAAACTCCGTTCGTCGATGACGCTGTTCCTGCGGGCCGCGCCCGGCGAGGCGCCGTCCGGCACGATCCTCCGTCAGTATTTCGGCGGCGTCCCCGATCCGGTCACCGACCGGCTCCTCGGGACTCCGGCATGAGCATGAACGGGTAGCCGCCGCCGTGGCCGGCCCCACGCTTCAGGGAGGTCAGTGACGGCAGCGGCGTCAGGGACGCGGGCCGCTGAGCCGGTCGTGGCGTTGGGAGTGCATCGGCTCGGCGCGCCGTACGCGCTTCCCCCCGGCCTGAACGCCGGGGCTCCCGCGCAGGAGGTTCTTCCCTAAGCCAGCGTGAGACGCAGCAGCGGGACGGCTGGCCCGGCCCAGCGGCCCACCGCGGCACCCACGTCAGCGAACTCGGGCTCGGTGACGTACAGGCCGCGGGTGGGCACGGCCGCGCCCAGCTCGACGAGCAGCGGCCGCAGGTGCACCTCGACCGCGAGGGCGTGGATCGGCGCGCCGCCGGTCATCAGCGGCACGGCGACCGAGCCGGCCAGGCCGTTCGACCCGTAGCGGTCGAAGAACGCCTTCAGCATGCCCGTGTAGGTGGCCTTGTAGGTCGGCGACGCGGCGACGATCAACCCGGCGGCTGCCACCTCGGCGGTGAGCTGCGACAGCCGCGGCTCGTCCCAGTCGAACAGGTCCCCGGCGTGCTCGGCGAGATCCACGACCAGGTGGCTCTGGCCCACGCCGAGCTCCGCCGACAGCGCGTCGGCTACCGCGGTGGCGACCCCGAGCGTCCGGGACACCGGCTTGGGGTTCCCGACGACGACAGCGATCCGCACGGTGCTACCTCACCCTTCCCTGCCGGGCCGGTCTGGGGCTGTGCCCGGCCGGTCTGGGGCTGTGCCCGGCCGGTCTGGGGCTGTGCCCGGCCGGTCTGGGGCTGTGCCCGGCCGGTCTGGGGCTGTGCCCGGCCGGTCTGGGGCTGTGCCCGGCCGGTCTGGGGCTGTGCCCGGCCGGTCTGGGGCTGTGCCCGGCCGGTCTGGGGCTGTGCCGGGCCGGGCTGAGCCTGTGCCCGGCTGCCGGTCCAGTATGCCTGCGGTCACGACACGGCGGCCGGAGCCGCCCCCGAGGTCGGGGCGAACGGGGTCACGTTCGCGGTGCCGTCGGCCGCCTCCGGCGCCGGATGACTCCACAGCCCACGCGCTGCCAGGATGGGCAGCACGCCCTCGCCGAACCAGTACGCCTCCTCCAGGTGCGGGTAACCGGACAGGATGAACTCCGAAATACCCAGCCTGGCGTACTCCTCGATGCGGTCGGCGACCTCGGCGTGGCTGCCGACCAGCGCGGTCCCGGCGCCGCCGCGGACCAGCCCGACGCCCGCCCACAGGTTCGGGGAGACCTCCAGCCCGTCCCGGGACCCGCCGTGCAGTTCGCGCATCCGCCGCAGGCCCTCCGACTCGCTGGTGGCCAGGCCCGCCTGGACCTTCCGGATCATCGCCTCGTCGACGCCCTCGATCAGCCGGTCCGCCTGCCGCCACGCCTCTTCCGCGGTGTCGCGGCTGATGACGTGCAGCCGGATGCCGAACCTGATCGGGCGCGGCGCAGCCAGATCCGCGATCCAGCGCAGCTTCGCCTCCACCGCCGCCGGGGGCTCACCCCAGGTCAGGTACACGTCGGTGTAGCGGGCGGCGACCGGTCCCGCCTCGGCGGACGACCCGCCGAAGTACAGGTCCGGTACCGGGGCGGGGCGCCGGGACAGCCGCGCGCCCGCCACGTGCAGGTGCTTCCCGTCGAAATCGACCGTCTCGCCCGCCCACAGCCGGGTGACGATGTCCAGGAACTCGCCGCACCGCTCGTACCGCTGCGCCTTATCGGCGAAGTCGCCGTAGGCCCGCTGCTCGGCGGACTCGCCGCCGGTCACCACGTTGAGCAGCAGGCGGCCCCGGGAGTAGCGCTGGAAGGTCGCGGCCATCTGCGCGGAAAGGGTCGGGGAGATCAGGCCGGGACGGAACGCGACCAGGAACTTCAGCCGCTCGGTCACCTCGGTGAGCATCGCGGTGGCCAGCCACGCGTCCTCGCACCACGCCCCGGTGGGCGTGAGGGCGGCCTCGAACCCGAGCTGCTCGGCGCTCCGGGCGATCTGGCCCAGGTAGGCCAGCGACGCCGGCCGGATCGTGCCGGCGGCGCCGGTGGCCACGCCGTGGCCGCCGCCGACGATGTCCCGGCCGTCGCCGTTGGTCGGCAGGAACCAGTGGAACCGCAGTGACATCGGCTTCCCTTCGCAGCTCACCTTCGGGTCATAGCTATATTTCCGGCTAGTTTAGTTGACTTGGGTCGCTCCGGGCCCGGGTTTGCCGCGCGGGCGAGAACGGTACGTTCCTTACTATGAACATCGGGGAGATCCGCCAGCTTATCCGGATGAAGCCGGTCGAGCTCGACGTCATCAAGCGGCGGCTCGCCCGCTGTCACAACGTCGCCGATCTGCGCCGGAGCGCCAAGCTGCTGATCCCGCGCCCGGTCTTCGACTACGTGGACGGCGGCGCCGACGATGAGCTGTGCATGGCCGGCAACATCCGCGCGTTCCGCCGCTGGCGGTTCCGGCCGCACGAGCTTGTCGACGTGGGTGGGATCGATACCAGCGCACGGGTCCTGGACCGGACCCTCTCCATGCCGGTCGCGATGGCCCCGACCGGGTATTCCCGGATGATGCACCCGGACGGGGAGGTCGCCGTCGCGCGGGCGGCGGGCCGCCGGAACCTGCCGTACACGCTGTCCACCATGGGGACCACCTCGATCGAGGACCTCGCCGCGACGGCGCACGCCACCGGCCAGGACGACCTGTGGTTCCAGCTTTATATGTTCAAGGACCGCGGGCTGACCCAGGAACTGGTCCAGCGCGCCGCGGTCAGCGGGTACCGCGTGCTGGCGGTGACCGTCGACACGACCGTCACCGGGTTCCGCGTCCGTGATGAGCACAACGGGCTGGTCATCCCGCCCGAGCTGACCGTGAGCACCATCGCCAGCATCGGCTCGCGGCCCGCCTACTGGATACGGATGCTGCGCAACCCGGCGATCACGTTCGCCAACCTGCCCCCCGACTTCCAGTCGGGCACCGTCGCGAGCAGTGTCGCGAAGTTCAACCCGGGCATCACCTGGGACGACATCGCAGTGCTGCGCGCGCACTGGCCCGGCAAGCTGCTCATCAAGGGCCCGCTCGGGGCCGCCGACGCGCGCCGGGCCATCGAAGCCGGCGCCGACGGCATCCAGCTGTCCAACCACGGCGGACGGCAACTGGACCGCGTCATCGCGCCTATCGACCTGGTCGCCGAGGTCCGCGAGGCGCTGGGAGACGGCCCCTGCGTGCTGGTGGACTCGGGGATCCGGCACGGCGCCGATCTCGTGGTCGCGCTGGCCCTGGGCGCGGACGCGGGCCTGATCGGCCGGGCCTACCTGTACGGCCTGATGGCCGGGGGCGAGGCGGGCGTGGACCGGGTGCTCGAGCTGCTCGCGGACCAGTTCACCCGGACGATGCAGCTGCTCGGGGTCACCTCCGTCGAGGAGCTGCGCAAGCACGGCCGCGAGCTGCTCACCGAGGCCTGACGGCCAGGCCGCAGGAGGCAGCCCGGAGCCCGGCGGCAGCCGCGCAGCACAGCGGCCGCCGTGGCTACGGCGCCGGACGCGGCGGGAGCGGGGGGCGGCCGTTGGCGGGACGGGTCGAGCGGTCCGGCGGCGTTACGGCCGGGCGTTCGACCAGGGCCTGGAGCGCGATGCGGACCGCGGTTTCCAGCTGCGGGTCCCGGCCCGCGGCCCAGTCGTCCGGGGAGATGAGCACCTCGATGTCCGGGTCGACGCCGTGGTTCTCCACGTTCCAGCCGTACTCGCTGAACCAGTACGCGAAGCGGGGGATCGTCATCCGGGTGCCGTCCACCAGCAGGTGGCCGGGCATCCCCTCGATGCCAATCACGCCACCCCAGGTCCGGGTGCCGACGACGGGGCCGAGCCGGAGGGTGCGGATCGCGCCGGTGACGATGTCGCCGTCCGACCCGGCGAACTCATCGGCCAGCGCGACCAGCGGGCCGCGCGGCGCGTCCATCGGGTACGTCTCCGGCAGCATGCCCCGGGGCATGTCCCACGCGATGACCCGGCGGGCCAGTTTCTCCACGATGAGCTGGGAGACGTGCCCGCCGCGGTTGCCGCGCGCGTCGACGATAAGCGCGTCGTGCCGCATCTCGGTGCGCAGGTCACGGTGGAAGTGCGCCCAGCCCTCCCCCATCATGTCCGGGATGTGCAGGTAGCCCAGCCGGCCTTCACCCAGCTCGCGGACCAGCGCGCGGCGGCCGGTCACCCAGTCCTGGTAACGCAGCCGCCGGTCATCGCGCAACGGCGTGACGACGACGCGGCGGGCGCGCTCGCCGTCGCTGCGGACGGTCAGCTCGACCGGTTTGCCCGCGGCCCCGACAAGCCGCGGGCCCGGCCCGGTGACGGCGTTCGAGCGGCTGCCCGTCCACCGCGAGCAGTTCGTCGCCGGGTGCGATGGCCACCCCGGGGGCGGCGAGCGGGGACAGCGCCTTCGGGTCTGAAGACTCGCCGGGCAGCACGCGGGTCACCCGCCACCGCCCGCTGCCGTCCGGCGCGAGGTCGGCACCGAGCAGCCCGACCTGCGTCGCGTGGCCGCCGCGCCGCGGGCTGGTGCCGTCGCTGGCCTGCACCACGTACGCGTGCGAGGTGGCCAGCTCCCCGAACACCTCCCACAGCAGGTCAGCGAAGTCGCTGGCGCCGCTGATCCGGTCCAGCAGCGGGCGGTACTGCGCCAGCACCGCATCCCAGTCGACGCCGGCCATGTCGGGTACCCAGAAGTCGCGGCGCATCAGCCGCCCCGCCTCGTCGTAGGCGTGCCGCCACAGCGCGGCCGGGTCGGCCAGGAAACGGGCCCGGGACAGATCCACGGTGAGGTCGTCGTCCGCGTCGTCCCCGTCCGGCTTGCGTTCCGACGGCAGAACGCGCACGTCGTCGTCGTCTCCCAGCACGACGCGGGTACCGTCGCCGCTGACCGTGAACCAGTCCAGCTCATCCACCAGCTCGGCGCACTTCCGCCGGGCCAGGTCGAAGCGTTCGAGTGTCGCACGGGGGCCGTCCTCGTAGGGGTCGGCGGCGTTTTCCCCGAGCACCCCGGACACCGGCTCACGCAGCCACGCCAGCCCGCCCTTGACCGCCTGCAGGCCGGAGTACCTGGCCTCGGGGACCGGGACGCGCACTACGCGGTCCGCCAGACCATCGGGATCCACCTTCACCCGGGCCCGTTCGGCATCATCATGATCTTCGTCCTTACCCGCCGAACCGGGGTCCACCGGGCGGCCCTGCGGGAGCGGCGCGAACGGCGACGGCGTTGTGGCCGCGAGCGGGACCAGGTACGGCCGGCTCCCGAACGGGAACGACAGGTCGAAGAAGTGCGCGTCATACACCGGGTCGAAGCTGCGCAGTGACAGGAAGGCCAGGTAGCGGCCGTCCGCGGTGAACACGGGGTCGGTGTCGGTGAACCGGCCGTCGGTGACGTCCGACACCTGCGCGTCGCGGCGGCGGGCGATGCGGATCCGGCGCAGCGGCTGCGGCCCGGGCTGGGACCACGCGAGCCACGCGGAGTCCGGTGACCAGGACAGGCCGTCGGCCGGCCCGTCGTCGGAGGCAGCCAGCTCGGTCACCTCGCCGGAGCCGATCTCGACCAGGAACACCCGGCCGTCACTCGCCGCCGCCGCGACCGCCGTCCCGTCCGGGGCCGCGGACAGCTCGACCACGCTGCCGAGCTGCCCGTCGGCCAGCGTGGCCGTGTCCGGCCCGGTCCCATCCGGCCCGGTCCCCGGCCCGGCTCCGTCCTGCGATGCGGCTCCGTCCTGCAATGCGGTTCCGTCCTGCGATGCGGCCCCGTCCTGCGATGCGGCTCCGTCCCCGGTTCCGTCCTCGCCGTCCTCGCCGTCCTGGCCGGGCTCGCCGTGCGCGGGGACAGCGATGACCAGCGAGTCCTGGCCGGTGGCGTCGCTGATCCAGGCGGCCCCGCCGGACGGCCCGAGGACCAGCGGCAGCCGGGCCCGGGCATCCGGATCCACGGCCAGCGCCCGCGCCGGGCCGTCCCGGTGGGTCAGCCAGTGCACGGTGCCGCGTACCTCGACTACGCTGGCCTGCCCGGTCTGATCGCACGACAGGGAGCCCAGGTGATCGGCGGCCGAGATCAGCCGCGGGATACGCGCCGCCGACGGCGACCCCGACATCACCTCGACCCGCCGCGGCCCGGCCTCCAGGTCATCGAGGATCCAGATCTCGCCCGCCACGTGATAGACGACGCGGGTGCCGTCGCTGCTTGGGTTCCGGGCGTAGAAGCCGTCGTGATCGGTGTGCCGGCGCAGGCCGGAACCGTCCAGCGCGCACGAATACAGGTTGCCCGTGCCCTCGTGGTCGGACAGGAAGACGACCCGGCCGCCGGCCAGTATCGGGCTCGTGATCTGGCCGGGCTCGCTGGGCAGGCCGGGCTGGATACGGGTGCAGGCGCCGGCCTCGCCGGTCTTGATCCAGAGCCGTCCCGACGTTCCGCCCCGGTAGCGCTTCCAGTGCGCCGGCTCGTGCTGCGTGCTCGTCAGCAGCACGGTCACCGGGCCGCGGATCGCGATGTCCCCGGCCGGGCCGAATTCCAGCCGCCGCGGTGACGCCCCCGTCACCGGGACGGCGTGCGCCCAGGTCAGGAAGGCGGCGGGCTGGCCGGTGGCGCTGATCGCGAGGATCTCCCCGTCGGCGTTCCAGCCGGTGACCCGGGTCCGGCGGTCACCCCAGTAGGTGAGCCGCCGGTAGCCGGTCCCGTCGGCGCTGGCCAGGTAGATTTCGCTGGCGCCGTCGCGGGCCGTCGTCCAGGCCACCGCGCCGCCGTCCGGGGACAGCCGGGGGTAGCTCACCGGCGCGCCTTCGGCCGACAGGCGCCAGGCGCGGCCCCCGGTGGCGGGCGCGAGCCACACGTCGTCGTCCGCGACGAAGGTCAGCAGATCACCCTGAATGTGCGGATAGCGCACGTAACCGACTGAAGTCACCGGCTCATCGTAAGACCGGGCACCGACCCGGCCGGCCTTGATGGCGTGGTAAGGGCCGGAGCCGAACATGCGGATCGTGCCGCTCGTCGGCTTGCGCAGGTTGAGCAGCATGTCCAGCGTGGTGGACTTGCCCGCCCCGTTCGGGCCGAGGAAGGCGACGGCCAGGTTGACTGTGACCCTGGCCAATTGGCCAACGACTTGCCTACCAAACCGCCGAAGCCTATAGACCGAATGGGTCTCCAAGATCTGATAAATCTGGCGCACGATGAGGGATGGATCCAGATGGATGTGCACAAGGGCTCTGATCTGATCCGTTCATACCGGAACCTTGCACATCCACGCGCCCAGATCCGGATGCATCACACGCCGGACCTGGACACAGTGGATATTTGCTGGCCCGTCGTCAACGCGACGCTGAACGATCTTGCGGCCTCCAGCGGACGTCAGGTTTGACTTCGCTGGCAAGGCACTTACCGGCCGACGGCGTAGCCTTGCATGCCGCGGGGGTTGGCGGCGGCGTAGAGCAGGCCGCCGCGGCGGGCGACGGCGCTGACCCGGCCCAGCGACGAGGGCGGGTAAACGACCACCTCGTGCCCGCGCCGGCGCAGTTCCGCGATCACGCTCTCGCCCGCCCGTTCCTCGACGTCGAGGGTGCGCGGCGCGGCCTCGCGCGGGTAGAACGAGGACGGGAAATGCCGGGTGTGGAACTCGGCCGCGTCGATCGCCTGCTGCAGGTTCATGCCGAAGTGCACATGGTTGAGGAAGAAGGCCAGCGTCCACTGATCCTGCTGGTCGCCGCCCGGCGTGCCGAACGCCAGGTATGGCTCGCCGTCGCGCAGCGCGAGGCCCGGGGACAGCGTGGTGCGCGGGCGCTTGCCGGGAGCCAGCGTCGCCGGCAGCCCGGGCTCGAGCGTGAACATCTGCGCCCGGGTGCCCAGGCAGAAGCCGAGCGCGGGGATGACCGGCGAGGATTGCAGCCACCCCCCGCTGGGGGTGGCTGAGACGATGTTGCCGAACCGGTCGGCGACGTCGACGTGGCAGGTGTCCCCGCGCCGCCCGGCGCTGGCCGGGTCCGTCGGCTCGCCCGTACCGGGATCGAGGCGGGGCGCCAGGCTGGGATCAAGGCCTGGGTCACCGCTCGCGCCGTAGTCCTGGTTCCGGCCGTAACTGCCGTTGGTGTGACCGAACGGGCCGCGTGCGAACGTCGGCAGCTGCGGAGCCGCCCCGCCGGTCCCGCCGGGCCCGGCGGGACCCCCCGGTGCCCCGGGAATCAGGTCCGCCGATGCGGTCTCGCCCACCAGGCGGCGCCGCTGATCGGCGTAGCCGGGTGAGAGCAGCGCCTGGATGGGGACGTCGGTGAACGCCGGGTCGCCGTACCAGGCCTCCCGGTCCGCGAAGGCCAGCTTGGCGCACTCGACGACGGTGTGGATGAAGCCGGCGCTGCCCGGGCCCATCGCCGCCAGGTCGAACCCCGCCAGCAACGCGAGCTGCTGGAGGAACACCGGGCCCTGGCCCCAGGGCTGGGTCTTGCAGACGGTCAGGCCCGCGTAGTCGAAGGTGAGCGGCGCCTCCGCACCCGGCCGCCAGCCGGCGATGTCGTCGTAGCCGAGCAGCGCGCGGTTGGGGCGCCCGGTCACGTCCATGACCTCGGCGAAGTCAAGGTAGTCGGCGAGGGCTTCGGCGACGAAGTCCTCGTAGAAGGTCTTCCGGGCGGCGTCGATCTGCTCGTCACGGCCCCGGGCGGCGGCTTCGGCCCCGTCCAGGATGCGCTGGTAGGTGACGGCCAGCTGCGGGTTGCTGAACCGGGCTCCCGGCGGGGGTACCTGCCCGCCGGGCAGGTACACCTCGGCGGAGCTGGGCCACTGGTCGCGGAACATCCCCGCGACACTGGCGATGGCGCCGCTGACGGCCGGGACGAGGGGGTAACCCGCGCCCGCGTAGTCGATCGCATAGCTCATCACATCGCGTAGGCGCGCGACGCCGTGGTCGCGCAGCAGCAGCATCCACGCGCCGAACGCCCCGGGCACGCAGGCGGCGAGCAGGCCGTTCCCCGGTATCAGGCCGACGTCGAGGGCGGCGAACGCGCCGAGCGTGGCTGCCCCCGGCGCCGGTCCCTGCCCATCGACGACGAACGTCTCGCCGCGCCGGGTGTCAAAGCCGATGATGGGGACCTCACCGCCGGGGCCGCACAGGTGCGGCTCGACGACCTGCAGAACGAGCCCGGCGGCGACGGCGGCGTCGAAGGCGTTGCCCCCCTTTTCCAGCACGGACAGCCCGGCCGCCGAGGCCAGCCAGTGGGTCGAGGCCACCATGCCGAAGGTGCCGGCCAGCTCGGGCCGGGTGGTGAACTCGCTGGCTCCCGGCATCCGCCCCGCCATGTCCGTTTCGCGTTCTTCCCTCCCCATCATCACTACCCGCCAGGACCTCGAACACAAGGGGTCCAGCCCTGGAGCAGGCCCGCACGTCTGAAGCGGCGGGGAGCGGGCCGGGCGTGTCGCGACGCTTAGTAAATATCCCGGGGAGGCAGCGATACATTGAGCAGCGGAGTCGCGGCGGGCGGCTCGGGAGCACCTGGGAGAAGGGCTTGAGGCTTGCGCAGAGCCTGCCCGGCCAACACGAAGGGTATGGGGATGATCACACTTTCTGCCGGCGCGCGGCGGGGCCTGGCCGTAGCGTGGCTGGCCGCCGCGGCGGCCGCGGCCCTCGGGTGCGGGTCGTCGGGAGGCACCGCGGCATCGCACTCGTCTGCTCCGCCATCGCCGGGCAGTTCCGGGTCGTCCAGCGCGAACGCGGCCCCGGGCGCGAGCACCCCGGTGGCCGCCCCCTCGTCCCATTCGTCCGCCGCGTCCGGCCTGGCCGCGTGCACCACCTCGTCGCTCTCGGCCAGCCTGGCCAGTAATCAGGCCGGCGGCGCCGCCGGCAGCACGTACGTGCCGATCGACTTCACCAACACCTCCGCCGCCGCGTGCACCACCTACGGATACCCGGGCGTCTCATTCGTCACCGGGCAGGGCGGCAGCCAGATCGGCGCGGCTGCGACGCACGCCGCCAACGTCTCGTCCGTGTCGGTGACGGTGGCGGCACACGCCACCGCGCACGCCTGGCTGCAGGTCGTGGAGGCCGGCAACTACCCGGCGTCGACCTGCCACCCGGTCACCGCGCACTGGCTGAGGGTGTACCCGCCGGGCAACACGGCGGCGGCCTACATCGGCCATTCGTTCCCCGCGTGCTCCTCGGCCAAGGTGACCATCCTGACGGTCATGCCGGTGCGCTCCGGTGCGGGCAAGCAGGGACAGGTCCCCTGACCGTCCCCTAACCGGAGTTAGCCGACCCCGGCCCCCGGCGGCCCGGTAACGTCGGAGGGCATGAATGGCAGTGAGCTGGGTCCGCGGGTGCGCGCGCTGTGCGATCTCAACGTGGCAGAGGCACGCGAGGCGAGCGGCCGGCACGAGTACGACGGCGAGGTGCAGGACCTGTCGCCCGAGGGGGTGCGCCGGGGCCTGGCCGCGCTGGCCGCCGCGCGCGAGGCCAGCGCGGCCCTCCCGGATCGGCACGACGAGGCGCACGTGGCCGCGTTCGAGGATCACGCCCGGGTCGTCTACGGCCACCTTGAACTGCACCGCAGCAATCCGCTGCTGCACCTCGGCGAGATGGACGTCGCCTGCTACGACCGCGACTACGCGCCCGAGATCGAGCGGGACGCGGCCCGCATCGCGCACCTGAGCGCGTGGCCGCACGCCGCGGAACACGCCATCGAGGCGCTCGACCGGATCAGCAGGCCCGTCGCGAACTCACTGGTCAACGCGGTGCGCGGGCTCTCGGCGGGAATTCCGGCCGGGACCGCGCCAGCCATCCGGGACGCGGCGCTGGCCGCGCACGCGCGGCTCACCGGCCACGTCGAGCACGCCGCCGCCCTCGGCCCGCCGGACGCCGAGCTGGGCAGCGCGGCGCTGACGGCCCTGCTCAGCAGCGCCGAGGCACTGCCGGTGGACCTGGGCCGGCTGGCCGAGCAGGCCGATGCCGAACGGGACAGGCTGCTGGCCCGCCTCGGTGAGGACTGCGCGCTGATCGACCCCAGCCGCCCGGCGCTGGAGGTGGCACGCGAACTGGTCCGCGACCACCCCGACGGCGCGGGCGTGCTCGAGGCGGCGCGGATCTCGACCCGGCAGGCGATCGACTTCACCCGCGAGAAGAACCTGGTGCCCTATTCGGACGGGCAGTGCCTCGTCGGCCTCGCGCCGGAATCGCGGCGCTGGGCGGTGGCCATGATGTCGTGGAACGCCCCCAGTGAGCCGGAAGGCCCCTCGTGGTACTACATCACCCCCCCGGACGAGTCCTGGGCCGAGCGCGAGACCGAGGACTGGCTGGAAATGTTCAGTGCCACCACCCTGCCCGGTATCACCGTGCACGAGGTCGCGCCGGGGCATTTCTCGCACGGCCGCGCGCTGCGGCACGCGCCCGGTGATGTCCGGCGCACGCTCCAGTCGGCCGCGTTCATCGAGGGCTGGGCCCATTACGCCGAGGAACTCTGCGTGGATGAGGGGTTCGGCGCGGGTGACCCGCGGTTCGCGATCGGCGTCTGGCTTGAGGCCCTGGTCCGGGTCACCCGGCTGGCCTGCGCCATCGGGGTGCACACGGCTGGGATGACGGTCGAGGAGGCGGCGAGCCGGTTCGAGGCGGACACGCACCTGGCCGGGCCCGCGGCGCTGTCCGAGGCCAGCCGGGCGACCTTCGATCCCACGTACGGGCGCTACACCTGGGGCAAGCTCGAAATCTTCCGGCTCCGCGAGCGCGCGCGTAAAGAGTGGGGCGCCGGTTTCACGCTGCACCGGTTCCACAGCGCGATGATGAGCCTGGGCTCACCACCGCTCGGCCTGCTCGGCACCGCCGTCGACCGGGGCTGACCCGCCGCACCGGTTCCACAGCGCGATGATGAGCCTGGGCTCACCACCGCTCGGCCTGCTCGGCACCGCCGTCGACCGGGGCTGACCCACCGCACCGGTTCCACAGCGCGATGATGAGCCTGGGCTCACCACCGCTCGGCCTGCTCGGCACCGCCGTCGACCGGGGCTGACCCACCACGGCACGGACGGCGCGGCGGCACGGATGGCATAGGCGGCGTCCGGGGGCGCCGGCCCGGGACGAAGGCATTAACGTGAGGACAGCAACGGAAACGATCGCCAGGGCAAGGGCAACGACGATGTTGGTTTCAGGTAACGCGCCCGGCCGGGCGCGCGCTATGGCCCGGCGTGCGGCGGCCGCGGTGGCCGTGGTGTGCGCGCTGGCCACGATGCTGGTGCTGTCCGGCTGCGGCGCCGCAGACGCCAAGATCGCGGTCGGGAGCGCGTACATCCCGCTGCCGACGACGCCCGGGACGACCGTCGCCTACCTGGACATCCGCAACAACGCCGCGACGCCCGACCACCTGCTGTCGGCCAGCACGAGCGTGGGCGGCCAGGTCAGTTTCCTCGCCCCGTACGGCCTGCGCGGCGGCACGATGATCATGAAGCTGGTGCCGGACCTCGCCGTCCCCGGCAACAGCCTGATGCGGATGAACCCCAACAGCTTCCGCCTGCGCATCACCGGGCCGGCCACATGCAGGGCGGCAAGGACGTCATCCTGACCCTGAAGTTCGCCCAGGCCGGCACGGTCAACGTGGTCGCCCTCGTCACCGATCCCGAGTCCGGCGGCGGGAGCTACTTCCTGAACTGATGGCCCCGGCGGGCCCGGCCAGTGAAGGGGCACTGTCCCCAGCACCCGGGCGGCTGGAATCCGTGCGGGGACGCCGTAGCACTGTCCCGGCAAGCACTGTCCCGGCAAGCACTGTCCCGGACACCAGGGGTGAAATACGTGCCGGGACGCCGTAGCACTGTCCCGGGCACCCGGGCGGATTAACGCGGGTGGGGAGGCGGTTGACTTCTCCCCGTTATATCGCGGCGCGGGCCGGTGATCCGGGCATGGACGGGGCTAACCCCGCCGGGGCGCGCCCTCCCCGCCCCGATTTGGGGCGGCTTTTCCGCAAACGGGCAGACGAGGCTTCAGGAAACCGAAATCCCATCGGCCTGAATTGCTTCGACCGCTTGAGACCGCCCTCGGGAGGCCCTAGCGACCGCCATCGGCGAGCGTCACCTTTCCGCGTGATACTCGTCATCTAGATCACAGACGACCCGGCCGCGGAAGGTGGGCTGATGGACGAGGGCGACGTGCTGGCCGAGCGATTTGACGCCGAGCGGGGACGGCTGCGCGCCGTCGCCTACCGGATGCTCGGCTCGCTTAGCGAGGCCGAGGACGCGGTGCAGGAGGCATGGCTACGCCTGGCCCGCAGCGACCAGAGTGCCATCGAGAACCTCAGCGGCTGGCTGACCACCGTGGTGGGCCGCGTGTGCCTGGACATGCTGCGTGCCCGCGCCGCCCGCCGCGAGGACGCCCTCGACGTCCGCTTGCCCGACCCGGTCGTGACATATGGCGACGAGCCGGACCCCGAGGCCGAGGCCCTGCTGGCCAACTCGGTCGGCCTCGCGCTGCTCGTGGTGCTGGAGACACTGACCCCGGCCGAGCGCCTGGCGTTCGTGCTGCACGACATGTTCGCGGTGCCGTTCAACGAGATCGCGCGCATGCTCGGCCGGTCGCCCGACGCGACGAAGATGATGGCCAGCCGCGCGCGGCGACGCGTGCGCGGCGCCGTCCCGGCGCAGGATGCCGGCACGGCCCGGCAGCGGACGGTCGTCGACGCCTTCCTGGCCGCGGCCCGCGGCGGCGACTTCGAGGCGCTGGTGGCGGTGCTGGACCCGGACGTCGTCCTGCGGGCGGACACCGCCGCCGGGCCAGTGCTGGCCGGCGGCGCGCGCGACGTTGCCGGCCGCGCTTCGATGTTCGCCCGGCTCGCCGCGCACGTCCGGCCCGTCCTGGTCAACGGGGTGCCGGGCGTGGTCGCCGCGACGGCGGACGGCGCGCCGATGGCGGTCATGGCGTTCACAGTCGTAGCCGGCCGCATCGCCGAGATCGACAGCATCGCCGACCCCGAGCGCCTCGCCGCGCTGAACCTCCGCTTCCAGGACTGAGCGGCTGTTACCTCACCCGCCTGTGCTCCGTCATAGCGGTGACCACACCATCATGAAGGAGCACATCATGAAGATCGCAGTTGCCGGGGCGACCGGACGACTCGGGCGGCACGTCAGCGAGGTTCTTGCCGGACGCGGCCACGAGGTCGTGGCGATATCGCGCGCCACCGGCGTGGACATCATCACTGGCGCGGGGCTTGATGCGGCCCTGAACGGCGTCGAGGTCATCGTCGACGCGGCCACGGGCCCGTCGCCCGACCAGCAGCCGGCCACGGAGTTCTTCGTCACCGCCGCGCACAACCTGCAGGAGGCGGGCGTCCGCACCGGGGTGCGGCGCGCCGTTGCCGTTTCGATCATCAACATCGACAAGTTCGCCGGCGGCTACGGCCTGGCCAAGATCGCGCACGAGGACGCGTGGCGGTCGGGCCCGATCCCGGTGCGCATCGTCCGCGCCGCGCAGTTCCACGAGTTCGTGGCCCAGCTGCTGGAGTGGGGCACGCAGGGCGACGTGGCCTGCATACCGGAGATGCGGACGCAGATCGTCTCGGCCCGGACGGTGGCCGAAGTAGTCGCCGGCATCGCCACCTCGGAGGGCGACCCGGCCCAGATCGTCGAGATCGCCGGGCCACGCGAGGAGGACCTGGCTCAGCTGGCCACCATGCTGGTCGCACGCCGCGGGACGCCGGTCAAGGTCCAGGTCGTACGCAACCCGGCCGACCCGGACGCCGACATGCAGGCAACGGGCGGCCTGCTGCCCGGCCCGGGGGCACGGCTGGCCGGTCCGACGTTCCAGGAGTGGCTCGACCAGCAGTAGCCGAACTGCACACCGTGGGCCCGGCCACCATGCCCGGACGTCTGCTTCGGGTACCGGTACAAGGCGGGCACGGTGATGCAGCCGAGCAGAAGTGCCGATGCGTCAAATGAAGGTTCACACGGGATTTAGGTGACAAACGTCAGTTGCCGCCGACCATCTCAAGACATATCGTGGCTGTTACCCGGACGGCTGCTACGGAGGCATCATGGCTACGGGATCCAATATTCGCGTCGGGGACGCCGAGCGCGACGCCGTCGCCACGCAGCTGCGTGACCACTACGGCGACGGCCGGCTCGACGCTGGACGAACTGAACGAACGGCTGGACCAGACCTTGCGGGCGCGCACCGGCGCGGACCTCAATGCGGTCGTGCGGGACTTGCCGCCCCTCGGCAGCTCCTGGGCTGGCGCGACGGCCGATTCGGTCCGGTCCACGGGCGATTCTGGCCAGGCCGGGCGCAACGGCCAGCCGCAGTGGGGCAATCGGTCACGGTGGGGCGCCCAGCTTCCGCCGGGTGGCCAGTACCAGTGGCACGGCCGGGGTGACCCGGGAAACGGGTCCGGGCTGCGGCGGGGGCTCTCCGCGGTGGGAGCCGTGATCCCCATGCTGCTCGCGGTGTGGGGCCTGCTGATCCTGGGCGGATTCCTCGCGTTCGGGGCCGGCGGCGGCCGGCCGCTGGCGATCGTGCTGTTCCTGGCCGCGCTGGCCATGATCCGGAGGCTGTTCGGCGGGCGGCGCTTCGGCCGGCGGTACAGCGGCCGCTGCGGCAGGCGCTGGTAACCGGCCCGGGAGCCGGCGACAGCCGTCCCGCAAGCCGATGGTGGCCGTCCCGCGAGCCCGGAGGCGGTAGTTTCGCAAGCCGATGACGACCGTCCCGGAAGGCGATGGCGGCGGTCGCGGCGGGTACGGGGCGTTACAGGCGCGGCTCGGCGACTTATCGTAGAGGGGAACAACCTGGTCCTGGCGAGCATGGGAAACCCGTGGCGATTCGAAACGACGTCCGCGCCTCAGACGCGGAACGCGACTCGGCAGCGGCTGCGCTGCACGAACACTTTGTTCAGGGTCGGCTGACGCTGGAAGAGCTGTTGGGCCGGCTGGACACCGCCCTGACCGCGCGGACGCGGAGCCAGCTCGATGGCGTGCTGGCGGACCTGCCGTCGCGTGAGGAGCGGCCGGCACCGGCCCTGCCGGAACCGGCTGAGCCAGTGTTCCCGGCCCGGTACGCCGCCGTAGCGGTCCTCATTATCGTGATGGCGGTCTGGCTGGTGCTCGCTGCCTGGTTCTCCCAGCGCGGGTACGGCTACGGCTACGGTGGCTACCCGCACTGACGCCGCCACCTCCGGCGCGCGCCTCGGCGGCCGCACGCGCCGGAGGCCGGCCTTCGCCTCACTAGCGGGCGGCCGCCCGCAAGGGGACCACCAGGTAACGGAAGTCCAGCATCCCCGGGTCGGGGTGCCCGCCCGTGATCACCGCGGGCCTGGTGGGGCTGGTGAACTCCAGGCGGATGAAGGCGCCCGCCTGGCTAGCCGCAGCCGGTTCCGGCCCCAGCGGACCGGAATCAGCTGACCCGGCACCAGCCGGCACAGGGCCAGCCGGCACAGGGCCAGCCGGCACAGGGCTCGCCCGGTCCGGATCGTCCGTGTGCAGCGCGGCGGCGGTCACGCCGGCCGCCGTGATCCCGTCAAGCAGGAAGTGCGGGCTGAACGCGATCACTGGCTCAGAACCCTCGTAATCCGCGCGGACTATCTCGCGGGCACGCGCCCGGCCCTGCGTTTCGGCCTCGATGGTGACCTGACCGGCACCGAAGGACAGCCGGACCGCGCTCCCCCGCTCGGCGACGAGTGACACCCGCCGGACCGCCTCGGTGAACGGGCCGGCCGCATGTCTGCCCGGCATCCGAGGTCCACCGGGAAGCGGGAGCGGTACTTGATGTAGTCGCCGGCGATCAGCCGCGTGGTCAGGCGCCGGCCGCCGGCCTCAAAACCGATCATCGCGTCGGCCCCGCGCGGCCGTGCGGCGCCCCGCGTCCCGGCCGGTTCACCCGCGGCTGCGTTACCGTCCGCGGCGGGCCCGTTCGGCAGATCCTGGACGGAGCTGGGGACGCCGTCGGAACGTAGCTTGACCGTCACCGGTGACCCGGGGGCCATGGTCCGGGCGGCATCCGCCAGCGTCCGGGCCGGGACGAGATACTCCCCCTTGCGGCCCGGCCGCGCCGGGTTCCACGGCAGCTCACGGACGGCCAGCCGGTAGCGGTCGGTGGCCGCGAGCGTCATGGTCTCGCCGTCGACCTCGATATTGACGCCGGTCAGCAGCGGCAGCGTGTCATCGCGGCTGGCCGCGGGCGTCACCTGGCTGATGGCCGCCGCGAGCATGCCGCCGTCGACGGTCCCCGCCGTCTGCGGAAGCTCAGGCAGGTCGGGGTACTCCTCCAGCGGGAGGGTGACGAGGGTGAAGGACGCGCTGCCGCACGTCAGGCTGATGCCCTCCGGGTCATCGGCGAACTCGACCGGCAGGCTGGGCAGGCTGCGGGTGATCTCCGCCAGCAGCCGGCCGGGCACGAGCACCGTGCCCGGCTCGGCGATCTCGGCGTCCACCTCCACCCGCGCGGACACCTCGTAGTCAAAGCAGGACAGCGTCAGGCGGTCCGCGGCCTGCAGCAGCAACCCGGACAGCACCGGGATCACCGGCCGGGCGGGCAGGGCGCGGGATGCCCATCCGACCGCCTCGGCCAGCACGTCTCGTTCGATCTGGAACTTCATCGCCGGACCCTGGCCCCCGCCGCGGTGTGCCGCTCGCGACCGCTCCGGCGCCGTTCGTTCTTGCTTTCCATGCCCGCATACTGACACGCGCCACCGACAATCCGGCCCCATCCACGGCGGGAAAACCCGGTTATACCGGTACAAAACGGTTTCACTCAGCGCGAAACCGCCGAAGCGCCCGCGCCCCCGGACGCCCCCCGCCTCCGGACACCCGCACACCCGGAAGCCCGCGCCCCAGGAAGCCCCCGCACCCGGAAGCCCCCGCACCCGGAAGCCCCCGCCCCGGAAGCCCGCGCACCCGGAAGCCCGCGCACCCGGAAGCCCCCGCACCCGGAAGCCCCCGCCCCGGAAGCCCTCGCCCCGGGGCAGGGTCAGAGCAGGCCGGGCGGAACCGACGCCAGCGTGGCCTCGATGGCCTTGGCCAGGGCCCGCGCGGACTCCGGCGTCAGCTCCACCGCAACCCGGGCCGACGGGCCCTGGCCGGGATTGAGGAAATCGATGTTGAGGCTGTGCTCGGCGGCCGCATGCACCGGGTGGTCGAAGTAGACGCTCGCGTCGGTGAGCCCGAACCAGCCGCCCCCGCCCTTCCCGCTTCCGGTCACCTTGATCTGCTCGGTCAGGTACGTGCACATGACAATTTCCTCCCGGCGCTCACGCGGCCTGTTCCTCCCGGCGCTCACGCGGCCTGTTCCTCCCGGCGCTCACGCGGCCTGTTCCTCCCGGCGCTCACGCGGCCTGTTCCTCCCGGCGCTCACGCGGCCTGTTCCTCCCGGCGCTCACGCGGCCTGTTCCTCCCGGCGCTCACGCGGCCTGTTCCTCCCGGCGCTCACGCGGCCAGGTAACGGCCGAAGAAGTCCCAGATGCGGTTCCAGCCGTCGTTGGCGGCCTCGGGCCGGTAGGCCGGCCGGTTCACCGCGAAGAACGCGTGCCCGGCGCCCTCGTACGTGTGGAACTCATACGTCTTGCCCTGGGCCTTCAGTTCCTGCTCCAGCTCCTGCACCTGCTCCGGCGACGGGTGGGAGTCAGCCGCGCCGAACAGCCCCAGCAGCGGGCAGGACAGGTTCTTGGTGAGCTGCACGATCGGGCCGATCTTGAGCGGCGTCCCCTCGGGCGGCGCCCCGACCACGAACGCGCCGTAGCAGTCCACGGCCGCGTCCAGCGGCAGGCTGACCGCGGCCAGGAACGACTGCCGGCCGCCCGAGCAGTAGCCGATCGTGCCCGCCTTGCCGTTGGAGTTCGGCAGCGAGCGCAGGAACGTGACCGCGCCGCCGACGTCGCCCACCAGTCGCTCGTCGGGCACGCCGCCGCGGGCGCGCGCGGCGGCCGCGGCGTCGTCCGGGCTCGCCCCGGGCGCCTCGCGGGTGTAGAGGTTCGGGCAGATCGCGTTGTAGCCACCGGCGGCGAAGGTCCGCGCGATCTCCTTCATCTGCGGGTCGAAGCCGGGCATGTGATGGATCACCACGACGCCGCCGAACGGGCCGGGCCCGAGCGGCCGGGCGTAGTACGCCTCGATCTGATCTCCGCCGTGGCCGGCGATGCTGATGGTCTCGGCCATGATGGCGTCGTACATACGCGATCCTCCCGATCGATGACCCAGCTCGTCCTCATGGGGTACCGCCCGGTACGTTACGCCCGCGCCCTGCCGTGACGGCGCGGCAGGGTCCGGTGCCGCGGGCGGGGTTACCAACTACCGATCCCGTTCCCCCAATATCTTGAAGACTGCGACGTGGCCCTCGCCCGCTTGGGCACCACGAAGCGCAGCCCGCCCACCGAGGACTCCCGCACGTAGTCCAGGGCGTCCAGGACGCTGCGATCGGCGCTGGTGGCCCGCAGCTCCAGCGCCCCGGCCATGGCCAGCATCGCGGCGCGGTCCCGGCGGAAGTCATTGGTAATTGCCGCTGCAACCGGTCTGCAACTGGCTGCGATCTGCGCTGCTACGGCCGCGCACGAATCTGAAGCCATGAGAGCAAATCGCGCCGTCGAGGCGAACCTCGCCACAGGCATGAACCACCTCAGCCGGCTGGGGAAAGCAGGCCAGCGCGATGGAAGCGGCCCGCGCCGAGGCGAAGCGGGAGGCAGGCTCATGATCCGGCTCGCCGAGCTCGTGCAGGCCGAAAACCGTGCTGACGCTGACCGCCGGGCCGTGGGCCGCGTCCCGGACGTCCTCCGGCAGCCGGGCACCGCCCACGAGGCGCACGCCCGCTGGGAAGCCGCCCACCAAGCCCTCACCGAAGCACGGGAAGCCGAAACAGACCGGGAGGGCGGGGAATGAGCACTACTTATGGCGCCGCCGTCAACGCCGACCGAACCTGCTCCGGGGTCATGACCACTCACCGTCACACCACAATGAAGGGTCGCGTGAAGGTGACCGTACTCGTTCCTGCGCACAATGAGGCGCAGGATATCGGGACTACGATTAAGTCAATTCAAGGTCAGTCACGCCCGCCGGATGAGATTATCGTTATGTGCGACAACTGCACTGACAATACGGCCGAGGTTGCCGCCGGCTATGGTGTGCAGGTTTTCAGCTCGGTGAAAAACACCGGGCGGAAGGCCGGGGCGCTGAATCAGGCCCTTGCGGTCATCCTGCCAGGCCTGGCAGGATGACCTGGTGGTCTGCATGGATGCGGACACGATCATCGAACACGACATGCTCAGGAACGCGGAGCGTCTGTTCTGGGCGCAGCCCAGGCTCCAACGCCATCGCTTTTAGGTGTTAGCCCTGATCTTTCATCGGGGTTGATGGCTGCCGCTGAGCGGCGTGCGGACCGTGTTCTGGGCTGGGATTTTAGCTTCGGTGTATGACGGTGGCCCGGCTGGCGGGCCGGGTGGCCGGGGTTCCACGGCCCCGGGTTCTCCTTCCTTGCTCGCAGGGATGGGTTAGCACTGGTCAGGGGCCTTGCGGGATCGCCTGGATGCGCTGCCAGGCGGCGGTTATGGCGTCGGCCCAGGGCCAGGTCGCGGCGATTTTCAGGCATCTTCGCCGCCCGCCGTGCACGAGGCGGCCGACGGCGTGCAGGATCCGGTAGCGGAGCGTTTTCGGCTCGGCTTTCGCCAGGTCGCGGTCCAGGGCCAGCAGCTTCAGCCAGGCCAGCAGGATGCAGGCGATCATGGAGGCGGTCAGCCACGCCTGGTTGACCTTGTAGTCATGCGACGGGAAATGGCCCAGCCCGGTGTCCTTGCCGGTGCGGATCACGTCCTCCACCCGGGCGTGGACCCGGTGCGCCGCGTCGATGTAGGCGCACTGGCCCAGCCAGCCACGCGTGGTGGCGGGCCGGTTCGTTACCCACAGGCAGTACCGCCAGCCGTCCTCTGCCTCGAACAGGGTCAGCTGCGCGCCCGGGTGCGGGCGTTCCCGGCGGGCGAAGATCCGCATCGCCTTGGGCCAGCCCTTGAGCTGGTCCCCGGCCGGCCCTTCGCGCAGCAGCCCGGTCAGCTCGATGACGTGGGCTTCCTCGATCCAGCAGGCCCGGTGCGCGCACCGGAGATTACCGCAGGCATCGTCCGCGCGGCGCTCGCGGACTTTCCCGTGCGCGTCCACGGCGGCTTCCCAGGCGTCCTCGGGGACCTGGGCCAGCGCGGCCTTTTCCCGCTTGCCCAGCTCCCAGCCCACGGAGTAGATCACCTGGTACCCGGGGCGGGCCGCCAGCTTGTCCAGCTCCCTGATCAGGGCGTGGCTGGCGCCGGCCCCGTCGCAGGTGATCATCAGCTTCCGGCGGAACGCCGGCGGCAGCGCGGCGATCGCCTCGCCCAGGATCTGCAGGTGATCAGCGGCGGTATTCGACCCGGCCGAGCCGGGGCGCAGCATCCACGCCAGCGGCTCCCGCACGTTGTCGCATTCGGCGACCAGCGGGTGATGGCCGAATCCCTTGAAATTGGGCTCCGCCAGCTCCTTATCCGAGTGCGCGGGCACCACGGTCGCGTCCAGCCGGATACACGTCACCCCCTCCAGCGTCTTGTCCGCGACCCGCACCGGCGGCAGCGTGCCGGCCTGCGCCCACGCGTGCCGCCGCGCCTTGTTCACCGCGGCGGCGAGCTTGCGCTGCGCGCGGTCGCCGGCGCCGGCGATCTCCTTCAGCGCCCGCCACGCCGTCGGCACCGACGCCACCAGGCCGAACAGCTCCCGCTGATCGCCCATCACCCGGAAATCACTGATCACCCGGGCGCCGTCCGCGATCGCGCACGCCAGATCGCTGACGACCCGGCCCCGGTCATGCCCCCACAGCGGCGACGGCAGCGCCCGCGACAGCCCCGCCGTCAGCCCCGTCCGGTCCGCCAGCTGCCGCAGCAGAACCAGGCCCGCATGCGACACGATCCCCGTACCGCCGCCAGTGACTTCCAGACCCCGCGACCACCCTGTACCGTTCACGTAGAAAGTGCTCCTCGAACCCGGCGCGATAAGGACCCAAACACCCCTAATCGTCCCAGTTCAGGAGCACTTTTCCATTCAGGCGCGCCAGTCAGCCCACACGGCTCGGTGAAAAGACAGGGTTAGGTGTTCTATGGGTTGTATCGGCCGTGTATGCCCGTATGGGTTTTCCTGGGCGTTTTGCTGTGGCGGTGGGCATGACAGTAGCCCGGATGTCGCTCCGGGGCGGGCGCCGGTTCCACGGGCCGGGACGGGGTTTCTCCTTCCGGGTCGTTTATGCAGGATGACCGGGTTAGGAAGTGTCGCCGGAGGCCGGGCTGGCTGCGGGAGCGGTGCGGGCGCCGGCGTAGATGATCTGCCCGGCGGGGTAGATGGTGATGGTGGCCTCGCCGGTGCTGGCGGGTACCCGCCCGGTGGCCGGCGAGGACGGGAACTGCTGGCGGCCCTTGGTGCACCGTTCGCGGTGGCGGGGCGGCCGGACGGGCAGCAGGGCGGCGAGGATCCGGGAGCTGGCCAGCGCGGCGGCGGCAGCGAGCGCTGAGGCGGGGGCATTCGCGGATGCCAGGGTCTGGGTCATCGAGCGGACGGCCTCGCGGCGGGCGGTCGTGAACGACACCCGGGCGGGCGTGGCCGGCGCCTTCGGCTCGCTGCCGGGAGCGGCGGTGAGCTGGGCGGCCGTGCCGGCCTGGATGGCGTGGCAGCCGTGGATGCGGACCAGCTGGGTGGCGGTGATCCAGGCCCACATCTCCTGGGTGACCTGGTGCGGGGACGACGAGCGCAGGATCGGGCCGCGGGAGGGGCCCGCGCCGGTGATCGCGGACTTGTCCTCGCCGATGACGGTTTCCACCGCGGCCCACCGGTCCGGGTAGCAGGCGGCCAGTTCCGCGGCGGGGTATGCCTGCCAGTCCGTCAGCGTGGTGGCCAGAGCGTACAGCTCGTCCCCGGCGCCGCCCGGGCCGGGGACTTTCACGTCGTATTCCACGACGCGGACCGGGATGCGGTCGGCGCCGTCGGACAGGAAGGACTCATACGAGCCGTCCGGCAGTGCCTTGAGCAGCGGCAGGACGATATCGGACTTCATCCGCATCAGCAGGTGCGCGCCCTGGGCGCGGATCGCCTTGATCAGGGCGAATCCCGGGAAATTGCGGTCCATCAGGATCAGCCGGCCCGCCGCGAAGATCCCGGGACGGGATCTGGCCAGCCGCCGGGTCAGGGTCTGCTCCCCCTCGCAGGAGGGGCCGAACTCCATGCCGAGGGTGGCCTTGGCCCGTGCGGCAGTGAGTATGACGGCCCGGACCTGGGGAAACGGCGACGAGTTATCCGCGGTGCCGGACGAGCCGAAATACTTCCGGTTCGCCTTGGTGTCCGGGACCCGGACCTGGAACCCGTCCAGGGCGCATAGCAGCAGCCCCCGCCACCGCATCCCCGGCGCACCCGGATCGGCGATCGGCCCGGCGACCAGCCAGAACAGCGCCTCGAACAGCTCCGCGGGGATCATGTCCAGGCGGCGGGTGACCGCCTCGGTACCCGGCACGTGCCAGGGCCGCGCCCACGGCAGGCACGCCAGCAGCCCGGCCACCCGCAAGGTCACCTCCGGCACCGGCGCGTCCGGCATCAAGGTCATCGCCACCAGCAGCCGGACCGTCATCGCGGCCGGCAGCAGCCGCTGCCGTTCCTCTGCGCAGCCGAAATCCTCCACCAGCTCCTCGATCTCCCCAGCCGGCAGGTATGCCTCAAGCAGGCCGAGGGTGACGTGACCGGGGAGCCAGCCGCCGGCCTGCACATCGCCGCTGCGCCGCACCACCGCCGGCGCGACCGTCACCTGATGGCAGAACACCAGATCCTCACCTGAAGTCACCGGCCGGCCCGCCGGGCCGGGCAGCAAAGCCGACACCCCGCCCCGGCCGGGACGGCGCAGGTCAGCGGGCCGCACCGCGACGATCCCCGGCCTCACGCCGCGAGCATCCATGCCACCGGCCACTGGGCTGGCGTCAGCAGGCAAAGTCGGGTAGAACTCCATGCACGGCTCCTGGGCTAGAACTGACTTCAGACATCAGTCCTCATACCAGGAGCCGCCGCTCATTCCAGCCGATCTACGCCCGCGACACGCCGGACAAGCGCGGGACACCGCCACCACGGGCTGACCCAGGCCGCACACGTAACATCCCAGTTCACCGGCCAAAAACCCCTTAAGTCAATGGCGTTGCGGGGGCGGGCCGGTCCCGTCCGACTTCCCCAGCGCGACGATGCTGGTCGATTACGTAAGAGTGTGGTAAGAGGTCGCAACTATTATGCCGTCGCGCTGGCAACAACCGAGACTGGAGAACGCCAACCCCAAGACCGGCACTCTCTGCAGTAATACCGACCCAGCTACTGGTCAAGGACCAATTTGCTTATTGCGCGACTAGCTATGACCGCTTCGCTTTGGCCGACTTGCATGACACGCCTACCACTGTCCGTCGAGTAGCCGGGGGGAGTTTCACCCCCCGGCTCTCAAAGAACCGTGCTTAACAGTCTCCCGTTACACGGCTCTTCTCATTTGATCTTTCAGAACGTGGATATCCAGGCCCCAGATCTCCGGCAAACGCTGTGCGTGGGGAGTTAAAGGCCGGGTTCGGGGTTGAGCCGGTAGGTGACGGGGCGGGTGTCGCCGGGCATGACGGGTGGTTCGTTGTTGACCTGCTCGATGAGCATCGTCAGGGCGCTGATCTGCCCCGAGCTTTCCGGACAGCGGATTTGTGGTTAATTCACGCTGCGGACTGCCGTTCCAGGTACTCATTGCGGACTTGCTGCGGGGTCCGGTACTGAAGCCCGGAGTGCCGACGTCTGGAATTGTACCAGAATTCGATGTACCTCACAACGTCGCGGCGCGCGTGCTCGCGGGTCGGATACTGAGTGCGGTGAACACGCTCGTTCTTCAGCGCGGCGAAGAACGATTCGGCCATTGCATTATCGTAACAGATACCGGTGCGGCCGACGGACTGCCGGAGATTATGCTTCTTGAGCGTCTCCGCAAACTGCCGGGATGTGTAATTGCTGCCGCGGTCGGAGTGGAAAATCGCATTAGCGGCGAGAGGAAAATTACGGGCGGCGATCTCGATGGCCTTCTCGATGAGCGGCGTCTTGTAGTTATCGCCCGCTGCCCAGCCGATGACTTCCTTTGTATGTAGTACAGTCGTGTTTTCACGGTGCGGCGATGCCGTGTCGCGGATTGTGACGTGATCCGCCTGGGTTTGCGGTTACATCGAGTCACCTCCTTCCGGTCGCCGCAGTTCAGGTGGCTGCCGCGGCCAGCAGCCGGATGCTGTAGTGGTGCCAGCGGGCTCTGGCCTGGTGGCAGCGCCGCCAGCGGGACCAGCGCAGGTGGAAGGCGAGGCGGGCGCGGGTGATCAGCCCGGCGGCGTACTGCCTGGCCAGGCGTTCGATGCGGGCGGTCTCGGCGATGGTGAGCTTGACGGCGCCGATGCGCGGCGGGCAGGGCTGCCGGCTGCGGACGGGGACGGGCGCGTCGCCGGGCGGGATGCGCAGGTCGGGGCCGCTAACGTCGTCCTTGCCGTCGCGGCCGTCGTCGTGGCTTGCGCGGGCGGGGGCGTCCGGGAGGGTGATGTCGCCGCAGAGCGCGTTGCGGATGGCGGCGTGGCGGAGCTGCGCGAGGGCGGCCAGGGCGGTGTGCCGGCAAACCGCGTCCCAGGTCCTGGCCTGGGCCTGGTCCCAGCCCAGGACGTCCTTCCCGGTCTTGAACGTCTCCTCGCCGGCCATCTGCGGCCTGCGATGGTGATGAAGAACGTCATGGTCGCCGGGGTGCCCTCCGGCGCCCAGCACAGGTAGAAGGCCAGGTCGCCTGGGCGGGACAGCAGGCGGCGGATCAGCAGGAAGTGCCTGGGGCTGCTGGTGGCCAGCAGCGCCCAGTCCGCGAACCGGGGGCCTTTGGCGCCATTCCCGCACGAGCGCCGCTCGAAGACCGCGTCCCCGGCGGCGTCCCCGGCCTTGATCACGGCCCCGGACGGGAGGGTGATGCGGAAGTCGCGCGGGATGACTGCCACATACGGCAGGCCCCTGGACTCGCAGAACCGGCGCAGCTCGCCGCTGCGGCCGTACACCTCGTCATACGCCGCCCACTTCGCGGGCAGGCCCGCATCCAGCAGCCGTTCCAGCTGGCCGATGGCCAGCTGCGGTTTCGTCTTGCGCTCCAGCTTGCCCGGGATCCGGGCGGCCCGGCGCCGCCGCCAGTCCTTCTCCCAGCGCTGCGGCATGAACACATCGAAATCCGCCCAGGCCTGCCCGGAACGTGGTCACCCACGCGGAGAACACCGTGGTGACACAGTTCTCCACGTGCCCGGTGCATCCGGCGTGCTGCGGCGCCACGCACGCGGTCGCGTCCCCGTCCTTGAGCTGCGCGGTCTCATCGACCGCGATCCCCGGCCCGATCAGGTCGCCCGGGTCGCACGGCAGCCAGGCACGCGCAAGGCCCGCCAGCTCCGCCCGCAGGCGCGTCCAGTCCCACCGGTAGCCGCGCAGCAGGGCCTGCATCCGGTGCGGGTTCTCGTGCCCGGCCGCCTCCGCCAGGCCCCAGCAGTTCGCCCTCACCCCCGGCGCCAGCCCCCGCACGTAATCCAGCGCGGTCCCCGCGCTGCGGCGCTGCGCCAGAACCCGTCCCAGCACCGTCCTGACCTGCGCATCTGCCCTCGCCACGGTATCGAAGGCATCCTCTATCCTGGCCTGTACGGCCGTGTCGTTATTGCTTATGGTCACGCATCAGGCAACCCGGCACGGCCGCCCCGAATTTCACGGCTGTAACTCCGCCACGCGACCGAAACCAGTCACTCAGCGTTACCGCTGCGACTGCAGGCGAATCCTCGCCGCAACACCAACATCACCGAATGTAAAACCGCGACTGTACTATATGGCAGTCGATAACCGTCGCCAGGTAAAGCCAGCCCTCCCATGCCGGAATGTAAGTGATGTCGCCGACCATTTTCTCGCCCGGCGCGGCCGCGGTGAAATCGCGTTTCACGAGGTCGGGAATGTCGTGCTCCTGGCCGTCGCCCTCGGTCAGGCTGACCCGCCACGGCCCAATGCCATGGGCTTTAGGCATTTGGGTGTTTTTCGGCGGGCGGTGCGGGCCTGCTGGTTTTGGTTACGGCGTGTAGTTTCCGGTCTGGGGCATGCTGAGGGCCGGCGTGTCGTGCCGGGCAACGGCCGGCTCCACGGGCTGGCGGGCCAGCTTCTCTGGGGAGTTCTGGCTGCGGTGGTTGTTGCCGCTGGTCAGGCGGGCTTGTTGGCGAGGGTGATGACGGCCCCGGCGATGCAGGTGGCGGTATCCGCGCGGCTGGCGTGCCCGAAGGTGCTGGCGCATTTCGCCTTGCGGGCGCGGTGCCGGTTCCGGTCGACAACCGTGCGCAGTTTGCCGAGTGTGCTGGTCAGGGCGGTGTAACCGGTCTTCCCGAGGCGGATCGCGGCGATGATGGCGCGGCGCGTGGTGGTGAAGGGGATCTCGCGGGGCCAGACGGGCTGCCCGGCGCGGCGTCCCTTCCGGGCGGGCACCGCGGCGAGGGCGGCGCCACGGGCGACGCCACGGGTCATCTCTGTGGCGGCGGCCCAGGCCGCGAGTTCCTGCCGGACCAGGCCCGGGGTTTGCGAGCGGAGCATCGGCCCGGCCGACGGGCCGGCGCCGTCCAGGCAGGATTTCGCCTCCCGCAGGGCGGTCTCCGACCCGTCCCACCGCCACTTGTACAGCGCCGCCAGGTCCGGCGCCGGGTACTCCCGCCAGTCCGTCAGGTCGGTGACCAGGCAGAACATCTCCGGCACGACCTGGCCCCCGACATCGATGAAGTACTCGATGACGCGGACGGTCATGGTGACGCCGTCGCCGGAGAGCTCTGCGATATAGGAGCCGTCAGCGAGGATGCCCGAGATCCTCCTGAGCGGTATGTCGCTTTTCAGCCGGATCAGCACGTGAGTGCGTGCCGTCAGCCGGGCGATCCGGGCCGTACCCGGAAAGTTCCTGTCCAGCAGCCAGAACCCGGTCCATGGTGAACAGGTGCGGGTACTGCTCCATGGCCGTGTCCAGCAGCTTCTGCTCCGCGGCGGCCTTGTCCGTGCCGGCCGGGCCGTGCGGCATCCCCAGCAGCGCCCGGGTAGAGGCGTCGTTCAGCGGCAGCGCCCGCACCTGCGGGAACGGGCTGGAGTCATCCCCCGTGCCAACGGAGCCGAACGCGGCCCGGTTCGCCGGCGTGTCCGGCACCCGGACCAGCGTCCCGTCCGCCGACGACACCTTCAGCCTGCCGATCACGACCGCCCGCCAGTCCCGGGCCTCATGCTCGGCGTGCGACGCGCGCAGCACGATGTCCTGCAGCTCCTCCAGCGGCTGCGGGCCGAGGGCGGCCCGCCAGTCCCCGAACGCCCGCGGCGACGCCGGCCGCCACGCCCGCGCCCACGGCACCATGGCCAGGTCCCCCGCCAGCGCGATGATCACCTCCCGGGCGTCCGCGTCCGGCATAAGCGTCATCAAGACGATCGCGCGGACCATGAACTCCCTGGTCAGCAGCCTCTTCCGTTCCCCCTTCACCGGCCCGGACAGCGCAGCCGCGCCCGCGATGCCGTCGATCACGCCCGGCCCCGCCTGCTCCTCCAGCCACTCCTCCAAAGGCCCGAGCGTCGCGTGATCGCACGGGCTGCCCTGCGCCTGCACCCGCCCGTCCCTGCGGACCCGCGCTGGCGCGACCGCCACCACCTTCAGGAAAACCACCTGGTCACCGGTCCGGATCCGCTCCGTCCCCGCTATGACCAGCGCCGACCGGTCACCCCCGGCCGACGGCCGCCCCGCCGGAGACACAAGGTCGCACAGCCGCACTGCCACCATCAGCGTCCCGCCGCCCGGAATCTCCCTCGCATCCGCACTGCTGGCAGAAAACGACGCGACCGGGTACAACTTCACAAGAGGCTCCTGGGACGAAGGATGATCTAAGCAATCCCTCTTCTACCAGGAGCCTCACCTATCTCGCCGGAAACCGGCACAACCCCGCCACCGGTCACCCAACGTGACCATAACCCGCAACAGCCCGCCGCGCCGTTCCCTCTAAAGCCCATGGCATTGCGCCACGGCCGCGGCTGGCAGGGCTCCAGGCCCAGCTCACGCATGATGGACCGCACCAGCTCCGGCCCCGCGGGCACGCCCCAGGCCACCAGGTCCGCATGCACCCGGCGGTACCCGTATGTCTCATCCGATTCATCGAATGACTTCCGCACGATCAAAGCAAGCATCCCGCGCCTTTTCGCCGTCGCCGATTCCGGCGCGCTCCGCCATTCGTAAAACCCGGACCGCGATACCTCCATCCACCGGCACATCATCACGATCGACGGCACGTACTCATCACTCGATTCCTGGTAAGCCGCGTACTCCGCGTCGATGAACTCGAATTTATCGGTCACCGATGGTCGCGGGCGAAGTACGCCGCGGCTTTTTTCAAAAACTCGTTTTCCATCTTCAGTTCCCGGGTTTCCCGCTCAAGCTCGCGCAGCCGCGCCCGCTCATTCACGGTCAGCGGCGGTTCCTCGCCGGCATGCTCACGGCGATAGGAAGCGACCCAGTTGCCGAGGGTGCCTTCGTTAATCCCGAGCTCCTTTGCCACTCTGGCTATCGGGCGCGACGTCTCGATCACCATCTTCACGGCTTCATCCTTGAATTCCGGTGAGAAGCTCTTCTTCGGCCGGGGCAAAATACTTCACCTTTCCAGACGCCCATCCTAATGGATGGACTGTCCGGAAGCCTCGGGGCACCTCACGCGGGCGACGCGGGGCGCGCGGGGCAGGTCGAGCTGGACGGTTATCGCGTCCGGTGTGTAGGTGATGACGCCGGCCAGGCCGCGGATGATGGTCTGGCGGGTGATGGCGCGGTACTCGTCGTCGTCGCGGAGGTAGGCGTTGAGCTGGTTCGATACCCAGTGCTCGGCATTGTGGGCGAGCAGCCGCAGGACCATCTGCAGGCCGCGGCGGCCCGTGCGCAGCAGCGCTTTCTTCGCGTCGGGGTCGATGTCGGAGGCGGGCAGCTTGGCGGGGATGTCCTTGCGGGCATCGACGGCGGCGGCCACGGCCTTGCGGGCGCGGGTGATCTTGGACTGGGCGGCGGGGATGGCCGCGTTCTTGGCAGCGGCGGTCAGCGTGGGGCCGGCGAGCAGCCCGGCTAGGGCGCGCTCGGCGGCGGCCAGCCTCTTCTCCGCTTCGCGGACCGCGGCGCTGGCTTTCTTGCGGGCCGGGTTATCGATGATCTTGGTGTTGGTCTCGATGCTGGCGATGTAGTCGCAGATCTTGCCGATCCCGTAGTTCTCGGAGGCGTACTTCAGGAAGTTCTCCTCCCGCCACCGGGATTTCAGCCAGGACAAGATGCCCGCCGGGCACGCCTGCAAGTCCGAGGTCAGGATCTGCAGCACGACCTGGCCGTGCTCGAACAGGGTGATCTGCCGGGCTTCGCCGTAGTCCTTGATCTGCACTTTCTCATCGGCCCAGGCGATTTCCCGCTGCCGGCCGACGACGGTGATGGTGGTGATGACCGGCAGCATCGCCGGGACGGCCAGCGGCGCCCGCCGGTAGGTGACCCAGTGCACGTCCTGCTCGCGGCAGTGCCTGAACACCTGGGGATAGGCGCCGCCGCGGTCGAACCCGAGCATGATCTTCGCGCCCGGGCCGGCGGCTTTCTTCAGCTCGGCCAGGGCCAGCGGCAGCGTGGTGCTCAGCCCGGACGGCTCCCCGGTGACGAAGCACACCGCCCGCCCGTCGTGCGCGGTCACGTGGGTGTCCGCGCGCCCTCGCTCAGCGCGCCCACGCTTGTTGTTCCAGCCCTTGGCGACCGGCTTGGCGCCCGTATACGGGACGAAGTGGTCATCGACGTAATAGACACCGGACAGGACCGGGTCCGCGGTGAGCATCGCGGACGCGAACAGCCGCTGCACCGCCACCGGGTCCGCGGCGTCGGCGATCTGCGCCAGCCGGGGCCGCAGCGCCCGCAGGCCCGGCAAGGTCCCGAGCCCGGCCAGCGGCCCGGCCTCAGCAGCGGTCAGGTGCTTGAACTGCTCGGTGGTCGCCGCGCCCAGCGCGAAGCACATGCTCACCGCGGCCAGCACCGCCGCGTCTCCCGGCTCCGCCGCCCGCCCGCCGGCCTGGGCCAGCACCGCGCCGGCGCCGGCCCGGGCGAAGAACCCGTGCAGCAGCATCGCCCCCGCATACCGGGACCGGAACACCCCCTCAGGAACCAGGGGCCACGACGGCAGCCCGCCAGGGCCGCCCGCCCCAGGCTCCCCGGCCCCCGGTCCTGGCCCTGCCGCAGGCTCAGGCGATGCCGCAGGCTCAGGCGATGCCGCAGGCTCAGGCGATGCCGCAGGCTCAGGCGATGCCGCAGGCTCGGGTGATGCCGCAGGCTCAGCTGCGGGCTCTGCCTGAACCCTGGCCGCCGGCCCGGCATCAGCCTCAGCCTCCGGCTCGGGATCAGCCGCAGGCCCGGTCTCAGCTGGGGTGGCCGGCTTCGGCTCGGTGAACAGGGGTTCCGCGGGCGCCCAGCCGGGCTCGCCGCCGCCGGCCGCCTGCCCGCGCCGGCCCAGGCGGCGGCTGATCGTGGTGTGCGCCACCCCCAGCTGCCGCCCGATCTGCGCGTCGCTGGCGCCCTGCGCCCGCAGCTGGCTGGCCTGCGCCCACTGCGCCGGGCTGACCGTCCCGGGCCGGCCCGGCCGCGGCTGCCCGATCAGCGCCGCCGACCCTTCCCGCATCGCCGCGTTATGCAGCGTGGAGACGTAGTTCTCCGTCAGCCCCAGCACCGCCGCGACCGTCCGGCCCCTGAACCCCAGCTGCCGCAGCGTCGCCAGCGCGATGTTCCGCATCGCGGTATCAGCGGCGTCGTACTCGAACAGGACCACCGGCCCGGCCGAGATCACGCACCGGCCCCCCGAGGTGAGCATCCGAAGGTCCCGTGCCTCTGGCATGCCTTCCAGGATCGCCGCAACCGCTGCTGACATGCCACTATACTACCAAAGCTTTAAGAATTACGCACAGATGATCGCGGATAAAACCGCACGTCACGGACTACACGTTTCGCCGTTGCCGGAGATCTGGGCCCAGTGGGCAAACAGGCAGGCCGGGCTGGACTGACCGTAATTTTTCGATAGTAGGAAACGTGTGCGCACGAGCACATGTCGAGTATGAGCAGCCCCTACCTGGCCGTGGCCACCAACTCGGCGTCGGACGAATGGCCGACACGCCCGGTCCCTGGTTCGCCAGCTCGCGAATGAGTTCGGCTCGTTCACGAGGACGGCGCTGCCCTGATGAAGGCACACCCGGAGCTGCGCGGCCCCCGCTAGCCGAACTGTCCATCGGCCCTCGCCGTCCCAGGTCTGTGTGCAATGCATCGCGGCCAGACGGTGACCCTGCTGGTTACTGAGAGCGATAGGCTCGAAGCTGAGCTGGATCACAGCCAGGCTCCCCGTCGTGCGGGCAGCCATCCCCCTCCTTCCGCCGGGACACGGCCAGGGTTTCTGTCTACGTTCTTCCTCGCGGCCGCGAAGTCAAGCCTGCCCAGATGTGCGATCAGCTCACGCCGGAACCTTGGCACGATTGCCCGTAGCTGGCTCTGCACGTCGGCCGGTACGACCACCCGCCGCTGACACGATTCGCGGGCAGCGGAAAGTGCCGCCCGACCGTAAGTATTCGGAAATCCGGAAATCGTGTGGTTACCGACTGGTAGGACTGCGTCTACCAGCACAAACGCGGACGCGCTCACAGGACTTCCGAATACTTACGCGCGACCCTCCTCATGATGGCCCTTCAGGCCGTCTTTTCCCCGGCGCGGCCGGCGTTTCCGGGCCGCTGATGACTGCAACCGGCCTGCAATCAAAAGCAAACCGGGAGGCGCAGGTGCAGGCCCTTCAATCAAAGAGTCATCACCGAAGCAAGCGCCGGGACCCGGCGCACCGGAGCAGCCACATTTTCGCGGGAGGACAAATGAATATCAATCGCAATACCGGCCATCGCATTGGGCCGCAGGTATCGGACTCACCGCGTGCGGCAGCTCCGGTAGCACCGGTAGTGGTAGCTCATCTGACGGCAATCAGGCCGCCTGCTCCGCGTACTGGGTGGTGCTCCAGGACGTGAATAACAGCGACTACTCCGGCGCTGAGAATACTGATGTGCCCGCGCCTGCGGCAACCCAGTCCGGTATCACCAATTCCACCTTGAGGGTTATTCACAGAGTCGGGTTAATTCGCTAGAAAGTACGCAAAGCATCGGCGCGCCTAAGTGAAAGACGGCCCGCTTCTCGAAAGGATTGGGTTACCACGCTCAATCCAGAGAAACGAGCCGCCAGATGTATAATACCACGGGTTTCACCAGGGATGAGATCATCGAACTCTGCGCCATGATCAACGCAACCGAACTGGAACCCGGGACGAAACTCTGGCCACCGATCCTGGGATTGTTCAGGTCGGCTGTCGTCGCTCTTACCTATATGCGGCGTAACCGCGTCCAAGCGGAAATCGCTGAATCATTCGGCGTCTCGCAGCCCACAGTGAGCCGGGCGATTTCAGCAATGACCTCGATCATAAAGAAAGCTCTTGCCCCCTATGTCCCCACCGCAGACGAGCTCGAGGAGAACATGCAGTACATCATCGACGGAACTCTGCTCCCGTGCTGGTCATGGGCCGCCCGGCCGGAACTGTACTCCGGCAAGCACAAGACCACTGGCATGAACATCCAGGTCGCGTGCAACCTTGCGGGGCGCCTCGTGTGGATTTCCGATCCTGTCGACGGCAGCCGCCACGACAGCTATTGCATGGATGAATCAGGAGTTCTCATCACGATGGATCCCGGTAACTGGGCTGGCGATAAAGGATATGTCGGCCATGGCATGATCACTCCATTTAAGAAGCCCGCCGGAGGCGAGCTTCTCGACTGGCAGAAGGAATTCAACACTCAGGCCAATAAGCTCCGCTACGTCATTGAGCAAGTCATCGCGAACTTCAAAACCTGGCGGATCATGCACACCGACTATCGGCGGCCGATCGAAACTTTCTCTACCACAATCTCAGCTGTTATTGCTCTGCACTTCTGCAAGATCGCCTGAATAACCCTCCTTGTCTTCGGCGGTGAATACGTTTACGACGAATATGTCTTTCTGATGGAGATGCATCAGCGGCATCGGCTGCAGGTTACGTCATTGGCGGGACTTGTAGTGGTCTCGGTTACGCCAATCCGAATGGCTGATCGTTGACCGTGATGCCCTTCGGGGCATTGCGGTGAGCGATTCAAAGGGGAATCGCCGCAAAGGAGAGTACATCATGAAGAAGATCATCGCAATTACCGCCCTCGCCGCCGCAGGGCTTGCGGGCCTCGCGGGCACCACGGCAGCAGCCTCGGCCGCTACCACTCAGCCGCCTCCGATGGCGACCAACGTCACCGAGACCTACAACGCTACTGGCACCAGCGTCACGTAAGAATTCGGTGATCCCGTGGGCTGTTACTGAGCGGGCGGGGTGGTGAGGATCTGCCGCCAGCGCCGGTGCAGCGGGTAGAGGTAGATGTCCTTGACCGGCAGGGCGTGTTCATGGCGGCGGTCGAGCTTGCCCCTGCCCTTGGTCTGGCCAATGCGGGTCCAGTTGGCGGCGCGGTAGCTGGCGCCGGTGAACCGGCCGGCCTTCGACGAAGGTCTCGGCCAGGACCGGGGCGTAGCCGTAGCGGGCCCGCCAGTCGGCGGGCAGCCGGCGGGTGACGGCGGCGAGCAGCGAGGAGGCGAGGTTGGGGACCGCCAGGTCGGGGCGGATGAGGAACCGGGCGTTGCCGCAGATCAGGTTCAGGTTGGCGCGGCGGGTGGCGGGGTCCCAGCCGATCCAGTCGTCGCGGGGGGCGCATTTCCAGGCGCTGGCGGCGAAGGCGAAGGCGGCGATCGGGCCGGCGGCGGGGGCGGCGGCGAGGTAGCGGATCTGGGCGCCGGCCAGCGGGGTGTAGCCGAGGTAGTGGTGGTCGCGGATGAGCTGGTTCCACTGCCGGGAGGCCTGGCGGCTGTCGACGACGCTGATGGTGACCGGGCCGAGATCGGCCAAGGTGGCGGCGGGGTGCGCCGGCAGCGGCAGGGCGAGCTGGCCGGGGTGCCCGTGCCGGGGGTGGCGTCCGTTGCCGTTGCCGTTGCGCGGCGGCGGCAGGGTGATCAGGCCGTCGGCGGCCATCCGGCCCAGGGCGACGCGGGCGGTCATGTCCTTGCGCCGCCCGCCGGGGGTCTGCCAGCCGAGCGCGTCGCAGATCGCGTCGGCGATCGCGCGGCGGGTCGGCAGCGTCGCCGCCAGGGAGCGGATCTCCTCCAGCTCGGCGAGGGTGAAGTCCCTGCCGCAGTAGCGGGCCGGGTACTGGCCGGGCGTGCCGGTCACGGTCACGGCGGCTGGTCCTTCCTGCCGTCTGGCTCGCCGGGCTGGCCGGTCAGGGTGATGTTCCAGGGCAGCAGGGCTTCCAGGGCCTGCCCAGCCGGCGGCTTGCCGCCGTTTGCGGCGCAGGCCTGCAGGTAGGCGTCCAGGTAGGCGCGGGGGTTGTGCCCGGTGATCCGGGCGGTGCCCAGGACGGTCCAGGCGTGGCCGGCCAGGTCAGCGGACCATTCCGCGCCGGAGCCGTTGTAGTTCTTGCGGCCCACGACCGGGGTGCGGATCGCCCGCTCGGCGGTGTTGTTATCCAGCGGCAGGTCCGGGAAGTCCCGGTGGCGCACCAGCCCGCCCCATTCGCGGTCCAAGGTGGCCAGCGCCTTCGCCGCGGCCGGGTGCAGCAGGTCCGGGCGGCGACCCTGAATACGGCGGTAGGCGTCGATCTCCTCCAGCGCCGCATCGAACGCGGCGGCCGCCCGGGCGTGCTCGCCAGTGCCCCCGGGGGCGGCGGCCAGGGCGCGGTGCGCGGCGTATAGTGCGGCGAACCGGCCGGTCCAGGCATCAGCCCAGCTGCCCAGCTCCTTGCGGTGGGCGTCGCCGGCCCGGATGAACCGCCGCCGGATATGGGCCCAGCACCAGAGGGAGGTGACGCCGTCCAGCTCGGAAAACGACCGGTACACCGAGTAGAAGTCCGAGCTGATGACCAGCGGCCTGCGGCCCTCCGGCAGCTGGCCGGCCTGCACGCCGTAATGGTCTTCGAGCACCTTCAGCGACCGCGACGCCGCGATCGTGTACACCACCGTGTCCGCGGCAGTGAACACCCACAGCCACCAGCGGCTGCCTCCGTTATCGGCGGGCTGGCCGAATACCCGCCACGACGTCTCGTCCACGTGCGCGTGCCCGGCGGCGGCGTTTCGCGCGGCGATCGCGGCCGCCAGCGGCGCAAGCAGCTCCTCCAGCCGCCGGGCCACCCCGGCCAGCGTGCCCGGCGCCACCTCCAGGCCCTGCATCGCCAGCATCGCGATCACCCGGTTGAACGGCAGCCCGAGCGCGTACTTGGCGACAAGCAGGTTCACGCAGAACTCCGTCGTGAACAGGCCCCTGGGAATCAGCGTCGCCGGGCCGGGCGCGGTCCGCACCGCCGGCACCGGGCACTGGCAGCACCGGGCGTACTTGCGCCGCCGGTGCACCACCCGCCACACCCGGACCCGCCACGATACCTGCTCGCTGGCATCCTCCCCGAACAGCTCATAGGCCCGGCCGCACCGCGGGCAGCGCCGCTCGCCCTCCGGAATGTCATGGACCTGCTCCTCGGTCTCCAGGTGCTCATGCCGGCGCCGCCCATGCCCGGCCGATCCCGGCCGCTGACCCCGGCGCCGCCCGCCCGCAGCGCCGCCATCCCCTGCCGGGGCGTCATCCCCGCCGCCGGCGTCGGCGGCTTGCCCGCCCGCCTGCCGCTTACCGGCGCCGTCTTTCTCGCTGGAGGTGCCGAACAGCATCCGGCTCAGCGTCACCACCCGCTGCTTCAGCGCGGCCAGCTGCTCCTGCTGCGCGGCCACCGTCGCGGCCAGCGTGGCGTTCTCCGCCTCCAGCCGCACGTTCTCCCCGGCCAGCCGCGTGTTCTGTGCCTCCAGCAGCTCCGCCCGCTCACGCCAGAACGCCGCCTCATCAGCGGGCCGGGAACAAGTACGCGCAGCCATCACGCCAAGGCTGCACCACCACCAGTCCCTGTGTCCAGCACCGCCGCACCCGCCCCGCCAGCGTGTCGCCCGCGCCGGCCAGCCACGCTCAGCCCACCGGAATCACCGAATACTTACAGCGTCACTATCAACTGGACGGCCGGAGTCCCGAACACCTACGGATACGCCGGAATCGCCACCGGCTACAACGTCGAAGTGATTGGCCAGGGGGGGACCGGTTGTCTCCCGGGCACCACCAGCAACAACGTAACGGACACGGTGAACACCGCGGGCACCACCTCGGTTACGATCCCCGTTTTCCCGGACCAGTCATATATGGCGGCTGTGTGGGAGACATCTGCTAACGGCGAGTCGCCAGAGGCAGCCAGCGCTTACCACACCTCACCCGGCGCAGCGCTCGCAACTCCGGGTGCTCCGCAGAAGCTGACTAAAGCCGTCGCGACACCCATGGAGGTCGGCGTAGGCTGGACCGCTTCGGTTCTCGGCAACCCGCTGGTCCCGATCACTGGATATTACGTGTCTCTTGACGGAGGGACGTGGACGTGGGCCGCACAGGGCTCAGCAGCCACCGGGAGTGAAGGCTTCAGCGGAACCTTTGCCGTTGGCAGCGCCCACACCCTGAGTGTCAAGGCAGCCTCCGCTTACGGCTTCGGCCCGGCGGCCACAACTACCGTGAGCATCACGCCCCCGGCTGGGCCAGCCACTATCGGCATCGGCACCGGCACCGGCACCAGTGCCCCGTACATCGGTGCGGGCCCCGCGTCCGAGACCACCACGGACGCTCCCGGCCAGTGGGTCTATCCTGCCATCCCGGTTGCGCCCGGCGGCAGCATCACCGAGAACATGCTCGTAGAAAACACCGGCACAGCCAGCGAGGTCGCCACCATCAGTGGCAGCAGCGCCGAGATCATCACCGCCGCGTCGGCCAGCCTCGGCGCTAGCAAGTACGTTCTCCAGCCCGCGTTCGCGGATGGCGGAACGCTTGGCAGCGGAGCCTACCTCGGCAACACCGCAAGCGACTCGATGCCCGCCTCGTGGATCACCTCAACCTCCAGCGGTCTGACGCTCACCTGGGACCAGGAGACCACCATTCCGGTCACCGTCAAGGTCCCGGCTGGGACTAAGCCCGGCACCTACTACGGCGTAATGTACGCCACCGTCACCGGAGCCAAGGGCACCGGCATCACCAGCGCCGTCCAGTCCGGGGTTCGCGCCTACATCACCGTCAGCTAGTCAACTGGGGTTGATCGCTGGCTATCAGCCTCTACTGGAGGCTGGTGGCGAACGGCTCAGTTACCTGAATCGTCGCAGCAAGGGGGGCACCATGAAACTCAATAAGCTCGCCGCAATCCCGGCAACGGTGACGCTCTTTGCCAATAGCAGTATCGGCCTGACGGGTGGCTGACCATGAACGACAAGAGTTTCTTTGGGAACCTCACGATAGGCGCGGTTATCGGTGTGCTCCCGGTCAAGGTCCCGGCACTGCGCTGGGTGGCCGCGCTCACCGCCGTGATCTTCGGCGTGATCTGGTTCATGGCCGCCTTCGTGAACGACAAGCCGGAACCTACTGGTAGCGCCGGCATCAGCGTCATCAGCAAGGTGAGCCGGATCGCCAGGGCCGGGGTCAGCGCCCGCCGCGCCCTTCATCTTGCCGCCCAGCAGGACAGTCCCAGCGATCTCATCGATCACGCCGGGGCTGCCGCACAGCTCATCCAGCCGCTCCTCGGCCAGCCCGAGCCGGCCGTGATCGGCCGGGTGCCTGGCAGCTTGCAACATTTCCCCGGGATACCCCGAGTGAGCGGTCAGATGGTCCAGTCGATCGGGTAGTTGACGATGGGGATGAAGGTGACGCCGGCCTTCTCGGCGTCCTGCCGGGCATCCACGATCATCTCCTTGAGCCGGCTCATCTGCTGTGCGTGCTCGCCGGACTCCCAGATGCTGACATGGACCACGGAACCATCGGGCGAGGCGCCCGCGTGGTAGCTGATCAGGCCGGGCAGTTTCTTGATAGCCGGAATCAGGTAGCGGCCGGTCGCGACGGTCATCTCATGGACCTCCGGGAACCGGGCGGGATCGAAGTTGGCGCGTGAGACGCGGACGACTGCGGTCGGGGGGATCGGGTCGGCGGTCATGGGAAGCCTCCCAGGATATTTACGTTCCGATAGGACACCAGAATATAATATTCGCCAGGAGGATGTGGAGTGAGACCTGCCGCGGCGCGTCCTGCGGGCCGGCCGAGAAACCCGGAGCTGGACCGGGCGATCCTGGCAGCGGCCGAGCAGCAGCTTCGCGAGGCCGGCTACGCCGGGATGTCCCTGGAGTCAGTAGCAGCCGCCGCCGGCACGACAGTCCCTGCCGTGCGCCGCAGGTTCCGCAGCAAGGCCAGCGTGGCCGTCGCGGTCATCGACTCGCTGCGGGTCGAGAGAATGCCCGCCGAGTCAGGGCCGCCCCGCAGCCGCGCCCTCGCGGTCCTGCGGAACTTCCGCGCCAACCTGCTGCGCAGGAACTCCATGGCGGTGGCCGGCACGCTGCTGGCCGAAGAGCACCGTCATCCGGAATTGCTCGCCGCCTTCCGCCACCGCTTGGTCGAGCCGCGCCGGGCAGCGCTGCGCCGGGCCCTGGCCGAGGGCATCAGCTCCGGGGAACTGCCAAACTCAGCAGACCCTGACGTCCTTGCCAGCATGCTGATCGGCTCGTTCTACGCACGGTATATCGCCACCTCCGACATACCCGATGACTGGGCAGAACGGACCCTGCGGCAATTGTGGCCATACGCCCCGCAGCGCACAGCCATGTGTCAGGTCCACCCTAGGTAAAGGCAGAAGCCCCTGTCGCTGACCGAGCCAGCGACAGACCGCGCAGCGGCAGCGAGCGCAAGCATCAGATTCTGAGTTCCGGCTTCACGATCACGCTCAGCTTCCTGGTGCTGTGCCGCGTCACCCTGGACGAGCCGCTCAACATACCTGACCGATGGCACGATCCCACGCGACCATAAGCTCTAAGAGTCACCATCTCTGTCTTGCGCCGCGAGCTAAGCCGGCGCTGGGTGGTCGCCCCGGGCTGCCCCCGCGTGGCTCCAGGACGGAGCCTCCGGGCCGTGGACGGCCCTGCCCTTGTCCTCCCGTACCGTCGGTGATCCTTCTCACCGCCTAAGGTGCGCAGTGGCAGACTGCTGACCATGACCTACATCGCCGCCGAAGACCGTTACGGGAAGATGCCGTACCGCCGCTGCGGGCGCAGTGGCATCAAGCTGCCCGCAGTCTCCCTCGGCCTGTGGCAGAACTTCGGTGACGATCGCCCCCTGACGACACAGCGGGCCATCCTGCGCCGCGCGTTCGACCTTGGCGTGACGCACTTCGATCTCGCCAACAACTACGGGGGTGTAGCGCCTGCCTCCACCCTTGGGGATTCTTACAACTACGAGCCGCCGTACGGCTCCGCGGAGACCAATTTCGGCCGGCTGATGCGGGAGGACTTCCGCCCGTACCGCGACGAGCTGATCATCTCGACCAAGGCGGGCTACGACATGTGGCCTGGCCCGTACGGCGACCACGGCTCCCGCAAATACCTGCTCACCAGCCTGGACCAGTCGCTCGGCCGGATGGGCCTGGACTACGTGGACATCTTCTACAGCCACCGGTTCGACCCGGAGACGCCGCTGGAGGAGACCATGGGGGCGCTGGACAGGGCGGTCCGGTCGGGCCGGGCGCTCTACGCCGGTATCTCCTCCTATTCAGCCGAACGGACCGCGGAAGCGGCTGCCATCATGAACCGGCTCGGTACCCCGCTGCTCATTCACCAGCCGTCCTACTCGATGCTCAACCGGTGGATCGAAGGCGGCCTGCTGGACACCCTGGAGCGCGAGGGCATCGGGTGCATCGCCTTCTCGCCGCTCGCGCAGGGCGTGCTCACCGGGAAGTACCTCGGCGGCGTGCCCGAGGGCTCGCGGGCGGCCCGGAACGACTCGCTGACGGCCGGCCAGATCAGTGCCGAGACGCTCCGGCACGTCCAGGCGCTGGGCGACGTCGCCCGCCGGCGCGGCCAGACGCTGGCGCAGCTGGCGATCTCGTGGGTGCTGCGGGAAAGGCGGGTCACCTCGGCGCTGATCGGCGCCAGCAGCGTGACGCAACTGGAGGAGAACCTGGCCGCCGCGCAGAAGACCGGGTTCACCGCGGCGGAGCTGACCGAGATCGACCGCAACGCCGTGGACGCCGGGATCAACATCTGGGCGGCGTCGAGCGCCGGCTGAGCGGCCGCCGCTGCCTTCCCTCCCGGCTGCGGCGGACGCACGCTTGTGCCGAACGGGCCTGACCGCGCGCTCACCCGGCGCAGGCGCCGTAATACGTTCGACACCGCATCGGCCCTTTGGTTGTATGGCCCGTGGCAGTTACCAGGCTTTTTGGTCGTGGAGGCACGGCCTGGCCCGCGGTGGTTGGCCGGGTTCGGCCCGGCCCGTCCAGCGTGCCCGGCGTGGCCGGGAACGGGGCGATAAGAACTTGATTTCAGCCGACGATCTTCATATCTTTGAGTCACTCAACAGTTGAGTAACTCAAAGATTGGCGGGGCCGCGGCCGGACGCGGGGGTTCCAGAAATGTCAGACCCTCGTGCCAGGCTTCGGTTGGGAGGTGGGCGAGTGCCGGACCGGTCGTACGAGGACGAGCTGAACCTATGCATCATGGACAACTTGTCCGAAATCGTGAAGCGGGCCGCCGCGTTTGCCCAGGGGCTCGCTCAGGTTCTCGGGCTGTCGGTCAGCGACCTCGTGGGCCTGCACAAGCTGGGGGAGCCGATGAACATGAAGGAGATGGGGCAGCGCATGCACTGTGACCCGTCCTTCGTGACCGTGGTGACCAACGGCCTGGAGAAGCACGGTCTGGCCCGCAGGGAGACGAGTGAACGGGACCGGCGGACCAAGAACGTCGTCCTGACCGCCGAAGGTGTCTTGATCCGGGAACGGCTGGAGAAGGAACTCGCGACCCGGATGCCGTGGGCTAACTCCCTCGACATCGGCGAGCGCGAATGCCTGCTATCGATCCTGCGGAAGATGGTCGCCGCAGCCGATCCGGCCGCTGCCGCCCACCCGGAAGAAACCGGGCCCGTCATCGCTGACGAGCCCGCGACGACGGGAGGCGACGCTGCCACTGACTCGTAGGGGCGGAAATATCTGCTGCCGGCAGGCTCGTGCAGCTCAGCAGATACTTTCAGGTTCCGCTCCCCCTCTGACCTAACCGGACGCCGCGGGGTGTCACACCTGGCGGCCGTACAGCGTCAATAAATCGGGGATTCCGCTTCGGATGCGCCACGGTGCCGGGCACATTGTGCCACGGCCTTAGTGCACCGCGCCCTTGAACAAGATTTATGCGTTCTCATGCAAGGGAGAAATGACTTGTCCGCCACCTCACCCGACACCAGGCGAGAGGCGCTGGTGGCAGGCTCGCCGACCGGCGAACCGGCCCCGACCCTGGCCGTCGAGACAATCGGGGAAAACGTCACGCGCCGGGACGTCCCGGCCGAAGCCACGGGCCAGCAGCGGCCGCGGCACCTGGGCCTGGCCCTCGCCGTCATCGCGACGGCGCAGCTCATGGTGGTGCTCGACGCGACCATCGTGAACGTGGCCCTGCCCCACATCCAGCACGCGCTCGGCTTCTCCGGCACCAACCTGGAGTGGGTCGTCAACGCGTACGCGCTCACGTTCGGCGGCCTGCTGCTGCTCGGCGGCCGGTCCGGGGACCTGCTCGGCCGCCGCCGGGTCTTCATCTTCGGCATCCTGCTGTTCTCGGTGGCATCGCTGGTCGGTGGGTTCGCCACCAGCCAGTTGTGGCTGCTCACGGCGCGGGTGGTGCAGGGGATCGGCGGGGCCTTCGCCGCCCCGACCGCACTCTCGCTGGTCGCCGTCACGTTCCCGGAAGGGCGGCCGCGTAACCGGGCGATGGGCGTCTACATGGGGATGAGCGTGGCGGGCGGCGCGGTTGGCCTGATCCTGGGCGGCCTGCTCGTAACCTTTGCGTCCTGGCGCTGGGTGCTGTTCGTCAACGTGCCGATCGGCCTCCTGGTTGCGCTCGCCGCGCCGCGCGTGCTCGGTGAGTCGGAGCGCCAGCGCGGGCGGTTCGATCTGCCCGGCGCGATCACTGCCACCCTCGGCCTCACCCTCCTTGTCTACGGCCTGACCAGCGCCGCGACCAGCCCGAACGGCGTCTCGCACTGGGGTGACACGAAGGTGATCGTCTCCCTGGTCGCCTCCGCAGTGCTGCTGGCCACGTTCGCGGTCATCGAAATGCGCAGCAGGCACGCGCTGCTGCCCATCCGGGTGCTGCGTAACCGGAACCGGGCGGGCGCATATCTGATCATGCTGTGCGTCGGCACCGCGATATTCGGCATGTTCTTCTTCCTCACGATCTTCGTGCAGACCGTGTGGGGGTACAGCGCGCTGAAGACGGGTGTGGCCTACCTGCCGATGGTCACCATGATCATGGTGGGTTCCATTACCGCGTCGCAGCTGGTCACCCGCATCGGTGCCCGCGCGCTGCTGCTGGGCGGTTCACTGACCACCGCCGGCGGCATGTTCTGGCTGTCGCGGATCAACGAGCACAGCTCCTACGTCAGCGGGTTGCTCGGCCCGATGCTGGTCACCGCGCTCGGCATGGGACTGCTGTTCGTGCCCATCTCCCTGGTCGCGCTCAACAGGATCCCCAACAACGACGCCGGCGTCGCCTCCAGCCTGGTCAACACCGGGCAGCAGATCGGCGGCTCGATCGGGCTGGCCCTGCTCGGGACCGTCGCATGGAGCGCGGTGGCCAACAGTGTCAGGAGCCAGACAGCGGCGGTCACGGCCGCGGCCGCGAAGGCCGCGGCCGCGCATCCGCTGACGCACGCCCAGGCTGCGGCGCTGCAGACATCCGTCTACGATCACGCCCTGGCGACTGGCTTCTCCCGCGGGTTCCTCGTCTCGGCAGGAATTGCCCTGCTCGCCTTCGTGATCGCCGTGATCACGATCCGGGTCCGCCGTGAGGACCTGGCCGGCGTCAACCCCATGGCCGCCGGGGCGTGAGAAGCGCTGGCGTCAGGGAGAGCTCGGGGCCGTAGGTTTCGAGGGCGCACGGCCCGCCGCATCGGCGGGCACAGATCGGGGGAGTTTCCCGCGGCCCGGCGGGAGACTCCCCCGTTGGCGTCTGGGATCGGGAGACTCCCCCGTTGGCGTCTGGGATGCGGGGCGGCGGAGGGTGCCAGCCCCCCCCCCCCCGCGGCCCGGGCGCGAACCTGGACTTGGCCTCGTGCCGTCACTTACCGACCCAGAGGTTCACACCTTCTCACTGCTGCGGCTTCTCACTGCTGCGGCAGTGGCGGGAGGGACCATTGATCAGCCCCTGATTCAGGGGCTTTCCGCGGCTGGCATTTTGCCCGCATCACTGTGCGGAACGTTGCGTTTGTTCCGGTCCCGCCGGCTCGACATGGCCTGAGCTGGTCATGTGGAGCGCAAGCCGGTGCCGGGAAGGCGTCTGCGGCTCGTGTCCCGTGCACGCAGCAACCACCGCTGACCCACCCAGGCGGGCGCACGCCCGCTGACCGAAGTTGCTGCAACCGCCGTGCTAGTACACGTCACAGTCGAGGGAGCGTAGTATAAAAAAGTTGCTCCGGACCTCGGCAGCTGCGCCCGTGAATACAGCGGGAGCGGTACGGGACCCGGAGTTTTTTATGTCCGGCCAGGCGCGCCCGAAGGGCCGCGGCCCAGAAATGGCAAGAGCCCGGGGGAATGATTTCTCCCACCGCGACGATCGCACCGGCTACCCGCACATCACATCGTTACCTGCCTCAGGAGTCGGTATGAGCATCGTCGCATGGATCGTTCTCACTCGCCGGCGGCCCGGCTGGGCGCACCGGTGAACATCCCGGGTCCAGCCCGTGGACCGGCCGCGGGTGCCCGGGGTTACGGCGGCGGGGCGCCGCTGATCGTGGAACAGCGCTCCGTCTCCCAGGGCCAGCCGCCGCGGGCTTCCCCGGTGGATCCCGCGGCGGCTGGCCCGCCATCTCCGCCGCCGGCGCCCGGCAGCAGCCAGTGACCACCCCGCTCCGGGCCGGGCGGAAGGTCCTCCGCCCGGCGGTGTCGGCTGCCCTCATCGTGGCGGCCTTCGGGTTCGCCTTGCCGCATGTCGCGTCATACCGCAGCGTATGGGCCAGCGTGCAGGCGATGACCTGGCCGCACGCCCTGCTCGTCGCCACTGCAGCCGCCGCCAGCATGGCCGCTTACTGGATCACGATCCGCGCGGTGCTGCCCTGGATCCGGCTGCGCCAGGCGGCGGCGGTCAGCCTCGGCTCCAACGCGGTCGCCAACTCCCTGCCCGCCGGCGGCGCGCTGGCCATGGGCGTCAGCTGGGCCATGCTGTCCAGCTGGGGCCTCAGCACCGCCGATTACGTCCTCTACACTCTGGTGACCGGGATCTGGAACGTCTTCACCCTGCTGGGCCTGCCCGTGCTCGCCCTGCTGGTCATGGCCACGGCCAGCCGGCCCGATGCGGCCCTGATCACCGCCGCGGCCGTGGGCGTGGCCTTGCTCGCCGCCATGGCCTCCGGGCTCGGCCTCCTCCTGCACAGCGGGGCCTTCACGCTCCGTGCGGGCCACGCGCTGCAGCGCCCGCTGGCTGTCGCCAGCCGGCTGGCCCGCCGGCCACCGCCCGCCGACGTCGCCGGGTCGCTGTCGGGCTTCCGCGACCGGGCCGGCGCCCTGCTCACCGCTCGCGGCTGGCTGATCACCGCCGCCACCGTGGCCAGCTACCTCACCTTGTGGCTCGTCCTGCTGGCATGCCTGCGCGCCACCGGCCTGTCCCAGGCCCAGGTGCCCTGGCAGACCTCCCTGGCCGCCTTCACGTTCATCCGGCTGCTCACCGCCCTGCCCATCACCCCCGGCGGCCTGGGGATCACCGAACTCGGCCTGGTCGGCATCCTGGCCGCCAGCGCCGGCCACGCAGTCAGCGTCCAGGTAACGGCCGCCGTGCTGCTGTACCGGGCCGTCACCTACCTGCCGCCTATCCCCCTCGGCGCCCTCGCCTGCCTCATCTGGCGGCATGCACCCGCGCTCATCAGCACCAGCCCGCGCCTTGCGGCTCCGGCAAGCCCGCACCGCGATGGCGGCAGCTGCCAGCCCACCGCGAACGTCACCACCAGCCGGGGCGGCCACCAGGGCCGGGTCCGCCATCATGCTCCCCCGTGCGCCGGCAGGGATCCGGACGCAGCCGTGGCCGACCGCATGGCCGAACGCGGCCCCGGCAGGCGGCCAGCCCCACGAGCGGTCAGGCACGCGGCCTGGCCAGCATGCGATACTGCGGAAGTATCTCGAAGGCAGAGACTTCCAGCCCAGAGACAGACGGGTATCAGCCGGGATGAGATGCCGCTGAGTTAGCTGCCGGGTGATTGGCGGCGTGCGGTGAGGCGGTTGGTGTGGCGATCGCGGAGCGTCTAGACCGATTTCAGCGTAAGCGCCGGTGGGTAGGCTTCCCGCTCGCGGTGGTGTACAAGTACTTCGATGACTTTGGCGCCTACCTGGCGGCGTTGCTCACCTACTACGCGTTCGTATCGCTTTTCCCGTTGCTGCTGCTGCTCTCGACGGTCCTGGGCTTGGTCCTGTCGGGTGATCAGAGACTGCAGCACGAGGTGCTCACCTCGGCGCTGCACCAGTTCCCGGTGATCGGCGGGGATCTGGACCAGCCGAAGCGCCTCGGCGGCGGCCCGGTCGGCCTGATCGTGGGGATCCTCGGATCCCTGTACGGCGGCCTGGGGGTGGCGCAGGCCTTCCAGTACGCGGCCAACACCGTGTGGGCAGTGCCGCGCAATACCCGGCCGAACCCCTTCAAGGTCCGCGGCCGCAGCCTGCTGCTGCTGGCCACCGCCGGATTGGCCCTCATGGGCACGACTGCCTTGTCTATCGTGAGCGGCGGCGGGGCCGGGGCGCTGGGCACGGCGGGAAGGTCCCTGGCGCTGGCGGCGTCCGTAGTGATCAACATCGCCGTGTGCATCTTCGCGTTCCGCTTCGCGCCGGCGCGGCGGCTGTCCGTGCGTGACGTGGTGCCGGGCGCGATAGCCGCAGCGCTGATCTGGCAGCTGCTGCAATCCTTCGGGATTATCTACGTCCGGCATGTGGTCAAGCACGCCAGCGCCACGAACGCGGTGTTCGCCTTTGTGCTCGGCCTGCTCGCGTTCCTCTACATCACGGCCACGGCCGTCCTGCTATGTGCGGAGATCAACGTGGTACGCGTCAATCACATGCACCCCCGGTCGCTGCTTACCCCCTTCACCGACAACGTCACCCTGACGGCCGGGGACCGGCGCTCGTACTCCGGCCAGGCCAAAGCCCAGCGCAGCAAGGGCTTCGAACACGTCGACGTCAACTTCGACCCGCCCGCAGCTGAACCGGGGCAAGACGATCCCAGCCCGTGAACGACGGCATAAGCCGGCTTCGGTGGCCACGTCCGCGGGCAGCCTTCGCGGTGCGGCCGGCCCTGGGCGTGAGCGCGCGCGCGAAGCCCGAGGCCGCCTACGACTACGCCGAGCCGTTCAGCGCGCTGAAAAAGTGATATCATAATGATTGATTGATGATAGACAGGCGATCGGCCAGCCACCGGGTTCACCGGGCCGGGCCTGGTTGCCGAGGATGCGGCCATGGGCCAGCCGTCGAGGTGCGCGGACTGCGCAAGCTTGTGGTATGAGGCCCGTCAAGCGGAGGAGGCGTCAGATGGCTATCCAGGATGCAGCCGCAGGCCCGGGACTGCCTAGCCGGCGGGTGACCGAGCGCGTGGCCGGGTTCCTGCCCGGACTGCGCATGCTGGTGCTGGGCATCGTGCTCCTGCTAGCGGGGGTGGCGCTGGCCGTGCTGACGGCGCATCTGCATCACAGTGGGGCAACAGCGGTGCTGGTGGTTTGCGTTCTTGTCTTCATCGCCGCCGTCCTCGTGCTGCGCGGACTCACCGCCGTCACGCCTGGCCATGCCCGCGTCATCCAGCTGTTCGGCAGGTACCGCGGCACCATCCGCGAGTCTGGCCTGCAGTGGGTGAATCCGTTCACCGAACGCATCGTGGTCTCGACCAGGATCCGCAACCAGGAGTCCGCGCAGGCCAAGGTCAACGACGCCGACGGCAACCCGATCGAGATCGCCGCCGTGGTCGTCTGGCAGGTCCGGGACACCGCCAGCGCCGTCTACGCCGTCGATGACTTCACGCAGTTCGTCACCATCCAGACCGAGACCGCCGTCCGGCACATCGCCTCCAGCTACCCCTACGACAACCGCGGCACCGAGAAGCTGTCCCTGCGCGACAACGCAGACGAGATCACCGAACGGCTGTCCGCCGAGCTGACGGACCGGGTCAGGCCGGCCGGTGTGCAGATCATCGAATCACGCCTCACCCGGCTGTCCTACGCCCCGGAGATCGCCCAGGCCATGCTCCGCCAGCAGCAGGCCAGCGCGGTCGTCGGCGCGCGCTCGCGGATAGTCGAGGGTGCGGTCGGCATGGTCCGCCTGGCTCTGCAGCGGCTCGAGGAAGAGGGTGTCGTCCAACTGGACGAGGAGCGCAAGGCCGCGATGGTCTCGAACCTGCTCGTGGTGCTGTGCAGCGAGCAGGCGACCCAGCAGGTCGTCAACACCGGCTCCCTATACCAGTGACGGCGATGCTAGCGATAGCGGGCACGGTCACGCGGTGACCGAGCGCAAGAGCGTGCTGCTGCGGCTCGACCCCGCCGTCCACGACGCTCTGGCCAGATGGGCTAACGACGAGCTGCGCAGCACCAACGCCCAGATCGAATACCTTCTCCGCCGCGCGCTCGCCGACGCCGGCCGGCTACCTCGCCACGCCGGACCGATGCGCCCCCGCGGCCGGCCGCCCGCCGGCAACCAGCCGGGCGGCGAGCGATAACGGTCCAGCTAAAAATGTGGTCCTGCCCGTGCCGCGCTGACGATCCCCGCCTCGCTTTCAATCATCAACGACGTGTTACGCGATCGTGCTCGGCGAAGAAGCGCAGCAGTTCTGCGGACGCGTCCGGTCCCTGCGGATCGGTGTACGAACCGTGCCGGCTTCCTCCGGACCAGGCGTGGCCGCCGCCATGGATGGTCCAGTGCTCGATGAGCGTGTTCCCGTTCGCGTCCTGGTAAACGACGCGGGTGTAGGAACGGCCGCCGGGCACCTTTCCCTGTCTGGCCGTGACGCCATGGCGGGTGGCATCGCCGTGTTCATCCGCCGTGCTGAACGCGCGAATGCCCTGGTCGACGAGGCGGTCGGCGTTCACATGGTGCACGATCGAGTCGTTGTCACCGTGAAAGACGATCATCGGGATGCCTGCGGCGGATGGCCGGGGGTGCGGCGAGGCGCCCAGTCTCATCGCGGCCAGAGCGGACGGGAGGCCGTGGGCTGCGCGGTGCGGGAGGCCGGAATGCACGCCGGCGGCGACGTACAGATCGGGGTAAGTCGCGGCCATCACCGCGGCCATGGCCCCCCCGGCGGAGAAACCGGCAACGTAGACCCGGCTGGCATCGATGGAGCAGGCACGCCTGATCTGGCCGGTGATCCCGGCGATGAGGGACGGCTCGCCGGCACCGGCGAGCTGGTCGCCTGGCCGAAACCAGTTCCAGCACTTCAACGTGTTGGCGGAGGCCGCCTGCTCGGGGTAGGCGACGATGAGGGTGTCGCGCTCGGCCAGCTCGTTCATGCGTGTACCGGCGGCGAAGTCACCGGCGCTCTGCGTACCGCCGTGCAGCATGACGATCAGCGGCACGGCCTGCCCGGTATAGCCGGCAGGGACGTACAGCTTGTACGCGCGCGTGCCGGCCGCGTTGGTGTACGAGAGATCGGCGAACCGGGCCCGCTGCTGATCAGCGCCGGGAACCCGCTCCGCGGGACATGGACGTGCACGGGCCGCCCTGCGGAGAGCGCGAGGACGGCACGCTGGCCGCGGGCCGGCGCGGCAAACCGCGCCCGCGGGCCGGGGCGGCCGGCCTGATTCAGGGGCCGTGAGCGGGGACGGGGCCGCGCCAGTGCCGGCCGCATCGTGATCCGGCGGTTGCGGCCGCTGCTCACCGCGCGGCGGGTTTCGCAGCGTCCGCTGAATGAGGGCCGTCGCCTCGGCCAGCCGGCCCTGGCGGGTGAGCCGGGTGGCTTCGGCCATCGCGCCCATCCATTGTTGGTCCATCGCAGTAGCCCCTTCTCGTAATATTTCCGGCCGGATCCGGTCCTGGTCCGGGAGCGCAGGCTGTCCCGGGCCCAGTCTGCGGTGACGCTCCTTACTCGGCGGCTCACGCGATCCGCCCCCCAGCGCCGCCTTGACGGCCGTGCTCGCCCGGAAGGCACCGAGCACCTCGACGGAGGCGATCGTCGCCACCGCGAGCTGCGGCGAGACATCGGCTCACGCGATACGCCCCCCCAGTGCCGCCTTGACGGCCGTGCTCGCCCGGAAGGCACCGAGCACCTCGACGGAGGCGATCGTCGCCACCGCGAGCTGCGGCGAGACATCCGCGGCGATGCTGGCCAGACCGAGGACACGGATGTGCACCATCTGGCCGGCGTCGCGGATCTCCTCCAGGTCGTGGCGGGTGTAGTGCTCCGCGCCCAGCACGAGCGTCCGGCGGGCGACCGTCTGGTCGACCGCCGCCGCCCGGGTGGCCAGCTGAGTGCGGATCGCCGTGCGGATGAAGTCGGTACGGTTGGCGTAAAAGCCTTCCTGGACCAGCAGGTCGATCTGGCCGAGATCCACGAGCCCGAGATTGATGGTGATCTTCTCGGTCTTCTCCGCTTCACCCATGACCATCCCCTCACCATCCAGTTAGATGGTCGCACACCATGGGTCATGACGCCAGACCGAAGGCGGCGAAGAAACCATGGACTCAGGCCGCAAACGATCGCGGGCAGACGCTCTTGCAGGACAACACCGTCGAGCGCGCCTTCAGCCCGCTCGGCCTGCACCGGGCGATCGCCACCCGTACGGCCAGCGCGACTTTGCCTACCGGGGAACCGTCGACGTCGCCGCGACCCGGAGCTGGCTCCGCGCCCCCATCCCATGATCTACGGGACAGTCCCTACGGGACAGTCCCTAGGACGCCACTGAACAACCCGGATCGGGCGGACGGCCTGGTGGCCGGCTGGCCGGGCTCCGGTGCCCGCAACCTTCCGCTGGCCCGCCGCGCGGCGGGCCGGGCGGCTGCGGCGCGGCAGCAGAAACCGCGGAGGGGGCCGCAGGGGCTGCCGCCAGGGCGGGCCGGGGTGTGCTGGCTGGTCAGGTCAGCACCCACGCCCCGCCGGAGCGGGTCAGGCCGTGCCGCAGCAGGGTGCGCAGGTTGAGTGCGGCGCACCGGTTGTGCAGCCAGGCGTCGTTTTTGGCGGTGCCGATGTAGCGGAGCTTGACCCGGCGGCCGTTCTGGGTGGCGGTCCAGGCGATGACCCGCTCGATCATTGACCGGGTGGGGTAGGCCTGCCTGAATTCCGCCGTCCGGGACTGGGCGCGGGCGGCGCGCAGCAGGCCCTCGTGCGGGTGGATGGTCATGGAGCGGCCATCCCTGGCGGTGGTGCACCGCTCGCGCAGCGGGCAGCCCGCGCACGCGGCGCCGAAGGTCACGGTCCGGGCGGGGCTCATCGGCCGGGTGATCCCGGCCGGGCAGGTGACCGTGCCGTCGTCCTCGCTGATGGTGAAGTCGTCGAGGGTGAACCCGCCGGGCACGGCCGGCCGCAGCGGCTTCGGCTTGATGACGGTGTCATGCCCGGCGTCGCGGTAGGCGGCGCGGGCCTCCCCGCTGCCGTAGGCGGAATCGCCGTAAACCTCCAGGTCATCCGCCCGGCCTTGCTCACCCGTGCCCTCCCGCTCCGGTTCCGGCTGAGGCTCAGGTCCCGGTTCCGGATGCGCTTCAGGCTCCGGCCCGGCGGCCGTGCCCGGCCCCGGCTGCGCCGCCGCAGGGCCGGCATCCGCGCCCTGCCCGGCGCTGGCAGCGTCATCCCCGCCGTCACCGGCGCTCGCACTGTCACCATGAAACCGGTCGCGGCAGGCCATCTTGACGCCGTTCTCCGCGTCCGTGCTGCCCGGCCCGGCGGCCATCGTCATCTCGCAGTCGGTGATCAGCCCAGACTCCGGCTCGGCGGCCACATGCCCCCGGAACCCGTCGCGCCGCTTGGACTTGCACTTGCGGGTGTGCCGGGCCTCGCGGTCCACCGTCGAGATCACCCGGTCCGGGGCGACCTTCCGGGCGATCCGCCACCGCCCGTCCGTCCCGTCCGACCCCCCAGCCGGCTCCACGTCCTGCCCCGCCACCAGCGCCAGCAGGCCCAGCGCGTCCGCCGCGGCGGCGTCCCGCTCCGGCGCGCCCTCCCCGGTGAGCTCCGCCAGCACCGCCAGCGCGTCATTCACCAGATCCGATACCAGCTGCTCCTTGGCAGCCGGGTCGTCCCAGTCGATGTCAGGCTTGCCCGGCCTGGAGTAGTCCAGCTGGCACACGCCGACGATCACCGCGGCGGCACCGGGCACCACCCGCGCCACTTTCCGCATCGCGGCCATCAGCTGGCACACAGTATCCATCGTGGCCACCGCGTCGTCGAAAACCGTCGAGTCCACGCACCGCTTCCGCCGGCCCCGCAGCAGCCCCGTCTCCGCGATCACCGCCGCCATCGCGTCGAACACCCGGTCCGGGCGCTTCGACTTCGCGATGCGCTTGCGCCAGTACACCAGCGCCGACGGGTCGAAGCTCATCTGCAGCAGCGACCGGCCGCAGGCCACCTTCCACCGGATGTCGAACTTCAGCGCGTCCGCGGTCTGGGTGTCCGACAGGTCATACAGCTCCTTGAGCACTAGCACCGACCCGACCAGGTCCGCCGGCAGCGACGGGCGCCCGGTCCGCGACGGGAACAAGTCCGCGGTGAAGCTGTCGGGGAACAGCTCGGTGCGGTGCTCGGCCAGGAACGCGAACACGCTGCCCGGCGGCACCAAGTGCCCGGTGACCTCGCCCGCGTCCCACAAGTCCCGGTCCGGTCGCGTCATCCCCTGCATGGCACGATTCTCCCAGGGAATCGAACACGATGCCGGCAAAACACGCCCATCAGGGTTCGCGAGTTATTCAGTGCCGTCCTAGCCGTCTTGGGGATGTGGGCTGCCAGGGGCACGGTGAAGCTGAACCTATGTTGCGGGCCGGCCCGCCTGGCCTAGCCGCATCAGCGGCGTGTCTTACCAGATCAATCGCTCGGCGTCAGGTGATGAGCAACCGCACTGACCACTCGTGAACTCACCCGCAACGCTGCCGGTCGGCCACAACGTGCCGCAGGAAGCACCCCAGGCCTTCGCCGAAGCCGTCGTCAAAGCCGACGGTTTCTGAGCGGCGTATGCCAGGCGGGCGCCAGGGGAGCGAAGGGACACCAGATGGCGAATTCGCAGAAAGAACCGCAAAAAGAGCACCGCGTCGTGATCGTCGGGGCGGGTTTCGCCGGCTTCAACGCCGCGCGGGAGCTGTCTCGGCTGATCGGTGCCACGACCGAGATCGTGCTGATCAACTCGGCGGACTACTTCTTGTACCTTCCGCTGATGCCGCAGGTGGCGGGCGGGCTGGTCGAGCCGCGGCACATTTGCGTGTCGCTGCCCCGGCGGCTGGGCAAGGTCCGGTTCGTGCTCGGCACGGTGGGCCACGTCGACTCCCGGCAGAACGTGGTGAGCTGGGCGGGCCCGGAGGGCGCATCGGGTCAGGTCGGCTATGACAGGCTCATCCTGACCGCGGGCAGCGTGAACAAGCTGCTGCCGATCCCGGGCCTGGCCGAGTACGCGCACGGGTTCCGCAGCATCGCCGAGGCGATCTTCCTGCGCGACGAGATCACCCGCCAGCTCGAGCTGGCCGCCGTCGCCGCCGATCCGGCCGAACGCGAGGCGCGGTGTACCTTCGTGGTGGTCGGCGCGGGCTACACCGGCACCGAAGTCGCGGCGCAGGGTCAGCTGCTGACCACCCGGCTGGCCCGCAAGATGCCCGGCCTGGCCGGGCAGCAGATCCGGTGGATGCTGCTGGACACCGCGCCGCGGCTGCTGCCCGGACTCGGCGAGCGATTGTCCAAGACCGCCGACCGGGTACTGCGGCGGCGCGGCGTGCAGGTGCGTACCGGCCAGTCGGTCGCCAAGGCCCTGGACGGCTACGTGCAGCTATCCACCGGCGAGAAGGTGCCCACGCGCTCTTTGATCTGGTGCGTCGGGGTCCGCGCCGATCCGCTGGTGGACGGCCTGGACCTGAAGACCAGCCGGGGGCGGCTGGTGGTCGATGAGTTCATGGCCGTGCCCGGCGCCCCGGACATCTACGCCTGCGGGGACTGCGCGGCGGTGCCCGACCTGACCCGCCCCGGCCAGATCTGCGGCATGACCGCCCAGCACGCCCAGCGCCAGGGCAAGCAGGTCGCCAGGAACGTCGCCGCCTCCCTCGGCAAGGGCACCGCGAAGCCGTACAAGCACCACGACGAGGGCTTCCTGGTCGACCTGGGCGGACTGGCCGCCGCCGCCGACCCGCTGAATATCCCGCTGTCCGGGCCCGCAGCAAACGCCGTCACCCGCGGCTACCACCTGTCGGCCATGTCCGGGAACCGGATGCGGGTCCTCGCCGACTGGACCCTGAACGCGGCCACGCCACCGGAAGCGACATCGTTCGGGGTGATCAGCGCCGAGTCCGTGCCGCTCGACCCGGACACGCCACGAGCCTGACCCATCCGGACGCGGCGCTCCTGGACGCAGCGCCCGTCACCGAGTAAGCACTGGGGGATGACAGCGAACGCCGAGCCGGAGGGCAGGCTTCCCGGGTGCGGACAGTGGCGCCGTCAATGCACCCGAAAAGGAGACAAGACGCGATGACGGATCACAAGGTTGTCAGCCGTGCGGAGTGGCAGGCGGCTTGTGACGAGTTGCTTCAGCGCGAGAAGGAGCACACCAGGATGGCGGACGAGCTGGCGCGCCAGCGCCATTGCTCCGAACGGCGGCGCGATCCGATCGTAGTGCTCAGCGAGCTCTCCTGGCCCGCGTCGCGGCAGCGAATGCCGCGTCCGCCCGAGGTGATGCGCCTGGGGCGGGCCACCAGCGCTGGCCGGAACGTGTGAACGGGTACCAGCGCCCGTCGGGACCGTAGCGGATCTGGACTCCCCTTACCGTGTCAGTCACGATCCCGGCGGCGGCAGCGAGCTCCGCCGCCGCTACGTGGCGGGTGACCCGCCGGGCAGTTTCCTCCAGGCGCTCCTCGGCGAGCGGAGTGGCGCCGACAGCAGCGTGCACTCCGGCCGTACCGCCGTGCCGGAACGCGAGCAGGAGCCGCCTGACGTCGGCTTCGGCTAGCCCGGTGTTCCTGGAGATCGCCTGGTGCCGTTCCGGGGTGGGTGCCTGAGCGAGCAGGCGGATGGCATCAACCAGCGGATCGTCGTCTCGCGGATCCGGTTCTCCGCCGCCGATGGCGGCCGCCCGGCAGGCCGCGTCGCCGACGATCAGCTCCAGCGTGTCAGGATCCGGCAGCGGCGCCGGGCCCCGTTCGGCGAGCCACTCAGGGGTGGTCACGGCGTCCCCCCGCACCGAGCCTGACGAGCTGGCCGAGTTCTTCATCGGTGAGTTCGGTCATCGACATCTCGTCTCCGGTGAGCAGGCGGTCAGCGATCGCGCGCTTGTGACGCAGCAGCTCGCCGATGTGGTCCTCGACGGTGTTCTCGGCGATGAGGTGGTGCACCTGGACGGTCTCGCGGCGGCCGATGCGGTGGGCGCGGTCGGTGGCTTGGTCTTCCACGGCGGGGTTCCAGTGCCGGTCGAAGTGGATCACGTGGTCGGCGCGGGTGAGGTTGAGACCGACGCCGGCGGCGCGGACGGACAGGATGAGGCACTCGCCCTTGCCGGACTGGAACCGGTCCACGATCTCCTGGCGCCTGGCGGCCGGGATGCCGCCGTGCACGATGTCGGCGGACGTGCCCCGGGCGCGAAGGTGACCAGCCAGGAGATGCGCCATGGACACGTAGCCGGTGAAGATGAGAGCCGCCTCACGCCGTTCCGTTATGACGGCGAGCAGGTCGTCGAGACAACCGAGCTTGCCCGAGCGAGCGGCCTCGGCGTCGGCGTCCCAGCCGTCGGGGCGCTCACGCAGGTAGTGAGCCGGAGAGTTGCAGACCTGGCGGAGCGCCTGCAGCATCCGCAGGATGAGGCCGCGACGCTGGATGCCGCTGCTCGCACGGATGTTGCCGAAGGTGTCGCGGGTGATGGCGGTGTACAGGGCCCTCTGCTCGGGGGTCAGCTCGACGAGATGGTCGCTGACGATCTTCTCTGGGAGCTCGGCGGCGATGGCCGGATCGGTCTTCCGGCGCCGCAGCAGAAAGGGGCCGACGAGGCGGTTCAGGTCCGGCGCCGCCCGGAATGCCTTGGCGGTCCCGAACAGGCCCGGGTTGGTCCAGTCCAGGATGGCCCACAGATCAGTAAGGCCGTTCTCGACCGGCGTGCCGGTGACCGCGATCCGCAGCCCCGCGTCCAGGTGGCGGAGGGCCGCGGACTGCATGCTGCGCGGGTTCTTGATGTTCTGCGCCTCGTCGGCCACGACCAGGTCGAAGGAGATCCCGCGGAACTCGTCCACGTCGCGCAAGAGTGTTGCGTAGCTGGTGAGGACGATGCCGCCGGCCGGGAGGCCGTTCAGGTCGCGGGCGGCGCCATGGTGACGCCGGACCGGGACGCCGGGCGCGAACCTGGCGATCTCCCGTTCCCAGTTGGTGAGCAGGGACGCCGGGCACACCACGATCGTGGGACCCGCCGACCGGTGCAGGTGGAACGCGATGATCGTGAGCGTCTTCCCCAGGCCCATGTCGTCGGCGAGGACCGCACCGAAACCGAGCCCGGTGATGCCGGCCAGCCACGCCACGGCTCGCCGCTGGTAGTCGCGCAGCGAGGCCTTCAGCCCGGATATGGTGACCGGCTCGTCCGGCTCGCCGGGGTCCGGCTCGCGGGAGCGGGCGAGGAGCCCGGCGAGGCGTCCCGTGGCCGCGCAGTCGAAGGTGCCCGCGCCGATCTGGATCTCCCCGGTGAGGGCGGCGCTGATGGCCTGGGACCCGGTGATGGCGGGCAGGCCCGGGCCGCGGGCCCGATCCCGGGATGCCGGGTCGATGACCACCCACTGGCCGCGCATCCGGATGAGTCCCTCGGCCTGGGCGACGGCCGCGGACTCCCGCTCGGTGAGCGCGGCGTCGTCGAGCCACAACCCCCAGCGGACGGCGACAGTGGACTGGGCGGATACCGCTCCGGCGGCACGGGGCTCGAGGACCGCGCGCGCGGCCAGGCCGCGGGCCACGTTCTCCGGCCACTCGATGCGCACGCCGAGGCTGGACAGTTCCCGGCCCGCGTCCCCCGCGAGCGAGGCGACGGCGCTTCCGGCCAGCCGGACGAGTCCGCCGCAGAGGTCATCGAGCGGTGGCCAGACACGCCGGGCACGGCGCACCATGCGCAGCTCCGGGTAGCCGAGATCCCGCGGCAGCAACTCCGCGGTAATCCCTTCATCCTGGATGCGCAGCCTGATCACGAGCGGACGCCCGGGGTGGCGGTCAGCGAGGCCGGCGCACCGGTCAGCCCACTCGGCGACATCGCCGGGCAGCTGCGCGGGCCGGCCGGCGTAGGGGCCGGCCCGGCGATGAGGGCCGCTCCCGGCGTCCGCAGCAGGTGCTCGGCGACCACGTCGGTGAACTCCCGGGCACCCGCTTGGTCGAGCGTGCCGTCTTCCCCCTCTTCCCCGGCCAGAATGCCGTCGGGCAGCACCAGCGCCCACCGGTCGCAGCCGGCGGCGTCCACGGCGGGATAGACATCACGCCGGGCCACCGCCGCCAGGACGGCCGTGGCCCGGTGCGCCCAGGCCCGGACGCTCGGGTGGGCGTCCTCACCCCGGACGCGTGCCAGTACCGGCAGCAGGTACGCCGCCGGCACCGGCAGATCCGGCAGTTCCCCGGGCAGCGGCCAGCCGTCGGGAAGCCCCAGATGGAACTGTTTCTTGGCGTACCCGATAGCACAGCCGGCCTGGATGAGACGGTCGGCGACGCCGGCCGGACTGGTGGCGTAGCGGGAGACCGCCTGAACGTGTGACGGCGGAGCCGGTTCGGCAGGTCCGGCCAGCTCGGCGAGCAGGGCTTCCGCCGCGGCGGCCCGGGCCGCTGCCTTGGTGCGCCCCTGCCCCGTCCCGGAGATCTCACCGTCGGCGTGGCGGCAGGCGGCCGAGCAGGTGAAGACCGGATCGTGCGGCGGGCCCGCGGCCGTGACGGTGAAGCCCAGATCGGTGATCGCACCGACTTGGGCACGTTCGTTGAGTTCGATGAGCGGGTTGCGGCCCGGCGCGGTCACCTGGTCCTCGTCGGCGAGCGGCGGCACGAGGTCGGCCAGGAGCGCGAGCGCGGCGGCCGCCTGGGCGGCCTTGGTCGTGGCGGCGCGGCCGGGAGCACCGACGTGGGTACCCTCCTGGATCCAGTCGTAGTGCGGAAGGACAGCGACGACGACGCCGTCAGTGATGGTCACGTAGCGAACCGACGCCTGGCCTCGCGACTGGGTGTACAGCGAGAGGACGCCGCCGGCCAGTTGCGGGCTCCGGGTGAGCTGCTTCCAGGCGGCCTTGCGGGCGGCGGCCCAGGCAACGGGATCCGCTGCCAGCAGCAGGTCGTGCAGCTCCTGAGCGGATAGCCGCCGCGCCGCGAGGCCCTCCGCGAGCTGCGGGACAGGAGGCGTCCCGTCATGTATCGCCGCCAGCAGTTCCCCGGAGCCGATCGCATAGTCTCCGGTATCTCCGGTATCTCCGGTATCTCCGGTATCCGGGTCCTGCGTCTGGCCGACTGGATCGGGCAGGCCCGCGAGCGTCGCGACGAGGGACAGGGCGGCGAGCTGGCGGGCCGTCTTCTTGCTCGCGCCTCGTCCCGGCTGTCCGGTTACGGGCTGCCCATCGACCGTGAGGGCGGCCTGGGCGGTGAAGCCAGCGCCGTCAGCGGTTTCCTCGAACGCGGCTGGGGAACCGAGCCGCTGCGATTCGAGGTGAACGACGGTGACCGCCATATCGGGCCGCTCAGTCAGCGCAACGAGAGCAGCTTGCCGGACGGAAGCCCAGTTGTCGTTCTGTTCAGAGGTGAGAAGGACTTGGTGCAGTTCCCGGGCCTGTAGCATACCGCCCGCGAGGCGGCGCTCGGTCTCCGGCACGGCGGCCGCGGGGATGGACTCGGCCCGGCACGCGGTCTTGAGAGCGGCGAAGAAGTCGTCCGGGGTGAGGGCCGCCCAGTCCGTGATGTCCGCGGCAGGCTTCGCCTGGTTCCCTGGCGGCCGCGCCGGAAGGGGAGCATGGTGCCGCCGGTCCCTCAAGCGGACCGCGAGATCCGCGGGACTGGGAGCATGCGATGGCAGGGGCACCAGACGATTATGCCGACCCTGGAAAGCTCCGGTGGCCCGGTGGCCGGCACCCGCCACGCAAGCCGTCCCGGGAAGCGGCCGGACAGCCCTCGGCGGACGTGCGTGTTGTCAGCGACCGCGGCGCCAAGCGCGCTCCGCGGTCCCGCCTCGGGACCGACGAGAAAATCCAGGGGGCACGAGTCCACCCCAGGTCGCGGTCGCCGACCGATCTTGACCTGGAGATGCCTGGTTGTCCAGGGCGCCGAACCCGGCGACGATCCGCAGCCGCTGCTTCGACGTTCGTTTCCTGCTAAGCAGCCATTCACGCGTGCTCAGGTCAGAGCCGACCGCCGGGCGGCACGTTTCCGGATCTGGTGATCATCGGCATCGTCGTGCGAGGCGTGGTCAGCGCCATCAAGGCCGGCCGACGCTCAGCGACGCGAGCACGCTCGGCGCCGGCCTGCTGGCTGCCATCGTGATCGCGAAGATCTTCACCTTCGCGGTGAGCCAGGGCAGCGGATTCATCGGCGGGCCGATATTCCCGTCGCTGTTTATCGGCGGAACCGCAGGAGTCTTCGTCCACCAGCTCATTCCGGGTGTGCCCGTCGGATTGGCGTTCACCTGCGTGTTCGCCGCCGTCCCCGGGGCGGTGGTCGCCGCACCGTTCACGGTGGTGCTGCTGGCTGCGTTCGTATCGCAGGTGGGCGGGCTGCAGACCGCGCCGGTTCTCATCGCGGTCGTGACCGCATACCTCACCATGGAAGGCGTGAAATACGTCGCTGCCAGCCGCAAGGCGGCACGTACCGCTGGGGACAAGGCGGCACCGGCCGCTCAGGGCGTGGCCGATGCTCCAGCCTGAGATGACCAGAGCTGACGCTGGTCACTGGCCGGGCCGCTGCGCATCGGTGCCGGCGATGCCCGGGGGGACGACCTTGCCCTGGTCGATGTCCTGGGACAGTTCCGCCTTGGCGGCGGGGGCGGCCTCGTCGAGCCGGCCGGAGCCCGCCGCCCGCGAGATGACGTCGCCGCCGCGGCCGCGCAGCACGTACGCGAAGCCGACCGCGATCAGCGCGCCGGCGAGCGGCCCCACGAGGTATACCCAGTAGCTGGTCCAGTCCCCGCTGGCCAGGGCCGGGCCGAAGGAGCGGGCCGGGTTCATCGACACGCCGCTGACCGGCGCTGCCCACAGCCCGGCCAGCGCGATGTAGCCGCCGACGCCGAGCGCGGCGATCGCGCCGACGTTCTGCGCGGCCGACGCGGTGCCCAAGATCACGCTGACCAGCAGCGCGGTGAGCACGATCTCCATCAGCAGCGCCTGCCAGTTGTGATACCCCGGGCCCGGCAGCGTCGCCCCCAGATGCTCGATATTCCCGAACACCCAGCGCAGGAACAGGCAGGCCAGCGTCGCGCCGATCAGCTGGATGATGATGTAGCCCGGGACCCGCTTCCACGGGAAGTCCCCGCGCATTGCGAAAGCCAGCGACACGGCCGGGTTCAGGTGCGCGCCGGAGACCGCGCCCATGAACAAGATGATCGCCGTCACCATCAGGCCCGGCGCGACGACCGCCGCAGCCAGGCTGATCTGCCCCTTCGCGTGCAGCAGCCCCCCGCCCGCGGCGGCCAGGACCAGCGCGAAGGTGCCCAGCAACTCCGAGAACAGCCGCCGCCATTCCCGGCGCGGGTCATCAAAGTCCTGACGGTCCCCGTACTCCAGCCACAGCACGTGGTGCGTACGCAGAAACGCCGGGCCCAGCGACCCGGGGTCGACCTTCTGGGCCGCTGCGCCGCCCGCAGCGCCCGCCCCCTGTGCGGTCCCGCGCTTGCCCGGACCGCCCGTCCGGCTCACCGGCACGTTGTGTGTCATGCCCCGGGTCCTTCCGTCAACGCAGCGCTGGCCTCCTCGGTGCGTTCGGGCAGGAGCAGCAGCGCCCCGGCGAGGAAGCACACCGCACCGATAAAGGTGCCGAGGTTGGATCGTTCGGCGTTGTGCAGCTGGCCGGTCGCCGGGTTGATGTAGCCGGCCACGGCGGACACGCCGAAGGCGACGGACCCGGTCAGGTTGACCAGCGTGATCCACCATGACCACGACCGGGGGCGCCACGCGGCCCAGCCGTGGCAGACCTCGAACCAGGCCAGCGCGCTGGCGACCAGGAAGCAGACCGAGCCCACCGCGTCCGGCCGCCACACGTGCTGGTGCGCGGCCTGCGCGGAAAGGTCCACCCGCACCGCGTTCCCGGTGCTGAGGTTGAAGAACACGGTCCCGGCAAGCTGCACCGCGCTGGCCCACCAGCCGATCCGGGGGGGGTAAATGACGAAGAAGCGCCGCCGCCGGGCGCCGTGCAGCGGCTGCGGGCCGGCGTCCACGGATTCCCGGTAGGTCAGGAACCCAGCCGCGGTGAAGAACAGGGAGCCGATGAAGAAGGTGACGGCGTCCCAGCGGGCCCCCACGGCACTGGCGTACTCTGGGACCGCGCCGAGGGCGAACAGCAGTGATCCGACGGCGAACAGGACGGCGATCCACCAGTCCCGGGCCCTGGGCGCCCACCATGTGGAGCCGACGGCCGGGCCGCCCTGCAGATGCTTGCGGTGGTCGCGGGATTCCCAGCGAGCGACGACGCCGTCCGGGCGGACGTGCTCGATGTAGGTTACCAAGGGGCCGATGCGGCCCGCGCGGTCTTGCACGGGCATTGGCGCGTCCCATCTGATCGGTTCGATCTTTGAGCCTAGCCCGCTTGCGGCCGGGTGACGTTCGTTCTGAGCGGCTCAGCGCAGCCGTGCCCGGCGGTCGCGCCTTGCGTTCGAGGGTGGTGAGGAAGCTCCCGGCCGCGTCCTGGACCCGGTCTCGGTCACCGGTGGCGAGCAGGTCCAGCAGTAGCCCGCGGATCGTCGCGATCACCAGTGTGGCCGTGCGCGTCGCTGTCGCCCGCCGCCCGGGTCCGCCAGATCACCGGCCACGACGGCTACACCACCCGGCAGGCCGCCTACGACCTGCGTAAGCTCCGCGGCAAGCAGCTCGTCGACAAACCCGGCAGGACCCGCCGCTACCACGTCCCGCCACCCGCCGCCCGCACCATCAGCGCCCTGCTCACCCTCCGCGATCACGTCATTGCCCCGATCCTCGCCGGGATCCGCAGCCCCCGCATGGGCCGCAAACCCAAGATCTGGACCGCCGCCGACCGCGACTACGAGACCCTGCGCATCGGCATGCACACCCTCTTCCAGCACGTCGGCATCGAGACGCAGCCAGCCGCCGCATAGACAACATTTTGTCGATCGGATGAATGCAAGCGCCTAGTAGTACTTTGTTAGGTCGGAGTGAGGGCGGCGGCGAGCCGGTCGAGTGTGACGGGCTGCCGGCACAGGGGGCAGGCGCCGAGGATGAGGGCGAGGACGATCTGCAGTTCTCGCAGGGCCTGGTAGAGGGTCATCCCGGCGCAGCCACTTTTGGGTCGGTGCGGATCATGGTGATGAAGGCCTGGGCGAGGATGGCGAGGGTGACGTGGCGGTGCCAGCCGGTGAATGAGCGGCCCTCGAAGTGGTCCAGGCCCAGGCCGGTCTTCAGTTCGCGGTAGTCGTGCTCGATCCGCCAGCGGATCTTGGCCAGCCGCACCAGCTCGGCGATGGGGGTGTCCTCCGGCAGGGTGGACAGCCAGTAATCGGTGGGCTCGTCGGCTTCGGGCGGCCATTCGGCCAGCAGCCAGCACTCCGGGAGGCTGCCGTCGCGGCTGCGGGGGATGTCCCGGTTGGCGGGGCGGACCCGGATCGCCACAAACCAGCTGGTCATGGCGGCGACAGGGTTGCCGTTGGTGGCCTTGGTGCCCTGCCGCCAGGTCACCGGCCGGACCTGGTCCGCGCTGGCGATCGCGAGCTGGCGCAGGGTTGCCGGCGGGGCGGGGTAGGCGGGCCTGGGCGGCCGGCCGGGCCCGCCGCCCAGGGTCCGCGTCACCGGCTGCGCGTCGCCGGCGTAGGCGCTGGTGGTGCCCTTGACCGCGACCGCGTACCGCCAGCCCCGGGCATCCAGTTCCACCCGGAAGGTGGTGTTGTCCCCGTAGCCCGCATCGGCCACCACGACCGGCCGGGCGCCGCCGGCGGCGGTGATCTCCTCCAGCACGCCCCACCCGCCCGGCCCGGTCATCTCCTCGATCATCTCCAGCGCCAGCCGCCACTTCTCGCGGTGCCGGATGCCGTCCGGGATGCGGGCCCGCGCACGGCGGCGCCGGGCCCGGGCCGCCGCCACCGGATCGGCCAGCGCCGCGTCATCCCAGCTTTCCGGGCAGAACAGCCGCCAGTCCGCCGCGCACGAGGCGTGCTCGTTCACCAGGTGCACGCTCACCCCGATCTGGCAGTTGGCGACCTTGCCCAGCGTGCCGGAATACTGCCGGGCCACGCACGGCGAGGCCGTCCCGTCCTTGGGAAACCCGGTGTCATCGACCACCAGCGCCTCCACCGGCTGACTGGACGCGAACCACCGCGCCACATTCCGCCGCACCGCCACATAATCCCAGGTCGAGGACGTGATGAACTGCTGCAGCCGCTGATGATCTGTGCCCAGCCGCGCCGCCATCGGCTGCATCGACTTGCGCTGCCCGTCCGTCAGCAGCCCGCGCACATACAACTCACCCTTGGCGCGCTGATCCTTCCGCGGCAGCCCGCCGAGCATCTCCGCGGTGAAGTCCAGCAGCTGCGGCCGGACCTCCGCGATCTCCTGAGGGGTCATGCCGGTATAACACCGCAGAACCCGCCAGTCATACCAGACCTAACAAAGTACTACTAGGGCGTGTCCCGTGGATCATGGGACGGGGTCGCGTAGCCAGATGCTGATCGAGGCGACGTCGATGGTGCCTTGGTAGATGCGCTCGCGCTTGTCGTAGCGGGTGGCCACGGCGCGGAACTGCTTGAGCTTGCTGAAGCAGCGTTCGACGGTGTTGCGCTTCTTGTACCACCCGTCGTCGAAGACCGGCGGCCGGCCGCCGGAGCGGCCACGGTTGCGGCGGTGGGCTTTCTGGTCTTCCTTGACGGGGATAACCGCCTTGATACGGTGCTGCCGCAGGTAGGCGCGGTTGCCGGCGGAGGAGTAGGCCTTGTCCGCCATCGCGCGGCCGGGCCGGCTGCGGGGCCTGCCCAGGCCGCGCCGCTGGATGCGGACCGCGTCCATCAGCGGGATGAACCGGGGGGAGTCGCCGTGCTGGCCGGGGCTTGTCAGCCGGGCGACGGGGCGGCAGCGCAGGTCAGCGGCCAGGTGGATCTTGGTGGTCAGCCCGCCGCGGGAGCGGCCGATCGCTTCCCGGCCAGATTTCTTGTCATTCGCTGGAGCCCCCTGTGCGGTCATCAGCAGCCGGTGCATGGCGGGCCCCGGCCGCGTGCTGATGGGCCCGGGTGACCGTCGAGTCGGCGCTGACCGTCCAGTCCTTGCCCTCGGCCTCATCACACCCGGCCCGCAGCCCGTCCAGGGCCTTTTCCCAGGTTCCATCCAGTGACCAGCGGCGATGCCGGTTATAGATGGTCTTCCAGTTCCCGAAGCCCTCCGGCAGGTCCCGCCACGGGCAGCCCGCCCGGGCACGGAAGAAGATCCCGTTGATCACCGTCCGGTGATCGGCCCACCGGCCGCCCTGCCGGGGATCGGCGGGCAAGAACGCCCGCAGCCGCTCCCACTCCTCATCAGTCAGGTCATGGCGTTTCAGTCGCTCAAGCACCGTACTGATCTACAGCATCAGGCCTCGAAGATCCACGGGACACGCCCTAGTAGCGCTGCGCGAGCTAGTCGGGGGCGTGCTCAACGACTTCGCAGGGTCGTGGAGGCATCAGGACATCGGCATCGAGTGCGAGCGCCTCGGCTTGCCTGAGCCTCCTCCCGAAGGCGAGTGCTCGAAGCGCGTGCGGGTTGCCCGCAGCCTCGGAGCCCTATCGGATGCCGGCCTCCCGGCGGTTGCGGAGCGGATCGTCGCGGGCACGATGCCGCTGTCATCGGGCCCGGTCGCCGGCTTCGCCATCGAGGACGTGCTCTGGGCCCGCCGGGGCGCCCCCGAGATACCGAAGCGGATCAGGCACGAGATCGCGCGGGACCTCGACCGCGTCCTCGATGTCCTGACGCGCAAGGCCGACAGGTTCATGGCCCTCCTGGAGAGCCTGTGGGATGTAAACGACAGCCAGCTCGGGTTCTTCGCACACGACCTCACGAGCCTGCGGGGGCAAATCGAACAGCACGTGCTCCGGAACCCTGGCGACTGGACCGCTGAGGACCTGTTCGAGCAGCTCGGTGCATTCGGCGCGGGCGACGGCCGGTTCGGGCGGTTCCTCGAGGGGCTGGCCTCCGCCGACCTGATTCCCGACGAGCCGGCGCAGCGGGCCATCGCCGACGTCATCAATCCGCGCCTGCGCGAAGCCGGAGCGGAGCTGCGCGAGACAGCTCGCGCGGTCCCAGGGCGCGGCCGATCGTGGTGTGCGCCACCTGCAGCCGCCGCCCGATCTCCGCGTCACTGGCGCCCTGCGCCCGCCACGCCCGGGCCTGCTCCCACTGCTCCCCGGTCACCTTCCCCGGCGTGCCACGCCGGTCCTGCATGACCAGCGCCGCCGACCCGTCCCGCAGGGCCGCGTTATGCAGCGTCGCCACGTAGTTCTCCGTCAGCCCCAGCACCGCCGCGACCACCCGGCCCTTGAACCCCAGCTGCCGCAGCGCCGCCAGCGCGATGTTCCGCATCACCACATCGCCGGCGGCATACTCGAACAGCACCACCCCCCGGCCGTGATCACGCACCGGCCATCGTGCTCCTGCATGCGAAGGTCGCGGGGCTCTGGCATGCCCTCCAGGATCGCCGCAACCGCCGCTGACATGCCACGATCCTACCAGAGCTTTAAAAAATACGCACAAGAAAGCCCGGGACAAAACAGCATGTCACAGACTTATGGCTGTCCTATCGCCGGAGATCTGGGGCTGCGTTCGGTGGGCGACAGGCCGGCGTGGTTAGGGTTATTGCGCGGGGGAAACGCTGGCGCTATCTAATGGCCGATCACGGACGGGATCACGAATGTCTGACAGCGAGAACGGCGGGGTGTTTGCAGGCCCGGTCGGGCCAGAGCCTGTGGCGGAACGGCTGGCGGAGGCTGAGTGCCTGCAGCTGATCTCGCCGGGTGGCATCGGCCGGCTCGCGTTCTCTAGCCGGGTCGGCCCGGCGGTGCTACCTGTCAGTTACAGACTGCATGAGGGAACGATCGTATTCCGCACCGGTCAAGACAGCCCAGTCGGGGAGGATCTCCGGACTGGTATCGCAGGGGCGGACTACAAGGTGGCCTTCGAGATTGACCACCTCACCATTGTCGGCCCCGAAGGGTGGTTCGTTTTCATTCAGGGTGCTGCGCATCACGTGGACTCCGATGCGGAGCGCGCCTCGGTTCTGAAGCCGGCGTCGAACCATGGCTCACTGGGGAAAGGGACCAACTTATCCGCATTATCCCCACCCTCATAACCGGCCGGCGTATCGGCCCCGCTGGAAATGCAGTCGGCGAGTAGCCCGGCACAAATATCCATTACCCCAAGAATCGCCTCGCCACCGCTGGATCCGTGCCCACGCTTCAGCACGGCCCATCCCTCTACCGCTAACGTGCCCGGTGGCAGGCGGAAGAGCGGGGATGTCAGTGGCCGCGTTGCCGCGACGAATGCATCGCGGTTACCTCCCGTCCGGTACCGCGGCCCGGAAATCGGTAGTGATTACTGAGGACTGACCGCTTCCGCCGTGGCTGACTCTAGGTGTGAAAGTGGTCCCGCGGCCTGAGCCCGCGGTTAAGGCCGCCTGGTCGGCTCGCCTGCTGGACGCCGTGGGCGGGCTGGGCGGGTGGCTGATGGGGCCCGACCCGGGCCTGAACCGGCTGCGTATTGTGATGTGCGCGACGCTGACTATCGCGGGTGCGATCGGCGCGGAGTGGCTGTTCGTGCACGTCACCGGGGCGTTGCAGCGGTCGGCGCCGCCAGCGGCCGCCGGGGCGGCCGCGGCGGCCCGGGTGGCGGCGGCCAATCACGGAGTGCTGATCTTCGCCATTGTCCTGGGCGGGGTCATCGGGCTGAGTGCGGCGATAGCCGTGCAGGACACGTCGCCCCGGGATCAGGTTGTCAGCATGCTGGTCCTGCCGCTGCCGATGATCGCGGTTCTGGCGTTGTCGCTCGCTGTCGCGGGTCATCGCGTCCTGGCGCTGTGCCTGCTGCCGCCGATCCTGGCCGCGGGCACCTACCTGCGGCGTTTCGGCCCCGCCGGCGTCCGCGTCGCGCCGCGGCTGTTCATCGGCTATCTGTTCGGGTTCCTGCTGCGGTCCGTGATCACCCTCGGCGATACCGGGTGGCTGACGGCCGAGATCGGGGTGGGCATCCTGGTCGCGATCGTCGTCAAGGTCGGCGTGTTCCACGACACCAGCACACGGGCGCTACGGCGGACCCAGCGGTCGTATGCGGCCCGGGCGCGCCGGCTGGCCGGCCTGGCCCTGGCGGCGTTCGACGCGGCTGGCCCATGGGCCAGCCGCCGCCTGCACCGGCAGAAGACCCGGCTGGGCCAGGCCGCCCAGCTCATCGACGGCCAGCTCGCCGATCCCGGCGCGGCGCGGGCTTCGCCGCGGCCCTGCTGCATCAGCTGCTGTTCGACGCGGGGCTGGCCCTGACCAACCTGGCCCGGTTCGCCGAGGCGCTCAGCCGCTCGCCGCTGCACGCGGGCCTGCGGGAACAGGTCCGGGAGATCCTGGCCAGCCTGCGGGACGGCCGGTTTGACCGCGCCCGGGCATCCGCCCTGGCCTTCGCCGGGACGCTCCCCGCGCCAGCCGACCCGGACGGCGACACCACGGAGATCATCGCGCACCGGTTCGCCGGGTCGGTCACCGACTTCACCGATGCCCTGCCGCAGTGGCTGGCGCTGGGAGCCCGGGACCACCCGGCCGGCGGTGAGGCCCTGTTCACCCCGGCGGTGCCGCTGCGCCAGGGCGGCTCCCTGTCCGTCACGGCCGCTGCCACCGCCCAGGCCTCATCGACGGCCGGGCCCGGCCGCCACCTGCGCCGCGCAGCCGTGGCTCCCTACGTCCGCACCGCGATCCAGCTGGGCATCGCCCTCGGGGCCGCCACCGCTCTCGGCGACCTGCTATCCGGGCAGCGCTTCTACTGGGCGGTGATCGGCGCCTTCGTCGTCTTCCAGGGGACCAGCAACACCGAGGAGCAGATCGGCAAGGCGCTCTCCCGGATCGCCGGGACACTCGCGGGTATCGTGGTCGGCTCCGGCCTGGTCGACCTGATCGGCCCGCACGCGGCGGCCTGGACGATCGTGGCCATCCTAGCTTCGGTCCTGCTGGGCCTGTACCTCCAGCGCGCCGACTACGCGTTCCTGGTCATCGCCATCACGGTGACGGTGTCGCAGCTGTATGTGGAGATCGGGGACTTCAGCAACTCGCTGCTGCTCGCGCGGCTCGAGGAGACCGCCATCGGCGCCGCGGTCGCCGCCGTGGTGGTGCTCGCCGTGCTGCCCCTGCACGCCTCCCGAGTCGCCCGGGTGGCGTTGCGGGACTATCTCGCCGCCATGGCGAGCCTGCTCCGGCACACGTGCGCAGCGCTCGGCGGAGCGGAGGACGCCGCCTTGCTGCAAGGCGATACCCGGACGCTGAACACCGCCTACTGGGCCCTGGCGTCCACCATCCAGTCGATGCGGCGGATCCAGCCGGGCGGCCAGAGCCAGCGGGCCGGCACGGCCATGGCCGCCGCCACGGCGGCCCGCCACTACGCTGTCAACCTGGTGCGCGACATCCCGCCGACCGTCGTGCCGGACGCGGACACCGCGGCCCTGCTGGACCGGGGCTGTCACACCCTGCAGGCATCGCTGACCAGCCTCCAGTCCGCCGTCGCCGGCCCGCACCGGGGCACCTATACCCGCTCGGCCTCCCTGTTCGACCTGATCGGACGGCGGCTGGCCGCCCCGGGGCGCGACGCCGGTAATGGTCATCTGGCACTGCGTGACCTCAGGCTGATCGACGGGGCGCTGGCAGAACTGGCGGGAGCCCTGGGCATGGACATCGCCAGCTACGACACCGGCCCGGCCGCCGATCCGGTGCCTTCCGCGGGCCTGCCGGACCCAGCCGCCGGGCCTGCTTCGAGTCAGCCGCCTCAAGGCCTGCCCGGCTGACCGCAAGGCCGCATACACGAGCGAGGCTGCCAGGGCTTGAGGATGATCTGCCAGATGTCGTGCGGCCCGCCCCGGCCAGTCAGCTGCTGCGGGTCAGCCGCTGCCCAGTGCGGCGAGCCCGATCGCCAGGGCATCCTCCGCCACCGCCACCGCGGGGTCCGGAAAGCGGCGGGCAAGCGCGGCACGGGCGTCGTGGCCGATCTTGGCCGCGGCCAGGGCGGCCGCCGAGGCGGTCAGCATGGCCGGGATCGGGCCCCGGTGCGCAGAACGCGCGAGAACCGCGGCGGCCAGGCTGGCGGAGATCAGCCAGCCGGCAAGTCCCGGCGGGTCGAGGCGTGACGGCGTCGCGGGGAGCTTGTCGATGACCAGCTCCGCGCCATCGGCGATCGCGGCGATCCGGCGGGCCGCCGGGTGCCTCAAGACAGCGGGCAGGCCGTCGCGGCCCCGGACGATGAGAGCCGCAGGAGCGACGGTCCCGCGTAGTCCCGTCGCCGCGCCCAGGACAGCCGCGCGCCCGAGCGCCCCGCAGGCCGGGGTCGCGGGCCTAGCGGGCGGCGCGGGCGCGGCTGGTGCCAGCTCGCCCGGCTCGCCGGGCCCGCGCTCCTCACCGCCTGCCTGCGAGTCCGCGCTGCCTTCTGCTGTTGCTGCGGGCGAGGTCTTCGGCGGCGCGGCAGCCCGGCTCGGCGGTTCCGGCAAGGCGGCGCAGACCACCTAGCCGAAGGCCAGGTGCGGCACGATGTCGCTCAGCCACGAGGCCGCGTCCCAGGTCCGCGGATCACTGACGCCGAGCCTGGCCGTCGTCAGGTCGGTCACCAGCATGGCCGCGCCGCCGATAACGGCTGGGCCGGCCAGCGGCCCGAGCCTGCGCACAGCGGCCCGCAGCTGACCCGCGAGGGCGCCGACCCCGGCGCCGGTCGCGATGCCAGCAAGCGCGCCGAGGCCTTCCAGCCGGTTCTGGCGTGCCGCACCGCTCCCGGGAATGGTGCCGCCGAGGCGCCTGGCCAGCTGCTCCGCGTCCCGTGCCGGGATGCTGCTGGCCGGGCGCCCGCGCAGCGCCATGTCCGCATAACCGACGGCGTTCAGCGCCGTCGTCCCGGCCGCACCGGCCACCGCGCCCCTTATCAGTTTCTTCATCGTCTGCTCCTTCTCCTCCCGTTCAGCCGATCAGCCTTTCCGCCGGCTTCGGCCGGGGTACGGGGTACGGGGTACGGGGTCCATGGGTCCAGCCGGCTACAGCGGAGACGATCAGTCCTCAGTAGTCCGTACCGGAGTGCGGGCCGGGACTACTGAACGGCCCGGATGCTGCCCTCTATACGAATCTGTCGTGTTTCTCCTGCCCACGTTGAACGCGATCTTCCCGCGGGAGCACCACGGGCGCCCGCACGCAGGACTACTCATGCCGGGGATGCGCGCGCAGATGCTGACAGAGAGGGGAGCTTCGATGCCGTGGACAACGATTGCGCAGCGAGAATCACGGACTTGACGGTATATGTCCGCCCTGGCGATGACCAGACGATTGTGCAGGTCAGCGGAGAAACTGACCTGCACTCGGAGGCTTCCGTTCAGGATCTCTTAGCGGCCGGGCAGCGTTATAGTGCCGCAGGTATTCGGTCAGCGCCCGTCGCAGGTGGTGCTCATTGACGATCAGCACCCGGTCCAAGAGCTCTCGGCGCAGGGTGCCGATGATCCTCTCGCAGATCGCGTTCGCTCTGGGCGCCTGCGGCGGGCTGGCCAGGATCCTGATGCCCTCGGCGGTGAACACGGCGTCGAAAGAGCTGGTGAACTGGCCTGCGCGATCCCTGATCAGGAACTTGACTGAGGTCGCGCGCTGGCCCAGGTCCATCAGGAAGTTACGCGCCGCCTGCGTTGTCCACGCGCCGTCCGGGTGCGCGATGACGCCGGCCAGGCGGACGCGGCGAGTGCCATGCTCGATGACGATCAGGGCATAGAGGCGCCGCAGAAGCACGGTGTCCACATGGACGAAGTCGACCGCGAGGACGCCGCGGGCCTGCGCGGTCAGGAACTGTTGCCAGGTCGGGCCGCTGCGGCGTGGTGCGGGGTCGATCCCGGCGTCATGCAGGATCTGCCACACCGTGGAAGCTGCGATCGAATGGCCGAGCTTAACGAGTTCGCCTTGCACCCGCCGGTGCCCCCAGCCCGGATTGTCGGTCGCGATGCGGATCACGAGCGTGCGGATCGCGGCGGCCGTGGACGGCCGCCCGGGACGCCGGCGGCTGGTGTAGTCCCATTTGCGTGCGACCAGCCGCCGGTGCCAGGTGAGCAGTGTCGCCGGGGTCACCATGAACACCTCACCCCACCGGCGGCGGGGAACCAGTCGCGACAGTGCTGCCAGCCACAGCCGGTCGCCCGGCTGGTAGCGGACCCGGCTGATCTAGCGGCGCAGCACCGCGTTCTCGTGCCGGAGCACCAAGAGCTCGGCGTCCTTGGACACCTGATGCCGGGTCAGCACCATCAGGCAGCCGAGCAGACAACGAACGAGCGGGTAGACGACCGAAATGATCACTCAGCGATGATCCCAGCCGGGAAGTCCGTCCAGGCCAAGATCCAGTAATCGAGCCCCACAGGATGGGCGGCACGACCTGAGGCAGGCCGGGCACCCGGCCCCCCCGCAGGTACCGTGGCGGTCGCGTCGCGGCACGCATCTGAACCCGCCCGCCGGCTGCTTCCTGCGCCGTGTCTGCGCCTATCTCAGGCGCGCATCATCGCAGCCGGATTCCGCCGGCCACGACGGCGGCTGGACGGGCCAGCTGGCCGGGGTCCTCGCGGGGATCGTGGTGGTAGGTGACGATGTCGGCGGTGGCCGGGGCGCCGAGGAACCGCCGCGGCCAGGCGCTGGCCGCGGCTAGCGCGTCCTTGGGGTCCAGGCCCATCTGCGCCAGCAGCGCTACCTCCCGGGGGATCGACCCGGTCACGTCGGTGCCGGCCAGCACCGGCACGCCGAGCCGGACGGCCAGCGGCAGCAGTTCCGCGACCCGCGCGTGGCCCTCAGCAAACCCGCGCCGGCGCTTCGGCGTCGTACCCGGGGCGTCGAGCATCGCGACCAGGGCGCCGACCGTGGGCGTCCAGGCGGTGCCGCGGCCGGCCATGTCCGTGACGACGTGCTCGTCCAGCCCGGACCACCCGTGCTCGATGGAATCCACGCCAGCGGCGACCAGCTGACCGGTGCCCGGCACCGTCGAGTGCACCGCCACCCGGGCACCGGCGTGGTGCGCTGCCGCGACGACCCGGGCGATAACGTCGACCTGGTAGGTGGCCTCGGCGTCGGCCCCGGCGGCCAGGTCGGGGAAGTCAGCGATCACCTTGACCCAGGCCGCTCCGCGGCCGATCTCGGCCAGCGCGGCGGTGACCAGGCTGGCCTCATCCACCGGCGTGCCGAGCAGGTCCGGGAAGTACCGGCAGGCCGGTGCCAGGAACCGGCCGGCCGCCTGCACCGCCGGCAGGCCCGGCCCTGGCCTGAGCTCCAGGGTCAGGCCGCCCGGGGATCCAACATCGCGGACCAGGGTGATCCCGGCCTGCGCCCAGGCGGCCAGGTTGGCCCGTGCCGCGGTCTCGTCAAGCGCCACCAGGCCCGCCGGACCGGAGCCGACGGCCGGGTGGGCATGAGCGTCGGCAAGCCCCGGCAAGATGAAGCCCCCCGGGAGCAGGTCGGCATCGGCGATGGGCCGGTCATGAACGGCGCCTGATGCGTCGATCCACCACGACACTGGCTCGTCGCCGAAGGGAAGCTCAACGCCGTGAAGCGCCCAGGCCTTCATCGTGTCACCGTAACAATGGGGTGTCTGAGCACGCCACCGCCAGCGGGGACGGACCAGCATCACACGCTGGCCTGCGTCCGGCAGGCCGTCGTTGCCCCCGTCATCGAGATGCTAGCGGCAAGGCTCGCGGGAAAATCCCGCGTCAGCGCAGGCGCTTTCTAGGCTGTCAAGTCCGAAGGCTTCCACCGGGCCGAGCGCGCCCGCGGGCCGCACACCCTGCGCGGCCGCCTTGCCCGCCTGCCCAGGCGAGAATCGGCGCAGTGAACGAGTAGGGATCCCCGCCGGTCAGGTACGCTGCGGCCAGCTTCCTGCCGCCGGCGTCGCCCGCCACGGCCACCACGTCCGAGCGGATGGTTTTTGCCGCGCTGGGCTGGGCCCTGCTGCGCTGAATCCGGCGGACCTGCCCATCCAGGACCCGGCGTACGCCCGCCAGGCGACCCAGCGGCATGGCCAGCGCGGAGGCGGCCTGGACGAGCCTGGTGGCGCCGCCGAACCAGCCGAGATAGACATCCACGTCGGTCAGCGGCGCCTGCGCGGGGGCGCCGTCCGCCCCCGCCGTCCCCGGCCGGAGCCGTGGCAGCGCGAACTGCTCCGATGAGCCGATCGAGAAGGTCTGCCGAGGTCCCGCGGTCGACACCAGCACGTCGCCGGCATCGAGCAGCTGCGCACGGCCCAGGCCTTTCTGTCCCCGCGACGGCCGTCTCCAGCTCCGGCCCTCCGCTTTCCTGCGAGATCCTCGGCCGCTGCGCGGCAGTAATTGCGGAACCTATCTCAACAGCAGACGACCGCCGGACATCCTGACCGGCGGCTGCGGCGTCCCTCGACCCGGCCGCCGTCAAAGCGTCGCAAGCCGGGCCGATTCCGCACCGGTTTCCGCGAGATCCTGATGACGACGCTTTGAGCCATGAGCATGCGTGTCACGTGTCAATCGAGGCGCCGGGATTCGCCCACACGAGCCCACCGGCGTACCCGCCGACTTGAGTATCACGCGCAAGGAGACGTGGCAGGCGTTGCCTTTGCCTTCCAAGCCACTATTATCCCGGCAGACACGACGGTTCCGGCCAAGTCCGGCACAAGACGGCCGGAATCTCTACCGTCGAGCCGTTGGCCAGTCAGGTCGGCTAAAGGCGTGGCCGCACGCATATCACCCAGTAACGCGCGGCGAGGACCCCAGAGGGTCCGCCGTAGGAAGCCGACCAGATCGGCGAGAGTGTGCGCGACCTTCACCGGTATTTGCGTCGCTCGGAGTGACCATGCGCTCGGGGATCACCAAGGGTGCCGCGGCCGGCGGCGGAGCGGCCGGAACCGGCTCGCCACTGTATGATCACCCTACCTCGCGGCTGATTCGCCGCTGAGCGGGCCCGCAAGACACGGTGCTGGCCAGCCGAACCGCCGTACCGCAGTGGCCGGCGTGAGTCGCGGCGGGCGTTCAGCGCGGCTCGCAGATGACCAGCGGGATGTCGCGGTCGGTGCGGCGCTGGTAATTGCCGTAACCGGTGTAGGCGGCCACCACCCGGGGCCACAACTCCGCCTTCTCCTGCGGCGACGCCCGGCGGGCCCGCATCGGCCGGCGCTCGGCCATGGTCAGCTCGATGTCCGGATGAGCGATCAGGTTGCGGTACCAGTCCGGGTCGCGGTCATCGCCGCCCTTGGAGGCCACCAGCACCACCCGGTCCCCCTCGATGACCGGCGCCGTGAGCATGGTCGAGCGCGGCTGGCCCGACTTGCGTCCCACCGTGTGCAATTCGACAACCGGCATCCCGAAGGCCGAGCCCAGCACCTGGCCGCCGGTGAGATGGACGATGGCCCGGTGAAGCTGGCTCATGGTCCTCAGGCTGATATCGACCAGGTACTGCTGCAGGTCCATGACGCGACCCTAGAACACGACGGGCACCACGGAAGGCCCACGCCGAGCCAACGACCGGGCCTGGCCGCCACTCAGCCGGTTACCGCGACCGTCGACGACCAACCAGCGCCCGGATCGCGGCCTGTCCAGACCCGTTCCGTCCTCGGATGAGAGCCCGTCCTGTTCGAGTGCACAGAGTGCGGAGCCATAGCCGGCGCCCGGCCGCCGGGTCGGTCAGGACTGCAGGAAGGCCAGCAGGTCAGCGTTGATCGTCTCGGCCTGGATGGTCGGCATGCCGTGCGGGAATCCTTTGTACGTCTTCAGCGTCCCGTTCTGCACGAGCCGCGCGGACAGCGGGCCGGAGTCGGCATAGGGAACGATCTGGTCGTCGTCGCCGTGCATCACCAGGACCGGCACCGTGATCTTCTTGAGGTCCTCGGTGAAATCGGTCTGGGAGAAGGCGACGATGCCGTCGTAGTGTGCCTTCGCTCCGCCCATCATTCCCTGCCGCCACCAGTTCGCGATGATCGCTTCGGAGGATTTGGCGCCGGGCCGGTTGAAGCCTGTGCCGCTTCAGAACTCGCCGCAGGTGCTGTGACCTGCAATTTGGCCAAATGAGCTGACAGGGGCAAGATCGCGGTTTGTGTCTCTTCGCCTGCTCTACCTGATCATGATCCGGGTCTTTGGCTGGCTGGTGCTGCTGGGCCGCAACCAGTCGTCCAAGGACGCGGAGATCATGGTTCTCCGCCATGAGGTCGCGGTGCTCCGCCGTCAGGTCACCCAGCCCAAGCCAGACTGGGCCGACCGGGCGATCCTGGCGGCACTGGCCCGGCTGCTGCCGGCCGTGCTGCGCGCCCGCCGGCTCGCGACGCCGGGCACGCTGCTGGCCTGGCACCGCCGACTGGTCACACGCAAGTGGACGTACCCGAACCGGCCCGGCCGCCAGGGGGCCAGCCTGGAGATCCGCGACCTGGTGCGGCGGCTGGCGCGGGAGAACCCTGCGTGGGGGTACCGCAGGGTGCATGGTGAACTGTGCCGGCTCGGCCATCGCGTTTAGCGAGGCGACGGTGCGGCGGATCCTGCGCGCCCGGCGGTGCGGGCCCCGCGGAACATGGGCACCTCCTGGCGGGCGTTCCTGCGCACGCAGGCGCACAGTTTGCTGGCCTGCGATTTCTTCCACATCGACACGATCTTCCTTACACGCCTATACGTGCTGTTCGTCATGGAGGTGCGGACCCGGCACGGCGGCCGTCATGTTCGACACGCTGGTCCGGTTCATCAGGGAAGCGCTGCGTACCCTGCTGGTGGTAGGCCTGGTCGGCGCGTTCTCTTACCGAGCCGTCGGTGACCGCGGTCCGGCCTCACCCGTGCCGAATGATTTACGCATGGCCGACGTGGCGGCCATACTGATCTGGTGGAACCACTCGGCCGGTTGCGCTCGGCACGCAAAGGCGTGGCCGTCTCGGCGGAATTGCTGGCCCAGCGCGTCGCGGAGCGGGTCATCGACATCGTGGTCCAGGCCGTGGACATCAATGCGCTGCTCCAGCTGGTGGACCTCAACGCGCTGTTGGAGCGGGTAGACGTGAACACCCCGCTCAAGCAGGTCGACCTCAACACGCTGCTCAGGCAGGTGGACCTCAACGCGCCGCTCAAGCAGGTTGACCTCAACGCATTGCTGGCGCGGGTGGACGTGAACGCGCCGCTCAAGCAGGTGGACGTGAACGCGCCGCTCAAGCAGGTCGACCTCAACGCCCTGCTCAAGCAGGTCGACCTCAACGAGCTCCTGGAGGAGGTCGACGTGGATGCCGTGCTGGACCGCGTCGACATCAACGATGTTGTGGCCCGCATCGACATGGAAAGGCTCGTCGAGCAGACCGACCTCGGCGCCATCATCGCCAGGTCGACCGGCGGAATAGCGACCGAGGCACTGGATTCGGCGCGCAGCGGGGCCGTCGGGCTGGACCAGTTCGTCGACCGCTGGGTGACCAGCCTGCTGCGGCTCAAGGGTCCAAGGCCGCTGGCACCACGCGCGCTGCTGAACGCGGAGGCTCAACCATGAGCGTCCGCACCCACCCGAGCCGCTGGGTGAGCGCACAGGGCCACTACGCGGGCTCGGTATCACGCTTCGCGGCGTATCTGATCGACCTCACCGTAAGCACCGTTCTGTATTGGCTCGCGCTGGCGCTCACTTCCTTTGTGCTACAGATCGTGACCGGCCGACCAGTTTCCTGGCACCGGGACAACATCGTCGTGGTCATCATCTACGTCGCCTGGCAATTCTTCTACTTCGGCTTTCAGTGGGCGGCGCACGGCAGGACGGTGGGGATGGCGCTGCTGGGCGTGCATGTGGTGCAGGCCGACGGTACGCGGCTGGATCCCTGGCGAGGATGGGTGCGCTCGCTGGCGTTCCCGCTCGGCTTCCTGACCCTCGGCCTGGGATTCCTCGGCATCGTCGTGCAGCGCGAGCACCGTGCCCTGTACGACCTCATCGCCGGAACTGCGGTCGTCTATGCCTGGGACGCGCGAGCGGCCCGGCTCCGGTTCCTGGCCCGCCAGGCCGAGCCGGTCGTGGACGCGGCCGCCACGCCGACCCTGGCCAAGCCGGTCGCGGTGACGGCCAATGGCCCGGGCCCGGCCGGCCAGGCCGGCTCCGAAGTCGGCTCGGATGCTTTTGCGGAGTCTGGCCCGCACCCTGAACCATCCGCTACGGGTGAAGCCCCGCCGACCATGGAGGGATAATGGCTGACTCCCGGCTGGATGTCAGACCATAGATGTCCCATTTTCCTCGCAGGGCGATACCCTCTTCCGAGCAGGTAGCGTGCCTAGGCTCGCCGAAGCCGATCGCCTGCGACGCCCGAAGGGCCTGGACGCGGTGGCCGGGAGCGGGACAACGGAACGCGAGGAAGAGGTCTACATGCACTCCTGATTCGCGTAACGGGTAAGCCAGTTCGATCTGCGGAGTCAGCGCGCGTGGCCCGGCGTGCGCCTGGCGGGCCTCCCCAAGGCTAAGCCCGGCGCTGACGCTGGGCCAGCAGCGCCGCAGGCGACGCCCTTGATCTAATCCGAAGCACTCGGCTCGCGCGGTGCGGATCCACCCCTCGGCATAACAATTCGCCCTCGGGGTCCGCGGCGGAATCTTGACCGTCTGCACGCCCTCGCCAGCGAAGATCGCGCCGAAGACGCCAGTGAACTTGGCGTCACGGTCCCGGATCAAGAAGCGGAAGGAACCGATCCGGTCACCGAGATCCATGAGCAGGTTGCGGGCCTGCTGGACGGTCCACACACCATCCGGATGAACGGTCACGCCCAGGACGTGCACCCGCCGGGTCCGCACCTCCATGACGAACAGCACGTACAGACGCCTGAGGAAGATCGTAGTGCACATGGAAGAAATCGCAGGCCAACAGACCATCGGCCTGAGTACGCAGGAACGGCCGCCAGGAAGTGCCCAGGTTCTGCGGAGCCGGGCTGGCCCGGCGGGCACGCAGGATCCGCCGCACCGTCGCCTCGCTGATGCGGTAACCGAGCTGGCACAGCTCGCCGTGCACCCTGCGGTACCCCCGGGCCGGGTTCTCCCGCGCCAGCCGCGATACCAGGTAGCGGATCTCCTGGCTGGCCCGCGGACGACCGGGCCGGTTCGGATACGTCCACTTGCGCGTGATCAGCCGACGGTGCCAGGCCGGCAGCGTGCCCGGCGTGACCAGCCGATGGGCGCGCAGCACAGCTGGAAGCAGCCGGGCCAGCGCCGCCAGGGCCAGTGCAGGATGCCTTTGGTGAAGCGCTCGCCGAAGGCGCCTGATATGCGGAGGGCCGGAGCCGGGCATCACGCTCGGCACCCGTGTATTACTCTCTTACTCGTCTGACCTGTGCTTTGCGGCATCGTGGTACCCCTGCGCGGTGGACATCCGACGTCGGCATCAAGGCGGGCATCACTCGATCGAGGCTTAGGACGCAAATGAGATGAGGCGGCTGCGGCGATCTGGCACCGGTTCCGGTGTGAATGCTCCGCCGGCTGAGACGGAGTCACCGCCGGTTCCGGCGTCCGTCGAACAGGGTGCCGCGCAGGCAGAGCAGCCGGGCGGCCCTGCGGTCAGGCGCAGGCGGCGACTCCGGCGCATCGTGATCGCGGCTCCTTTCCTCATTGTGCTGTCGTGGGCGATTGTTTCGTATACCGCCTGGATCCTGCAGCCGACAAGCATGCAGTGGAAGGCGCGCAGCGCCGAATGGGTCAGAAACGAGGTCCCTTTCGGCAACTCGATGGTCGACCAAGGCGAGCACATCTATTACAGTGTGAACGCGCCAAAGACGGGCGGCCCGCAGCTGAAGGGCCTGCCGACGGTCGGGCAGAACCCGACGCGGACCAGCCCCCCGAAGTCACAGGCCGCTGACTGGCCGCCGCCGGTCAAGCCGGTCTTCCCGCATCCGCTGCCCGGCGAAGGAGTCTGGAAGCCGACCGGCCGGTCAAACGACGGCGGCCCACCAGTGCTGGTGACGACCTTCCGCCCTGAGCTCGACTATCCCCAGCTTGTCGCCGACGTCGCCTGGTTCGACCACACGCGCACCGAGATCGGCTACTACCCGGGCCGCTACGAGCCGCCGAACGCCGCCGTACGCGGGCCAATGATGGTCCCGGACGATCAGCGCTGGCGGCTCCTTGCGACCTTCAACGGCGGCTTCACCTACACCGACGGCGCTAATGGCTCGGCCGACAACGGCCGCACGAACGAGCCGCTGAAGGACGGCAACGCCACGCTCATCGGCTACCGCGACGGTCGCATCGCGATCGTGAACTGGAGCGGCGGCCCGGATGTAGGCCCGGATGTAGGCTCGGACGTCGCGTGGGCCCGCCAGAGCCTGGCACCAATCGTCTGGAACGGGAAGCTGAACCCGCAGCTGAACGACAACCCGAACAGCCCGCAGTGGGGGTATACGCTCGGCGGCCTGACCCGCGTCTGGCGCAGCGGTGTCGGCATCGACAGTCGCGGCAACCTTATCTACGTCGCCGCCGACGACCAGACAGTGATCACCTTGGCGAAGATCCTCCAGCACGCCGGTGCAGTTCGGGCGATGGAGTTTGACATCAACCCTGAATGGCACACCTTGATCGCTTACACCCACGAAACTAACGGTCTCGTCCCCACGATGGTCGGGCCCAACCCGATGCAGTCGCCCAACCGTTACCTCGTCCCCGACGACCGTGACTTCTTTGCTGTCTACCTGCCCCTACCCGGTCCGGTCACCGTCCCCTTCAAGTAGGGGAAAGGTTGCCCAGGCAGTGGGCCGGGATCAGGGTGACGGTCAGGTTCTGGGTACCACTATCGCCGTCCCGGTTTGGCAGGTGGTCTCGTAACCGTATCGGGCCGGTTCATGCTGGCCTGCAGACGCGCTGCACCAGGTCTTCCCCGGAGAGGCGGCCAGGCGTTACTCCAGGCACACGGGCCGTA